>NZ_SDMQ01000004.1 GCF_004324755.1 Propioniciclava sinopodophylli
GCAGCGCACCGCCGACGGCCTCATCGCCCTCGTTGCTGGTCGCGCTCCCAGGCCCGCCCGGTCCCCTGAGCCGGCCCGGTTCGGTGAACCCGCCGAAGGGCACCGGGCCCCTGAGCGTGTCGAAGGGTCCAGCGCGCACTCGATGAGCTCAGCTACCCGACCTGGGTTCCCTGAGTCTGCGGAAGTGTCCTCGTCCCAGGCCGGGGCTTCGGCAAGATTCGCCACCCGGACCGGCCCGCCTGGGAAGCCGACCGTGGTGGTCACCCTGTCCTACGACGACGTCCTGAACCGGGTCGAGCAGGCCGGGGTGCTGGCCAGCGGCGAGCAGGTCACCGCCGGCGAACTGCGCCGGTTGGCGTGCGACGCCACCATCGTGCCGATCGTGCTCGGCTCGGCCAGCCAGCCCCTCGACGTCGGCCGCGACCAACGCCTCGTCACCCCCGCCATCCGCAAAGCCCTCGAGGCCCGCGACAAGCGGTGTGCGTTCCCGGGCTGCCGGGTGCCAGCCTCGGGGTGTGAAGCGCACCACATCCTCCCCTGGTGGCTGGGCGGCGAAACCGCCTTGGGCAACATGGTGATCCTGTGCCCCCACCACCACGGCACCGTCGAACCCCACCGGTTCTTCGACCACAGCTCCCCACCCACCCGATGGACCGTCCACATCGCCCACGACGGACACCCCGTCTTCACCCCACCCACCCGCGTAGGCCAACCCCGGCCCCACGCCCCTAGCGGCCTGCCCTACGCGGCGTTGGCCGGGCGGTCCTCGAAGGAGCGCACGAAGACCGGGACGTCCGGCGTCGAGGCGGTTTGGTCGAACCGGTAGCCCGCCTCATCGAAGCCGCGCAGGGCGCCCACCGTCCGAACGCGGTTGCGCACCATCCAGCCCGCCATCTCACCGCGGGCCCGCTTGGCGAAGAACGACACGATCTTGCGGGTGCCGCGGGCGTCGGTGTCCTCGAAGCGGGGCGAGATGATGCGGGCCCCCAGCACGTCGGGACGCACGGAGCGGAAGTACTCGTCCGAGGCGAGGTTGACCACGGCGTCCGCGCCGGGCGACTCCGCGAGGTCATCGCGCAGCACCTCCGAGATCCGGTGGCCCCACCACGCATACAGGTTCGCCCCCCGCTCGGTGCGAAGCTTGGTACCCATCTCCAGCCGGTAGGGCTGCATCAGATCCAGGGGCCGTAGCACGCCGTACAGCCCCGACAGGATCCGCACCGTCTTCTGGGCCTCGGTGAAGTCCCGCTCGTCGAACCGCTCGGCGGCCGCCATGCCCTGGTAGACATCGCCGTCGAACGCGAGCAACGCCTGCTTGGCGTTCTTCGTCGTGAACGGGGGCGCAAAGTCGGCGTACCGCTGCGCGTTGAGGGCGGCGAGCTCGTCCGAGATGTGCATGAGCGAGGCGAGGTCGGCGACCGAGCGCGTCCGCAACACCTCGATGAGCCCCTCGGACTCCTCCAGGAGGCGCGGCTCGGTGTGCTTGCGCGTGGTGGGCTTCGATTCGTAGTCCAGCGACTTGGCCGGGGACAGCAGCGTGATCACGCACCGAGGCTAGCCGAGGGCGTCCGCGCGGAAGCAGGGAGCGGCCACACTCGACCCCTCCCCCCCCGGGCGGGAGTTCAGTCGGCCGACCGCGGCCAGGCGTTGCGCACGCACCCGCCGAGGTCGATGCTCTGCTGCATCATCACGGGAGCGACGGCGCCCTCCCGGGGGCAGCCCACGTGGCCCTGCCCCAGGAAGTGCCCCACCTCGTGGTTGACGAGGTAGGCGCGGTAGTCGCCGAGGTCGTCGTAGGTGGGCGTCATGTACTTCCACCGGTCGGAGTTGAGCACGACCCGATCGCCCACCCGGCAGTTCCACTTCGACTCCACGTCGGCGGGCTTGCACAGCTCGTTCGTGGTGTCGGGCGAGGCCACGTAGATCGTGAGCTCGGCGTCGGCATCCGTCACGAGGCGGAACGTGCGCTTGCCGTACCCGGCCCAGCCGCGCTCGTCGTCGAAGACGGCCTGCACCTCGCGGGCCACCTCGTTGGCGTCCAGCTCGGTCGTGTCCTCCACCTGGAGGCGGTACGCCACCACGGCCGGCGCTTCGAGCGCGGGCTCGAGGGTGATCGTGTTGGTGAGGTACTGCCCCGACGGCTCGGTGTCGGAGGTCCACACCTCCTGGCGCGCGATCTCCGGGATGGAGGGCGTCGGGGAGGCCGTCGGCGCGGGCGCGAGCACGGTGCCGGGCGTGTACGCCTCGGGAGGCCGCTGGCTCATCCAGCCCCACAGCATGCCGAGCGCCGCGAGGATGGCCACGAACACCAGCCACCAGACCCGCGACGCCGGACGCCGTGGGCCGGAGCCGGCCCGCGCGTCGGGTCGTCTGGTCTCGGTCACCCCTTCACCCTAGGCGACGGCGACACCTGGGGCGCCCGCCACGCGCGTAGGGCTGATCTTCATTGACGTCTCGCTCTCTCCCGGCGCCGGGACCTCCACGGCGCCATTGATTCGCATTACTTCCTTATTAACTTAGGTGGCGTCGATGCCCCAAAGCCGTGCCAGACTTGGGGAGACGAGAGGAGGGGCGCGTGGCCAAGGAGTTGCTGAAGCGTCCCGCCCTGCCGCCCTCGCCGGGCAGCATCCTGGGCGGACGCGTGGCCCAGGCGGAGATGCGGGCCGCGAACATGGGGCTGCTGCTGCGCCACCTGCGCGGCCACGGCGGGCGCTCGCGCGCCCAGCTCGCCAGCGAGACCGGCCTGTCGAAGGCCACCACGTCCAGCCTGATCGCCGACCTCGCCGCCCGCGGCCTGGTGCGCGAGGGCGAACTCGTCCGCGGCGGGTCGGTGGGCCGCCCCGGCCAGACCGTCACCCTCGACGGCGCCAATGTGACCGGCATCGGCCTCGAGCTGAGCGTCGACTACGCGGCCCTCACCGCCGTCTCGCTGGCCGGCACCGTCGTGCGCGAGTCGGTCGTCCCCCTGGACGTGGCCCACCTCGCCCTCGACGTCGTCTTCGACCGCGCGGCCGCCTACCTCACCCGGGCCGTCGACTCGCTGCGGGAGGCCGGCGCCCACGTCGTCGGCATCACGGTCGCCCCGCCCGGCATCATCGACTACGACACCGGCACCCTGCGCTTCGCCCCCAACCTCGGCTGGCGCGGCGTCCCGCTGGTGGCCGAGCTGAGCGAGCGCCTCGGGCCGGAGGCCCCTCCGATCCGGCTGGAGAACGACGCCAAGCTCGCCGCGGTGGCCGAGTTCGACCGCGTGGCACCCCAGGGCATCCGCGACCTGCTGTACCTGTCGGGCGAGGTCGGCATCGGCGCCGGCATCGTCGCCGACGGACGCCTCGTGCGCGGCTACTCCGGCTTCTCCGGCGAGGTGGGGCACCTGCCGCTCGACCCGACTCTGACGCCCTGCAACTGCGGACGCCGCGGGTGCTGGGAGACCATCGTCGGTCTGACCGCCTTCCTGCGCTTGGCCGCCGACCCCGGCGACAGCCTGCACGACCCCAAGCGCGCCCTGGAGGATCGCCTGCTGACGCTGGCCGACCGCGCCCGCGCGGGCGACGAGCGGACGCTGGTCGCCCTGGCCACCGTCACCGAGCGCCTCGCGCTGGGGCTGGGCATCCTCGTCGACGTGCTCAACCCGAAGATGATCGTGCTGGGCGGCTACTACGCGTTCTTCGGTGAGTTCATCCTGCCCCCCGTGCAGGCCGCGCTGGCCGAGCGCCGGCTCGACGAGGGCAGCGCGATCGTGCTTGCCACCTCGGAGTTGGGACTCATCTCGACCGCCCGCGGCGGGGCCCTGCTGGCGCTCGAGGACGTGTTCACCGACCCCACGGTGGTGGCGGGAGCCGATTGACCCCCGCGCCCAGACGGCCAATACTTCGTTCATTGTCCGAACTTTTGGGGATCCGTCCATGCCCGCCATCGGGGCGGCCATTACCTGCGCGACGGCCAGCCGCGCCGCAAACGGCTCCACCTCCGAGGCGGACTGGGACCCATCACCGCCAAGTTCAACGAGGAGCACCCGAACGTCAAGGTTGAGCTGCAGATCGCCGGCTGGGACGACTTCGCCACGACGGTGCAGTCCCGCATCCAGGCCAACGACCTGCCCGACATCCTGAACGACAACGCCTTCGCGTCGTCGTCCGAGGCGGGTCTCCTGATCCCGATCGACGAGCTGCTGAGCGCCGAGACGATCGCCAACATCGAGCCCGGCCTGCTCGCCAACGCCAAGGGCGCGCCACCTGGCGGGTGCCGGGTCGCATCGAGGTGCTGGGCAAGCACACGGACTACGCCGGCGGCAACGTCCTGGTCTGCGCGGCTGCCCAGTCCGTCACCGCCACCGCCACCCCTCTCTGCCCCCCCCACGGCGCCGACAGCCCCGGCTTCGCCCGCCGACAGCCCCGGTTTGGTCCGCCGACAGCCCCGTCCGGGCCTCGTGGCGCGCTCCTCGGCGTTCGACGGCGAGGTCGTCATCGACGCCGACGGCGCCACCCCCCTGCCGCCCGGACACTGGGGCCGCTACGTCGCCACCGCCTGGCACCGCCTGCGCGCCAACTTCGGCGAGCTACCTGCCGCCGAGCTGACCTTCTCCTCCGACCTGCCGCTCGCCGCCGGCATGAGCTCCTCCTCCGCCCTCGTCGTCGCCTCCGCGCTGGCCCTGGCCGACCTCGCCGGGCTGCGCGAGACCGAGCTGTGGGCGTCCGAACTCGGCGACGATCGCCTGCGGTGGGCCACCTACCTTGCCGCCACGGAGAACGGCGTCACGTTCGCGGGCCTGCCCGGCAGCGCCGGCGTCGGCACCCGCGGCGGCTCCGAGGACCACACCGGCATGCTGTGCTCCCGCCCCGGGCAGCTCGGCCAGTTCGGGTTCGACCCCGTCGCGCGCCACCGCCACGTCGCACTGCCGTCCGGGATGGTGTTCGTCGTCGGCCTCAGCGGTGTCATCGCCGAGAAGACCGGCGCGGCGCAGGCCCAGTACAACCGCGCATCGGACGCCGGCGCGTTCGCGTCCGACTGGCTGGCGCGCCACCGCGCGGCCTTCCCGCACCGCGTCCAGGCGGACACGCTCGTGACGGACGCCGCGGCCGCTGCCCAGCGCGTCCAACGGCCGTACTTGCGCGGCTAGGGTGGTCGCGTGAGATTCCTCTTCCTCGGCGCGGGCGCCATCGGGACGTACGTGGGGGGTTCGCTCGCCTCGGCCGGGCACGACGTGGCCTTCATCGAGCAGCCCCTCCCTGCCGCTGAGATCGCCCGCCACGGCCTCGTGGTGGAGTCGGTCTCCGGCAGGCGCGAGGTCCGCGACGTGACGCTGTTCACCGACGCGCGCGAGGCCCTCGACGCCGGCGGTTGGGACATCGCGGTCTTCGCCCTGAAGTCCTTCGACACTGCCGAGGCGGTCGACCAACTCGTTGCGACCGCACGGCCGGTGCCGACGATCCTGTCGCTGCAGAACGGCGTCGACAACGAGCCGCTCATCGCCTCGCGGCTGGGCGCCGACCGCGTCATCGCGGGCACCGTGACCACCGCGATCGGCAAGCCCGGCGTGGGCCACGTCGTCGAGGAGAAGCACCGCGGCATCGGCATCGCGCACGGCCACGCGTTGTCGGCGCAGGTGGCGGACGCCCTCAACGACGCCCGGCTGGGGGCGCGGACGTTCCCGGCCGCCGGGCCGATGAAGTGGTCGAAACTGCTGACCAACCTGCAGGGCAGCGCGACGTCGGCGATCCTCGACCTGCCGGTCGGGGCCATCTTCTCCGACAAGCGGCTGCTCGCGGTGGAGACGGCGTCGCTGCGCGAGTGCATCGCGGTGATGCGGGCGCTGGGCCACGACCCGGTCGACCTGCCCGGGACGCCCGTCCGCGCGCTCGCGTGGGCCGTGGAGCGGCTGCCCCAGTCGGTGACGCGTCCGATCTTCACCCGCCTGCTCGGCGGCTCGCGCGGCGACAAGATGCCGTCGCTCCACATCGACCTGCACGCCGGACGCGGCCGCTCCGAGGTGGGACACCTCCATGGCGCCGTCGTCCGCCACGGGGCGTCGGTGGGCGTGCCGACGCCGGTGAACGCCGTGCTGACGTCGGTGCTGGAGGGCCTCACCCTCGGCACCGAGGACATCGAGTCCTTCCGGCGCCGTCCCGAGGCCCTGCTCGCCCGCCTGCCCTGACCGCCGAGGGCTTGGGTTCGATCCGCCGAGGGCTTGGGTTCGATCCGCCGAGGGCTTGGGTTCAGTCCGCCGAGGGCTTGCCTTCAGGCCGGGGCCACCATGCCGACCTGGGCGCGCATGGCGTCCATCGTCTCCATGATCGAGACCGTCTCGTCCAGCCCCAGCAGCGGCGACTCGGTGGCGCCGTCAGCCACCAGCTGCGCCAGGTGGGACGCCTCGTAGCACAGCCCGAGGTGCCCCGGGATACGCGGGGCCTCCGACTCGAACACCTCCCCGTCCCGGCCGATGAGGCGGACGACCTGCGGGGTGTAGAACGGCCCGGCGAGCTCGACCCGGGCGTCCGTGCCGCTGATGGACGCCCTGGTCGGCGTCCGCGCCGCGAGCGTCGTCGTCACCAGCGCCGTCGCCCCGGACGCGTACTCGAGCACAGCCGACACCTGGCGGTCCACCCCGGTCTCGGTGAGCGTGCCAGCCGCGGAAATGCGGGTGGGCGTCCCGAGCACGAAGGACGCGTACGACACGGGGTAGACGCCCAGGTCGAGCAGCGCCCCGCCTGCGAGCTCGGGCGCGAACAGCCGTGAGGACCGGTCGAACGCGAACCACTGCCCGTGGTCGGCGGTGAGGGTCTCGATGGCGCCGAGCGCCCCGTCTGCGAGCAACTGCCGGACGATGTCGGTGGCCGGCAGGTAGCGCGTCCACATGGCCTCGACGGCGGTGACGCCGGCCGCGCGGGCGTTGTCCACGACCTCGCGCGCCTCGGCGGCGGTGCGCGTGAAGGCCTTCTCGACCAGCACGTGCTTGCCTGCCGCGATCGCGAGCAGGGCCTGCTCACGGTGGTGCGAGTGCGGGGAGGCGATGTAGACCGCGTCCACCTCGGGGTCAGCGACCAGCGCCTCGTAGGAGTCGTGCGCGCGCCCGATCCCGAACCGCTGCGCGAAGGACGCCCCGCGCTCGGCCGAGCGCGACCCCACCGCCACCACCCGCTGGCGGGTGAACCGCTGCAGGGCCTCGACCATGGTGGCCGCGATGCCGCCGGGGGCGAGGATGCCCCAGTTCAGGGGCGGGGCGGCCAGAGGGTCGGGCGTGCGCGGGGACGGCAGGTTCATCGCCCCAGCATGGCACCGCCCGTGGGGAGTGCTCCCCGTTGCGGCCCGGACGCGCCGGGCCTAGGTTCGAGGCGTCCCCACCCCGGACCCACCCCCAAGGAGAAACAGATGACCGTTCGTTCCCGCCTGTCCAAGCTGGCCCTCGCCACCGCCGCCACGGCCGGCAGCCTCGCGCTGCTCGTCTCGTCGGCGACCCCGGCGGAGGCCGCCTTCAGCCGTTCGCCGTACGGCACCAGCGTCGGCACCTCGTGTTCGGGCAGCAAGACCACCTACAACTACCCGGGCGGCGCCCCGTTCGCGATCGAGGTGTACTACAGCACCGCCTCGGGCGGCACCAACTGCGTCAAGCTCATCAACAAGTCGGGCCGCTACGCCGACATGCGCGTGAAGCTCGAGGTGCCGGCCAACAACTACGCGTACGCGCAGGACGTCGGCTACTACCGCTCCTACGCCGGCGCCGTGCGGGTGCACAACACCAACGGCAAGTGCATCAACGTCTGGAGCGACGTGGTCCAGAGCGGCAAGTACTACTCCCGCGACCTCGTGCAGGTGCACTGCGGCTGAGCCCGCCCACGGGGCGGGGCCGTAGGCTGCCTGCATGACCGAGGTACCCGACGGCTCCGACCCCGTGGCTCTGGCCAACTGGCTCTTCGACCTCGCCCGCCAGGGCGACGCGGCCCGCCTGGCCGCCTACGTGGACGCCGGCGCCCCCGTCGACCTGACCGACGCCGAGGGCAACACCCTGCTGATGCTGGCCGCCTACCACGACCAGCCCGCGACGGTCGCCGCCCTCGTCGAGCGCGGCGCCGACGTCGAGGCCCAGAACCGGCGCGGCCAGTCGCCGCTCGCCGGCGCGGTGTTCAAGCAGGCCGACGAGGTCGTCCGCGTGCTGCTGGAGGCGGGCGCCGACCCCGACGCCGGGACGCCCACCGCCCGTCAGACCGCCCAGATGTTCGGACGCCCCGAGCTGTTCGGCTAGCGCCCACCCGGCCCCAACCGCGGCATCAGGAAGCGCTCGATGCCGCCGAACAGCGCCGCGAACGGCGCCAGCGACCCCGCCGCCACCCCGGCCCGGGCAGGCAGCACCCCGCGCGCCGCCAGCCGCGACCCGATGCGCGCGAACAACGCGATCGCCACGGGCACCGGCCGGATGAACAGCGTCACCTCGGCGATCAGCCCGTCGTCCCCCAGGCGTAGCCACTGGATCTCCTCCAGATTCCGCCCGCCCAGGGTGTTGGTCCCGTGGACGACCCAGTCGTCGCCGGCGCCGGTCACCGCCTCGATCTCGATGTCGGCCAGCAGGTCGAGGGCCGCGCCGAAGACCTGCGCGACGTCACGGCGTCCGACGAAGGTGAAGGCGTCGGTGAGCGGCGAGCGCAACACGGCGTGCGGGGAGAGTTGGGCCTCCATGGCGGGCAGCTCCAGCAGGCGGTCGGCCTCGACCCAGGCGGCGATGGCGGGCGGCATCTCGGGGGGTGTGCGCATACCGCCATCCTGCTCCATGCGGCAGGGGTCAGGGCACCAACCACGTGATGATCAGCGACACGGTCAGGCCGGTCAGGCCCATCGCCAGCCCCGAGAAGGCGCCCTGGGTCTGTCCCTCCTGGAAGGCCCGCGACGTGCCCACGCCGTGCGAGGCCACGCCCATCGCCAGCCCGCGCGCCCGCGGGTCGGTGACGCGCACCAGGTCGAGGATCTTGGGCCCGATCACCGCGCCCGCCAGCCCCGCGACCATCACGAACAGCACCGCCAGCGGCGCGAGCCCGCCGATCTGCTCGGCCAGAGCCATCGCGATCGGGGTCGTGGCCGACTTCGGCGCCATGGACGCCGCGAGCTCCGTCGAGCCGCCCAGCCACAGCGTCACCCAGTAGCCGGAGATGATCGAGAAGAACGCTCCCACGAGCACGGCGCCGAGCACCATCGGCGCGGCCTCCTTCACGTGCGAGGCCTGCCGGTGCAGCGGCAGCGCCAGCGCGACGGTGGCCGGCCCGAGCAGGATCGTCAGGATGCTCGCCCGTTCGCGTACGCCGTGTAGTCGATACCGGCCACGACCAGCACGATGCTGATCACGGTCACGGTGATGAGCAGCGGGGTCAGCAGGGGGTGGCGCCCGGAGCGCTCCCACAGCTTGTCGGCGGCCCAGTACACGCCCACGGTCAGGGTGAGCGCGAGCAGCGGCGAGGTCGAGAGCCACTCCCACGTGGCGGTCAGGTTCTCCATCACGCGACCTCCTCCTTCGGACGCCGCGGGCGCAGCCAGACCGCCACCCAGGCCACGAGGATGAACGTCACCAGCCACGTGCCGAAGGACGCCACCGCCGCCGGGAACCACTGCGCGGCCACCTGGGGGCCGTACGCCACGATGCCGACGGTGGTCGGGACGAACATGATCGGCAGGTAGCGCACCAGCACGTCGGCGGCCCGGACCGAGGGCGCGCCCTCGCGCGGGTGGTGCCAGCGCAACCACGAGAAGAACAGCACCATCCCGATCACCGGACCGGGGATGGGCAGGCCGGTCAGCCGGACGAACAGCTCCCCGACCAGCTGGAACGCCAGGAGCAGCGCGAGACCTCCGATCATGGTCGCCAGTCTCGCACCCGTCGCCGCCCCGCCCCACCGGGGCCCACCACGGCGGACGTCGGACCCCCTCCGTACACTGCACGACATGACCGCGCTGGACGCCTCGTTCCTCGGCCTGCCCCTGCACCCGCTCGTCGTGCACCTCGTCGTGGTGGCGCTGCCGGTGGGCGCGCTGGCCACGGTGGCGTCCGTGGTGTCCCCGGCCGTGCGGTCCCGCTTCGGGCTGCTGTCTCTGGCCACCCTGACAGTCGGCGCCCTGGCGGCGATCGCCGCAAAGTTCTCGGGCGAGGCGCTCGCCGAGACGGTCACGCGCCCCGAGTCCCACGAGCGATTCGGCAACATCACGCTCATGGCCGGCCTCGTCACCGCCGCGTTGGCGTGGCTGTGGTGGTGGCTGGAGCGCCGCCGCGAGCAGGCGCCCCCGGGCACGAGCGGCTTCGCGGCGATGGCGGTCGGCGGGCTCGTCGCCACCGCCGCCCTGGCGGTCACCGGCCTGGCAGTCGCGACCGGGCACTCGGGCGCGCAGGCCACGTGGTCCAGCCTCCTGGCCGCCCCGGCCGCGGCAGGCGGCACGGCCGCGCCCGCGGCGTCCACGTTCACGATGGAGGAGGTGGCCTCGCACGACTCGGCCGAGTCCTGCTGGGCCGTGGTGGACGGCGGTGTCTACGACCTGACCCGCTGGGCCGGCCTCCACCCCGGCGGGTCGCAGCGCATCCTCGACCTGTGCGGGACCGACGCGACCGAGCGGTTCCAGGTGCAGCACAGCCGGAACCCGCGCTCGAACGCCCAGCTCGACGGCCTGCGCATCGGGACGCTCGCCTGAGAATTCACCCATTTCACTTTTGACAGCGTCCGGCGCCCGACCTCCTCCCTTCCGGCGGCGAACCGCCACTGGTTTGCGTGCGGACACTCCCACACGTGGAGGGGGACCCACATGAAGACCAGTACCGCTGTTGCCCTTGTGGCGGCGTCCGCGCTGGCCATCGGGGGCGCGAGCCTGCCCGCCGTGGCCGCGCCCGACAAGAACATCGACATCAACGTGGCGCTGAAGGCCGACATCACGCCGGCCGCGCTCAAGGCGCTCGGCGCGTACGGCAAGGTCACCGGCCAGCTGCCGCAGATCGACGCCGTCACCATGAAGGCGCGCAGCTCGGCGCTGCCGAAGATCCAGGCGCTCGACATCGTCGCCGCCGCCAACCCGGACGCCAAGCGCATCGGCAAGCCGGTGGTGCCCAGCGAGCTCGCCGACATGGCCACGGGCCGGAGCACCTACAGCCTCGACCAGATGGACGTCCGTGGCCCGCTCCCGCAGGGCCCGCGCCAGGTCCAGCAGACCGGTGACGGCGTCTACGTGGCGGTCCTCGACACCGGGCTGTTCTCGTCGTGGCGTTACTACTTCGGCGAGGACCGCATCGCCACCGAGTACGCGAAGTCGTTCGGCGGCGGGGGCGGGTCGAACGTCAGCGAGCAGCCCAACGAGTGGCAGACCGATACCCAAGGCCACGGCACCCACGTGACCAGCACCATCATCGGCTTCGACATGGGCGACGTGGCCGTCGACGGCGTGGCACCGAAGGCCAAGATCATCCCGGTCAAGGTGCTCAACAACACGGCTCGGGAGCCTCCGCCACCGTCGCCGCCGGCATCACCTACGTCGCCGACCTCAAGATGGGCCCGCTGAAGGGTTCCCCGGTCGTGATCAACATGTCGCTGGGCGGCTCCGAGCTGGACGCTGTCGAGAAGGCGGCGCTGGACTACGCGCTTGAGGCGGGCGTCCTGATCGTGGCATCCGCCGGCAACTCCGGCGAGGCCGGCATGGGATACCCCGGCGCGTACGCGCCGGTCGTCTCCGTCGCCGCCACCGGCTGGACCGGCGAGTGGAAGCCTGACGCCAAGGGCAACCCGCGCACGTGGTGGTACGCGGGTGACGTCGCCGAGAAGCCCGGTGTGGTCGACGAGACCTACATCGCTGACTTCAGCAGCCGCGAACTCCCGGGCCCGGACCTCGACGTGGCCGCCCCCGGCGCGTGGGTGCTGGGCGCCTACCAGGTGAACCAGGGCCAGCAGGCCTTCTACTACCTGGGCGGCACCTCGATGGCCGCGCCGCACGTGGCCGGCCTCGTCGCCCTGATGGCCGAGAAGGACCCGGGCCTGACCCAGACCGAGACCGAGACGATCCTGGAGTCGACCGCCGTGGCGCTCGACGCCGGCTGCGCCGCCGTGCGCCCCGGCCCCGGTGCCGCCCCGGCCGAGGTCTGCTGGGGCGAGAACGCCACTGGCCACGGCCTCGTCAACGCCGTCGACGCCCTCGCCGCGCTCGACTGACCACACGGCAACAACCACCTGGAGGACCCCGGCGCATGCCGGGGTCCTCCTCGCTTCCGGATAGGCTCTCCCCCATGACCGAAGCACCTGTGGGATCCGACTTCATCCGCGACACGATCCGTCGCGACAACGAGGCAGGGACCTACGGCGGCCGCGTCCAGACGCGTTTCCCACCTGAGCCGAACGGCTACCTCCACATCGGGCACGCGAAGGCGATCGTCACCGACTTCGGCATCGCCGAGGACTTCGACGGCGTCTGCAACCTGCGCCTGGACGACACCAACCCCGAGTCCGAGGACGTCGAGTACGTCGAGGAGATCAAGGCCGACATCGCCTGGCTGGGCTACACCCCCGGCGTCACGGTGCACGCGTCCGACTACTTCGAGCAGCTGTACGCGTGGGCCGAGTACCTCGTCGAGCAGGGCAAGGCGTACGTCGACGACCAGGACGCCGAGACGATCTCGGCGCAGAAGGGCGGCTTCGGCACCCCCGGGGTCGAGTCGCCCTACCGCGACCGCACGCCGGAGGAGAACCTCGACCTGCTGCGCCGGATGCGCGCAGGCGAGTTCCCCGACGGTGCCCGCGTCCTGCGCGCCAAGATCGACATGGCCAGCGACGAGATGTGGCTGCGCGACCCGGTCATGTACCGCATCCGCCACGCGCACCACCACAACACCGGTGACGCCTGGCCCATTTACCCCACCTACGACTGGGCGCACGGGCAGTCGGACGCCATCGAGGGCGTCACGCACTCGCTCTGTTCCCTCGAGTTCGAGAGTCACCGCCCCCTGTACGACTGGTTCCTGGCCAACCTGCCGCTCGAGTCCGCCCCCCCGAAGCAGCGCGAGTTCGCCCGCCTCGAGCTGACCCACACGGTCACCTCGAAGCGCCGCCTGCGCAAGCTGGTCGAGGAAGGCGTCGTCGACGGCTGGGACGACCCGCGCATGCCCACGCTGTCGGGCCTGAGGCGCCGCGGCTACCCGGCGTCGGCGATCCGCGCGTTCTGCGAGGCGACGGGCATCACCCGCACCAACTCCCGCAAGGCCATCGAGGAGCTGGAGAGCTTCGTCCGCCGCGACCTCAACGCCACCGCGCAGCGCCGCATGGCCGTCCTGCGCCCGCTCAGGCTGGTGCTGACGAACTGGCCCGAGGGCCAGGTGGAGCACTTCGAGGTCGTCAACAACCCGGAGAACGCCGACGACGGCGTCCGGTCGGTCGCGTTCAGCGGCGAACTTTTCATCGAGGCGGACGACTTCGCCGAGGTGCCCCCGCCGAAGTTCTTCCGCCTGTCGCCCGGGCGCGAGGTGCGCCTGCGCGGGGCGTACTTCGTCACCGCCACCGACGTGGTGAAGGACGCCTCGGGTGCGGTCGTCCAGGTGAACGCCACCTATGACCCCGAGTCGCGGGGCGGCAACTCCCCTGACGGGCGCAAGGTGAAGTCGACGATGCACTGGGTCTCCGCCGAGCACGCCGTGGACGCCTCCGTCGCCCTCTACGACCGCCTGTTCACCGCCGAGGTGCCAGGCGCCGCCACGGGCGAGGCGCTGGACGACCTCAACCCCGCCAGCCGCGAGATTGTGGACGCCAAGGTCGAGGCCGCCCTGGCCGAGACGAAGCCCGGCGAGGTCGTCCAGTTCGAGCGCCTGGGCTACTTCGCCGCCGACCCCCGCGAGCCGATGCTGTTCCACCGCACGGTGGGCCTGCGCGACGAGTGGGCGGCCGCCCAGAAGCGGGGTTGATGGTGAACCCGTGCTCCACGGGTTCCGCGCTACACTGACTCCATGGCGAACCTGACGATCTCGGTCGACGAGTCCGTGCTGCGCCGTGCCCGGATCCGGGCGCTCCAGCGCAACGAGTCCGTCAACCGCCACCTGGCGGAAACCTTGGAGCGCTACGCCGACGGTTCGGACCAGAGCGCCGTCGAGGAGGTCATCAGTCTGGCCCGGACGCTGCGTACCGGCCGTACCGCCCACGCCGGCGAGGGGCGCGGCTGGACCCGCGACGAGTTGCACCGTGGCTAGGGTCTTCGTCGACACCAACGTGCTGGCCTACCTGTTCGATGACCGCGACGCGACCAAGCAGGCTCGAGCCGAGGAGGCGCTGCGCCGGGGCGACAACCTGGTGATCAGCACCCAAGTGCTCCTCGAGCTCTACTCCGTCCTGACCCGGAAGCTCTCGCCACCGCTGACGGCCGAGGAGGGCCACCAGGTGCTGGCCGGACTGCGGCGCTGGGAGGTGCTCGGCGCAGACGCCGACCTGGTGCTCACCGCGGCGCGCACGGCGTCCGAGCACCAGCTCTCGATTTGGGACGCCATGGTCGTGGAAGCGGCTCGACTCGGCGGCTGCACCGAGTTGTGGACGGAAGACCTGCAGACCGGAGCCGAGATCCGCGGCGTCCGAATCGTCAACCCGCTCGCCTGACCGGTTGCTTCCGGCTTGAAGCAAAGACCCTAGGATGGGCGACCGTGGCCCCGACCCTGCGCACGGCACGCACCGGCATCTCGCTGTTCTTCTTCACCAACGGCGCGCTGTTCGCCGGCATGTTGCCGCGCTATCCGGAGATCAAGGCGGCCTTCGAGATCTCCAACACCCAATTCGGCTTCATGGTCGCCATCGGACCGGTGGCGTCCATGCTGGCCTCGACGCTGCCCGCCCCGCTCATCCGCCGGTTCGGCGCCCAGCACGTGGCGTTGGGCGGCACGATCGTCATGGCCGCGGCGATCGCCCTGGCGGGCGTGGCCCCCGCCACCGGCCTGTTCGCCCTGTTCGCGGCGGCCCTGGCGGTCGCCGGCTTCTCCGACGCGATCGTCGACGCCGCCCAGAACGTGCACGGCGTGAAGGTCGAGGACGCCTACGGCAAGACGATCATCAACTCCCTGCACGCGTTCTGGAGCCTGGGCTCGACCACCGGCGGGGCCATCGGCGCCGCGGCGGCGGCGCTCGCGGTGCCCCTCGGCGTTCACCTGGGCGTGATGAGCGTGGTCATGGTCGGCGTCGCGGCGCTGGCCACCTGGCTGGGCCGCATTCCCGGGCACCGCGACCACGAGGAGGGCGACGCCGACGTCGCAACGGCCGTCGACCCCGCCCCCACCAAGCTGCCCAAGGGCGCCTGGGGGCTGGTGCTGCCGATGGTCGCCCTGGCCGTGGCCGGTGCGCTCGCCGAGGACGTCGCAGCGAACTGGTCCGCCCTCTACCTGGTGCAGGTGGTCGGGGTGACCGTCGGCGTGGGCGGCCTGGGCTACGCCGTCATGCTGGGCGCTCAGTTCGTGGGCCGCCTCCTGGGCGACCCCGCCACCGACAGGTGGGGCCCGGTCCGCGTCATCCAGGTCGGCGGCGCCATGATCGCGCTCGGTGGCGCGCTGGTGGTGTTCGTGCCGACGGTGTGGACCGTCATGCTCGGCTACGCGCTGGCCGGCTACGGCTGCGCGACGATCGTCCCAGCCGCCTACGCGGCCGCGGGACGCCTGCCGGGCCTGCCCGAGGGAGCCGGCATCACGCTGGTGAGCTGGCTGATGCGCATCGCGTTCCTGGCCACCTCCCCGCTCATCGGGTCGGTCGCCGACCTGACGAACCTGCGTGTCAGCCTGGGCGTCCTCATGCTCGGCGGCCTGACGGTGATCGCGCTGGCGGGAGTGGTCCGGCCCGTCGACGACGACTCCTGAGCCCACAAGGGGCGACGCTGAGCCGTTCCGGACGCTGGACGCCTCGGCACCGAAGAGCCATCACACCCTGCTAGCTTGCAGTCACCATCGACGCGCCGGCTCCACCCCCGGCCCAGGCTGCAAGGACACCGCCATGCCCCGCAACCCGTTGCGCGCCGCGCTGCGCGCCGCCGTCCCCCTGATCGCCCTCGGCTTGGCCACCACCGGTTGCTCGGCCACCAACTCCCCCATCCCGTTCCTCAACCCCGGCACGTCCGGCCTGGACGCGGTCAAGCAGTCCACCGTCCAGGTCCTGGCCGACGGCGAGATCCGCAGCTTCGAGGGCTCCCAGTCCTTCCACGGCTCGGGGTCGGGATTCATCCTCGACCGCGACGGCCACATCGTCACGAACAACCACGTCGTCACCGGCGCCGGCGCGCTGCGCGTCCGCATCGGCGGCAACGCCGACGAGTACCCCGCGAAGATCGTCGGGGTCAACGAGTGCAGCGACCTGGCCGTGATCCAGCTCACCGAGAGCGTGGACGCCCCGGCCCTGGGCTGGTCCGATCGGACGCCCAACCCGCCGATGGGCGTGTACGCAGCGGGCTACCCGCTCGGCGACCCTGAGTTCACGATGACCAAGGGGATCGTGTCCAAGGCCTCGGCCGCCGGCGACACCAGCTGGGCATCGATCCGCCGCGCGATCGAGCACGACGCGTCCATCCAACCCGGCAACTCGGGTGGGCCGCTGGTCGACGAGGCCGGGCGCGTCCTGGGCGTGAACTACGCCACGGGGAACCCCGGCACGGGCACGTCGCAGTTCTTCGCGATCTCCGCCGCAGACGCCCAGCCGCTGGTCGAAACCCTCATGGGCGGCGACGAGCACTCGATCGGCGTCAACGGCAATGCGATCCGCGATGACGCCAACGGGCTGGCCGGCGTCTGGGTCGCGGGGGTCGCCGCGGGCAAGTCGGCCGCGAAAGCCGGCCTCAAGCCCGGCGACGTCATCACCCACCTCAACGGCGTCGCGCTGACCTCGGGCACCTACAAGGAGTACTGCTCGGTCCTGCGCAGCAACGACATCGACGACGCGATGGCCGTGCGTGTGCTCCGCCTCGACACCAAGGAGGTGCTCGAGGGGGAGATCAACGGTCGCGAGCTGCAGCCGGTGTTCTCCTTCGAGAACAAGCTGCAGGGCCAAGTCGCGGACTCCGGCCCGTCGGCCGGTGTCGAGACGACCGAGGTCGTCGACGACACGGGCGCGATGTCCATGCTCCTCCCGACATCGTGGTCCGACCGCAACACCGCGCCGCAGGACCTGCTGGGCATCGGGCGTCCGATGCCGTCGATCACGGCGTCCACGAACATCGCACAGCTGGACAACAACGCCGCGCCGGGCATCATGGCGGTCTACTTCACCGCTGTCGGCTCGTTCACCGCCGACCAGCTGATCGACTCGATGGTCCAAGGCGTGGGGGCCGACTGCAAGGAGACCCTGCGCGACAACTTCGACAACAACGTCGTCCAGGGTCGCTACGCGGCGGTGGAGTGCAACGGCGGCGCGACCGGCACCCTGGTCGGCATCCTGCTGGTCGCGTCCTCGGACACCGACCCCAACTCCATCCTCGTCGGCGCCGCGGCGGCGCTCACCGATGGTGACCTTCGCGCCATCGACACGGCCCTGTCGAGCTTCACGCTGAAGTAGTTCCCAGACCGCCGTCCCGGCCCCCCAATGGGTCATGCCGCGCACACGGGGCCGGACGGCGGGTCGCCTCAGTCGGAGACGTCCGCGCGGCTCGCCCCCAACCCGCAGTCGATGCGCCGGGCGATGCGGACGGCGTCCAGACGCAGATCGCGGAACATGCCTGAGATCGGGTTGGTGAACCCCGTGAACCAGAGCCCGGGCAAGGCCGGACGCCCCCCGTGCGCCGTGGGCAGCCCCCGCTCGCCGAGCACCCCGAGGTGCCCCGCGAGCGGTTCCAGGCCCGCCCGGTAGCCGGTCGCGAGCAGGATGACGTCGGGGCGCACCCGCCGGCCGCCGGCCAGCACCACGTCGTCGCCCTCGAAGCGGCGCGCCGCCCAGGCTCGAGAGCTCGCGCCATCGCCGCCGCGGCCACGACGGCCTGCTTGGTGACGGTGTAGGGCAGCTGGCGGGGCGCGACCATCAGGCCCGCCAGCGAGCCGGTGTTGAGGATCGTCCCGCTGCCCTGCCGGGTCATCACCGCGTAGGCGGCCTGCGACCCGTGCACGACGCCGAGCAGGTTAACGTCGAGGGCGCGGCGCCAGTGGCCCTCGTCGTACTCGCCGAAGGGCCCGTTCAGCAGGATGCCGGCGTTGTTGACCATGCAGTCCAGGCGTTGTGGGGGGCGAAGGGTGGGCGGCCCATGGTCACTCCGAGACGTCCGCGACCTCGGCGCCGAGCGCAGCCAGCGCCGCGTCGGCGTCGACGGTGATGCCGACCCCGTGGGCGCCCCCGCCCATCGAGATGCGACGGCCCGCGACGGCGGCGTCGGCGATGACCGGCCACGCGTCGACCCGAAGGGGGTGATGGTGCCGCGCTCGTAGCCGGTGGCCTCGCGCGCGGTGGCCGCGTCGGGCATCGACAGCCGGCTCACGCCGAGCAGCGCCCGCAGCTTGGGCCAGCTGAACTCGCGGTCGCCCGGGACGAGCACGAACACGTAGTCGTCGTCGGCCCGGCGGACCACGATCGTCTTGACCAGGTCGCGCGGCTGGATGCCGCGCGCGGCGGCGGCCTCCTCCAACGAGTTCACGCGTCCGTGGCGGGTGACCTCGTGGTCGAGCCTGAGGGCGGTGACGGCCTCGATGGCCGGCGTGGTGGCGTCGGTGGCACTCATGCGGGCAACCTACAACCCATGACGGTCATCGACGACTACCTCGCGGAGCACTCCGGCCCCCACCGCGAGCACATGGACGCCCTCCGCGCGATCATCACGCGCCTGGCCCCCGACGCGACCCAGGCGCTGGCGTGGGGGATGCCGACGTGGAAGCTCAACGGCAACCTCGTCCACATCGCGGCCGGCAAGCACCACGTGGGGCTCTACCCGGGCGGCGAGGGCGTCGAGTTCGTGCGCGACGAGCTCGTCGAACTCGGCCTGAAGTTCAGCAAAGGCGCCATCCAGCTGCCCGTGGACCGGCCGGTCCCGGTCGAGCTGGTCGAGCGGCTGGTCGCGTTCCGCGTGGCCCAGCAGGAGGCGAAGGGGCGATGACCCACCCGCTGATGTTCGACGCCGACGACCCGATCCTCGCCTCGCTGCGCGAGCTCGCGCTGTCGTTCCCCGGGGCGCAGGAGAAGGTGAGCCACGGGCGTCCGGTGTGGTTCACGCAGAACCATTTCGCCTCGTTCGGGGGTCACGTGAAGGGCTCCCATGGCGACACCTCACTCGCCCGGGCGCTGCTGTTCAAGCCGGACGCCGACCACCGCGACCTGCTGCTCGGCGACGAGCGGTTCGTCGTGCCCGCCTACGTCGGCCCGTTCGGCTGGCTGGCGATCGCCCTCGACACCTGGGAACCGAGCTGGGACGAGGTGCTCGTCCTGCTCGACGAGTCGTTCCGCATGACCGCCCCGCCCAAGCTGGTGAAGGAGCTGGATTCCCGTGCGGGCTGACCGCGCCGAGGGCTCTACTTAGACCGTCATCAAAGTAGAGCCCTCGACGTGATCCCTCGATAAGTGTCGTCGGGGCGTGCCAGAGTGACGTCATGGCGAAAGCACCCCGTACGACCTTGACGTTCCTCGGTGCCGCGAGCACGGTGACGGGCTCGAAGTACCTCCTCCAGGTGGGCGATCGGCGGCTGCTGGTCGACTCGGGCATGTTCCAGGGCGAGAAGAAGTGGCGCGAGATGAACTGGGAGCCGTTCCCTGTCGACCCGGCGTCCCTCTCCGACATCGTGCTCACCCACGCGCACATGGACCACGTGGGCTACCTACCCGCCCTCACCAAGGGCGGGTTCGACGGGCCAATCTGGTGCACCGAGGGCACCCGCCAGCTCGCCGAGATCGTGCTGCGCGACTCGGCCCACCTGCAGGAGCAGGAGGCGCAGGACGCCAACGAGCAGGGCTACTCCAAGCACGACCCGGCGCTGCCGCTCTACACGACCGAGGACGTGGAGGCCATGCTCGGCCAGTTCGTCACCCTGGAGTACGACACCGACTTCGAGCTCACCGGCAACGAGCGCCCGGGCTTCACCGCCAAGCCCGAAGAGCTGGTGACCATCCACCTCACGCGCGCGGGCCACATCCTCGGCTCCGCCTCGGTCAACCTCTGGACGCCGTCGGCGTCGGTCCTCTTCTCGGGCGACCTGGGCCGCAAGGACCACCCGGTGCTCAAGCCCCGCGAGGTGCCCGGCGGTGCGCCGTTCGTGCTGGTCGAGTCGACCTACGGCGACCGCGAGCACCCCGAGCCCGCGAACCTGCCCCACGAGGGCTTCGCCGACGTGATCCGCCGCACGATGGCGCGCGGCGGCTCGGTGGTGATCCCGGCGTTCGCGATCGACCGCACCGAGATCATCCTCAAGACGATCTCCGACATGGAGCGCGAGGGCCGCATCCCCGACGTGCCGGTGTACGTGAACTCGCCGATGGGCGTCCGGGCCCTGCGGGTCTACCAGACGCTGACCGACGAGCTGCGCGACGACCTCCACCCCGAGGACTTCGTGAAGATCCCCGACCTGACCGCGGTCGAGACCGCCGACGACTCCAAGAAGCTCACCGGGGATGGCGGCCACGGCCCGGCCGTCATCATCTCGAGCGCGGGCATGGCGACCGGCGGCCGCGTGCTGCACCACCTCGAGAAGATGCTGCCCGACCCGAAGAACGCCGTGATCCTGACCGGCTACCAGGGCGTCGGCACGCGCGGGCGCCAGCTGTCCGAGGGCGCGACGCAGATCAAGATCCGCGGCAAGTACATCCCGGTGAAGGCCGAGGTCTACCACGACCGAGAGTTCTCGGTGCACGCCGACTGCTCCGACCTGCTCGACTGGCTCCGCGAGCTCGACCCGCAGCCGCAGGAGGTCTTCTGCGTCCACGGCGAGGAGGACGCCTCGAAGGCGTTCGCCGCGCGCATCCAGTCCGACCTCGGCCTCAACGCGGTCGTGCCGCGCCACGGCGAGGTCGTGCTGCTCGACACCGACGGGGTGGAGCCGCACGTCGGCACCGGCCAGAAGAAGGCGGCCCCCGCGCCACGGCCCAAGCGGACGCCCGCCGGGCCGGCCACGCGGCGTCCGGTCTCTGCTGCCCCGACGGCCGCCGTCGGCGACCTGCCCGCGGGCAAGCTCGCCTACCGGCTGGTCACGGGCGAGCCCGCGGCCGCGTTCGACCAGGAGGTGAGCGCCGCGCTCGGCGAGGGCTACACGCTGGCCGGGTCGCCGACGCTGGCGTTCTCGGGCGAGAAGGTCATCGCCGGCCAGGCCCTGGTGTGGTCGGGGCGGGTCCCGGCCGCGGCGCCGGCAGCGCCCGCATCCCAAGCCGTCGCCGTGACCGCCGAGACCGGCGAGCCGGCCGACGGGGCCGATCCCGACGGCACGACGCGCGTGGACCGGCCCGAGCCGGTGGGCCAGGAGGACTGACCGGTCGGGTTGGGCGTCTGGGCCGTGCCCGGGCGCCCGGCACCCGCGTCCCGAGGGGAGTGCTCCCCACCCGAACCGTCGGTCGGGAGCGTTAGGGTCGTGCCATGACTTGGACCACCCCCTCAGTCCCGGCCGCTGGCGGCCACGCCCTGCTCCCCCACGGCCCGCTCACCCTCGGCGACATCGTCGGCGGCGCGTGGCGCGTCTACAAGGCCCGGTTCGGGCTCTTCCTGAAGCTCCTGCTGATGCCGTTCCTGATCATGTTCGGCGCCACCCTGGTCTTCGGCCTCGTCATCGCGGCGATGGTGCTGGCCGACCCGCGCGGCGGGCAGCAGGCCACCCCGGCCGTCATCGGCCTGGGCATCCTCTTCTACATCGCCATGCTGGCGATCTCGCTGCTGGTGTACGTCTACCAGGGTCGCACGGTGATCGGGGGCATCGACCTGGCCACCGGGCGGGCCAACCCGACCAGCGCCAACCTCGCCGAGCGCACGCGCGGCATGCTCGGCCGCGTCTTCATCCTGATGCTGATCGCCTTCGCCGCGAGCATCGTCCTGGTCGTGGCGCTCATCGCGGTGATGGTGCCGATCGGCATGGCCGCCGACTCCGACAGCGGCAGCGCCAACGGCGCGAGCATCCTGCTCGGGTTCGTGTTCCTGACCGCGGTGTACGTGGGCGCGATCTGGCTCATGATCAAGGTCGTCTACACGATCCCGGCCATGGCCGAGGAGGGGCTCGACGCGATCCCCTCGATCAAGCGGTCGTTCCAGCTCACCAAGGGTGCGTTCTGGAAGACGTTCGGCTACCAGCTCGTGCTCGGCCTCATCGGCATGGCGCTGTTCCTGGTGCCCTACTTCGTGATGATGGGGGCGGCCTTCGCCCTGGCCCAGTCGCAGGGGCAGAACTCCGCGGCCGCGCTGACCGGCATGGGCTTCGCGCTGCTCGTCCTGTACGCCGTGCTGCTGCTGTACGTGCCCTACCAGTACATCTTCACCGGTCTGATGTACCTGAGCCGCACCCGTGAGCGCGGCGAGGTCCGCTCGGTGTGGGGTGCGGGCGCCAACGGCCAGAACCCGCCGTACGGCCAGCAGGGCTACCCGCAGCAGGGCTACCCGCAGCAGGGCTACCCGCAGCAGGGCTACCCGCAGCAGGGCCCGGGCTCAACCCCGCAGGGCTGACGGCTTCTTCACGTCGAGGATCTTCGCGGCACGTGCCAGCAGCTTGACGAGCTTCTCGGCCTCCTTGGGGCCGAGTTGCTCGGCAAGCGCATCCTCGACGCGCGTGGCCGCGGCCTGCTCGAGGCGCGCCCGTTCCCTCGGGGCCAGGTCGGCCCAGCGGGATCGGGCGTCCTTCGGGTTCTTTTCCCACTTGATCGCGCCCCGCTCGGTGAGCTTCGCCAAGGTCGACGAGACGTGGGACTGGGCGAACCCCGTCCGCTGGGTGATCTCCCGCACGGCGCTGCGGCCGTTCAGCAGAAGGTCGTCCAGGATGGCCAGCTCGCCCGGAGTGGTGCCCTTCTCGGCGTCCGCGTGGGTCAGGTCCCCGGCCAGGCCGGAGAGGCGGCGCCCGAGTTGGTGCAGGGTGGCGGCTCTCATGGAGCCAAGTATATCCATCGTTGCCGATCCATCGCCAACGATGTAAAGTTGGGCGTCGCACGCACCACACCCCGACCTAGGAGCGCACCACACCATGGGCCGCTACGACCTGACCACCACCAAGGTGGGCCAACTGCTCGACGACCCGGCCGCCGTCGCCGTCCTCGAACGCCGCTACCCCGGCCTCACCAGCCAGCCGATGGTGTCCATGCTGAAGGGCATGGTCGCCCAGAAGGCGCTCCGGATGGCCGCCGGGTACGTCAGCGACGCCGAGGTGGCCGAGGTGCGCGCCGAGCTCGAGAGCCTCTGAGCCGGGGGCTGTCGGCAGACCACGCTGGGGCTGTGGGCGCACGACCCGGGGCCGTCGGCGGTGGCTAGGCTGGCGTGGTGTTGACCCTCACCGGATTCACCGACGAGGCGCTGACGACATTCCCCAGCCAGGCGCGGATGGCGTCCGAAGCCGGGTTGACCCACGTGGAGTTGCGGCGCGTCGGCGTCCGGCCCACACCGATCCTCAAGGCGTCACCCCGCACGGTCGATGACGCCGAGCGCGCGCTGGCCCAACACGGTCTGAAGGTCTCGTGCATCGCCACCGGCATCGGCAAAGCTCCCGTGGACGCCCCGCTCGGCCCCCAGGTCGAGGCCGTCAAGCGCGCCGCCTCGCTCGCCCACCGCTTCGGGACGCCGTGGGTGCGCACCTTCTCCTGGCACACCGCCACCCCGAACGCTGACCGCCCCCGCGTCCTCCGACAGCTCACCACCCTCGCCACCACGGCCGAGGCCGAGGGCGTGCGGCTCGTGCACGAGAACGAGAAGGGCGTCTATGGCGACACCCCCACCCGATGCCTGGAGCTGGCTACCGAGTGCGGCATCCGCCTGATCTTCGACCCGGCGAACTTCGTGCAGTGCGGCGTCCGCCCCGCCGAGGAGGCGTGGCCGCTGTTGGGCGATCACGTCGCCTACGCCCACGCCAAGGACGCCCGCGCCGACACACGCCGCGTCGTCCCGGTCGGCGAGGGCGACGGCCAGTGGCCGGCGCTGGTCGCCGAACTGAAGAAGGCCGACTGGTCGGGGTTCGTCTCGCTCGAACCCCACCTGGGACTTGGCGGACGCGGCGGCCCCATCACCCCGCGCCGCTGGGTGCGGGCACTGAACGCCCTCCGCCGCACGCTCGCCACCGCGACGTAGTGGGACCGACCGGGCGCGCCCGACCCCCGGTGGGAGGATGCAACCCATGACGTTCAGGTTCCCGGTGAGCTCACGGTTCGGCGACGAGCCGGCCGATCCGGTCGGCGACCTCTTCTCGGTGCTCAGCCGCGGCGACATCATCAGCTTCGCCGGCGGCATCCCGGACGGGGCGCTGTTCGACGTCGACCCGATCCGGGACAGCTTCGAGTTCGTGCTGGGCCGCCACGCCCGGCGCGCGCTTCAGTACGGCGCCACCCCGGGCGAGCCGGAGCTGCGGGCCGCGGCCGCCGCCCTCGTCTCGCGCCACCTGCCCACGGCCCCCGAGGACATCCTCGTCACGTCCGGCTCCCAGGAGGGCATCTACCTGTCGGCCCAGGCGCTGCTCTCCCCCGGCGACGTCGTGCTGGTCGAGGAGCCGACCTACCTCGCCGCCGTCCAGGCGTTCTCGCTCAACGGCGCCAAGCTGGTTGGCGTCGCCGCGGACGCGGAGGGCATGCTGCCCGAGGCCCTCGACGAGGCGATCGCCGAGCACGCCCCGCGGTTCGTCTACCTGATCCCGACCTTCGCCAACCCGTCCGGCAAGACCATGGGCCGCCGTCGCCGCGAGGCGATCGCCGAGATCCTCCTGCGTGCGCAGGTGGCCCTCGTCGAGGACGACCCGTACGGACAGCTGCGCTTCTCGGGCGAGCCCGTGCCGCCGATCGCCTCGCTGCCCGGCATGGCCGAGCAGACGATCCTGCTCAACTCGATGTCGAAGGTGATGGCGCCGGGCCTGCGCATCGGCTGGATGCGCGTGCAGGGCCCGCTCAAGCAGATCCTCGGCATCGCGAAGTCGGCCGTCACCCTGCAATCGCCGGCGCTGAACCAGCTCGCGATCGCGCACTACCTGACCCACCACGACCTGGACGCCCACATTGCCCGCGTCGTCGGCCCCTACCGCGAGCGCCGCGACGCCCTGCACGCCGGGCTGCTGGCGATACTGCCCGCAACGGCGACGGTCACGCGCCCCGACGGCGGCATGTTCTGCTGGGTGACGCTCGGCGATGACACCGACACCGCCCGCCTGCTGCCGGTGGCCGTCGAGGAGGGCGTCGCCTTCGTGCCCGGCTGGAGCTTCTACGCCAGCGACCCCGACCGCTCCACGATGCGGCTCAGCTACGCGACGAACTCCCCCGACACCATCGCCGAGGGCTTGGGCCGCCTCGCGGCCGCTCTGGGGCGCTGAGTCAGGCCGGAGGCACGGGGCAGGCCATACCCGAGGGGGTATCAGTTGCCACCGGGGATTGGACGCACGCCCTCCCCGGGTGTGCAATCGGGCCATGGACTTCCTTGTCGACCTCGGTGACGTGTGCGTCGCACGGGCCACGCGCGAGCACATCTCTGCGATCGAGCGGCTGCTGGCCGACGATCCCACCTCCCCTCAGCACGTCGCCACGACCAACCTGGTCAGCGACGACATGCTCGGCGAGGGCCCCCAGGGCGCCGACCTCGAGGAGGCGTTCGCCCGCATCGACGCCGACCCTAACCAGGACCTGTTCGTCGTCCTCGATGACGGTGACCGCGCCATCGGCACCATGCAGCTCTCGCTGCTGCCGACCATGGCGCGCGGCGGCGGCATCCGGGGCGTCGTCACCGGGGCCCGCATCCGGGCCGGCGCCGACAGCATCATCATCGCCCGCCGTGTGGTCGGCTGGCTGGCCGAGCACGCGCGCGAGCGCGGCGCGCGCGTCCTCATCATCATCACCGACAAGAACCGCGCGCACATCCACGGCTTCTACACCACGATGGGCTTCCGCCAGAGCCACGAGGGGCTCGTCCTGCCCCTGTGAGGGCCCCGGTCCTACTCGGGGAGTGGCGCCTCCAGGTTCACGCGGACGTTCTGGTCCTCCGGGTAGCGCTCACCGACGATCTCGATCGCGTCCGCGGCGCGGGTGATCTCGTCGACCTGCCCGGGCGACAGCACGATGTCGGCGGCGGCAGTGTTCTCCTCCAGGCGCGCGACGCGCTTGGTGCCCGGGATCGGCACGATCCACGGCTTGCGGGCCAGCAGCCAGCCCAGCGCGACCTGGGCGGGGGTGGCGCCCATGGCGTCCGCCACGCCCTTGAGCACGTCGACGAGCGCCAGGTTGGCCTCGAGCGCCTCGCCCTGGAAGCGAGGCGTGGCCGCGCGGAGGTCCGTCTCCCCGAACTGGGTGTCGGCCGAGATCGCGCCGGTCAGGAAGCCCTTGCCGAGCGGGCTGTACGGCACGAGCCCGATGCCGAGCTCCTCCAGCACGGGGATGACGTCGGCCTCGCGGTCCCGCCACCACAGCGAGTACTCGCTCTGCACCGCCGCGACCGGGTGCACGGCGTGCGCGCGGCGGATCGTGCCGGCCGCCGCCTCGGACAGGCCCAAGTGCAGCACCTTGCCCTCGTCGATGAGCTCGGACACGGCGCCCGCGACGTCCTCGATCGGCACCGTGAGGTCGACGCGGTGCTGGTAGTAGAGGTCGATGTGGTCGGTGCGCAAGCGGCGCAGCGAGCCCTCCACGGCCTGCCTGATGTGCCCGGGACGGCTGTTGGTGCCGAGGTTGTTGCCGTCGGCGTCGAACTCGAAGGCGAACTTGGTGGCGATCTTCACCTGGTCGCGGACGGGCTCGAGCGCCTCGCCGACGATGTCCTCGTTGGCGAAGGGGCCGTAGACCTCGGCGGTGTCGAAGAAGGTGACGCCGAGCTCGACCGCCCGCCGGATCACGGCGATGCTGTCGGCGCGGTCGGGCGGGCTGTCGGCGTAGGCGCCGGTGAAGCTCATACAGCCGAGGCCCAGGGCGGAGACGGTGAGGCCGTCACCGAGGGTGCGCTGGCGCATGGGAGGTTCCTCTCATTGGGATGGGGCCAGGGGGCCGGTCAGGCCCAGGTGGTGGAAGGCGTGGGCGAGGCCATCCTCGTCGACGGGACGGGTGACGAACGTCGCCACCGCCTTGAGCTCGTCAGGCGCCTGCCCCATGGCGACGCCGGTGCCGCAGGCGCGCAGCAGCTCGATGTCGCTGCGGGCGTCGCCGAAGCCGACGAGGTCGGACGCCGTGGCCCCCAGGTGTTCGGCCAGCAGCCGGACCGCGTGCCCCTTGTGGACGCCGACCTGGCCGACCTCGCCGAACTCCGGCCCCGACCCGGTCAGCGACCACGTGTCGACCTGGACGCCCGCGCCCAGCTCGGCGGCCAGCGCGTCGAGGTCGACGTCGTCGCGCAGCACGAAGCTGATCTTGTTGGTGTCGGAGCGCCACGGGGCATCCGGGCCGGCGCCCTCGATGGCGCCGAGGATCAGGTCGGGCATCGCGGCGGTGACCATCGCGAGGGTCTCCTCGCGGGGGCCGTCGTAGAGCGCCGCGACGGCGGGGAGCAGGTCGTCGGTGCCGTACAGCCCCGCGTTGCACTCGATGTAGAACGGGAGCCCCTTGCCGAGCAGCCAGTCCACGGCGGCGCCCACGGCGTCCGGGTCGAGCACCTGGTGCAGCAGCACCGCGCCGTCGGACTCGACGTAGGAGCCGTTGCCGCCGATTATGCCGTGCAGCCCGAGGTCCCAGAGTTCGGGGTAGACCTCGGCCCTGGCACGGCCGGTGCAGGCGTACAGGCGGTGCCCGGCGGCGACGGCGGCGCGGACGGCGGCCTCGGCCGAGGGGGGCAGGTGGGTGGTGTGGTCGACGAGTGTGCCGTCGATGTCGAGCAGGAGGATCACTTCTCGGGCTTTCCGATGCTGGCCGCCTGCGTGAGGCGGGCGACGTGGAGGGTGAGGTACGAGATCTCGTCCTCGGTGATGGGCTGGCCCAGGCGCAGCTCGAGGATGTCGGCCACCCGCCGGGCGCAGCGGTGGGCGTCCGGGTAGGCGGTGGCGATGGCGTCCAGGAAGGAGGTGGGGTGGTCCTGGACCTGCTCCTCGCTGTGCACGCGGACGAAGAAGTAGCGCAGGTGGGTGATGAAGCGGGCCACGTTGACCAAGTCGCGGTCCAGCGGTTGGCTGAACGCTCCCTCGATCACCTCGAAGACCTGCGAGAACATGCCGGCCTTGTCGGCGAGCGACTCGTCCTTGAGCTTCAGGCGCAGGCGGGTGGCGCAGTGCGCCATCGAGACGATGTTCACCTCGCCGCCGACCTTCTCCAAGATCTGTGGTGCGAGTGCCTTGTAATCCACGGAGCCCATCGTTGGGTCCTCTCTCTTTGTGGGGAAACGCAAAAAAGGCCCGAGGCGCACGGGTGTGCGTCTCAGGCCTTGCCTCAACAGCTGAGTAACAATCCTGGGAGCCCGTCGAGGGGCTCACGTCCTCACGGTAAGCCGAGAACGCCGACGGGCGCAACCCCCCGCGTGGGGTGTTGCCACCCCTTGCGTCGGGGTCCCTCCGCGCGGGCTGAGGGCCCTGAGGTGCGCGCGAAGCGAGCCTCGAAGGGCTGGCACCGCACAGACGCACCCCGAAAGTGAATCTGCACCTGCTCCAGCGGGTGCGGATGCACTTTCGAGGTGCATCGACGCGAAAGACCACCACCCCACGAACCGTTGGCGTCCGGCGACCCGACGTTGCGGGTGGTCTCGACAGGCTCGCCCAACCGGGTTGACGACGGCGCCATCCGGCGTACACTTCGAACTGACTGACGGTCAGTCGGATGAGGTGGACCATGGCACGCAGGGTTTCCAAGCGTCCCGACGTCCGGCGTGACGAGATGATGGACGCCGCGCTCCGGCTCTGCATCGACGTCGGCTACGAGCGCCTGTCCATCGACCAGGTGACGCAGGCGGTCGGGGTGGCGAAGGGCACGTTCTACTACCACTTCCCCTCCAGGACCGCCCTGCTGCTGGCGCTCGTCGACCGCTGGGTGGACGAGCTCTTCGAAGGACTCGAGGCACGGGCGCCCCACCTGGAGGGCACCGGAGCGGAGCGCTTCCGCCAGCTCATGCAGCTGTCGGCCCAGTGGAAGCTGGCCCGCGTCGACTCGGCGCTGGCGTCCATCCCGCTGCTCTACAAGCCGGAGAACCTCGAACTGCGCCACAGGCTCTTCGACTCATGGACCGCCCGCATGCGCCACCTGTTCCTGCCGCTGGTCGAGATGGGGCACGACGACGGCAGCCTGGCCGTCGACGATCCGGGAGCGACGGTCGACGTCGTGCTGGCGATGATGGTCGACGGGTCGGCCCGCCTGACCGACCGCGCGTTCGCCGCCGACACCGAGGACGAGTACCTCCAGCTCCTCACGACCGGCCTGCCCGCGCTGATGACCGCCACCGAGCGGGTGCTGGGCGCCGCGCCCGACACGTTCGCGATCCCCGGCGACTTCACCGAGACCTACCGCGCCATGCGCGGCCCCTTCCTCGCCGCCCTCGGCCGCGACCCGGCCGACTCACCCCACCCCACCCAGGAGGACTGACATGACCAGGCGTCGCGTCATCGCCATTGCGGTCGTCGCCGCGCTCGCCCTCGCCCTCGGCGGCGGCTGGTGGTACTCCAAGCAGGCCGCGCGCACGACGGTCGCCACGGCCACGGCGTCCACCCAGCCGCTTGTCGTCACGGTGAACGCCAAGGGGACCATCACCCCGGACGCCCAGGCGTCCGTCACCGCCCCCGTCGCCGGGACGCTGGGGTCCGTCGCCGTCACCGACGGGCAGTTTGTCGAGGCCGGGCAGGTGCTCGGCGCGATGGACGCAGCACCGCTCGACCGGGCCGTCGCGCAGGCCGAGGCACAGTACGCGGCCGCCCGCGCGATGCCGACGGGATCCGACCGGTTGAACCGCTCCCGCGACGCGGCCACCCACGCCGCCCAGCTCGCCCTCGACCAGGCCCGCGCCGACCGGGAGCGCGCCGAGCTGACGGCCCCCGTGGCGGGCACGGTGCAGTTCACGTCGCTCTCGCTGGCGCCCGGCCTGCCGGCGCTCTTCACCACCGCGGCGGGCGTCGCTGTCACCGAGGGCATGACCCTGTTCTCCATCGTCGACCCGGCCTCGCTGCGCTTCGAAGCTCAGGTCGACGAGTCCGACATCGCGGGCGTCGCGGTGGACATGCCGGCCAGCGTCCACCTGGACGCCTTCGCCGGCACCGCGTTCACGGGCACCGTCGAGTCGGTGCGCCCGGTCGCGGTGACCACCTCGACCGGCGGCGTCGCGTTCCGCACCGTCATCCGCGTGGACCACGCCGGCAAGGCCCTGATGAACGGCATGACCGGCGACGCCGACATCGCCACCGCCGCGATCCCGGATGCCCTCGTGGTGCCCGTCCAGGCCGTCGTGGCGGACGGCTCGAAGCGCTACGTCTGGGTCGTCGACGGCGACACGGTTCGCCGCGCCGACGTCAGCGTGGGGCCGTCCACCGACACGCTCACCCAGGTCACCGCAGGGTTGGACGCCGGCGTCCGGGTCGCCACGACCAACCTCTCCGACCTCACCGAGGGGGCGAGGGTCCATGCCACCCCCTGACACCATCGAGCGCCCCATCGTCGAGACCGTCGAACTCGTCAAGACCTACGGCATCGAGCCCAACCCCGTGCACGCGCTGGCGGGTGTCAGCCTGAGGGTGCGCCCGGGCCAGTTCGTCGCGGTGATGGGACCCTCGGGCTGCGGCAAGTCGACGCTGCTCAACCTCATCGGCGGCCTCGACACCCCCACTGCGGGGCGCGTCGCCATCGACGGCATCGACATCGCAAGCCTTCCCGACGACGACCTCACGACCCTGCGCCGGCGTCGGCTGGGCTTCGTGTTCCAGTTCTTCAACCTCATCCCCGTGCTGGACGCCACGGAGAACGCCGCGCTCCCCCTCACCCTCGACGGGGCGCCGGACGCCGCGGCGCGCGCGCAGACGTGGCTGCGCCAGGTGGGCCTCGGTGACCGGCTCACCCACCGGCCCGACCAGCTCTCCGGTGGCCAGCAGCAGCGGGTCGCGGTGGCTCGCGCCCTGGCGACCGACCCGGCGCTGGTGCTGGCCGACGAGCCGACGGGCAACCTCGACTCGGCCTCGGGCACCGAGATCGCCGAGCTGCTCGCGACCGTGGCGTCCGAGTGGGGACGCGCGGTGCTGATGGTGACCCACGACCCGCGGATCGCGTCCTACGCCGACCGGCTCGTGCTGATGCGCGACGGCCGCATCGTCGACGACCTGGCCCTCGACGGGCGCCGCGAGGCCGCCCGCGACGCCATGGACCGCGCCGGGATGCTCTGATCCGCCATGACCCGCCGCACGCGCACCCCGTGGGCCACGTCGATCGACCTGGCCTGGCGCTACCTGCGCGGCCGCGGCCTGCGCTCGGCGCTCACCACGCTCGCGGTGGCTCTCGGCGTCATGCTCGTGTTCGGGCTCAACGGCATCTCCCCGGCCCTGATGGAGGCGTTCACCAAGTCGATGATGTCGGCGGCCGGGCGCATCGACGTCACGGTCGGCAGCGCGTTCCGCCAACCCATCGAGGTCGACGTGCTCGACACCGTGCTCCGCACGCCCGGCATTGCCGCGGCCTCCGGCGAGGTGCAACGGCCCGCCCCGCTCACCTCCCGCGCCGGATTGTCGGACGCCCCCGCCATGATCAACGTCGTCGGCATCGACCCGGGCCCGGCCGCCCGGGTCCGCGACCTGCCCGTGGAACAGGGCCGCGCGCTGGCGTCCGGTGACGGCGACGTCGCCGTGCTGTCGTCCGACCTGGCCGAACGCCTCGCGGTGCGGGTCGGCGACGAACTGACACTGCCGAGCGCGTCCGGCACGACGCGGTTGACGATCGTCGGGCTGTTGTCGACCCCGACCGTGCCGGGCCAGGAGCAGCTGTACGTGCCGCTGGCGTCCGCGCAGCGCCTGTTCTCGCTGGGCGACCGGCTGACGGTGGTCGAGGCGTCGCTGGCCCCGGGAGCCGACCGCGCGACGGTCGAGGACGCCCTCCGCCGCCAGCTGGGTGACCGCTACACCGTGGGCGGGCTGAGCTCGAACGGGTCGTTGGTCGCGAGCATGGAGGTCGCCCAGTACGCGTTCACCCTGTTCGGGGTGTTCGCGCTGGCCACGGCGGGGTTCATCATCGCCAACTCCTTCCGGACGGTGATCGCCGAGCGGCGCCGCGACATCGGCATGCTGCGCGCCATCGGGACGCCTCGGAGGGTGATCCGCCGGATGTTCCTGGCCGAGTCGCTCCTCCAGGGCGTGCTCGGCACCGCGCTCGGGCTGGTGCTGGGCTGGCTGCTCGCGGCCGGCGCGTTCGCCGCGATGCGCCCGATCGTGTCCCAGTACATGCGCATGCAGATTGGCCCGCCCGTCTTCGAACCCTGGACGTGGGCGCTCGCCATCGGCCTCGGGCTGCTCGTCACGGTGCTCGCGGCGGTGCTGCCCGCGCGCACGGCGTCCCGCATCGCGCCGCTGGAGGCCATGCGCCCGCCGGTCGCCGAAGTGCACCAGGCGGTGGCCGGACGCCGTGCGCTGGGGGGGGCCGCGCTGGTCATGGTGTCGGTGTTCCTGCTCGCCTCGCGCGTGCCGACCTGGATGGCGGTCGGGTCGGTGGTGTTCCTGGTCGCGATCGCGCTGGTCACCCCCGCGGTCGTGAACCCGCTGGCGTCCGCGTTCGGGTCGGTCGTCGAACTGCTGTTCGCCCGCGAGGGCGCGCTGGCCCGCTCGAACCTGCAGCGCAACCCGGCCCGCTCCGCGGCGACGGTGACGGCAGTGATGCTGGGCCTGGCCTCGATCGTGGCGATGCTGACGGTGGTGGCGTCCATCTTCAGCGGGTTCATGGGCTACATCGACCGCTCCATGGGCTCGGACTACCTGGTCATCCCCGGCTCGATCGTGCTGCAGGAGGGCAACGTCGCGGCCGGACCGCGGCTGGGCGCCGAACTGCGGGCCGTGCCCGGGGTGGCGTCCGTCGCGTCGCTGCGTGTGGCGAACGGCCGCCTCGACGGCCACGACGTGCAGGTGATCGGCATCGACCCGGTCGAGTACCCGAGGGTCGCCTCGCTGGAGTGGAACGGGTCATCGTCGGATGCGGCGTTCGGCCAGCTCGCTCAAGGCCGGTGGCTGATCGCCAACGGCATCTTCGCGTCGCAGGCGGGCCTGCGGACCGGCCAGGCCGTGACGCTGGAGACCCCGAACGAGCGCCGCACCTACGTGGTGGCCGCGGTCGGGAGCGACTACCTGAACGCCAAGCTGTCGACGATCTACGTCTCCCAGGACGTGCTGGCGCGCGACTTCGCGACCACCACCGACCTGATGTTCCTGCTCAACCTGGCCCCCGGCGCGGACGCCTCCGCCGCCGACCGCGCAGTGGCCAAGGTCGTGGACGACTACCCGGCGTTCACCCTGCACTCCACGCAGGAGTGGCGCGCCGAGCAACAGGCCACCTTCAACGGGACACTCGGCATCTTCTACGGCCTCATCGCCGTGCTGGCCCTGCCGTCGCTGCTCGCGCTGATGAACACGCTGGCCATCTCGGTGCTGGCGCGCACCCGCGAGATCGGCATGCTGCGGGCGGTGGGCGCCACCCGGCGCCAGATCCGCCGCATGGTCATGGCCGAGTCGATCCTGCTCACCCTGATCGGCATCGCCTTCGGCGTGGTTTCGGGGCTGTGGCTCGGCTACGCGCTGGTGGTGGCGATGTCGAACGTCGGCTGGGAGATGCCGTGGTCCTTCCCGTTCGACGGCGTGGTCGTCACCATCGCCGTCGGACTGGTCTTCGGCGTGCTGGCGTCGGTGGCGCCCGCCCGTTCGGCCGCTCGTCTCGACGTGGTGGACGCCCTCCACCACGAGTGAGGCCCCTGAGGTGCGAGCGCCAGCGAGCCTGTAAGGCCGCCCCGGCGTCAGCTGCCGGGCTGTACCGTCCAGGCCGGCGGCTCGTCGTTGCCCGACTCCTCGTCGGCCTCGGACTCGGCGAAGGTCTTGTGGATCTTGCCGGCCGCGTGGTGCGACGGGGCGTAGATCGCGTACAGCCGCATGGGCTTCTTGCCGGTGTTGATCACGTCGTGCCACGTGCCGGCGGGGACGAAGATGCACCAGCCGTCGGAAACCTCCTCCGTGAAGGTGACCTCCTCGGCGTTGGGGCCCATGCGGACGTGCCCCTCGCCCGCGTCCAGGCGCAGGAACTGGTCGGTCTCGGGGTGCACCTCGAGACCGATCGACTGCCCCGGCTCGATGGACATCAGGGTCAGCTGCAGGTACTTGCCGGTCCACGCCACCTGGCGGTAGACCTCGTTCTCCCCCGTGGCCTTCTCGAGGTCGAACGAGTTGGGCTTGGGGCCGACGTCGGTGATCTTCACTGTTGTTCTCCTTCGACGAGGTTCGCCCCCGACCCTAGCAACCGGCCCCCTCCGCGCCCATGGGTGTGCATTTCCATGGGGCGCTCCATTGCATCAGCGCGGCGTGTCGCCCCGATCCATCATGGACACGCCGCATGGAAATGCCCACGATGGGGGCGTGCGTCACCAGATCCAGGCACCGTCGGCCGTCGTGATGGTCCGCCCCCACCACTTCACGCCCAACCCGGAGACGGCGGCGGACAACGCCTTCCAGCTTCCCCGCCCGGAGATCAGCGCCGACGCGTTCGAGGCGCGCGCGCTGCGCGAGGTGGACGCGGTCGCCCGCACGCTCATGGAGCACGGCGTCCGCGTGCACGTCTTCGACGACCTCGGACGCGATACGCCCGACTCGGTGTTCCCGAACAACTGGTTCTCCACGCACCACGGCGGCCGCATCGTCATGTACCCCATGGCCGCCCCGAGCCGGCGCGGCGAGCGGCGCGCGGACATCATCGAGCTGCTCAAGCGCGAGTACCGCGTGCAGGAGGTCGTTGACTACTCGGGGCTGGAGCCAGACGGGCTGTTCCTCGAGGGGACGGGCGCGATGATCCTCGACCACCTCGAGCGGGTGGCCTACGTGGGGGCGTCGCAGCGCGCGGACCCGATCATCCTCGAACGGTTCTGCACCCACGTCGGCTACGAGCCCATGGTCTTCGCCAACCGCGACCCCGAGGGCCACGCGATCTATCACACGAACGTGATCATGAGCATCGGCACCGAGTTCGCCCTGCTCTGCACGGAGATCATGACGGACACCGCCCGCCGCGACGAGATCGTCGCCCGCCTGACCCACTCGGGACGCGATGTCATCGCCATCTCGTGGCAGCAGGTGACCGAGTTCGCCGGCAACGGGATGGAGCTGACCGGCACCTCGGGGAGGCTGTTCGCCTGCTCGGCACGCGCGGCGGCGTCCTACACGCCCGAGCAGCGCGCCCGCATCGAGGCATCAGCCACGATCGTGCCGATCGACGTTCCCACGATCGAGCTCGCGGGCGGTTCGGTGCGCTGCATGCTGGCGGGGATCCACCTCTCGCGGCGCTGACGTGGTAACCGAAGGTTCTTCTCGCGCCCCCGACCAAGACGTCCCTGCGTGCCGCGACCCTCGGCATCGCTGCCCTTGCGGCAGCCCCGTGCCGAGCTGACGCGTGTCGTAGCGCCATGTGGACCACACATGGTTGAGCCCGCGCCGCGTCACCCCTAGTCAGCGAGATACGCTCTAGGCGAGGCATCGTGGGTTGTGGTCGAGATGGCGCTACGCCGACGGCAACCCTCGACAGGGACCTCCTCGGGAGCACCCTCGAGCGACCCGACCACGAGGAGCCACAGGGGACGCCCCGAGGCCCGTTAGGCGCGCACGGCCAGGTCGATGAGCCGCGCCGCCGTGCGTGCGGTGCGTCCGTCGACGTCGAAGGACGGATTGAGCTCGGCGACCTCCAGCAGGCCGAGGGTGCCCGAGCCGACCACGGCCCGGACAACCGCCCGGACACAATCCAGCCCGATCCCGAACCCGGCCGGCGCGCTCACTCCGGGCGCAACGGACGCCGGCAGCGCGTCCAGGTCGAGCGTGAGGTGCACGCTGTCGACGCGGGCCACGAACTCCTCGGCGAAGGCACCCGCGGTGGCGGGCGTGCAGTCCTCGTCGAGCAGGACCTCGACGCCCAGCCGCTCGGCGGCGTCGAACAGCACCCGGGTGTTGTTGGCCCGAGAGATCCCGGCGACGGCGTAGGCGAGATCCCGGCCAGCGGACGCCTCATCGGCGGCCATCTGGGCGAAGGGCGTCCCGGACGTGGCGCGGTCGGACGCGCGCAGGTCGAAGTGGGCGTCCACGTTGAGGACGCCCCAGCCCGGGCGCCCGGCCCAACCGAGGTACGAGCCGTAGGCCACGGCGTGCCCACCGCCCAGCACGACGGGCAAGCCACCCGCATCGAGGATGGCGCCGACCACGGCGCCGAGGCGGGCCTGCCCGCCCTCCAGATCCGAGTCAACCACCACGTCGCCCGCGTCGAACACCGGACGGCCGGGATCGCCGAGCGAGGCCAACGCACCCCGCAGCGCAGCGGGACCGGCAGCAGCCCCGACTCGGCCCCCGTTGCGGCGGACACCCTCGTCGGAGGCGAACCCCACCATGACCACCCCTCCCGCCGGCAACGTCGAGCCCGGCACCCAACCCCGCACCACGGAGTGCCACCGGGCGTGCTCGGGCCCGGGGCCGTCGTCGCGCCCCGTCCACGGCACGAACAGACGGTCAGCCACGGCGTCCGTCCTTGAGCACGTCCCGCACGAGCGGCACCCCGGGGCGGTAGGCCAGGTGCAGGTACGAGGGGGCGTCCAGCACGGCGAGGTCGGCGCGGGCGCCGATGCCGAGGTGGCCGACGTCGTCCAGCCGCAGGGCTCGCGCCCCGCCGGCGGTCACCGACCAGAGCGCCTCGGCCGGGGTCATCCGCAGCTCGCGGACGGCCAGCGCCACCACGAGCGGCAGCGACGTCGTGTACGAGGTGCCGGGGTTGCAGTCGGCGCCGAGCGCGACCGTGACGCCGGCGTCCAGCAGGCGGCGGGCGTCCGGGTAGGGGCCGCGCGTGGAGAAGTCGGCCGAGGGCAGCAGGGTGGCCACGGTGTCCGAGCCCGCCAGTGCCGCGACGTCGGCGTCCGTCAGGTGCACGCAGTGGTCGACCGAGGCCGCGCCCAGCTCGACGCCCAGCCGGACGCCCCCGCCGGCGGTCAGCTGGTTGGCGTGCACGCGGACGCCCAGCCCGGCCTGCTTGCCCGCCAACAGAACAGCCCTCGACTGATCGACGTCGAAGGCCCCGCGCTCGCAGAACACGTCGATCCAGCGGGCCGAGGGGGCCGCGGCGGGGATCAGCTCCTCGACCACGAGCCGCACGTAGTCGTCGGCGCGTCCCTCGAACTCGGGCGGGACGACGTGCGCCGCGAGCAGGGTCGCCTCGTCGGTGTGGGCGGAGGCGATGCGCACGGAGCGCTCCTCGTCGCGGACGGTCTGCCCGTAGCCGGACTTCACCTCGAGGGTCGTCGTGCCCTGCCGCCGGTACTCGTCGGCCAGGCGGATGAGGTTGGCCGTCAGGTCGCGGTCGGTGGCGTGCCGGGTGGCGGCCAGCGTCGCGCGGATGCCGCCTGCGGCATAGGGCTCGCCGGCCATGCGGGCGGCGAACTCCTCGGCGCGGTCGCCGGCGAAGACCAGGTGGCTGTGCGACTCCACGAACCCCGGGATGACCGCCGCCCCGCCCACGTCCAGCACGTCGTCGCACGGCTGCGCGCGCGTGCGCGGGCCGACCCACGCGACTCGCCCGTCGGTGACGACGACCGCAGCGTCGCGGATCAGGCCGAGGGGCCCCTCACCCGTCGTCGGGTCGTTGGTGACGAGTTCGCCGATGCGGTCGACCAGGAGCGCCATCACTCCTCCATCATCGGGATCCGCACGCCCCGCTCGCGCGCGACGTCGCGGGCGTGCTCGTAGCCGGCGTCGACGTGGCGCATGACGCCGGTGCCGGGGTCGTTGGTGAGCACCCGCTGGAGCTTCTGCGCGGCCAGTTCCGAACCGTCCGCCACGCACACCTGTCCGGCGTGGATCGAGCGTCCGATGCCGACGCCGCCGCCGTGGTGGATCGACACCCAGGACGCCCCGGAGGCGGTGTTGAGCAGCGCGTTCAGCAGCGGCCAGTCGGCCACGGCGTCCGTGCCGTCGGCCATCGCCTCGGTCTCGCGGTAGGGCGAGGCGACCGAGCCGGAGTCGAGGTGGTCGCGTCCGATCGCGATCGGCCCGATCTCACCGTTCGCGACCATCTCGTTGAACCTCAGGCCGGCGCGGTGGCGTTCGCCGTAGCCGAGCCAGCAGATGCGCGCGGGCAGCCCCTGGAAGTGGACGCGCTCGCCCGCCAGGGTGATCCAGCGGCGGAGGTGCTCGTTCTCGGGGAACAGTTCGAGGATCGCGGCGTCCGTCTTCGCGATGTCCTCGGGGTCGCCCGACAGCGCGGCCCAGCGGAACGGCCCCTTGCCCTCCTCGAACAGCGGCCGGATGTAGGCCGGCACGAAGCCGGGGAACGCGAACGCGTTCTCCAGCCCGCCCTTGCGCGCCTCGTCGCGGATGGAGTTGCCGTAGTCGAACACCTCGGCTCCGGCGTCGGCGAAGCCGATCATCGCCTCGACGTGCCTGGCCATGGACGCCTGCGCCGCGGCCGTGAAGCCGGCCGGGTCGTCGGACGCGTGGCGCTTCATGTCTTCGAAGGGGACGCCGACGGGCAGGTACTGCAGGGGGTCGTGCGCGGAGGTCTGGTCGGTGACGACGTCGACGGTGATGTCGCCGGCGCGGTGGCGCTCCAGCAGCGCCGGGACGACCTCGGCCGCGTTGCCGAGCAGGCCGATCGACAGGGGCGTCCGTGACGCCTTGGCTTCGTTCGCGAGCGCGATCGCGTGGTCGAGGTCGTCGGCGCGCACGTCGAGGTAGCGGTGCTCCAGGCGGCGCTCGATGCGCGAGTCGTCGCACTCGACGCAGAGCGCGACTCCCTCGTTCATGGTCACCGCGAGCGGCTGGGCGCCACCCATGCCGCCGAGGCCGGCGGTGAGGGTGATGGTCCCGGCCAGGGTCCCTGAGCCTGTCGGAGGGCCGAAGCGCTTGCGCGCCACCGCACCGAACGTCTCGTACGTGCCCTGGAGGATGCCCTGGGTGCCGATGTAGATCCACGACCCGGCGGTCATCTGGCCGTACATCATCAGGCCGGCCCGCTCGAGCTCGCGGAAGTGCTCCCAGGTGGCCCAGTCGCCGACGAGGTTGGAGTTGGCGATGAGGACGCGCGGCGCCCACTCGTGCGTCCTGAACACCCCCACCGGCTTGCCGGACTGGACCAGCAATGTCTCGTCGGCGTCCAGCGTTTCCAGGGTGCGGACGATCGCGTCGTAGGCCTCCCACGAGCGCGCGGCCTTGCCGGAGCCCCCGTACACGACGAGCTGCTCGGGGTGCTCGGCGACCTCGGGGTCGAGGTTGTTCATCAGCATCCGCAGGGCGCCCTCCTGCTGCCAGCCGCGGGTGTTGAGGTCGAGGCCCCGAGGGGCGCGGATCGTCTTCGCCATGGCCCCAGATTCGCCTGCGCGGGACCACGCGTCTCCCTCCGCCGAGGGCTTGTCTCGGATTTCAGACAAGCCCTCGGCGGAGGGGGTGCGGGCGTCACCGGTCGGGGACACTCGTCCCCATGCTTGAGGTGTTGGTGGGAACAGGACCGGTCAGCTTCGAGGACGTCGTCGCCGTGGCACGGCACGACGCGCGCGTCACCGTCGCGGCCGAGGCGCTGGACGCCGTGGCCGCCACCCGGCGCCACATCGAGAAACTCGCCGCCGCCGACCGCCCCGTCTACGGCGTCTCGACGGGCTTCGGGGCGCTGGCGACCCAGCACATCCCGTCCGAGAAGCGGGCGCAGTTGCAGGTGTCGCTGATCCGCTCGCACGCGGCCGGCTCGGGCGCCGAGGTGGAGCGCGAAGTCGTCCGGGCGATGATGCTGCTGCGGTTGTCCACGCTGGCGAGCGGTCGCACGGGCGTCCGGCCGGTCGTCGTGGAGACCTACGCCGCCCTGCTGAACGCGGGCATCACCCCGGTCGTGCACGAGTACGGCTCGCTCGGCTGCTCGGGCGACCTGGCGCCGCTGGCGCACTGCGCGCTCGCCGCCATGGGCGAGGGCGAGGTGCGGGACGCCGCGGGCGTGCGTCGCCCTGGCGCCGAAGTGTTGGCCGAGGCCGGGATCGAACCGCTGGTGCTCGCCGAGAAGGAGGGACTGGCGCTCATCAACGGCACCGACGGCATGCTGGGCCAGCTGGTGCTGGCGTGTCACGACCTCGGCGTCCTGCTGGCGACGACCGACGTGATCGCCGCCCTGTCCGTCGAGGGGCTGATGGGCACCGACCGCGTCTTCGCCGAGGACCTGCACGCCATGCGACCCCACCCCGGGCAGGGGCTGTCGGCGGCGACGATGCGCGCGGTGCTGGACGGGTCACCGATCGTGGCACGGCACCGCGACGATCCCGACTGCCCGATCGTCCAGGACGCCTACTCGCTGCGCTGCGCACCCCAGGTCACCGGCGCCGCCCGGGACACCCTGGTGCACGCCATGCTGGTCGCCCAGCGGGAGCTGGCCTCGGTGATCGACAACCCCGTCGTCACGCCCGACGGGCGCGTCGAGTCGAACGGCAACTTCCACGGCGCACCGGTCGCCTACGTGCTGGACTTCCTGGCCATCGCGGTCGCCGACGTCGCCTCCATGTCGGAGCGCCGCACCGACCGGTTCCTCGACCCCAAGCGCAACCACGGGCTGCCGCCGTTCCTCGCCGACGACCCCGGCGTCGACTCCGGCCACATGATCCTGCAGTACATGCAGGCCGGCGTGGTCGCCGAGCTGAAGCGCCTGGCCGTGCCGGCGTCGGCGGACTCGATCCCCAGCTCGGCGATGCAGGAAGACCACGTGTCGCTGGGCTGGCACGCCGCCCGCAAGCTGCGCCGCTCGCTCGACGGGCTCGCGCGCGTGCTGGCCGGCGAGGCCCTGACCGCCGCCCGGGCGCTCGACCTGCGCGGGCTCGGTTCGGCCCCGGCCACGGCGGCGGTGGTGTCGCGGATCCGCGAGGTGGTCCAGGGCCCGGGCACCGACCGATTCCTGTCGCCGGAGATCGAGGCAGCGTTCGCGCTGGTCTCCTCGGGCGCCCTGGTGGACGCCGCGGCGTCCGTCACCGGCCCCCTCCCGCCGCGCCCCTGACCGCGAAAAGCTCCAGGGGGCGTCAGCCACCCAGACGGCGGGACACCTCGGCGGCGCCGGCCAGCAGGCCGGCCACGATGGGTTCCGAATCCCGCGCGGGGACGTGGGCCCGCCACGTGCAGCTCAGCGCCGCGACGGGCTGGGCGTGCAGGTCGAACACCGCCGCTCCCACCGAGCGGAGCCCGGGCGTGACGAGCTCGACCTCCTCCGACCAGCCCCGCTCGCGCTCGGGGGCAAGCTCGGCGAGCAGGTCGGCCAGCCCGCGCGGCCCACGTCCCGTGCGCGACACGAAGTCACCCGGACGCGTGTACAACGCCCGCACGGTGGCGTCCGCCAACCGCGCCAGGATCGCCCGCCCGGTCGCCGTCAGGTGCGCCGGCAGCAGCACCCCGACGGCCGTCACGAGCGACGGCTCATCCCCCGAGGCGGCAACGGGCCCCTCCTTCACCAGGTAGAGCGTCAACGGCCCCCGCAGGATCCCCAGGTGCACCGTGACCCACAACTCCGCAGCCAAACCCCGCATCACTGGGCGCGCCAGCCGCTCCAACCCCTCGTGCGGCGTGTACGCGCTGGTGAGCCCGTACGCCCCGGCCCCCAACACCCAGCCCCGCGACTCCGGCACGTGCAGCGCGAACCCCCGCTCGGCCAGCACCGTCAGGATGTGATACGTCGACGACCGCGGCAGCCCGAGGTCCCGCGCGATGGCGGACGCGCCCACCGGGCCGGCCTGCCGCGACAGGTGCGTCAAGATGTCCAGCGCCCGCCCGACCGCCGGCGACGCGCTCGAACCGGCCACGGCGTCCCGACCGACCCGTCAGCGCATCAGCGCGTGACGCAGCGCGTCCGCCAGGGTGCCCTGGGCGAACCAGAACCCCGACTCCGACAGCTTCTGCGACGCCACCCTTTGGTCGGTGTCGATCATCTGGTCGTAGCCGTCGGCGCCGAGCAGCAGCTTGGGGCCGATGCTCGGCGTCGGCACCGCCGCCGGCCGGTGCAGGACGCGTCCGAGCGTCGTCGCGAACTCCTGGTTCGTGACCGGACGCGGCGCGACCAGGTTCGTCGGGCCCTCCACCACATCAGTGAGGATCGTGTGCAGGTAGGCGCGGACGGTGTCGTCCAGCCCGATCCAGCTCATCCAAGCGTTCGGGGCGCCGAGGCGTCCGCCCAACCCCACCGAGAACAGCGGCACCTGCGGCGCGAGCGCTCCCCCGCCCTCGCTGAGCACGATGCCGGTGCGCAACTGCGCCACCCGGACGCCCGCGTCCGCCGCCGGCTGCGCGGCGGCCTCCCACGCGCGGACGACGCCGGCCAACAAGTCCTGGCCGGGGTCGGACGCCTCGGTCAACAGCTCGCCCGGACGCCGTGCGCCGTAGTACCCGATCGCCGACGCCTGCACGAGCGCGGGCACCCTCGCCGCGGCGACGGCGGACGCCAGCGTGTTCGTCGCGTCCAGTCGCGACGCCAGCACCTTCTCCTTGTGCGCCCGCGTGAACCGCCCGGCGATCGACTCCCCGGACAGGTTGACCACCGCGTCCGCCCCCTCGAGGGCGGCGACGTCGAGGCGGCGTTGCGCCGGGTCCCAGCGCACGGCGTCCGGCTGGCCCTTGGCCGACCCGCGCACGAGCCGCGTCACGGTGTGGCCGCCGGTGGTGAGGAGGGCGCACAACTGCGTGCCGATCAGGCCGGACGCCCCCGCCACGACCACGCGGCGGGGTGGCGCCGCGAGGCGCGTGTGCAGGTCGAGGTCGTCGCGGAGCTGGCGCTCGCGGAACGCGAAGAGCCCGTCGAGCTGCATCTCGACGAGGGCCTGGTCGATGCCTCCCGGGATGCTGACGGGGAGCGCCCACGTGACGCGGTCGGTGATGATCGTCGAGCCCCCGGGGCCGTCGGTGAACGTGTGCTCGTGGCGCCAGGACCTGAACGGCTCGCTCACCTGCTCGTCGACGAACCGCTCGTTCGCGACGAACTCCACGTGCCGCACCAACCACCGGAGGCCGATCGGCGCCCCCTTGCGCATCCCACGCCGGGGGACGTGCGGCAGCAGCCCAGCGACCAGCGGGTGACTGATCAGCAGCTCGGTCTCGGACCCCACCTCGATGCCGTTGGTCAGCGGCTTGAGGGCGGTGGCCATCCCGGGAGGGCTCAGCCGGGCGAACGCGCCCGGCCGGGTGTGCCAGGCGAACACGGTCGCGCGCGGGTACGGGTACCGGCTCACACGCTCGAAGACGGGCATGTCCCCACCCTATGTGCCGGTAGTTGTGCGCGACAGCCCCGGGTTTGTGTGCCGAGAGCCCCGGCGTTGGGCGCCGAGAGCCCCGGGTTTGTGTGCCGACAGCCCCGGGTTTGTGTGCCCAGAGCCCCGGGTTTGTGTGCCGAGAGCCCGACCTTTCGAGGCTCACTGCGGCCACGGTTCACGGACCGATGGCAACCAGGACAACGAATTTGATTAGCACAGGTAATGAGCTAGCCTAACCAATCGTGCCTGATCGTGATTCCCTCCAGACCCTCGCCAGTGATGTCCGCCTGGCGTGCCAGCACGTGAGCCGTCGGGTGCGGTACGACAACTGCCACGAGATCCCGCCGCACCAGTTCAGCGTGCTGGCCAAGCTCTCCAACGGCGCCAAGACCCCCGGCGAGCTCGCTCGCATCGAGGAGGTCAGCGCCCCCAGCATGACCCGCACCGTCAATGGACTCGTCGAGCAGGGCCTCGTCGCCCGCAGCGCCGACCCCAACGACGGACGCCGCCAGCACCTCGAGCTGACCCCGTCCGGCCGCGAGATGATCGAGCGCACCCGCGCCTCCCGCGACGACTGGATGGTGCAGCGCCTCCAGGGCCTCTCCACCGACGAGCTCCGCGTCCTGCGCGAGGCGACCGACATCCTGCAGCGGGTGATCCACGTATGAGCACCTCCACGAGCGCCCCCGCGCGGACGTCCACGTTCGCGTCCCTCAAGGTGCGCAACTACAAGCTCTTCTTCTACGGCGGACTGCTGTCCAACACCGGCACCTGGATGGGCCGCGTCGCCCAGACCTGGCTCGTCCTCACGATCCTGACCGACAACTCCGCCACCGCCGTCGGCTACCTCGCCGCGCTGCAGTTCCTGCCCATGGCGCTGCTCGGCCCGTGGGGCGGCGCGGTCGCCGACCGGTTCCCCAAGCGCACCATCCTCATCTGGACGCAGGTCTTCCTCTTCATCAACGCCGGCATCCTCGCGCTGCTGGTCCTCACGAACACGACCGAGTTGTGGCACGTGTACGCGCTGGCCCTGATGCTGGGTGCGATCTCCGCGGTCGACAACCCGACCCGGCAGGCGTTCGCGTCCGAGATGGTCGGGCCGGACCTGCTCCCCAACGCGGTCGGCCTCAACTCGGCGTCCTTCAACGGCGCCCGCCTCGTCGGGCCCGCGCTGGCCGGCGTCCTCATCGCCCTGTGGGGGGTCGGCCCCGCGATGGTCATCAACGCGGTCAGCTTCCTGCCGGTGATCATCGCTCTCGTCGCGATGAACCCCGCCGAACTCACCCCGGCTCCCCTGCGGCGCGGACGCGGTGCGGTGCGCGAGGGCCTCCGGTACGTGGCCGGACGCCCCGATATCCAGCTGATCATGTTCATCGTGTTCATGCTGGGCACCTTCGGGATGAACTTCCAGATCACCAACGCCCTCATGGCCACCGAGGTCTACGACGTCGGGGCGGATGCCTACGGCGCCCTCGGGTCGATCATGGCGATCGGGTCGCTGTCGGCGGCGCTGATGGCGGCGCGCCGGCCCAGACCGCGCCTCAGCATGCTGCTGGGGGCGCTGGGCGGGTTCGCCGTCTCCACGACGCTGCTGGCCCTGGCGCCCACCTACCTGACGTTCGCGATCATGCTGGTGCCCGTCGGCCTCACGGCCCTCACCGTGATGACCACCGCGAACGCGTCGGTGCAGCTCACCACCGAGCCCGCCGTGCGCGGCCGGGTGATGGCGCTCTACATGACGATCTTCCTCGGCGGGACGCCGCTGGGCTCCCCCGTCATCGGTTGGATCGGGGACGCCTGGGGCGCCCGTTGGACGCTCCTCATCGGCGGCATCGCCACCGGCATCGCCTTCGCCGTCGGCATGTTCTACGCCCTCCGCAACAACGACTGGCGCCTGCCGTCGTGGCGCGAGCTGCGCGGCTACCCCGACCCCGTGCCGCTGGATGCCGACGAGGCCCCGGCGCGCTGACATGTCCGCCCGTGGCCTCACCTGAGGCCGCGGCACAGCGCAGCTCGGGCCGTGACGACAGCCCGGATGGTCTCCTTCACCCGCTCCTCGGTGGCGAAGATGCTAACCGCGTCGAACCGCACCACCTGCCACCCCATGGCGGCCAGCCGAGCGTCATGGGCCCGGTCTGCCACGAAGGCCGCCCGGGTTCCGTGGAACTCCCAACCGTCCACCTCGAAGGCGAGCATGAGGTCGGGCAGCGCGTAGTCGAGGAAGCGGATGGTTCCGTCGGGCAGCGCGATCCGGTAGTTGGTGTGGTGCCGGTACGGCAGGTCGAGTTCGCGGTTGTAACGCTGGAAGTACCGCTCGGCCTCGGACCATGGCTCGTCACGGGAGTCCTCGAGGAGCTGCCGCCTCAGGATGTCGCCCCTGCGGCGCGGCAGGCCGGCGAAGACATCCTGTAGTTGGGTCAGGGTGACCGCTCGGCGCCGGAGCGCCTCGTCGATCACTGAACCTCCCAGCGAGGGCAGAAGGTCGAGCACTGTCAGCGGTGCCTCCGTGAATCTCACGTCACCGCGATCCACCGTGAGGTCGATGGGGATGCTCCGCCGACACCAGGTGATGCCGTCACCATCGGGGCGCCTGCCCGACGCCGCAAGTTCAACCGTGCTCGCAGCCCGTTGGGGCCACCACCCCAAGGTGGCGGCGGCATCACCGACCACGATGGCGTTCGGGTCATAGAGGACTGCCGCACGGATGCGGGTGATGAGGTCGAGCTCAGCCCCCGATGCCCGGTAGATCCCCGGCAACACGGGAGAGATCGCGCCGCGCCGCAACGCTCGATCAAGCGCTCGGCTCAGCGACGGGTGCTCCCGGCGAACGATCAAACCGTCACGGGCGCGCAACGCCCGTCTCCATGCATGCTCCACGCCTAGACAAGTAGGCGGCGCTTGTCACGGCCCATGATCGAAGTGACGGTCAACCGCCTCTCAGCAGGCTTCAGGTGTGCACGTACCGCTCAAGGAGGCGCCGCGACCCCGATCGAGAGGCGGTTGACCGTCACTTCTGGCCGAGCCCCTGTACCCCCACGCACCACTGCCCTCAGACGCGCCCGTGCCAGGCACGGATCATCGTGATGCGCGCCTCGACCTGGTCGGTCGTCGCGGCCGCGAGCGAAGGGCCCCCGCACTGGCGCCGCAGTTCGGCGTGCACGTGGCTGTGGGGCATCCCCTTCACGCGCGCGTACTGCGACACGAGCATGTTCAACTCCTTGCGCCGCGTCTCCAACGCCCGATGCAGCGACACCTCCGCCGGGACCTTCTCCCGCCGCTCCACCCGCTCGTGACGCCGCACCTGGCGCGCCTGGCGCTCGCGCAGCAGGTGGGAGATCTGGTCGGGTTCCAGCAGCCCGGGCAGCCCGAGGTACTCGGCCTCGTCGTCCGAAGTCGGCACGGCGTGCATCCCGAACTGCTGCGACTCGAACAGTACGTGGTCGAACGTCGCCGCCGAGTCGAGCGCCTCAAACGACCCCAGCAGGTCATCGGACGCCCCCTCAGCGCGGTTCGCCCGCTCCAGGATCGCCTCCGCCTCGGCCCAGACGTCGACCTCGGGCGCCCCCGGCTTCCTTCCGAGCACGTGGTCACGCTGCCGCTCCAGGGACGACGCGTGCGCCAGCACGATCGGCACCGTCGGCAGGAACACGGTCGCCACCTCCCCGCGGCGCCGCGTCCGCACGAAGCGCCCGACGGCCTGGGCGAAGAACAGCGGCGTGGACGTCGCTGTCGCGTAGACCCCGACCGCCAGACGTGGCACGTCCACGCCCTCCGAGACCATCCGGACCGCCACCATCCAGCGGTCCTCGGACCCGGAGAACTCCTCGATGCGCGCGGAGGCCCCCGCGTCGTCCGAGAGCACGACGGTCGGCTTCACCCCCGTCATCGACTCGAGCACCCGTGCGTAGGCGCGTGCGTTGGTCTGGTTGGTGGCGATGACGAGGCCGCCGGCGTCCGGCACGTGGCGGCGCACCTCGCTCAGCCGCTTGTCGGCCGCGCGCAGCACGGCGCCGATCCACTCACCCTTGGGGTCGAGGGCCGTGCGCCACGCCTGGGATGTGATGTCCTTCGTGGTCACCTCGCCGAGGTTCGTGGCCATCTCGTCGCCCGACTTGGTGCGCCACCGCATGGGGCCGCCGTAGTTCATGAACACCACCGGCCGGACGACGTGGTCGCGCAGCGCCTCGGCGTACCCGTACGTGTAGTCGGCCCGCGACACGAGCGAGCCGCCGGGTAGCTGTTCGTAGGTCACGAACGGGATCGGGTTGTCGTCCGAGCGGAAAGGCGTTCCGGTCAGCGCCAGCCGCCGCGTCGCGTACTGGAACGCCTCGCGCACCGACTCACCCCAGGCCAGCGCGTCGCCCGCGTGGTGCACCTCGTCGAGGATCACCAGGGTGTCCATGTTGGCCGTCATCGTCTGGTGGTGCAGCATCGCCGCCGCGACGCCCGCGTACGTGACGGCCACCCCGTCAAACTGCCGCGAGCGCCCGCGCTTGCGCCCGCCGGTGCCCGGGTCGAGCTGGACGCCGACCTTCGCCGCGGCGTCCGCCCACTGCACCTTGAGGTGCTCGGTCGGGGCGACCACGACCACGCGGCGGACGGTGCGCGAGTGCAGCAGTTCGACGGCGATGCGGAGCGCGAAGGTCGTCTTGCCGGCGCCGGGGGTCGCGACGGCGAGGAAGTCACGGGGAGCCTTGGCCATGTAGAGGTCGAGGGCCTCCTGCTGCCAGGCGCGGAGCTTCGTGGCGGTGCCCCACGGCGCGCGCTGCGGGAACGCCGGGCCGAGCCGGTCGAACGCAGATTGGCTCATGCGCGCGCGGGCCTGGCGGGGGCGTTCGGGGAAGGCATAGGTCCCCGACCATAGCTCGCAGGCAAGGGAACGGGTCAAACACCGGGCGAGGCGTGTCCCGCCGAGGGCTTGGGTTGCGGACGCCGAGGGCTTGGGTTCGATCCGCCGAGGGCTTGTCTTCCGGACGCCGAGGGCTTGCCTTCGAACGGGTGGACAGCGGACCGCGCCCAGCGAACACAAGCCCTCGGCGTCCTGAACCGGAGCCCTCGGCGCACCGGAGCGGAGCCCTCGGCGTCCTGAACCGGAGCCCTCGGCGCACCGGAGCGGAGCCCTCGGCGTCCTGGAGCGGAGCCCTCGGCGGATCAGCCGACCAGCTTCTCCAGCGAGTCCAGCAGGGGGACCTGGCCCAGCGTCAACTTGGAGCGGGCCTCCTCGACGGAGAACCAGTCGGCCCGGTCAACCTCAGGATAGGTCTGGAACCGCCCCGACTTGCGCGGCCACTCCACCTCGAAGGTGTTGCTCGTCACGAACGCCAGGTCGGCGGGCGCCTCGACCGCGTACCCCCGCACCCGCTTGCCCGAGCTCAGCCGCACCTCGCCGAGGTCGATCAACTCACCCTCGGGGGGCGTGCACCCGACCTCCTCGGCGAACTCGCGCAGGGCGGCGTCCTGGGGTGTCTCCTCGCCGGGGATGTACATGCCCTTCGCCAATGACCACCCGCCCGCGTCGCGGTGCCCCCAGAACGGGCCGCCCATGTGCACGATGAACACGCGCAAGGTGCCATCCACACGGGTGTATGGCAGCAGTCCGGCGCTGTGTAGGGGCATGGACCCATCGTGCCGCGCCTGTCCAAGAACGTCCACGACCAGCGTGTCCGGCTTGGTGGGGTGGCGTGTCGTGAGGGCTTGTCGTCGGCCCTTCGAGGCTCGCTTCGCTCGCGCCTCAGGGACCCCAGTCGCCCGCACCTCAGAGACCTCCCATGGACGCGAGCGCACCGGGGTGGAAAGGTAGGCACATGAGCGAAGCCAAGGATGCCGACAAGGTCATCGACCCCAAGGAGCAGATGAAGGCCGCCCTCGAGGCGAAGAAGAACGCCGCGCACGCGAACACCCAGGGCGCCCAGGGCGGGCCCAAGGCGTCCGGCGGGCCGCACGGCCAGCAGGGAGGGAAGCGCACGTTCCGGCGCAAGGCCGGGGGCTGATCGGCCGTGCGCGTCTCGATCCCCAAGGAGACGAAGGTCCACGAGTACCGTGTCGCCATCACGCCGGTTGGTGTGCACGACCTGGTCGAGGCTGGCCACGAGGTGCTGGTCGAGTCCGGTGCGGGCGCAGGCTCGGCCATCCAGGATGCCGACTACGAGGCCGTTGGCGCCCGGATCGTTGACACGGACGCCGCGTGGTCGGGTGACCTCGTCCTCAAGGTGAAGGAGCCGACCGACCAAGAGTTCGGACGCCTGCGCGACGACATGGTGCTGTTCACCTACCTGCACCTCGCCCCGGACCGTCCCTTGACCGAGGCGCTCCTCAACGCGGGCACGACCGCGGTCGCGTACGAGACCGTCCGCCTCCCCAACGGGCAGCTGCCGCTGCTGTACCCGATGTCGGAGGTGGCGGGTTGCCTGGCGCCGCAGGTGGGCGCGAACGCGCTCCTGCGCGCCCACGGAGGCCGCGGCGTCCTGATGGGCGGGGTCGCAGGGGTGCCCAGCGCGAAGGTCGTCGTGCTCGGCGGCGGCATCGCGGGGCAGAACGCGACCAGCGTCGCCCTCGGCATGGGCGCGGACGTCACCGTGCTCGACACCGACCTCAACAAGCTCCGCGACATCATGTGGAAGTTCGACGACAAGGTCGACACCCTCGTGTCGTCGACCCTGACCGTCCGCGAGCAGGTGCTGGCGGCGGATCTCGTGATCGGCACCGTGCTCGTCCCCGGCGCCCGGACGCCCAAGCTCGTCACCAACGACATGGTCGCCCAGATGAAGCCGGGCGCCGTGCTCGTCGACGTCGCGGTCGATCAGGGCGGCTGCTTCGAGGACTCCCACCCGACCACGCACGACGACCCCACGTTCACGGTGCACGACACGATCTTCTACTGCGTCGCGAACATGCCGGGCGCCGTGCCGACCACGTCCACCCAGGCGCTGACGAACTCCACCCTGCCGTACGTCCGCCGCATCGCGAACGAGGGCTGGGCGGACGCCGCGGCCGCCGACCCCGCGCTCGCCGAGGGCCTGAACACCATCGGCGGACGCCTCGCCCACCCCGGCGTGATCGAAGCGTTCCCGGACCTACCCGCCGTCTCACCCCAGGAGGACTGACATGGTCTCGCCCGCTGACCTCGCCGTGCCCGTCGTGGCCGCCCCGATGGCTGGCGGGCCCTCCACCCCGGCGCTGGTCGCTGCGGTGACGGACGCCGGGGGCCTCGGCTTCCTCGCCGCGGGCAACCAGACGGTGGACGCGGTACGCGACCAGATCGCCGTGACCCGCACCCTCACCAGCGGCGCGTTCGGCGCGAACCTCTTCGTGCCCGAGCTTCGCGAGGACGACGCGTCCCACCGCGAGATCAAGCGCGTCGAGGCGTACCGCGCGTCGCTGGCCGCGTGGGCCGACGAGTTCGGCGTCGAGCTACCGCTCCCCCACCCCGACGACGACGCCTGGGACGCCAAGCTCGACCTCCTCGAGGCCGACCCCGTCGCGGTGGTGTCGTTCACGTTCGGCATCCCGTCCTCGAAGGTCGTCCACCGCCTGCAGCGGGTCGGCACGTCGGTGTGGGCGTCTGTCACCTCGGTCGCGGACGCCGTGGTCGCGGCCTCGAGCGGGGTGGACGCCCTCGTCGTGCAGGGCACGCAAGCGGGCGGGCATCGTGCGACGAGCCACTGCATCGATATGCCCAACGAGGCGAGCACGATCGCCCTGGTTGCCGCGGTGCGCTGGGTGGTCGACCTGCCGGTCATCGCCGCCGGCGGCGTCATGGACTCCGACGGGCTTCACGACGCGATCATGGCCGGCGCGACCGCCGTCCAGTGCGGCACGGCGTTCCTGCTCACGCCGGAGGCGGGCACGTCCGCGGTGGTGCGTGCGGCGCTGGTCGACGACGTGTTCACCGAGACCGTCGTGACTCGTTCGTTTACCGGACGCCTCGCGCGCGGCCTGGCCAACCGCTGGACGACCGAGTTCCCGGACGCCCCGGCGTTCTACCCCGCCGTCCACCAGGTCACGTCCCCGTTGCGCGCCGCGGCGGCCGAGGCCGGGGACGCCCAGCGCGTCCACCTGTGGGCCGGCACCGGCTGGCGGCAGGCTCGCGCCGAACCGGCCGCCGACGTGGTGCGTTTCCTCGCGGGTCCCTGAGGCGACGCGAGGTCCCTGAGGTGCGAGCGAAGCGAGCCTCGACGACGACGCCCGTCATGTCAGATGTGCGCGGCGGCCACGATGTTGCGCAGGACGGTGGGCAGGCCCCGGGTGAAGGAGCGGCCGACGATGCGGTCCCAGAGCTTGGCGAGGGGGCCGGTGATGGTGGCGGTGTGGGTGAGCACCCAGGCGTCCGGCTCGACCTCGGCGAGGGGCTCGTGGAGGTCGGGGTCGTCGGCGGGACGCTCAAGGGTGTGCTCGAAGGTGAGCTGGGCGAGCGGCAGCCTGGTCTCGAGGACGAAGCGCATCGCGCCTCGGTCGACCTCGACGAGCTTGAAGGGGGTCTTGAAGCCGCCGCGGGGCTGGATCCAGCCGGTGGCGCCCTTGGCGAGCGGGCCGTTCAGCCGCGCCTTGACCAGGTCGGGGTCGTCGACGGGCCAGTGCTCGACGTCGGTCCAGCGCTCCCAGACGGCCGCCGGGTCGACGGCAGCGGTGACGCTGCGGCTGTGGACACCCATGTTGCAAACCCCCCTTGTGACGGCTCCATTGTGGGCCCCCACGCAAGGGCGGGGGCATGGGCGTCCAGATCGGTGGGCCAGAATGGCCGCATGACGGCTCACCCGCGCAAGATGGTTTTCCTCGACGTCGACGGCACGTACCTGGCCGGCGACAGCGTCCCGCCCAGTGCTGCGGACGCCGTGCGCGCGGCCCGGGCGAACGGTCACCTCGTGCTGCTGTGCACCGGCCGAGCCCTCGTGCAGATCTACCCGTGGATCCGCGAGGCCGGGTTCGACGGGATCATCGCCGCCGCCGGAGGCATGGTGATGGTGGGCGAGGAGGTGCTGGCGTCGCGGGCGTTCGCGCCCGAGCTGGTCGACCGCGCCACGACTTGGCTGGACGAGCGCGGCATCGCGTACTGGCTCGAGACGGACGCCGCCCTGCACGCAAGCGCGTCCCTGGAGAGGCTGCTGGAGGACGTCCCGCCGCAGCCCTACCTGGCGATCCCCTTCGAGCCGGTGGGGTCAGAGCGCGGCGAGGTGCGCAAGATCATCCTGATCGGGTCGGACACCCCCCTGGACGAGACCCGCGCCCATTTCGCCGGTGACCTGGACATCATCGGCGCCACGATCCCCGCCCTCGGGGACAACATGGGCGAGCTGGCGCTGACGGGCGTCCACAAGGCGACGGGCATCGAGATAGCCGCCCGCCACGCCGGCGTCGACCGCGCGGACACCATCGGCTTCGGCGACGGCACCAACGACCTGGAGATGCTCGCTTGGTGCGGCGTCGGTGTCGCGATGGGCGACGCCGCGGACGTCGTCAAGGACGCCGCCGACCTGGTCGTCGCGTCGGCCGCCGACGGCGGGATCGCGGAGGGGTTCGCGAAGCTCGGCCTGATCTGAGGCCTGCGCCGCCGGGTCAGGGGCGCGTGGAGAGCGTGAGCGTGGCGTGCGCGAGGGCGTCCGCCATGAGCTCGAGGACATCCGCGTCGATGGCGTCCGTGCGGTCGCAGGCGAGGTGGTAGCAGGGGTCGGCGGGGGCGTCCGGGGTGCCACCGTGGCGGACGGCCTCGCCGCGCGACTTGTCCTCGCCGGCGCCCGTGTAGAGGCCGCCGACGGGGATGCCCGCCTCCGCGAACGGCAGGTGGTCGCTGCCCTCGAAGAACACGATCTCGGGTGGGGTGCCCTGCGCGGTGAGGTAGTCGACCAGCAGATCTTCGATCACCTCGGACCCGTCCGCCCAGCCCTCGCCGTCGCCGTACACGGACGGGACGGCGTTGGGGGAGCCGACCATGTCGAGGTTGAGGTAGGCGGCGGTGCGCTGCGGGTCAGCGAGCTCGCGGACGTAGTGGTGGGACCCGTACAGGCCGTCCTCCTCGCCGCTCCAGAACGCGAAGCGGACGCGGTGGGTGGGCTGCACGCCGAGCGCGGCGAACTGCCGGGCGGTCTCGAGGGCCGCGGCCACCCCGGTGGCGTTGTCGTTGATGCCGGGACCGCCAGCCACCCCGTCGAGGTGCGCCCCGATGACGATGGTGCCGTCCTCGGAGCCGGCGGTGTCGGCGAGCAGGTTGGCCGTCGTAACGCGCTCCGTCGCCCCGTCCGGGGTCTGCCGCTTGTAGGAGAACTCCTGGCGCTGGGTGGTGTAGCCGGCCTCCTTGAGCTGCGCCTCTACGTAGTCGATGGACGCCTCGAACCCCGGCTTGCCCGCCTGCCGGTTGCCGCCGTTGGAGTCGGCTGCGGCTTGGAGCGCCTGGAGGTGTCCGAGCAGGTTCCCGCGCGTGACGGCCTCGGTCAGGCTCGCGGGTTCAACGGTGGCGGACGCGTTGGGTCCGGCTTGGGTGGTCGGTGCGGTCGGTGCCTGTTGGGTTGCCGTCGGGAGGATGCCGCACGCGGACAACACGATCGCGGACGCCGTCGCCACGGCGCTCGTGGCGAGACGCCCGGTGCGGTTGGTCATCCTGCGAACGTACCCGACTGGCCAATCTGGGCGGCTAATCGGAGGCCGTTGCCATCGCCCCCCCCTGGCTGGTGCCATGGGCATGATCTGGGTGGCATACCGCCGGGACCGGCTGTATGCGGACGTGCTCCTCGCCAACCCTGTCTTGATCGACGACCTGCTGGAATTCGACGACGAGGAACCGATAGCCGCGAAGATCGCAAGCCACCTGGCCGTACTCGACACGGCAGCGCTGCGCGCACGATTCGACCCCGCCGCGATGAGTCGGGCAGACGGCTGTCCGTCGGGCATGTCAACGCCGACCGAATTTTGACCCCTTTCTGCCGAACAAAAACTGACCCCCCTCGTTTGATGGTTGTTGTTGGTTCTACTTGTTGGGGCGCCGGTGTCCGCGGGTGCGGTAGGAGTCGCCGTCGAGCCCGATGACGTGGGCATGGTGGATGAGCCGGTCTATGGTGGCGGCGGCGACTATGACGTCGCCGAGGGTCTCTCCCCAGCGGCTGAAGGGCAGGTTCGAGGTCACGATCACCGAGCCGGTCTCGTAGCGGGACGCGATGAGTTGGAAGAACAACGCCGACGCGGTGGTGTCGAAGGGCAGGTAGCCGACCTCATCGATGATCAGCATCCGGTAGCGCTTGAGGCGTCGCAGCTCGCGTTCCAGACAGCCTGCGGCGTGCGCTGCGGCGAGGCGGTTGATCCAGCCGGTGGCCGAGTCGAACAAGACCGGGTGGGACGCTTCGGCGGCTTTCATGCCCAACGCGATCGCCAAGTGGGCCTTGCCCGTCCCCGGTGGCCCGAGCAGGACCACGTTGTCACGTTTCGCGATGAACGTCGTGGTGGCCAAGTGCGCGATCAGGTCACGGGACGCGGCCGGGACGTGGTCGAAGGTGAAGTCCTCCATCGTCTTGATCGTGGGGAAGTGCGCGGCGGCGATCCGCAGCCGGGTTCCGTTCGCGGTCCGGGAGGCGACCTGACGGCGCAGGACGGCCACCAGGTACTCCTCGTGGGACCAGCCGGCGTCGCGGGCCTGGTCGCCGAGGGTGGCGAACGTTTCAGCGATCACGGGGGTCTTCAGTTCCCGGGCCAGGAACGTGACCTCACCAGCGAGGTCACGAGTGAACGTGGTGCTCATCGGGCCACCGCCCCCACGTCGGTGTCCATACCCAGACGGGTCAGGTCGAACATGTCGTCGTAGACGCTCAAGGGTCGCTGCCCGACCTGCTCCCCAGTCATCCAGGCGGTGGGCCTGCCCGCCGTCCGCTGGGTCCGGTAGGCCGTCCGCAGGCTCTTCGCGGTGGCCACGTGGACAGGGTCGGTGATCGTACGACGGGAGTCCCAGCAGCGGGCGTGGCCGGCGACCTGCTGCCCAGCGCAGGTGACCCTCACGGTGGTCAGGTCGTAGTGGACCTCGACGAACCGGCCGATCACAGTGGGGTCGACCGAGTAGTCGGTGCCGGCGACCCGCACGTAGTAGTCCCGACCCAACCGCACCCGTTCTGACCAGCCGATCCGCGGCGGCACCGGCGGCAACGCGGACATCGCCGTCACCTCAGCCTCGAGCCGATCGACGGGCCGGGCGCCCGTGCGCCGCAACAGCCGCTGGTTCGCTCGCGGTAGCCATCCCTCGAGCTGGGTGTTGAAATCAGCCGGTGAGCTGAACTCCCTACCCGGAAGGAACGACGTCTGCAAGAACCCGTTCGCCCGCTCCACCACGCCCTTGGCCTCAGGATCCCGGGGACGGGTCTGGTAGATCCGGGTCCCCAACGTGCCCGCGAACGCACGCGCCCCCACCGTGAGCCGCTGGTGCTGCCCGATCCCGGCCTCGTTGTCCCACACCAGCATCCGCGGTACCCCACCGAAACTGCCCGCCAACAGCTGCCACATGCCCGTCAGCAGATCGCTGGTCTGCCGGGTGGGCAGCAACACCGCGGCGATGAACCCCGACCAAGCGGCCACCATCGTCAACACCGGCGGCACCACCAGCACTTCAGGAGCGACCGGGATCACCTTGGGTGGGAACCACAAGTCGCATTGCACGATGTCGCCCGGCTGGTACTCGGTACGGTCGGCCGGATCGGCATGCAAATAGAACGGCCGCAGCTCGGCGACCTTCGCCCGCAAAACCGACGCCGAATGCTCCCACCCGATCCGCTCCGCGATCACCGTGGCCGGCATGTCCGGCGTCGCCGCCAACAACGCCCGGATCTGCGGCTCGACATCGTCGACCAACGACCCCGACGCCTTGCGTTCGTACTTGGGTGGGCCATCGGAGGCCAACGCGGCCCGCACCGTGTTACGAGCCACCCCCAACTGGCGGGCGATCGCCTTGATAGCCATCCCCTCCGACTTGTGCAGCCGTCGAATCTCGGCCCAATCCTCCACACTAATCACTCCCTCACTCTGTCCGAGGGGGGTCAAATTTCACTCGGCGCCACGGGGTCAGTATTCACTCGGCATCGACAGGCCCTTGCCCGGCTTCTTGTTGTCTCCGTAGTAGGTGAAGTCACCGGTCGACGGATCAAGTTCGTCTGGCCAGTCGAGGTCCTCCCCCGACGTATAGAGAACCACCAAGCGCACGGTCCGCTGTCCGACGCTCCCCCTAAACCTGAAGCCGCCTTGGTTACCGACCGGGACGAGCCTGTTGATGGGGTCGTCGCCCGTGTTGCCCGCGCGTCCACCCCGATACGTCCGGTCAACGACCAGATCAGCGTGCGGTAGGTCCCCGAACTCGACTACGGGCGCCATGGTCACAGCATCCCAGAACCGGGTTTGGGGCTACCAAGACTCGGCTCCGCCAGGGCGCTTCGAACCATTTCCACAGCCTGAGCCGGCTCAACATGCTCCCAGATGCGGAGGACCCTCCAGCCCTCCTCGCGAAGCTTCGCATCGGTATCACGGTCTCGGGCCTCGTTGGTGGCCCTCTTCCAATCCCACCAGGAGGAGTTCCTCGCTGGAGGTTTGCGGTGCTCAGGGCAGCCGTGCCAGAAGCACCCGTCAATCAAGACCGCGAGCTTCTGACGCGGGAAGGCGACGTCGATGCGCCTCCGGGGAGCCCCCGGCATTGGGTACTCGACGCGATACCTCAGCCCCGAGGCATGCAGTGCTCGGCGGACGGCGAGCTCGGGAGCCGTATCGCGCCGCGCGAGCTGCGAGAACTTGGCGTGGACTGACGCGGTCGCGGCCTCGCGAGCTGGCTCACGAGTCATCTCGAACAAGTTCGTAGAACGGCGTCGCACGGATAACCCGCCCGGGTTCATCAAGTCCCTTGTAGAGGGCGTAGTGAACCTCAAGGGAACCTACTGAATCAGCCACCCGTTCACTCACCCGAATGCCAACCTTGTCCAGATCCCGCTCATTCACCGAAGGAACCTTGTGCACGAACCAGGTGAGCAGGGGCTCCGACCAGTCGTTCTTGCGGGTCCTGAAGTGGGACAGGAACTGGGACGACAGGATGACTCCGACTCCGTACTCACGCCCTTGGAGGAGCAGGTTCATGAGTACCTCGAAGTCATAACGCAGGATGTTGACAGCCTCATCAACCAAGAGGAACGAGTTCAGACGACGGAGTTGGGGCGATGCCCCTTCGAAAGGCCACTTCCGCTGCCGCGTCATATACCCGTAGTACTCATTGAGGAAGAGCGCCACCAACGAGTTCTTGCCATCCTGATCGTTGCCCAACTCATTGACGGCCAGCACCACTACTGAGTCGCCGAGCAACTCGTCGAGTGACTGGGTCGGACCACGCCCATCAATGAAGATGTGGCGCATTACGAAGTTCGAGAGTATAGAAGTCACGGAGTCCGGTCGTCCGTCCTCGCGGTACCGCTCCAGTACAGAACTCAGCGTCGGGGCTTCGCCGGCCCGCTCCCGATACAGATCGAGGATCGTCGTGGTGAGCCGCTCTTTCTGGACCGGACCCACCCCGGCATAGATCCTCCCGAGGACGTCACAGAACTCGACAGCCACCTCGTATGCCGCGCGCTCGGAGTACTCGCCACGAATCGCCAGGGGGTTCAGCGGAATGTCTTCGGGGTGCAGAACCCGTCCTCCCACCGCCTCTAGGAACTCAGGGTCCTGAAAGTCCCTCTTGTAGTCGAAGATCAGGAAGCTCAAGGGGTTCGGCTGGTTCGCCTTGGCTTGGCGGCGCAATTGATAGACCAACGCCTTCAAGAGCTGCGTCTTGCCCGTGCCGAGATCTCCCGCCACCCCGATGTTCATCTGGTTGAGCCGGGTGTTGGACGGCCACAGAGATGGCCGATCTTGACCAAGTGATCCTCGGTAGTCACCGAGATCGAACTTGATACCCGACCCACGGAGCGTGTCGGCGAGCGGAGACTGGGCCAACGCAACGTTCGCTGCCGCATCCCCCGAGGGAACGACAACTGGCTCCTGAGCCCGTTCGGAGGGCTCCAGAGTCGTGCCCGAGTCCACAGGCGTTACGTGCACTTGGTCCTCGAGGGGGACCTCGCGCGTTGCCCACTCGACGACCTTCGCCCACTGCGCGATCACCTCGTGGTCGGTTTGCTCCGACACGGCCTGGAAGACCAGGCGCGGGCGCGCAATCAGGCATCCGTAGTTCTCTGCTGCCGCTTCCACGTCCGTGTGCACATGGAAACCCGGTTGGACGTCATCGCCGTGCTGGAAGTAGACAACCACGGGGCTACCGACCTGCAGGGCTGACTCGCCACGGACGAGGGATTGCAGGACTTCGGTACTAGTAGGCGCCAGGTCACCATGGGTCTCGTCGCTCAGGCGAAGTCCACTCTCGATCAGGGTTGCGAACGCGTTATCCCAAAGATCCGCATCGGTTGTGCCATCGATCAACTTGCGGCGCTCCAGTGCCTGCTTGAGCGACTGCACGGTGGCTGCCACTTGGCCGACTGCCTCGCGCGTTGCCGCGCCGGGCTGAGGGAGGGCGTGGCTATCGGCCGCACCGGCACCGTAGAACTTGATCTCGATCGGCACGAGCACCACAGATTGCCGCCGGATCCGCGCCAGTAACACGTCCGCCCGCTTGGAAGCGTTCCCGGCCGGGCTGCCACCCATCGCTTCGAGGAACGTGTCGCACGCGTCCAGAGGGAGTGCAATGTCGACTGCATCCCGCGTCTGTGCCGCATCCAGCAACTCGTAGGTCAAGTAGAAACCGAGCGCTCCTGACTCGTGTGTGTCGCCCCGCGTGAACAACGACGACAGTCCGAGCCCGCGGGTCCCCAGTCTCTCGAGGACCCGATGCGACAGAAGCCCGAGTTGTTCATCATCGACAGCCGTGATGCTCCGTAGCTTGTCCAGGAGGTTGCGCTCAAGGGCAGGCGCTACGCGAGCGACGGTCACGTAGGGCCTCCGTTCGATGTGACCGCCCTGACCACCTTTACCTCCTTGAAGGTAAGGCGGACGCCATTCCCAGAGGAGACGTTTCGTCCCCGCCGTCGGCGCCTGCTCGACCAACAGTGCCCCAAGCGCACCCGGGCTCAGAAAGGCTTCTCCCGACACAGTCCAATCAGCCTCGGTGTCCACGAGGTAGCTCTGAGCCAGTCGAATCGCCAGGTCGGACGACTCGGGAGTCGATTCCAGCGCGTGGAGGGCAGCGTCGAAGCTGGCCCAGCCAGTCGGCGCCAGGGTCGTCGAGGAGGACGCCTCACTGTCTGCCACGAGTTCTGCCGTCGAGAAGCGCCGGAGTGGGATCTTGCCGGCAACCTGTTCGCTCTTGAGCCGGGCCTCCTTGGCACGGATCTGCGCACCCGAGTCCTGCAGCAGCCGGATGTTGCTCCGGAGATTGCTTCCGAGCTTTGGCCGATATCGGGACCACGTCACGACCGAGCTACCGCCGTCGACGAGTTTGGTTAGCTCATCTCGGGGGAGGTCACCTGCTCGGTGCAGGGAGTCGAGCACCCGCACTCCTTGGAGCCGCCCCTGCCCGGTCCACGAACGGATGGTGGCCAGCACCGCTGTATCGACCTCGGCCAGCCGCGGAGAATCCGCTGAGGCCGAGAGGTCGATCGTAAGGCTGGGCACATGAGGATGCGCCCGTCGGAAGTCACGCAGGGCCGCCTCCGCCGCCGAAGCGGTAAGCCCACTGGGGGAGGAGCCGGGAGCCGGCTGCCCCATGATTCGCTCAGGGCTGGCGAGTGCCTGCCCCTGATTAGTCGAGACCGGGACCATCAGGGACCAAGCAGCAAAGATCTCCCCCGGACCAGAGTCGCTCGGGATTGCCAAGACCTTCCCGCTCGGAGTCGGCGACGGCCCGATCAGAGGGAAGGCCCATCCCTCAACGACACCAACGAGACCCAGTGCTTCCTGAGATGCATCTTCGAGGGTGGCCTCTGTGGCCGCCAACCAAGCGAGCCGAACGGGGTGAAGCGGGCTCACGAGAACCGCGGTGCAGTTAGCCCCATCCCACACGCTGATGCTGAAGGGGAAGCATGCCCAGAACCGGTGGAAGTTGTTCTTCCCCGACGCAAGCTCGACCAGTTCGGAGTACGACTGTAGGTACTCGTCGAGAACTCCGGAGTCCTCGTCGAACAAGGAGCGCCAAGCCACCTTGCTCGGCCACCTGGCCGGGTCGCCCAGCCGCTGGAGAATCGCAGCAGCTGCCTTGGTGAACCGCTTGGCTTCGTCGGAGGACGCGAGGCTAGCGCTCACTGAGAGCCCCGTCTGAGCAGCCCAGTGCCCAGCGAATCCGTTCGGGGCAATCACCCGGTGGTCACCATGGACATTGAGGGCGTGGTCACTCAATTCGTCCCCTTCAGCGGGGAGGATGCAGTGGCCTAGCGCTCCGAGCAGAGCCTCGGGCTCACGGCTGGCAATGAACTCCTCGTAGATCCCCCGCACCATCCGCCTTGCAGGCTCGGGCGCTCGTCCTCGGAAGTAGGGCTCGGAGAACGGTGCAGCAGCAAGCGGGGTCTCATAGCGAGGGTCGCCCTCCGGACTGAGCAGTTGCAAGGTCGCATCGCCAATGCTCACCGTGGCGGACGCCTGGGCAGGACACTCGGCGTAGGAGAATCCCACGCGCCCCGGGAGTGGCAACAGGCCCAGTTCCTCCGACGAGGACTCGCCTCCCCAGACAAGGACCAAATGCGGCAAGTCGGCGAGGTTGTGCGTGAACACCGTCTCTTCCTCGTCGACCCTTTCAGGCCCGCAGTACTTGGCGGGGCTGAGGGCACCCCCAGCACGCCGTGGGAACACCAAGGCCCCCAGAGGTGAGGGGAGCAAGGTCAACGCGGCCTGGGCTCGCGAATTCACTCGCCCAAGGAGGTCTGGGTCCCGCGTGGCATCAAGGCTCAACGTGACACGAATCGGCTTGATGCTGGCTCGCGGCTTAACCTCGACGTATCCGCGTACCATCGCGCGGTTTCCTCGAATCCGCGTCTCCAGCTTGCGGAACTTGGCGTATGCCGGCTTCGAGACGAGCTCTATGTCAATCGACTCATCGGGCCTCAACGCCTCCACGACTACACCAACCCAGAACTCCTGCGACGTCCACATCTCCTCGCCGTCCAAGAGCGACAGCGGCGCCGGGCTGCCAGGGCCGGCCAGTTCAAGCTCCTCCCCGTCGATGGATTCCAGGTGGAGCGGCTCCTTGCTGGTCTCAGGAGCCTCGAACAACGAACGATGCATGTGGGACCACGCTGTCATCGCCTTGGGAGACCCCGTAACCGCCATCTGCAAGGCACGGAAGACGCTTCCCTCGCGAATGACGTTTTCGTCGAACTCGGCCCAATCGATCTCCTCCCACTTTGCTGACGGGTCCGCGACGGCGACGTGGGCCATCGTCACCTCGATCTGGGTGCTGTCTACCCACCAGTCCTCGGTCGCCTTCACGAACTGCCCAGGTGCCGTCGTAGCGCCCCATTTCTTGGTGACCTCGGGTTGCGGCAGACCGAATGCAGTCCACACCCACCGGTCAAAGGCCTCTTCGAAGGACTCCTTGCCTGGGCTTACCTCGGCGGCCCGTAGGACGCCGATCAAGGTCGCGATGGCCAAGTCCACGTGCTTGTACCAGATGGAGTTCCACGACTCCGTTATGTCTGCACTCTTCTCGTAGATCGACGCAACGACGTCAAGTGCGAGCGTCAACGAAGCAGCAGAGGTTTGCCAGCTGCCTTGTTCAATCACCGTCGACAACTCGGCCTGGATCAGGTTCAGGAGGGCCTCGCCTAGTCGAGCCAACGGGAGGAGTTGGGACTGCTGACGAGGGAACCCCGGCCCCACGGCCTGCCTGTAGGAACCATCAAACGAAGCGAGATCGACCCCGTTCCCGCCAACACAAGCGAGGCGGTCACCCTTCCGGTACTGAATCGCATTCGTTCGGGAAACCCGCGGCAGGCGGTTATCGGAGAGGTCCTCCTCTTCCGAGATGAGGATCGCGTAAGGCGGCGACGCGGGCCGCTCTTGATTGGCGGCGCACACGATGGACTCGGCGAACGAGCGCTCCAGATCACTGGGCAGTTGCACCACCAAGAGTCCGCTCTGACCAGCGCATACTTGCGCGATTGCCTGTGCGACGTAGGAGGCCATGACTACTCCCCTTCCCCAAATGGGCTAGCCACTCGGACCCCATGGTCCGCATCGGCACTTCCTCGTGCGAGACCCGCCGACTCAAGCAGCCGGACCAGTTCCGAGACAGGCGGCCGCAGCCCCAGCCGGGCCAACTCCTCAACGATCCTGCCCACATGGTTGGACGCGCCCGGCGCGGGCGCGGCAAGGCCCGCCACCATGGCAACCCATTCAGTCCCCGGGTCTAGCAGGGTGACATTGGTGCCACGCGGAACCAAGAGCCCATAGTGGTCAGACTGGTCGCGTCGAACGAGGGCGTAGAACACAGTTTCGTAGACGTTCTTCAAGGCGCTCGGGCGCGAGCTCTCGGACAGCGCGGCCTTGGCCTCATTGAGGAATGCCGGGTTCGAGGCCCAGCCCCGGCCGGAGGGGTCGCCTTCAACCACGGCCCAGCGGGCCATGACGTTTCGAAGCCGCCCTCCCTCATCGATTCTGCGCCTCATAGCTGGCCTGACGCTGCGCGAGCTCGGTGGGAGATAGGCGGCCGGCCAAGGGAGCAACTCCGGTTGACCCATATCCAAGGCATCCGCCAGTGTCCTGCTGCTGAGGATGCCCTGGAGGACGGACCGGTACCTCTCCGCCTCCCACAGGAATCCAAACGCCAAACCCATACGCAGGGTGGTGGTTGCCCAGTCGATCCAGACGCGCGGCGGGAGAGCGTCAACCCATTCGTTGCTGGTCAGCTTCACCCACGAGTCATGCAACCAGCCGAAGGGCGAATTGGGATAGGCCCCACGAAGGGAGTCAACCTCAGCTCTGGCGACCTGAGGGCGTTCACGATACTCCCCATAGAGTTCCACGAAAGCCGCATCCACGCGCGCGAGGACGGAGTCGGTGTCTACTCTCCGGCTTGCGGCGGATAGCCAGCGGGAAGCCATCGTGGGGCCGTCGCTTTCAGAGGACGGGGAGCCCATTGCGAACATCGCTTCCAAGATGGCTGCGTAGTTCACCGGATTGGCAAGCCCCGTCATACCCGTCGTGTCTTGGAGGAGCGCCAGGGCTGGGGTCATGGGACTTGCCGCCTGAACCTTGGCCCGAGTGGGCCGAACACCGGCGATGCTGTTGAGGAATGCCTTCGGTACGACGTTGCCTTCGAGTTCGTGGCTGATACCAGCTTCGGTGAGGGCGTCGCCGAACTTGACCAAGGCGTCACCAGTCGGCCGAGTTTCCTCACCCTTTGTCTTGGTGGAGGTCCGGTCAACCACTTGGTACTTGCGCCCTGCCGAAGTGCGAACGTCGGCGTACTCGAGGACTTCCCATGCGAGCGCCGAGATCAGTGTCTCTGCAGAAGGGACGTACTGAGGTCGGTTGAGGGGGAGAACCAGCGGGACAGCGTTCAACGTCGGCTCCTCAGTCGGTTTCGACAGAAATCTGGTCGTCACGCATCCCGTGCTCGACCGCCAGCGGGGGGTTCTGCGCCAGCCTGCTAGACACAAGCCGTCGAGCCCGGAACCGCTCAACACGCGGTTCAGTCTGCTCCCGAGCCTCGGTCATCCCGAGCCAATCGTCCGAGCAGGTCATCGCCTCCCTCAGGAGGTCGAAGTCGAGCAATACCGAACCAATGGGCCCGCCGTCCTCCTTGACGGTGAGGTGCAGCGCTTCGCCCTCCCTTCGAGTCCCAAACTGGAACGCGCTTGCTCGAAGTGCAAGCGTGGGTTGCGCCACATATCCCAAGATCGGCTCGGTTCTGCTGGCGTAAAGGGGGACGACCGGATTGGAGTCCAGCGAGGACGGGTCGCGCCGAGGGCTCAACAGGGTCCGCAGGGGGCCACCGAGAACGTCAGGAAGCGTCGGGCTGAGTGCCCACGCCCCCGTCCAGGCCGTCACGACCTCGCGGAACGCAGGCACGCCCATGGCGGCGGCATACATGCGGGTGAGGTACCTTCCGTACCAGGCCGTTGCCGACGCCCGCTGCTCGGGCTTCGCGGTGGTGCAGTAGTTCCGGAAGGCGAGGTCCACACTTCGGTCGAAGGGCTGAATGACGCCGTGTCGCTCCCGAGGCATCTCCTGCTCGAGGCTGTCGAGCGGCGAACCCCCAAGTGCTGTGCTGCTGAACGCATCGAGAACGGGCGAAGCCCAACCACCATCCGGTCGGGCTATGTTGCCGGGGCGTGCGTCCAGAAGCGGGTCGATGCGACGCGTAAAGCGGAGAACCGGGTCCTGGGCCATGCCCGGGTCGCCCGTCTCCATTCCACCGAAGAGGCCGACGAAGCTCCGCAACTGTGCGAGCTCCTGAAGCCGGGCGAAGGTGTCCTGCTCATTGGCGTCCTCAGGGGGCATCCGATCGGCGATGTAGGTAGTGGCTGGAACCGGGCCCATGCGTAAGGGCAAGTCGCCGAAGATTGCCCTGCAGATGGATCCCCAGAGCTCGCGGTAGGTGAAGCGCTCTCCAAGTGCGATCTCCGCTCCGCGCATGAGCTGAAGATGACCGCATAGGACTGCAGGGTCTTGCAGTGCTTGGATGTTGGCGCGAACAGGATCCCATTCGGGCGCCACCACGGACGGCCACGTCAACGAGTGCGCCACCTTGCTGAAGAGGATGCCCGCCGGGGTCTTGGCACGGTCGACCTTGCTGAACTGACCAAGCCTGTACTTCTTCGGCGCCAGGTCCCCACCAGAGAAGTGCACTTGCGGCTTCTCTTCGAACAGTGAACAGGTGTCGATCAGGACGGCGGCCAGAAGTGCGGAAGCAACTCCGTCCTCACCCACCAGCGCCCCCACCCGCAGGTAGTCCTGAGCCTGGATCGCCTCGACAACATGCGCTCCGTCCCCTGCCGTGAGCCAATCAGCTATCTGGTGTGCACGCGAACCGCCGCGGCTGGTCGCCGCATCTGCCAAGATCCCCCGGTTGATGCACGCGATGAGGTGATCCCCACGGTCGATGGCCTCCTGGATGTCCCCCAGGATGCCGTCACCCTCCGTAGCGATGGTCGCATCATTGATCAAGGTCAACGGCCCCGCGGGCGTGCGGTAGCGGTAGGTCCTGTGGGCCAGGTCGCTGTTCTGGGGGTCTATCTCCTCGAGACCAGCAACCAAGCTAGAGGCAGCCTGCGACTTGCCGCCCCCGGGCCCCCCGACGAAGAAGAGGAACCGGCGGGGACCATCAGCCCGCAGCCCGTCGACGAACCACTGGCACGCCTCTTCCACACCAGCAGCAGGCGGACCCATGGCCGCCGGCGGGGCCTTCAAGTTTGGATCTGCAGCCACCTTGCTGCCGCCGGTAGCCAATGACCAGACGACCTCGACATCGAGACCGGGGGTAGGTTCCACGCTCTTTGCTCCTCTGGGGTGACTTCGCCCAGGCTACCTGGCTAGGGCTGGCGGTGCGGGGCAAGCCTGCCCCGAACCTCTGAACGACCCGGCGGCAAGACCCTAACGGGTTGCTCCCCAAGCGGCTGGCATGTACCCGCAGGCGTTGTCAGAGTTTGCCGCTATCCTGGCCCGGACGATCGTTAGGACGGGTGGCGTGGGCAGTTTGGTAGACCTCTTCGCGGGCTGTGGAGGGATGTCGTACGGCATGGAGTTGGCTGGGTTCCACTCCATCTACGTGAACGAGCTGAGCCCGGATGCCATGTCCACGTACCGGAGGAACCAACCGCAAGGATCCCTGGCGCTGGATGAGGACCACCAGTCCCATGACATCCACGAGCTCAGCGGAGACCCGGGGCGGCTACGCGAATTGTCGGAGCACCTACGCCAAGTAGCAGGCGGCGACGTTGACTTCGTGACCGGTGGCCCACCATGCCAAGGCTTCTCTCGGATCGGGCACCGTCGCACGTTCAAGCTCGACAAAGAATCGATCCCAAGCAACCACCTCTACAAGGAGATGGCGACTGCAATCGAGGCCATCCGGCCTAAGGCCTTCATCTTCGAGAACGTGCAGGGCCTGATGTCAGCCCGCTGGACACCCAGCGGCAGGAAGGGCGAAATCTGGGAGGACGTGCAGGACACGTTCGGCTCTGTGACCGCCGACGGAGAACCCTATGTCGTGGGACCTGAACTAGTTCATGCAAGGCAGTTCGGAGTCCCTCAAAACCGCCCACGAGTCCTCATCGTGGGTGTGCGAGCGGACGTTGCACGGGCCGCGGGCTTCGAAGGCAAATGGCTTCCGGAAGATATGGAGACAATCACCCCTCCCCACCCTGAGGAACTGCTCGGAGACCTATGCGCAAGCGAGTGGACATCTGGAGGTTCGACCGACTTCTACGCCACGAACCCCCTGAACGAGACCCAGACCGCTCTTCGGACCCGCCGTGACGGGACGGTAATGGGGAAGGGAACCCCTCTCACAGAACAGCAGTTTTCGAACCATTCCCTGAGGGTTCAGGAGCGCTTCCACTTGATCCGGTCGAACAAGGCCATCCCGAAGGAGTATCAGACTAGGAAGTTCAACCAGCGCATGATCCCGCGCCGATGGCCTGAGAGCGGGCCGACGATGACCGTTGCCTCGTTGCCTGACGACTTCGTCCACTACGCCGAGAACCGCGCACCTACCGTCCGTGAGTGGGCGCGCTTCCAGGGGTTCCCGGACTGGTACGAATTCTCGGGGCCGCGCACCACGGGCGGGCGACGGCGGGCCGGCGACCCCTCTCTGGGCGTGTGGACTCGAGACCTCCCCAAGTTCACCCAGATCGGCAATGCTGTGCCGGTCAACCTAGCTGAATGGCTCGGGAAGCATCTGGGGCAGACGCTCAACCTCTAGTCAGCACGCCTCTTGCCGGGCCTGTCAGCATCTAGTAATCGCGGTGGGCAGATCGGACAACCGCGCCATGCTGCCGGTGTCACCACTCGGCCCGTTGGCTCGGCGCACCACGAGATCCCCCATCAGCTCGGGCGTGAGCTGCATCCCCTCGCCGGTGCCGTTGTCGTCCATGATCTCGAGCTGGTTCCCGGAGTTCAGATCCACCAAGGTGACCGTGCGGCCTCTCAGGACCAGTGCCGTGTCGCCTTCGACGGTGACAATGTCGGTGAGCGGGGCCCTTCCAGATCGGGCGCGACTCTCCGGTCACCACGTCGGTCAGGACCAGTTCCTCGGTGCCGTCGACCCTGTCGAGGTCGTGGATCACCTCGTTGCCTCCCTGGAACCGCCAGTAGTCGCCGGGGGAATGAAGGACAGGACGGTCACTTCCTCGAGGGTGTGGCGGTCGTACGCGACCCACGTGCCCTCCGGCTTGAACAGGATGAGGTCCCCCAACAGGATCGGACGACCCGATGCCTCGACCGCCAGGACGACCTCCGGCGTGGCGTCCGGGTCGTCCACCCGGATCTGGGTCAGGCGGTAGCGCTCCGGTAGGGCACCGTCCTCACGGACGAAGTCGACCCAGCGCAGAACATCGCCGTCGACCCAGAAGGCCTCGGGTCCGATGACGTCCCGTTCCTCGACCAGCAGCCGAGGTTCGGCGCCAGCGCCCTCCTGCACGAAGAAGCGCCACCACCGCGGACTGCTGGACGACCACCGCTCCCCGAAGACGATGCGCTCCTCGGTGAGCTCGGCGAGCAGGGGCATCGCTCCTTCGGAAACAGGGGGCAGGGCAAACGAATCGCCCCTCCAACCCGTGGGGGAAGACGCGCTGCACGAGGCGTCCATTCACTTGTCCACCGAGGATGACCGACTCACCGCGGACACCCACCAGCCGGGGGTTGGTACCCAACTCCGACGGCAGCTCCAGGGGTGCCGTGAGCGCCTCGCGCCACGCGTCCCGGATCTCCGGGCAGGACAGCGTCGGCGTCACCACGGGCGACGGGGTGGCGGACGGGGTGGGCGTCGGCGTCCAGCTCGCTGTTGGTGGGGGCGCTGTCGGGGACGCCAGCCGTCGGTGAGCAGGTTGCGGGCGACGGTCCGGATCCAGGCGTCGGGGTGGGGGTGGCGTCCGAACTCGCGGCGCTTGGTCCGCGCCCGGACGCAGGCCTCCTGGACGGCGGCGGCGGCGGCGTCCGGGTCGCCCCACATGGCCGTCACGTGCCCGACGAGCACGGGGTATCGCGCGGTGAAGTACCGGTCGAATGCCTCCGCGTCCATGCCGCCCCATCGGACTCTCCCCCACCCAACGTTCGAGGGGCCCGAAAGGCAACACGCGGCGTCCCGCCCGCGCGGGATTCGTCAGTAACCGGCGAGGCGCGCGAGGTTCGCGGCGATGACCTCCGCGGTCGGCACCGCGTTCGGCCGGACCGTGGTGCCGTGGAGGATGACCCCGTCGAGGTAGTCGAGGAACGCGGGCGCCACGACGTCGCTGCCCTCGACCCCGAGGAGCTGCAGGGCCCCCGCCACGCTGCCCAGGAACCGGTCGTGGCCCGGGGCGTACCGGTCGGGGTCGGCCATGAAGAGCGAGAACCGCACCCGGGACAGCTCGCCGTGGTCGACGACCATCGCCCGCGCGAACGCACCCAGCCAGTGGGTGAAGGCCTCGAAGGTCTCGGGCGGCGCGCTCAGGGCGGCCCACACCTCGAGGTCGCGCTGCTCGATGCGGTCGGCGACGGCGTCCACGAGGGCCTGTCGGGTGCGGAAGTAGTTGGACGTCGTGCCCGCCGGCACCTCGGCCATGGTGTCGACCGCGCGGTGCGTCAGCCCCTTGAGCCCCGCGGCGGACACCACGGCGATCGCCGCGTCCCCCAACTCCTCGCGCCGGCCCATCCACTCCCCCTTGTCGAGTTACTACATTCATAGTAACTTCCCTGACATGGGCACTATTTCTGTAGTAGGCGGCGGCATCGCCGGCCTCGCCCTCGCGGCGACGCTGGACCCCGAGCGCTGGTCCGTGACGCTGCACGAACAGGCGCCCGATCGCCCGCCGGCCGGAGCCGGGCTCGTCCTGTGGCCCGACGTGATGGCCGCGCTCGACAGCATCGGCGTCGGCGATACCGTGCGCGCGAACGCGAGGCTGATCGACCGGTTCGAGCTCGCCGACGGCGCGCGGCGCACCCTGCACGTGATCGAGAACCGGAGCGCGCACCTGGTCACGCGCCCCCACCTCCTCAAGGCCTTGGACGCCGCGGTCCCGGCCTCGGTGATCCGCAGCACCGGGCGGGTCGAGTCGCCTGACGCGTTGGCGGGCGACCTCGTGGTCGGGGCGGACGGCGTCCACAGTGTCGTGCGGCGGACGATGCTCGGCGGCGGCCCCGCCCGGAAGGTCGGCGTCGCCGCGCTGCGCGGGCTGTCGCCGGTCGCCACCGACGGCATGGTCGAGCTGTGGCAGGACGGCGCGCTCTGTGGACTCTCGCCCACGGCGTCCGGGGAGTCGAACTGGTACCTCGCGCACCGCGCCAACGGGGAGTTCGCGAACATCTCGGCCTGGGACGACGCCACCGCCCACCGGGTCGCCCTCGCCCTCGCCGCGCGGTTCGGGGCCGAGGCAGAGGCGCTGATCGGCGCCACTACCCCGGCGGCCATCCTGCGGCAGGACCTCTGGGTCGCGCCGGCGCGCTGGCGGCTGAGCTCGGGCCGGGCGGTCCTGATCGGGGACGCCGCCCACGCCATGGCACCCAATCTCGGGCGGGGTGCCTGCGCGTCCATCTTGGACGCCGTGGCCCTGGGTCAGGCGCTCAACACGATGGACATCCCCCGAGCCCTCCGGCAGTACCAGCGCACCCGGGCCGCACGGACGCAGGGACTGCGGGCGGCGTCCAGCCTGGCCATGAAGGTGTCGATGCTGGAGCGCGGCGCCGGACTGCGCGACCGCCTGGTGCGCCTGGGAGGGTGACCGGGCAGGACTGGCGATCAGGAGCGGCGGCGCAGAGCCTCGCTGACGGACGCGACCTCGTCGGCGACAGTGCCGCAGCCTCCCATCCTTGGGATTCCAGATGCGCGAGGAAGTCGTGGCCGGGCGACAGGTGGTACGTGCGCACGTAGTACGCGACGGCCTCGCTCCACACGTAGGTGCCGTCGCTCCGTGTCGAGATGGGCACCACAGGCGTGGAATCCTGCGGTCGCGCGGCATCAGGCACCAACTGGTGGTGCGCAGGATGATCGAGCCAGCCTCGAGGTACGAGGCGACCCGCTCGGCGAGCGCCGGGTCGAGTGCAGCCAAGTCCCCTCGCAAGCGGGGGGTCCGCGACTCCGGGTCGAAAATGCTCAGGAACTTCATGCCGTGTCTCCGCTCGTTCACCGTGGTTTGAAGGTCTTTCACTCGCCGGTCGGCGGGTCCACCGGGTAGTACAGGCCGGTCACGGGGTCGAACTCGGCCGCCGAGACCACCGGTTAACTGCCATGGGACATCGACCATACCGGGGCTGTGGGGGCGGTCACGTCCACGCCGACCTCGTCGGCCAGCTGCTGGGCGAAGCCGTTCTCGGTCGCACCCGTGTCGCAGGAGAACAGTCGGATGTGATCGGTCCCGTTCCAGCTGGTGTTGTCCTTGACGAACGCTGCGAACTCGGAGGCGTTCATGTCGGCTCCGTTCACGCCAACGGACTCGGGCGAGCCGTGCACGTCCAGGACGTACTCCCCGTCGTAGGCGGGGACGTCGAAGGCCGCGGGCTGATCCTTCTCGGGGAGGAACGACGCCCCCACCGGTGTCTCCTGCATCGAGTCTGCGAACACAGAGGCCGCGTCGTGGGGCGCATCGACCGTGTCGACGACCTCGGGCACCACTCCTGCCGCCGCAGGCTCGGCGAGCCACTCCTCGGGGTCGGCAGTGTCGGGCTGCGGCGCCTCGGGGACGTCGACCACCTCGGCCGGCGCACCCCAGTCGATCGCGTCCGCCTCGTCCAGGACCGGCGCGGAATCGACGGACGCGTCGGCCGTGGCTTCGAACGACGACTGGTCCCAAGCGTCCACGCTCACGGCGCCGTCCTCAGGCTGGCGGCCCGGTCCTGCACGCGACCTGGTCGCGCAGGGGGTGGCCTTGGGGCGCGATGCGGTCCAGGCCGCCACCGCGCTGACCGCCGGCTTCGACGCCATCGTCAGCTGCGACCGCGACTTCTACGGCATCCCCGGGCTGGCGCGGATCAACCCCGCCCATCTCGCCGGCCCGCTCCCCTGAGCTCGCCCGCTGAGGACTAGCCTCAGGCCCATGCGCACCAGCACGGACCGGCTGCCCGGACTGACCCTCACCAACCTGTTCCTCGACGTCCCCCTCGACCACGCCAACGACGGCGCGGGGACCATCGAGGTGTTCGCGCGCGTCGTCACCGGCGAGGACGGCGAGGGCAAGCCGTACATGGTCTTCCTGCAGGGAGGGCCCGGCAGCGAAGCCCAGCGCCCGTCACTCAACCCCGACAACCCGGGCTGGCTGCGCCGTGCGCTGGAGGACTACCGGGTCGTCATGCTCGACCAGCGCGGCACGGGGCGGTCCACGCCGTTCGGGCCGGCGTCCGCTCCCGGCACCAGCGCCGAAACCGCCGAGTACCTCACCCACTTCCGCGCCGACGAGATCGTCAACGACTGCGAGGCGGTCCGCGAAGCCCTCGGCGTCCGGCAGTGGACCGTCCTGGGCCAGTCCTTCGGCGGGTTCACCGCGCTGCACTACCTGTCGCTCCACCCCGGCAGCCTCGCGGGCGTCCTCATCACCGGCGGACTCAGCGCCGTTCAGCACCCGATCGAGGACATCTACGCAGCGACCTGGCTCACCATGGTGGAGAAGTCCGAGCAGTATTACCGGCGCTTCCCCGGCGACCGCGACCGCATGCGCAACCTCTCCCGCCTGGCCGCCGCAAGCGAGGTCGTCCTGCCGAACGGTGACGCCGTCTCCCCCGCCCGCCTGCGCACGCTGGGACACAAGCTCGGCGCCCAGGGAGGCGCGGAACAGCTCCATTTCCTCCTCGAACGCGACCCCACCTCGCTGGCGTTCCGCCACGACCTCGCCGACGCCCTCCTGTTCGGTGGACGCAACCCGCTGTACGCGGTGTTCCACGAGTCCAGCTACGCCGACGGCGTCCGGACGCGGTGGGCCGCCGACCGAACCATGCCGGACGCCGTGCGTGACGACCCGACGCTGCTGGCCGGCGAACACCTCCACCGCAGCCTGTTCGACGAGGCATCCGACCTCATCCCCTGGGCCGAGACGGCCGACCTGCTCGCCGAGCACCCGTGGCCGCAGCTCTACTTCCCCGACCGGCTCGCCCAGGCCGACGTACCCGTCGCCGCCGCGGTCTACGCCTTCGACGCCTACGCGCCGCTGGAGTTCTCCCTCGAGACCGCCGCGCTGCTGCCCGACTGCCGCACCTGGGTGACCAGCGAATACGAGCACAACGGCCTGCGCATGGGCAGCGGCGTCCTCGACCACCTGCTCGGGCTGCTGTCGGGACGCCGCTGGTTGTAGGGGGTTCACCGGGTGACGATGGTCCGCGGGGACAGGTCCATGCCGTGCCCGGTCGCGGTGTTCGTGCACTCGACCGTGTCCTCGCAGTTCACGCACTGGAAGTCGCCCCACCGCAGGCCGGCGCCGTAGTCCAGCGACGCGACCTGGGCGTCGCCGTAGTACGCGCTGGGCACGTAACCGCCGATGCCGAACGCCTCGACCCAGCGGGTGAACTCGCCCTCGTACGGCAGCGACGCCGGGTCGGTCGCGCACCCGTAGCTGGCCTCGCCATCGGCGAGCCGCACGTAGGTGACCCAGTCGAGGCCGTCACCGGGGCACGCCTCGGACGCCTCGGGCAGCGTCCCCGTGTACTCCATCGGGATGTCGCAGCGCACCTCGTCGGGCGAGATGGCGCACGCGACCGTCGAGCCCTGACCGGTGAAGTAGGCCACGTCGGTCGCCCAGCCGTCGGCCAAGTCGAGGATGGTAGGCTCGATGGGGTCGTTCGGGTCGGGCCCCTCGTTCTCGTCAGGCCCGTCGGTCGGCGGCAGCGGCTCGTCGGTCAGCACCCGCTTGGGCAGGTTGTTGCACACCCCCTCGCCGATCGGGTGCTCGACGGCGGCGGTCAGCCACACGTCCTTCTCGTCGATGACCAGCAGCCCCGGCACGTGCAGCTGGGCCGCCTTGTCGGCGGGCCATTCCTCGACGACCATGCGCTTGAAGTTCAGCGCGGTGTCGTCGACGCAGAAGCTCACGTCCGTCATCCCGGACGCCGCGGGCCGGCCGGGTGCGTCGGGCCGGGTCGCCTCGGGGGCGGCCTTCGGACCGGCGACCGCCGGGACGACGGCGACGAGGGTGACACACGCGGCGGTGGCGAGTGCGGCGGCGATGCGCTTGATGGTCATGTCCGTTCCTCTCTCGACGAGTCCTGCGGGCCCCTTGATGCCGTCTGTAGGCATCGGACCGGCCCGGAAGTTGCAGCGCGAACCCTGCAACTTCTGGCTTGCGTGAGCCGTAGTGTCTGCGGCAGGAGTGACCGGGAGGCACCGACATGTGGGGCATCACGCGGGAGCGGGACGCGACCTTCGCGCAGTTCGCCGAGGACGCCACGCGCTCCCTCAGCGGCACCGCGTGGCTGCTGTGCGGCGACCGCGAGCAGGCCCACGACCTCGTGCAGACCGCGCTGCTCAAGACCTACCTCGCGTGGCCGCGCGTGCGGCACGACGACGCCCTCGCCTACGGGCGCCGGATCCTGGTCAACGCGAGCGTCGACGCCTGGCGCAAGCGCCACGGCGATGTGGTCTCCGACGAGGCCGTGGAGGCACACGCCCCCGCGTCGGCGTCCGGTTTCGAGTAGGTCGAGGAGCATGATCCCGTCGGTCGCATGCTCGCCACCCTGCCCCCACAACAGCGCCGGGTCGTGGTGATGCGCTACTACGCCGACCTCTCCGAGCGCGAGGTCGCCGACAGTTGGGCCTGTCGCTGGGCGCCGTGAAGTCGAGCGCCGCCCGCGGGCTGGCCTCGCTCCGCGCCCGCTACGCCGAGGAAGGACTCCTGTCATGAACTCCTTCGAGGACCTCCTCCGCCGCGACCTCCAGGCGAGCGGTGAACGCAACGCCTTCGCGGTCGATGTCGACCCCGCGGTCGCCAACGGCCACCGTACGATCCGGCGCCGGGTGTTGACGACGTCCGCCCTCGGGTTGGCCGCCGTCGTCGGCCTGGGCGGGGCCTGGTTCCTCCGACCCGGGACGCCGCAGGTGGCGGCCCCTGCCCCCACGGTCACCCCCTCCGTGGTTTCGCCGGTGCCGTCCGCACCGGCGGAGACAGCGCCGCCGTCGGTGTCGCCGACTCCCTCGGCCCCCGCCAGCTCCCCTTCGCCCGCAACCACGTCGTCCGTACCCGCCCAGCCGGTCGACGTCGCCCGGTGGGCCTCGCCGAGCGTCGACTTCGCGTCACCCACGACGCGGATCGCGTGCGCGCTGCGGCCCGGCTCGGTGACCTGCGCGATCCCCATGGAGTTCACCGGCACGGTGCCGGAGGTCGACTGCGTCGACGGCCCGGGACCTGCCACCGAGGTGTACCTCGCCGACGGCGCCCCGGTGTACTCGTGCGCGAGCGACTCGGCGGCGTTCCCGACCCGGTCGGGTGGCACCGGGTCGCGCGGGCAGATGTGGACAAGCTCGCGACGTTCTCCACAGATTCGAACACATTGTTCTAATTGTCGGTGGTGGTGTCTAGCGTTGGGTGCATGGACGAGCTGACCTCCACCGGTGTTGCGGTGGCTGGTGCGCGCTCGCTGCTGAGTTCGGTCGACCACGAGGGGCGTCGCCGGTTGGACGCCGAATCCCGGCTCGCGCTCGTCACCGAGGTCGTGGCACTGGGGCGGCAGGTCGAGGCGTTACGGGCGGTGCTGATCGCGGAGGCGGATCGGGCGAAGGCGGCCGAGACCGCGCGGGGTACGAGCATCAAGACGTTGCTGGCGGTGTCCGCGAAAGTCACCGCCTCGGAGGCGGCGGCCTGGGTTTACGGCGGCCAGGAGATCACCGCCCACGCCAAGGTCGCGGAGGCGACCCTGGCCGGCGACGTGTCAGTCGCCCAAGCTAGGTCGATCGACCACGTGTTGGGCGAACTTCCCGCCACGCTGAGCCCCGACCAGCGGGCCCGCGCCGAAGAGATCTTGCTCGACAAGGCGGCCTTGGTGGACGCGAAGGACCTCGCCAAGCAGACCCGCCACGTGCTGGAGCAGGTTGCTCCCGAGGTGGATGTCGTCGAGGACGAGCTCGCCCGGCTGGATGCGCAGCGCAAGCAGGCCTGGGCCGGACGATCGCTGGTGTTCAGCAACGACCGACGCGGGAGTGTCCTGTTCAAGGGACAGCTCCCGACCCTGGAGGGTGAAGCCTTCAAGCGGCTGGTGGAGTCGCATGCGCTGAGCAACCGCCGCGCGATGGAACAGGCAGCCGATCGCCACGACGAAGCCGGCCTGCGGAGTTTCGAACAGCGCACCGCCGACGGCCTCATCGGCCTCATCGCAGGACGCACCCCTGAGCACCGGTTCCCTGAGCCTGTCGAAGGGTCCACCCGGACCAACCCTCCCGCGAAACCAAGCGTGGTAGTCACCCTCTCGTTCGACGACCTCCTCAACCGGATCGAGCAGGCCGGCCTGCTGGCCAGCGGCGAGCAGGTCACCGCCGGTGAACTGCGCCGGCTCGCCTGCGACGCGAACATCGTCCCGATCGTGCTCGGCTCGGCCAGCCAGCCCCTTGATGTGGGCCGTGACCAGCGCCTGGTCACCCCCGCCATCCGCAAGGCCCTCGAGGCCCGCGACAAGGGGTGTGCGTTCCCGGGCTGCCGGGTCCCAGCCTCGGGGTGTGAAGCGCACCACATCGTCCCCTGGTGGCTGGGCGGCGACACAGCCCTGAACAACATGGTGCTCCTGTGCCCCCACCACCACGGCACCGTCGAACCCTCGCGGTTCTTCGACCGGAGCTCCCCACCCACCCGATGGACCGTCCACATCGACGACGACGGACACCCCGTCCTCACCCCACCCAGCCGCCCCGGGCAACCAGCCAGCCAGACACCCCTGCGCAACCAACGTCTGGTCGACCAGCGAGCCCTGCCCACACCCGAACCCGAGCCGGACGCACCCCAGGGTGTCCTCCTCGAATAGCCCCTCAGGCGGCCGGGCGGCTCCCGGTCGCCAGCGCGAGGGCAGCCGGGTCGTCGGGGATGTCGTCGACGGTGCGGATGTCGACGATCTCGCAGCCCGTCAGCACACCGCTGAGAGAACGGAACGTCCGCGTGAACGGCACCAACACGAAGGCCACCCCCACGACCACCACCCAAGGGATGTTCGCCCACGAGTCAAGGTTCAGCCACTGGTCCAGCACCAGCGTGAGCATCATCGGCCCCGGCACCACGTGCGCGCGCAGGAGGCGCTGGGCGAGCGTCCCGTGCGTGCGCTGACCCTCGGCGTCCCGCCACAGGGGCGTGAGCCACACCGCGAACTGGCCGCCGGACGCCGCGTACCCGCCCCACGGCGGCACCACGAAGCAGACGATCCACGGGATGACCACCGTGATCGCGAAGCCGGTCCAGCCGAGCGACGCGATGCCGCCGGCGGTGTCGACACCCAGCACCAGCGCCCCCACCAGGGTCAGCACCGACAGGATCATGGACAACACCGTGAACGCGAAGGCGTCCGCGAGCATCCCGAGCCAGCGGCGCACCATGGTCACCGGACGCGGCACGTGCCGCTGCACCGACAGCTCGCGGGCGCGCGGCATCCACGCAAGCAGCAGCGGGGCGACGAGGCCGCCCACCAAGGCGCCGAGGGTGTTGGTGAGCACGTCGTCCACGTCGAAGGTCCGGTAGGCGCACGGGTAGATGCCGTACAAACCGGTCAGCTGTGCCGTCTCGATCACGACGGACGCCGCCAGCCCGCTCAGCGTCGTCACCAGCAGCCCCCGGTGCAGGAACTGCCGCACCACCACGCCCCAGGGCACGAACAGCACCACGTTGAGCACGACCTGCAGCACCGTGAACGACCACAGCCCCTCCGGCAGACCGACCCTCTCGAGCGCCCGAGCGATGTCGCCCACGAAAGCGAACGGCTCCACCTGGGCGGCGGGCGCGACCGAGCAGTCGAGGGTGTCCCGGTCGGGGAGCGGCAGCCACGTGTAGGTGAGCAGCGCCGTCGTGTACGAGGCGAGCCCGAACGCGCCCAGCAGGCGGGCGGGGTGGGGGCGTCCGTACCGCCGGTACTGCCAGACGACAATCGGCACGAACGTCAGGACGAAGACGATCAGCGCGTTGACCAGCGCGAGCTGGCCCTGTGCGATCCAGGTGGACATGCGTGAACCTCAGGGGTGGGGAACGGCCCCGAGCCTACGCCCGCCCACAACTGCCGGTGCACCCGGTTCAGATCAGCCCGCGCTCGTACGCCACCCGCACGGCCGCCGCCCGGTCGGAGACGCCGAGCTTCTCGTAGACCCGCGACAGGTGCGTCTTGAACGTCGTCTCGCTCACGTGCAGGCGTGCGGCCGCCTCGCGGTTGGTGCCGCCCGCCGCGAGCTCGCGCACCACGTCCGCCTCGCGCGCGGTGAGCGCGACCGCCGGCCCACCGCGTCCGGCCAGGGCGGCGAGGGCGGACGCCGACAGCACGGGGCGTCCGGCCGCCAGGTCGCGTACGGCGCGGATGAGGTCGGTGCGCGGGGTGTCCTTGAGCAGGTAGCCGTCGGCGCCCGCGGCCAGCGCCGCGCGGATGTCGTGGTCGGTGTCGTACGTCGTCAGCACGAGGATGCGCTGGCGTGCGCCCGAGGCCCGCAGCGTCCGGATCGCGTCGACGCCGTCGCCGCCGGGCATGCGCAGGTCCATCAGGACGACGTCGGGGTCGTGGTGGGCGACCATCGCGACCGCTTCGGGCCCGGACGCCGCCTGCGCGACGACGTCGAGGTCGTCCTCGCGGGTGAGAATCGCGACGATGCCGTCGCGCACCAGCGGGTGGTCGTCGGCGATGACGACGGTGATCATGGGGCCTCCTTCGTGAGGGGGTCGCTGAGGGGCACGGACGCGACGAGCCGGGCGCCCTCCCCCGGCGCCGAGGTGAGGTCGAGGCGTCCGCCGACCGCCGCCAGCCGCTCGCGCATGCCGCGCAGGCCGAAGCCCGTGACGGACGCGGTGGGGTCGAATCCGACGCCGTCGTCCTCGATGGTCAGCGATGCCGAGGCCGGGCCGTACTCCAGCACCACGTCGGCGCGGCGGGCCCGGGCGTGCTTGGCGACGTTGGCCAGCCCCTCCTGGGCGACCCGGATCAGCACGTCGTCGTGACCGGACGCCGCCGCCCGGCCGAGCACGCGCAATTCGCCGCCCAGCCCGGTGCCCGCGCGCCACTCGCCGAGCAGGTCGTCGAGGGCCAGCGGCAGGTCGGCGTCGTCCAGGCGAGGCGACGCGAGCGCCTTCACCGCGCGGCGGGCCTCGGCCAGCGCCTCGCGGGCGGCGGCGTCCACCACACCGAGCCGGCGGTCACGCTCGGCGGCGTCCGGGGCGGCGGAGGCGGCGTCCAGCTGGGCGATGATGGCGACGAGGTCCTGGGCGACGGTGTCGTGGATCTCCCGGGAGAGGCGGGCGCGCTCCTCGGCGATGCCGGCCTCGCGGGCCTGCGCGACGAGCTGGTCGCGCAGGGACGCCGACCGCTGCTGCTCGGCGCGCAGCTCGTCGTTGGCGCGTCCCAGCTCGACGAAGAGGGCCTCGCGGCGCCGGTCGAGCATGAGCATCAGGCCCGTCACGGCGAGGTTCACCGCGACGAACGCCGCGTACACCGCCGGGATGAACAGCACCGACCGCGGCCCGCCGACCTGCGCGATGGCGATGACCAGCGCGACGCCGACCATCCCCACCACCCTCTGCACCGGCTGCGGGAACCGCGCCGACTCGTAGTAGCCGATGAACAGGTAGAGCCCGAACGCGGGCGACAGCCACACGGCCACGGCGGCGAGCGCCAGGTTGAGCCAGAACAGGACGACCGCCCGCACAGGCGACCCGGGGCGTCCGCCCACGACGCGCACGGCCGCCATCGCCACGGTCAGCACGACCAGCCACGGCAGGTCGGCCACCCGCACCACCGGGACGCCGGCGTACGCCATCACCACGGCCGCGACCAGGCTCGCCGCGAGCAGGCCGAGCGGGACGGCGAACGGGAGGGGATCCCGGCGGGTGGTCATGGTGGTCATCCTGCCGGAGTTCACTCCCACCGGAACGTGCGTACCGCGACGAGGGCGCCGGCCACGGTCCAGGCGGCGAGCACCACGAACGGCTGCCACGACGGCTGGACGCCGACGGTCGCGTCCAGCATCGCCTGCGCGGCGGCGCCGCCGGGCACCAGATCGGTGAGCGTGACGAGCCAGTCGGGGAAGAGCTGGCGGGGCAGCCAGAGTCCGGCGGAGAACCACATGAGGGCGGCGACGACGTTGCCCAGGCCGGCCGCGACCTGCGGCGAACCGACGACGGCCGCCAGCACCGTGCCGAGCGCGAGGAAGGCGAGCAGGCTCAGGAGCCCCGCGAGGGCGAACCAGCCGAGGTGCGTGGGCAGCCCCGCACCCGCGAGCGCCGGGATCGCCACGATCAGCGCCCCCACCAGCAGCCCGACGGCGGCGACCACGGTGAACAGCGCCGCCAGCAGCGTGGCCGGGGACGCCGGCGTGGTCCGCAGCCGGCGCAGGATGCCCGCCTGCCGGTAGCCGCCGAGGATCGCCGGCATGACGGTGAGGCCGAGTACTGAGGTCGCGAACAGCAGGATCGTGGGCTGGTACGTGCGCACCACCGGCAGCCCGCCGAAGTCGGCCAGCGGCTCGCGCGCCGCCGGGATCGCGGACATCACGACGATCGCCGCCAGAGGCAGCACGGCGCCGAACACCAGGGCGGCGCCCTCGCGCGACAGCAGGCGGGACTCGCTGCGCAGGTGCGCGGCGTAGGCCTTGGCGAACCGCGCCCGGGGCGGCGCGACGGTTGCAGTCGTGGGGGCGGTGGGCGTGGTCATCGGAGGGACCCTTCCTGGGTGGTGCTGGTGGGGGCGGACGCCGTGAGGCTGAGGTAGGCGTCGTCGAGCGAGGGCGCGGTGACGCGGAGCTGTCGGGCCGTGACGCCGTTGGACGCCAGCGCGGCGAGGACGGCCTGGGGCGAGTCGGCGTCCCCACGCACGACGACGCGTCCGCGGTCGAGGTCGACGGACGCGACGCCGGGGAGGCGACGGAGGGTGTCCGGGTCGATGGCGTCGTCGGCGGCGAAGGAGGTCTCCTGCCCGCCGGTGGCCGTGGCGATGGCGTCCGGGGTGCCGGAGGCGACGATGCGTCCGCCCTCGAGGATGGCGACGCGGTCGCAGAGGTAGGCGGCCTCCTCCATGAAGTGGGTGACGAGCAGCATCGTGACGCCGTCGTCGCGGAGCAGGCGCAGGTACTCCCAGATCTCGCGGCGGGCGGCCGGGTCGAGCCCGGTGGTGAGCTCGTCGAGGAAGGCGATGCGGGGGCGTCCGATCAGGGCGAGCGCGATGGAGAGGCGCTGCTGCTGTCCGCCCGAGAGCTTGCCGAAGGGCTGGTGGGCGTGGGCCGAGAGCCCGAACCGCTCCAGCAGCTCGCCGGCGGGGCGCGGGTCGGCGTAGAAGGCCGAGTAGAGGTCGAGCGCCTCGGCGACGCGCATCTTGTTCGGCAGGCGGCACTGCTGCAGCTGCATGCCGAGCATCTCGCGGAGGGCGAGGGGGTCGGTGGCCGGGTCCATGCCGGCGACGCTGACGGAGCCGCCGTCGCGGTCGCGCAGGCCGCCGATGCACTCGACGGCGGTGGTCTTGCCCGACCCGTTCGGCCCCAGCACGCCGAGGATCTCCCCCTCGTCGACGTTCAGGTCGATGCCGTGCAGCACCTGCCGGGAGCCGTAGGACTTGGTGAGGCCTGAGACCGTGATGAGTGCCATGCATCAAGCGTCCCGTCCGGGCGGCCCGGAAACCTCCCCCACCCGCCCCGACCTGGGGTCATCCGATCGGAGGACCCCCGATGCGCCGAGAGCCCCGGTGTTGTCCGCCGAGAGCCCCGGCCTTCTCCGCCGAGAGCCCCGGTGTTGTGCGTCGAGAGCCCCGGTTCCTTCCGCCGACAGCCCCGGTTCCTTCCGCCGACAGCCCCTCACCCCACCGGACGCGCTGCGCGATGGGTGAGCACCGCCGCCACGAGCGCGACCAGGCAGAGGAGCGCCACCGGGACGACGACACCGATCCAGCCGGAGCCCATCCACGAGAAGCCGACCGCCCAACCCACCACCGCAGAGCCGGAGTAGTAGAAGACGTTGTACAACGCCGTCGCCTGCGCCCGGATGTTCGACGCCGCCCGCGCCCCGACCCACGACGACGCCACGGCGTGCGCGCCGAAGAACCCCGCCGTCATGACGAGCAGGCCCACGATGATGACAACCACGTGGTCGACGAGCATCACGAACAGCCCGACGGCCATCACGAGGATCGACCCGACGAGCGTCTGGAACCGGCCGAACCGAGGGACGAGGCGTCCGGCCCAGCCGGCGCTCACAGTGCCGGCCAAGTAGGACGCGAACAGCCACGACACGAGCGCGGCGGGCAGGCCGAAGCCCGGCCCCTCCAGCCGGAACGCGAGGTAGTTGTAGACGGCCACGAACCCGCCGAACAGGGCGAACGCCGTCAGGTAGAGCGTCACCAGGCCTCGGTCGCGCAGGCAGCCGAGCACGCTGCGGGACAGGTCCCCGAGCGACACGCGGCGAACGACGTGTCCACGGGCTGCTGGCATGAGCGCGAAGAAGACCGCGGCCGCACCGACGCACAGCAGCGCCACCACGGCCAGCCCGGCGCGCCATCCCCAGAACCCCGCGACGAACCCGGCGACGAGGCGTCCGCTCATGCCACCCACGCTGGTGCCGGCGATGTACACCGCCGCCGCGGACGCCGTGAACCGTGCGTCGATCTCGTCGTGGAGATACGTCATCGCGAGCGCGGGGAGCCCGCCCAGAGCGAGCCCTTCGAGGAACCGTACCGCCAGCAGCACGTGCAGGAACGGGCTGAACGCCGCCAACACCCCCAGGATGGCGGACGCCGCAATGGCGGCCCGCATGGCGTTGAGCCGTCCGAAGCGATCGGCCGCCCACGACCACGGGACGACCGCGAGCGCCACGCCCAGCATCGCGAAAGAGACAGTGAGCGCGACGTCGCTCGGCGGCGCTCCCAGGTCGGCCCTCAGCACGGTGAGCAGCGCCTGCGGCGAGTGGAGTTGGGCGAAGGTCGCCACACCCGCTGCGCCGAGCCCGACCAGGATACGCCGGTACTCTCGCGACTCGCGGTGGTGTCCCGCCCAGTCCGACTCGGCCTTCACGTGCGCAGTCTACGAGCGGGACGCCTCGGGTCGCGTCGGGCGGTCGGCCGGGTCAGCGGTCCCGGACGACGACGGCCTGCAGTTCGCCCACGGGGAGTTCGCGAGAGTCCGCGATGTTCAGCGGGATGGTGCCCGTGTAGCCGATCGCGGACCAGTCGATGCCCCAGTGCGCGGTGGCTGTGACCGTGTAGGAACCCTTCGGCAGGGACGCCTTGGAGTACGTGTACCCGCAGGTCGGAGACGGTGCGCCCGCCTCGACGGACTCGGTGTACGGGGTCATCGTCGTGCAGCGAACGGCGGAGCCATCCCCCATCGCGAAAGTCACCCCGGACCGCTTGGCATCCATGCGGATCGTGATCCCGTAGCCGGACACGCTGGTCGCCATCCGGTCAGGAGTGTCGACCCAGAGCCACAGGGGATGCCCTACGACGGCCATGTTCCACTCGTTCACGGACGGGTCGGGCCCGAAGGTGGGGACCGAGTCCGGCAACCTGAGGCGGGCCACCAGCGTGCGCACGACCGACTCGACCTGGTCGCGCGTCGGGGGCGCCGCCTCGACGGCCTCGTCAGCTCGCTCGCCGGGGAGGCAATCGTCGACCTCGCGACCGGCATCCCAGCACTCGGGTGCGAACACCCTGCTGAACGACGCCGGCATCCTGTTCTTGCCATAGTCGTACTCGGGGACGGCGGGCCGCGACGACGTTGCCCGCTTTAGCGTGTGGTCGCGGCCGGCATCCCAGGCGTCCTCGGTCTGGTATTGCGGGTTCCGCGTCTGGGTGGCCGGGGTCTTGACACTCACGTCCACCCCTCTTTCGCTCACTTGGGTGGTGGGCGTATCGGCTTGAGGCTCGTCAGAAGCTTCGGCCACCGGAGCCGCTGGAACACATAGCAGGACGACTGCGGCGACGCAGGCGGGCAGACATCGCTTCAGCATGATGGCACCCGCTCCGCATCAGAGGTGGCGATCTTCAACTGGCCGTCTGTCCGCGTGAAGAAGTACTTGCGCATCACGGCCACGCCTGCCGAGCCATCAGGGGAGTCCTTGGTTACGTAGCGCTCTCGAGTCCCGTCAACGCAGTATTGGATGGTCGCGACAGAACCTCCCCGCGCCTCGGCTGGAGTCCACTTCACCCACGCGATCGGGACGGCATCCCCGATGCGCCTAGCTTGGTCATGCCGATCTTGGTCAATCAATTGCTGGGTAGCCTGGCGGAAGGCACCAGTTGTGGTGTCTAGGAGTTCCGGCGTCATCTCCCGCAGGCTCCAGTCAGCCTCCTGACGGTCGACCTCGGCTTGGTAGCGCCGCAGCACAGCCTCAGCCTCCTCATACAAGGCCCGCTGCTCGGCCAACGCGTCGAAGTCGGCCTGGGTGCACGGGAACGGCGACGCACCGTCCAACGGCACGCAGGTGGGCACGCTCGGGGTGGGGATCGGACTCGGCGCGGCGGTCGGAGTGCAGCCGACGAGAACCGCCAGCCCCAGCCCGACCAACGCCGCGGAGATTCCGCGGAAGGTTCGTTGCATGGTGATGCTCCTAGTGGGGGTGTCCCCCAGTCTGGCACCCCGAAAGGAACACCCGAGAGTTGTCCACAGGGCAAATGGGACGCCCCCGCACCCACGAACCGATCCAGCACACAGAAGGCCGCACCAACGGCGTCCATTGCTTATGGTTTGCTTATGAAACCCGCCCTCGACCTGCGCAAGCTACGAGCGTTCGTCGCCGTCGCCGAGGAACGCCACTTCGGCCGCGCGGCGGAGCGGCTCTTCGTCGCCCAGCCGGCCCTGTCGCAGACGATCAAGGCACTCGAGGCGAGCATCGGCGTCCAACTGCTCGATCGCTCGACGCGACGGGTCGACCTGACTCTTGCCGGCGCGCGGCTCCTGGACCGCGCCCGCGACATCCTCGGCTCGGTCGACGATGCCGTCGCCGAGGCCCGCCGCATCGACGCCGGCGAGGAGGGGTCCCTGCGCCTCGGCTTCATCGGCTCGGCCAGCTTCGGCCTCATGCCATCCCTCGCGCGCGCTCTCGGCGATGAACTCCCCCGCCTCAGGCTCGACCTCACTGGTGACCTCCTCAGCCCCGAGGTCGCCGCCCGCCTGGCCGACGGATCACTCGACGTGGGCATCCTCCGCCCGTTCGCCCTCTCCCCCGGCGTCCACAGTCGCGTGCTGCACTCGGAGCCGCTCGTCGCCGCCCTGCCCAGCGGCCATCCCGCCACCGACGGCCCCATCGTGCTCGCCGACCTCGCCGAGGAGCCCTTCGTCAGCTACCTCTCGCGGGCCAGTGCCATGGCGTCCGCCCTCACTGACGCCTGCCGTGCGGCCGGATTCACCCCGACGATCCGCACCGAGGTGCGAGAGACCGCGACGCTGGTCGCCTTCGTCGCGTCCGGACTCGGCGTGGCGCTGGTGCCGCAAGGCGTGGCGCACCTCCAAATCCCGGGCGTGGAGTACGTCGGGCTCGCAGACGAGGTCACGATCGACCTCGTCGCCGGCTGGCGGTCGGACGCCCCGGCCACGGTCGAGCGGGTGGTCGACCGCCTTGAGACGCTCGCCACCGGCACCAGCACGGCCTGACCGGCGCCCGTCAATCCCCTCACCCGAGGGATCGAGGACTCAGGAATCGACGCCCGGCCCGGTCAATGTCACCTCGCTACCGCCGCGGTCCACGCAAGAGCAAAGTCCCGCATCAGCGAACTGATGCGGGACTCTTGCGCGCTCGGAGGGACTCGAACCCCCAACCTGCTGATCCGTAGTCAGCTGCTCTATCCATTGAGCCACGAGCGCATCGGTCAACGACCGAGTAGACACTCTACTAGCCAACCGCGATGACGTCCAAACCAGCGACAACCGGACTCTGCCGCGCGCGTCCAGACATCTGCGGGTGACAGCCCTCATCCGTTCACCCATGGTGGAGGGTGGCATCACCGTTGTCGGTCGGCGACCGACTCGCGCTTGCGAAGCGGCATGGGCACCTGGAGATGTCCCGCAGGCTTCCCTGTCAGGAGCATGTCCATGGCTGCCCTGCCCATTTCCTCGTAGGGGATGCGGACGGTCGTCAGCCCTGGGTGCACGTAGGTTGCGATGACATCGTCGTCGAAGGATGCGATCGAGATGTCTGCGGGGATCCGTAGTCCGCGCTCCCAGATGGCTTGGTAGGCCCCGAATGCGAGGCGGTCGTTCATTGCGATGATGGCAGTGAAGTCGAGACCCTGGTCCAGGAGCGCGCGCGTGCCGCGGTAGCCCTTCTCGGGTTCCCAGTCCTCCTCGAAGTGGCGCGCCGTGAAGGCGAGGCCCGCTTCGGCCATAGCCGACTCGATGCCCAGGAAGCGGTCGCCGATGGAGACCGACAGGCGTCGGTCGCGGCGCAGGGCGTCAACATCGCCGAGGAGGGCGATCCTCTCGTGTCCTCGTTCGATCAGGTGGTTCGCCACGTCCCGGCCCGCCGTGATCTCGTCTCGCAGGACCGAGGCGTGCCCACCGGTCGAGGTGCCGTTGAGCACTACCACGGGCAGGTCACCAATTTCGGCGGGGATGTCGATCTCCTTCGATCCCATCAGCGCGAAGATGAGCCCGTCCGGCCTGCGGTCGAGCATGGCGCGCACGGCCCGGTTGATGCGCTTTCGATCGTTGCCCGCCTCCGCCATCAGGACGGTGTGGTCGCGGGCCTCCGCGCCGTCCAGGGCGCCACGAATCATGGCCGACGCGTAACGGGTGACCGTCACATCGTCGGAGACGAACCCCACGGTGCGGGTCTTGCCCACACGAAGGCTTCGGGCTGCGGGGTTGGGCCGGTAGTCGAGTTCGCGGGCGGCCGCCCTGATGCGCTCCTGGGCGTCTGCAGAGAGTCGGGAGCCCTCGCGGTTGTTCAGCACGAGGCTGACGGCCGTGACGGACATTCCGGCCCGCTCGGCCACGTCGGCCAACGTTGCACGCTTTCCCATCCCGGCCCTCTCGTCCCGGCAGGCGCTCACCCCGCCGATGCCCATCATGCCCTGTCAAAAGGATTTAGCAAACCCGTTGACGACCGGTTTGAGGACGTGTTAGCTTCTGCGTGCTAAATCCTTTTAGCGCCGGCGCAAAGGCTGCGCCGGCCGAGAAATTTCGGAGGATCATCGTGACCACAGGCATCATCAGGAAGGTGGCCGCTGCGGGCGTCGTGGCCGCGCTCTCGGTCTCCCTAGGCGCCTGCACCAAGGGCGGTTCCAGCACCACCAACCAGGGCACGTCGGCCAATGGCACCACGGAGCTGGCGATGTGGACCCACAACGCTGGCAATGAGGAGGAGCTCGGGGCCATCACCGCCGTCGTGGACGACTTCAACGCCAGCCAGACGAAGTACAAGGTCAACATCCAGGCGTTCCCGCAGGACTCCTACAACCAGTCGGTGGTGGCTGCCGCAGCTTCCAAGAAGCTCCCCTGCATCCTCGACACCGACGGCCCCAACGTCCCCAACTGGGCGTGGGCCGGCTACCTCGCACCGCTCGAGGGGCTGGACGAGACCCTTGGCAAGTTCCTGCCCTCCACGGTCGGCCAGTACAAGGACAAGAACTACTCCTACGGCTACTACGACGTGGCCCTGGCCATGTTCTCCCGCAAGTCCGTGCTGGAGAAGCACGACATCCGGATCCCGACCGTCGACCAGCCCTGGACCCAGGCCGAGTTCGACGGCGCCCTGAAGAAGCTGAAGGACTCCGGCGAGTACGCCTACCCCGCCGACCTCTCCACCGGCTTCACGGGCGAGTGGTGGCCCTACGCCTACTCCCCCATGCTGCAGAGCTTCGGCGGTGACCTGATCGACCGCACCGACTTCAAGTCCGCCGACGGCGTCCTCAACGGGCCCGAGGCGGTGGCCTGGGCAACGTGGTTCCGCAGCCTCGTCGCCAACGAGTGGGTCGCGGCCAAGGGCGGAGCAGACTCGACCAAGGACTTCGTCAACGGCAAGTCGGCCATCCTCTACAACGGCTCGTGGTCAGCCAAGGACGCCCGCGAGGCCTTCGGCGACGACCTGGTCGTCCTTCCCCCGCCGGACCTGGGCCACGGCCCCAAGATCGGCGGCGGTTCGTGGCAGTGGGCCGTGTCCTCCAGTTGCTCGGCACCGGAGGGAGCGATGGAGTACATGAAGTTCGCTGCCCAGGACAAGTACGTCGCATCGGTGGCCGAGGCCACGCGCAACATCCCGGCCACTGACGCGGCTGCCGACCAGGTGGAGGCCTTCAAGCCGGGCGGCGAGAACGACATCTTCCGCCAGTTCGCCAAGGAGTTCGCAGTCGTGAGGCCGGAGACCCCCGGCTACCCCTTCATCGCGACCGAGTTCACCAAGACCGCCCAGGACATCATCAACGGCGCTGACCCCCAGCAGGCGTTGGACCAGGCGGTCCTGAACATCGACGCCAACCAGCAGTCCAACAACTACTTCGAGTGACGAACGGTGGGTGGCGGCGCACATGCGGCGCCACCCGCCCTCGAGGAGGAACTCGCCATGCCACCTGCAGTGACGCCCGACCTGGCCCCCGCCGGGAACCCGAGGTCTCGAACCACGCTCGGCCACCAACCCGTGACCGTCGCCTGGCTGATGCTCGTTCCGGCCATCGTCCTCATGGTCACCTTCCTGATCATCCCCATCATCCTGACCTTCGGGCTGGCCTTCACCAACGCCCGACTGATCTCTCCCGAGCCGGCGCGCTTCATCGGCCTGGACAACTTCACCCGCCTGTTCTCCAGCCCCACCTTCTGGCGCTCCTTGCAGAACACGGTGGTATTCGCGCTGGTCATCGTTCCCGTGCAGTCCGCCATCGCACTCGGGCTCGCACTGCTGATCAACGCCAAGGTGCGCGGGGTCAACTTCTTCCGCACCGTGTACTTCCTGCCCGTGGTCACCTCGATGGTGGTCGTGTCTATGCTCTGGATGTTCATGTATCAGCCGAACGGCCTCATCAACGTGCTGCTCGCCAAGATCGGCATCGACGGACCGGACTGGCTCGGGGACCCCAGGACCGCCCTGTTCGCGATCATCGTGCTGTCCATCTGGCAAGCCGTCGGAATGCACATGGTCATCTGGCTGTCGGGGCTGCAGACCATCCCCGGGGAACTCTACGAAGCAGCCGCCCTCGACGGTGCCGGACCATGGCGGCAGTTCCTCCACGTCACCTGGCCCGGGTTGCGCCAAACCGCCACATTCATCCTGATCACCATCACGATCGCCGCGTTCTCGCTGTTCACCCAGGTCAACATCATGACCCAGGGCGGACCACTGGACGCCACGTCCACCGTCGTATTCCAAGCCGTCAGGACCGGATTCCAGCAGCAGCAGACCGGGTACGCCTCGGCGATCTCGCTGGTCTTCTTCGCCATCGTGCTGGTCGTCTCCCTCATCCAGCGCTATTTCACCCGTGACAAGGAGGCCCGGCGATGAGCACCGCCACTCACACTCCCAAGGCCAAAGTGCCCCCCGCAGCGGCCGGCGCCCACAACCACCCCGTCGTGCGAGCCGCCGTGGCACTCGGACGCGTCCTCCTCGCACTCATCTTCGGGCTGCCGCTGGTCTTCATGATCGTCTCCAGCTTCAAGCCCGACAACCAGATCTTCGCTGACCTGGCCTCGATCAACGCATTCCTACCGCTGGGTGACCTCACCCTGGAGAACTACCTGGGCGTGTTCGACCGAGTTCCTTTCGCACGGTTCATGCTCAACTCCATCATCGTGTCGGTACTCACCGTCGGACTGGGCCTCCTGGTCAACTCAATGGCCGCCTTCGCCCTGTCGCGCATCCAGTTCCGCGGCCAGAAGATCATCCTCACCGTCATCTTGGCCACGCTCATCGTCCCCTTCGAGACCATGGCGCTCCCCCTGCTGTGGTGGAGCAACCAACTCCCTTGGATCGACGCCAACGGACTGTCGCAAGGCTGGCTCGACACCTACCAGATCCAGATCGTGCCCTTCATCGCCAACGCCTTCTCGATCTACCTCTTCTACCAGTACTTCGACTCGATCCCACGTGAACTAGACGAGGCCGCCCGCGTCGACGGCGCCAACTGGTTCCGCATCTACCGGAGCGTAGTCATGCCTCTGGCCGGCCCCGCCGTCGCCACCGTCGCCATCCTCACGTTCCTGCCCGCGTGGAACTCCTATCTGTGGCCCCTCATGGTGGTGCAGAGCGAGGAACTCCGTCCCGCCATGGTCGGCATCGACTACTTCAAGCAACTCAACGTGTCATGGGGTCAGATCATGGCCTACGCCACCATCATCACCGCGCCCGTGCTCGCCCTGTTCATCTCGTTCCAGCGCGCGTTCATCAGCTCCATCGCGAGCTCCGGAGTTAAAGGCTGACATGCTGCGACTCGACGACTCCTGGGTGTGGGACTTCTGGACCGCCGACGACGGCGAGCGCTACCACCTCTTCTTCCTCCATGCGCCCCGGTCCCTGGGCAACCCCGACGACCGGCACTACAACGCCTCCATCGGGCACGCCGTGTCCACCGACCTCATCAACTGGCGCCGGCTCGACGACGCCGTGACCCGAAGTGATGCCCCCGCCTTCGACGACCTCGCCACCTGGACCGGCAGCATCGTGCAGCACCCCGATGGAACCTGGTACCTCTACTACACCGGCACCACCCTCCGCGACGGCGCCAACGTCCAATCGATCGGCTACGCCACATCACCAGACCTGACCACGTGGACCAAGGCGCCCGGACCTGTCCTCGAGGCCGACCCCCGCTGGTACGAGAAACTCGCCGACGGCCAATGGCACGACGAGGCGTTCCGCGATCCATGGGTCCTGCCCGACCCCACCGGCAACGGCTGGCACCTACTCGCCACCGCCCGGGCCAACCACGGACCCGCGGACGATCGTGGGGTGGTCGCCCACGCCTGGTCACCCGACCTGCACACCTGGGAACTCCGCCCACCCCTTTCCGATCCAGGGCAGGGCTTCGGACAACTCGAGGTCGTCCAACCCGTCAACCTCGACGGACAGTGGTACCTCATCTTCAACTGCCTGGCGTCCGACGTCTCCCACAGCAGAAGGGCTACCGGCACCAGCGGCGGCGTCTGGGCCGCCCGCGCTGAGGGGCCCCTCGGCCCCTATGACATCGCCGACGCCCAGCAACTCACCGACAGCCGGCTCTACGTCGGCAAGGTCGTGACCGAACGAGCCACCGGGAGCCCCATGTTCCTGGCCTTCCGCAACGATGGCCCCGACGGCTTCGTCGGCGACATAACCGACCCCATGCGCTTGACGACCCGCGACGAGGCCGTCATGGCTGCCTCAGAACCAGCGCAAGGCTGGATCGCAGCAAAACAGCCCATCTGACTCCCGCGTGTCGCCGCCGGCCCCCTGCGGATCCGCAACAGGAGACTTGTCGACCCTGACCACGGATCAGCAGGTTGGGGGTTCGAGTCCCTCCGCGCGCAAGACATGCCCGCCCGGGGATCCCGTGCGGGCATCGTCATCCTTCCGTCTCGCCGAGGCGGCCCGGGAGCAGCTCGTGGCGGGTGGCGGACGACTCGTTCAGGCCCACGATCTCCACGGACTCGCCGAGGTCGCGGCATCCGTTTCGCGGGCGCTGTGGCATGCGCTGCCCGCACGACTTCGTTGTGGCCGAGGGAGCCTCTGAGCCCGGGGCGTCGCGGGAGGAGGGGCGCGATGCTGGAGGCACGTGATCTCGGGTTCCGGCACGCAGGGGCGAGCCGGCCGCTGTTCGAAGGGCTCAGCCTGAGCGTGTCGCCGGGGGAGCGGCTGGCGCTGCGCGCGCCGTCCGGGTTCGGGAAGACGCTGCTGTGCCGGCTCCTGGCGGGCTACGAGCGGCCCCGGGCCGGGCAGGTGCTGATCGACGGGGTGCCGCTGCCCGAGCGGGGTGTCTGCATGGTGCAGCTGATCAACCAGCACCCCGAGCGCGTGCTCGACCCGCCGTTGCGGATGGCGAGCAGCCTCGCCGAGGCCGGCGAGCCTGAGGGGCGGGTGCTCGACGGGCTGGGGATCCAGGCCGGCGCGCACGGCAAGCCCCGGGCGTCCCCTCGCGGGCCGGACGCACAGGCGAACTGCGCGGGCGTGCAGTATAGGGACGGCCACCTCGGTTGGGTGAGAACCACGCCAACGGTGCAGGATGTTCAGCAGAACTGGTCAAGGAGCTCGCTCGCGACCGCGGGGGAGCAGTAACGCAAAGGAGCACAATGACCGTCGAAGCCATCCCCAACAACGCGCCCGCCAACGCCCCTGCCAACCTCGTGTCGTGGGTCGAAGAGGTTGCCGCCCTGACCAAGCCGGACGCGATCTACTGGGTCGACGGCTCCGAGGCCGAGCGCGACCGCCTCAGCCAGCAGCTCGTGGATGCCGGCGTGTTCATCAAGCTCAACGAGGAGAAGCGTCCCAACTCCTTCCTCGCCCGCTCGGCCCCCTCCGACGTCGCGCGCGTCGAGTCCCGCACCTACATCTGCTCCGAGTCCGAGGAGGACGCCGGCCCCACGAACAACTGGGCCGACCCGAACGAGATGCGTGAGACCCTCAACGGTCTCTTCGACGGCGCCATGCGCGGCCGCACCATGTTCGTCATCCCCTTCTCGATGGGCCCCCTCGGCGGCGAGATCTCGCAGCTGGGCGTGGAGATCACCGACTCCGAGTACGTCGTCCTCCACATGCGCATCATGACCCGCATGGGCGCCGAGGCCATGGACCTGATCGCCAAGGGCGCCCCCTGGGTCAAGGCCCTGCACTCGGTCGGATACCCCCTGGTCGACGCCGAGGGCAACAAGCGCGACGACGTCGCCTGGCCGTGCAACGACGAGAAGTACATCACGCACTTCCCGGAGGCCAACGAGATCATCTCCTACGGCTCCGGCTACGGCGGCAACGCCCTGCTGGGCAAGAAGTGCTTCGCGCTGCGCATCGCCTCGACGATGGCCCGCCGCGACGGCTGGATGGCCGAACACATGCTGATCCTGAAGCTCACCCGTGAGGCCGACAACAAGGAGCTGTACCTCACGGCGGCCTTCCCGAGCGCCTGCGGCAAGACCAACCTGGCCATGCTCCAGCCCACGATCCCCGGCCTCAAGGTCGAGACCGTCGGCGACGACATCGCCTGGATGCGTCCCGGTAAGGACGGCAAGCTCTACGCCATCAACCCCGAGGCCGGCTTCTTCGGCGTCGCCCCCGGCACCTCCGAGAAGACCAACCCGATCGCGCTCAAGTCGCTCGACCACGACGTCATCTTCACCAACGTCGCGCTGACCGACGACGGCGACGTGTGGTGGGAGGGCCTGACCGACGAGAAGCCCGCGCACCTCATCGACTGGAAGGGCAACGACTGGACGCCCGAGTCCACCGAGCCCGCCGCGCACCCGAACTCCCGCTTCACCGTGCGCGCCGACCAGGCCGAAACCATCGCCCCGAACTGGGAGGATCCGGCCGGCGTGCCGATCGACATCATCCTGTTCGGTGGCCGCCGCGCGTCCAACGTGCCGCTGATCGCCGAGGCCTACGACTGGGAGCACGGCGTCTTCATCGGCGCCACCGTCTCCTCGGAGCAGACCGCTGCGGCTGAGGGTTCGGTCGGCGCGCTGCGCCGCGACCCGTTCGCCATGCTGCCCTTCTGCGGCTACAACATGGCCGACTACTGGCAGCACTGGCTGGACATGGGCAAGATCCTCGGCGACAAGGCGCCGAAGATCTTCCAGGTCAACTGGTTCCGCAAGGACGAGAACGGCAAGTTCCTGTGGCCGGGCTTCGGCGACAACAGCCGTCCGATCGAGTGGGCCATCAAGCGCGTGCTCGGCGAGGTCGACGCGAAGGATGGCATCTCCGGCCGCCTGCCGCTGGCCGGCGACCTGAACACCGAGGGCCTCGACCTCGACCAGGAGACGCTCGACAAGATCTTCGCCCTCGACCCCGCGGCGTGGGGCACGGAAGCCGACCTCACCGAGGACTACTTCAAGCAGTTCGGCAAGAAGCTCCCGCAGGCTCTCAAGGACCAGCTCGACGACCTCCGTGACCGGATCGACCCGGCCTCGGACGCCGCCCGCTGAGTTCACCGCTGAAGGCACCACGGAAGGCCCGGCCCCCTCTGGGGCCGGGCCTTCGGCATGGGGTCGGGTCCGGGCAGGGAATTTCCCGAGTGTTTCCTCCAAGCTCGGCGTGCCCTAGCGTGGGTGACGACCTCACTGTCGATGTCCAGAAAGGCCCACCCATGAAGCTCTCCCCCGCTTCCGAGGCGATCGTCAAGGCCACGGCCGGCGTCGTCGCCGCCAACGCCGAGACGATCACCGAGACCTTCTACCCCGACATGTTCGCCGCCCACCCCGAGCTCATGCGGGTCTTCAACAAGGCCAACCAGGCCGTCGGCGAACAGCCCAAGGCACTCGCGGCGTCCGTGGTGGCGTACGCGGTGAACCTCATCGACCCGGACGCCCCGGACTTCACGCCCGTCATGCAGCGCATCGCGCACAAGCACGTGAGCCTCGGCATCCGCGCCCAGGAGTACACGATCGTCGGCCACCACCTGATGAAGGCCGTCGGGCAGGTGCTCGGCGACGCGGTCACCCCCGAGGTCGCCGCCGCCTGGGACGAGGTCTACTGGTTGTTCGGCTGCGCCCTGATCGCCGAGGAGGCGAAGCTGTACGCGCTGGGCGGAACCGACCCCGAGAACCCGTGGCGCAAGTACCGCGTCGTGGAGCGACTGGAGGAGAGCGACGACATCTTCAGCCTCGTGCTCGCCCCCGTCGAGGGCGCCACCCCCGACCACAAGACGGGCCAATACGTCGCGATCGCGGTCGACCTTCCGGACGGTTCGCGCCAGCCCCGTCAGTACACGATCTCCTCCAGCCCCTCGGGCAGCGCCCTGCGGGTGACGATCAAGCGCGTCCGGGGCATCGACGGCGCCCCGGACGGCCAGGTCTCGAACTGGCTCGGTGACCATGCCCAGCCCGGCACCGTCCTCGACGTCTCACAGCCCTCGGGCGACCTGGTGCTCGACGAGTCGGACGCCCCGCTCGTGCTCGTGTCGGCCGGCATCGGCATCACCCCTGTCGCGGCGATCCTGGAGGACCTGTCGCGTCGCCAGCCGAACCGCACGGTGCGCCTGTTCCACGCCGACCACCGCCACGACACGCACACGTTCTACCCGTCGCTGCGCCGTCAGGTCCTGTCGATGGCGGACGCCCGCGCGCAGAACTGGTACGAGGAGGACGCCGACACCGCGCCAACCCTGCACCCGGCCAGAGCGGGCTTCATGGATCTGGCCGACGCCGACCTGCCGGCCGACCCGATCGTGTTCATGTGCGGCCCCCTGCCGTTCATGTACGCCGCACGCAAGGCCCTGATCGCCCAGGGTGTCGACCCCGAGAAGATCCGCTACGAGGTATTCGGCCCCGACCTGTGGGCGCAGAATCCCGACAGCGCCGACTGAAACCCGATCCGGCAGGGGGTGGCGTCCGGGCCCTCTCTTTGGCCACGGCGGCCGACGCGATCACGTCGCCCAGTGAAGTCGGCGGTCGCGATGACGCGCTCACTCCAAGACTGGGCCCCCGAACTCCGACAGGCCGAGCCGGTGCTCCATGAGCACCACCTGATAGGGGTTCCACGTCGACAGCGTGTAGCGCAGCACGAGGTCGTCCCCGTCGCGGCGGGCGTCGTAGAAGAAGGGCGCGTAGGCCGCACCCGTGGCGTCCGCCTGCCCGCGGAAGATACGGTCACCCACCGGGTCCGTGCCGTCGCCGTGGGCCTTGATGAACCGCGAGAAGGGGTCGTCGAACCACATGCCGCGTGCCACCCAGTCGAGCAGGCGGCGGCGCGGCGACCAGGGCCCCCACGGGTTCTCGGCGGTGCGGAGGGTGACGGCCAGCCCGATCGGGTCCTCCGGGCCGGACGTCCCGAGCAGCAAAAACCGGCCCAACTCCGGCACCCAGCGCACCGACACCTCGCCGAACGCCCCGGGGTGCAACAGCGGGCGGGCGTCCGCCTCGCGATCGCTCCAGCGCGGTTCACCGGACGCCGAGAGCCCGGCCCAGTAGCGCACGCCGAGTCGCGCCCGCGTCACGGACTCGGGGTCGAGCACTGCCAGCCGCAGGTCGCCGGCCCGGTAGGACCCCGAACCCCAAACGGCCACGACCTCGCCCTCCCCCGGCAGGCCGAGCGCCGCCGCCGGGAGCCGCTGCACCGACACGTTGATGAAGTACCGCTCCGAGAACGTACGTGCGCCGGTGAACGTGACCGGACGCCACGAGCGCGGGTCCACGCGCACCGGCCCGCGGTGCACGGCCAGAACCGACCGGCCCATGACCTGTTCGCGCCGGAAGTGGTTCGACGTGAAGAAGCCGTAGAGGTCGTCGCCGACCGAGAACGCGTCCAGCGGCACGTCGTACTCGCGCATCGTCACGCCCCACCCGCGCACGCGCAGCGGCGCCCCGTGGAACGTGAACCCCGGCAGCCCGTCGATCGGACCCGTGGGCTCGATGCGCGCGATCGCGTCGCGGGTGGTCAGCCACGGTCGGCGGTGCCAGTGCGTGTCGCCGAAGACCATCAGGTCCTCGCCGAGGTGCTCGACCCGGACGCCGAGGTCGGTCCCCAGAACCCCCGACGTCGTCGCCGACCGGCTCAACGTCACGCGCCGCCCGCCCGCGCGGACCGGCTGGGTGTCGGTCTCCCCCGACACCTGCGCGAGCTTGGTCGACTCGCGCTCCTCGACCGTGAACGCGCTGGTGTCGTGTAGCCGCAGGCAGTTGACGCGCATCCACGCGGCGCCGGCCGTGTGCCGCCGGTGCTGCACCACCGAGCCCTCCTCGTCGGTCAGCGCGTGGACCGCCCCGCGTCCGGCCGGCGCCAGCGCAACACCGTCGATCGCCCCGGCACCCCACGTGAGGGTGGCGTGGCGGGCGGCCGACCCGTCGCGGTCGATCCGCCAGGTCTCCAGCACGTCCCCGCGCGGGACGGCCAGCAGCCAGCCCCCCGCGTCCGCGACGAGCGACCCGGACGCCGTCCCGGCCCCCAGCCCCAGCCGGCGCCAGGCGCCCCGCAGGCGCAGGCTCAGCTCGCCCCCGACATCGGCGACGACAGCCCCGGTCGCGACCAGCGCGTCGCGCGCACCCGCCAGGTGTTCAACCCGTCGCCAGCCGCCCTCGAAGCGCCACAGAGTGGTGCCGTCGTCGTCCCCGACGGCGGCGAGCACGCCCCGGGCGTCCCGGGTGGCGGTGACGGTGGTGCCGGGCAGGGGCTCACCCCGGCGTCCCCAGGTAGTGGGGTCGAGGGTGTGCTCCCCCGACGCGACGATGCGCGGCAGGGCCGCCTTCACGTGGTGGGCGATGCCGCCGGCCTCCGGCACGAGCGCGTGCAGCACCCCCGCGGCGACCACGAGCGCACCGGGGCCCACGGCGTCCGGGCTGACGAGGTTGAGCCGCGCCCACCCTTGGTCGGGGCGCTCCTGGGCCCGCTCGTAGTGGCGCAGGCCCGGGCCCGCGGCGTCCAGCACCAGCGCGTGCAGCAGGCCTGGCGCGAGCCAGCCGCGCAGGCCCGCGCGGCCGGGCCGGGGGGCGGCGGCGAGCGACGAGGGACCCAGCACCGGCGGGCGCGCGGGACCCGGGTCAGCAGCGGCACTCAGCACGCCCCGCACTGTACTGAGCAGACGGCGGGAAAGTAACAAAACGATAAGAAAGTACGGTGCCGATTTGGCCTCCGGGTACCCGGTGTGGTTACGGTGGAACCGAACCATGGTTGGGGATGAGTCGCGGCGCACGGTCGCTGGGCACATTCCTGCGAGCTGTGCCCGAACGATCAACCCACCAAGGAGTCAAAGAGCGTGTCCGCCATTCAAGCGAATGGCCTCTACAAGATTTTCGGACGCCGCGCCACGCGCGGCGTCGCGATGCTGGAGGCCGGGGCGAGCAGGGACGACCTGCGCAAGGACGGCCTGACTGCGGCTGTCATCGATGCCTCCTTCGAGGTGGACCCCGGCGAGATCTTCGTCGTCATGGGGCTGTCGGGTTCGGGCAAGTCGACCCTGATTCGCATGGTGAATGGCCTGTGGGAGTCGACGGCCGGCGAACTCGAAATCTACGGCGAGAAGCTGACAAAATCGTCCGACGCTACTCTCCGTCGGATTCGCCGAGAAAAGGTGTCGATGGTGTTCCAGCACTTCGCCCTGCTCCCCCACCGTACCGTCGGCGAGAACGCCGCCTACGGGCTGGAGATCAAGGGCCTGAACCGCACCGAGCGCGAGGCCCGTGCGAACGAGGCTCTCGCGATGGTCGGCCTGGAGGGCTGGGGCGGCATGCTGCCGGGGGAGCTCTCCGGGGGCATGCGCCAGCGCGTGGGGCTCGCCCGCGCCCTCGCCGCCGGCACCGACATCCTGCTCATGGACGAGGCGTTCAGCGCCCTCGACCCCCTCATCAAGCGCGACATGCAGGACCAACTCGTGGACCTGCAGCGCCGCCTGGAGAAGACCATCCTGTTCATCACCCACGACCTCAACGAGGCCATGCGCCTGGGCGATCGCATCGCCATGATGCGCGACGGGCGGATCGAGCAGATCGGCACCGCCGAGGAGATCCTGAACAACCCGGCCAACGACTACGTCGCCCAGTTCACCCAGGATGTCGACCGCACCCGCGTCCTGACCGCGGCCCAGATCGCCGAGCAGCCGGCGAGCGTGCTTGGTGCCGAGCAGGGACCGCGTGCGGCCCACCGCCTGCTCCGCGAGTCGCACAACTCCTGGCTGGTCGTGCTGCACCACGACCGGACGCCCGCAGGCGTCCTCTGGGAGGACGACGTGGCCCAGGCCGTCCGGGACGGCAGCAATGCGCTCCCTTGGTCCGACACGCACGAGATGCCCGTCGTGGCCCACGACACCCCGATCGCCGACCTGTTCACCCAGGCCGCGCAGCACCTGTCCCCGCTGATCGTCGTCGACGACGCCGGCCGGTTCCAGGGCGTGATCCCGCGTGTGACGCTGCTCACGGCCGTGGGCCGCCCCCGAGCGGACGCCCCGGCCCCGGCACCGGCAGGAGCGGGCGGATGAACCCGACCATTCCCCACATCCCCATCGGTGACGTCGTCGACGCCGGGATCGGCTGGCTCCGCGCGAACGCGGGTGCCTTCTTCGACGGGCTCAGCGCGCTGCTCGCGATCCTGACCGACGCGCTCACCGACCTGCTGCTCGCCGTGCCGGAACCCGTGGCCATCGTGCTGTTCGCCCTGCTCGGCTGGCTCCTGCGCAGCTGGAAGATGGCGCTGGCGACCCTCGTCACCTTCCTGCTGATCTGGTCGATGAACCAGTGGACAACCTCGATGCAGACGCTGGCGCTGGTGCTGATCGCGACGGTGATCGCCGTGGTGCTCGCCATCCCGCTCGGCATCTGGGCCGCCCGCAACGACGCCGTGAGCGCAGCGCTGAAGCCGATCCTCGACTTCATGCAGACCATGCCGGCGTTCGTCTACCTGATCCCCGCGATCCTCTTCTTCGGGATCGGCGCCGCCCCCGGGCTCATCGCCACCCTGATCTTCGCGCTGCCCCCGGGCGTCCGGATGACCGAATTGGGCATCCGCGGCGTCGACCACGAGACGGTCGAGGCCGGCCACGCGTTCGGCGCCAGCGACGGCCAGATCCTGCGGGGCATCCAGCTGCCGCTCGCCGTGCCCACCATCATGGCCGGCGTCAACCAGGTCATCATGCTCGCGCTGTCGATGGCGGTCATCGCGGGCATGGTCGGGGCCGACGGCCTCGGCAAGGAGGTCGTCTCCGCCATCTCCACCCTCAACACCGCCAAGGGCGTGGAGGCCGGCCTGTCGGTCGTGTTCCTCGCCATCTACCTGGATCGCCTCACGGGCTCACTCGCACGCCCGGGCGACCAAAGGACGTCCCTGCTCGCCTGGCTGCGCTCGCGGCGACAGGCCGCGGCCCGGGCGTCCTGAACAGCCAATGCACAACACCGTCGGAAAGGAAACACCCATGAAGACCCTGCGCACCCTGAGCACGATGATCGGCGCCGGAGCGCTCGCGTTCACCCTCGCCGCCTGCGGCGGCAACGCCACCCCGGCCAACACGGCTGCCCCTGGCGGCGACGGCTCGGCACCCGCCGGCGGGGCGTCCGGCACCATCACGATGGGCTACCTGCCCGCGTGGACCGACGGCCTGAGCACCGCGTACCTCCTGGAGAACCAGCTCGAGCAGATGGGTTACACCGTCGAGCACGAGGAGCTGAGCGAGGCCGCCCCGCTGTACGTGGCGCTGAGCCGCGGTGATGTCGACATCTACCCGTCGGCGTGGCCCGAGGTGACCCACGCGTCCTACATGGAGCAGTACTCCGCCGACATCGAGGACCTCGGCGCCTACTACGACAACGCGAAGCTGACGATCGCCGTCCCGGAGTACACCGACATCGACTCGATCGAGGACCTGGCCGCCAACGCCGACCGCTTCGGCGGGCGCATCGTCGGCATCGAGCCCGGCGCCGGCCTCACGAAGGCCACCCAGGAACAGGTCATCCCGCAGTACGGCCTCGACGGCAGCTACGAGCTGGTCACCTCCTCCACCACGGCGATGCTGGCCGAGCTGAAGAAGGCCACCGACGCCCAGCAGGACATCGTCGTGACCCTGTGGCGCCCGTTCTGGGCCAACAGCTCCTTTCCCGTGAAGGACCTGGCCGACCCGAAGGGCGCGCTGGGGGAGGCCGAGGCGCTCCACTTCCTCGCCACGAAGGGCTTCGCCGCGGAGTTCCCGGAGGCGGCCGCCTACATCAGCAAGATCAAGCTGACCGACGACCAGTACGGCCAGCTCGAGGACATGGTCGTCAACGAGTACGGCGAGGGCCGCGAGGCCGAGGCCGTCCAGGCCTGGATCGACGCCAACCCGGACGTCCTCCCCGCCATCGAGGGCTGACCGCCTAGGGGCAGTACTCGTCGGCGACGCGGGCGGGGATGTCGTCCTTCGGGGTCGGCCGCGCCTCGCAGTCGAGGATGCCGGTCTCGGAGAGGGTCCACGTGGCGCCGGTGCCGTGGGCGGTGGTGCCGTCGGCGCAGGTCACCGCGATCGCGACCGGTTGTTCGTGGACGCCGTGGTAGGCCAGCACGATGCCCGGCATGGGGTTCTGGCCGAGCAGGTCGGACACGATCCGCACGCCGTCCGCCAGGTCAGACGGGACCTGTTCCTCGACCGCCGCACGGACAGCAGGGTCGGCCAGCCACGGCTCGTCATCGGCCCACGTGACGCCGCGGGTCACCTCGTCCCCGGGCATGTCGACGAGCGACATCGACCCGTCGGACGCCATGTCGCGCACTTGGACGGCCCTGACCTTCCAGGTCGTCTCGCCCTGGGGTTCGACGGTGACCTCGGGGGACACGCACACGAACGCGCGCGTGGGAGTGGGCGAGGCGACGGGCGACGTGGCGGGGGTGCTGACCACCGGCGACGGGGTCGGCTGACCGGCCGTGCAGGCGCTGAGCATGGTGACGAGGAGCAGTCCGGCCAGGGCCGACAGGGGGCGCATGGCTGCAGTATCCACCGCTCAGGGAACCCCGCGGGCCGGAACAGATAAACGCCCGAACCCCTGGTGGGCTCGGGCGTTCGTGGCGGAGGTGGCGGGATTTGAACCCGCGATGGGGTTAACCCCGAAACCCGCTTAGCAGTTCGTCGCAGGGGTGTCCGGCAGGGCCGTCCTGAGGTTCATCAGCCCGGACCGAGGGTGCTTGGGACTGTGGCGGACGCCGGCGTGCGTGGGCAACCGAGACCAGAACTGAGACCGCTGTGCCCATGGTCCACTCATAAGGGGGGTGAAGACTGACCGTCTCATTGAGAATGGCATCTGGCCTTGTCAACTGGGCGATTCGGGGGAGTCTTGAGCGGCGCTAGGGGTTTTGAACGTGCATGCGTTGCACCCCGGGGGCAATGAGGAGGCAACGGGTCAAGCCGGGCTCGCGGAGAGCCGGTGTGTCCAGCCCGAGAGTTGGCTTGACCCCCCAGAGGACAGGTGAGGGGCGCCGACCCCCGGCATCACTGCCCTGACGAGGAGCGCCCTCAAGAGCTGGGCGCCACCCACTGGCGACCCTCGAGCACCCGCTCTAGCTTGCACCGGCGCATGATGATGATCGTGATCATGATCATCGCGCCGATGATGATGATCATCGACTATGATCCTGCCAACTGGGAGGAGAATGCTTCATGGATGACGCAGACTTAGCCGAAGTTGTTGAGAACTTGCGGCTGTTCGGTAGTGACGTATTTGACGTCGAAGCGAAGCGAGCCAGCAAGACGCTTCCTAGGTCTGTCAGAGACACCCTCTCGGCCTTCGCCAATACAGCCGGAGGCGTGCTGATCCTCGGTCTTGACGAGACGCAAGGGTTCAAAGCTACCGGCGTCGACGACCCGTCGAAGTTGGCGGCGGACTTGGCCAGCACTTCCGGCGATGAGATGACTCCCCCGCTTCGGCCACTGATCCGGCAACACCTGTTTGAGGGTGTCCAACTCGTCGTGGCTGAGGTGCCGGAACTTCCAGACGCCGACAAACCCTGCTTCTACCAAGGGGCGGGCATGACGCGGGGTAGCTTTGTACGGGTCAGTGACGGCGACCGGCGGCTGACGTCATACGAAGTGCAAATGATGCTCGCGAACCGAGGGCAGCCCCGGGAGGATGAGCGCCCCGTCGATGGGCTCACAGAAGCCGATTTGGACACCGCGATGGTAGACCAATTTGTGGAGCGACTGAGGACCAACCGCCCTTACGCCTTCCGCGATCTCGGTCGCGGTGAAATCCTTCAGAGGACGAAGGTCATGGTGCGGGATGACGAAGGTATCGATCGCCCAAGCATGGCCGGACTTCTCGCCCTCGGCAAGTACCCACAAAGCAGCTTTCCACAGTTGATGCTCACGTTTATCCACTATCCCACCATCGCAGGCGAGGATACTGCCAGCGGTGAGCGCTTCATTGATAATGTTGCAATCGAAGGGCCCATCCCGGTTATGGTCAGGGAGGCCATGGCTGCCCTGAGGCGCAATATGGCGCGAAGGTCAATAGTTGCTGGCTACGGCCGAACGGATGTTTGGGAGTACCCAGAGACTGCGCTCCGAGAGGCAATCGTCAACTCACTTGCACACAGAGACCTCTCAGCCGCGTCATTGGGAGCGCAAGTTCAAGTTGAAATGTATCCGGATCGCTTGGTGGTCAGAAACCCCGGCGGCCTATTCGGGCCAGTGAGCGTCGACAATATCGCAGTGGAAGGGATCTCGTCGGCCCGCAACGCTACGCTGCTCAAGATCCTTGAAGACGTCGCACGGGTGGGCGATAATCGTACTGTTTGCGAGAATCGCGGGTCGGGCATTCGCGCAATGATTAATGCCCTTCGGGACGCTCGCATGAGTCTACCCAAGTTCGACGATCGGATCTCCAGTTTCTCTGTCACCTTCCCTAATCACACTCTGATGAGTGATGACGTTGTCGCCTGGCTGAGCTCCCTTGATGAGGATGGGCTATCAGATAAGCAAATGGTTGGCCTGGCTATGTTGCGACAGGGTGACGAATTGGACAATCTCACTTATCGGAGCGTGACCGGCGTAGACTCACGACAGGCAACGAGCGAGCTTCAGAATCTCGTTGCACGAGAACTGGTGGTGCAGGCCGGGACCAGGCGCTGGGCTAAGTACCGGCTCCACCCACGACTGCTGACAAGCGAAGGCACGACCCAAAGCCAACGAAGAAGGTCGCCGGCCGATCGTCGTCAGGAGATTCTGGACGCACTGGGTGATAGCGTCCTGTCTCGCTCAGACATCGTGGCAAAAACGGGACTGAGCGATCAAATCGTGATTCGCTGGCTGCGTACGCTGCGGGACGAGGGCCGCGTAGAGATTCCAGACGGGGGACGACCACAGAGCAAGAACACTCGTTATCGTCGGATCCCGGAAGCCGCTGCCCCATCGGACATGGAGTCACTATTTTAGTCCAAGTAGATCTCCATCAGACTGCAGCGAGGTCCGGAGCGGCCCTGACCCAACAGTCCCGAGAGCCACCAAGGCGGCGGCTCAGCTCCTGCGATAGCTGTCCGCCACTCGCCGCTCTGGAAGGTTCGTAGGGTGTGTCAGTTGCCCCTCGGATGCCTCGGCGAACCAGCCCAGCCACCGATCGATGAAGTCGCTCAAATCATCACGCTCCAGGCGCTCGGGGGACCAAGCCAATTGCTGGGCCCCAATCACTCCGGAGAAGGCATGCCCTACATCCTGTGGGTCATCTGAATGGGGAACCAGACTCGACGAACCCGCCCCGAGGGCGAACTCCATAAAGGCGAGCTCATACCACGCATAAGCCCCCTCAACTTGCGCATCGCAATACCATAACGAATGTGCTCGACCAGCGTATCCATGGTTGTTCATCGGCTGAGTTACCGCGATGCTCGCCACCGCAATCACGTCAAACGGCCCATGCCACTTCTTATCAACCTGCCGTGGCTTATAAATTTCGATCCTTCCTACGCCGAGCGTGCCAACGAAACACATTATTCCACGGCCCGCTTGATCGTCGATCTGCACCATCGGCGCATCCGCCATAATCGCGTCTAGCAATCCGGCCGGAATCACCTCAAAGGTGTATCGCGCGGCATCAAATAGGCTGTCTCGACGCCCTTGCTCAGTCAGCTGCTGCTGAGCTAGCGCGTTTTCGGCTGCCCGAGACGCTGCCGCACGCTCCGAGACGGCCGCCAGCTTGTTGGCTCCTGCGCCCACGGGAAGGCTCAGCGCATTCGCCAACCTTGCCACAAGTTGGTCTGGATTCGGTCGTGCACCCGCGGGCTTGTACAAGCACTCCTCCACGAGGATTCGGAGTCTCTGAGGGCCCGCGTTTAGCATGGGCGGCTTTTCGTGCAAGTGCTGGTGCCGGAAATCCTCACCACCAAAGGGCCACTTGCCGGTAAGCAGCTCATAGGCGATCACTCCGAAAGCATAGACATCGGTTGCGGACGAAGCCCGCTCTTCCAGCCACTGCTCCGGCGCGGCGTACGGTCGCGTCATCGAAAACTTCCGAGTAGCAGGATCGGTAGAGGCGTCTCGATAGCGAGCGATCCCGAAGTCGCACAACACCCAGGAATCATTCCAATACAGGATATTCTCCGGCTTCAGGTCGCGGTGGATTATTCCCGCTTCCGAGATCTGATGGATCCCTTCAGCCACCTGCCGAAGGATATCTATTACCTGCTCCTGGGGAAGAGGCTCGCCGCGATTGACCATTAGATCGCGCAGCGAGTACTCCGCGCGAGGCATAATCAGCACCCAATTGCCGCCAACCTCGCCAGAATCAAGGGTTGGAATAACGCGAGGTAGGCCACGCGCCTGAAGAGAATCCCCAACAAGGACTTCGCGTTGGGCACCCGGCACGGCTGGTACAAACTTCGCCACTGCGTCTTGGGCCAGCGGTCCGCTAGCTAGTCTGACGGCACCGAAGCCGCCCCCGCCGATGACGTCGCCGACTTGCCATTTTCCACCCTGGAGCTCAATTTCCACGCTTCGAAGGATAGCGGCGGTTACCCGGGCCAGGAGTTCCTGGGTCTTGAACGGCTTGGCCACGTAGTCGTCGGCGCCGGCCTCCAGGCCCTCCACCACGTCGGAGGTGTCGGACTTCGCCGTCAGCATGACGATGGGGACGTCGGACTCCGCGCGGAGGTCGCGGCACACGTCCACGCCCGACTGACGCGGTCTCTCGGCGAGTGGCCTCCCACATTGCCCGTTGAGTTGCGCTAGCCAACGGACCCCGCACAACACCGGAGCGAGGACCGCGCCGCAGCGGAGCGAGGAGCGGACCGCAGCGTGCGCCGGCGGAGCCGGCGCCTTGATCTTGTAGAGCCAGATTCATCAACGCCGCGCTCAGCGCTACTACGGAAAGCGTCTGCGGGCTGTGGCGGAGCCCCCGAAGTGCGACACGATTCCTGACGCAAGACATCGGCGAGCCGAGTGGCACATCATGGACGAAGGCGTAGGAGATGCACGAACGCCAGGTCGACAGCGGAGAGGGGCGATGCCGGATGACGAGAAGAGTTGTGGGATCGCGGCGAGGTGGCGCGGCTGGTCGACAGCCCGCCCTGGGAGCGGTCGCCCCGATGGGGTCGGCACACCGTGGGTGACCAGCGTCAGACGGCTCCCAAGGCTGCGCGGCGCCGGCGGGATCCTATGTCGCTGCGGACAGCCACCATCCTCAGCCTGGCCACCTTCGTGCTGGTCGCCTTCGGCGCTGTCTACATCCTGGGGCGGCCTTGGCAGCACGGATGGGGGCTGGAGATCGGCTACCTGTCGTGGAAGGATCGACTGCTCTACGCCGGCGGGCTGGTAACCCTCAGCGGTGCCCTCGTTGCCCTGGTCGTCAACTACCGCAAGCAGCTCGCCGCCGAAGCCGGCCAGTTCACGGCGGGCTTCGCCGACGCCGCCCGCCAACTCGGTGACCAGGCGCCCGCGGTCCGGATCGCCGGCGTGTACGCGCTTGCCACGCTCGCCGACCGGCACCCCGGCCGCCGACAGCAATGCATCGACGCGCTGTGCGGCTACCTTCGCCTGCCCTACCACCCCGAGGCCGGGGCTGGTCACCTGGCCGAACGCAGCACTGAAACCACCGACACAGAGACGCACGTCAAGACCATCGACAGGCGCAGTTACAGAGCCGACGACCGCGAGGTACGTCTCACCATCATCCGCACCATCCGCGATCACCTCCGGCCCCACGCCGCCGTCAGCTGGCAGGGCCACGATTTCGACTTCACCGGCGCCACTTTCGATGGTGGCGACTTCACCAAGGCCGTCTTCTCCGGCGGCACGGTCCACTTCGCGGGCGCGGAGTTTTCCGGCGGCACGGTCGACTTCAGGTGGGCGATGTTCTCCGGCGGCACGGTCGACTTCAGGTCGGCGGAGTTCTCCGGCGGCACGGTCAACTTCGAGGAGGCGGAGTTTTCCGGCGGCACGGTCGACTTCAGGTCGGCGGAGTTCTCCGGCGGCACGGTCAACTTCGCGGAGGCGGAGTTCTCCGGCGGCACGGTCGACTTCAGGTCGGCGGAGTTCTCCGGCGGCACGGTCAACTTCGCGGAGGCGGAGTTTTCCGGCGGCAGGGTCGACTTCTGGCGGGCGATGTTCTCCGGCGGCACGGTCAACTTCGAGGAGGCGGAGTTCTCCGGGAGCAAGGTCAACTTCTGGTGGGCGGAGTTCTCCGGCGGCACGGTCAACTTCGAGGAGGCGAAGTTCTCCGGGAGCACGGTCGACTTCTCGGAGGCGAAGTTCTCCGGGAGCAAGGTCGACTTCAGGTGGGCGAAGTTCTCCGGCGGCCCGGTCGACTTCAGGTGGGCGGAGTTCTCCGGCGGCACGGTCAACTTCGCGGGGGCGCAGTTCTCCGGGAGCAAGGTCGACTTCAGGTCGGCGAAGTTCTCCGGGAGCACGGTCGACTTCTGGCGGGCGGAGTTCTCCGGCGGCACGGTCAACTTCGAGGAGGCGAAGTTCTCCGGGAGCACGGTCAACTTCTGGCGGGCGGAGTTCTCCGGCGGCACGGTCAACTTCGAGGGGGTGAGGTTCTCCGGGAGCACGGTCGACTTCGAGGACGCGAAGTTCTCCGGCGGCACGGTCCACTTCGCGGGTGCAGTGCTCGCGGGCGGGGAGGTGCGAGCTGAGCGCGAGCAGCTTGCTGTGCTTGCGCCCGACCTTGCGAACGTCACTTGGGGGGGCGGGCGTCTGAATGTTGGAGCGGCAGTCGTGAAGTCCGAAGAGGAGTTGAGGCGGTTGCTGGCTTCGACTCAGTGATGTTCGGTTCCGAGTCACGTGTCCGGCGGACTCTTGCCCCGGTGTCGGCCGCGGCGCCCGACGACTCGAAACGCCGACTGGATACGGTTGTCGAAAGTCAGCCGTCCCACCTCGTGATTGCCGCGGTGGCCCAGTTCGAGCGGGAGCTGATCGTGGCACGCACGCGCGCCGCGCTGGCAGCCGTGAAGGCGCAAAACCGCCAGCTCGGTCGGCTCAACAACTTGAACGAACACCAGTTCCGCCTGATTCACCAGATGTCGGATCGGACCTCGGCAACACCATCGACGACCCCTGATGTCCACAGCGCTACCCGCCCTTGGACTTCCGATAGAACCTGCCTTCGCGAAGATCCGCAGCCGTCAGGCGCGCGAGCGCGCTGGGACTCACGAGCGACCCTGAGCCCGACAACGGCTTCTCGGGCGCCGCGCGGAAGGTCTCTTCGTTCTCGGCAGCCACCAGCAGGAGTGCCACCACTGCGGGATCCAGATGTTCGGGGTTTGACATCGGTCATCAACTCCTCACCCTTCAGACGTACGGCGGGCGCGTCTCCACGGACACCTCACGCTGAATTGGGGAGTCTGTGGACGACGAATGCCAAGTCTTCCCATCCGGAAGACGCCTGAGGCCGCCTACCCAAGGCCCTCGGAGGCGTCGCGCAGGAGCTGCTTGGCAGCCTGTCGATCGCGTGCGAGTGCCAGGTGTCCAATGTTGTTGGGGCGCGCTGGGCCGTGGCCTTGGCCCTGGGCCTTCGACAGGGTGAGGCGCTGGGGCTCCACTGGACAGACGTCGACCTCGAACGCGGCGTGGTGTCGATTCGCCGGACCCGTTCCCGACCCCGTTACGACCACGGCTGCTCGCCCGACTGTGGGAAGAGTCCGGGCCATTGCACGCAGCGCGTCCAGTCGAACCCGGATCTGGGTGAGACGAAGTCGGACGCCGGACGCCGGACCATCGGTCTGCCTGAGGAACTGGTGAGCATGCTTAGGGCGCACCGCGAGCAACAGGCCGCCGACCGCGTCGCCGCCCGCCAGCTGTGGGTGGAGGGCGACTGGGTCTTCACCGAGGTGACCGGGACCCCGGTGAACCCGGTAACGGACTACCACCGATGGAAGGCACTGCTGAAGCGCGCCGGCGTCCGCCAGGCCCGGCTGCACGACGCCAGGCACACGGCCGCCACCGTGCTGCTTGTCCTGGGCGTTCCCGAGCGCACCGCGATGGGGATCATGGGGTGGTCGACCACGGCGATGGCCGCGCGGTACCAGCACATCACCGATCCAATCCGGGCCACCGTGGCCAGCCAGGTCGGGGGGCTGCTTTGGGAGCAGGAAACGGGCCTCCGGAATGCCAACTGAGACCACAACTGAGACCGGAGGGCCCGTGGAGCGCGGGAACGCCGCCCGGATCATCAGACCCGGACGGCGTTTCCGCTTGTGTTGGCGGAGGTGGCGGGATTTGAACCCGCGATGGGGTTAACCCCCAAACCCGCTTAGCAGGCGGGCGCCATAGACCGGACTAGGCGACACCTCCTCGGCCAAGGCGTAAGCCTACCGGCCGGTCCCCGGCTCGGCAAAAGGGGGCTCAGGGACCCGAGTATGCTCAGAAGGTATTCCTGATGGAGGCACGATGGCCGGGCCGGAACCACACGCGCATGCCTACGAGGCAGCGCACGCTGGCGCGCCCGCGTCGCCCGCCTCGCCCGGGGGACGCCACCGACCCCAGCGCGCCCTGGCCAACAAGTCATTCGGCTCCTCGCTCGGCTGGACCGCCGCGGGCATGCTCCTCCCGGGCCTCGGGCTAACCCGCACGCGGGCGCGCGTGCTCGGCCTCATCCTGCTCGTCCTGTTCGTCCTGGCCGTCGCGTTCGCCGCGGTGGGTGCCCTGCTCGCCCGCGACCTCGCGCTGTCGTTCCTCGTCCTGCCCGGCGTCCTGACCGGCGCCTGGGTCGTGACGATCGTGTTCGGCGTCCTGTGGGCGGGCAGCATCGCCGCCACCCACCTGATGCTGCGTCCGGCCAACCCGCCCCTGTGGCAGCGGCTGCTCGGCTCGCTGGTGGTGGGGGTGCTGGCGCTGGGCATCACCACGGCGTCCTTCCTGACCGCCCGCTCGATCCGCGACACGGCCCTGCTGGTCGACAGCGTCTTCGGCCAGGACGGGGCCGAGCCGGTCACCGACAACGACGAGCCGTTCGGCAACGCGACCGACCCGTGGGCGAACAAGCCGCGGCTCAACGTCCTCATCCTCGGCGGCGACGCCGGCGCCGGCCGCGAGGGCAGCCGCACCGACACGGTGATCCTGGCCTCGATCGACACGAAGACCGGCAAGACGGTCCTGTTCTCGCTGCCCCGCCAGACGGCGCGCATGCCGTTCCCCACGTGGTCGCCGCTGCACACGCTCTTCCCCGACGGCTTCACCAACGGCAACGGGCTCGACCAGAACTACGCCCTCAACGCCATCTACGACACGGTGCCGCGGGTGGCACCTGACGCGCTCACCGGCGTGGAGGATCCCGGCGCCGAGGCACTCAAGCAGGCCGTCGGCGAGGCCCTCGGCCTGCGCGTCGACTACTACGCCATGGTCAACATGGACGGCTTCGTCGAGTTCGTGAACGCCCTGGGCGGCATCACGGTCAACATCAACTCCCCCGTGCCGGTCGGCGGCAAGAACCCGACCCGGGTGGGCGGCAGCGACGGTTTCCCGCCCGACCGCTGGCTCGTGCCCGGCCCCAACCAGAAGCTCAACGGCACGGACGCCCTCTGGTTCGCCCGCGGCCGCTACCACACCACCGACTACGCGCGGATGAGTCGGCAGCGCTGCGTCATCCAGGCCGTCGTCCAGCAGGCTCAGCCCGCCACCGTTCTGGCCAACTATGAGGCCCTCACCAAGGCGAGCAGCCGCATCGTCGCGACCGACGTGCCGAACCGGCAGCTGCCCCGCATGGTCTCGCTCGGCCTGCGCGTGAAAGACGCCGCGATGACCTCGGTCTCGTTCGAGAACGACAAGGACGGGTTCTCGACGGTGAACCCCGACTGGCAGTTGGTCCGCGAGCGCGTCCAGCTGGCCATCAACCCGCCGCCCGCCCCGACGGCGACGCCTTCGCCCACGCCCAGCCCGTTGCCCACGGCGTCCGCCGTGCCGACTGCCCCACCCACGGCGTCCACCACGCCGGCGCCGCCGTCATCGGTGGTCGACGAGTGCGCCTACAACCCCGCGCCCTGGCCGCCGACGGAGGAGTGAGGGCTCAGCCCTCCCAGACCTGGTAGCCGCGATCGTCGTCGAGCCGCTTGCTGATCCCCGCGGCGATCGCCTCGAGCTGTGGCGTCTGCCCACCCGGCGCAACGAGGTGGACGCGCTCGTCGTCGCCCTGGTGCAGCGTGATGCGACCCGGCGCCGCGGTGACGCGCTTGACGTCGGCCCACTTGCCGGTCCGGACGCCGTCGGGTGCGTCCACGCGGTACCCCTGCTCGCCGAGTTCGACGAGGACGCGCTGGCGTCGGGTGGCTGACAAGGCGGCCACCACGAGCACGATCCCGCCGACGATGAGCACCAGGCCGCAGATGATCAGCAGCGCCTGCCACATTCCGGAGGCCGGGACGACGGCCACGCCGGCGCCGACGAGCGCGAGGACGGCCGCCACCGCGAAGGCCCGCACCGGGGGGCGCGCTTCGATGACGAACTGGTCTGCTGCCTGGACTGCCACGCGGCGAGAGTGGGATTCGAACCCACGGAGGGTTGCCCCTCGGCCGCTTTCAAGGCGGCTGCACTAGTCCACTATGCGATCTCGCCAGATCGGCAACATCCTAGCGGCGTGGCCTCTCGTGCCCGACTAGGGTTGACCCATGCGTGCCGTCGTTGTCACAGAGCCGGGTGGGCCCGAAGTCCTGCAGATCGCCGACGTCGAGGATCCCACCGCGGGCCCCGGCGAGCTGCTGATCCGTACCGTCGCCGCGGGCGTTAACCGCGCCGACATCCTGCAACGGCAGGGCCACTACCCTCCGCCCAAAGGCACCACCGACACGATCGGGCTGGAGGTCTCGGGCCACGTCGAGGTCGTCGGCGACGACGTCGAGGGCTGGTCGGTCGGCGACCCGTGCGTCGCCCTGCTGGCCGGCGGCGGCTACGCCGAGCTGGTCGCCGTGCCCGCCGGGCAGGTCATCGCGCCGCCCGAGGGCGTCGACCTGGTCACCGCCGCCGGGCTGGTCGAGGTGGCCGCCACGGTCGTCTCCAACATGGACCACGTGGGCCTACGCCCCGGCGAGACCTTCCTCGTGCACGGCGGCGCGGGCGGCATCGGGTCGTTCGCCATCCAGTACGCCAAGGGCCAGGGCTGCCGGGTCGCCACGACCGCGGGCTCGGCCGAGAAGCTCGAGGTCTGCCGGCGCCTGGGCGCGGACATCGCGCTGGACTACCACGACGACTGGGTCACCCAGCTCAAGGAGGCCACCGACGGCAAGGGCGTCGACGTGATCCTCGACATCATGGGCGCCAAGTACCTCGACCCGAACGTGAAGTCGCTGGCCCGCCGCGGGCGCATGGTCGTCATAGGTCTGCAGGGCGGTGTCAAGGGCGAGCTCAACCTCGGCCTGCTGCTCAACAAGGGCGCCACCGTCACGGCGACGTCGCTGCGCTACCGGCCCGTCAACGAGAAGGCCGCGATCGTGGCCCGCGTCGCCGCCGAGGTGTGGCCGCTGATCAGCTCGGGCGAGATCAAGGTCGCGCACGAGACCCGCTTCAGCATCGACGAGGTGCAGCAGGCCCACGAGCAGCTCACCGGTGGCAACAATGTGGGAAAGATCGTCCTCACCTTCTAGCCTTGGGCGGTGAACTTTGCCGCCTACGCCGACATCTGGCGCCTGCCCGCCGTCCGGCAGGCGGTGCTGCTCGGCGCGCTGGGCAAGGCGCCCTGGTTCGGTGCGGGCATCGTCCTGACCCTGCACGTGGTCGGCTCGCTCGGAGCCAGCTACGCCAGCGCCGGCCTCGTGACGGCCGTGTTCACCCTCGCGATCGCGCTCGCCTCACCCATCCGTGGGCGGCTCCTCGACACCATCGGCCTGCGCCGCACCCTGCTGCCCTCGCTGGTGCTGCTGCCGGTCGCGTTCCTGGCCGCGCCGTTCCTGGACTACTGGCCGCTGATGTTCGTCATGGGCGGCGTCGGGCTGTTGGCGATCCCCTGGTTCGTCCTGACGCGGCAGCTCATGCTCGCCGCCGTCCCCGAGTCGCAGCGCCGCGCCGCTCTCGCCCTGGACTCGGTCGTCACCGAGATGGCCTTCATGGGCGGCCCCACGGTGGGCATCCTGCTCGCCACCTCATGGGACACCGGCTGGACGCTCGCCCTGCTCGCCTGCCTCTCGGTTGCCGCCGCCGCGCTGCTGGCGGTGCTCAACCCGCCGCTGGTCTCCGAGAAGAGGGACGCCGCGGGTGCGGAACCCAAGCCCTCGGCGGAGGGGACCCAAGCCTTCGACGGAACCCAAGCCCTCGGCGGACGCGTGGGGATGCGGTCGTGGCTCAACGGCCCCGTGGTGGCGACGTTCGTGGCCACGATGGCGGCGTCCTTCACGCTCGCGGGCACCGACCTGGCCATGGTCGCCGCCGCGCGGTCGCTGGAGTCGTCTTCGGCGCTGGCGATCCTCATCGTCGTGTGGGGCTTCGGGTCGCTCATCGGCGGCCTGCTGTTCGGCGGACTCCCCCGCGGCACCCTCGGCATCACCCACCTGCTCGTCGGGCTCGGCGTCACCACCATGCTCGCCGCCCTCGGCACCAACCTCTGGGTGCTCGCCGCCCTGCTCGGTGTGGCGGGGCTCTTCTGCGCGCCCACCCTGGCCGCCACGAGCGAGCGCCTCGGCGACCTCGTGCCCGCCACCTCGCGCGGGGAGGCGTTCGGCTGGTCCGGCACGATGGCGACCGCAGGCAACGCGCTGGCGCCCCCCGTCGTCGGCTACGTGCTGGACGCCGGGGGCTGGCAGCTCGGCTTCGTCATCACCGGCCTGTGCGGGCTGGCGCTGGCCGGCGTGGGGTGGGTCTCGCTCCAAGCCGGACGCCGCGGGCTCGCCCGGGCCCGGCGGCGGGGCTTCGAAAAGCTCAGGCAACCCGGGTAGCCCGGCGAACTGCCTGGCCGGGGGCTGCCCCTCCGCTTCCGCGCCCTTCCGTGTGCATTTCTATGGGGCAATTCTTCTCTGATTCGGGGACACGGCACTTCTGTGCGACGGTTTCCGCCCCATGGAAATGCACACGGGGGCTGGGCACCTGAGGACGCCCTGAGCGAAGCCCCGGGAACTATCAACAACCTCTCAGGAGATCGGGACAACCGTGGGGGCGCTTCGATCGTCTTGTGGGTGTGAGCACCTCCAAGAAGAAGATCGCCCTCGTGGCCTCCGCCGTTGCCATGACGCTCGCCGCGTCCCTTGCCGCTGCCACCCCCGCCACGCGGGTGTGACCGCCCCGTTCTCGGGCCTGTACTGCGACACGACCGACAACGGTGCCACCGGTGCCGAGCAGGCTCCGCTGCTGGGCCGCTGGTGGTCGTGTTCAGCACGACCAACGACCTCGACGTCTCGGTCGAGCACATCGTCACCACGTGGGGTTACGCGGACGCCGCCATGGTCGACCTGCAGAACGACACCGGTCTCTGCCGGGCCGCCCTCCTGCCGGGCTGCACCGTGCTGGTCGCCGAGCCCGGCAGCCTGGTCGCCACGTGGGGTGACGGCACCGTCGCCGGTGACGGCCACGATCGCGTTGTCGACCACGCGCGCGGCCTCGGCGCGGTCGTCGATGCGGTCGAACCAGTCGTTGACGAGCGCCTGCTGGACATCGCCGTCTCCAGGGCCGCCCGCTCCAAGGAAGTGTCTTGACCCCGCCCCCGAGCGCGCCCGCCCCACCACCCCGCGGGCCGGCGCACCTGCGCGCGGACGCACCGGCGCGCGGGCGTACGGCCCACCCCGGCGGGGCTCAGCGCAGGAAGAGCTTCCGCAGCCGGAAGGTGACCAGCGTGATGCCCAGCACGGTCATGCCCGCGAAGTAGGACAGGTGCACCAGCGTCATCGGCGAGAAGAACCCGATCGACAGCTGCCGCATCAGCTCGACGCCGTGCCACAGCGGCAGCGCCTGGATGACCCCCTGGACCCAGCCCGGGTAGACGCTGATCGGGAACAACGTCGAGCTGAACAGGAACATCGGAAGCAGCACCATTGGCACGAGGTCGAGCTGCTGGAAGCTCTTCATGAAGCTCGTCACCGCCATGCCCAACGAGGCGAAGCCGAGCGCGATCAGCAGGGCGACCGGGATCATCGCCAGCGCCCACCAGGACGTCACCAGCCCCATCACGCCGAGAACCCCAAGGAAGCCCACCGCGTACAGCAGGCCGCGAAACAGGGCCATGAAGATCTCGCCGAGCGCCACGTCCATCGGGCCGAGCGACGTCTGCAGCATGCCCTCGTAGACCTTGCTGTAGCGCAGCTTGAAGAACACGTTGTTGACCGAGTCGTAGATCGCGCCGTTCATGGCCGAGGTTGCCAGCAGCGCGGGTGCGATGAACATCGCGTAGCTGATCTCGCGTCCGTCCGGCCCGGGCACCCCGCCCACCAGCGCGCCCATGCCGACGCCCATCGCCAGCAGGTACAGCACCGGCTCGAAGAAGCCCGTGGCGATCACGCCCCAGTTGGCGTTGCGGATCACCCGGAAGCCGCGCTCGATCACCGCGCTGGCGTTGCCCGCGTACAGCGGCGCCAGCCACGACGGGCGGTTGGCCAGGCGCTCCTTGACCGGGGCCATCACGTCACTCATCGCACCAACCTCCGGGTGAATGTGCGGTGGGCCCAGACCTGGCCGCCGACGATGCACGCCAGCAGGAACACCACGTGGACGCCCACCAACCACGGCGGCACTGCCAGCCCGAATGACGCCATGCGAGCGAGCTGGGTGCCGTGCCACATGGGCGAGACCCAGCCGACCCACTGCAGGTAGATGGGCATCGACTCCAGCGGGAAGAAGGTTCCGGCGAACAGGAACATCGGCATGATGATGAGGCGCTGTACGAAGTTGAAGTGCAGGCCCTCCTCCTCCAACGTCGCCGAGTAGGCCATCAGCGGGGTGAACATCGCCAGCGCCGCCACCGTCGCGATCGGGATCGCCAGCAGCGACCACCCCCCGGGCCACGCGCCGAAGGCCAGCCCGATCACCCAGAAGATCGCCGCCTGCACGAACAGCCGGACGCCGATGGCGAGCGTCTCGCCCTGCGCCATCTGGCCAGGCTCCAGCGGGGTGGCCTGCGCGGCGAGGTAGTTCCGGATCCACTTGAAGCCGCCGAAGATCGGCCAGGTGCCGAACTGGGCGCCCGTCGTCGCGACGGTGGCCACGAGCAGGCCGGGCGCGACGAAGTGCAGGTAAGAGACGCCGGAGACGTCAGCCTGGACGATCGAGCCCAGGCCCAGGCCCATGGCCGCGAGGTAGAGGATCGGGTTGCCGATCGCCAGCATCAGCGCCGTGACCAGGAACGGCCCCTCGGACGCCTGCCGGTAGCGGGCGTAGTGCAGCCACCCCCACCGGCGGGTGCGCGCGGCGAGGGCGGCGTGGTCGAGCCCCGTGAACGTGACGACGGGTTGCTCATGCCGGACGTCAGTCAATGAGGGACCTCCCGGTCAGCCGGAGGAACACGTCCTCCAGCGATGAACGCCGCACGAGCGAGGTGAGCGGGTTGAGCCCGCGCCGGGAGATCTGCTCGAGCAGGCCCTCGCCGTCGCGGGCGTAGAGCAGGATGCGGTCGGGCAGCACCTCGATGCGCTCGGCCATGCCGCGCAGCTCCGCCTCCATCGCGGCGTTGCGGGCCGACCCGAACCGCACCTCGACGACCTCGCGGGTCGAGTACTCGCGGATCAGCGCCTGTGGCGAACCCTCGGCGACGATCTTGCCGTGGTCGATGACGACCAGCCGGTCGCACAGCTGCTCCGCCTCGTCCATGAAGTGCGTGGTGATGACCAGGGTGACGCCCTGCTCCTTGAGGCGGAACAGCCGATCCCACAGGATGTGCCGGGCCTGCGGGTCCAGCCCCGTGGTCGGTTCGTCCAGCAGCAGGATGCGCGGCTCGTTGACCAAGCCGCGCGCGATCGTGAGGCGGCGCTTCATGCCGCCGGACAGCGCGTTGACCTTCGCCTTGGCCTTCTCTGTCAGCTGGGCGAACTCGAGCAGCTCGTCGGCCTTGGTCTCCAGGTACGCCCGGGGCAGGCCAAAGTAGCGGCCGTAGACGATGAGGTTGTCGCGGGCGCGCAGCTCCTCGTCCAGCGAGTCCTGCTGTGGCACCACGCCGAGGGAGGCCCGCACCTCGGGGCCCCGCTCCTCGGGGTCGAGGCCCAGCACGGTCAGCGAGCCGGACGTTCGCAACGACGTGCCGCCGATCATCCGCATGGTGGTCGACTTGCCCGCGCCGTTGGGCCCGAGCAGGCCGAAGGACTCACCGGGGGCGACCTCGAACGAGATTCCGTCGACGGCGGTGAAGTCGCCGAACTTCTTGGTGAGGTTCTGGGCTTGGATCACGGGCACGGCGTGAACACTACAAGCCGCCACCCACAGGAAAAAGCACGGCTCCGTACGTCGCAGGGCCACGAACTGCGTGTGCGGATCGCGCTATTCGACCGCATCCTGGTGGTCAGGGAGACGATCTCCAAACGCGTCGGCGCGGTTCCCGCCGCAGCGGCGGTCGAGGACAAGACCCCCCGCCGCCACCGCGCGAGGAGCGTGCGGTCCCGATCCGGCGGGCGGATGCGCATGTGACGGCGTCCGCCCGGCGGATCGGCGTCACTTCACCCGGGCCTGCTCGAGCGCGACGTCATATACGGCGTGCAGCGCGTCGGCACCGCCGCTCTCGGCCCAGAACGGCAACGATGCCTCGAGAGCCGTCGCGAGTCCGAGGGCGTACCCGACGCGTCGCTCGTCGTCCTCGAAGAACTTCTCGTCGATGCGCGGCGGGAAGGGCAGCGGGAAGGGCCAGGGCCACCGCGGCGGACAGATCTCGTCGGGGTTCGGGCGGTACGCCGTTCCGAGCGCGTCGGCCAGGCGCGCTGTGCGGATCAGCTCGACGCCCGTCGCGGCTCCGAGCTTGAAGCCCGGGTCGACCCATGGGATGGGATGGGTGCCGGCGACGCGTTCACCGCGGCCGCCCTGGATGATGATGCCGCGCTCTTCGAGGCCGCCCTGGTTGATGATGTCCCAGATGATCGGGTGGCGCTGGGCCAAAAGGGTGAGCAGTGACGTGTTCGCAGGCATGGAGAGCCCCTCTCGGTCCGCAGGGCCGGCTGCCCCGCACACCCTAGAAGACCTCGCAGACGTGCCGGTGATACACCTGATCGGGTGACGACGGGACCGGTTGCAGGACTGCGGGGCTTCCGGTCGCCTCATTCGCCTCACCCGGACACAACAGCCCCAGTCAGCCCGACGACTGGCCCGGCGCCGGCGAGGGCGGCTTCCTTTCGATGCTGGCGAGCTTCAACAACGGCTTCTTCTTCCCCGGCGCCCCACCGGAGGAGGCCAGACCTGCCAGCGCTACGCCGAGGAGATGGTCGCCGGGTTCGTGCCGAACCCCGTCGCGAACCTCGACTCGGAGACCTCCTACAGCAAGGGCGACGCGCTCTCGACCATGGTCACCGACTACACCCCGGGCATCGTCACCGGGCGGCGCCCGCTGTCGGAGCTGGCCGACCTGCGCAAGCGGTGGGCGTCCGGGGGCGGCGACGCGATGCGGGCGGAGTACGCCGAGCAGCTGTGAGGGTCAGCGGCCCCGGTCGAGGCGACGCCGGTCGCGGTCGTCGGGGCGGGAACGGTTCGCCATCGACCCGCCGGACACCCACAGCACGAGGGCGGGGACGGCTGTGCCGATCATCGGCCAGATCGGCCAGTAGTAGTACGGGGCCTGCCCCGCGAACAGCCACGTCGCGACCCAGATGACGTTGAACAGCAGGGCCAGGCCGAGCCAGCTGCGCAGCGCCCCGTCCTGCAGCAGCCGGCCGGTGCGCGCGGGCGTCCGCGGACGCTGGCCGCGCCGGGACGACACCACGATGTCGGCCAGGATCGGCACCAGCTCCCCCAGCCGCTTCGACCCCAGCGCCGTGGTCATCCGCTCGGCGTGCTCGGCCGAGTCGAGGCGTCCGTCGCCGAAGGCGGCGTTCAGCACCTCGGCCGCCACGTCACGGTCGGCGTCGCTGGCACGCACGTCGCCCTGCGTGCGGGGATCGGCGCTGAACCGCGCCCACACGTTGTCGGGGACGGGGAGCTGGGGGGTGTCGCTCATCGGGGGTGGTGCCTCTCGGGACGTCGGGGTGGCGCCAGCCTAGCCGCGCAGAGGACGCGCGTACCGCAGCGAGTTGGGGCGGCAGGGCGCCTCGAACGCGATCTGGAGCGAGTCGGCGATCCGGTGCTCGTTGCGCAGCGCGAACAGGCGGTCGACGACCCGGTCGCGCAGCATCGCCGGCTCAATCGTGTTGAGGTAGATCTTCGTGGCCCCCTCGAAACCCGCCAGCGTGGAGACGCGCCACTTCAGCATCACCCGCCACGGCATGGCCAGGTCGACGTCGATGGGCCGGTAGTGCCACTCCTCGTTGCACGGCACCGCGGTGCCCGTCGCCGCGTGCATGGCCTGGATCATGTCGCTCATGCCCCGGACCTCCTCGGGCGACTGTTCCCACGGGTCCGGCTGCTCGGACTTGCTGTAGATCTCGATGGTCGGGAACCGGTGCCCGAACCCGGCGAACGCCATCGCGTGCTCGTTCTCGGCGATGACGAGGTTCTTGTACGAGGCGTAGTTCGTGGCGACGTCGTTGAACAGGTTCGTGTTCGAGCGCAGCTTCGCCAGCGTCGCCTCGTGCTGGACGCCCCGCTCATCGATCGCGACGAGCTGCTTGTGCAGGTGGTCGAAGGACGCCCCCGCCGGCTTGAGCCAGTTCTGGAAGACCGTCACGTAGCGGGCGTACCGGTTCAGGTCGTACAGGCCCCGCACCGACTCGATGGTGAACGCGATGAACTGGCCGTGCTCGTCGGGCGTGAGCGTGCCCGCGCCGGCCAGCTGGTCGTCGTGGGTGGCGCCGTCGACGTAGTGGCGGCGCGCGATGATCAGGTCGTGGCCGCCCCCGAAGAAGCCGGACGCCGCGGCGATCCGCTCGTCCTCGCCCATCGCGGCGACCTCGGCGGCGGTGCGCCCGGACGCCCGCAGCTTCATGTCGATGACCGACAGCAGGTGTTCGCGCCCCTGGGGGGAGGCCAGGTACGCCTCGCGTCGCGTGGCGACGTGGGTGGGCAGGGTATAGCCGTAGTTGAGGTTCCAGTACTCGTAGCTGAGGATCTCGAACAGGTTCGGCACCCGCCGGAAGTCGGCGACGGTGGTGAACATCTCCTCGGCGGTCGTCCGGTAGTGGGTCTCCCAGGTCGTGTTGCCGCGGTGCACCACCCGGGACTTCTCAGGCGGCGTCTCGGTGTAGCGCTTCTCGCAGAACGAGCAGTGGGCGCCGTGGGCGTCCGGGTCGAGGGGGGCCGGGTTGCCGCCACCCACGCCGAGCGGGCGATTGCCGCGTCCTGGGACCGTCCACACCTCCGTCCCCGTGAACGGGTTCAGCTGCTTGACCGTGCCGTCAGCGAGCGTGGTGAGGTACTCCGGTTCGCGGCTGTAGGGCTGCATGCCACCAGCGTGGCACAAGCTTCCGCCGAGGACTCGTGCAACTACCGGCGAGGACTCGTGGTCACCCCGACCATGAGTCCTCGGCGGAACCGAACCAGCGCCCCAGCTCCTCGACCAGGCCGCCTTCGGCGAGCGTGCCCGTCACGGCGTCCGCCACGGCGACGAGCTCGGCGGGAGAGCCGCCCATGGCGACGCCGCGGCCGGCCCAGGTGAGCATCTCGATGTCGTTGCGGCCGTCCCCCAGCGCGAGCACGTCGGCGGGGTCGATGCCCATCCGCCCGCACACGCGTGCCAGCCCGTGGGCCTTGTCGACACCCTCGGGCGCGATGTCGAGCCAGGCGGTGTAGCCGATCGCGTACGAGACGCCCTCCAGGCCGAGCCGGTGGGCGAGCTCGATGAAGTCGTCCTCGGATGCGTTGGGGTCGCGAACGATCACGCGCGTCACCTCCGAGCCGGCGAGTTCGTCGACGCTGACGACCTCGATCTCGCCGTGCAGCTCGCCCGTGGGGAACTCGTCCGACACCCGGTAGCCGCGGCCCACGACCTCGACGGCCAGCAGCGCAGCGGGGTGCTCGGCGAGGATCCGGTCCACCACGGGGCGAGGGTCGAAGGTCAGCACGTCCACGACCTCGAACGGCGGGTAGCGCACGGTGACCGCCCCGTTCGAGCAGACGTGCTCGACGTGCTCCAGCGGCAGCTGCTCGATCACCGTCAGCGCCGACGCCCACGACCGCCCCGTCGACAGGATCACCGGGACGCCGGCGTCCACCACCCGCTGCACGGCGGCACGGACGCCGGGGTCGATCACGTTGGACTCGTCGACGAGCGTGCCGTCGACATCGAGGGCCACGAGGGCGGGCTGCCAGGTCACGTCTGAACCCTAGGGAGATTTCTCCTGAGGAGTCTTCACCGTCCACGCAACCTTTCGGGGGTCCCGTGCGTCTTGGTAGGTAAGGAGGTACGCCCCCATGCTCCGCTACGACCAGTCCACCACCCCCACCCAGCTCAAGCGACTGCGCGACCGCGCCTACTGCATCGTCCTGCTCGTGGCCGCCCTCTCGATCTCGGCGGTGTTCCTCCTGCCCGCGCTGCTGCCGTAGCCCGGTCACTCGGGCGGGTCGGTAGCGTGGACGCCGTGAGCACCACTCCCCAAGGACCCGGACGCGAGTTGCACCTCCGCGTCGGCACGGCACAGCGCGAGCGCGCCCTGGAGGTCATCCGCAACGCGGCCGCGGACGAGCGCATCACCTTCGACGAACTCGAGGGGCGCGTGCCACGCGCCCTGGGGGCCGTCACCCGCGCCGACCTCGTCTCCGTGCTGGAAGACCTCGCCCCCGCCGCCGAGGTGGACGCCATCGTCGGCCTGGACGCCCCGATCGGCGAGGGGCCCGGCTTCACCTGGGACGACCCGCTCGTCCTGGAGGGAAAGGGCTGGCGTCAGCTCACCGTCTCCGGCGACTGGGTCACACCGCCGTTCATCGAGGTGCACTCCTCGATCGGCGGCGTCCTGCTGGACTTCACCCTCGCCACTGCCCCCGCCAAGGTGATCGACCTGGTGCTCGTCGTGAACGACTGGGGCACCACCACCATCGTCGTGCCCGAGGGCTGGGGCGTCGACACCCAGGCCACCCAGGCCGAGGCCAGTTACATCGAGACCCGCGGCGTCCGGACGCGGCCGCAGCACGGCAAGCCCCGCATCATCGTCCGCGGTCGCACCTCGGGCCAGGTGAAGGTGAAGCTCTCGGACGAAAGGGACGCCCTCAAGGCGCAGCGCTTCGTCGAGAAGGGACGCCCCGGCATGCCCGAACTGCCGAGGGCTTGAGTTTCCCGCGCCCAAGGCTTGAGTTTCCCGCGCCGAGGGCTTGGGTTTCGGCCCCCGGCCCGGCGACGACTGGCAGAATCGCGTCATGGAAGAGACCACGTTCACCGTTCCCAGCGACGACGGCATCGACCTCCACGTCTACCGGTGGGCCCCCGAGGGTGAGCCTCGGGCCGTCATCCAGGTGCAGCACGGGCTGGCCGAACACGGCGCCCGCTACCGCCGCTTCGCCGAGGCGCTGACGGCGGCCGGCTACCTCGTCTACGCCCCGGACGCCCGCGGCTCGGGCCTCACCGCCGCCGGCAAGCACGGCGACTGGGGACCCGACGGCTGGCAGGGCTGGGTGGACGACCTCGGCGTCCTCAACAAGCGCATCCGCGAGGACGCCCCCGGCCTGCCGCTGGTCCTGTTCGGCCACTCGATGGGCTCGTTCGCCACCCAGCACTTCCTGCTCGACCACGCATCCGACGTCGACGCCGTCGTCCTGTCGGGAACCGGCGACGCCGCCGTCCTCGCCCCCATGCTCGGCTCGGACGCCCCCACCGACCTCAGCGCGTTCAACGCCCCGTTCGAGCACCGCACCGGGTTCGAGTGGCTCTCGCGCGACGCGGACGAGGTCGACAAGTACGTCGCCGACCCCCTGTGCGGGTGGGCCGCGCCGTCGCCCGCGGGCATCGTGTCGCTGGCCCGCGCGGCCGACCCCGAGGCGCTGTCAGCCATCCCGAAGGACCTGCCGATCCTGCTGATCTCGGGCCGCGACGACCCTGTCGGCGGCGCCGGCGGCGAGGGCGTCGAGGCGGTGGCCCAGCGCTACCGGGACGCCGGCCTGACCGACGTCGAGGTGCACCTGTACCCCGAGGCCCGCCACGAGCTGCTCAACGAGACCAACCGCGACGAGGTCACCGCCGACGTCATCGCGTTCCTGGACCGCGCCCTGCCCTGACCGCCCGCACCGCGAACGTGGGCGCACCCGGGTCGAAGGGGGCGCCCGCGACGTCGCCGGTGACCTCGACCACGTCGAACCCCACCGACTCGACCTCGGCGCGCACCTCGTCGACGGTCAACCGCGCATGGGCCAGCGACCGGGCCCAGGCGTCCACACCCAGAACCCGGACGCCGCGCCGCGCCAGCCGCACGGCGTACAACCCCGGACCGCAGCCCAGGTCGAGCACGCGCGACCCCGGCCCCAACCCCAACACGGAGCGGAGCCAGTCGACCGACGCGTCGATGAACGCGTGCGGCCGCGACGCCGCCGCGGTCGCCGGGTCGAGGTGGTGGGCGAGCATCTGCGCCGAGATGTGCGGGTCGTCCCAGAACTCGGGTGTCGTGTAGGCGCTGAACGGCTCCGGCCTCACGCCCCGCGGAGGCAGGGTCACGGCTCCACCGCCTGCATCGCCTTGAGGATCGTCACCTGCCGCGTGACCGAGCCGTGCCAGTCGTCCCGTCGGCTCTCGGCAGAGCCGTCCTGCACCGCCCAGCCGAGGTTGATGGCGCAGCGCACCACGACCCAGTCGCGGGCACGCCGCTCGTCGAGCCCGGCTGTGTCGACCACCGCGTAGAACCGGTCCCGGATCGCCTGCCCCACGTCCCTCGACGCCTCGAGGTCGGCCCAGCGGTTCCACAGCAGCGGCGCCACCTCGTACTCGGGCGCGGCGTTGTAGCCCTTGGGGTCGATCGCGACCCACTCGTCGCCGCGGGCCATGACGTTGAGGTAGTGCAGGTCGCCGTGCACGACGTGGGTGCCGGGCTCGGCGGCCAGCTCGCGGCCGGCGCGCAACGCCCAGTCGACGAACCGCGGCGGCGCGGGCACCGCACGCCCCAGCCCCTCCAGCTCACCCAGCCAGCGGCGCACGAACGCGTGCCCGTCGGGCAGTTGCGGGGCGGCCCGGCGGTGCAGCCGGCCGTACAGCCCGGCCACGATCCGGGACGCCTCGTCGGCGTCCCAGTGCTCCTGCAGTTGGCCGTCCAACCACTCCAACAGCAGGACGCCGCGGCGCGGGTCGGCCCGCACCAACTCGACCGCGGGGCGTCCACCCCACAGGGTCAGGGTCGGGATCTCGCCGACGTTGTCGGCCTCGACGTGGCTGGACTTGCAGGCCCGGCGGACGCCGTCGGCGTCCAGCACCGGGTACACCCGCGCCGTGACGCCGGACATCGGCTCTCCGTCGGGCGTCAGGTGCCAGCGCCGGAAGGTGTCCTCGACGAGGCGCGGGAGGCTGTCCTCCCACGCCTGCCGGGACACCGGGCCGGAACTCAAGCGGCGGCGACCGGGGTCAGGAACTCGCGCCCGCCGAGGTAGGGCCGGAGTGCCTCGGGGACGCGCACCGACCCGTCGGCCTGCTGGTGGTTCTCCAGGATCATGATGATCGTGCGGGTCATCGCGCACAGCGTGCCGTTGAGCGTGGCCAGAGGGCGGGTGCCGCCGGCGTCCCGCTGCCGGATGTTGAGGCGGCGCGCCTGGAACTCGGTGCAGTTCGAGGTCGAGGTGATCTCGCGGTAGCGCTCCTGGGTGGGCAGCCAGCCGTAGCAGTCGAACTTGCGGGCGGCCGACGACCCGAGGTCGCCCGAGGCGACGTCGAGGACCTGGTACGGGATCTCCAGCGACTCGATGAACGCCTTCTCGTAACCCAGCAGCTTGGCGTGCTCGGCCTCGGCGTCCTCGGGCGAGCAGTAGACGAACAGCTCGGCCTTGTCGAACCAGTGCACGCGAAAGATGCCGCGGGTGTCCTTGCCGTAGGCGCCGGCCTCGCGGCGGAAGCAGCTCGACCACCCCACGTAGTGCTTCGGCAGCGACCCGGCGGGCAGGATCTCGTCGGAGTGGTAGGCCGCCAGCGCGACCTCGGAGGTGCCGACCAGGTACAGATCGTCGCGCTCGAGGTGGTAGACGTCCTCGGCCGCCTGGCCCAGGAACCCCGTCCCGGCCATCGCCTCCGGCTTCACCAAACTCGGGACGATCATCGGCGTGAACCCCCACGAGGACGCCATCGCCATCGCGTGCTGCAGCAGCGCGAACTCGAGCTGGGCCCCTTGGCCGGTCAGCACGTAGAACCGCGAGCCGGAGATCTTGGCGCCGCGCTCCATGTCGATGGCGCCCAGCATCTCGCCCAGTTCGAGGTGGTCACGGGGGGCGAAGCCCTCGGCGGCGAAGTCGCGCGGGGTTCCCCACGTCTCGATGATCTCGCCCTCGTCCTCGCCACCCGAGGGAACCCCGTCGATCACGATGTTGCCCAGCTGCATCATCAGCTCGTCGAAGGTGGCGTTGGCGGCCTCGGTCTCGGCCTGAGCCTCCTTGACGGACGCCGCGAGTTCCTTGGTGCGTGCCAGCAGGGCCTGCTTCTCCTCGGGCGAGGCCTTCGGGATCTGCGCCGACAGCGACTTCTGCTCCGCGCGCGCGGACTCCGACGTCGCCATCAGCGAACGACGCCGCTCGTCGGCGGCCACGAGCTGGTCGACCAGCTCGACCGACTCGCCGCGGGAGGCCTGGCTCCGGCGGACGCGGTCGGGGTCGGTGCGCAGAATCTTCGGATCGATCACGGCAGCATCCTAGCCGTGGGGCGCCCGACCGACGGGGCCCGCCCGGGCGCCCCGACCGCGTGGGAGACTGGACGCGTGAGGACACGCTGGGGGCTCGCGCACCTCGCCACGGTGGTGCTGGCGGCGGCATTCGGGCTGTGGACGTGGCTCACGCTGTCCGTGGGGGCTTTCGAACGGGTGGACGCCCTCTCCCGCGTCCCCGGCGTCACGGGCGCCTCGGCGCGCGGACAGATCCTCGCCGCGATCGCGATCCTCACGACCCCGACCGTCCTCTACACCGTGCTGGCCGGGCTCACTTTGTGGGCCGCGCGCCGCCGGCTGCACAACCTCGCGTGGGCGATGTTGCTGAGCATCCCTCTCGGGTGGGGCAGCAGCCAGCTGGTGAAGATGATCGTCCAGCGCCCCCGCCCGGACACCGCACTTCCCCTCATCACCGCCGAGGGGTATGCCTACCCCAGCTCCCACATGACGGCGGCGACGATCGTGGCGGTGCTGGTCATCGCAGCGATGGTCGTGACCCGCCGCCGCCGGACCATGGTGGTCGCCGCCACCGCGGCCCTCGTCGTGGCCTGGTGGCTGATCTTCGCCGACCGCTGGTGGCTGCGGGCGCACTGGTTCTCCGACCTCATCGGCGGCGGGTTGCTGGGTGGGTTCGTCGCCGCGCTGGCGCTGGCGATGGCCGGCGTGAGGGTCATCAAGTTCGGCAGCCCCCGCCGGGTGACCGACGGCACGCGCCGGGCCGCGGTCGTCTACAACCCCACGAAGGTGCCCGACCTACCGGTCTTCCGCCGCCAGGTCGAGGGCGAATCCGCCGAGCGCGGCTGGCAGCCCCCGCTCTGGCTCGAGACGGACGCCGACGACGCGGGCGCCCGGGTGGCGCGGGTGGCCCGCAAGCGCAAGGTCGACCTCGTGCTCGTCGCGGGCGGGGACGGCACCGTCCGCACGGTCAGCGCCGAGTTCGCCGAGACCGGCATCCCCTTGGGCATCGTGCCGGTCGGCACCGGCAACCTGCTGGCCCGCAACCTCGGCGTCCCCCTCGACCTCGCGGACGCCCTCGACGCCGCCTTCGACGGCCGCCCGCGCGGCATCGACATCGTCCGGCTGCGAGCCGACGATGCGCACGACGACGTGTCGCTCGTGATGGCGGGCATGGGCATCGACGCGCGCATCATGAGCGAGACCAACGCCGACCTGAAGAAGGTCGTCGGCCCGGCCGCCTACGCGGTCACGGCCCTGACCAGCCTCAACTCCCCGCCGTTCCGGGCGGTGATCACCCTCGACGGCGGCTCCCCCGTCGAGCGGACGCCCGCGCTCGCCCTCATCGCCAACGTGGGCAGCGTGCAGGGCCAGATCGCCCTCGCCCCGGACGCCCTCCCCGACGACGGGCTCCTCGACCTCGTGCTCGCCTCGCCCGAACGCCCCGCTGACTGGGGCGCGATGGCCACCCGCGTCCTCACCCGAACGGGCGACCACCCCGGCATCGAGCGCGCGCAGGCGCGCCGACTGGTGATCGAGACCGACGAGCCGGTCGCCTACCAGGTCGACGGCGACACCATCGGCGAGTGCCGCCGCCTCGAGGTGTCGGTACGCCAGAACGCCGTGCTGGTGATGGTTCCGTAACGCCCCGCCGAGGGCTTGGGTCCAGCCCGCCGAGGGCTTGGGTCCGGTCCGCCGAGGGCTTGGGTCCGGTCCGCCGAGGGCTTGGGTCCGGTCCGCCGAGGGCTTGGGTCCGGTCCGCCGAGGGCTTGGGTCCAGTCCGCCGAGGGCTTGGCTCCTATAGAGAAGAGGGGCTCTCGGCGCCCAGAGCCGGGGCTCTCGACACACAAACCCGGGGCTCTCGGCGCGCAGGGCCGGGGCTCTCGGCACACAGGGCCGGGGCTCTCGGCGTCAGCGCTCCTTCGGGGCGCGGCCCAGGACGTCGTCGATCCAGCCCTCGGCTGCGGCGTACTCGGCGTCGGTGAAGCCGCGTGCGATCTTGGGCCTCACCTTGTCGGCGCGCGGGTAGGACCCCAGGAACGTCACCGCGCGACAGATGCGGTGCAGGCCCTTGAGGGTGCCGCGCATGCGGGGCTCGCCGATGTGTCCCTCGGCGTCGATCGAGAAGCAGTACTCGCCGAACGCCTTCTTCGTCGGACGGCTCTCGATGCGGGTCAGGTTCACCCCGCGCATCGCGAACTGCTGCAGGATCTCCAGCAGCGCGCCCGAATGGTCGGTGTGCATCCAGGCAACGAGCGTGGTCTTGTCCGCACCGGTGGGGGCGGGCAGCTCGCCCGGCCGGCGCACGAGCACGAAGCGGGTGACGGCGTCCGGGTTGTCGGCGATGTCGGTGGCCAGGCAGTCCAGGCCGTAGAGGTCGGCGGCGACCCGCGCGCAGATCGCACCGTCGAACGTCGAGTCCGGTTCGGCGACGGCGGCGGCCGCGGCGGCGGTCGACCCGCCCTCAGTGACGGTGGCCCACGGCAGGTTCTGGTCGATCCAGTCGCGGGTCTGGGCGTACGCGTGCGGATGGGTGAGGATGCGCTTGACGTCCTCCGCGCGCGTCCCGGGGCGGACGGCCAGCACGAACGACACCGGCAGCAGCACCTCGGCGACGATGACCAGCGGCGTCCCCGCGGCGAGGTTGTCGAGGGTGGCCGACACCCCGCCCTCGACGGAGTTCTCGATCGGAACCAGCCCCGACTCGATCTCGCCCGCGCGCACGGCGTCCAGCACGCGCGCCACGGTCGCCAAGGGGGTGGACTCGGCGTCCGTCAGCGTCAGGAGGGCCTGGTGGGTGAACGTCCCCGCGGGCCCGAAGTATCCGATCACCCGGGTGAGTCTAGGGTCGCGGACGCCTCAGCTCCCGGACTTCCTGCCTCCCGGACGCGGGGCGGAGATCCGCCGCACTAGCGGCGGGCCGACCTTGCCGCCGGCTGGCGTCCCGGACGCCGCGGCCGCCCGTTCGGCGCGCGGGCCGCTGACGAGCAGCCCGCGGAAGCCGTTGAGCACGAAGGACGCCGTGGGCCACTGCCGGTTCGTCGACCAGAACCAGGAGACGATCACGCCCAGTACGAACCACTGGACGCCCGAGCTGATGACGTCGCGGATCGTGAACGCCACGACGTCGACCATGAAGTCGGAGAAGCCCACCGTCCGACCGGTGACGTAGCCGACGGACAGCGCGGTGCCGCGCAGGGCCATCAGCCAGTCGAGGCGGGTGCGGTGCAGCAGGGCGAGCGGCGCCCACACGATGAGGTCGTACCAGGCGAGCGTGTAGGGCGAGGTGACGAGCCAGGCAGTGCACAGGACCACGGCCGTGCGGACGGCGATGGTCAGCGGGTCCCGCTCAGCCGGCAGCGCGGCGCCCGGGACAGCCTTCCACGGCAGCACACGCGAGAGCATCCAGCCGATGACGAGCATGCCCGTCCAGCCGAGGATGCCGGTGGTGGAGCGCGCGACGTCGCCCGGCAGCACCCAGGCCAACGCCGAGTCGACCCACGGTGCCCACGAGCCGCCCGACACGTAGCCGGTGTTGCGGCTGGCCGCGAACAGGGCGTGCGGGGCGAACACTCCGTAGAGGATGCCGATGGGGATCAGCGCTCCGATGCTGAGCTGCAACACCTTGCGCCAGTCGTGGCGGTAGCCCCACACCATCGCGAGACCGTAGAAGACCAGCGAGACCTTCACCGACCCGGCGAGCCCGATGAAGATGCCCGTCACGAACGCGCTGCGCCGCATGAACCACAGGGCGACGATGGCGAACACCAGCGTGAGGGCCTCGTTGTGTCCGCCGGCGACGACGGCCCAGATCAGCAGCGGGTTGAGGATGGTGAACAGCACCGAGCGGGTCTGCAGCGCGGCGTCGCCGTGGGCGAGCTTGATCATCACCGCGCAGACGACGATGAACGCCGTCACGTGGATGAGCTGCAGCCAGAACACGACGTCGTGCATCGACTCGCCGCCGAGCACGTTCGCGAGCCACTGGGTGAACGACGCGATGGGCCCGTACACGCTGGGGGTGTCCTGCCAGGGGCGCTCGGTCCAGACCAGGACGGGGTCGTAGGTCTGCCGGAAGATCTCGGCCGGGGTGATGCTGTACGGGTCGACACCCTGGCGCTGGAGGCGTCCGTACGCCGCGTACATGAGGACGTCCGCGCTCGTCAGGGGCGGGACGGCCGCGGTGGCGACGTTCAGCCCGACGCCCAGGTAGAACATGCGGTGGATGCGCGGACGCCAGCCGGCCGTGACCGCGCGCCACGCGATGAGCAGCCCGACCGTGCCGATCGTGATGCCGACCCACAGTGCGGGGACGACCACCCACTCGGACAGCGGCAGGCCGATGCGCTCACCCCACTCGACGGGGATGAAGTAGGGCGGGAGCAGGCTGCCGTTGGCGGGCCCGACGTTGAGGGTGACGCTGGAGGGGCCCAGGAAGGCCACGGCGATGGTGGTCAGGCAGCTCGCCACGATGAGCCAGAACCCGAGGCGTCCGTTCTTGGTCCACGGCCGATCGAGGAAGCGGTTCCACCGCTGGACGATCGCGTTCACTCGGGCCTCCAGGGGGTCATGGATGGCCCAAGGCTACTGGGATCACTTGAGGAGCTTCGACAGGCGCCGGTCGGCGAGCAGCTTGCCGCCGGTCTGGCAACGGGGGCAGTAGTTGAGGAACGAGTCGGCGAAGCTGACCTCGGCGATGGGCGTGCCGCAGGTCGGGCAGGCCTCGCCCTTGCGGCCGTGGACGCGCATGGTGCTGCGCTTGCCGTCCTTGAGGTTGGCGGGCTTCTCGCCGACCGCGCGGTCGATGGCGGACGTCAGCTCGGTGCGGATCGCCTCGAACAGGCCGGTCACCTCGTCGTCGGTGAGCGAACCCGCCAGCTTGAACGGGCTGAGCCGGGCGGCCTGGAGGATCTCGTCGGAGTACGCGTTGCCGATGCCGGCCAGCACCGACTGGTCCTTGAGGAGCCCCTTCACCTGGGTGCGCGCGTGTTCGGTGAGCACGGCCGCGAAGTCGTCGCGGCTGAAGCCTGCAGCGAGCGGGTCGGGGCCGAGCCGGGTGATGCCGGGGACCTCGGCGAGGTCGGCGACGACGTACACGGAGAGGTGCTTCTGCGTGCCGGCCTCGGTGAGGCTGAAACCGACCGGGTCGGGGTCGCCGTCGAACGCGACCCGCAGCGCCAGCGGGCCCTTGCCGGGCCGGACTGGCGTCGCCGGGACGGGGTCGTGCCAGGTCAGCCAGCCGGCGCGGGCGAGGTGGAAGGCGAGCCAGGTGCCGTCGACGTCGATGGCCAGGAACTTGCCGTGCCGCTCGACGCCGGTGACCTCCATGCCGTGCAGCGCGCTGAGCGGGACGGCGAACGTCTTGAGCGCCGCGATCGCCGCCAGGTCGGCGCGGACGACCGCTCGCCCCACCAGGTTCTCGGCCAGGAACGCGCGGAGCGCCTCGACCTCGGGCATCTCGGGCATGTCAGCGGTCGCGCTTGTCGAGCTTCACCGTGTGACCGCCCAGCACGAGCATGCCGCGCAGGACGAGGGTGCCGTTGGAGCCGTCCCCCTGCGCCGACCGGCGGATGCTGTTGCCGCCCGCGACCGCCTGGGTCTCCTCCACCACGCGGACGCCGCGGGGCACGTGCAGGCTGTGCCCGCCCAGGACGGCGGGCAGTTCGAGGGTGAGGACGACGCCGGGGCCGAGGGCGTCCCGGAGGTAGATGTCGTCACCGCCCATCAGCGCGAAGTTCCGCACGGACGCCCCGCGCTCGAGGTCGATGCGGCGTCCGGTGAGGATGGTCGCCGTCCAGCCCGCGCCGTTGGACGCCGCGACCGGCGCCTTCGCGCGGCGGCGCGTGGGCCGGACCCAGCGGCCGTCGAGGGCGTGGCCCTCGGGCACATCGGCGACGAGCTCGGGGAGCTGGTCGATGTAGCGGGCGGCGAGCGCCTGCTCCTGCCGGTGGGTCAGGTCGTCGAGGTCGAGGCGCCCGGCCACGTAGGCCTCGTGCAGGATCGTGAGCACGGCGTCGCGATCCGCGTCGCTGGCGCGGAGTCGCCTGTGTCGCTCGATCTCGGGCATGCCATCGATTCTACGAGGTGTGGCCGGTGCCGCCCCGAGGGGCCGGATGGCTGAGCATGTCGAAGCCCGCCAGCCCTTCGGGGCTCCCCTCGCTCACACCTCAGGGACCTGGCCTCGCCTCAGTCCCCAGTTGGGCGCCGGCAGCCCAAGCGTCTCGTCGAGAAGGCGCAGGTAGTCGGGACGGTCGACCTCGACGGCACCCAGCGACTCCAGATGGTCGGTCACCCACTGGACGTCGAGCAGGCGCCCCTCGACACCGTCGTCCAGCAGCTCGACCAGCCCCAGCAGAGCCACCTTGGAGGCGTCCCGCCCAAGAACGGGGTCGTGGAACATCGACTCCCCCGCGAACAACCCGCCCAAGGACACCCCGTACAAACCGCCCGCCAGGTCGCCGGAAGACGTCCACGCCTCCACCGAGTGCACGACGCCCGCGCGGTGCAGTTCGGCGTAGACCTCGACGATGCGGCCGTCGATCCAGCCCGAGGGACGCGCGGGGTCCGCGCACCGGGCCATCACCTCGTCGAACGCGGCGTCCACCGTCACCACGTACCGCCGGGCCGACTTGCGCAGCGACCGCGTCACCCGCACGTCGTCCAGCGGCAGGACGCCCCGGTGGACCGGCGACCACCAGCCCATGGCGTCCGGCCACCCCGACTCGAGCAGCGGCATGGGGAACACGCCCGAGGCGTACGCGGCCACGACGAGGTCGGCGTCGAACTCCTGGGACAGGGCGATGAGGTCCTGGTCCGGCCAGGACGACTCCGGCCCGAACACGCCCGACAACGCCATGGCTGCAGTCTGGCACGCCCCACCGACACCGCCCGGACGCCCCCGACCAGCACCGCTCAGGGGACGGCCGGGGGGCACCCGCTGGGGCGCAGCGCTTTCGGCGCTTACCCTGAACCCATGGCACCCGAGTCGCGCGACATCAGCAAGAACCCGGTCGCCCGTGCCCCTGAGGTCGGCGGCAACCTGCTGCGCACCCTGCTGGAGACGGCGATCACGGGCACGTCCACCCTGCCGGGAGCGAAGGTCGCCGCGGCCAAGCACCTCGGCAGGCGCGACTCCGTCGAGGACGCCCTCGAGTCGCTCGTGCTCTCCCACGTCGGCCTCGCCGGCGCGCAGGGGTTCCTGACCAGCCTCGGCGGACTGCCCACCCTCGCCGTGACCCTGCCCGCCAACATCGCCGGCCTGGCGGTGGTGCAGATCCGCCTCATCGCGTCGATCGCCCACCTGCGCGGCTACGACATCGACTCCCGGCAGGTCCGCACGGCGATGACGCTGTGCCTGATGGGCCGCGACGGTGTCCAGCGCCTCGTGGACGCCGGCGTCCTGCCGACCACCGCGCTCGCCATCGCGACCGCCCCCGTGTTCGACTCCTCGCTCGACCAACTGGTCAGCGAGAAGGTGCTCGGCGAGCTCGTCTCCCGCATCGGCGGACGCCGCGCGTCGCTGCTGTTCGCCCGCCGCGTCCCCCTCCTGGGTGGCGGCGTGGGCGCGACGATGGACGGCCTCTCCACGATCGAGATCGGGGCGTACGCCCGCGAGGTCTTCGTGAGCCGCCGTCGCCTCACCCGCGGCGAGTGACTCCGTCGGGGTCGCGCGGGCGGAACAGGTCGAGCCGGCTGCCCTCGTCGATGCCGTAGTACGCCGACGGCCCGCCGCCGCGCAGCAGCGGCGCCCCGCCGACCGTGTCGTACACCCCGTCCACGATCAGGGACTCGTCGATGTGCACCACCACCACCTCCCCCATCGTCAGCACCGCGCCGCTGGGAAGCCCATCAAGCCCGGTCAGCTCGATCTGCTGGGTGACCCGGCACTCGAACGTGACGCGGGCGTCCGCCACGCGCGGGGCCGCGATCAGGTCGGACGCCGCGGCCGCCAGTCCGGCGCGCTCGAACTCGTCGACGTCGGCCGGCGTGGACGTCTCGTTCATCGCCTCGGCGAGCTCGCGAGAGACGAGGTTCCAGGTGAACTCGCCGGTGTCCGCGCAATTGCGGGCCGTGTGCTTCCACGAGGTGCTCGAGAAGCCGACCAGCGGCGGGGTGTAGTTGAACGCGTTGAAGAAGGAGTAGGGCGCGAGGTTGCGGCGTCCGTCGGACGCGAGCGTGCCGATCCAGCCGATCGGGCGCGGCCCGACGATCGCGTTGAACGGGTTGTGGGCCAGCCCGTGCCCCTCGGCGGGGCGATAGGTGTGGACGCCCATTACGCACCCTGCACGGCGCCGCGGATGAGGGCACCGAGCCAGGCGGACTCCCCCGCCGGCGCCTCCTGCGCCTCGTTCGGGTGCCGCTCGGGTGGGGCGTCGGCGACGCGGTAGGTGCCCTCGGAGCGGGTCAGGTAGCGGTAATCGATGAGCTCGCGGCGCAGGGTGGCGACGTCGTCGTGCGCCTCGCGCAGGATCGCGTTCACCTCGGGCTCGCTGTAGTCGCGGCCGGCCTCGAAGCGGCGCAGCAGCTCGAGCAGCACCGACACCCGCGCCTTGCGCTTGGCCGGGATCTGCCGCAGCCGCGGCCCGTCGAAGAAGATCCGCACCGTGCGCTGGTGGTCGGGGTCGTCGATACCCTCCTGCGCTCCGACCGGCGACGACCCGCGCACCTGGCTCAGCAGCCCGTCGTTGAGCGTGTACAGGCGCCGGGTGGCGTCGGGGGTGGCGGTCACGATGCCGACGCCCTCGAGCCGGTGCATGTGGTGGCTCACCGTGGCGGCGCTGAGGCCCAGTGCGTCGGCGAGCTCGCGGCCGGTGTGGGGCCGGTCCGCGAGCAGGCCGAGGATGCGCAGGCGGGTGGCGTCCGCGATGGTCTTCAGCAGGCGGACACGATCATCCAGGTCGTTCGACATGCATCAAACGTTAGATCTACATCGAACGAGACGTCAAGCTCAGCGCGGGAAGGCGAACTCCCCGATCACGAAGTAGACCGCGAACAGCGACGGCAGCACCGTCAGCAGCACGAGCAGCGAGCGCTCCTGCCGGCGGAACCACGCGACCACCGCGATGATGCCCGCCGCGATCAGGCCGCCCAACGCCGGCACGCTGACCAGGAACATCGGGACACCCGGGCCCTCGGGTCGGTTCGACGTCAGGACGAACGCGCCGACCACGAACAGCGCCACGCCCGCGATCGCGACGCCGAGCGACCACCAGCCGAGCCGGGTCTAGGGCAGGAACGCCAACCGCTGGTGGCGTTCGTGCAGGCCGTCGGCGGCTGCGAGCGCCACCCCGACCAGACCGACGAAGAACGCGGCCGTGTAGACCCAGGCGGCGGCCTCCATCGGCCGCACGACCAGGACGGCGAGGAGCATCACCACCGCGAGAACTCCGGCCCCGAGGGCCGCCAGGTTGAGCTTGGACCTCACCAACACCGACATCGTTCTCACCCCCGTCCGGGGAACGCGACCCGGTCGATCCGGGCCTGGCGATGCTTCGATGCTACGCCGCGTAGGACCGCCCCCGACAGGAGGAAAGGTGCCCCTGCCCGGGCCTCGAACCTCAGCCGACGACAGCCCGCGCGACGCGGGCGTTGATGAGGCAGGTGACCTCGTACGGGATGGTCCCCATGAGGTCGGCGATGTCCTGCACGGTGATCTCCTCGTCGCCCTGACGACCGACCAGGGCGACCTCGTCACCCGTAGCCACAGTCGAATCGGGCCCGAGGTCGACCATCGTCTGGTCCATGCAGACGCGCCCGACGATGGGGTACGAAGCACCGCCGATCAGCACCCGCCCCCGGTTGGAGAGCAGGCGGCTGTAGCCGTCGCCGTAACCCACCGGGATCGTCGCGATCGTCGTGTCGCGCGGCGCCACCCAGGTGCGCCCGTAGCCGACACTCTCCCCGGCCGCGACGTCCTTCACGAAGGACACCCGGGTCGTCCACTCCAGCCCCGGCAGCAGGGGCACGGTCGCGGGCGTGGTGGGGTCTGGCAGCAACCCGTAGACCATGATCCCGGGGCGCACCATGTCGAACCACGAGCCGGGGTGCATCAGCACACCCCCGGAGTTGGCCAGGTGCGCGATCTCGACCCGACCACGGGCAGCGGTCACGGCGTCCAGCACGTCGGCGAACAGCGCGACCTGGGCCTCGGTGAACTCCCGGCCCCCCTCGGTGTCGGACACCGGCAGGTGGCTGAAGAGACCGCGCAGGCGCAGGCCCGCGGCGTCCGCACGGCGGGCCAGGTCGGGCGCGGCGTCGGGTTGGCAGCCGATGCGGCGCATGCCGGTCTCCACCTTCAGGTGCACGGACGCCGTGCGCCCCAGCCCGGCGGCCACCCGGCCGACCTGGTCGATGGTCTCCGCGGACACGACGGCGAGGTCGACGTCGCGCTCGACGCACGCCGCGACCTCGTCGTCACCCAGCGCGTGACTGAGCTTGAGGATGGGCAGCCGCACGCCGGCATCGCGGATCGCGATCGCCTCGTCGACGGTCGCGACGCCGAGACAGTCGGCCGCGCCGGTCGCCTCGAGCATGCGCGACACCGGCACGGCGCCGTGCCCGTAGGCGTCGGCCTTGACCGCGGCCAGCACGAGCCGCCCGCCGACCCGCGCGCGGATGGCGTCGAGGTTGGCGCGGATGTGGTCCAGGCGCGTGGTGGCCGTGGTCGCGTACAGCATGGGGACCATTCTGGCCCCTCGCCGTCAGCTCGCCTTGTCGCGCTCGGCCATCTCGGTGACGCGGTCGTGGATGCGGATCAGCGCCACGATGCCCTCGAGCACGAAGCGCGTGAACGCGATCGAGAGCAGCACCGGGATCCACCCGACGAGCAGCACGAGCAGGCCGACCGCCGCACCGCCGTCGAAGCGGCTGGCGCCGAACGCCGCGAGCAGCCACAGCAGCCACGCGCCGACCGCGCCGACGACCTGGAGGATGTAGACGATCTTGACCAGGCCGGGCGTGGCGAACTTGGTGAAGCTGAAGTCGAACAGCGCCATGAGCGGGTTGGCGTCCCGGTGCTGGGGCACGCCGGGCCCGGCCGACCCGGGGGCCCACGCCGGGCCGCTCGCCGCGTAGGGCGCCGGGTACTGCTGCGCCTCGGGGGCGGGGGCGCTGGGGAAGGTCGCCGCGTACGGCGCCGCCGGCGGGGGCGGGGGAGGCGTGCTGCCCGGGAAGGGCGGCAGCTGCGAGGTGGGCTCGCTGCCCCACGGGGAGGTGTCGTAGGGGTTCTCGGGCTGGGCCGGCTCCACCGGCGGCTGGACGGCGGTCGGCTCGGCCTGCTCGACCGGCTCGGGCGGCTGCCAGGGATTGGCGGCCGGGCGGGCGAACGGGGACTCGTCGCCGGGCGGCGTCAGGTTCTGCCGCGGCATGGTGGCCCACGGGTCGGGTTCGGGCGAGGGCTGGCTCTGGGGGTTGCCTGGGTAGTTGTCTGCCATGGCGTCCATCCAAGCAGACGCCTCCGACAGGCCCCGGCGGCTTCCACCCGACAGCGGAGCCCCGGCCGGGGGAGGCCGGGGCTCCGTCCGACCGACCCACCGTGTTCCCGCTTGTCAGAACAGCAACGACAGCCCCGGGTCGGCCAGGATCGTGGCCACGTCGGCCAGGAACCGCGAGGCCTGCTCACCGTCGAGCACCCGGTGGTCAATGGTCAGGGTGAGCTTGGCGACCGTGCGGATCTCCAGGCGTTCGTCCGCCCCCTCCCCCACGACCCACGGCCGCCGGTTGAACGTGCCCAGCAGCAGGATCGCCGACTCGTTCGGGTTGAGGATCGGCGTGCCACCCTCCACCCCGAACACGCCCACGTTGGTGATGGTGAAGGTGCCGTGGGCGGCGTCGGCCGGGGTGATCCTGCCCTCGCGCACCTTGGTGACGAGGTCGTTGAGCGCGTGGGCCAGCTCGAGCAGGTTCATCTCGTTGGCCCGCTTGATGTTGGGGACCACGAGCCCCCGCTGCGTCGCCGCCGCGATGCCGAGGTTGACGTCGGAGTCGACGATGATCTCCTGGCGCTCCAGGTCGAGGCTGGAGTTCACCTCGGGGTGCCGCGCCATCGCGAGGCACACGGCCTTGGCGAGCACGATGATCGGGCTGATGCGCAGGCCGGCGAACTCGCGGCGTCCCTTGAGCTGCTCGATGAGCTCAACGGTGTTGGTGACGTCGACATCCATCCAGACCGACGCCTGCGGCACCTGCAGGGACGCCTGCATCGACTGCAGCATCTGCCGGCGCACGCCGCGGAGGGGGATGCGGGTGGGCCCGCGGCGTCCGGACGCCTCGCCCGCGGCCGCTTGCGCGACGTCGGTCGGGGTGATGGTGCCGTTGGGTCCGGTGCCCGCCACGGTGGCCAGGTCGAGGCCCAGGTCGCGAGCCAGCCGACGCACGGCGGGCTTGGCGAGCGGACGCCCCACCGGGTCGGTGGCGAGCTGTCCCCCACGGCGTCCGGCCTCGGGACGCGGCAGCGAAGGTTCGTGCGGCTCATCGACGACCGGATTCGTCGGGTGGGGCTCGTCGGTGCGGTGCCCGGGCGTCTCGTCCAGCCCGTAGCTGTCGTGCACCTGGTCGGTCTCGGGCACGGGCTGTGCCACGACCCCCTTGCGCGCACGACGGGTGGCGGGCGCCGAGGAGGTGCCGTACCCGACGAGCACGGACCCGGACGCCGCATCCGCCGAGAGCCCCGGCTCTTCCTGCCCAGAGCCCCGGCTTCCTGTGTCGACAGCCCCGGCTTCTTGCGCCGACAGCCCCGAGCCGTCGTCGATGCGCGCGATCACGGTCCCGACGGCGACGACGTCACCCTCGGCGACCAGCAACTCGGCGACCGTCCCCGCGACGGCTGCGGGCAGCTCGACCAGCGACTTGGCGGTCTCGATCTCGACCACGATGTCGTTCACGGCCACCTCGTCGCCCACGGCGACGAGCCAGGTGACGACCTCGGCCTCCAGCAACCCCTCGCCGGGGTCGGGCAGCGTCATCTCGAACATGCAGGTCTCCTAGTGGGCGAGCGACCGGTCGACGGCGTCGAGGATCCGGTCGAGGTCGGGCAGGTATTGGGCCTCGACCCGGCTGGGCGGGTAGGGCATGTCGTAGCCGGTGACGCGCAGCACGGGCGCCTCCAGCGCGTAGAAGCACGACTCCTGGATGCGCGCCGCGATCTCGGCGCCCAGCCCGCCCGAGCGGGCCGCCTCGTGCACGACGATCGCGCGACCGGTGCGTTCGACGGACGCCACGATGGTCGCCTCGTCCAGCGGCGACAGCGAGCGCAAGTCGATGACCTCGATGCTGCGCCCCTCGCCCGACGCGGCCAACGCCGCCTCGACGCAGGTCTTGACCATCGGCCCGTAGGTGAGCAGCGTCGCGTCCGACCCCTGCAGCACCACGCGCGCGGCGTCCAGCGGCAGGGGCGGCTCGGTGAGGTCGACCTCGCCCTTCTCGTGGTAGCGGCGTTTGGGCTCGAGGAAGACCACCGGGTCGTCGGAGGCCACCGCCTGCTGGATCATCCAGTACGCATCCAGCGGCGTGGACGGGCTGACGACCACCAGTCCCGGCGTGTGCGTGAAGTACGCCTCGGGCGACTCCGAGTGGTGCTCGATCGCTCCGATCGCCCCGCCGAACGGGATGCGGATCACCATCGGCATGCTGAGGCGCCCCATCGAGCGGAACCGCATGCGGGAGACCTGCGACGTGATCTGGTCGAACGCCGGCCACACGAACCCGTCGAACTGGATCTCGACGACCGGGCGGTACCCGCGCAGCGCCAGCCCCAGCGACGTGCCCACGATGCCGGATTCTGCCAACGGCGAGTCGATCACCCGGTCGGCACCGAAGTCACGCTGCAGGTGCTCGGTGATGCGGAAGACGCCGCCCAGCTTGCCGATGTCCTCGCCGGCGAGCAGTACTTTGGGGTCGGCCTCGAGCGCCCGGCGCAGCCCCGCGTTGAGGGCCTTCGCCATCGTCATGGTCTCGCTCATCGTCCACCCTCCCCATCGGCGTCCTCGAACGACGCCTCGTAGGCCAGGTACGCGTCGCGCTGCGCGGCCAGGGCCGGCGGGAGCGACGCGTAGGTGAGCGCCCAGTAGTCCTCCAGGCGGGGTTCGGGCAGCGCGAGCGCGCCCTCACGCACGCGGACGCCCAAGGCCTCCGCCTCGGCGTCCAGCTCGTCGAGCCAGGCCTGGTCGACCGCACCGCGTCCGAGGAGGTAGGTGCGGACGCGCTCGATCGGGTCCTTGGCTCGCCAGGCGGCTTCCTCCTCGCGCCGGCGGTACTTGGTGGGGTCGTCGGAGGTCGTGTGGGCGCCCATGCGGTACGTGAACGCCTCGATGAAGGTGGGGCCGTCGCCGCGGCGGGCGCGATCCAACGCCCACTCGGTGACGGACTGGACGGCCAGCACGTCGTTGCCGTCGACCCGCACGCTCGGGATGCCGAACCCCGTCGCGCGCCGGTACAGCGGGATGCGCGACTGGATCTCGATCGGCTCGCTGATCGCCCACTGGTTGTTCTGGACGAAGAAGACCGTGGGCGTCTGGTAGCTCGCGGCGAAAACCAGCGCCTCGCTGACGTCGCCCTGGCTGGTGGCGCCGTCGCCGAAGTAGACCAGAACGGCGCCGTTGTCGGCCGGGTCGGGGTTGCCGACGACGCCGTCGCGCTGCATGCCCATCGCGTAGCCGACGGCGTGCAGCGCCTGGGTGCCGATGACGAAGGAGTAGAGGTGGAAGCGGGTGGCCACCGAATCCCAGTCGACCATCGCGGTACCGCGGAACGTCTTGAGGAGGTCCAGCGGGTCGACGCCGCGCATGAGGGCGACCGCGTGTTCGCGGTAGCTGGGGATCACCTCGTCCAGCCCGGCGATCGCGGCACCCGAGCCGACTTGGGCTGCCTCCTGCCCCAGCGAGGGGGCCCACAGGCCGAGCTGCCCCTTGCGCTGCAGCGCGGTCGCCTCGGTGTCGAGGCGGCGGCCGAGCACCATGTGGCGCAGGTTGGCGGCGATCGTGGCGTCATCGTGGGTGAAGCTGAACGTCTCGTCCTCGACGCGTTCGCCGGTGGGGGTCAGCAGCTGGATGAACTCCTCGCTGCGCTCGATGCGCGTCCCGCCCGGCGTCACCACCGTCTCGGACGCGTTCGGGTCGGTACTCGTGGTCACCACCACCACTATACTGTTACGTAACCGTAGGTTGTAGGGGGTCCCTGCACCGTCGCCGCGCTGGCGTCCCGCCCCTGGCGCATCCTGTCACAGTCCCACGCGGACGCCCCCGCCCGGACGCCCCTGGGACCTCGACCGCAACCACGGCGGCCTGCAGGTGCTGCCCCCGTTCGAGGGCGGACCGGGTGAGGGCTTCGCCGAGGGCAACGCGGACGCCGTCCACCGCCAGCGGGAGATGATCCGCTCCCACGACCCCGAGATCGCCTGAGACTCGGCCGGGGGCGGCTCGGCGCGGCAGACTGGGCACATGATCCGTGCGGTGGTGTTCGACCTGGGTGGGGTGCTCGCGTCCGGCGAGGGTGTGACGAGCGAGCCGGCCAGGCTGCTGGGCGTCGACGAGGAGCGCTTCGCCGAGCTCTACTGGGCCGGACGCCGCGCCTACGACGCCGGCGCGTCCGACCGCGAGTACTGGACGCCCATCCTCGAGGGGGTCGGCAAGCCCGCCGCGGTGGAGACGGTGCAGCAGCTCGCCCGGTTGGACGCCGACCTGTGGCTCCGCATCAGGCCCGAGGCACGCCGCCTCGTCGCGGACGTCCGCGAGGCCGGCCGGACGGTGGCGGTGCTGAGCAATGCGCCCTTCAACCTCGACCACGCCCTGCTCGACAGCGACTTCGCCGACGCCGCCGACTACTGGTTCATCTCGGCGTCCATGGGGGTGCTCAAGCCCGACCTGGCCACCTACCTGCGAGCCACCGAGGTCATCGACCTGGCCCCGTACGAGATCGCGTTCATCGACGACGTCCCCGACAACGTCGCGGGCGCCGAGCGGGCCGGCTGGGTCGCCCACCTGTGGGTCTCGGACGCCGACACCCGGGCATGGCTTCAGGAGATCGACGTCCTCGGCAAGTGACCGGTCGGTATCCGAGGCCCGCCACCGCCTCGGGGGAACCCCCGAGCCACGCAGCCGCAGTCCAGCGGGGCACCGCCCGTTCGGCGTCCGCGTGCGGAACGCTCAGGAGCAGGTCGCGACCAGCACGGCCTTGATCGTGTGCAGCCGGTTCTCGGCCTGCTCGAACACGATCGACGCCTCCGACTCGAACACCTCGTCGGAGACCTCCAGTTCACGCATGCCCGTGATGTCGTGCACCAGCCGGGCCGTGGACGTCTCCAGATCGTGGAACGCAGGCAGGCAGTGCATGAATTTCGCGCCCGGCCCGGCCAGCTCCATCACCTGTGCGGTCACCCGGTAGGGCGCAAGAACACGGCACCGCTCCGCCCACACGCCCTTGGGCTCCCCCATCGAGACCCACACGTCGGTGTGCACGAAGTCGACTCCGCGCACGTCGGCGATGTCCTCGGAGATGGTGATGCGCCCGCCGGTCTCCCGCGCGATGTCCTTCGCGCCGGCGACGAGGTCGGCCTGGGGCGCGAACGCGGCCGGGGAGATCATCCGGACGTCCATGCCCATCATGGCGCCCATTGTCATCAGAGAGTTGCCCATGTTGAAGCGTGCGTCGCCGAGGTAGGCGAACGACAGCTCGGACGCGGGGCGTCCGGACGCCTCGACCATGGTGAACGCGTCGCACAGCGACTGGGTGGGGTGCCACTCGTCGGTCAGGCCGTTCCAGACCGGGACGGGCGAGAAGTCGGCGAGCGTCTCGATGGTGTCCTGCTTGGCGCCGCGGAACTCGATGCCGTCGTACATCCGCGACAGGACCCGGCCGGTGTCGGCGGCGGACTCCTTCGAGCCGATGTGTGAGCCCGTCGGATCGAGGTAGGTCGTGTGCGCGCCCTGGTGGCGGGCGGCGACCTCGAAGGCGGCCCGCGTGCGGGTGGAGCCCTTCTCGAAGATGAGGGCGAAGTTCAGCCCCTCCAGACGTCGCTCCTCGCGGCCTTGCCGCCGGGCGGCCTTCAGCTCCCCCGCCAGGGACACCAGGTGTGCCCACTCGTCTGGGGAGAAGTCCACCTCCTTGAGGAAGTCCCGTCCGGTCAGCTCGCCCACGACACCCTGCCCTTTCCGAAACAGCGCCTTGCTGCGACCCGGGCCCCGGCTTGAGGCAGGGTATCCCCGGGGTCGTCATTCTGCCGCACATGGAAGGATGGACCCGTGATCATTCGATTCTTGGTCAGCGCCCTCTCTCTCGGGCTCGCCACCTGGCTGCTGCCCGGCATCTGGCTCGACTACGTCGGCGAGCCCGCCGACGCCGCCATCACGATGCTCATCGTGGCCGCGATCTTCGGCCTGGTGAACGCCGTCGTGAAGCCGATCTTCGTGTTCGTCACCTCACCCCTGCTGCTCATCACCCTCGGGCTGTTCCTGCTGGTCATCAACGCGGCCCTGCTCATGCTCACCTCGTGGGTGTGCGCCCAGATGGGCGTTCCGTGGGGCGTCGACGGGTTCTGGGACGCCGTCCTCGGCGCCCTGTTCGTCTCGACGGTCAGCTTCATCCTGAACTCGTTCGTCGGACGCCGCGGCGAGGTCCACACCTGATGGCGCGGGGCAAGGCCGTCCGCGTCGTGTTCGTCTGCCTGGGCAACATCTGCCGCTCCCCCATGGCCGAGCGCGTGGCGCGCGGCTGGGCCGAGCGCGAGGGCCTCAGCGGCGTGGAGTTCACCTCCGCGGGCGTCAGCGCGGAGGAGACCGGAAACCCGATCGACCCCCGCGCCCGGAAGGTACTGACCGCGCATGGCTACGGTGCCGGGAACCACCGCGCCAAGCGGATCACGGCGTCCGACATCGCCGATGCCGACCTCGTGATCGGGCTGGAACAGTTCCACGTCGACCGGATGCGGCGCCAGGCTCCCGACGCCACGCACCTGCACCTGCTCACCGACTTCGACCCGGACGCCGAGCCCGGCTCCGGCATCGACGATCCCTGGTACGGCGGCCCGGAGGGGTTCGACGACACTCTGGCGGCCGTCGAGGCGGCCATGCCCGGCGTGCTCGGCAAGGTGCGCGAGTTGCAGCGCGGTTAGGATGCCTTCATGCACATCCTCGTGGTGGACGACGACCAGGCCGTCCGTGACTCGCTGAAGCGCTCGCTCCAGTACAGCGGGTACGAGGTCGCATCCGCCAACGACGGCATCGAGGCGCTCGCCCACCTGTCGGCCCACAAGGTCGACGCGGTCGTGATGGACGTGATGATGCCGCGCCTCGACGGACTCGAGACCACGCGCATGCTGCGCGGCCAGGGCAACGACGTGCCGATCCTCGTCCTCACCGCGCGGGACGCGGTGGGCGACCGCGTCGACGGCCTGGACGCCGGCGCCGACGACTACATGGCCAAGCCGTTCGCCCTCGACGAGCTGATGGCCCGCCTTCGCGCCCTCACCCGGCGCAGCCGCCCCGAGAACGAGGACGCAGGCGCGTCGGCCGAGACCCAGGTGCTCACCTTCGAGGACCTGCGCCTCGACCTGAACACCCGCGAGGTCACCCGCTCGGGCCACCGCATCTCCCTCACCCGCACCGAGTTCGCCCTGCTGCAGACGTTCATGGAGCACCCCCGCAAGGTGCTGGAGCGCTCGTGGCTGCTGAACGAGGTGTGGGGGTTCGAGTTCCCGACGACGGCGAACTCGTTGGAGGTCTACATCGGCTACCTGCGCCGCAAGACCGAGGGTGACGGCGGCTCCCGCCTGATCCACACCGTGCGCGGCATCGGGTACGTGCTGCGCGAGACGGCCCCGTGAGCCGACTGCGTTCCTTCTTCTTCGCCGCCAACCGGCCCCTTCAGGACCGGCTCGCCGTCCTGATCGCCTCGGCGGTGGCCGCGGCCGTCGCCGTGACGGGCATCGCCGCGTACGCCATGACCCTGCTGACCGCCTACAACCAGCTCGACAACGAGCTGGTGGACGTGGCGTCCCTGACCTCCGGCACCGTCTCAGAGGACCTGGACAACATGGGCGGCATCGACACCACGACGTGGCGCGCGGCCAACGTGATCATCATGCTGATCCGGGCCGACACCCACCAGATCACCCAGCCCAACCGGCAGGTCAGCCTCGTGCTGGGGCCGGAAGAGCTGGCCGTCGCCCGCACGTCGCAGGGCTACTCGTCGCGCACGGGCGTCGACTCCAACGGCGTCCCGACCCGCATCGTCGCCGTCCCGCTGGTCAACCAGGACGAGCACTGGGCGCTGGTGCTGGGGCGTCCGCTGTCGTCGACGAGCGCGATGCTGCAGACAACCGGCCTCTCCCTGCTGCTGTTCGGCGGCCTGGGCGCCGCCGGCGCGGCCGCGGCCGGCTACGTCATCGCGAAGTCGGGCATGGCGCCCATCCGGCACCTGTCGGACGCCGTGCTCAACATCACCGCCACCAACAAGCTGAACCCCATCGACGTGACCGGCGACGACGAGGTGGCCGACCTCGGCCGCTCGTTCAACCAGATGCTGGCGGCGCTGGGCAACTCGCGCGAGCGCCAGAGAAGGCTCATCGCGGACGCCGGCCACGAGCTCCGGACGCCGCTGACCTCGATGCGCACCAACGTCGAGTTGCTGGTCGCCGACGAGCGCCAGCACATGCTGCCCGAGGGCGCCCGCGCGGAGATCCTGCGCGACGTCGCGGCCCAGCTGGGCGAGTTCACCCAGCTGGTCGGCGACCTCGTGCAGCTCAGCCGCGAGGAGACGGTCGAGGCCGCCCCCGAGCCCGTCGACCTGCGCGACATCATCGAGAGCTCGCTGGCGCGCGTGAAGCGCCGCGGGCCGGGCATCACCTGGGACGTCACGCTCGAGCCCCTCTACATGATGGGTGAGCCGGACGCCCTCGAGCGCGCGTTCACCAACCTGCTCGACAACGCCGTGAAGTTCTCCCCGCCGGACGGGACCATCACCGTCGAGCTGGTCGGCGACCGGTTCCGGGTGGCCGACCAAGGCCCCGGCATCGCCGAGGAGGACCTCCCCCACGTGTTCGAGCGGTTCTACCGCTCCGACCACGCGCGCACCACGCCGGGCTCCGGTCTGGGCCTGTCGATCGTGGCACAGACCATCCAGGCCCACGGCGGCTGGGTGAAGGCGGGCCGCGCCCCGGGCGGTGGCGCGGAGTTCATCACGCGCCTGCCGGGCTCGCCCGTACCGCTGGACGAGGAGCTCGACGACGAGGAACTCGACCATCCCTACACCGACTGACCGCAGCCAACCTGTGGACAAGGCGGTGGACAATCCGTGGACTTCACTTCAACTTCGCTTTGACTAGGATGTTCGGTGTCGTGTGGCAGCCAGAGGGAACTGACCCCGGGTACGCCTACCCGGGCGTTGTGCACACCGTATCCACAGCAGTCGGACTGCTTTTCAGGACGCCTCAGAGGCCTGAGCACTACCCCTCACGGTCGCCCTCGGCGCGAGTGTCCCCGCCGGTCGGCGCGTGCTGGTTGCCCGGTACTGGAGGTTCCCGTCGGGCCCACCGTGCCGCGCCGACGTGAGGAGCAGCTGAGACCCGTGGGAGAGTGGCCCCATGTCCACCACCACCCCCGAAGAGCCCGCTTCGCCTGCTGAGCCCGAGCCCCAGCCGAAGGTCTCGTGGCTGGCACCCGACGGACGCCGGGGCTGGGTCTCGGTCGCGGGCGCTCTCATCCCCCAACTCGCGGTGACCCTGTGGGCCAACAGTACGACGGGGCCGGGCGCCGCGCGCGCCCAGGTGCTGGGCTTCATTCTGACGCTGGTGTTCTTCTTCGCCGCCTACCTCGGGCTCACGTGGTGGGTGTTCGGACGCCTGGACCCCCACCGTCTGCGCGCCGCGATCCGGGCGTCGAACAGCGCCCACGTCCGCCGCTTCGACCGACTCTCGGGCATGGACGCCACCAGCTGGGTGCTCGGCAGCGTCGGCGTTTCGCTGGGCGTGGTGGCGTACACGCTACTCGAGACCGAGACCCGGAAGGACCCGCTCGCGCTCACCCTGACCGGCCTCATGGTCCTGCTGTCCTGGGCGGTCATGCAGATCTCCGCGGCGGTGCTCCTGTTGCGGCTGGACGCCGAGTCCCCCGCGCTCGTGTTCCCCGACGAGGGCCCGCACGGCCTTCCGGACTACACCTACGTCGCCACCCAGGTGCTCACGACGTTCGCGACCTCCGACGTCACGGTCACGTCGACGACCGGGCGGCGGGCGATCACCACGCTCGCCATCGCGGCCATGGTGTTCAATACGGTCGTCGTCGCGCTACTGGTCGCGGCGTTCCTCGGGCTCACGAGCTGAGCGGGAACCGCCCCAGCACCCGGCACGCGCCGGACTCCCACCACGTGAGCACGAGATCCTCGGCCCGGCCGTACGCCGGCAGCAGGCCGGCGACGGACGCCCGCGTCGAGTCGACGCCGGTGTCCGGGCCGATGCGGTCGAGGGTGAGGTGCGGGACGGGCTCGAACCGCCCCCAGTAGGGCTGCACCTCGGGCAGCAGGCGCCGGGCGGCGTCCGTCAGGGCACGGAAGCCGGCGTCCGGCTCCGGAACAAGGTGGATCGTCCCGTCGGGGAAGGCCGCGACGCGGGACAGGGTGAAGTCGAAGGCTGCGGTGGTGGCTGCGATGGCGGCCGCGCGATCGAGCGCGTCGGGCGGGAAGGGCGCCAGCACGGTCACGTGCGCGTGGGGGAAGGCCGGCTCCTCCGAGACGAACGAGGCGTCGTGGAACGCCGTGCGCTCCCGCACCCAGCCCTCCAGGGCCGGGACGCCGACCAGCAGGACGCCGTGGCCCGGCCAGGTCCCGGAGGTGCTCCCCTCGTGGGAAAAGCCGGACGCCGCGGCTCGTGCGAGCCGCGGCGTCCGGTAGGTGTCTTGGTCAGCCAACCGTGATGTTGGTCGCCTGAAGGCCCTTGGGGCCCTGCTCGGTGTCGAACTGCACCTTGTCGCCCTCGTTGAGCGAGCGGAACCCGCGCGAGTTGATGGCGGAGTAGTGGGCAAAGACGTCAGCCGAGCCGTCGTCGGGGGAGATGAAGCCGTAGCCCTTGTCAGCGTTGAACCACTTGACGGTTCCGGTGGCCATGTTTCCTGCTTTCGTGATGTGTTGCTTCCCCCGGGTCCGGGGGCCATTGGGATGACGCTCGAACTTCTGCACCACGGGGACCGCACGCAAGAACTACCAACCTCAACCAGGGCCAAGCCTACACGGACGACCCCCCACGGCGTCCATCCGGAGGCAACCCCGGTTCTCGCTTGGCCACATCGTCACCCTCTGTTTGCCCGCAGCCTCTGGACTTTCCGGCGCGGATGAATAGAGTCGGGGACGACACTCGCCCCACCGGGTTCCAACCTTCCCCGTCCCGGCCGACTCGAGGGACATCGATGCAGCGCGCACACGGCGGCCCCACGCCGAACCGCAAGCGGCGACGCAGCCGCGCCGCCGGAGTTCTGGCCGCCTTGACAGTCTCCGCATGCCTCACCGTGCCCTTCACCGGCGCGGCCGCCCAAGCCCTCTCGGCGACGCCCGCTCCCCTGCCGCTCACCGACATCCCGACAGTGGCCGACGACATCCCGAGCGCGTTCGGCCTGCGTGGCACGGCCGCCGACTGGTGGTCGACCGAGGTCGCGTCGCGCGCCGAGCTCGTGCGCAACTCCACCGTCGAGTTCGGGGACGCCTCGGTTGAGGTTCCCTCGGGCCGCACGACCGCCATCAACGGCATGCTGGTGCCTCCGATGAACCTGAACCTGCCGTTCGTGTTCGGCGTCCCGGGCAGCCCGCAGAGCGCCCCGATCGAGTCGCGGTACGTCTCGCCCGTCCCCGGGCCGGTCACGTCGCCGTTCGGCCCGCGCTTCCACCCGATCCTCCACTACGTGCGCAGCCACAACGGCGTCGACATGACCGCCGCCTGCGGCACCCCGGTCGTCGCGATGGCGGACGGCGTCGTCACCCGCTCGGCCAACGCCGGCGGTTACGGCCTGCTCATCGAGATCGACCACGGAACGCTGGACGAGGACCGAATGAGCAGCCGGTCGGCGCACCTGTCGGTGCTCGGGGTGAAGGTCGGCCAGCGCGTCCTCAAGGGCCAGCAGATCGGACTGGCGGGCACCACGGGCCTGTCCACGGGCTGCCACCTGCACTTCGAAGTGCTCATCAACGGCGCCTACGTCGACCCCGTCGCGGTCCTGACCGGCTCGCCGTACGTCCGCCTGGACACCCCGATGGTGACGTGGACGCCCGGCACGCGCCCCTCCAGGCCCGCGCTGCCGAGCCTGGAGGAACTGCCGCTCGTGCCGGCCAAGCCGACGCCGAAGCCGACCCCGAGCGCCACCCCGACGCCCGTGCCGACCCCCACTCCGAGTCCGTCCACGCCTCCGGTGAAGCCGCCGGTCACCGCGGATCCGCTGCCGGACGCCACGCCGTCACCGACGAGCCCGCCGCCGCCGCGCGTCACCATCACACCGAGGCCGCCGGTCCCCAGCCCGACGCCGGAGCCGACCCCCGAGCCGGAGCCGCAGCCCGAGCCGACGGCCGCGCCCAGCCCCCAGCCCGCGCCCACGACGCCTGCTGCCCCGGCCCCCACGCCCGCCGCGCCGGAGCCCACCGCGTCCGCCGCGCCGGAGCCCACCGCGTCCGCCGCGCCGGAGCCCACCGCGTCCGCCGCCGCACCGGCGTCGCCTGCCCCCAGCTCAGCCCCCACGCCGGAGGCGTGAATGCCTGACTGAGCCGTGGTGCGTGGGAGTAGCATGCGCGCATGGCCGAGACACGCAAGCACCGCATCGAGGTCCGAGACGAACTCGACAAGGCGCTGCTCGCCGCGCTCGGTGAGCCGGTGCGTCGCGTTGAGCCGGGGGCTTCGACAGGCTCAGCCGCCGCGGACGCGACGGACGAGCCTTCGACGGCCCCGGCCAGCGGGGGTCCGTTCGTCACGCCGGACAGTTCCCTGGGCGGCTTCACGTTCGGCGCACCCAAGGGCTGAGCGAAACCATGACCGTCGCATGGTGGAGCGTCATCCCGTTCGCGGTGCTCCTGCTGTCGATCGCGATCCTGCCGCTGGTCCCCGCCACCGCCCACGCGTGGGAGCACAACCGCACCAAGCTGGCCGTTGCCCTCGCCTGCGGCCTGCCGGTCGCCGTTTGGTTCGTCGTGGCGGGACACGGCACCGAGGTCGTCCACGCGCTGTGGGAGTACGTCCAGTTCATCTGCCTGTTGTTGGCCCTGTTCGTGGTGTCAGGGGGCATCTTCCTCGCCGGTGACATCCGGGCGACGCCGCGCAACAACACAATCTTCCTCGCGATTGGCGGGCTGATCGCCTCCTTCATCGGCACGACAGGGGCGGCGATGCTGCTCATCCGCCCCCTGCTGAACACCAACCGGGAGCGCGCCCACCGCGTCCACACGGTCGTCTTCACGATCTTCGTCGTGGCCAACTGCGGCGGCCTGCTGACGCCGCTGGGTGACCCACCGCTCTTCCTCGGCTTCCTGCGCGGTGTGCCGTTCGAGTGGACCCTCTCGCTGTGGCCCCAGTGGCTCTTCGTCAACGTGCTGTTGCTCGCCACCTACTACGGGCTGGACCGTCGGGCGTACGCCCGCGAGACCCCCGAGGCCATCGCGTGGGACGACACGAGCCAGTCGCCCCTGCGGGTCGTCGGGAAGATCCACTTCGTGTTCTTCGCCCTCGTGATCGCTGCGGTGGCGTTCGTGCCCTCGCTCGACCTGCACGCGCTCGAGACCGGCCACGCGACCTGGGCACAGGCGATCCCGTGGCGCGAGCTGGTGTTCCTGCTAGCGGCGGTCCTGTCGTTCTTCCTCGGCGACCGCGAGGTGCGGTTCGCCTACAACCAGTTCAGCTGGGCGCCCATTCTCGAGGTCGCCGCCCTGTTCATCGGCATCTTCCTGGCGATGATCCCGGCGCTGAACTTCCTGGCGCAGGTGGCGCCGCGCCTGCCGTTGGGCGAGGTCACGTTCTTCGTGTTCACCGGCGGGCTGTCGGCGTTCCTCGACAACGCGCCGACGTATGCCACCTTCTACGAGATGGCCTCCCAACTGCCGGGCGACCCGCGCATCGGCCTGGCGCCGGGGGTCCCGGAGGCCTACCTGGTCTCGATCTCGCTCGGCTCGGTGCTGTGCGGGGCGATCACCTACATCGGCAACGGCCCCAACTTCATGGTCAAGGCGGTTGCCGACGACGCGGGCGTCACGATGCCGAGCTTCGGCGGCTACCTCGGCTGGTCAGTCCGCCACCTGGTCCCGACCCTGGCCGCGATGGCCCTCATCTTCATCGCCGACGGTGTCGTCTGGACGGCGCTGGGCCTCGCCCTCGCCGTGGGGCTGCTGGTCCGGGCTGTCCTGCTGGCCCGCGCGCACGTCCACCCCGTCGACGCGAGCTGAGGCACGCCGTCGGCGGCGCCACCACAGCAGAGGGACGACCACCAGCGCCGCGACAGCGGCGAAAGGCAGCAGCGCTGCGACGACCGTGACCAGGATCGACACCGACGCGAGGAACGCCGACCACCCGCGCGCCCAGCCAGTCTGCAGCGGGTTCGTCGTGGTCGACTGCGTCGGGGTGAGCAGCGACACGGTCAGCGTGGCGCGCTCGACTGCGCCGGCCAGCTGCAGGCGCTGAGACTTCAACGACTCCAACTCGGCCTGCCGGTTGGACAACTCACGCTCGACCGCGGCGATGTCCGCGACGCTGCCGGCGCGTCCGACCAACTCCTGCAGACGGGTGACGGACGCCTCCAGCGAGCGGATGCGGGCGTCCAGGTCGACCACGACCTCGGTGACGTCGTCGGCGGACGCCCCCCGGTTGCGGACGGTGCCCAGGGCGGCGACCTGGTCGGTGACGGCGTCCAGCCGGGACGCGGGCACCGACACCACCACCCACGAGCCGGCGGGCACCGAGTCGATGGCACCCTCGGGGAGGACGAGGGACTCGTTGGCCACCCAGCCGTCCAGCGAGGCGGTGATCGCGCGGATCCGGTCGGCGGTCGCCCGCAGGTCGTCGACCACCAGCGTCAGGGACGCCGTGCGCGCCACCTGCCGTTCGGCACCGGCCGCGTACTCGGACCCGCTCGCCCGGTCGGCGGCGGGTGCGCCCCCGGCCGGGGCGCCCTCGGGGGCCGGCGCGGCGGCCGGCGCGGTGGCCGGTTCGGGGAACCCGCTCAGGCCTTCGCCGGCACCACACCCTGACAACAGGGCGACGGAGGCGGCCAGGGCCGCGACGAGACGGACGGGGGTGCTGGTCAGGGTACGCATACCCACTCCACGCAGCGGACGCCACGGCCGTTGCGCGGGCGTCCGGCTGGTTGCTCCGTGGCAAGTCTGAGTGCGGATCCGGGTACCCGTGTGGCAAGTCTGGCTGCGCATCCGGGTAACCGTGTGGCAAGTCTGGCTGCGCTTTCGCACGCCTGGGCGGCGATTCCGTCACTCAGAGTTGCTACACACCCGGCAGGGACAGCACTCAGAGTTGCCGCACGCCGCCGAGCGCAACGCGAAACCGGCCGGCCCCCGAAGGGACCGGCCGGCTCAGCCTCGTGGCGGGTGCGTCAGGCGCTGACGACCTGCACCGGCAGGTGCGCGACGACGGCGTCGGTCAGCTTGACGCCGACCTTGTGCTCGCCGACGGTCTTGATCGGCTTGGCGATCTGGACCGAGCGCTTGTCGACGGCGGGGCCGCCGGCCTTCTTGATCGCGGCAGCGATGTCGGTCGAGGTGACCGCGCCGAAGAGCTTCCCCTCGGCGGCGGCGCGAGCCGGCACCTCGATGGACAGGCCCTCGAGCTGCGTGCGCAGCTCCACGGCGTGCGCGTTGTCGCGGACCGTGCGGGCCTCGCGGGCGCGGTTGATGCCCTCGATCTGCTTCTCCGCACCGCGGGTCCACTTGATCGCGTAACCGCGGGGCAGGAGGTAGTTGCGGCCGTAGCCGTCCTTCACCTCGACGACGTCACCGGCGATGCCGAGGTGGTCGACGGCAGCAGTCAGGATGAGCTTCATCTGTTCGTCTTCCTTTCTCAGCGAGCGGTGGATGCGTAGGGCAGCAGCGCGACCTCGCGGGCGTTCTTGATCGCGATGGCGACCTTGCGCTGCTCCTGCACGGACAGGCCGGTGACACGACGGGCGCGGATCTTCCCGCGCTCGGAGATGAACTTCCGCAGGGTCGCGGTGTCCTTGTAGTCGATGTTGCCGATCTTGATGGACTTCGCCGGAGCGATCTTCTTCTTGTTCACAGGCTTGCGCTGTGGGGCCATTGTGGTGCTCTCTCTCGTGAGCCCGGCTCGTGCCGGAATGGACTGTGTCTGGACTGGGTGGGGGCTTCGACAGGCTCAGCCACCCGCGGGAGGCTCAGCCGGGCCGATCAGAACGGCGGGTCGTCGCTCTGCGCGGTGGCCCACGGATCGTTGACCGGGGGCTGCGGACGGCCTCCGCCGCCACCCTGACCCTGGTTGGACGACCACTGGTCGCCGCCGCCGGAACCGCCGCCCTGGGGGGCGTTGTTCCAGCCGCCACCACCGCCGCCGCCACCCGTGGTGCGGGTGACCTTCGCCGTGGCGTAACGCAGGGAGGGACCGACCTCGTCGACGTCGACCTCGAACACCGTGCGGCGCTCGCCCTCGCGCGTCTCGTAGGAGCGGCTCCTCAGCCGGCCCTGCACGATGACGCGCATGCCCTTGGTCAGCGACTCAGCCACGTTTTCCGCGGGCTGGCGCCACACCGAGCAGTTCAGGAACATGGCATCCCCGTCCTTCCATTCGCCGGTCGCCCGGTCGAACGTGCGGGGGGTGGAGGCGACCGTGAAGTTCGCCACCGGGGCCCCGGACGGGGTGAAACGCAACTCGGGGTCAGCCGTCAGGTTGCCCACGAGCGTGATGGAAGTTTCGCCTGCCATGTTGGTCTCTCCGATTCAGTCGGACGTGTTGGATGAGTCGTTCACCAGCCTGTCAGGGCCCACCGACAATAAGAAGGTGTTCCCCGCAATCTGGGGACAGGCTCACTTGTGCAGGTCGGGGCGGATGACCTTCGTCCGCATGATCTGCTCGTTCAGGGTGTACTGGCGATCCAGTTCCTTGACGACAGCCGGCTCGGCAGTCACGTTGAGCACCGCATAGATGCCCTCGGACTTCTTCTGGATGTCGTAGGCGAGGCGACGGCGGCCCCAGTGGTCGATGTTCTCGACGGTGCCACCCGCGGCCTTGAAGGCCTCCAGCGGCTTCTCCACGACGCCGGCGACCTGACGGTCGTCCACGTCGGGGCTCACGATCACCATGATCTCGTACTCGCGCATGTTGGTGTCCCCACCTCCTCTGGTCTTGACGGCCACGGGTATCTCCCGGGGCAGGAGGGTTCTCATGCTCGGCACGCGCACGCGCGCACCGGGGTTTCACTCTACCGGACGACGTGGATCCGCCCGAAATCCCCTCAGCGATCCCCCGTCGCCACGAACCTCCAAGACCCCTGAGGTGCGAGCGCCAGTGAGCCTCACAGGGCCGTCCTGCCCCGCTTGGCCGTGGCACCATGGCCGGTGTGACCGAGAGCTTCTACGACCGCGTCGGTGGTGAGCCGACGTTCCGCGCGCTGGTGGACCGCTTCTACGAAGGTGTGGCCGGCGACCCGCCGCTGCGGGAGATGTACCCCGAGGAGGACCTCGGACCCGCTGCCGACCGGCTGCGGCTGTTCCTGGAGCAGTACTGGGGTGGCCCGAAGACCTACGGCGAGACCCGCGGTCACCCGCGCCTGCGCATGCGGCACGCGCCGTTCGTCGTGACGCCCACCCAGCGCGACCGCTGGCTGCACCACATGCTGGGGGCAGTCGACACGCTCGGCCTGCCCGAGGCCGAGGACGCCGAACTGCGCGAGTACCTCGTCCGCGCCGCGCAGTTCATGGTGAACGCGTTCGAGTGAACTCACGGGTGGCAGGCCGACGCCAGCTCCTCGTTGGGGTAGAGACCCTGCCACAGCGGCCCGGTGAGGACGCCGGCGCACGTCGCCCGGGACGGGCGGTACCGAGCGTGCCCGTCGTCGAACAGCGGCGGCCGGCAGCCGTCGAACGGCAGCCGCAGGACGGCCTCGCCGCCGTTGATCCTGAGCGTGAGTTCGTCGCGGGTCGGTGTGCAGGCCTGCGGCGGCTCGGACGCCGTGACGGGCTCGCCGAGCCCGCCGAGGATGGCGTGGGCGTCCGCGCCGGTGAACGCGACAGAGCCGGCCAGGTTGGGGCCGTCGCCGGGCAGGTCGGCGTACTGGCAGGCCACGACGGAATCGGTGGCCGTTGTCTGCGCGACAGGGGCACCGAGGGTGACGTCGCCGAGCCGCACCGGGCAGCCGCGCGGGTCGACCTCGACCACCTGGGCGGTGGCAAGGATGTCGTCCGCCAGCTGCTGGTCGGTGGCGGGCACCTCGACGGTCAGCAGCGCCGAGCTGACGCGGCGGGAGACTGCGAGCCACCCGTCGCCCAGGTCCTGGGTGCGGTCGACGTCGGTCGTTGCGGCGGGGCGCCAGGTCAGGTGGGTCTGGCGCAGGGCGTCCGGCATCGGTTCGGGACACGCGATGGCCATGGTCGCCCGCGCGGAGGGGTTGCGGTCGACGAACGGGGCGTCGGGGCGCTGGTAGCCGTCGGCGGCGCACCAGTCGGGACCGGGCGCGAAGTCGTGGCCCCACGCGTCCGGCACGAGGACGGCCACGTCGAGCATCGACTCCCAGCGCAGCCCGGCCGGGGCCTGCGCCTCCGTGGCGCCGGACAGGGTGGCCGTGCTGGGCTGGGCGGCCGGTTCTGGGAAGGACTCGATGCGGCTGTCCTGGGCGCCGCCAGCGGCCGCGGGGGCCCCGGCCGTGGCCGAGATGGTGTCGCGGTTGGAGAACCAGATACCGATGACCGGCACGGCGAGCACCAGCGCGACGGACGCCGCCGCCACCCCCACCCAAGTTCCTCGCCTTCGAGCGCCGAGAGCCCCGGGTTCGTCCGCCGAGGGCTTGCCTTCGAGGTCCGCCGAGGGCTTGCCTTCGAGGTCCGCCGAGGGCTTGCCTTCGAGGTCCGTCAGCTCGATCGGGGCGAAGTCGCGGTCGTCGGCGTGCTCGCGGAACGCCCTGCGGAAGGCCCGTTCTGCGCGGTCGGGGCTGTCGGCGCGGTCGTGGTCGGTCATCGCGATTCCTCCAACAGGTTCGTGCGGAGCCGGGTCAGCGCGCGGTGCACGTGGCTGCGGGCGGTGGCCTCCGCGCAGCCGAGCACCTCGGCGATCTCGGCGAAAGCCAGCCCGGACCAGAACCGCAGCACGACGGCCGCGCGCTGGTCGGGGCTGAGGGTGGCGCAGAGGCGCCAGGCGGCGTCCGCGTCGGCGAGTTCGTCCTCGAAGCCGGACGCCGCGGCCTGCGGCAGGTCCTGGGGCGCCTCGACCGGCGTGGAGTGCCGCGTCTTGCGCCAGCGGGACACCGACGCGTTCACGATCGAGCGGTGGACGTAGGCGTCCACGTCACCCTTGGCGGCGACCTCGTCGTAGCGGGGCCACAGGCCGATCAGGGCGTCCTGGACCGCGTCGCGGGCGTCCTCGGGGTGACGCGTGACGAGGTACGCGAAGCGTTGCAGTGCGACCGAGCGGGCGCGCACGTACTCCTCGAACGTGCGGGCCGGCTCAACATCCGCCACGGGCCTCTCCTCCAGCAGGGTCACACCATCATCCACGCACGGGGATGCGCATCCGTTGCAGGACGCGGACACGCGCCGGGTCGCCTCGCTCCCCCTTCGTCAGGACCGGGGCTCTCGGCGCAAAACACCGGGGCTGTCGGCACACAACACCGGGGCTCTCGGCACACGAACCCGGGGCTGTCGGCGGTCAGGGGCGGCGGGTGCGGCGCCCCTGGACCTTGGCGTACATGTCCTCGATGAGGGAGGCGAAGCGCTCCTCGACCTGGCGGCGCTTGACCTTCAGGGTCGGGGTGAGCAGGCCGTTGTCCATCGTGAACTCCTCGAGGGCGACCCGGAAGTCCTTGATGCGCTCCTGACTGGGGAGCTTCTCGGTCAGCGCCTCGACGCGACGCCGGATCTCCTCGACAACCTCGGGCGAGTTCGCCAGCTCGGCCGCGTCGGAGAAGCGCACCTGCAGCTTCTCGGCGAGTTCCTCAAGGTGCGGCATCGACGGGCGCACCAACAGCGTCACGAACGGGCGGTTGTTACCCAGAACGACCGCGTGCTCGAACAGCGGGTCGGCCAGGATCATGCCCTCGATCGGCGCCGGGGCGATGTTCTTGCCGCCGGAGGTGACGATGATGTCCTTGATCCGGTCGGTGATGACGAGGTAGCCGTCGGTGTCGACGTAGCCGACGTCGCCGGTGTGCAACCAACCGTCGGCATCGACGGCCGCGGCGGTGGCGTCCGGGTTGTTCCAGTAGCCCTTCATGACGTTGGGGCCGCGGTACCAGATCTCGCCCTCGTCGGCGATCTTCACCTCGCCGCCCTCGATCACCCGGCCGACTGTGCCGAACTTGAACGCCGCGGGCGCGTTGAAGGACACCAGCGGGGCGGCCTCGGTGAGCCCGTAGCCCTGGCTGACGAGCATGCCGGCGGCGGAGAAGAACTCCTCGATCTCCTTGCGCAGCGGGGCGCCGCCGCAGGCCATGACCGACTTGGGCCCGCCCAGGGCGTCCCGGATGGCGGAGAACACAAGCTTGTCGGCCACCGGCAGCTGCGCGCGCAGCCAGGCCGACGGCCGGCGTCCCTTGCGGTAGGCGTGCTGCGACTGCGCGCCGATGCCCATCGCCCACGCGAAGATCGCCTTCTTCGCCGGCGACGCTGAAACGCGCTGGTGGACGGTCGAGTAGACCTTCTCGTACAGGCGAGGCACCGACACGAACATGGATGGGCGGGCCTCGACGAGCGCCTCGGCGACGGTGCGGGCGTCCGCGACGTAGGTGTTCAGGGCACCCGACATCAGCACCTTGAAGGTCCACGCGCGCTCGAGCGCGTGCGAGAGCGGCAGGAACGCCAGCGAGGTGTCCTCGGAGGTGATGTCGAAGAAGGCGTCCAGCGAGTCGAGCTCGAACGTGAACGCGCGGTGGGTGAGCATCGCGCCGCGCGGCTCGCCGGTCGTGCCGGAGGTGTAGATGATCGAGGCGAGGTCGTCACCGGACGCCTCCGCCAGACGCGCCTTGGCCGTGGCGTCGGCGTCCGCCTCGACGGGCTCGGCGAGCACGTCGGCGAGGTTGCGGACGCGGTCGTCCTCGGACGTCGTGGGGTCGAACGTCCACACGCCGCGCAGTCCGGGCAACTCGCCCCAGACGGGGAAGATGCGGTCGAGCAACGTGCCGTTCTCGACGATGGCGAACACGGCACCGGAGTCCGCGGCGATGTGGCGCACCTGGTCGGGCGTGCTCGTCGGGTACACCGGAACGGTCACCGCCCGCACCGACAGAAGCGCCAGGTCGGCGACGCTCCACTCGGGGCGGTTGTTGGACAGCAGCAGGACGCGATCACCCGGCTCGATGCCCAGGCCCACGAGGTGCGCCGCGAGCGTGGACACCTTCTCGCCGAGCTCGCGGTAGGTCTGCACCGCCCAGCCGTCACCGGCCTTGATGCGCGTGGCTGGGCGCGAGCCGTTGCGGCTGATGGCCTCGGCGAGCCTGACCGAAAGGTGTGCGTGGTCCATGTCGATACGTCCTTGTCATCAGCGAGTACCCCAAACTTGCCACATGCGGACGCCGCCGCGCAGGTCGGGCGCCCTGCTGGCTCCCTACACTGCTGCCATGGCCGGACTCACCAACCTGCACGGGATCCTCGGCGCCCTACGCCCGAGCGTGCGCCAGGGCTTCTTCGTCTACGTCACCGCGTCCACGCCACCGGAGGTGGACGCCCACGCCCGCATCGTCGAGGACGAAGGCGTCACGCTCGTGCTCGACCAGCCCGTCGCGGACGAGCACGGGCTGGCGTACGAGGGCGTCTTCGGCTGGATCACCCTGCAGGCGCACACTTCGCTGGAGGCCGTGGGCATCACGGCGGCCGTGTCGACCGCGCTGTCCCGCGTCGGCATCTCCTGCAACGTGCTCGCCGGCTTCTACCACGACCACCTGCTGGTGCCGATCGACGCCGTCGACGAGGCCGTCGAGGTGCTGGGCGGGCTGGAGTCGTGACCGCCGGCTTCCACGTCGGCGCCCACTCGGACGCCGACCCGCTCGCCCACGCCGCCGCCGGCGGCTTCTCGATCATGCAGACCTTCATCGGCGACCCGCAGGCCTGGAAGGGCCACGCGGTCGACCACCCGGGCGGGGCGGCCGGCCTGAAGGCGGACGCCGAGGCCGCGGGCGTGGGCCTCTACATCCACGCGCCGTACGTGATCAACGTGGCCACCACCAACAACCGGATCCGGATCCCGTCGCGCCAGATCCTCGCGCGGCAGGTCAAGCTGGCCGCCGAGGTCGGTGCCCGCGGCGTCATCGTGCACGGCGGGCACGTGTCCGCCGGGGATGACCCGGCCGTCGGCTTCGACAACTGGCGCAAGGCGATCGAGGGGCTCGATCTCGCGGTGCCGATCCTCATCGAGAACACCGCCGGCGGCGCCAACGCGATGGCACGCCACCTCGACCGCATCGCCATGCTCTGGGACGCCGTGGGTGCGGCCGCCGGCTCGGAGAACGTCGGCTTCTGCCTGGACACCTGCCACGCGCACGCCTCAGGAATGGACCCGTCCGGCCTGGTCGACGCCATCAAGGGCATCACCGGACGCATCGACCTCGTCCACCTCAACGACTCTCGGGACGCCGCGGGTTCGGGCGCCGACCGCCACGAGGTGCTGGGCCTGGGCCAGGTCGACCCGGAGTTCCTCGTCGAGGTGGCACGCGAGGCCGACACGGCGACGATCCTGGAGACCCCCGGCGACGCGGCGTCCCACGCCGCCCAGGTGGGTTGGCTGCGCGAGCTGCTCTGAGGGGCTCTCGGCGCACGCAACCGGGGCTCTCGGCGCACGAAGCCGGGGCTCTCGGCGCACGCAACCGGGGCTCTGGACGCTTCGCTCCCACGTCGTCGCGGCGGAGGGGGGTCCGAGGGATGGAACGGGCTGACATCCCGAGTGAGCGCGGAACGGCCCGGAAAGGTAGCCTGACCCTGTGACTCGGAGCATCTATGTGATGGCGCCCGAGGGCCAGACAGGGAAGTCGGTCGTCGCCCTCGGCATTGTTGACGCGCTCACGCGCGAGGTCGAAACGGTCGGCGTCTTCCGGCCAATCATCCAGAGCGGTGCGAAGGACGCGATCCTCACCGCCCTACTCAGGCAGCCGGCCGTCCACCAGGAGTACGAGGAGTCCTACGGCGTCACGTACGAGGACGTGCGTGCCAACGCCGACGAGGCCCTCGCCACGATCGTGCGGCGCTACGGCGAGATCGCCGGGCACTTCGACGCCGTGGTCATCCTCGGCTCGGACTACCGCGACGCCCTCGGCGCCCCCGAACTGGGCCTCAACGCCCGCATCGCGGCGAACCTGAACGCGCCGGTCGCTTTCACGGTGTCGGCCCGCACGCGGTCGGCCGAGGAGGTCGTCCAGTTCGCGCGCAGCTCCCTGGAGGAGCTCAAGAAGCACCACGCGCAGACGATCGCGGTCATCCCGACCCGCGTGCCGACCGGCCACGAGGCCGAGTACGCCAACGCGGTCCGTGCCGCCTGGCCCGACGTCGTGGCCGGCGTCATCCCCGACCATCGGGTGCTCGCCGCCCCGCTGCTCGGCGCGCAGGTCAAGGCCGTCGAGGGACGCCTCATCGTCGGGCGCGACGACATGCTGCAGCACGACAGCCAGACCGTGATCGTCGGCGCCATGACGCTGCCCAACCTGCTGGCCCGCCTCGAGCCCGAGGCGACGGTCATCATGCCGGGCGACCGCACCGAGATGATCCCGGGCCTGCTGCTGGCCCAGTCGTCCGGCTCGTTCCCGCAGCTGGCCGGGCTGATCCTCACCGGCGGCTACGAGGTGCCGGAGACGATCATGCGCCTCATCACGTCCGTGCCGCACGAGCTACCCATCGCGGTGACCGAGCTGGGCACCTACACGACCGCGGAGCGGCTGTTCCGCCTCGAGGGCATGATGACCAGCTCGGAGCGCAAGACCGAGCTCGGCCGTCGCCTGTTCTCCGAGTTCGTGGACGCCGGCGCCCTGCTGGGCGCGATGCACGTCGACCGCGCCGAGATCCGGACGCCCGTCATGTTCGAGTACCAGCTCAACGAGATGGCCCGCCGCGACAAGCGCCGCATCGTCCTGCCCGAGTCGGGCGACGACCGCATCCTTGAGGCGGCATCCATCGTGCTGCGCCGCGGCACGGCCGACATCATCCTGCTCGGCGACCCGACCGACGTGAAGGCCCGCGCACTGGCGTCCGGCTACTCGCTGGAGGGCGCCGAGATCATCGACATGGCCACCCCGGAGCTGGTCGAGCAGTTCTCCGAGGAGTACGCACGCCTGCGTTCGGCGAAGGGCGTCACGGTCGAGCAGGCCAAGGAGAAGATGACCGACCCGAGCTACTTCGGGACGATGATGGTCCACCTCGGGCTGGCCGACGGCATGGTGTCCGGTGCTGCCAACACGACGGCGAACACGATCCGGCCGAGCCTGGAGTTCGTGAAGACACGCCCTGGCGTCTCCGTGGTGAGCTCGAGCTTCCTGATGTGCATGGCCGACCGGGTCGACGTGTACGGCGACTGCGCCGTCAACCCCGACCCGACCGCCGAGCAGCTCGCCGACATCGCGATCAGCTCCGCCGAGACGGCCGTGGCGTTCGGCATCGAGCCGCGCGTCGCGATGCTGTCGTACTCGACGGGCACCTCGGGCGCCGGCGCGGACGTCGACAAGGTGCGCGAGGCGACCGACCTCGTCCGCCTGCGCGCGCCCGAGCTCAAGGTCGAGGGCCCGATCCAGTTCGACGCCGCCGTCGACCCGACGGTCGGGCTGAAGAAGATGCCGGGCTCGGAGGTGGCCGGTCGCGCGACCGTGTTCATCTTCCCGGACCTGAACACGGGCAACAACACGTACAAGGCCGTGCAGCGGTCAGCGGGCGCGCTCGCCATCGGGCCGGTCCTGCAGGGGCTCAACAAGCCCGTCAACGACCTGTCGCGCGGCGCGCTGGTCGACGACATCGTCAACACCATCGCGATCACCGCGATCCAGGCCCAGCACGGCTGAGAAGGGACCCGACCATGCCTACACCCATCCTGCTGCTCAACGCGGGGTCGAGCTCCATCAAGTACCAGGTCATCGACGCCGACAGCGAGGAGGTGCTCGCCTCCGGCCTCATCGAGCGCATCGGCCTGGACGAGGGCGTCCTCACGCACAAGCGCGCCGACGGTGAGTGGATCGCGCACGAGGACTACTCGAATCACACGCTGGCCCTGCAGGCCATGGTGGCCATGTTCCACGAGCACGGCCCCTCGCTGGACGACGTGGTGGCGGTCGGCCACCGCACCGTGCACGGCGGCGACAAGCTGACCGAGACGATGCTGATCGACGACGCAGTGGTGAACACCCTCGAGGTGCTCTCCCCGTTGGCGCCGCTGCACAACCCGCCCGGCATCGCCGGCATCCGGGGCGCGCAGAAGGCGCTTCCGGACGTCCCGCACGTGGCGATCTTCGACACGGCGTTCTTCTCGTCCCTGCCCCCCGAGGCGTACACCTACGCGATCAACGCCGAGGTGGCCGAGCAGTACGCGATCCGTCGCTACGGCTTCCACGGCACGTCGCACAACTACGTGTCACACAAGGCCGCGGAGTACCTGGGCAAGCCGTACGAGGAGGTCACCCAGATCGTCTGCCACCTGGGCAACGGGGCGTCGATCTCGGCGATCAAGAACGGCGTGGCCGTCGACACCTCCATGGGGCTCACCCCGCTGGAGGGCCTGGTCATGGGCACCCGCTCGGGCGACATCGACCCGGGCATCATCGCCTACCTGCACCGCGAGGCCGGCCTCAGCACGGACGCCATCGACACGCTGCTCAACAAGAAGTCCGGCATGGCCGGGCTCTGCGGCAAGTCCGACATGCGTGACGTCGAGGCCGCCATGGTCGCCGGCGACGAGGCCGCCACCACCGCGTGGGGCGTCTACTGTCGGCGCATCGCGGGCTACATCGGCCGCTACATCGCAATCCTGGGCGGGGTCGACTGCGTCACGTTCACCGCGGGCGTCGGCGAGAACTCGGTCGCGGTCCGCCGCGACGTGCTCTCGGGCCTCGCCCCGCTGGGCCTGGTGTACGACGCCGAGCGCAACGCCCTGCGTTCCCGCGAGCCGCGTCCGATCTCGACCGACGACTCCCCCGTCACCGTCCTGGTGATCCCGACCAACGAGGAGCTCCAGATGGCCCGCGAGGTGAAGGCGGTCATCGTCGGCTGATCGTGGACGGGGGCGGGGTAGGTTGACGGCATGACCACTGCCCTCGTCACCGGCGCGACCGCCGGCATCGGCGCCGAGTTCGCCCGCCAGCTGGCCGCCCGGGGCGACGACCTCGTCCTGGTGGCGCGCAACGCCGAGCGACTCGAGGCGTCCGCCGCCGACCTGCGGACGCGGTACGGCGTCACCGTCGAGGTGCTGATCGCCGATCTGGCCGTCCGCGAGGACGTGGCCCGCGTGGCCGACCGCCTCGCCGACCCGGGGCGTCCGGTCGACGTGCTCGTCAACAACGCCGGCTTCGGCGACCCCACCCGCCTGCTCGACGCAGACACCAGCCCGCACGAGCGCGCCCTCGACGTGATGGGCGCGGCCGTCCTGGTGCTCGGCAACACCGCAGCCCGGGCGATGGTGGCCCGCGGCCACGGCCAGGTCGTCACGGTGGCGTCCCTGTCGGCGTGGATCACCCAGGGCAGCTACTCGGCGGTGAAGTCGTTCGCGAAGCTCTACTCCGAGGCGCTCAGCAACGAGCTGCACGGCACGGGGGTCACCGCCACGGCGTTGTGCCCCGGCTGGGTGCGCACCGAGTTCCACGAGCGGGCGGCGATCGATGCGGGCAGGATCCCCGCCCCGGTCTGGGTGAGCGCGCAGCGTTGCGTGAGCGAGTGCCTCGCCGACGCGGACGCCGGCAAGGCCATCTCGCTGCCCACCAAGCGCTGGAAGCTGGCCGCCCTCGCGCTGCAGCACCTGCCGCGCGGGGCCGTCCGGGCGATCACCCGGCAAGTCGACCGCGCCAGGAACTGAGGCCCGAGCAGGGATGGGAGCCCCGGCGTGGTGCAGAATGGTCCGGTGACCAGTGACCACGACGAGGCCAAGGCGAGGGACGACCTCGCCAAGTACTCTGATACCCCGCAGCGGGTGGCGCGCTTCGTGGCACAGCAGCTGATCATGAAGCCGTACGTCTGGTCGGCGCTGACGGTGCACATCCACGGCGAGCGCCACCTGACCGACCTGAATGCCCCCTTCATCGCGATCGCCAACCACTCAAGCCACGTCGACACGACGGTGATCTATGGCGCGCTCCCCCGTCGGCTGAGTCGCAACCTGGCCGCGGGGGCGGCCGCCGACTATTTCTTCAAGAAGAAGACCTCCGCGCTGGGCACCCGCCTCTTCTTCAACGCCTACCCGGTCGACCGCGGCGGCATGAAGGGCCACGCGGGCCTGTCCGGCCGACTGCTGGACGACGGCGTCCCGCTGCTGATCTTCCCCGAGGGCACCCGATCGCGCACCGGCGCGATGGCGAAGTTCAAGATGGGCGTCGCGGCGCTGTCGATCCAGCAATCCGTACCCGTTCTCCCGATCGCGCTGGTGGGCGCCTATGCCGCCATGCCGTACGGACAGAAGTTGCCGGTGCCCGGGCGTCCGACCGTGCACGTCGTGTTCGGCAACCCGCTGCGCGCGCACCCGGGCGAGACGGTCCCGCGGTTCACCGAGCGGCTGTACAACCGGGTCGTGGAGCTGCACGACACCACCGCGCGCGCCTACGGCATGCCGACGCAGGCCGACTTCCACCGTTCGGTCGCCCTGAAGGCCGCTGCGAAGAAGGCCAAGGACAGCTCGACCACCGACTGACGCCTCAGGGCGACCGGAGCACGCGCACGGGGTCCTTCAGCGAGGCCGACAGGGCGGGCGGTAGCTGTGCCGTCGCCGCGCCCAGCACCTGCCAGGCGACCAGCCAGCCCACCAGGGTCACGGGGGTGGCGGTGTGGGAGGCGAGCTGGTTCCTGGCCCCGGCCCGACCGAACGGCTAGGCGGTCCGGGCCACGACCGACAACGGCACCATGCGCGTCCGCGCGACGGCGGCGACGGACGCCAGCGCGGCGACCAGGGCCCAGCCCACGAGCAGCAGCAGCGGGATCGTCACCCCCGTGCCCGTGGAGACCGCACGCACGGCGTCCAGCGCCGGGGAGACCGGCGAGAGCACCCGCAGCGCACCGAAGATGCCCGGCGCGGTGGCGGTCGTCGCCGTCACGGCGGTGACCACGGCCATCGCGAGGGCGGCGACGCGCCCCCCGTTCCCGAACAGGGCCGCCAGCGCGTGGTTGACGACGGCGAACGCCGCGCCGGCCACGAGCAGGACACCGGTGAGCAGGAGTCCCTCCTCGAACGTCAGCTTGAGCGCCACCCAGCCGGCGATCGCCAGCAGGAAGGCCTGCGCCGACACGATCCCCAGCCCCGGCAGCAGGGCGCGCTTGAGCAGCGCGCCGGAGCCGGCCGTGGAGAGCGCCGCCCGGCGCGAGGTGCCCGGCACGACCGCGAAGGTCGCGAGCGCGCCGACCCACAGCGCGGTGGTGAGCAGCAGGCTCACCCACGCCAGGTTGGGGCGCACCAGCCCGGACAGCCCGGTCGTCTCGACCGGCGAGGCGACCACGTCGGCGAGCCGGTCGCGCTCGGCATCGGTGTAGGTCGGGATCTCGCCGGCTCCGGAGGCCACGCCGTCCGCGAGCTCGCGGGTGCCCCCGGCGAGCTCGGTGGCGCCGTCGGCGAGCAGGCCGAGCCCGCCGGCGAGCTGCGAGGCGCCGCCCGCGGCCTGGTCGATGCCGCCGGTGTACTGGTCGACGCCCGAGCTGAGCTGGCCGAGGCCGTCCGCGAGCAGGCGCGCGCCGCCGGCGGCCTGGTCGACGCCGCCGGTGTAGGCGTTCACGCCGGTGCCCAGCTGGTCGAGGCCGCTCGCGAGCTCGTCGATGCCGCCGGCGAGCTGGCCGGTGCCGTCGGCGAGGCCGCGCGCACCGTCGGAGAGCTGACGCGCGCCCACGGCGAGCTGGTCGGCGCCGTCGGCGAGCTGCTGCCCGCCCTCGTCGAGCTGCGTGCCGCCGTGGATGAACTCGTCCAGCAGGGCGAGCACGGCCTCCTTGGTCAGGGGCGTGTCGCCGGGGATCGAGGTCTCGAGCTCCTGCAACTCCTCCTGCGCGCGCGGCGCCCAGGCGACCATCTCCTTCGACAGCTCCGAGAGCCGATCCAGCAGGGCGAGGATCTGCTCGCCGGTCTGCTGGAGCAGCGTCGCGTCGGCGGCCAGGTCGCGCGCGTCGGTGCGGACCGGCGCGAGGACACCCGCGAGCTTCTCCCCGGCCTCGGCCAGGCCGGCGCGGTAGGCGGCGCACGCCTCCTCCGACAGGTCGGCCGGGCAGGCCTGAGCGTCGGACGCCAGCGCCGCGGCCGTGGCGGCCGCCGCGTCCACCCCACTGCGCACGTCGGACGCCGCGGGCGCGAGCGCCATGGCCTCGCTGATCCACGCCCGGGCCTGCTCGATGAAGGCCTGCACCTGGGCGTCCCAGGCGATGGCGTTCTCCGTGAGGTCGGTGACGCCGGCCTCGATGTCGTCGATCCAGCCGGCCCACTCGGGCAGGCGGTCGAGCGCGTCGCGCAGCGGGGTGACGAGGCTGTTCACGCCGCCGGTGTACTGGGTGACGCCGTCGGCGAAGGTGTGCATGCCGTCGGCGTAGGTCTCGACGCCATCGGCGTAGGTGTCGGCCCCGTTCGCCCACTGGGTCGTGCCCGCCGAGAGCGCACCGGCGCCGTCGGCGAGCTGGCCCGCGCCATCCGAGGCCGACGCCACGCCCGCGCGCAGCTGCGCGGAACCGGCCGAGGCCAGGCCCAGTCCGTCGGCCAGGGCGTCCGCGCCAGAGGCGGACTGGCGGGCGCCGTCGCGCAGCTGGGGCGAGCCGGCCGAGGCGAGGTCGAGGCCGTCGGCCAGCGCCCAGGCGCCGTCGGCGGACTGCCGGGCGCCGTCGGCGAGCTGCCCGGCGCCGTCGGCGAGCTTGGCCGTGCCATCCTTCATCTCGAGCATCTGCTCGGCCATCTGGTTGAAGCCGACGTAGATGTTCTTGAGGTACTCCCCGGTCAGGAACCGGTTGAGGGCGTTGGCAGCCGCGTCGGCGATGGTCTGGCCGAGCGCGGTCTCGTCGAGGCCGGCCACCGGCGAGGTCTCGACGTGGATCGTGGCCTTGCGCGCCTCGCCGGCCTCGCCGCCGAACGACGTGGCGGCCGCGGAGAACTCCTTGGGGATGGTCACGACGGCGGCGTAGCGGCCGTTCGCCAGGCCCTCGGCCGCCTTGGTCTGCGTGGCCAGCACCCAGTGGAGGTTCTGCTCCCGGTCGGAGTCGACGAGCTCGGCCGTCAGCTGGCGGCCCAGGGGCATGGACTGGCCGTTGACCTCGACCATCTCGTCGAGGTTCACGATCGCGGCCTGGACGCCGCGCAGGCCGCTGTCGGCGTACGCGGTGCCCCAGAGGAAGCCGCCGGCTGTCAGCAGCGGCACCAGGAGAAGGGCCACCCATGTGGTCCAGCGCTTGCGGTTCATCGGGTACCTCCAGTGAGGGCGGGGTCGGTGAGCTCGGCGGCGTCGGCCGGCACCGCGGGTGCGGCGAGGTCGGCGCGGACGCGCTGAGCGGGGACGAGGGCGGCCAGCACGTCGGCGTCCGACGCGGCCAGGACGAGGGACATGCCCTCGTGCGAGGTGAGTTCGGCCAGCGCGCCGCGGGCGTCCGCGGGGAGCCGGTCGGCGTCGTCGACGGCGACGAGGGTGACGTCGTCGTGGGCGGACGCCCGGGCGAGGATGCGGGCGGCGTCCGGGTCGCTGCCGTCCAGCCACAGGGCGTGGCGGCGCAGGGAGCCGGCCTGCTGCGGCAGGACCAGCCCGAGCACCTTCAGCTCGCCGGAGGTGAGCGCGAGGCGTCCGGTCAGCGCCAGCGTGAGCGCGCGCCGGGAAGCCGCACCGCCCTCGAGCACGAGCGTGCCGCCGCGGGGCAGGGCCAGGTCGACGTCGGAGAACAGGGTGGTGCGCTCGGTGGCGGCGGCGAGGCCCTCGCCGTAGACGGCGTGGTCGGCGTCCGGGTGCGGCCACTCGGCCAGGGACAACTGGTGGGTGATGGCCTCGCCCTCGGCGTCCAGCGCGGGCAGGCGGCGGTCGAGCCACGCCGGCAGCCACCAGGCGCCGCTGCGGAGCATCTTCATGACCGCCGGGCCGAGGGTCATGCGGACGAGGAAGGCGTCGATCGCCACGCCGACGGCCAGGCCGAGGGCGATGGGCTTGATGACGCCGCTACCCGCGGGCACGAAGAACGCGAAGACGCTGACCATGATGATGGCGGCCGCGACCACGACCTTGGCGGAGTGGACGAAGCCCTCCTCGGTCGGGTTGGTGCGGTTGCCGTGGACGTACTCCTCACGCATACGGGAGGTGAGGAAGATCTCGTAGTCCATGGCGAGGCCGAACAGGATGCCCATCAGGATGATCGGCAGGAACGAGATCACCGGGATGGCCTCGGGGAGGTTGATGACCTCCTTGAACCAGCCGAGGTTGAACACCAGCGTGGTGATGCCGAACGCCGCGCCCACGCTGAGCAGGTAGCCCAGCGCCGCCTTGACCGGGACCACGAGCGAGCGGAACACGACCGTGAGCAGCACCAGCGACAGGCCGACCACGAACAGCGAGAACGGCAGCAGGGCGCCGGCGAGCTGGGCCGAGACGTCGAGCGCCATGGCCGTGTAGCCGGTGATCGCCATGTCGACGCCGCGCTCGGCGCGCCAGGTGTCGGTGAGCGCCCGCAGGTCGTGGACGAGCTGGTTGGTGGCGGGGTCGTCGGGCCCCGTGGTCGGGATGACCTGGATGAGGCCGGTGTCGGCGTTGGGGTTGGGGACGGCCATCGCGACGAGCTTCACGCCGGGCACCTGCTCGACCTCGCCGGCCAGTTCGGTGACCAGGCCCATCGGGTCGTTGGACTCGACGATCGGTCCGGTGATGACCAGCGGGCCGTTGTAGCCGGCGCCGAAGCGCTCGGTGATGAGGTCGAACGTGATGCGGTCGGGCGCCCCGGGCGGGTTCTGGCCCGAGTTGGGCAGGGCCAGCTTGAGCTGCGTGGCCGGCAGCGCCAGCGCGCCGAGCATCGCGATGACCGCGAGGATGGTGAGCAGCGGCACCTTGGTGATCACGCGCACCCACCAGCGGGATGCCCGCGTCCAGGCGTCCGGCTTGGCGTGCTGCTCGATCGAACGCCCCTCGGCCATCGCCAGGCGCGCCTCCTTGGGGCGGATGCGGTCTCCGGCGAAGCCGAGCATGGCAGGCAGCAGCGTGAGCGCCAGCGCCACCTCGATGGCGACCGCGACGGCGGAGAAGACGCCCATGATGCCGAGGAAGGGGATGCCGGCGACGCTGAGGCCGACCAGCGCCACGATGACGGTGGAACCGGCGACGACGACGGCCGATCCCGCTGTGGCGGTGGCGCGGGCGGCCGACTCCTCGGCGTCCATGCCGGTGGCGAGCTGGTCGCGGTGGCGGCTCACGATGAACAGGGAGTAGTCGATGCCGACCGCCAGCGCGAGCATGAGCGCCAGCAGCAGCGTGGTCGACATGATGGGGATGACCCCGGCCGCGATCACGATGACGAGCACGGACGCCCCGGCGCCGACCAGCGCGCTGATCACGGGCATCAGGGCGGCGCGGAGCGACCCCAGGACGACCAGCAGCACGATGATGGCGATGCCGACGCCGATGGCCTCGATCGCGGAGAGGTGGGGCATGGAGACCGAGAAAAGGTCACCGCCGACGTGGACCTCGCCACCGGGGATGGCGTCCTGCAGGTCGGCGCCCGCCTCGACGAGCATCTCCCGCTGGGCGTCGCTGAGGTTGGACGGGCCGAGGCCCTCCTTGGCGCGGACGTTGATCAGCGCGGCGGTCTCGTCGTCGCTGATCAGGCCGTCGACGTACTCGAAGAAGGGCGACTGCGCCATCTCGACCCAGTCGAGCTCCTTCAGCTTCGGCAGTTCGTCCTCGATCGCCTGCTTGATGGCGGGGTCGGTGACCTTCTGCCCCTCCGGGGCGAGGACGACCATGTTCGCCGAACTCAGAGCGGCCTCGGGGAAGGTCATGCGGAGGCCGTCGAGCGCCACCTTGGAGGAGGCGCCGGGGATGTCGAACTCGTCGTTGAACGAGCCGCCGACCGCGAGGGCGAGGCCGCCGAGGGCGACGAGGATGGCGAGCCAGATCGCCACAACGCGACGGCGTGCACGCCAGGACGCGTGCGCGAGTCGGTAGATCCAGGTGGACACGTGCGGCCTTCCGATACAGAACTGTATTGAATACGGTACTGTATCGAACCGCGCCACCCAAGCCGGCTGCCCTGCCCCGGGCTGGCGCTGAGGAGGAACTGTGACGGAGCTCACCGCCCGGCGTGCCGCGACCCGAGAACGCCTGGTCGACGCCGCCGTCGTCGTGTTCGCCGAGAAGGGCGTGCTCGGTGCGGCGGTGGAGGAGATCTGCGAGGCAGCCGGGTTCACCCGGGGCGCCTTCTACTCCAACTTCACCAGCAAGGACGACCTCTGCGTCGAGCTCCTTCAGCGCAACTACGAGCTGCAGATGGCCGCGCTCGACCAGGCGATCGCCGGCATCGACGCCGCCCCCACGAGCAACCTGGACGACCTCATCGCACGCACGCTCGACATGTTCTTCGCCGCCCAGCCCGAGGGCCGGCACTGGGTGCTGGCCAGCCAGGAGCTGCGGCTCCACGCCGCACGCTCCCCCGAGTTCGCCCCGGCGTACCGGCGCTTCACCGACCAGGGCACGCTGCGGGTGGCCGAGACGATCCGCTCCGTCGTCCAGGCACTGGGCTACGAGCTCACCACGAGCGGCCCCGCCGCCATCGGGCTGCTCCACGCCGTGCACGAGTACGGCACGCTCGGGTCGCTGATCGGGTCGGGCACCCTCGAGGGCGGCTACAAGGAGCGCCTGCTCGCCGAGGTGCTGCGCACGCTGGTGCGTCCTAGCTCGACCACCGTCCGGTGAAGTAGAGCCACGCCCACACGCCCTGCACGGCCAGCGCCACCAGCCCCGCGAGGACGCCGACGACGCGCCACCCGGTCGTGTCGGGGCGGGACTCGACGAACTCCCCCACCTGCCGCCACAGCGGGAACCACAACAGGACGGCGCGGTTGACGCTCATCAGCCAGTAGGAGAGCGAGAACGCCAACACCTGAACGCCCACCCAGGCCGCCTCGGCGACCCGCTTGCGGAACAGGGCGACCAGCGTCACGACGACGCCCACGACCCACGAGACGAGTTCGGCCCGGAACAGCCACACCCACTCGGGGTGGTCCGGCGTCGGGCGCTGGACGACCTCCCAGTGGTTGGCGATGGCTTCCCAGGGCCAGTGGAAGCCGCGGTCCCAGCCGGCCTCCTGGGCGGCGAACCAGGCCGTCCACGATCCGGTGAGGCCGTAGAGGTAGGTGACGTAGGCGACCAGCACGGCGGTCGGCAGGACCAGCCAGGCCAGCCGCGCGCCCAGCCCACCGTCGCGGACGCCGCGGCGCCGGGAGGGGTTGCGGCCCTGCGTGATCGCGAGAATGGCCAGCGCCCCGATCAGGAACAGTCCCGAGACCCGGAGCGCGCACGCCAGGGCGGTGAGCAGGGCGGCCTGGCCCCAGCGGCGCTGACTGGCGCGCTCCCATGCCCAGAAGGCGGCCGCACAGAAGGGGGCCTCGGTGTACGGGACGGCCGTGAAGACGGCCGTCGGGGCGAGGATCCAGGCGATGGCGCCCCACGCGCCGGCGATGCGCTTGAGAGCGAAGGCGGCGGCCAGCGAGCAGGCCAAGGCGAGGATCGTGCCGAACAGCACCGCGGGCAGGCCCAACTCGGTGAAGCCGCGCAGAAGCAGCGGCAGGCCCGGGAAGAACGCCATCTCGTCCGGGTCCGCGTACCCCTCCCGCGCGATCTTGAGGAAGTGCCCCACGTCCCACTGGGCGAGGACGGACTCAAGCGGACGGCGTCCGGCCACCGCCAGCGTGACCGCGATGATCGCGAACAGCAACCGGCTGACGAGCCACACCTGCACGATGAGCAGGTTCTCGTCAGCCAGTCGCCTCAGCGTGCGCGCCATGCCGCTCCCCCTTCCGCGGGGGATTCTGCCAGCTCAGCCGTTGCCTCCCGGCCGACCGGGGGTCGGCCGCGGCCTGACCTGCCCCGGCGGCGACGCTGTCGGGAGCGGCGTGGCCGCGGGCGGCGGCTGCGTGGGCTCCGTGGTGGGCTCGGGTTCGGGCGTCGGCTCAGGCTCCTGCGTGGGCTCCGGCGTCGGCGTCGGCTCCGGCGTCGGCTCCACGGTGCGGGTGACCGTCGGGGCGGCGGACGCCTTGGGCACCGGCGGCGCGGAGAACTTGCCCGAACGCGACTGCTTCGTGGGGCCGGGGAAGCGGATCTTCTCCTTGCCGTCCATCGCGACGCGCATGAACTCGAGCCACGCGGGCGCCGGGTAGGTCGAGCCGTACGTCTGGCCGATGTCGGAGTAGCCGTGCTCTCCACCGGTGAGCACGACGGCGGTCGAGATCTGCTTCGTCGCGCCGATGAACCACGTGGCGCGGGTCTCCTTCTTGCCGGAGTCGTAGTACGTTCCCGTCTTGCCGGCGACCTGGTGGCCCAGGCGGGAGACGCTGCGCGCGGTGCCCTCCTCGACCACGCCGGTGAGCGCGGCGACGGCGTTCTGAGCGACGTCCGGCTCGATGGTCTGGTCCTGGGCGATGACCGGCTTGTAGATCACGTTGCCCTTGGCGTCCTGCACTTCGGCGACGATGTGCGTGTTGGTGCGCTTGCCCTCGTTGACGAGGGTGGCGAGCCCGCGAGCGGCGTCCAGGGGCGAGACCTCGGCGTAGCCCAGCGCGATCGTGGCCTGGGGGTCCCAGTTGCTGTTGTGGATGCCGACGTCCTCGGCGGCCTTGATGACCTTGGCCGGGCCGTCCTCCATCTGCGTGGTGAGGTCGACGTAGGCGGTGTTGATGGACAACGTCGTCGCCTTCTTCAGGGTCACCGGCCCGTAGCTGGTGCCGCCGGCGTTGGTCACCTCGTGGTTGGTGCCCTTGACGCGGAACTTGTTGTTGCCGTCGAAGCGGTCGGCCAGGGTCGCCCCGTCCCGGAGGCCCGCGACCAGCGCCCACGGCTTGAACGTCGAGCCCGTCGGACGCGGCGTCTCGGCCCACACGCGGGCGTCCTCGATGGCGTCCGCCCCGGAATACAGCGCGAGGATCGCGCCGGTCGAGGTGTCGATCGAGGCCATGGCCGGGTGGTAGAACATCGGGTCGCGGTCGGGGTTGGCCTTCGAGCGGAGGTTCTTCGCGACGCGGTCGCGCATGTCCTGCATGGTCTTGATGGCCGTGTCCTGCAGGTTCTGGTCCACGGTCGTGATGATGCGCAGGCCGCCGCCGTCGATGAGGGACTCCTCGATGCCGGCGTCCTTGAGCTCGTTCTTCACCTTGTTCATCAGGAAGCCGTTGGGGCCGCCGAGGCGGTTGTCCGTCGGCAGGTTCGGGAAGTCGGGGAGAGAAGTGTAGATCGCGTCCTTCTCGGCCTCCGTCATGTAACCGACCTTGACCATCTGGTTGAGCGTGTACTGGTAGCGCTCCAGGAGGTCAGCCGCCTGCTTCTCACCGCGCCGCGGGTCGAGGCGCCCGGGGTCGTTGATCATGGCGGTCAGCGCGACGGCCTGCGGGTCGGTGAGGTCCTTGGCGTCCACGTCGAAGAAGGCCCGCGAGGCGGCCTGGATGCCGTACGCACCGCGTCCGTAGTAGACGGTGTTGAGGTAGCCCTCGAGCACCTGCTCCTTGGGCACGTCGCGGCCCATCTTCAGGGCGAGGATGATCTCGGTCAGCTTGCGGGTGACGGTCTTGTCCTGGGTGAGGTACAGGACCTTCACGTACTGCTGCGTGATCGTCGAGCCACCGACGGTGTCGACGCCGGGCGTGAGGGCGGTCTGGACGGCGCGCGCGAGGCCGGCGACGGAGATGCCGGGGTCGTTCCAGAAGTCCTCGTTCTCGCCGGCGATGATCGCCTCCTTGGCGTTGTCCGGCATCTCGGACAGGGGGATCGACACGCGGTTGTGCACCATGAACGTGCTGATCGGCTGCTCGCCACCGGCGAAGTAGACCGTCGAGACGTTGGTCTGGAAGTCCTTGTTGGGGTCGGGGATCTTCGTGTTGGCGTACACGACCGCAAACGCGCCCGCGCCCAGCACGGCCAGCGCGACCGCAAGGATGCCGATCCACTTGAAGATGCCCAGCGCGATCTGCCCGCCGGTGCGCTTGGCACGCCGGGTCGTCGCGGACGTCGAACCCTGCGAGGGTCGCTGGCCTGAAGAAGCCGCGCGCTTGGCGTCAGTCATGCACAATCCTCAACATCGTCGTGCCCCGGGCCGAAGTCGTGGCGGTGGCCACCGCAGCTCGCCGGGACGGTCATCGCGTGGCGTTCTTGCCATACCACACCGTTCTAGGGTAGTTGCCCGGACGCCCAACCTGGAACCAGAGTTGCCACCGCCCCGCCGAGAGCCCCGGTGTTGCGCGCCGACAGCCCCGGTGTTGCGCGCCGACAGCCCCGGTGTTGCGCGCCGACAGCCCCGCACAGCTGCACGGTTGGCCTCCCGCCAGCGCCTCCGCGTACACTGATTCCTCGCCGGGGCCATGGCGCAATTGGTAGCGCACCTGCTTTGCAAGCAGGGGGTTAGGGGTTCGAGTCCCCTTGGCTCCACCGACGGCACAAGGCTCGAACCCTTGCCAATGGAAACTTTGGCGGGGGTTCGGGCCTTGTTCGTGTCTGCGGCCCGAGTGAGAGCGTTGGCGTTGACCTGGGGGTCGAGCAGCATTTCGAAGGGCCGGTTGTGCTCGACGCGCAGCTCGTTGTCCTCGTCGATGTCGACCTTCGTGAAGAACGCCTGGTTGCATAGCCGTCGGTTGGTACCGTCGCAGCGGGCGTAGATTTCGGCGCAGTTGGCGAGGAGCCCGAGGGCGTCGTCGAGGTGGGCGCGGGCGTCGGCGTAGTCGCCGAAGTGGGCGTCGATACGTCGGGTCACCTTGTCGAGTTCGGCGGGGATGCGGTCCTGCTCGCGCTTGAGCACGGTCAGCGGGATCGCGTCGGCATAGTGGGCCTGCATGAGTCGGTCTTGCTCGCTTTCGAGCCGGTCGCGGTTGGCCGTGAGACGCGCGAGTTCTTCGGTTTCGGCGGCCATCAGCCGGTCGAACTCGTGGTGGAGCATCCCGGCGAGGGCGTCTTGCTGGGCGGGTGTGATCTGGACGCGGGAGTAGTAGTCCTCGACGAGCTTCTCCACGTCCTCGATGAGCATGGCCTGGCGCGTGCACTCGGTCCGCTTGGAATGCCGGCCGGAGCAGACGAAGTCGCAGTACACGTTGCCGTGGCGGTTCTTCGCGTTGGAGACGATGAGCCGCGACCCGCATTGGCCGCAGTGGATGGTGCCTTTGAGGTAGTGACCGTGAACCTGGGTCGCCTCGACGGCGCACTGGTGCGCGGTGAGCACGGACTGGACCTGGTACCAGACCTCGGCGGGCACGAGCGCGGGGTGGTTCCCCTTGTAGCGGGTGCCGCGGTAGACGACATCGCCTTTGTAGTAGGGGTTGGTGAGGAGCCGGTGCACGGTCGAGACGGCGAGAGCCTTCGCCGCTCGCTTCGGGGTTGGCAGGCTGCGGAGTCCGCGTGAGGTGAGTTCGTCGTGGAGCTGGCTGACGCTCCAGTTCCCGGAGGCGTATGCCTTGAAGGCCCACTCGATCATGGGCGCGCGTTCGGGGTCGAGCTCGATGGTGCGGAGCTCGCGGCCCGTCTCGTCGCGCTTGCGGACGTTGAGGTAGCCGATGGGTGCTCGCCCGTTCGTTCCTCCACCGATGGCTTTCTGCGTCATGCCTTTGGTGACTTCGGTGGCGAGGTTGCGGGAGTAGAACTCGGCGATCGTGGACATGATGCCGTGCAGCAGCATGCCCGAGGGCGTCTCGTCGATGTTCTCTGTCGCGGAGACGAGCATGACCCCGCACTGTTGGAGTGCGAGGTGGATGCTCACGTCGTCGGCGCGGTTGCGGGCGAGTCGGTCTACCTTGTGGACGATGCAGTAGGAGACCTTGTTGGCCTTGACGTACTGGATCATCCGCATCAGCTCGGGCCGGTCGGATGACTTAGCGGAGGCTCCTGCGTCGATGAACTCTTCGACGATGCCGGCGCCGAGCTGTTCGGCCTTGCGCCTGGTCGCTTCGCGTTGGGCGGGGATCGAGAAGCCTTCGTCGGTGCCGCCCTTCTCTGCCTGCTCACGGGTTGAGACCCGGAGGTAGGACACTGCGACAGCAGCGGTCCGGGGTGGGTCGATCAGGCTGGCTGTTGGATCATCGGCGACGGTGGTCATCGGGGGCTCACTCTCACGCGGTTCGACCCTCGCGCTCCCACTGCGGTGGGATGGGGCGTTGATCGTGAGAGCAGCCGGTGAAGGCTGTAGGGCGAGACCCGATGGTCTCGGTGCGTGTTGCCCGCCAGATGACGAGGTTTGGGCCACAACGCCCCGCGTCGCGAGGCTTGCAAGGTTCATTCTACCGGGCGGCCTCTGAGACGACCAGGCCATCGGGGGGTCGCCCGGTAGGTGTCGGGCACCCGGACCGCTTCGCGGGCGCTCGGCTCTCGCCTGTCTCCTGCAACGTCAGCCGGATCAGCACTTCGGCGAGCTTGTGCAGGTCGGCGCGGTCGCGATGCACGGCCCGGACGGAGAATGACCGCTCGTCGTAGGAGCGTCGGTCGGTCTTCTTGACATAGCGGCTCATCGGTCTACGGAGCCCCGTCGTCGGCGAGATTGGCGTAGAACTCGTCTTCGGCTTCCTGCCGCTTGCGGACCTGAGCGATCACGAACTCGACGAACTCGCTATCCCGGTCGGTGAACTTCACGTCCTGGATTGCGGGGGCCGGCTCATCGCCGGGCCAGGCCGCTTGCCGGGTGGGGCGGTCGCGGTCCCCGTGCGTGCCGCAGGCGGTGACCCAATCGCGGAGTCGCTGGCGAGCATCGGCGAAGTCGCGGTGCCAGCCGAGGGGTGCGGACGCGTTCTGCTCGGGGTCGTAGGCAGCCAGCCAGTGCAGGTGGAGCGCCGAGAGTTCCCAGACGAGCTCGGGATGGTGATGCCAGAACGGCGGGATCACGGCGACTTGGAGACCGTAGGTGCGGCGCAGCCAGTCCACCCACCGGTTCAGCGCGAGCCATTCCTGCTCCAACTCGTGAGCCGTCAGCAGGTTCCAGTTCACCGGATGGGGCGGTTCGGGCGTGTCGGCGTTGGTGACGCGGGGCGGCCCGTCGAACACATCAGCCTCATCCACGTCGGACGGACTACCGGGGACATCTGGCGATGTGGGTTCCTGGTTCTGATCGTTCGTCATGGCCCGGCTCCCGAACTCACATGCTCACCGGCGCGGCCTGGGCCGCAGCGGTCGTCCGTTGCGGCGACTCGTAGGCGGCGGCGTCTCGTCCGGCCGAGTTGCGCGGGGTGCGGTCCACCTCGTAGCGGGTTCGCGCGGCGTCGTGGCCGATCTTCTTGGCGATGAACTCTTCGACCTCGATCGCCTGGCCGTTGCGCTCGTAATTGACCGGGGCGCGTGTAGCCCTCGGCCACGAAGTTGTCGCCTTGGGCGAAGTTCGCGTGCGCAACGGCTCCGAGGCGATGAAGCCTGACAGTGATTCCTGGGTGTGAATGGCCATGATGGCGTCCTCCTGAACTTGGGCGGCCAGCTGCATGTGGTCGCTGTGTCAGGCAGGTGCGCCCCAGCACCCAGAGTCGTCAGGGTGCGGGGCGGCGCAGGAGGGCTTCGAGCTCGGCGCGATCGCTGCGGAGTTGCGCGGCATCCTGCCGGCTGGGCCAGGCCCGCAGGTCGGTGACGATGGGTGGTGCGGAGCGGAGCATGGTGATGCCGGTGCCAAACGGCAGCGTGCGAATGCGGTCGGGCGGCAGGATCGGCACGCGGCGGATGGAGCGCTGGTTGGAGCGCGTGCCTCGGTCGCCGAGGGTGATGCTGTCGGTGTACTCGTCTCGCTCGCCGATGAGGGTGGAGAGGTCTTGGAGGTCGCGGCTGTTGGATGCGCCGCCGAGGATGATCTTGACGATGCTGGCATCCCAGATCGCGCCGGCCTGGTGCTCGCTCCACCGGTCGCGAGCCTGTGCGAGGGACTGCAAGACCGGCATGGTCGTGATCCCGGTGCCACCGCCTTCGGCCATGAGCGTCGGCAGTGACGGCATGGGCGCGAGGTTTCCGATCTCATCGAGCGCGAGCAGCAACGGTGGATCGAGCCGGGCTCCGGGTGAGCGGGCGGCGAGTCGGCGGGCGGTTTCGATGAGGTCTTCGACGAACGCCGCGACCAGTGACGCGGAGGCTCCCGCTCCGGCTCCGGTGGCGAGTAGGTAGAGGGTGCCTTGCTCGGTGAGGAAGGTCTCGGGGTCGAAGTGCTCGTGCGGGCCTGGCGTGATGGCATCGAGTACGCGCGGGTCGGCGAGGGCGGCGAGTGCGAGGGAGACGCCTTGCCAGATGCTGTCGCGGGTCTTGGGGTCGGCTTCGATCATCGCGCCCAGGGAGTCGTCCCAGCCCATCGCGGCGTTGGGGTGTGAGTTGAGGATCGCGACGGCCTCGGACGCCGCGCTGGGGTCGAGGGTCCACCTGAACAGCTCGGCGGGCGGGCGGCCATCAAGCGCGGCGGCGTGCAGCAACGACTGGAGTGCGGTGCGGGTCTTGCCTTCCCAGAACCCGCCGGACTCGACCCCTCCAGCGGACAGGCCGGTGGCGGCGGCGAGGCCGTTGGCGCGGATCATCGCCGTCAGCGGATCATCACAGCCGCGAATGGGTGACCAGCGCAGCCCGGCGGGGATGCCTTCGGCGAGGTGTTGAGGGTCGAACACGGCGACCGGGCCACCCTTGCGGCGTCGGGCGCGGAGGGTCGCGGTGAGGTTGTCGGGCCTTGTGCTGGTCGTGACCACAGCCCCCGGCGCGTCGAGGATCGCATTGATGACGACGTGCAGACCCTTGCCCGAGCGGGGCGGGCCGATCAGCAGGATCGAGTCTTCGACCGATGCCCAGACCTTCGTTCCACGACTGGCACCGAGCAGGTAGCCGACATCCTGCGGTGGTGGTGACTCCAAGGAGGGTCGCAGCGTGGCCGCGCGGTGAAGGAGCGCCTTGGCGGATGCTGCGGTCTTGACTTCGTGGCTGGTCGCGATTCCGGCGAGTCGGTGCGGGTCGGTCTCTGTCTTCCGGGTGTGTCGGCGCAGGACGATCCACACCCAGACGATCCCAGCGGCGAGTCCGGCGAGCAGTGCCGTGCTGACGAGCCAGTAGACAACTGGGTTGAGCCCGTCGGCACCGAGCGCGGTCGCAGGGTCGCTGGGGTTGAACAGCGCGGCGAGCCCCGCCGCTGCTCCGGCGTCGGGCTGCGGTGTGCCGGTGAGGAACGCGGCGACGCTGCCAGCGGCGCGGAGGACGAGAGCGATCCCGAACATGCCGATCAGGCCAATGAGGGCGGCGTTGGTGAGTTCGTCGCCCATGCCCCCGGCCTGGCGCTGGTTCATGTCAGCAGCCGCACCGCGAGCGTGCCCGAGATGCGCCCGAACAAGATCACCTAGTGCGTGCCGTCGGGCCGATCGTCGAGGTCGATGAGCGCGCGGGCCTCGCCGGTTCCGGTGGCGTCGGTATGGGAGACAATCGTCGCGACGGCGACATCCTCGCCGGGCACGAACCCCTCCGCGGTGACCTCAGCCAGGCGTGGCGCCCGTCGGGCGTGACGGCTCCGACGAGTCTCTGGCACAGGGTTCTCGGATGGGGCCACTGCGCGTCTGGGCTTGCGGGTGGGGAGGATGTCGGTGAAGACGGTGCCATCGCATTCGCGGACCTCGACCCGAACCGCGATCGTGCGGTCCTTGGTGATGGTATCCATGAGCGGCCCGAACGTCGCCCGCGTCCACGCGCTCGCGTCCGGTGACGCGAACGGTGTTCCATCGACCGTCGCGGTAAGGGTGCCGTCGTCGCCGACTGTGACGAGGACGTGCGGCAGCTCGACGGGAGCGGTCGTGTCGTCGTCGTTCGAGCCTGTTCGGCGCGGGCTGGTGAGGTTCATCGGTGACCTCCTGCTGCGCGGCTGCTGGTGTCGAACAGGGCGAGTTCGTCGGGGTGCAGTTGGTGTTGGCAAACGAAGCTCCTGGACTTGATCCGCCACAGGCCTTGGCCAACGCCAAGGTTCGGCAATAGCAGTTGCTCCGTGCCGGTCAGGCCGAGTGCCTTTGCGGTCGGACCGAGCTGGTCGGACTCCTGCCGGTACACGATCCGCGTCTCCGCGTTCGCCAACAATGAGTTGGCCAGGGAGCGCATGGCTGAGCCTTGGTCGCCCACGTTGTCGAGGTCGGTGAGCTTGTGGAAGATCAGCATGTTCGCGATCCCGTAGTGCCGGGCGAGGCGCCAGTGCGCACCCATCCGCCGCAACAGCGCGGGATGGGACATGAGTCACCATGCCTCGTCGTAGATCACCCACCGCTGCCCACCGTTCGGGTCGAGCAGCGCGGACTCCATCCACGCCGACGAGCACGTCATCAACACCGAAATCAGCGTCGAGTTCTCCGTGACCCGTGACAGGTCGAGGGAGATCATTGGCAACGACGGATCGAACTTGACCGTGGACGGCCCGTCGAGTCGGAGCTGTTCGGTCGCCCAGCGGCAGGCCCGGGTGGTCAGCATTGCCCGCGGTTTGGCGATACCGGTGTCCTGCTCGGTGACCACCCCCACCGGACACGACGGCTCCGGGCACGTCCACGTGCGTTTGCGCCAACGCACGAAGCAGCTCCTGCAGACGTGGCGCATGTTGGAAGACGCGCGGTGCATCCGCTGTTGCGGCGAGCGGGTCGACGAGATCATGGGACAGCAGGCCCAGTGCCGCTGGCTCCTGGAGCGGTACCAGGTCTTCGACCCGGCTGGCGACAATGAGCGCCACGAATCTCAGCAAGCCCTGCAGAGGCTGCAGGAACCGACACCATCTCAGGACTGGCTCGCAGCAGCGCAAGCCCTGATCCGCCTCCGCCCCGAAGCCTGAGGGAAGCACCCCATGGGACTTGACCCCGCACCAGTCGAGCCCTGCGGCGGCCTGAACCGCGGCGCGTCGGATGGCCGGCGGTGTGTGGGGTCTGGCCCCCATCTCGGCGTGGACGCCCGCCCATCCACCAGCTCCAATGCTGCATCAAGCACCCGTGCGGGGGCACGCTGGACGTGTCGGGTTGGCCACGGGTGTGGCCGCCCCTGGAGAAGCTATGAACCCTGACCTGTGGAGGAACCATGGACGCCCACATCACCACCTGTCCTGCCTGCAACACCCGCAACCGGGTCCCCGCGGTGGCTGCTGGGGTGCCGCAGTGCGCTACCTGCCACGCGCCATTGCCCTGGATCACCGACGCCCACGACGCCGACTTCGCCGCTGTCAGCGACTCGTCGAAGCTGCCGGTCCTGGTGGACCTGTGGGCGCCGTGGTGCGACCCCTGCAAGCAGTACTCGCCGGTGCTGGAGAGGCTCGCCGCGCAGTACGCCGGCCGTCTCAAGCTGGTGAAGGTCAACGTCGACGAGTCGCCAGCCACGCAGGCCTCCTTCGACGTCCAGTCGATCCCGACGCTGGTACTGCTGCGGGATGGCCAGGTGGTGGCCCGACAGGCCGGTGCCATGTCGTTGGGGGCCCTGCGGCGCTGGGTCGAGCCGCACCTGGACTGACCTCACCTGTCGACGAACATCCCGGCCATCACTAAGCATGCGCAGGGTTTCGAGATCGCCAACCACACCTATGACCACAAGCCGACCAGCGACCTGCCGGACGCGAAGGTGGCGTGGGAGGTCAGGCGCACCAATGCGGCCCTGCAGAAGATCACCGGCCAGAAGCCGACGCTGATGCGTCCGCCCTATGCCGCCCGCACGCAGCGCACGGACAAGGTCGTCGGCACCAACGGGCTGGCCGTCGTGGTCTGGAACAACCCACCGGAGGACTGGGTGGCCGGCCACAACACGGCGGCGGTCATCACGAAGCTCACGGTGCAGCGCGCCAGCCGGGACTCCATCCTGCTGATGCACGACATCCACCTGTGGACCGTGGATGCGGCCGCTCCCACCATCGACACGCTACAGAAGCAGGGCTACACGCTGGTCACGGTCAGCCAGCTGCTGGGCTCCACGAAGCCCGGGAAGCTCTACCCGGCGGCCTGACGCACCAGTCGACTGGCCAGGTGCGGTTGGAGCTCGAGCCCCACCTCCTGGCGAGGTGATCCCGATCTCTTGCGTCAGGGCCCGGTAGCCTCGAAGCATGCCCAGCCACCTTGATCCTCCAGTGACCGCCCTGACGTCCCAGCCCCCGCCCGGCTGGTCGATGCGACGCAGGCTGCTGCTGGTGGCCGCCTCCACCGTCCCGCTGGCCTTCGCCGCCGCGCTGGAGTGGGTCAAGGGCCGCGACGGCATCGGCACCGTCGCATTCGTCGCACTGAGCGCCGCTGGCTACCTGTTGGCGATGTACGGACGCCTGCCGGACGAGGTGAACGTTGCCGGTAACGGAGCCAAGTTCACCACCGAGCAACGCCTGGAGGTGCAGGCCATCCTCGACGAGATGACGGCCGAGCAGCTCGAGGAGATCGCCACCGGCGGGTCCGACGAGATGCGCGAACTGGCCAGCGACGCCCTCGACTTCCGCGACCGAGCCCGCGCCTACCTGGAGCAGGCCGCCACGCTGGAGGGCTTCAGCCTGTCGTCCACCGGCCACGGCAGCCTCGACGCCGGCCCAATCCTGGGCCTGGTGCGCGCCGTCAACGGCATCGTCCTCACCCGTGACGACCGGGTCGTGGCCGTCGACCTGGGCGAGGCCGAGCTCTCCTCGCTGGAGCTGGCCGCCCGGGGCGTCACCCATGTGCTGGAGGTGCAGCGCACCCACGTCACCGTTCGCCGCGTCAGCGACGACACCTCGCTCTACTCCTCCGACCGCACGATCAGCGTCGACCAGCTACGACGGGCGCTGCGTGCCGTTACCCAGGACACCACCCACACCGCCTGACCTCACGCAGACATGAAGCAGGCCGGGGCTCCCGTGGTGGGAGCCCCGGCCTGTTGGTCGGGTCAGACGATGCGCAGTTCGTCGGTGTCGGGATCGACATCGAAGGTGACCACGGCCCCGTCGACGATCTCGCCGGCGAGCAGCTTGCGGGCGAGCTGGTCCTCGATGGTGGACTGCACCAGGCGACGCAGCGGGCGGGCGCCGTAGACCGGGTCGAAGCCGTTGCGGGCCAGCCATTCTTTGCCCTCGTCGGTGACGTCGATCACGATGCGACGCTCCGCGAGCCGAGCGTTGATCTTGTCGAGGTTCGTGTCGACGATGTGGGTGAGGTCCTCCAGCGTCAGCGGGTCGAACATCACGATCTCGTCCAGCCGGTTCAGGAATTCGGGACGGAAGGCCCCGCGCACCACACCCATCACAGCCTCATGCTTGGCCTCGTCATCCAGGCTCGTGTCCGCGAGGAACTGGCTGCCCAGGTTGCTGGTCAGGATCAGGATGGTGTTGCGGAAGTCCACCGTACGGCCCTGCCCGTCGGTCAGGCGACCGTCGTCCAGCACCTGCAGCAGGATGTTGAACAGGTCCGGGTGGGCCTTCTCCACCTCGTCGAGCAGCACCACGCTGTAGGGACGTCGACGCACGGCCTCGGTGAGCTGGCCGCCCTCCTCGTAGCCCACGTAGCCGGGAGGCGCACCCACCAGGCGGCTGACCGAGTGCTTCTCCGAGTACTCGGACATGTCGATGCGGATCATGGCGGTCTCGTCGTCGAACAGGAAGTCCGCCAAGGACTTGGCCAGCTCGGTCTTGCCGACGCCCGTCGGGCCGAGGAAGAGGAAGCTGCCGGTGGGCCGGTTCGGGTCACTGATCCCGGCACGGCTGCGCCGGACGGCGTCGGCGACGGCCTCGACGGCCTTCTTCTGGCCGATCAATCGCTTGCCGATGTGCTCTTCCATGTGGAGCAGCTTGTCGGACTCGCCCTGCAGCATCTTGCCGACGGGGATACCGGTCCAGGCGCTGACCACCTCGGCGATGTCGGTGGCGGTGACCTCGTCAGCCACCATCCGTTCCGCCTTCTCCTGGTCCTCGGCCTGCTTGGCCTGCTCCAGCTCGCGTTCCAGTGCCGGGATGCGTCCGTAGGCGATCTCGGCGGCCGCGGCCAGGTCGCCGGCACGCTGGGCCCGTTCCGCCTCGATGCGCAGCTGGTCGATCTGGGTTTTCAGCTCACCGATCCGGTTCAGGCCAGCCCGCTCGGCCTCCCAGCGCGCCTCCAGGCGACGCAGCTTCTCCTCGGCGTCGGCCAGCTCCTTCTCCAGGCGCTCCAGGCGGGCCTTCGAGGCGGCGTCGGACTCATTGCTGATCGCGAACTGCTCCATCTTCATCCGGTCCACCTGACGGCGCAGCACGTCGATCTCCTCCGGGGAGGAGTCGATCTCCATCCGCAGCCGACTGGCGGCCTCGTCAATCAGGTCGATGGCCTTGTCGGGTAGCCGCCGGTTGGTGATGTAGCGGTGGGACAGGCTGGCGGCGGCCACCAGGGCGCTGTCGGTGATCCGGACCTTGTGGTGCGCCTCGTAGCGTTCGCGCAGGCCGCGCAGGATCGCGATGGTGTCCTCGACTGTCGGCTCACCCACGTAGACCTGCTGGAAGCGGCGCTCCAGGGCCGGATCCTTCTCGATGTGCTCGCGGTACTCGTCGAGCGTGGTGGCGCCGATCATGCGGAGCTCGCCGCGGGCCAGCATGGGCTTGAGCATGTTGCCGGCGTCCATGGCGCCCTCGCCGCCGGCACCAGCGCCGACGACGGTGTGCAGCTCGTCGATGAAGGTGATGATCTGACCCTCGGACTCCTGGATCTCCTTCAGCACTGCCTTGAGTCGTTCCTCGAACTCGCCGCGGTACTTGGCGCCGGCGACCATGCTCGACAGGTCGAGGCTGACGACCCGGCGGCCCTTGAGGGAGTCGGGGACGTCGCCGGCGACGACGCGCTGCGCGAGGCCCTCGACGACGGCGGTCTTGCCGACGCCGGGCTCGCCGATCAGCACCGGGTTGTTCTTGGTGCGACGGGCCAGCACCTGCACCACCCGGCGGATCTCCTGGTCCCGGCCGATGACCGGATCCAGCTTGCCCTCGCGGGCACTTTCAGTGAGGTCGACGGAGTACTTGCCCAGCGCCGACTCGCCACCCTCGGCCTCCGGACTGGTGACGCGCCGGTCACCGCGGGCCTCGGCAAAGGCTGCTTCCAGTTTCTCGGTGGTGGCGCCGGCTCCCACGAGGATCGTCTGGGCCTCCGACGGGATGGTGGTCAGGGCGATGAGCAGGTGCTCGGTGGAGACATAGGAGTCGCCGAGCTTGTCGGCGCGGATCTCGGCGTCGGCGAGCACCCGGGCCATGGCGCCCGACAGCTGCGGCTGCGCCACCGAGCTGCCCTGGCTGGAGGGCAGCTTGCCGATCGCGGCCTGGGCACGCTGGTCGACCTGGTCGGCGTCCACGCCGACGGCGGCCAGCAGCGGCGCGACGGAGTTCTCCGGCACCATCAGCAAGGCGTGCAGCAGGTGCTGGGGTTCGACCGTCGGATTGCCGGCGGCCAGGGCATTGCGGATCGCGGCCGAGACCGCGTCCCGGCTCATCGTGGTGAGCTTCTCGGTGTCCATCAGTGCTCCTTCGTCAGGGTGACCGCGCCGGTGGCGGGTCGTGGTCCATGGGTGGTTCGTGGGCGGTCCCGGCCTGCGGGGCTTGCGGCCCGGCGGCTGGGATCCGGTGCACATCGATGGTGTGCAGCGGCCCCCGGGCAGGTCAAGGAGTTCGCAGGCAATTGGGGGTTGGCACTCACCTGTGTGGGGGACGACGCCCATCCGGGCCGTGAACCGTGGCCTTTCGCGCGAGACCCGGTGAAGCTGGAGGTGTCCCGGACCGGCCGCAGCCTGCGGGTCCTGTCCCTGACCCAGTCCTCAAGGAGGCATCGCAGATGGAATGCACAGACCACGTCGTGGTGGGCGTCGACGGCTCGCCCGCCTCGATCGCCGCGGCCGTGTGGGCCCAGGACATCGCCCGCGCTGGCGACTGGCCCCTGACGATCCTGCACACCCCCCACCTCGCCACCGGCATCCGCACCCTGCTTGCTGACAGCGGCCAGCTCGTGGCCGCACCCGGCATGCTCGCCCCCGCCCTGGCCGAGGCCAGCCGCACCGCGGCCATGGTGGTCATCCCAGCACGAGGGGCCGATGCGCCGATCGTCCCGGTGATGGACACTGTCGCCGAGGACCTGCTGCAGGAGGCCCACGGGCCGGTGGTGGTGATCCCTGCCACCACCTGGAACACCTTCGAACGTCCCGTCGTGTTGGGGCTGGACCTGGAGGAGCCCGGCGTGCCGGGGATCCGCTTAGCCGCCGCCGTGGCCCGCCGCGCGGGGATGCCTCTCAAGGTGGTCGTCGCCGACGAGAGATGCGAGGACATTGACGAGCTGCGGAACCGTGCCGTGGCCATCCTCACCGAGGCCGCCGCCGAGCTGCTGCCCTCCAGCTACGACGTCATGATCTCACCCCACGAACCCGCCGATGCCCTGCTCGCCGAGGCTCTGGAAGCCAGCCTGACCGTGGTCGGTAGCCGAGGCCCGAACTACCGGGGCCAGCGGGAGAACTCCGAGAGCCGTCGACTGCTGCGGCTGACCTCGACCCCGGTGGCCGTCGTCGCCGACCACGACCCGACCCCCTGACCGTCCCGGACCCCTAGGATCGAGACTGCAGACTCACGACAGGGCCTGTCGCCGTCCCCCGGCCACCACTGGCGCCGAGGGCGGCTCATCCGCGAGGAGCCCCCGATGAGTCTGCAGCAGCGGGTCTGGGCGACGGTCTCGGGTGCCTTCCTGTCGATGAACCTGCTCATCGTCGCAACCCCACTCACCGTCAGCTGGCCCCCCAAGCCCTGGGAGATCGCCTGTTCCCTGACTGGAGTGATCATCGTGTCTATCATCAGCTGGCGCGCCATCGAGCGGGGCTTCGCCCCGGTGCAGAAGGTCGCGCGGCAGATCGCCGAGACACCCAACCTCGACGACGCTGCCCCGATCCAGGCCGTTCCGGAGATGCCCGACCTGGACAGCATCGTCGATGCCCACAATAACCTTGTGGAGCGCCTGCGGTCCCAGCGACGGGCGACGCTGACCGCGCTCATCGAGGGCCAGGAACTGGAACGGGCCCGCCTGTCGCGGGAACTGCACGACCAGATCGGCCAGACCCTCACCTATGCGCTGTTGCTGCTTCAGTCCATCCAGGACGGCGCCGACCAGGAGCAGAAGGTGGCCATGGCCCAGGAGGCGGTGCGCACCAGCTTGCAGGAGGTCCGTGGGCTGGCCGCCGACCTGCGTCCCAGCGTCCTGTCAGACCTGGGCCTGGTCGCCGCCCTGACCTCCTTGGCCACCGCACACGCCGAGGCCACCGGCGTGGTCGTGCGCCGAGACCTGCAGCCGGTGCCCGACCTGGGCTGGGCCGCCGAACTGGTCGTCTACCGCATCGCCCAGGAGGCCCTCACCAACAGCGCCAAACACGCCCAGGCCAGCACCGTCACCCTGTCACTGCACTGCGACCAGGACACCGTGCGGCTGGTCATCGCCGACGACGGCCGCGGCCTGCAGGGCTCCACCCCCGGCACGGGCCTGGCCAGCATGCACGACCGCGCACGCTCCATCAACGCCCAGCTCACCATCACCGACAACCCCGGCGGCGGCACCCGCGTCGAACTGCGCATCGACCGGGGTACCCTCCCCCACGACAGCCTCCCGGAGGACTGACCATGCACACGCCCACCACCCGAGTCGCCCGCGTGCTGCTGGCCGACGACCACACCCTGCTGCGCCAAGGCGTGAAGATGATGCTCGACCCGCAGCCCGACTTGACCGTCGTCGCGGAGGCCGCCGACGGGGCCGAGGCCCTCGAGCGGATCAGCCGCGGCGACATCGACCTGGCCATCCTGGACGTCACCATGCCCCGCATGACCGGGCTGCAGGTGGCCCGCGAGGTCTCCCAGCGCAAGCTGCCCACCCAGATGCTGATCCTGAGCATGCACGACAACGAGCAGTACTTGTTCGGGGCCCTCAAGACCGGCGCGGCCGGCTACGTCCACAAGTCCATGGCCGACCGCGACCTGCTCAACGCCTGCCATGCCGCCGTGCGCGGGGAACCCTTCCTGTACCCGGGTGCCATGTCGACCATCATCCGCGAGTACGTCCAGCGTGGTGAGGCCCACGAAGGCGACCGGCTGCTGACCCCGCGTGAGGAGGAGATCCTCAAGCTCATCGCCGAAGGGCACTCCGGCAAGGAAATCGCCGAGATGCTGTTCATCAGTCCCAAGACCGTCGAGCGGCATCGTGCGAACCTGCTGGGGAAGCTCGGGATGAAGGACCGTCTCGAACTGACCCGCTACGCCATCCGGGTGGGCCTCATCGAACCCTGACCCAGCCGGGTGCATGTCGGTGCCTGCGCATGTGGGTGTCGACACCGATGGTTGCGCCGGGTGTCGAGCACTGGAATGGACGACGTGAACATCCCGTCCAACCCTGTGGAGACCACCATGACCAAGACCCTGCGTACCCTGTCCCTCGTCGAACTGCTCAACGCCGCGCTGCTCATCGGGCTCGGCATCCTGCTCATGTGGTGGCCCGGCCTGACCCTGCGCTCGCTGGTCATTTTCTGCGGCGCCTTCCTGCTCGTCGAGTCCGTCTCGACGATGATCGGCGCCTGGCACGCTACCGGCCTGCTGCGCTGGGTCGCCGGCACCATCGGCGTCATCGGCATCGCCCTCGGCCTGCTCGTGCTGCTGCTGCCCGGCCTGACCCTGTCCTTCATCGCCGTCGCCGTCGGCCTGTGGACCATCGTGTCCGGCATCGCCCTGATGGCCCGCAAGGCAACCGATCACCGCTGGCTCCACGTCCTGGGCGGGCTGCTGCTCGTCCTGGCCGGCGGCTGGTTCGTCATCGACCACACCGCCGCTATCATCACCATCGGCCTGTGGGCCGGCATGACGCTGCTGGCCATCGGCGCGACGCAGGCCGCTGCCGCCATCGCCGTGTGGCGCGCGGCCAAGAACAGCTGACCTGATCCGTCGGCCCCGTCTGCAACCCATCCACAGCCCTCTACCCCATCAGGAGTTTTCCCATGCTTCAACCTCGCCTTGCACGTTCGGCGGTCACCGCCCTTGCAATGGTTTCGCTGCTTCCCCTTGCTGCCTGTAGTGACACCGCCCCGATGGACCCGGTTGGTCCGAAGGCCCCCTCGACGTCAGCGGCCGCCAGCGGTTCCCCGTCGGGGAACAATTCTGGTTCTTCGTGCAGCCTGGATGATCCTTCCTGGACGTCATTGGCGGACGCGGTGAGCCCGTCGGTGGTGTCGGTGGATGTCTCCAGCGGCGGCCGTCCGGTGGGTGAGGGCTCGGGGGTGGTCATTGATGACCACCACATCGTCACCAATGCCCACGTGGTGGGTGATGCCACCGACAGTGACGTGTCGGTGACCCTGTCCGACAACACCGTCAAGCCGGTCACCATCGCCGGTCGTGACCCGATCACCGATCTGGCGGTGCTCACGGTCAAGGACGCCAAGCTCACCCCGATCCGGATTGCCACCTCCGCGACGGTGCGCACCGGGCAGCCCGTGATGGCCGTGGGCAATCCCCTGGGCCTGGAGGGGACCGTGACCACCGGCATCGTCAGTGCCCTCAACCGTCCGGTGGCTGCCTCCGAACAAGGCGCCGGACCGAGCGTCGCGACGGTGACCAATGCCATCCAGACCTCGGCACCGATCAATCCGGGCAATTCGGGTGGGGCCCTGGTCAATGGCTGTGGCGAGCTGATCGGCATCAACTCCTCCATCGCCACGCTGGGCCCGGGCAGCGGCAGCATCGGCATCGGGTTCGCGATCCCGTCCGACCAGGTGTCGATGGTGGCCCAACAGCTCATTCGTGATGGCCGGGCCCGGCACTCGCAACTGGGGATCTCCGTGGCTGACGGCATCGCGGCACGCGGCACGCAACAGGTGCGCAGCGCGGTGGTCGTCTCGGTGGTTGCCGACAGTCCGGCTCAGCGGGCCGGGGTGAAGGCCGGCGATCACATCCTCAGCATCGACGGTGCTGCCACCACCTCTGCGCTGTCCCTGGTGGGGCATGTGCGGGGACTTCCCGTCGGCAAGCAGGTGAACCTGCTGGTGGTGCGTGACGGCAAGGAACTCACGCTGTCCGCGACGCTGGCCAGCGACTGACACGCCCCGACGCGTCAGACATGACAGATGCCCTCGGCATCCCGTGCGGGATGCCGAGGGCATCTGACGTGGTGAGGCGGGTCAGGCCTGGTGGGTGGGGGTGCTCTCGCTGCGCACGACCATCACCGGCGCCAAGCTCCGACCGGCGATGCGTCGGCTGGTCGAGCCCAGCAGCAGACCGATGAAGCCGCCCCGGCCACGGCTGCCGACCACCACGAGGCTGGCGCCGCGGGAACGCTTGACCAGGGCGTCGACGGGCTTGCCGTCGACCAGGATGGCGTCCACAGTGAGGTCGGGATGCTGCTCGGTCACCGGCTCCAGCAGATCATCGAGACGTTCCATGGCGTTGGCTGCCATCAGTTCCGGCATGCGGTCGTCGAATGCCGTGGTCCACGAGGGGTCGAAGTGGACGACGGTGACGGGCTGCAGCGTGGTGTGGTGGCTGCTGGCGATCTGTGCCGCCAGGTGCAGGGCCTGGCAGGAACCCTGGTCGTCGACCCCCACGACCACGGGGCCGTCGGGGCGCCAGTCACCCTGCATGGGCACGACGACGACTGGCTGCTTGCTGTGGGACAGGACGGCGTCAGTGGTGCTGCCGAGCAGGTGTTCCACGATGCCGTCGCGGCCCTGGCGCCCGACCACGAGGATGTCGCTCGGCCCGGTGGCAGCGATCAGGCCGTGGGCGGGGGCACCGAGCTGCACCTCGGTGGTGATGTCGACCTGGGGGAATCGAGCCCGGTTCAGCTCAGCCAGCTGGTTGACCTGCGCGCGCATCGCGTCGAGGTAGTCCTCGACCAGCTGCAGGGTGTACCAGTGGGAGATCGGGCCGGCGAAGGTGTCGGTGCTGGGAGGCACGGGCATGGACACCATCATCAGCAGCCGCACCGACAGGTCGTGCCGGTCGGCAAACTGACAGGCCCACGCGGCAGCACGGTCGGCGGCTGGGGAGCCGTCGACGCCGACGACCAGAGCGGTGAAATCCTTCAACTCCATGAGGTTGCCTTTCTGTGAGGAACAGCTTCGCTGTTCGTGGTGGCTCCACTCTCGACGCGCACCGGCAGCCCGGCCAAGCGTTCTGGCCCGGGGGTGGGGATCGCCCCGGCCACTTTGGGTGTCGCCACCCATCGACCGGAGCCGCGCCCTGGGCGACAGTGGATGACGAGAAGCGCACCGTTCATGCAGCGCTTCTGGACCATCGTTCGCAGTTCGCACCACACAGGAGGAGAACACCATGGCACGTTCCGTCGGCATCGATCTGGGCACCACCAACTCCGTCGTCGCAGTTCTTGAGGGTGGCGATCCCACTGTCATTCCGAACGCCGAAGGCGCTCGCACCACCCCGTCGGTAGTGGCCTTCAGCAAGACCGGTGAGGTCCTGGTGGGCGAGGTCGCCAAGCGCCAGGCCGTCACCAACGTCGACCGCACCATTCGCTCCGTCAAGCGCCACATGGGCACCGACTGGAGCATCAAGATCGACGGCAAGGTCTACAAGCCCCAGCAGATCAGCGCCTTCGTGTTGCAGAAGCTGAAGCGCGACGCCGAGGCCTACTTGGGTGAGCCCGTCTCCAATGCGGTCATCACCGTCCCGGCCTACTTCTCCGACGCGGAGCGTCAGGCCACCAAGGAGGCCGGTGAGATCGCGGGTCTGACCGTGGACCGCATCATCAATGAGCCCACAGCGGCCGCCCTGGCCTACGGCCTGGACAAGGGTGGCGAGGAGCAGACGGTCCTGGTCTTCGACCTGGGTGGTGGCACCTTCGACGTGTCCCTGCTGGACATCTCCGAGGGCGTCTTCGAGGTGAAGGCCACCAAGGGTGACAACCGCCTGGGTGGCGACGACTGGGACCAGCGCATCGTCGACTGGCTGGTCACGCAGTTCAAGAACAAGAACGGCATTGACCTGAGCAAGGACAAGATGGCTTCCCAGCGTCTGCAGGAGGCTGCCGAGCGCGCCAAGATCGAGCTGTCCTCCTCCCAGGAGACCAGCATCAACCTGCCCTACATCACCGCCGGTGCACAGGGCCCGCTGCACCTGGAAGAGAAGCTCACCCGCTCCGAGTTCCAGCGCCTGACCCAGGACCTGCTGGACCGCTGCAAGGCGCCCTTCCACGCCGTGATCAAGGATGCCAACACCTCGGTGGACAAGATCGACCAGGTCATCCTGGTGGGTGGCTCCACCCGCATGCCCGCCGTCGCGGACCTGGTGAAGGAGCTGTCCGGCAAGGAGCCGCACAAGGGTGTCAACCCCGACGAGGTCGTCGCGCTGGGTGCCTCTCTGCAGGCCGGTGTGCTGAAGGGTGAGGTCAAGGACGTACTGCTGCTTGACGTGACTCCGCTGAGCCTGGGCCTGGAGACCAAGGGTGGTGTGATGACCAAGATCATCGAGCGCAACACGACGATCCCGACGAAGCGCTCGGAGATCTTCACCACCGCCGAGGACAACCAGCCGTCGGTGATGGTGCAGGTCTACCAGGGTGAGCGCGAGTTCGCCCGCGACAACAAGTCGCTCGGTAACTTCGAGCTCACCGGCCTGATGCCCGCCCCGCGTGGCGTGCCGCAGATCGAGGTCACCTTCGACATCGACGCCAACGGCATCGTCCACGTCTCGGCCAAGGACAAGGCGACCGGCAAGGAGCAGTCGATGACCGTCACCGGTGGTTCGGCGCTGGGCAAGGAGGACATCGACCGGATGGTCCGTGACGCTGAGGCGCACGCCGAGGAGGACCGCAAGCGCCGTGAGGCCGTCGAGATGCGGAACGAGGCCGATGCCCTGGCCTTCCGCACCGAGAAGCTGCTGGCCGACGCCGACAGCATCGGTGACGAGGTCAAGGCCCCGGTCGTCGAGGCCCTGGAGAAGCTGAAGGAGGCCCTGAAGGGCACCGACAACGACTCCGAGGTCAAGGCCGCGATGGAGGACCTGAACACCAAGGCCGCCGCCATGGGCCAGGCCGTCTATGCGGCCAGTCAGGCGCAGGCCCAGGAGCAGGCCCAGGAGCAGGCCTCCCCGGCCGATGCCGGTGGTTCGGACGACGACGTGGTCGACGCGGAGATCGTCGACGACAAGTGATCCGCCGGGTGGGGTCGCCTCGCGGCCCCACCCGTCCCGGGCGGTGGCCACGCGATCGGCCCGCAGCACCCCCCCTGCGGGCGCTTCGCGGCGCCATGGGCCATTCGCAGCAGTGCCTACCCGCCAGGTGCTGCCACCCACCAGACATGAGGAAAACAGATGAGCGCAGACGACGTGACCACCACGACCGGTCAGCAGAGCACGACCGCTGAGGAGCTCGACGCTGCCGCGCAGGTCGAGGCGCTGCGCGCGCAGGTGGCCGAGCTGAAAGGTCGCCTGGCCGAGCGCACCGAGGACTTGCAGCGGCTGCAGGCCGAGTATGTCAACTACAAGAAGCGCGTCGACCGCGACCGCGACCTGGCGCGGCGGGGCGGTGTCGAGAAGGTGCTCGGTGAGCTGCTGCCGGTGCTCGACGCTATCCGCTTGGCCGACGAGCACGGCCAGCTGGACGGACCGGTGAAGGTGCTGGCCGACCAGGTGCTGGCCCTCACCACCCGTCACGGCATGACCAGCTTCGGTGAGGTCGGTGACGCCTTCGACCCGGCCCTGCACGAGGCGCTGATGCAGCAGCCCTTGCCCGGCGCCACCCAGACCTGTGTCTCGCAGGTGATGCAGCCCGGCCACCGCATCGATGACAAGGTGCTGCGCCCCGCCCGGGTCGCGGTCAGTGACCCCGATCCCGAGGCCACCACCCACGATGACCTGACGGGACAGGAGGACCGCTGATGAGCGCCCAGGACTGGGTCGACAAGGACTTCTACAAGGTGCTCGGGGTCTCCAAGGACGCTTCTGACAAGGACATCAAGAAGGCCTTCCGCAAGCTGGCCCGCGAGAACCACCCCGACCAGCACCCCGGTGACGCTGCGGCGGAGGCCCGCTTCAAGGAGGTCTCCGAGGCCAACTCGGTGCTGTCCAACCCCGACTCGCGCCGCGAGTACGACGAGATCCGCGAGATGGTCGCCAACGGCGGTTTCGGCTACGGATCCGGCGCCGGCCAGTACGGTGCGGGTTTCCCGGGTGCCGGAGGCCAGTACGGCCAGGGCGGTGGTGGGCCCTTCACCTACAGCTACTCCACGGGTGGCTCGGCCGAGCACCTGTTCGGCCAGGGTGGCGGCTACGAGGACATCCTGGGCGGCCTGTTCGGCCAGGGCGGTGGCTTCGGTGGGCGTCGCCCGCAAGGCACGCGCCAAGGTGCCGACATCGAGGGTGAGGTGACCATCGGCTTCGAGGAGGCCGTGGCCGGCACGACGATGTCGATGCAGCTGGTCTCGCAGGTGCCGTGCACGGCCTGTGGCGGGGCCGGCATCACCTCGGGCAACCCGCCGCAGGTGTGCGGCTCGTGCGGTGGCACCGCCCGGGTGCCGCAGTCGCGGACGATGAAGGTACGCATCCCGGCCGGCGTCGAAGACGGGCAGACCATCCGGATCAAGGGCAAGGGCTCGACCGGCGTCAACGGCGGACCTGCCGGCGACCTGCTGGTGCGCGTCCACGTCACCCCGCACCGGCTGTTCGGCCGCAAGGGCCGTGACCTGACCCTCGACGTGCCGGTCACCGTCGACGAGCTGATCCTGGGCGCCGACATCGAGGTGCCCACCCTCGACGGTGGACGGGTGACGGTGCGCGTGGCCGAGTGCACGCCCAACGGCCGCACGCTGCGGGTGCGCGGCAAGGGCGTGAAGACCAAGGCCGGCACCGGTGACCTGCTTGTGACCCTGCAGGTGCAGATGCCGAGCAGCGTGAATGACCAGGCCAAGCAGGCCATCCGGGACTTCGCCCGCGCGATGGGTGAGACCAACCCGCGCGCCTCGATTCTGGGGAGGGAATGACCATGACCAGCAACAACCACGAGCGGCGTGACAACGTCGTGTTCACCACCATCCAGGTGGTGCACCTGACCGGGATCCACCCGCGCACCCTGGATGCCTTCGCCCGGGCCGGGATCGTGCGTCCCGGCCAGGACGTGGCCGGCCAGCCCGTCTACGGCCGGGCCGACGTGGCCCGGCTGCGCCAGGCGCTCAACATGGTGCAGCACGCCGGGATGCCCGTCGCGCAGGTGGCCTCGATCTTCGCGCTGCGCGACCAGATCGACCAGACGCGACGTGAGCTCGACCACCTGGTCGGCCAGTTGTGGGCCGAGCTGGACAGCGCGATGCCCACGCCCAGTGGCCGCGTGTTCACCACGGGCGCCGACGGCCGGGTCTGGGTCGGGCGTCACCGCCCGGGTGCCCGGCGTCGTCTGGGCCGCTGAGCCCGCCAGGCCACCCCTTGACATCCTCCGGAAAGAAAGTCCCATGGACATCGTGATCATCGGCGGCGTCGCCGCCGGCATGTCGGCCGCCGCCCGCCTGCGGCGTTTCGACGAGCAGGCCTCCATGACCGTCGTGGCGAAGTCGGGCCACATCTCCTCCGCTCGCCGACTGCGGTCTTCCCTACTACGTGGGTGGTGTGATCACCGACCGTGATGCCCTGCTGCTGCAGACGCCCGAGGCCATCAAGGCCCGCTTCAACATCGACGTACTGGTCAACACCCGCGCCGAGGCCATCGACCGCACAGCTCACACCGTCACCGACCTGGCCACTGGCGCCGCCCGGCGTCTGCACTACGACCGGCTGGTGCTGGCGCCCGGTGCCACACCGGTGCGTCCGTCGATCCCCGGCATCGAGTGGGCACTGACCCTGCGCAATGTCGAGGACGCCGATGCGCTCGCTGCCGCCGCCCAGCAGGCCCGCACCGACGCGGTGACCGGCGGCGGTTTCATCGGTCTCGAGGTCGCCGAGAACCTCGTTCGCAAGGGCCTGCAGGTGGCGCTGGTGGAGGCCACCGACCAAGTCCTGGCACCGCTCGACCCCGAGATGGCCACACCTGCGCGACGCGCTGCGCTCGGCCGGGGTCGACCTGCACCTGGGGTGCGCGGTCACCGCCATCGGTGACCACGACGTGACCCTCGCCGACCAGTCGATCCTGGATGCCGACCTGGTGGTGGCCGCCATCGGGGTGCGCCCTGACTCGCAGCTCGCCCGTGATGCGGGCCTGGAGTGCGCACCCAATGGCGGGATCGTCGTCGACCGGAACCTCACCACGCACAATCCGCACATCTACGCGGCCGGTGACGCCGTGGCCAAGCATGACGCCGTCGATGGGTGCTTGGTCTTGGTGCCGCTGGCCCAGACGGCGAACCTGCAGGGACATCGGATCGCCGACCGCATCATGGGCCGCGAGATCGGCGACCGTCCGGTGCTCGGCACCGCAATCGTGGACCTGTTCGGTCTGCAGGCGGCCACCGTCGGCTGGAATGAGAAGCGCCTGCGTGCCGCAGGCGCCCCTACCGCGCGATCCACACCCATCCGACCGAGACCATGCCGGCTACTACCCCGGCGCCACACAGATGGCGCTGAAGCCGCTCGTCGACCCCTACACCGACGCGATCATCGGACCCCAGGGCGTGGGCCCCAAGGGTGTTGACAAGCGGATCAATGTCATTGCCACGGCAATGACCGGCCATGTGATGGCCAGTGATCTGGCGCAACTGGAACTGGCCTATGCGCCGCCCTTCGGCAGCGCCAAGGATCCGGTGAACATGCTCGGCTTCGCCGACGAGAACCTGCACACCGCCACCTCGCTGACCCACCAGTGGCACCAGCTCGCCCAGGCCCAGGACAGTGTCGCCGTCCTCCTCGACGTCCATAGCCCCGCAGAGTTCGCGGCCGGAGCCATCCCCGGAGCCATCAACATGCCCGTCGACGAGCTGCGCCAGCGCATCGACGAGGTCCGGGAGCTGGCCCCGGGCCACGAGTTGTCGTGCACTGAGCTGTCGGTGTGCGCGGCCATGTGGCGTGCCGGATCCTGGCCGGGCACGACATCCCTGCCCGCAACTTGGACGGGGGCTACAAGACCTGGATCGCCGGAACCCGCGCCTGGACGAAAGCGCTTCCACCACGCACGTGACGGGAAGAGCGCGGGGGTGGCCACCAGCGATGCTGGTGGCCACCCCCGGGGCATTGGTGGTTCAGATGGCAATGGACAAGTGGGACACGGCGGCCGCGTCGTCGGTCTCGGCCTCGGCTGCCGCAATCTGCGCAACCCGGTCGGCGTAGGCCCGGCGTTCGCGGTCGATGTCGGCGGCGTCCCACCCCAGCAGTGGGGCCATGATGACGAGGATCTCGTCGCTCGCAGACAGTCCTCGATCTCGTCGTTCGATGTCCAGTCGCACACGTCGCAGAAGCACATCATCAAGGTGGGTGGCACCCTCATGGGTGACTGCCCAGGCGACTTCTGCCCGCAGGAAGTCCGGTGCACCGGTCAGCGGCTGGCCCCAGGCCAGCTCCCGCGATCCCACGGCCAGCGCCGCGTCGTGCTCGTCAGCGACAGCCAGCAGAGCAGGCGTCTCCGACCCATAGCGATCCAAGAGGTGTGTGACTGGTCTGATTGGCTCTCAGCGGACAGCTGATGTTGCTGGTTTACGCTGCGTTTGACCTGTTTTGCTGGTATTCGAGGGCGACTTGGGCGGGGGTCTTGAGCGCGGCCATCAACCGCGCCCGTGCAATGAAGCGGTGGCGCGTCGGAACCGCGCCTTGTGTGTCAGTTTCCGAAGTGGACTGCACGAGTGTCCGAACTCGTCTGCACAGCGATGAGGGCACGGTGCAGGTCGATCTGTTCACGCCGGGCTGCTGTTGCGATCTGGGCCTTGGCCGGCGGTCTGGGCATAGGTTGCTCGGCCCGGGTCGATCGGATGTATCCAGGGACGTCCCTGGGTGTCAATATGGCCACCGCGCGGGCTCGCGGTCCCCTGCGGTCGCGTCGTCTGGGCTGTGGTAGTGTCATGGAGAGGCGAGACCCGGATGGGCCGGGCCGCCGGTCACGGAGAGGCGATGGTGAAGATGACGGCTTTGGATCCCTTCCGCGAGATTGAGCGTTTGCTGGGCACGGCCATGCGTCAGGCCCCGTCCGCGGTGGCGATTCCGATGGATCTGTACCGCTCTGGTGATGATGCCTTCGTCGCCAAGATCGACCTGCCGGGCGTGGACCCCGGCTCGATCGATATCGACGTCGATGACCGTACGTTGACGGTGCGCGCCGAGCGGCGCCCGGAGGAGGCGCAGTGGCTGGTGCGGGAGCGGCCCACGGGGACCTTCGCCCGTCAGCTCACCTTGGGCCGGGGGCTGGCGACCGACCGCATCGAGGCCAGCTACGCCGATGGGGTGCTGACGTTGACGATTGCGGTGGCTGAGGAGTCCAAGCCGCGCAAGATCCAGGTTTCGGCCTCTGACCGCACGGCAGCGATCGAACAGGGATCCTCCTCCGGTGAGCAGCAAGCCACCGGCGAGGGATCGGGTCAGACGCAGTAGAGCGACCGCGGCCGCCCGCGCGATCGGCGCCGGCGTCGCCGCGGGTCTGGGAGAGGAAGCCATGCCCAATCCGCTGGGGTTCGACTCCCCCGTTCGACGATCTCATCGGCCAGTTTTTCGGCGGGCGGGATCCGTTCAGTGTTCTGGGCGCGGAGCGACCCCGCCGCCGGTGCAACGAGTCGATCTGTCCCGGGCGCTGTCGGAAGACGCCCGGGCACTGGTCGCCAGGGCGGTGGAACAGGCCGCTGCCTGGGGCAGCCCGGACGAACGGCGCAACACCCGTCCTTGCAAGACCGGAAGACGGGCATGCACCCAGCCTTCTGGTCTTAGCACGGTGGTTCATCCAGTTTTCACTGAAGGAGTACGCCCATGACCAGCCCCGAGACCCCTCGCAACAACCCTCCGGAGCAGGAGGCTAATGAGTTCTCGTTCACCAATGACCCCCGCTGGAAGCAAACGATCGCGCAGTTCTCTGACTACGCCAGTGCGCAGGCAGCGGTTGACCGTCTTTCCGACGCCGGCTTCGATGTGGAACGAGTGACGATCGTGGGGCTCGACGTTCGTGTTGTCGAGCAGGTACTCGGTCGCTTGACAGGAGGAAAGGCTGCGCTACGGGGCGCAGCCGTTGGAGCATGGTTCGGTGTTCTGCTAGGTCTGCTGTTCGGGCTGTTCGCCCCCGGATTCGGTTGGCTGGCCATCGTGATCATCTCGGTCGCCTCTGGCGCAGTTTGGGGCGCTTTGCTTTACTTCCTTGGACACCTGGCTACGGGCGGCCGACGGGACTTCGACTCACTGAAGACCCTTGAGGCGGGCCACTACGAGGTCCAAGTGGAAGCACCATACGCTGCGGAGGCCGCTCGTCTCCTCGCGGACCAGACCGCCCACCCCGGAGACTGAAAAGGCGTGAAGTGAAGCGCCCTGAGTCTGGGGTAGCCGTGTAGGCGCTGGGTGTCGTGCCAGTGCACCCATCCGAGGGTCGCGAGCTCGCGGTCCTCGACCGTCCGCCACGGTCCGGGACGGGCGGGGCCGCGGACGAGTTCGGTCTTGTAGTAGCCGATCACGGTCTCAGCGAGGGCGTTGATGCTCCTATAGATCGTCAAGTCGATCAGGCCGCGATTTCGAGCTCTCCATTAACGGGCTTGGCGATGGCGTCCGGGGCCGGCAGCAGGCGGAAGAGCTCGCGAGCGAGGTACCGCTTCAGGCACCGGATGATCTCCCGCTTCGACATGCCCTCGGCGGTGCGACGGGCCACGTAGTCGATCGTCGGCTGATGCCAGCGCATGCGCACGATGACCACGCGATACAGCGCGGCGTTGGCCTGCCGGTTCCCGCCGCGGTACAGACGGTGCCGGCTGTTGGTCTTGCCGGATCCAGCCGGGATCGGGCACGCGCCACACATCTTGGCAAACGCTGCCTCTGGGGTGTGACACTTCTCGTGGACAGTCGTTACCAGGAAGGAACGACGAGACGAGATGTCATCGAAACGCAGGAGGTACACCCCGGAGTTCAAGGCTGACGCGGTCCAGCTCGTGGTGGTCGCGCAGCGGCCGATCGCGCAGGTCGCGCGGGAGTTGGAGATCAATGAGAGCTCGCTGGGCTACTGGGTCAAGATCTACCGGGAACAGCACCCTGACCCGGTGAAGGCCCCGCCCCCGGTGGAGGCGGCCCGGCTTGCCGCGTTGGAGGCCGAGGTGTGCCGGCTGTCGGAGGAGAACGCGTTCCTGAAGAAAGCGGCGGCCTTCTTCGCAACGACGCAACCGTGACCGACAAGTTCACGCTGATCCACGCGGAGAAGGCCGCCCACTCGGTCGAGTTGATGACCCGACTGCTGCACGTGTCACGGGCCGGGTACTACGCCTGGGTGAAGCGAGGCGACACCCCGAGCCCGGCGGCGACCCGGCGGGCGGAGGTGACCGCGGCGGTGATCGAGAGCCACGCCGCCTCCAACGGCGTCAACGGGCACCGCCGGGTGCTGGCTGACCTGACCGCCGACGGCGTGCCCGCCTCGGAGGGAATGGTGCGCTCGATCATGCGTCAGGCCGGGATCGCCGGCATCCAGCCTCGCACGAAGAAACGCACCACGATCCCCGCCGACGACGCCGAACAGCGCCCTGACCTGGTCAAACGCGACTTCACCTCCGACACGGCAGGGACCAAGCTGGTCGGTGACATCACGTACCTGCGCACCAGCGAGGGATGGCTCTACCTGGCCACCGTGATCGATCTCCACTCCCGGATGGTGGTCGGCTGGGCGATGGCGGAGCACATGCGCACCGAACTGATCAGCGCCGCTCTGCGGATGGCCCACACCCACGGACACCTCGCCCCCGGGGCGATCTTCCACTCCGACAGTGAGACTGTTTGTGCTGGTGTTCTCGAGGGTCCTGACCCACACAGCGACGGACGCGCAAGGATGCTGGTGCCGGGTGTTCTCAGGGGTTCCTGACCCTCACTCCGATCGACATCTGCTGTCTTTCCTCGGATCTGTCGGTCCCTTGAGAACACCCGGCGAGGCGTCACGCCTCGCCGCCGGAGTGACCTAAGGAGAGCCTGCGCCAACAAACCCAAGTGGAAGACCCGGACAGACCGGGCGATCACGCATGCCCGCACACCCTCGTGACGTCAATCCCAGACGGGATCCACAAGCACAAACACACGCACAACGTCAACCGGTGGATTGAGGTTTAGAGGACCGCATAGCCCGACTGGAGGCAAATCATCCCTTCCTCATTGAGGGGACCGGAGACGCATCCCTCACGTCACGCTGGTCGACAAAGGGGAGGCGTCTGGCAACGCGCCTTCGCGCCCTAGCGTCCCGACGGAGGCGGTAGGGGCCGGACTACCTACCCGTGGACCCACGCCTCTCCCAAGAGCACGGACACGACGGCGTACTCGGTGCGGTCTCGGTCGAGATCGGGGACGAGGTGGGTGAGGGCGTGCATGGCGCGCTCGGCTGCGTCGAAGACGGTGGAGATCAGGGTCTGCTGGCTGGTGGTGGCTCTCATGCGCCTGGACTGTAGCCAGGCGGGCCGACGACCTCAGCCACTCCAGCCGATCCGCCCTTGCCTGAACTGCCACCTAGGGCGTGTCTCGTAACCGTTGGAGCCATCTGATGATCGCGTTCAGGACCGCGGCCCCGCGGTAGACGATGCCGAGTTTGTCGTAGCGGGTGGCGAACCCGCGCCATTGCTTGCCGTGGTTGAA
>NZ_SDMQ01000005.1 GCF_004324755.1 Propioniciclava sinopodophylli
CCACGCCCGCGCGACCAGCCCACCCCAGCCGGTCACTCCCTGACCACCCAGCCCCAGCAGGCGCAACCAAGGACCCCCAGTGGAGAAGCCGGACAGACCGGCAGGACCACCACGCCCACACCCGAAACGCCGTCAACAACGACGCGAACCATCCCCAAGAATCACAGTCGGTGGATCAGGGCTGAGGAAGAGGCCGCCTACCTGGCCGGCCCCTCGACGGTGCAGTGGATCAACATCCGCCGCGACACCCGTGAGCCGCTGCCCTCCCCCGAGGAATCGGCGCGCCGCCTGGAGGCGATGGGCGGGGTGGACTTCTCGGGCACCAAGGTGGTCGGTACCGCCGCGCAGGTGCGCGAGCAACTGGAGGCCCGGGTCGCCGACTGCGAGGTGCAGGAACTCATGGTGTTGACCACGGCCTTCGACACCCAGACGCGCATCGACACCCTCGCGGCCCTCGTCTGACCCTGCACGCAGCAGGACGATCACCTGGAGCGCCGCGCTCCCGCGTGTGCATTTCTGTGGGGCAAAATCTGGCCGGATCGGGCCGGGTGCATTCTTGTGCTGCGGTTGCCGCCCCATAGAAATGCACACGGCCCCGGCAGATCATCTGCCGGGGCCGCGGTGGTCGAAGGGGTGTTCAGGCGAGACGGCTGGTCTCGTCCTGGATGTTCAGGGCGACCTGCTTCAGCTTGTCGGAGTGTGCGCGACCGTGGTGGGCGCAGAACAGAAGCTCGCCGCCGGAGGCCAGGGTGACGCGGAGGTACGCTTGCGCGCCACAGCGATCGCAGCGGTCCGCAGCGTTCAGGGATTCCATCACCGTTGTGCTCATGGGCCGTTCCTTCCTGGGTGTTCGGCTCGGGGCACCTGTTCCAACGTACGCGTTGGGTGGTTTGTTCCCGTGCCCCGAAGGTACCCGAGGAACTCAAGGGCAACAGGCGACGCGCGGAGTTGTGACCCGTTCGTCACCCGGGGAGGGTCGGTCCCGGGATGTGTCGGTGGGCGCGGGTAGTCTGCGACGGTGACCTCCAGCAGTACCAAGACGCCGCCCAAGCCGAAGACGGACAACCGCGACTACGAGGCGCGGCACCTCCTCGTGCTCGAGGGCCTCGAGGCCGTCCGCAAGCGTCCCGCCATGTACATCGGTTCCACCGACACGCGCGGCCTGATGCACTGCATGTGGGAGATCATCGACAACTCCGTGGACGAGGCGCTGGCCGGGCACGGCACGCACATCACGGTCATCCTGCACGCCGACGGGTCGGTCGAGGTGCGCGACGAGGCCCGCGGCATGCCGGTCGACATCGAGCCGCGTACGGGCCTCTCCGGCGTGGAGGTCATCCACACCAAGCTGCACGCCGGCGGCAAGTTCGGCGGCGGCTCCTACAACGCCACCGGCGGCCTGCACGGCGTCGGCGCCTCCGTGGTCAACGCGCTCAGCTCGCGGCTCGACGTGGAGGTCGACCGCAACGGCGCCACCTGGGCGATGTCGTTCCGCCGGGGCGTCCCCGGCGTGTTCGACGGGCCAGGGCCCGAGGCCGGCTTCACCCCCGACAACAGGCTGCGCAAGGTGGGCCGCGTCGCCAAGGCGAAGACGGGCTCGCGCACCCGCTACTGGCCCGACCGCCAGATCTTCCTGAAGGACGCGAAGCTGTCCGGCACCCAGCTGGCCGCCCGCGCCCGCCAGACGTCCTTCCTGGTGCCCGGCCTCAAGATCACCGTCGACGACCGCCGCGTGGCCGGCGACGAGCACGTCGACGTGCACCTGCACGAGGGCGGCATCTCGGAGTTCGCCGAGTACCTGTCCGAGGGCGAGCCGGTCACCGACGTGCTGCGCCTCCAGGGGTCGGACCGCTTCACCGAGACCGTCCCGATGCTGGACGCCGCAGGCGCCATGACGCCGACCGACGTCGAACGCGACCTCGACGTCGACATCGCGCTGCGCTGGGGCAGCGGGTACGAGAACAAGGTCTCCTCGTTCGTGAACATCATCGCCACCCCCAAGGGCGGCACCCACGTGCAGGGCTTCGAGCGCGGCCTGGTGCGCGCCTTCGGCAAGGCGCTGGAGAACAGCCGCCTGCTCAAGGCGGGCGAGGAGGTCATCAAGGATGACATCCTCGAGGGCCTCACCGCCGTGGTCACCGTCCGGCTGGCCGAGCCGCAGTTCGAGGGCCAGACCAAGGAGGTGCTGGGCACCCCGCCCGTCACCCGCCTGGTCGCCCGCGTCGTCGAGCAGGAACTCACCGAGTTCCTCACCACCAGCAAGCCCGCCCTGCGCCCGATGGCCCGGGCCGTGCTGGAGAAGGCGGTCGGGGCGTCCCGCACCCGCGTGGCCGCGCGCGTCCACAAGGAGAACCAGCGCCGCAAGAACGCGCTCGAGTCGAGCTCGCTGCCGCCGAAGCTGGCCGACTGCCGCAGCAACGACCTGGAGCGCACCGAGCTTTTCATCGTCGAGGGCGACTCGGCCATGGGCACCGCGAAGCTGGCCCGCAACTCGGAGTTCCAGGCACTGTTGCCGATCCGCGGCAAGATCCTCAATGTGCAGAAGGCGTCGGTGGCCGACATGCTCAAGAACGCCGAGTGTGCCGCCATTCTGCAGGTGGTCGGCGCCGGGTCGGGCCGCACGTGCGACCCCGACCAGTCGCGCTACGGGAAGATCATCTTCATGGCGGACGCCGACTCCGACGGCGCCCACATCCGCACCCTGCTGGCGACCCTGTTCTTCACGTACATGCGGCCGATGATCGAGGCCGGGCGCGTCTACACGGCCGTGCCCCCGCTGCACCGCTTCGAGCTGACCAACCCCAAGCGCGGCCAGGAGAAGTACATCTACACGTACTCAGAAGCCGAGTACCAGCGGAAGCTGGCCGAGCTCACCAAGCGCGGCGTCGGGTTCAAGGAGCCGCAGCGCTACAAGGGCCTGGGCGAGATGGACGCCGACCAGCTGAAGGAGACGACCATGGACCCGCGCCACCGCCAGCTGCGGCGCATCACCGTGGAGGAGGGTGAGAGCCTCGAGCAGGCGATCGCCACCTTCGAGAAGCTGATGGGCAACGACGTCGCGCCGCGCAAGGAGTTCATCGTCGAGGGCGCCTACGCCCTCGATACGGAGCGCATCGACGCCTGAGCCGTGGCGTGAGCGTCCCTCAAGCGGTGCCGCCCACCCGGGTGTACCCCGCGCCGGTGGCAGGACTAGGCTCGCCGACATGAACGATGACGGCATCTTCGACGACCTCCTGGCAGCCAACAAGCGGTACGCGCGGTCAGCGCCACGCGAGTTCGACGGCATCGCCCACCAAGGCGTCATGATCCTCACCTGCATGGACAGCCGCATCGAGCCCCTGGAGATGGTCGGCCTGATGATCGGCGAGGCGAAGATCCTCCGCACCGCCGGCGCGCGTCTCACCGACCGTGGCCTGGGCGCCTTCATCATGGGCGTGCACAAGCTGAAGGTGAACCGCATCCTGCTCGTGCCGCACACCAAGTGCGCCGCCGCTTCGATGGACGAGGTCGGCATGCGCGCCGCCATCAAGGACGCCTCGGGCATCGACCCGGGCGATTTCGAGTTCGGTGTCTCGCCCGACCAGCTCGGCAACCTGCGCGCCGACTGCGAGCGGCTGCGCAGCCACCCCCTGATCGCCGGGTTCGCCGAGGTGGGCGGGTTCCTTTACGACGTCGAGACGGGGCTGATGTCGCGCGAGTGCTGAGCGCTCACGCGGTCGTGTACCCGGTGAGGGTCCAGGCCTGGCCCGGCAGCTCGAGCGCCGTGCCGCGGCCTCGCGCCCTTCGCCGCCTCGTCGAGGTGCTGCAGCAGGGTCGCGGTGTCCACGGGGATCCTAGAAGAGGGTGCTGTCGTCGTCCGCGTCGGGCTCCGGGTCGCCGACCGCGTCCTCGCCCGGGGTCTCGTCCACGCCCGCTGCCGCCTGCGACGCCGCCGACGGTGACGTCCGGACGCCGTGGGCGCGTGTCCCCAGGCCGCCCAGCGGCTGGGTCAGCGGGGTCCCCGAGCCGTCCCGGCGCCCGTCGTGGACGCTGGTGAGTTCGATCGGCGCGCCGCTGGGGGCGGCGCCGATGACCGGGTCGGCCCCGACGAACGCCGACAGCAGTGTGGTCTCGCCCTTGAGGAAGCGGTGGCAGCGGACGCCGCCGGTCGCGCGACCCTTGGCCGGGTACTCCGAGAACGGGGTGACCTTCGCCAGGCCCGCCTCGGTGCCGGGCAGGCCCGCGCCGGTGCCGGAGACCGTCACGACCGTCGCCTCGCCGTCGGGCACGTGGCCGAAGAACACGACGGACGCCCCCTGGGCCAGCTTGATGCCCGCCATGCCGCCGCCCGCGCGTCCCTGGGCACGCACGGCCGAGGCGGGGAAGTGCAGGAGCTGGGCGTCCGAGGTCACGAAGCAGAGCTCGCCGGAGTCGTCGGCCAGCTCGACCGCGCCGACAACCTCGTCTGCGGGTTCGAGCCGGATGACCTCCCACGCGTCCTTGGACACCAGCTCGGGGTTGGTGCGCTTGACCACGCCGTTGCGGGTACCGAACGCCCAGCCGAAGGTGGCGTCCGTCAGCGTGGTCAGCGCCAGCACGCGCTCGCCCTTCTCCAGGTCGAGGAGTTCGGTGGCCAGCGACCCGCCCTGCAGGTTGGGCGCGTCCGCGGTGATGGCGACCGAGGGCAGCTCGATCGCCTGCGCGCGGATGACCCGACCCAGCGAGGTGAGGACGCCATACTCGCCGCGGGCGCTCGTCCGGATGGCGGAGGTGATGACGTCGTGCTGCGCGCGGCGTCCCTGGGCGGGCAGCTCCTCGGCGGTGTCGGCGCGCGCCAGCAGGCCGGTCGAGGAGAGCATGACCCAGCAGGGGTCGTCGGCGATCTCCAGCGGGGTGGCCCTGGCCGCGGTGACGGTGGCGCCGCCGCCGGCGAGCAGGACGGTGCGCCGGGGCGTCCCGTGGGTGCGGGCGACCTCGTCGAGCTCGCGGGCGACCAGCGTGCGCAGTTCGTCGTCGTTGTCGATGATGAGGGAGAGGTCCGCGAGGCGCTGCTCGAGTTCGTCCCGCTCCTTCTCCAGGTCGATGCGGCTGAACTTGGTCAGGCGGCGCAGCTGCAGGTCGAGGATGTAGTTGGCCTGGACCTCGTCGAGGTCGAAGGCCTCCATCAGCTTGCCGCGCGCCTGGGCGACGTCGTCGGAGCCGCGGATGATCGCGATGACGTCGTCGATGTCGAGGATCGCCAGCAGCAGGCCGCGGACGAGGTGGAGCCGGTCGGCGGCCTTGCGGTGCTGGAAGCGCGTGCGGCGCAGCGTGACGTCGAGGCGGTGGTCGGTGTAGACCACCAGCGCGTCGCGGAGCGACAGGGTCTGGGGCTGGCCATCGACCAGGGCCACCATGTTGATCCCGAAGGAGTCCTCCAGCTTGGTGGCCTTGTAGAGCTGCTCCAGCAGGGCGTCGGGATTGATGCCGTTCTTGACCTCGATCACCAGGCGCAGGCCATGGGTGAGGTCGGTCAGGTCCTTCATGTCGGCGATGCCGGTGATCTTCTTGTTCCGCACCAGCGTCGAGACCTGCTCCATGATCCGCTCCGGACCGACCATGTAGGGCAGTTCGGTGATCACGATGCCCTTGCGGCGCGGGCTGGTCTGCTCGATGCGCGCGGTCGCGCGGATGCGGAATGTGCCGCGCCCGCCCGCGTAGGCGTCCGCGATGCCCTCCAGGCCGACGATCTTGCCGCCCGTGGGCAGGTCCGGGCCCGGCACGTAACGCATCAGGTCCTCGACCGTCGCGTCCGGGTGCTTGAGCAGGTGCTTGATCGCCTGCACGCACTCCACGAGGTTGTGCGGCGGGATGTTGGTGGCCATGCCGACGGCGATGCCCGTCGACCCATTGACCAGCAGATTCGGGAACGAAGCCGGCAGCACGACAGGCTCGGTCATCTTCCCGTCGTAGTTGGGCTTGAAGTCGACCGTGTCCTGGTCGATCTCGCCGGTCATCGCGAGCGCGGCGGGCGCCATCCGGCACTCGGTGTACCGCATGGCCGCGGGGCCGGCGTCCAGCGAGCCGAAGTTGCCGTGCCCGTCGACCACCGGCAGGCGCATGGCCCAGCCCTGGCCCAGGCGCACGAGCGCGTCGTAGATGGCGGTGTCGCCGTGGGGGTGCAGCTTGCCCATCACGTCGCCGACGACGCGGGCGCACTTCACGTGTCCGCGGTCGGGGCGCAGCCCCATGTCGTCCATCGAGAACAGGATGCGGCGCTGGACGGGCTTGAGCCCGTCTCGGGCGTCCGGGATCGCGCGGGCGTAGATCACCGAGTACGCGTACTCGAGGAAGCTCGTCTCCATCTCCTCGGTGACGTCGATGTCGGTGATCTTCTCGATCACGTCCTCGTCGACCGGCGGCTTCGCTACCACGTGCTCCCTCTTCCGTTTCGTGCCACCCGCCATTGTGCCCAAGGCGGGCCGGAAGCGGTGGGTGCCACTCCGGGGCGGCACCCTCGGGGGCTCAGGACAGGCCGAGGAACTCCCGGGTGACGCGGCGCAGCCCGCGGCCGTCGGGGGCCTTGAACACGGGGATGTCACGGGGGAGCGGCTCGTCGCCGGCCAGCGGCTCGGTCGTGCCGTGGGCGAGGATCTGCTCGGCGGGCGTCAGTTCCCGGATGGCAATGGCCACGACCTTGTCAGGGTTCGCGGCGGCGAACTCGCTGTAGACGTTCAGGTCGTGCTGGCCGTCGTCGCCGACCAGCAGCCACTGGATTCCGGGGAAGTCGACGCTGAGCTGCAGCAGGGCGTTGCGCTTGTGCTCCTGCCCGGAGCGGAACCAGCCGGTGTTGGTGGGGCCCCAGTCGGTGAGCAGCATGGCGCCCTCGGGGTAGCGGTGGCGGCGCATGAACCGCTTGAGGAAGCCGTGGGTGTTCCACGCGCCCGTCGACAGGTACATGACGGCGGCGCCGGGGTGGCGTCCGAGCAGGTCGTCGTAGAAATCCGCCATGCCGGGGATGGCTTGGCGGGCGGCCTCGGTGCGGAAGAAGGAGTTCCACGCGGCGATGAACGGGCGGGGAAGCATCGTGGAGAGGATGGTGTCGTCGATGTCGGAGACCAGCCCGAACGTCGCGTGGGAGGAGACCACCTGGACGCCGAAGCTCTCGCGCTCCGACTGCTCGGTCTGCACCGAGCCGACCTGCCATCCCGCGGCGAGGCCGTGGTGGCGGACGCGGTGGTCGATGTACCCGCCGCGATCGGTGGTGCCGGTCACCTCGGCGTCCCCGAGGCGAATGGTGTAGCGGGCGTGCACGCAGGGGGCGGTGATGAAGTTCCGCCAGCCGCGGCGGCGCAGGAACTCCTCGGTGGCCCGGCCGAGCTGGGTGTCGGCGAAAGCGGGGGACAGCACGATCCGGCCGAGCACGCGTGCGAAGCTCTCGTCGCCGTAGGCGGTGTAGGGGATGACCCGCTCGCGCCAGCCGAGCGCCCGGAACACCTGTTCGAGGCGCTTGTCCAGGAACAGTTCCAGGCGGGCGGCGATGAACGGCCGGTTGCTCATGGCCACCACCGTAACGGTTTACCCGCGGCGCCCGCGTCATGGGAGAATGCTGGAATGACTGCCCTTCCGGCGGAACTGCGCGCCGCCATCGTGTCGTCCGGGTACTTCCCGGATTTCGTGGCGACGACCGTCGCGCAGGCCATCGGCGACGAGGAAGTCGTCGACGCCCTCGTCCACCACGAGGCCACCTTCAACGCCACGGAGCTGCACCGCCACGTCACCGTCCTCGTGCTCACCCCCACACGCTTCATCGCGGCGCACACCGACGACGGCGAGCATCCGAACGTCCAGCAGGCGCTGACCACCGTCGAGACCGTCGCCCTGCGGCACATCCGGTCGGTGGCGCTCACCCAGGTCGCCGCCAATCCCGAGCGCTTCGGGCGCGGGCGGCACGGCACGACCGAGACGTGGTTGGTCGTGAACTGGGGCGCGATGCGCCGCCAGGAGGTCGAGCCGGCCACGTGCGGGGACCCCAACTGCGACGCCGACCACGGCTGGACGGTCCAGGACGTCGCGGACGATCTCACCGTGCGCATCAGTGCCGCGGCCGACGGCGAGGCGGCGGTCGCCGACCTCATCCGCTTCGGGGCCCGCCTGCAGCGGGTGGCGGTCTGAGCGTGGAGTCACCGCTCATCCCCGTCTACGGGAAATCGACCCTGGCCGACGTCGTCCCCTCCCTGGCCGCCTCGCTCGGCGTCGACGGGTGGGCGGACGCCCTGGCCCTGCCGAGGTCCGACCGCTGGGTCATCCTGCTCGTGGACGGGCTGGGGGCGCTCAACCTCGCGGCTGCGGCCGAGGAGGCGCCGTTCCTGATGTCTCTGGTGGCTGGGGACGCCTCGACGACCGTGACCTCCGGGGCCCCCAGCACGACCGCGACCAGCATCACCTGCCTGGGTACCGGGCTGGCCCCGGGACAGCACGGCATCGTCGGCTACGCCTTCCGGAACCCCGTCGAGGGCGGTTACCTCAATGCGCTCACGTGGGCGCCGGGGCTGTCGGCGCTCGACGTGCAGCCCCGGCTGACCGCCTTCGAGCGCCTGGTGCGCCAGGGCGTGAGCATCACGTCGGTGAGCCCGGCCCGCTTCGCCGGCACCGGCCTGACCGAAGCTGCCCTGCGCGGCGCCCGGTTCCAGCCGGTGCCCGATGAGGAGGACCACTCCGCGCGCATCACGTGGACGGCGGATGGGGCGTCGGAGGGGGACAAGGCGCTGGTCTACCTCTACGAGCGTTCGCTCGACCACACCGGCCACGGAGTGGGCTGGCGGACGCCCGCGTGGCGCGCCGCCCTGCGCCGCATCGACGCGCTCGCGCGCGACCTGCGGGCGGCCCTGCCCGACGACGTCCGGCTGCTCGTCACCGGCGACCACGGCATGATCGACTCGCCGCGCGACCGGTGGATCGTCGCCGAGGACGTGCCGGGCCTGACCGACGACCTCACGCTGCTGGCGGGCGAGGGGCGCTTCCGGCAGCTGTACTGCGAGCCGCGGCACGCGGACGCCGTGGCCGCCCGCTGGAGCGCCGCCCTGGGCGAGCGCGCGTGGGTGGTGCGGCGCGAGGAGGCGGCGGCGTCCGGCTGGTTCGGGCCCGTGGACCGGCGGATGGCTGAACGCTACGGCGAGGTGCTCGTGGCGCTGCGCGACGACTGGGCCGTGATGACCCGCACCCAGCCCAAGGAGTTCGGCCTCGTCGGCATGCACGGCTCGCTGACCGAGTTCGAGATGCGCGTGCCGGTGCTGGTGGGCTGATGGCGGCGCTGACCTACTTCGCCGGCCCCATGAACTGCGGCAAGTCGACCCTCGCGCTGCAGGTCGACTACACCAACGCCTCGGCCGGACGCCGCGGGCTGCGGTTCACCTGCCTCGACCGCGGCGGTGAGGCCCGGATCAGTTCGCGCATCGGTCTGGTGGCCAGCGCCGTCGAGGTGACGCCCACCTTCGACTTCTGGGGCCACGTGACCGCCGAGCTGATGGCCGGCCACCGGGTGGACTACCTGGTGTGCGACGAGGCGCAGTTCTACACGACCGGGCAGGTCGACGACCTGGCGCGCATCGTCGACGAGCTGCGCATCGACGTGTCCTGCTTCGGCATCCTCACCGACTTCCGCACCGAGCTGTTCCCGGGGTCGCGGCGGCTCGTCGAGCTGGCCGACCGGATCGAAATGCTGCAGGCCCGCCCGCGCTGCTGGTGCGGTGAGCCCGCCACCCACAATGCGCGCGTCGTGGACGGCGTCATGGTCGTCGAGGGCGAGCAGATCGCCGTCGGGGACACCGAGGGCGGGGGAGCCGGCGTGGTGTCCTATGAGGTCCTGTGCCGGGCCCACCACCGGGCGCTGCAGCCGTCGGTCGGACGCGGGGTCGACCTGACACCCGAACCGCTGCCGTTCAGCGACTAGGACGTGTCCGGCCCCGGCTTCGTGGCGCGGACGTCAGGGACGCCTGCCCAGGCCGAGCTCGTCGGCCAGGGCCTCGACGCGGTTTCGGATGTCGTCCCGGATGAGGTCCATGCGCTCGTCGCCCTCGATGCCGCGGACCGACGGCTCGTCGGTGTCCCAGCGCTCGATGGTGGCCTTCATGCCTTCGACGGGCTCGACCTGCGCGTCCCGGCCGAGCACGATGACGCGGTCGGCGGTGCGCAGCAGGTCGCGGTTGATGGCCTTGCTCGTGGCGGCTTCCATGCTCGCCCCGGCGCGGGCCACGGAGGCGGCGGACTCGGCGTTGATCTTCCCCTTCGGGGCGGTGCCGGCGGAGTGGATGGCGGCGGCGTCCCCGACATGGGCGCGCAGGAGCGCCTCCGCCATCTGGGACTTGCCGCCGTTGGAGACGCAGACGAACAGGACGGTGGGTCGGTCGGTGGTCACGGAGCTCCTCAGTGCGGGCGCGCCACGGAAGGCGCGGGTCGGGTCGGTGGGGCAGCCCTCAGTCGTCGGACTTGGGTGCTTGCGGGGCGCCGAACATGATCTCGTCCCAGCTCGGCACCGAGGCCCGCTTGCGGCGCGGGCGCGGCTTCGGCTTGGGAGCCGGCTCCTCGCCATCATCGATGAGGGAGAGCTGCTCGGGTTCCTCTGGCGACTGCGAAGGCTGGGCTTCCAGGCCTTCGAGGCTCGCAGGCGCTCGCACCTCAGGGACCTCAGCGTCGAAGGTCTCCACCGTGATGGACTCCTCGACCACCTCGACCACCTCGACCACAACGGGGCCGTCGGGCTCGGGGGAGGACTCCTTCGGGTGGACGAGCCCGGCGTAGATCTTCACCGAGTCCTCGTCGAAGCTCGAGAGCATGTCGAAGAGCACGTCCAGGTCACCCCGGGCGGGCGGCACGATGTCGTAGACGCCGTCCACCTCGGCCAGGTCCCCCTCGTGGAAGGCGTCGTCGGTGTCGTCCTCGGCATCGGCGGGAGCCTCGGCGTCCGTGACCTCGTCGATGGGCGCGGTCTCCGGCTCGTCGTCCGACTGCTCCGCCTCGGCATCGGCGTCCTGCGTGGCGTGCACCAGGGCGAGCTGGTCGGTGGCGCCATCGCCGATGAGCGCACGGCCCTCATCGTTGGCCGACACCGAGAAGCGGCCCATCGCGTCGAACACGAACAGGCCCTCGCGGCGCTCCCCGTCGGCGTCGAAGCCGACGCTGACCTGCCAGCGCCGGTCCTCGAGCTTCCAGGCGTCCCAGTCCGCGGCGTCCGCGTCGACGCCACGGGCGGCCAGGGCGTCCGCCACGGCGTTGCGCAGGGTGCGGTGGGAGGTGGTCTCGCCGCGGCGGCGGACGGGGTTGGTGCGGGCCAGGCCGGCGATGTAGTCACGCTCGGCGATGACCGGGGCGGCGAAGGCGTCGATGCGCTCGATGGGGACTCCAGCAGCCTCTGCGACCTGCTCGGGCGACGCCCCGGCGCGGATGCGCGCCTGGATATCGCGCGGTCTGAGGGCACTGTCCATCATCAACTCCCGGCTCAACACTGGTTGTCCGCAGCGTAACCTACCCGCTCGGGCGGCTGGGGGAGGCCTGCCCGGTCGCAACAGGGTGGGCCGGCTTTGCCTCGGGATCTTGGGCGCGCTTGACGCGTGTGATATATGTGCGTCTGCACCTCGGGAGACAACCCAGCGGTGCGACCCTCACGTACCGAAAGGCATCATGGCGACTGATTACGACGCTCCCCGCAAGAACGACGAGGAGAACGAGGACTCCATCGAGGAGCTCAAGAGCCGTCGCAACGACAAGAACTCGGGCAAGGTGGACGAGGACGAGGTCGAGGCGGCCGAAGCCTTCGAGCTGCCGGGCGCCGACCTCTCCCACGAGGAGCTGACCGTCCGCGTCCTGCCCCGCCAGGCCGACGAGTTCACCTGCGCCAGCTGCTTCTTGGTGAAGCACCGCGCCCAGCAGGCCATGGAGAAGAACGGACTCGTCTACTGCGTCGACTGCGCCTGAGCGCAGCCGGCGCGCCCCGGGGTCAGAAGCGCATGTTGACGTGACGCAGCGGGCTCGCCGAGCCCGTGAACGCCTCCCAGCGCCGCGCCGCGAACCGGTTGATCAACACCTGCGAGAGGCCGACGCCCAGCGCCATCGCCAGCACCCAGATCGCGGCGTGGGAGGTCGGAGTGGCGGGGTCGTTGGGCTCCGGCGGTTCCTCCCCGGTCACAAACGTCCAGGCGCCGTCGACGGCCTTCTTGGTGACGAGCGCCGCCACCGCGCCCACGAGCGTGGAGTAGCCGTTCCACACGATCTTCTGGGACATGTCCATGGAGTCATCCTAGGGGCCGTCGCCCAGCCCGCTAGGTTGGACGGGTGGACTATCACGAACGGCTCACCGCCCCGGCCTGGTACTGGCTGGTGGCCATCGTCTTCGGCGTCTCCAGCATCGTCGCGGTCGGCTTCTGGTACGGCCCTTGGGTGGCTGCTGCCGGCGCCCTCGTCGTCACCGCCGCCACCACCGTGCTGTTCGCCTGGGCGGGACGCACCGACGTCGCGGTCACCGAGAAGGGTCTGCGCGTCGGCCCGTCCGTGCTCGAGTGGCCCTACGTGGGGCGGGTCGAGGCGCTGGACGCCGAGGCCACCCGTGAGCTGCTCGGCGTGAAGGCGGACGCCCGTGCGTTCACCGTCGAGAAGGCCTGGCTGACCGAGTCCGTCGTCGTCACGGTCGACGACGCGGCCGACCCGCACCCGTACTGGGTGATCGGCAGCCGGCGTCCGGCCCAGCTGGCCGACGCCATCGAGCGGCGGCGGGCCGAGGTGCGCGCGTGAGCGACGCCGAGCGCCCGACGGTGCTGGTGCGAAGGCTGGACGCCGGGGTCCCCCTGCCGCGCTACGCGCATCCCGGCGACGCCGGGGCGGACCTCGCGACGGCGGAGGACGTGGAGCTCGCGCCGGGGCAACGGCGCCTCGTCCGTACGGGCATCGCCCTGGCGGTGCCGGAGGGCTGGGCGTGCTTCGTGCACCCGCGGTCCGGGCTCGCCGCGCGCGAGGGCCTCACCATCGTGAACGCCCCCGGCACGGTGGACGCCGGCTACCGCGGAGAGGTCATGGTCTGCCTGCTCAACACCGACACCAGCCGAACGGTGATACTGCGCCGGGGCGACTTGATCGCGCAGCTAGTCTTCCAAAGCGTCGGCTCAGCGGACTTCGCCGAGGTCGACACACTGCCCGCCAGCGCACGCGGCACCGGTGGACACGGTTCCACCGGCGGCGTGATCGGCTGGGTTGACGACACGATCCCCACGGGGGAAGGCGGAGGTAGGAACCTGTGATCTTTGGGCGCAAGGCTCGCGAGGCCAGCGAGGACGCCGTCGAGATCGAGTCCGTCGACGAGGAGTTCCTCGACGACGAGGTGGACGCCACCGACGACCAGCTGGACGAGGACGCCGGCGCTGTCGAGGGCGTCGCCGACGACGACTTCGACGCCCGAGTCGACGGGCCGTTCGACTTCGACGAGGTCGACCTGGACGCCGACGGGGTCGAGCGCGTCGAGTTCGGCCCCCTCATCATCACGCCCTTCGAGGGGCTGGGCCTCCAGCTGCACGGCGACCCGAACAGTGGCACGGTGCACGCGCTGCTGGCCGCGTTCGGCGACTCCGGGCTCGAGCTGGCGCTGTTCGCCGCGCCGCGCACCGGCGGACTGGCCGCCGAGCTGCGCGAGGAGACCATCGAGGAGGCCACCCAGGCGGGAGGGCACGCCGGCGTCGCGGACGGCCCCTTCGGCCCCGAGATCCAGCGCGTCCTGCCGATGGAGGGCCCCGAGGGCGAGCAGCTCTTCCACGTCTCCCGCATCTGGCTCGTCGAGGGCCCCCGCTGGCTCCTGCGCGGCACCCTGATGGGCCGCGCCGGCATGGTCGAGGGCGAGAGCGAGCCCGCCGACGTGTTCGTCGAGTTCTTCCGCAACGTCGTCGTCAAGCGCGACGAGCAGCCGCGCGTCCCCGGCGAGCTGATCCACCTGGCGATGCCGACCGGGGCGGCGCAGGGCTAGTCTTTCGGACATGTCCTGGCTTGACCGGATGCGCGGGTTGCTGCGCTCCAACGACGAACTGGCCTCGGCCGACCGGCAGAAGCGGGCGGCCGCCCAAGGCTGCGACACGATCGATGCCTGCACCGACCGCGGCCGGGTGGTGCTGCGGGGCACGATCGACGTGTTGACCGTGCGCCCCCGGCAGGACACCCCCTGGCTGGAGGCCGAGCTGTCGGACGGCACGGGCCGGGTCACCCTGATCTGGATGGGGCGTCACGAGATCCCCGGCATCGAGGCGGGACGCGAACTGCTGGTCCGCGGCCGCATCTCGGTCGCCGACGGCGCCCGGCGGGTGTACAACCCGCACTACGAGCTGCTCTGAGTCAGCGCTCGGGGTCGACGTCGACGTCGTCCTCGTTGGCCACCCGCTCGCGGTGGACGCCCGGGGCCAGGTACTCGGCCAACTCCATCTCGGCGTCCGGATTCACGACGAACAGGAGCTCGTCCTCACCCTCGAGGGCGGCGTCCGTCTGGGGCGAGGAGGCGACGCCGTCACGGATGACGGCCACGAGCACCGCCTCGCCTGCGAACGCGAGGTCGCCCACGCGGCGTCCGACGATGGGGCTGTCGGTGGGCAGGCGCATCTCGACCAGGTTGGTGCGACCGCCGCGGAACGAGAACAGACGGACCAGGTCGCCGACCGTCACCGCCTCCTCGACCAGCGCGCACATCAGGCGCGGCGTCGACACCGCGACGTCCACGCCCCAGACCTCGTCGAACATCCACTCGTTGCTCGGGTGGTTGACGCGCGCGACGGTGCGCGGCACCGCGAACTCGGTCTTGGCCAGCAGGCTGTGCACGAGGTTGACCTTGTCGTCGCCGGTGGCGGCGATGGCCACGTCGCAGCGGTCGATGCGGGCCTCCTCCAGCGAGTCGACCTCGCAGGCGTCGGCGAGCAGCCACTCCGCACCCGGGACGCTGTCGGGCTTGATGGCGCCCGGGTCCCGGTCGATGAGCAGGACGCGGTGGTCGTTGGCCAGCAACTCACGCGCGATGGAACGGCCGACGTTGCCGGCCCCGGCGATGGCGACACGCATGCGGGGTCCCTCTCAGATCTTGGCGGGCGGTTGGGCGAGCAGGCCCTCGATGCGGGGCACGTCCTCGTTGGTCACGGCGATGGAGAGCATGTCGCCGTCCTGCAGGATCGTCGACTCGTTCGGCACCATGCCCTGCCCGAAGCGGGTCAGGAACGGGACGCGGGCGCCCAGCGCCTGCTCGACGGCGGTGATGCGCAGACCGACCCAGCCGTCGTCGGCGCCCACCTGGATCAGGCGCACCTGGCCGGACGGGTCGCGCCACTGCGGCTCCGATCCCTCGGGCAGTAGACGGCGCAGCACCTGGTCAGAGGCCCACTTCACGGTGGCCACCGACGGGATGCCGAGCCGTTCGTACACCTCGGCGCGGCCTTGGTCATAGATGCGGGCGACGACGTTGTCGATGCCGTAGGTCTCACGCACCACGCGTGCAGCAAGGATGTTGGAGTTGTCGCCGGACGACACGGCCGCGAACCCGTCCGCCTCGCGGATGCCGGCGGCCACCAGCACCTTGCGGTCGAAGCCGATGCCCTTGACCGTCCGGCCGTGGAAGTCGGGGCCAAGCCGGCGGAAGGCGTCCGCGTCCTGGTCGATGACGGCGACGGAGTGGCCTCGGCGCTCGAGGGCGCGCGCCAGCGAGGAGCCGACGCGGCCGCAGCCCATGATGACGATGTGCACGCGGAGATCCTCCCCGGGCCGGAACCCGTTGGCAAAACAGGCGCGGCGTGTTGTCGCAGCAGGTCTAGGGTATCCCCGTGGATCTCACGGACGCCGTGAAGCGGTTGCTCGTTGGCCGCAAGCTGGCCAGCAACCAACTGGGGGAGACCCTCCTCCCCAAACGGATCGCGTTGCCGGTGTTTGCCTCCGACGCACTCTCGTCGGTCGCCTACGCCCCCGACGAAATCCTGCTCACCCTCAGCCTGGCCGGCGTCGCCGGCTTCGTGTTCTCGTGGCCGATCGCCCTGGCGGTCGCGCTGGTCATGTTCGTCGTGGTGCTGAGCTACCGGCAGACGGTGCACGCCTACCCGTCGGGCGGCGGTGACTACGAGGTGGCCACGGTCAACCTCGGCCCCAACGCGGGCCTGACGGTGGCGTCCGCCCTGCTCGTCGACTACGTGCTCACCGTCGCGGTGTCGGTCAGCTCCGGCGTCCAGAACGCCAAGGCGTTGTTCCCCATCTTCATCGGTCACGAGGGCCTGGCCGCCGCCGTGCTCATCGCGATCCTGATGGCGATCAACCTGCGCGGCGCCCGCGAGTCGGGGACGGTGTTCGCCATCCCGACTTACGCGTTCATGGTCGCGGTGCTCGGCATGATCGGCTTCGGGTTGGTGCGCATCCTCGTCCTCGGCGAGCCGCTGCGCGCACCGACAGCCGACTTCGGCGTGGTGGGGGACCCGTTCTACTCGAACCTGGAGGGCTTCGCGCTGGTCGCCTTGTTGGCCCGTTCCTTCTCATCGGGCTCGGCCGCACTGACGGGCGTGGAGGCCATCAGCAACGGCGTCCCGGCTTTCCGCGAGCCCAGGTCGCGGAACGCGGCGACCACCCTGGGCCTGCTCGGCATCGTCGCCATCTCCATGCTCGGCGGCATCATCGCGCTGGCGCACCTCACCGGGGCGAAGATGGTGGACGAGCACGCGGGCGTCCACTTCACCCGGGGCGGAGTCGAGGTGACCGACCACCAGGAGACCGTCATGGCCCAGTTGGCCATGACCGTCTTCGACCGGTTCGAGCCCGGGTTCGTGTTCGTGATCATCACGACGATGGTCATCCTGTTCCTGGCGGCCAACACGGCCTTCAACGGGTTCCCGGTGCTCGGGTCGATCCTGGCCCGCGACGGGTACCTGCCGCGCGCCCTGCACACCCGCGGCGACCGGCTGGCCTACAGCAACGGCATCATCCTGCTGGCGCTGGCGGCCATCGGGCTCGTGCTGGCGTTCAACGCCAGCGTGACCGCGCTGATCCAGCTCTACGTCGTGGGCGTGTTCGTGTCGTTCACGGTCAGCCAGCTTGGCATGCTGCGGCACTGGACGCGCCACCTCGCGGTCGAGACCGATCCGGCCGCGCGTCGGCGCATGCAGCGTTCGCGGGCCATCAACGCGGTCGGCCTGACGTTCACGGGAACCGTGCTCGTCATCGTGCTGGCGAGCAAGTTCATCTACGGCGCCTACCTCGCCGTGCTGGCGATGGCGGTCGTGTTCGCCGCCATGAAGGCGATCAGCGGCCACTACGCGAAGGTGGCAGCCGAGACGGCACTCGACCTCGACGAGGCGCACACCCTGCCCAGCCGCGTCCGCGCCGTCGTGCTGCTGCTGGAGCTGAACAAGCCCGCCATGCGCGCGGTGAACATGGCCCGCGCCTCCCGGGCGAGCAGCATCGAGGCGGTGACGATCGCCGTCGACGACGACCAGGTGCGCGCCATGCGCGACGAGTGGGACGAGTTGGACACGGGCGTCCCGCTGAAGGTGCGCGCCTCGCCGTACCGCGAGGTGGTGGCGCCGTTCGTGGCGCACGTGCGCGAGTTCCGCTCCGACAACCCCCGCGACGTGGTGGTGGTCTACATCCCCGAACTGGTGGTCGGCCACTGGTGGGAGCGCCTGCTGCACAACCAGACCTCGCTGTTCATCAAGACGCGCCTGGCCTTCCTGCCCGGCGTGATCACCACCGCCGTGCCGTACCAGCTCGCGTCCTCGCGGTACGCGATCGAGCGCGCCGAGCGCAGCGACACCGCCGAGTGGCGCCGTCCCGGCACCGGCACGGTCCACTCGGGGGCGTCGCTCGATGACTGAGACCGGCTGGGCGGTCGGGGACCGCATCGACGGGGTCCGCGTCGGGCCGGTCGCGCACGGCGGCCACTGGGTCGCGCGCGTGGACGGCCGTGTGCTCTTCGTCCGGCACGCCCTGGCCGACGAGGTCGTGGACGTCGTGGTGACCAGTCTGGCCAAGCGGCACGGGTTCGCGGACGCCGTGGCCGTGCGCGAGCCGTCGCCGCACCGGGTGGCGGCGCCGTGCCCGATCGTCGCCACGTGTGGCGGGTGCGACCTTCAGCACGTGGCGGTCGCGCACCAGCGCGAACTCAAGCGGCAGGTGGTGGCCGAGCAGCTGGACCGCTTGGCCGGCCTGGTGTGGAACGGGGTGGTCGAGTCGTTCGACGCCGACGCGCTGGGTTGGCGGCGGCGGATGCGGTACCACCGGGGCGCGCGGGGCTGGGGGCTGCGCGCCAAGGGTTCTCACGACGTCGTGCCCTTGCCGGAGCAGGGGTGCCTCATCGCGGCGCCGGCCCTCGGGCGGCCGTTGGGGGTCGAGGTAGCGGGCGACACGCTCGTGGGTGCGCGGACGGCCTCGGGGACCGTATGGGTGGCGCCGGGTGATTCGACGGTCGTCCGTGAGGAGGCCGCCGGCCGGAACTGGGCGGTGCGGGCCGACGGCTTCTGGCAGGTGCACCCGTCCGCGCCCGACGTGCTGGTGGACGCCGTGCTGGCCGGCTTGCGGCCGGCCGCGGGGGAGCGGGCGCTGGACCTCTACTGCGGCGTCGGGCTGTTCTCGGGCGCGCTGGTGGACGCCGGCGTCCGGGTCACCGGGGTCGAGGGTGGGCGGGATGCCGTCGCGCTGGCGCGGCGCAACGTGCCCCAGGCTCGGTTCCACGCGGGCTCGGTGGATCGCGTCCTGCGCCGGCTCACCGCGCCCGTCGACCTCGTCGTGCTGGACCCGCCGCGGGTGGGCGCCGGAAGGGCCGTCATGGAGGACGTGTGCCGGCGGCGTCCGCGCGTGATCGCGTACGTCGCGTGCGACCCGGCGGCGTTGGCACGCGACCTGGCCACGGCGTCCGCGCACGCCTACGCGCCGGCGTCGATCCGCGCCTTCGACCTGTTCGGCATGACCCACCACGTCGAGTGCGTGGCGATCCTGGAGCCCGTCACCCCCTGAGGTCCCTGTCCTAGAGTGGCTGAGAGGAGGATCAGATGGCTCGTCATGTCGAGGCCCGGTGCCCGTTGCGGCCCGCCGACAAGTGCTCGCTGTGCTTTCCGGGCGCTGACAGCCCGGCCAACTGCGGGTTGGTCTACCTGATGCGGGACGACCCCGAGCTGCAGGAGTTGTACGCCGAAGAACGCCGTCGCGCGCGCGAGGGTCGCATCGGGGCGTAGGCTCTTGGGCGGACACCAGCGACACTGTGACCACATGGTGTAGTATCTCGATGTCGAGACAATCTGCTGGACATCGTCGAAGAGGAGAGGGTGCTCATGAGCGTCAACAGTTTCGGTGCCAAGGCCACGTTGGCCTCGGGTGGCAAGGACTACGAGATCTTCCGCGTCGACGCCGTGGAGGGCTCGGACTCCCTCCCGTACAGCCTCAAGGTGCTCCTGGAGAACCTGCTCCGCACCGAGGACGGCGCCAACATCACCGCCGACCAGATCCGGGCGCTGGGCGCCTGGGTTGCCGACTCGGAGCCGAGCGAGGAGATCCAGTTCACCCCGGCCCGCGTCATCATGCAGGACTTCACCGGCGTCGCGTGCGTCGTGGACCTGGCCACCATGCGCCAGGCCGTAGCCGACCTCGGTGGCGACCCCGACAAGGTGAACCCGCTCGCCCCGGCCGAGATGGTCATCGACCACTCCGTCATCGCCGAGTACTTCGGCCGCGCGGACGCCCTTCAGCTGAACGTGGACGTCGAGTACCAGCGCAACAAAGAGCGCTACCAACTGCTCCGCTGGGCCCAGGGCGCCTTCGACGAGTTCAAGGTCGTTCCCCCGGGCACCGGCATCGTCCACCAGGTCAACATCGAGAACCTCGCCCGCGTGATCTTCCCGCGTGAGGTCAACGGCGTGCTCCAGGCCTACCCGGACACCTGCGTGGGCACCGACTCCCACACCACCATGGTCAATGGCCTCGGCGTCGTCGGCTGGGGCGTGGGCGGCATCGAGGCCGAAGCGGCCATGCTGGGCCAGCCGATCTCCATGCTCATCCCGCGCGTGGTCGGCTTCAAGCTGTCCGGGAAGCTCAACGAGGGCGTCACGGCGACCGACCTGGTACTCACGATCACCGACATGCTCCGCAAGCACGGCGTGGTCGGCAAGTTCGTCGAGTTCTACGGCCCCGGCGTCTCCGCCGTGCCGCTGGCCAACCGCGCCACCATCGCGAACATGTCCCCGGAGTTCGGCTCGACCATCGCGGTCTTCCCGATCGACTCCAAGACCACCGACTACCTGCGCATGACCGGCCGCACCGAGGAGCAGATCGCGCTCGTCGAGGCCTATTCCAAGGCGCAGGGCCTGTGGCACGACGACGACCGCGAGCCCCGCTACTCCGAGTACATGGAGCTCGACCTGTCCACCGTCGTCCCGAGCATCGCCGGCCCGAAGCGTCCGCAGGACCGCATCGAGCTCAGCAAGTCGAAGGAGAGCTTCGCGGCGGTGCTGCCGACGTACTCGTCCAACCCGGACGTCTCCGTCCCGGTCACCCTCGCCGACGGGCGGGAGTTCGAGCTGAAGAACGGCGCCGTCACCGTGGCGTCGATCACCTCGTGCACCAACACGTCCAACCCATCGGTCATGCTGGGCGCCGCCCTGGTCGCCAAGAAGGCCGTCGAGAAGGGCCTCAAGCCCAAGCCGTGGGTCAAGACCACCGTCGCCCCCGGCTCGCAGGTCGTCACGGACTACTACAACAAGTCCGGCCTCCAGCAATACCTGGACGCCCTCGGCTTCAACACCGTCGGCTACGGCTGCGTCACCTGCATCGGCAACACCGGCCCGCTGATCCCCGAGGTCTCCAAGGCGGTCAACGAGCACGACCTGGCCGTCACCGCCGTCCTGTCGGGCAACCGCAACTTCGAGGGCCGCATCAGCCCCGACGTGAAGATGAACTACCTCGCCTCCCCGCCGCTGGTCATCGTGTACGGCCTCGCCGGCACGATGGACATCGACCTGGCCAACGACCCGATCGGCCAGGACGACCAGGGCAACGACGTGTTCATGTCCGACATCTGGCCGAGCCAGGCCGAGATCGACGAGGTCATCAACTCCTCGATCAGCGCCGAGATGTTCGCCACCCGCTACGCCGACGTCTTCAAGGGCGATGAGCGCTGGGCGAACCTGGAGACCCCCGAGGGCAACCTGTTCGACTGGGACGAGGCCTCCACCTACATCCGTCGCGCGCCGTACTTCGACGGCATGCCGGCCGAGCCCGAGGCCGTCTCCGACGTCTCCGGTGCCCGCGTCCTTCTCAAGCTGGGCGACTCGATCACGACCGACCACATCTCCCCGGCCGGCGCGATCAAGACCGACTCCCCGGCGGGCGCGTACCTCACCAGCCACGGCGTGGAGCCTCGCGACTTCAACAGCCTCGGCTCGCGTCGCGGCAACCACGAGGTGATGATCCGCGGCACGTTCGCCAACGTCCGCCTGCGCAACCAGGTCGCGCCGGGCACCGAGGGCGGCTACACGCGCAACTTCACCAAGGACGGCGGCCCGGTCGAGTTCGTCTACGACGCCTCGATGGACTACCAGGCCGCGGGCATCCCGCTGGTCGTCCTGGCCGGCAAGGAGTACGGCTCCGGCTCGTCCCGTGACTGGGCGGCCAAGGGCACGACCCTGCTGGGCATCAAGGTCGTCATCGCCGAGAGCTACGAGCGCATCCACCGCTCGAACCTCATCGGCATGGGCGTCCTCCCGCTGCAGTTCCCCGCCGGCCAGTCGGCCGACTCGCTGGGCCTGGACGGCACCGAGACCTTCGACTTCACCGGCATCGAGGAGCTCAACGCCGGCACGACGCCGAAGACCGTCAGGGTCGTCGCGACCAAGGAGAACGGCGAGAAGGTCGAGTTCGACGGCGTCGTCCGCATCGACACCCCAGGTGAGGCGGACTACTACCGCAACGGCGGCATCCTGCAGTACGTGCTGCGCCAGCTGCTGAAGTGACCCCGCGCCCGTCCACGGGCACGACCGTCCACCAAGGGCCCCACCTTTCACGAGGTGGGGCCCTCGGCGCATCCAGGCGGGCACGCGGTAGCCTCGCGGCCATGAGTTCCTCGGACGCGCTGGGCACGAGTCGGCTGCGTGTCTCCGACGGCGCGGGCCCGGGGGAGTGGGTGGCTTACTCGTTCCTCGGGACGGTGCTCGGGCTACTGGCGGCCCTGCTGCTGTGGGCCGTCTCCAACGTCCTGAGCAGCGCCCTGTGCGGCACCGATGAGTGCGCGCTCGGCTGGTTGCTGCTCGGCGGCATGCTCTCGCTGGTGGCCGGCCTGCTCGTGCCTATGCTCCTCATCGGCCTGGGCTGGGCGTGGTGGGCCGTGCTGGCCGCTGCTGTGTTCTCGACGCCGCTGTGGATCTTCCTGCCACCGTTCTGGTTGACCGGCGTGCTGATGGTGCTCGTCGCCCCCCTCGTGGCCGGGCTCGCCGGCCGTTGGGCGCGCTCGGGCCCGCCCTGGCGCACCTGGGTGCTGCTCGGCGTCGCGGCAGCCGTGCTGGTCGCGACGTCGGTCTCGGTGCTCGTCGCCTGACCCTCTTGCGGCGCCGCGCCTCGCACCCTAGAATCGAACGCACGTTCGAACAAGGAGGTGCGTGATGTCGACGCTGAGCTGGACGCCGACGGCCGCCCACGGCTTCGGCCGGTTCGCGGGCGAACCGGGTCGCCACCCGGTCGGGCGCACGAAGTTCCCAGCCCAGACCGCGCTGTACACCCCGCCCGGGTGGCCCGAGGGCGTCCGGCCCCCGCACAGCCCGGAGTGGGAGGCGACGGCCACCAACTTCCTGCTCGACTGCTGCCCGGCCGAGTACCGGGGGTACCCGGTGCTGCGCCGGCACCCGGTCATCCTCGCCCGGTTCGCCGCCGAGCACGTCGAGTCGCAGGTCCAGGCCTGCCGCGACGGCATCGGAGGGGTGCGGGCGAGCCTGGGCCACCTGGTCAGCCCCGAAGCACTCGAGGCGGCGCTGGCGGCGTGGCACGAGCAGGCCGAGCTGCTGCGCCGTCGCCGCCGCGAGGTGGCGCTGGTGGAGGAAGCGCTGCGCGGCAAGGTGTTCATCCGCAAGATGTGAAGCACGGATGGCGGCGGCGCGCGCCAGCCGGGCTGGGTTCGCGGGGCCCGTATGCCTAGAATCGTACTCATGTCCCTTCTCGAGGCGGTGCACGGTCCGCGCGACCTGCGGGCGCTGAGCGCACCCCAGTTGGCCGAGCTGGCCGACGAGATCCGCACCTTCCTCGTGGGCAGCGTCAGCCGCACCGGCGGCCACCTGGGGCCCAACCTCGGCGTGGTGGAGATGACGATCGCGCTGCACCGGGTCTTCGACTCGCCGCACGACCCCATCATCTTCGACACCGGCCACCAGAGCTACGTGCACAAGATCCTCACCGGGCGTCAGGAGGGCTTCCCCGGCCTGCGGCAGAAGGGCGGCCTCACCGGCTACCCGTGCCGCGCCGAGAGCCCCCACGACTGGGTGGAGAACTCCCACGCCACGACGAGCCTGTCGTGGGCCGAGGGCCTCGCCAAGGCCTACCGCCTGCGCGGTGAGGACCGGACGGTCGTCGCCGTGATCGGCGACGGCGCGCTGACCGGCGGCATGGCCTGGGAGGCCCTGAACAACATCGCCGTCGGCGCGGACCTCAAGCTCATCGTCGTCGTCAACGACAACGGGCGCTCCTACACCCCGACCGTCGGTGGCATCGCCTCCCACCTGTCCACGCTGCGGACCGACCGCCGCTACGAGCCGACGCTGAAGCAGATCAAGCAGCGCGTCCGGTCGGCCCCGGTCGTCGGCGGCGCGCTGTACGACCTGCTGCACGGCTTCAAGACTGGCGTGAAGGACATCCTCGCCCCCCAGGGCATGTTCTCCGACCTCGGCATCAAGTACGTCGGTCCCATCGACGGGCACGACATCGGCATGATGGAGCGTGCCTTCGAGTCGGCCAAGAACTTCGGCGGGCCGGTGATCATCCACTGCATGACCGTCAAGGGCAAGGGCTTCCGCGCGGCGGAGGAGGACGAGGCGGACCGCTTCCACGCCGTCGGCCTGATCGACTCCGAGACCGGCGAGCCGCTGACCGCCAGCCCCAGGCGCACGTGGACCGACGCGTTCCGCGAGGCGATCGTCGACATCGCGCGCGCCGACGCGAACGTCGTCGGCATCACCGCGGCCATGCTGCACCCGGTCGGCCTGGACGCGATGGCGCGGGCCTTCCCTGACCGCGTCTTCGACGTCGGCATCGCCGAGCAGCACGCGGTCACCTCCGCAGCCGGCCTCAGCAGGGGCGGCCTGCACCCCGTCGTCGCCCTGTACGCCACCTTCCTGAACCGCGCCTTCGACCAAGTGTTGATGGACGTCGCGCTGCACGGCCAGGGCGTCACCTTCGTGCTCGACCGCGCCGGCATCACCGGGCCCGACGGCGCGAGCCACCACGGCATGTGGGACACGTCGCTGATGGCGCTGGTCCCCGGCGCCCACGTGGCCGCACCGCGCGACGAGCGCCGCCTCGTGGACGCGCTGCGCACCGCCGTGGGCGTCGATGACGCGCCCACGGTCGTCCGCTACTCCAAGGACCCGCTGCCGCCCGAGCTGCCGGCCATCCGCTCCCACGGGGGCGTGGACGTGCTGGCCTCGCCGGCGGACGCCCGCGTCCTGCTCGTCGCCCACGGGCCGTTCGCGCACCTCGCCGTCGAGGCCGCCGACCGGATGGGCGCCCAAGGCATCCCATGCGCGGTCGTGGACCCGGTCTGGGCCCTGCCCGTGAACCCCGCCCTCGTCGAGCTGTGCGGCGCGGCCGAGTTGGTCGTCACGCTGGAGGACGGCGGCGTGTCCGGCGGCTTGGGGGCGGCGCTCGCCCTGGCCTGTCAGCGCGCGGGCGTCTGGACGCCGCTGCGCCACCTCGCGATCCCGCAGGAGTTCCTCGATCACGCCAGCCGCGCCGAGATCCTGGGCGAGCTGGGGCTGACGGCCGACGACGTGGCCCGCGCGATCGTCGACTGGGCGTTAGAGTCCACCGCGGCGAAGGTCGCGCGCACCGCCGTGGCGGAGGGCCCTAGAGCAGGGGCGTGACCACCGGCACGACGAGCTCGCGCTGCCAGGGACGCACGCCCTCGATCATCAAGAAGGCGTCTACCGAGGCCTCCGAGACGGGGTGCGGGGGCTCCCACGCGAGCTTGCGGACGGCGTCTGGCGGGATGAGGTTCTCCACCGGGAGGCCCAGCTTCTCGGCCAGCTCCATCGTGGCGGGGCGGACGCACGACCAGCGCTCGGCGGCGTCCGGGAAACGCGTCGGCCAGCCCTTGGGGTGCGGTATGCCCTCGGACGGCGGGCGCTTCAGGGGGAGTTCCGCCTTGGACAGGGCCAGGGCGCGCTCCAGCGCAGTGAGCCAGTTGGTCTCGTAGCGGGCAGCCTGACGCCACTTGAAGCCGTCGACGGCCCGCAGCGCCTCTCGGGAGGCGACGAAGTCGGGCTTCTCGGACGCCTGCGCCAGCCCGCTGATCGCCCGGTCCACCAGCACACGGCCGGGCGCCTTGTCGAGGCGCCGGGCCAGCGCGTCCCGCTCCTGCCACAGCTCGCGGACCACGGCCAGGCCGCGCGGCGTCCGCACGTCGTGGGTTCCGGACGTCCGCCGCCACGGCTCGGCGCGGACGTTCGGGGCGTCGCCGGCGTGCGCGACCAGGTGGGCGAACTCCTGGGCCGCCCACTCGCTCTTGCCGGCTTCCTCGAGCTGCTCGGCGACCCAGTCGCGCAGCGGCACGAGCAACTCGACGTCGAGGGCGGCGTAGTTCAGCCAGTCCTCGGGCAGCGGCCTGCGCGACCAGTCGGACGCCGAGTGCTCCTTGGCCAGCGTCTTGCCCAGCGCGCGCTCCAGCAGCGAGCCCAGCGCCACGCGGGGGAGTCCCAGGAGCCGCCCGGCGAGCTCGGTGTCGAACAGGCGCCGGGGCAGCATGTTGACCTCGGCGAGGCACGGCAGGTCCTGACTGGCCGCGTGGAGGATCCACTCGGCGTCGCCCACGGCGTCCGCCAGCGCCGACAGGTCGGCGAGCTCGTCGTCGGCGGCGAAGGCGATCGGGTCGACCAGGTGGGTGCCGGCGCCCTTGCGGCGCAGCTGGATGAGGTAGGCGCGGCCGGTGTAGCGGAAGCCGTGGGCGCGCTCGGTGTCGACGGCCAGCGGCCCGGTGCCCGCCCGGAGGGCCTCGATGGTGGCGGCGAGCGCCTCGGGGGTGCGGACGACGGCGGGGACGCCCTCGGCCGGCCGGGTGACCAGCTCGTAGGTGGGTTCTGGAGCCTCGTCCGTGCGGGTCTCGTCGGTCACCGGTGCCGCCTCCCCGGACGGTGCACCCCGATGGGCACCACGCCGTCGGGCAGCAGCGGCAGGCCGGACACCATGCAGAGCAGGTCCTGCCAGGCCTCGACGTGGGTGAGGATCTCGGCGCCGGAGGTGAGCACCGGCGTCCACGAGGCGCGGATTTCGACCTCGGCCTTGTCGGGGTCGTCCTCCATGGAGCCGAACGACTTCGACGACACCGACGTGACGGTGCCGCTCGGGGCTGTGTAGGTGGCGCCGCGGCGCTCGAGGGCGTCCTGGAGCCACGACCAGCCGACATCGGCGAGCAGGGGGTCGGCGACCATCTCCGGGTCGACGACCGCGCGGGCGAAGGTCACGCAGCGGAACGTGCCGTCCCAGGCGGGGTTGCCGTCAGGGTCGTGCAGCAGCACGAGGCGTCCGTTGCCGACCTCCTCGCCCGCGGCGTCCACGTCGGCGGCGATGGCCGCGGCGAACGGTGCGATGCGCTGGGGGGCGGGGATCTCCTCGACCGTGAGCTCGGGTCGCCATGCCATGCCGAGCAGCGAGGCCGCTGCCTCGTCGAACATGCCCGCCTGCAAAATCCCCTGTGCCACGTGCCTCAGGCTAGGGGGCGGGCGTCCCCCGACGAGGTTGCCGCGCCGGGCCGCTCAGCCCTCGGCGGGCGGCGTGTGCACCAGGGTGACGGAGTTGATGCAGTAGCGCAGGTCGGTGGGGGTCTGGTAGCCCTCGCCCTCGAAGACGTGCCCCAGGTGGCCGTCGCAGGCGGCGCACCGCACCTCGATGCGCGGACGCCCGGGCAGCGACTCGTCGCGCAGGTAGCGGACCCGGTCGTCGGCCGCGGGGGCGAAGAAGCTCGGCCACCCGCAGTGCGAGGCGAACTTCTCCTCGCTCGTGAACAGCTCGGCGCCGCAGCCCTTGCACGAGTACGTGCCGGGTTCGGAGAACTCGTCGTACTCGCCGGTGCCCGGGCGCTCGGTGGCGCCCTCGCGGAGCACGGAGAACTCGAACGGGGTCAGCACCTCACGCCACTGCTCGGGCGTCCTGCTCACCGTGGGTGTCCAGTCGGACATGGGAACCTCCTGAGTCGACCGGGGCCAGCCTACCCGGCAGCGCCGGACCGACTCAGGCGCCGAACGCGAGCGCCCCGATCGGCGCGACCTCGGGCTCCGGCGCGGCGAAGTTGCCACGCTCGTCGAAAGGCAGGAGTTCCATGGCGGCGAAGGCGTAGCGGGCCAGCACCAGCTCGGCGACCTCGGCGGCGGTGCCCAGCGGCTCCGACACCGCGACCGCGCCCACGCGGCGGGCCTGGTCCGCCTGAACCGCCCAGCGCTCGTCGGCGGCCAGGAAGAACGAGCCGACCGCGATGTGGCGGCGGCCCTGGCTGCGCAGGCCCTGCATCGCCTGGGCGACCGAGGGGCCGGAGCCGTCGGCCACCGCAGTCAGGCAGGGGAGGCGGTGATGGGTGGACCACTGGCGGGCACGGCGGGCCAGGAGGGCGGTGCCGCGGACGTCGCCGGTGGTGGCCGAGCTGAGGATCAGCCCGTCCAGCTCGAGCACGCGGGCAGCAGCCAGCGCACTGCGCAGGCGGGCGTCCAGCAGGGTCAGCAGCGAGGCCTCGGGGCCGATCGGGCGGGCGACGCTGACGCGGAGGGCGGGATGCTGGTGGGTGGTCTGGGCGACCAGGCCGTCGATGCGGGGGTCGACCTCGATCGCGTGGGTGAGGTCGAGGGGCACCACGACGACCTCGTCGACCCCGCTGCCGGCCACCGTGCCGAGGACTTGGGGGAGCGAGGGGAGGCACGAGTCGAGGAAGGCCACGTGGGCGTCCACCTCGGGTCGCAGCCGCGTCAGCTCGGCCTTGAGTGCCTGCGTCGCGCGCGCGACGCGCTGGTCTCGGCTGCCGCGGGCAGCGATCACGAGGGTGGGTGCGGTCATCGCCGTGTCCTCCATCGTTCCTGGCTGTTGGGACGGCGTCCTTGCCGCGTTGACATGGGCATCCTGACTGAAAAGTTGAGGAGATGCCAAGTCGAGTGTCCCACATGCCGGTACTTGCGTCCGCAGAGTGAGATGATGGCGCTTGGCAAGGGGGTATGCGTGACGCCCGCGAGGCAACCCCTGCCAACTGGGGCCCGACGGAGACATCCCGCCCCGGTTGGCCGGGACGGGATGTGCGGTGGGCGATACCAGACTTGAACTGATGACCTCTTCGGTGTGAACGAAGCGCGCTACCAACTGCGCCAATCGCCCGCGGAGGATCATGTTAGCCGACCGGTGTCGGACAGCGAAATCGGGGGGCGGCTGGCCCGTCCCCACGGGCTCGTTTTGCCAATCGGTGACGCCTCTGTATAAGGTGTTCCACGCCCCGAACGGCCCCGAGCGGTTCGGAAAAGCATGCGGACGTGGCTCAGCTGGTAGAGCATCACCTTGCCAAGGTGAGGGTCGCGGGTTCGAATCCCGTCGTCCGCTCGGAGAGGGCCTGAGCCTCGTGCAGGCCGGCTTTCTACCCCGGTGGAGTGGCCGAGAGGCGAGGCAACGGACTGCAAATCCGTGTACACGGGTTCAAATCCCGTCTCCACCTCGGGCGGTTGGCGCAGTTGGTAGCGCGCTTCCCTGACACGGAAGAGGTCATCAGTTCAAGTCTGGTACCGCCCACCAAGGAAAAGGCCCCGGCAGCAGCCGGGGCCTTTACTGTGTCCCCATGGGTAGCGAGATCGGCCAGCGGTACTTCACCCGCGAGCAGCGCCAGGCGTACCGACACAAGGTGCTGGAATGCCTCGACGTGCTGGAGGAGATGCTGCACGCCGGTGCCTTCACCCAGGACGCCCACCGCACCGGCCTGGAGATCGAGCTCAATCTGGTCGACGACGACCACCAGCCCAGCTTCGCCAACGCGGAGGTGCTGGAGGCGATCGCCAACCCCGAGTTCCAGACCGAGTTGGCCCGCTTCAACATCGAGTTCAACGTTCCCCCGGGTGACATCGCCGGGGATGAGCTGCTTCGGCTGGAGGACTCGCTGCGGGCGTCCCTCAACGAGGCGCAGCGGCGCAGCCAGGAACTCGGGCACCGCATCGTGATGACGGGCATCCTGCCCACCGTCCGGCTGGAGCACTTCGCCCAGCCGTGGATGAGCGACAACACCCGCTTCGAGGCGCTCAACGACGCGATGCTGACCGCCCGGGGCGAGGACATCCACCTCGACATCGAGGGCCCCACCGGCGAGCACCTCGACGCACAGGTGGGCTCGCTGGCCCCCGAGTCGGTGTGCACGTCGACGCAGTTCCACCTCCTCGTCGCGCCCCGCGACTTCGCCCGCGGCTGGAACGCGGCGCAGGTGCTTGCCGGCCCGCAACTGGCCCTCGGCGCCAACGCCCCCTTCGCGTTCGGCCACCGTCTGGAGGCCGAGAGCCGCATCGGCGTCTTCACGCAGGCGGCCGACACCCGCCCCATCGAGTACGCCAACCAGGGCGTCCGGCCGCGCGTCTTCTTCGGCGAACGCTGGATCACCTCCATCTTCGACCTGTTCGAGGAGAACTCGCGCTGGTTCCCGGCGCTGCTGCCCGAGACGACCGACGAGGACCCCCGCGCCGTGTTCGCAGCCGGTGGCACCCCCGAGCTGGCCGAGCTCAAGCTCCACAACGGCACGATCTACCGCTGGAACCGCCCGGTCTACGACACGGTCGGGGGGAAGGCCCACGTCCGGTTGGAGAACCGGGTCCTGCCCGCGGGCCCGACGATCGCCGACACGGTCGCCAACGCCGCCTTCTACTACGGCACGCTGGCCCGGATGGCCCGCGACGAGCGCCCCGTGTGGACGCGGATGGCGTTCCGCAGCGCCCACGACAACTTCGACGCAGCCGCCCGGCACGGCATCGACGCCGACCTGTTCTGGCCCGGGCTGGGGGAGACCCCCGCCAGCGAGCTGGTGCTGCGCCACATCCTCCCGATGGCCCAGGCCGGCCTCGAGGGGTGGGGCGTCGACGGCGCGGCGATCGACCGCTACCTGGGCATCATCGAGGGCCGCTGCCTCACCGGCGTCAACGGTGCCGACTGGCAGGTGCGCTGCGTCGAGGCGTTCGAGGCGCGCGGGATGGGCCGTGACGAGGCGCTCGCGGCGATGACGGCCGCCTACGCCGAGCGGATGCACACCAACGAGCCGGTGCACACCTGGGACCTGCCCTGAGCCGGTGACGCCTCAGGGTCCGGGGACGAACCACAGGGCAGCGTAGGGGCGGACGCCGACCACGTCGGTCGCCAGGTTCCAGGCGTGCCCGCCCAGCAGTTCGGACGCCGTGGGCCCCAGTACGTCGGCCAGAACGGCCGCGGGGAGCCGGACCTCCTCCTCGGAGACGTTGTAGACCTGCAGCATCACCCCGAGCGGGTGGTCGCGGCGCAGGAGGAGCAGCCGCGGGTCGGGGCTCGGCACCACCCGCGACTCCACCGAGGCGTGCAGGTGCGGGGTGGCGCGCCGTACCGCCACCAACCGGCGCAGCCCGGCCAGGATGCGGCCCGACGGGCTGTCGGGGTCGGCCTCCGCGGCCGCGACGGCGTCCCAGTCCATTCGGGGCCGGTGGACCCAGCGGTTGTCGTCGGCGTGGGCGGGGTCGTCGGCCCAGTGCGCGTCGTTCGGCATGCCGATCTCGTCGCCCATGTAGAGCAGCGGGACGCCGCCGAAGCCGAGGATCACCGCGTGCAGCAGGAGGACGCGGGCCACGGCGTCCGCAACGCGCCCGGGGTCGCCGGCCTCCAGCGCGGCCTCCAGGCCGGCCAGGCTGGCGAGGCTGCCGCTGATCCGCCGGTCGCCGGTGGCGGGGTTGTGCTGGAAGACCAGGCCGCGGGCGAAGGACCCCGGCGTGAGCCCGGCGTAGAAGTCCGACAGGAAGGCCCGGTGCGCGAACCCGTCCAGGCCGACGGCTGCGGCGTCCGCGTCGGTGACCGCCCAGCCGATGTCGTCGTGGCAGCGGACGTACGTGCCCCACGTGGTCGTGGTCGGCTTGGGCGCGAACCGGCCCAGCGCCACCTCGGTGAGGCGGGTGTCGCGGGAGGCCAGGCAACTCCACAGCTGGACCATCAGGGAGTTGTGGTAGGCCATGTCGGAGACCTTGCCGTGGTGCTCGCCGACCCCGAGGTAGGGCAGCAGGTCGTCGGGGCCGACGATCGCCTCGGCCTTGAACGCCACCGCGGGGGCCGCCACCCGCACGGCCTGGCGGAGCGCCCGGGTGAGGTGATGCACCTCGGGCTCGTTCTGGCAGGAGGTGCCCAGGCGCTTCCAGATGAACGCGATGGCGTCCAGTCGCAGCACCTCAACGCCGGCGTTGGCGAGGTGGCAGATGATGTCGAGGTACTCGCAGAAGACGTCGGGATTGGCCCAGTTGACGTCCCACTGCCAGGCGTTGAACGTCGTCCACACCCAGGCGCCGAGCTGGTCGTCGAAGGTGAAGTTGCCGGGCGCGAAGTCGGGGAACACCTCGGGCAGGGTGCGCTCGTAGGCGTCCGGGCCCGTTCGGTCTTCGAAGGTGAGGAAGTAGTCTCGGTAACGCGGTTCGCCCGCGCGTGCACGGCGCGCCCACTCGTGCTCGGCGGCAACGTGGTTGAGGACGAGGTCGACCTCGAGCGAGATGCCGCGCGCCCTCAGGCGGGCCGTCAGGGCGCGCAGGTCGTCCATCGTCCCGAGGTCCTCGCGGACGGCCCGGTAGTCCATCACGGCGTAGCCGCCGTCGTTGGCCCCGGGGCGCGGCCGCAGCAGCGGCATGAGGTGGAGGTAGGTCACGCCGAGCCCGGCGAGGTGGTCCAGGCGCTCGCCCACGCCGGCGAGGGTGCCGGCGAACCGGTCGGCGTAGGCAACGTAGCCAACCTGCCGGGGGTCCTGGAGCCAGTCGGGGGAGAGCAGGCGGCGCTCGTCGAGCTCGCGCAGGTCGTCGGGCCGGGCGTCGAAGGCGGCACGGACGAGTCCACGGACGCGCTCGGTGACTTCGGCGGCCCGGTCGCCGTACAAGGCACTCAGAGCCGCCTCGACCTCGGGGCCGAAGCGCTCCCAGCGCAGGCGGAAGGTGGTGTCGGCGGAACCGGACATCGGCGGCCCTTTCTGCGTGCGAGACAAACCAAGCGTGGCAGATCCCGGGCCGCGAGGTGCGGGAACGGGAGCGGCGGGGGATGGGGCAGAATGTGGGGGTCCGTCCACGAAAGGAACCTTACGTGAGTGCCTCGATCACCGTCATCCGCCCCGACGCGCGCGAGACGAGGACGTTCGAGACCACCACGACCGGCCTCGACGTGTTCGGCGACGACCGCACCGTGGTGGCCATGCGCGTCGACGGCGAGATCCTCGACCTGCACCGTGAGCTGCCCGACGGCTCCGAGGTCGCACCCGTCCTGGTCAGCGAGCCCGACGGGCTCTACATCCTGCGCCACTCGGCCGCGCACGTGGCCGCCCAGGCCGTCCAGAACCTGCGCGCCGACGCCAAGCTTGGGATCGGCCCGCCCGTCGTCGACGGCTTCTACTACGACTTCCTCACCGAGCCCCTGACGCCCGAGGACCTCAAGGCCCTCGAGAAGGACATGGGCCGCATCGTCAAGGAGCGCCAGCGGTTCGTCCGCCGCGTCGTCGGTGACGACGAGGCCCGGGTGGAGCTGGCGTCCGAGCCCTTCAAGGTCGAACTGATCGGGCTCAAGGGCAACAGCGGCGACGCCGAGGGTGCTTCGGTGGAGGTCGGCGCCGGCGAGCTGACCATCTACGACAACGTCAAGCGCGACGGCACCGTGGCCTGGAAGGACCTGTGCCGTGGCCCGCACGTGCCCCACACCGGCTACCTCGGCAACGGCTGGGCGCTCACCCGCACGGCCGCCGCCTACTGGCGCGGCGACCAGGCCAACGCCCAGCTGCAGCGCCTGTACGGCACGGCGTGGGCGTCGAAGGAGGACCTGGCCGCCTACAAGCACAGGCTGGAGGAGGCCGCCAAGCGCGACCACCGCAAGCTCGGCACCGAGCTGGACCTGTTCAGCTTCCACGAGCTGGTCGGCTCCGGCCTGCCGCTGTTCCACCCGCGCGGCGGCATCATCAAGCGCGCCATGGAGGACTACGTCCGCCAGGCCCACATCGACAACGGGTTCGACTACGTCGGCACCCCGCACATCGCCAAGGAGGACCTGTTCTACACCTCGGGCCACCTCCCGTACTACGCCGACGGGATGTTCCCGGCGCTGCTGGAGGACGCCGAGCGCGACGAGCAGGGCAATGTGGTCAAGGGCGGGCAGGCCTACCGCCTCAAGGCGATGAACTGCCCGATGCACAACCTGATCTTCGACGCGCGCGGGCGCTCCTACCGCGAGCTGCCGCTGCGGTTCTTCGAGTTCGGCACGGTGTACCGCGACGAGAAGTCCGGCGTCGTGCAGGGGCTCACGCGCGTCCGTTCGATCACGCAGGACGACTCGCACAGTTACTGTGCCAAGGAGCAGGCCCCCGACGAGGTGCGGCACCTGCTGAAGTTCATCCTCGGCCTGCTGAACGACTTCGGCCTGACCGACGTGGCGCTGGAGGTCTCCACGCGCGACGAGGACGGCAAGAAGAAGGACAAGTTCATCGGCTCCGACGAGCAGTGGAGCGAGGCGACCGCCATCCTGGAGGGGATCGCGCACGAGTCGGGGCTGCCCGTCGTGCCCGACCCGGGGGGCGCCGCCTACTACGGCCCCAAGATCTCGATCCAGGCCAAGGACGCCATCGGCCGCACGTGGCAGATGTCGACCATCCAGTACGACTTCAACCAGCCCGAACGCTTCGGGCTGGAGTACGTCGCCTCCGACGGCACGCGTCAGCGCCCGGTGATGATCCACTCGGCCAAGTTCGGCTCCATCGAGCGGTTCATGGGCGTCCTCATCGAGCACTACGCGGGCGCGTTCCCCGCGTGGCTGTCCCCGGTGCAGGTCATCGCGGTTCCGGTCGCCGAGGCGTTCAACGAGTACATGGGCGCGGTCGTGCAGGAGCTGCGGGACGCGGGCGTCCGGGTCGCCTTCGACGACGGGCATGACCGGTTCGGCAAGAAGATCCGCAACGCGGCCAAGGAGAAGGCCCCCTTCATCCTGATCGCCGGTGGCGAGGACGTCGAGGCCGGCGCGGTGTCGTTCCGGTTCCGCGACGGCAGCCAGCGCAACCAGGTGCCGGTCGCCGACGCGATCGCCGACATCGTCGCCTGGATCGAGGCGCGCCGCAACGACAGCCCGACCGCGGACGAGGGTGCCGGGGCGGAGGACTGATGGACGCCGAGTCGCCGGCGGGCCTGCCCGGTGTCCCGGATGCGTTCCAGCGCCTCTGGACGCCCCACCGCATGGTCTACATCGACGGCGAGAACAAGCCCTCGGCGCCGGACGAGGCGTCCTGCCCGTTCTGCCGCGCCCCCGCCACGACGGACGCCGACGGGCTGGTCGTCCACCGCGGCGAGACCTGCTACGTCGTGATGAACCTGTACCCGTACAACCCGGGCCACCTGCTGGTCTGCCCGTACCGACACGTCTCGCTCTACTCCGACCTGACGACCGCCGAGACCGCCGAGTTCGCCGCGCTCACGCAGGAGGGGATGCGGGTGCTGACCGACGTGTCGCACCCGATGGGGTTCAACATCGGGATCAACCAGGGCGAGGTCGCCGGGGCAGGCATCGCCGCGCACCTGCACCAGCACATCGTGCCGCGCTGGCAGGGCGACTCCAATTTCATGCCGGTGATCGCGCAGACCAAGGCGCTGCCTCAGCTGATCGAGGACGCCCGCGCGCGACTCGCCGAACGCTGGGCCGCGGGGAGCTGACGTGTCGCGCACGGACGAGCACCCGACCCCCGTGGAGGAGCGGCCCCGACGCCCGGACGCGTCGATGGACCTGCTCAACAACCTCCGGGAGACGGCGCTCGAACCGTCCTACGCCGCCGCCGTCGCCGAGCGGGGGGCGCAGCGACGCCGGGGCGTCGTGCTGTTGCCCGCCCTCGTCGTGGTGGGGCTCCTGTTCGGCATCGCGTTGGGCAACCAGTGGCGGGCCGCGCCCGCGCTGCAGCAGGAGCGGGCCGACCTGATCACCCGCATCACCACGACCGAGACCCGCATCGACGAGCTCCGGGCCCAGGTCGTCGACCTCAACCGCGAGGTGCGCGACCTGGGGCTGTCCTCCGGCGCGCTCACGGCCGCCGAGCAGGAGCTGAGCCAGAACCTCGGCGTCCGCCTGGGCAGCGAGCGCGTCACCGGCCCGGGCGTCCGCGTCACGCTCGACGACGGGGCGGACGCCGGCGTCCAGGGCAGCCAGGTGGTCGACACCGACCTGCGCATGGTCACCAACAGCCTGTGGGCCTCGGGCGCGGAGGCGATCGCGATCAACGGGCGGCGCCTGTCGGTGCGCACCGCGATCCGCAACGCCGGCGACGCCGTGACCGTCGACTACCGCTCGTTGACGCGCCCCTACGTCGTCGAGGCGATCGGGGACGCCCGCGCGCTGGAGGACGCCTTCCGCACCTCCGAGGGTGGGCATTGGGTCGAGGGACTGGCGCAACACTACGGTGTCGTGTGGTCCATTGGCCGGGTCAACGAGCTGTCTCTGCTCGCCGACCCGGGGCTGGGTGTCGAACAGGCCCGCAGGGCCCGCTGAGGAGGAACTGACGTGTACGCGATCATCGGGCTGGCCATCGGCATCGCCCTGGGCATCTTCCTGCAGCCGTCGCTGCCGCCGCAGCTGCAGCCCTACCTGCCGATCGCGATCGTCGCCGCGCTGGACGCCGTGTTCGGCGGCTTCCGCGCCTACCTGGATGCCGTTTTCGACGACAAGGTCTTCGTCGTCTCGTTCATCTCCAACGTGCTGATCGCCGCGCTCATCGTGTGGGTCGGCGATCTGATCGGCGTGGGCGCGCAGCTGTCCACCGCCGTCGTCGTGGTGCTCGGCATCCGCATCTTCACCAACGTCGCCCACATCCGGCGGAAGCTGTTCCATGCCTGAGGTGCCCCCGGAGACCAGCGTCTGGCAGCGGATCGCGCGCGACATCGTCCGCCCGAGCCGCTCGCAGCTGGTCGTCGCCCTCATCCTGCTGCTGTCGGGCCTGGCCGTCACGATGCAGCTGGCCGGCAACCGCGACCAGCGCTACACGACGCTGCGCCAGGACGAGCTGGTCGCGATGCTGGACGACGTCACCGCCGAGTCCCGCCGCCTGGAGTCCGAGGTGGCCGAGCTCGAGCGGACGCGCCAGCGCCTCCAGTCCGGCGCGGACGCCAGCGCCGTGGCTCGCAACGAGGCGCTGCGCCGCCTGGACGCCCTCGAACTGCTGGGCGGGACGGCCCCGGCGACCGGGCCCGGCATCCGGGTCACCATCACCGACCGGCAGGGCAAGCTCACCCCCGACATCCTGCTCAACACCATCGAGGAACTGCGCGACGCGGGCGCCGAGGTGATGGAGATCGACGACCGCATCCGGCTGGTCACCACCAGCTGGGTGACCTCGGCCGACGGCGTCCTCACCGTGGACGGCACGAGGCTGGGCGGCACCATCACGATCGAGGCCATCGGTGCCCCCGGCACGTTGGCCGAGGCGACCCGCTTCCGCGGCGGTCTGGTCAGCACGATCGAGGGGGAGCGGGTCGGCGGCACCGCGCGCGTCGTCGAGGTGGACGACCTGCGCATCGACTCGGTGGTCACCCCGCAGGAGCCGCGTTTCGCCCGCCCTGCCTGAGGAGGCGGCACCCCGCCGGTCCGGTTCTCCACTAGGCTGACGTGCGTCCGGACCCGCGCGGTCCGGCCCAGCCGAGACGCAAGGAGATGACGTGTTCCCTGAGGATCTTCGCTATACCGACAAGCACGAGTGGGTGCGGGCGGGCAACGGCTCGACGGTGCGCGTGGGCATCACCAGCTACGCCGCGGAGGCCCTCGGCGACGTCGTCTACGTGTCCCTGCCGCAGGTCGGCGAGGAGGTCGCCACGGACGACGCGTGCGCCGAGGTCGAGTCCACCAAGAGCGTCTCCGATGTGTACGCGCCCGTGTCGGGCGTCATCACTGCGGTCAACGACCTGCTCTCCGACACGCCGGACACGGTGAACAGCGACCCCTACGGCGACGGCTGGCTCTTCGAGGTCGAGTTGTCCGACCCCACCGAGCTGGACGGCCTGCTCGACTCGGACGGCTACGCCGAGGTGGCAGGCGAGTAGTGTTGACCAGCCGCCGGGTGCCCCGGCGGTGAAGCGAGGCCGACAGGCCCAGAGGAGGAGTTTCATGTCCACGTGCCCGGAGTGCGGCCAGCAGGTCGCAGCAGGGGTCAACTTCTGCTCGAACTGCGGCGCACCGCAGCGGACGAACACCGGCGACACCACGCGGGTGATCCCGGTCACCTCCGCGGTCTCGGAGGCGCCGGTCGAGGCGACGGACCCGAACCTTCCCGTGCTCAAGGACGTCCCCCCGGGCGCGTCGGTCCTGGTGGTCGTCCGCGGCCCGAACGTGGGCGCGACGTTCCTGCTCGACCAGGAGACGGTCACGGCGGGGCGCCACCCCCAGTCGGACATCTTCCTCGACGACGTGACCGTGTCGCGCCACCACGCGAAGTTCACCGAGCGGGGCGGCCACACCTGGCTGGCGGACCAGAACAGCCTCAACGGCACCTACGTCGACCGCACCCTCATCGACGGTGAGGTTGCGCTGCGCAGCGGTGACGAGGTGCAGATCGGCAAGTTCCGCCTCGTCTACATGGTGGCGCCCAGCGGACGGAGCTAGATGCCGCCTGCGACAAAGAGCATCGGGCAGGTCCTCAAGGTCCTCAAGGAGGAATTCCCGGACATCACCATCAGCAAGATCAGGTTCCTCGAGGGGGAGGGCCTGATCTCGCCCGAGCGTGCGCCGTCCGGCTACCGCCGCTACTCGGCGGTGGACATCAAGCGCCTGCACTACATCCTCGACGTCCAGAAGAACCAGTACCTGCCGCTCAAGGTCATCCGCGAGAACCTGGAGGCCCTCGACGCCGGCGAGGAGCCGCCCGGCCCCGTCGCGCCGACCGTGCCGGTGACCCCGACGCCGCCGGAGGAACTCCCCGCACCGCTCCCGCCACCCACTGCCCCCAAGGGCAAGCGCGCGATCCACGTCACGCGCAAGGACCTGCTGCAGATCTCGGGGCTGTCGGAAGCCACGCTGGCCGAGCTGGAGGGGCACCGGCTGGTGCTGCCGCGCCACGGGACCGTCTACTACGGGCGCGACGCGTTGACCATCGCGGTCGCTGCCCGCAAGCTCGCCGCCTACGGCATGGACGCCCGCCACCTGCGGGCCATCAAGCAGGTCGCCGAGCGCGAGGCCGCGCTGATCGAGCAGGCCGTGCAGGCGCACGGACGCCGCCGCACGGCATCCCGCGAGAGCATCGCCGAAGTCATGAAGCTGGTCATGTACGCCCACGCCGCCCTCCTGCGCACCGCGATCCGGAACTGAGCGGCGGTCCGGCGATGATCCCGATGCTGTTTAGTGAGGTGCGCGTCACCTCGGTGGCCGACACCCCCGTCCTGCTGCTCCGCGAGGCCCAGGGGTCGCGGCACCTGGCGATCTGGATCACCGCGGCCGGCGGCAACGCGATCCTGTCCGCGCTGGAGGACGCCGACGTCGAGCACCCCGGCACCCACGACCTGATGATCGACGCCCTCGCGGTGCTGGACGCCGTCGTCGAGGCCGTCCACATCACCGAGGTCGCCGAGGGGGTGTTCTCCGCCCACGTGGTGGTCGGCGGCAGCCACGTCACCGCGCGCGTCTCGGACGCCGTCGCGCTGGCCCTGCGCTGCGGCGCGACCATCCTCGCCGACGAGGACCTGCTGGACGCCGTGGGCGTGCGCGTCATTGAGGCAGCGGCCGGGGAGGGTGGCGACGAGCAGATGGAGGAGTTCCGGGCCTTCCTGGACACCATCAACCCGGAGGACTTCGGCCCCGGCCCGCGGGAACCCTGAGGGGGTCCTTGAGGGTTTGGTGTCGCGGGCGGTGGTCTGCGGCGTGTCGGGGGGCCTGCCCGATCGGGGGCGCTACCGTCATACTGGTACGACGAGCGACGCAGCAGGAGGCATGGTGAACGCACCGCAGGAGAAGGCTCCCCGGCCCACGGCCGGGCTGCAGGACGTCCTCTTCGAGGGCGACTTCTCGCCCATGCCCGAGGACATCGGCTTCCGCGGTCCCATCGCCTGCAGCGCCGCCGGCATCACCTACCGCCAGCTCGATTACTGGGCGCGCACCGGGCTCGTCGTGCCCGAGGTGCGCGCCGCCGAGGGCTCCGGCACGCAGCGCCTCTACTCCTTCCGCGACATCCTGATGCTCAAGGTCGTCAAGCGCCTTCTCGACGCCGGCATCTCGCTCCAGCAGATCCGCATCGCCATCGACCACCTCCGCGCCCGCGGCGTCCAGGACCTCTCCACCGTCACCCTCATGAGCGACGGCGTCTCGGTGTATGAGGCCGTCTCCGATTCGGAGATCATCGACCTCGTGCACGGCGGCCAGGGCATCTTCGCGATCGCGCTCGGCCGCGTCTGGCACGACCTCGAGGGGTCGCTCGCGGCGCTGCCGACCGAGCGCGCCGAGGCCCAGGTCGTGGCCCCCTCGCCGACCGACGAGCTCGCCGCCCGGCGCGCCGCCCGCCGGGCCATCTGACTGCTGCACAGCGCCTACGCCGTTGGGTAGGTTGGGGCCATGGAACCGTTCCTGACCCGTCACATCGGCCCGACCGAATCCGACCGCGAGTCCATGCTCAGCGCCCTGGGCGTCGGCTCGCTGGACGCCCTGACGGACGCGGCGGTTCCACGCGCCATCCAGGTCGAGGGGGGCCTCGACCTGGCCCCGGCCGTCTCCGAGGCGCAGGTGCAGGCCGACCTGACGCGGATGGCCGCCCTGAACAACCCGCTCCGCTCGATGATCGGGCAGGGTTACCACGGCACCATCACCCCGCCCGTGATCCGGCGGAACCTGCTGGAGAACCCGGCCTGGTACACCGCGTACACGCCGTACCAGCCCGAGATCAGCCAGGGCCGCCTGGAGATGCTGCTCACGTTCCAGACGCTGGTCGCCGACCTGACCGGCCTGCCGACGTCGGGTGCGTCCCTGCTGGACGAGGGCACCGCGGTGGCCGAGGCCGTCGGCGTGGCGCGCCGCTCGCAACGCAAGGGCTCGGTCGTGCTGGTGGACGCCGGCATCCTCGACCAGTCGCTGGCCGTGATGCGCACCCGGGCGCTGGCTCTCGACATCGAGGTCGTCGTGACCGACGACCTGGTCGCCGGCCTGCAGCGCCACGACTGCTTCGCCGTGGTCGTCCAGACGCCCGCCGCGGACGGCTCGGTGCGCGATCTCGACGAGCTGCGCACCATCGCGGCCAAGGCGCACGAGAACAACGCCCTCGTGATCGCCGCCGCCGACCTGCTCGCCCTCACCCTCCTGCCGGCACCGGCCGAGTGGGGCGCCGACATCGCGGTCGGCTCGACCCAGCGCCTCGGCGTGCCGCTGTTCTACGGCGGCCCGCACGCCGGCTACATCGCCGTCGGGTCCGGCATGGAGCGGCAGATGCCCGGCCGCCTGGTCGGCCTGTCCAAGGACCGCAACGGGACGCCCGCGCTGCGGCTCGCGCTGCAGACCCGCGAGCAGCACATCCGCCGCGAGAAGGCGACCTCGAACATCTGCACCGCCCAGGTGTTGCTGGCCGTGACGGCGGCCGCCTACGCCGTCTACCACGGCCCCGAGGGGCTGCGCGCCATCGCGGGCGAGGTCGCCCGGAAGGCGCGCCGGCTCGCCGCCGCCATCGTGGCAGGCGGGGGAGAGCTGGTCTCCGACAGGTTCTTCGACACGATCACCGTGAAGGTGCAGGACGCCCCGCTGGTCGTCCGCGAGGCCCGTGCCAAGGGCGTCCACCTGTGGGCGCTGGAGGAGGACCTCGTCAGCATCTCCGTCGGCGAGGACGTGACCGAGGACGAACTGGCGGCCGTCGCGTCCCTCTTCTCCGCCCACCTGGGCGAGGCCGAGCACGGCTCGCTCGGCCAGCCCGAGCGGGAGACGCCGTACCTGACGCACCCGGTGTTCCACAGCTACCGGTCCGAGACGCAGATGATGCGCTACCTGCGCGCGCTGTCCGACCGCGACTTCGCCCTGGACCGCGGCATGATCCCGCTCGGGTCCTGCACCATGAAGCTCAACCCCGCGGCGTCCATGGAGCCCATCAGCTACCCGGGCTTCGCCAACCTGCACCCGTTCGTGCCGCTCGAGGACGCGCGTGGCTACACCGAGATGATCGGGCGCCTGGAGGCGCAGCTGTGCGAGATCACCGGGTACGACCGGGTCTCCCTGCAGCCGAACTCCGGCGCCCAGGGCGAGTTCGCCGGCCTGATGGCCGTGCGCTCCTACCACCGCGCCCGCGGCGAGGAGCACCGCACCGTCTGCCTGATCCCGGCCTCGGCGCACGGCACGAACGCCGCGTCGGCCGCGATGGCGGGCATGGACGTCGTCGTGGTGAAGACGGCCCCCGATGGCACGGTCGACTTCGACGACCTCGAGGCCAAGATCGCCAAGCACGCCGAGAAGCTGTCGGTGATCATGATCACCTACCCCTCGACGCACGGCGTCTACGAGGCCCGCGTCGCCGAGTTGTGCGGCAAGGTCCACGAGGCCGGTGGCCAGGTCTACATCGACGGCGCCAACATGAACGCCCTCGTCGGACTGGCCCAGCCGGGCCGGTTCGGCGGCGACGTCAGCCACCTGAACCTCCACAAGACGTTCTCCATCCCGCACGGCGGTGGCGGCCCCGGCGTCGGCCCCGTGGCCGTTCGCGAGCACCTCGCGCCGTACCTGCCCAGCCACCCCGTTGTCCGCGACGCCGGCCCAGTCAGCTCGTACGGGCCGATCTCGGCCGCGCCGTGGGGCTCGGCGGGCGTGCTGCCCATCACGTACGGCTACATCGCGATGATGGGGCCGGACCTCAAGCTGGCCACCCAGGTCGCGGTGCTGTCGGCCAACTACCTGGCGAAGAGGCTCGCCGAGCGGTTCCCGATCCTCTACACCGGGGATGCGGGCTGGGTCGCCCACGAGTGCATCGTCGACCTGCGGCCCCTGACGAAGGAGACCGGCATCACGGTCGACGACGTCGCCAAGCGCCTGATCGACTACGGCTTCCACGCGCCCACGATGAGCTTCCCGGTGGCCGGCACCCTCATGGTGGAGCCGACCGAGTCCGAACCGCTGGTCGAGCTGGACCGGTTCGTCGACGCGATGCACGCCATCGCCGACGAGGCGGCCCGCGTGAAGGCGGGGGAGTGGCCGTCCCACGACAACCCGCTGGTGAACGCCCCGCACACGCTGGCCGAGGTCGCAGCCGACGAGTGGACTCACCCTTACCCGCGCTCGGCCGGTGGCTTCCCGGCCGGCCAGGACCTCGGCGGCATCTCCACGGGTGGGCGTGACAAGTACTGGCCGCCGGTGGCCCGCATCGACGGGGCATGGGGGGACCGCAACCTCGTGTGCTCCTGCCCGCCGATGGAGGCCTACGCCGACTGACGCGAACCTGACCTTGGTCAAGGCTTGCCGCGGCGTGGGAAGCTTTGGCTAGGGTGTTCGCATGCTGCAGTGGATCGAGGACATCAAGGCCAAGCCGTGGGTTGCCCATATCATCGAGGCGTTCGGCCGGTTCGGCGAGCGCCTCGGCGGCCAGTTCGCCGCCGCGATCACATACTTCTCGGTGCTGTCGATCGTGCCGGTGCTCATGGTGGCGTTCGCCGCGCTCGGCCTCACGATCACCGTGTTCCTGCCCGACGTGCTCGAGCAGGTCAAGGGCTGGATCCAGGACACGGTCGCCGGCCAGGGCGACCTCGGCGAGCAATTGGGCGCCGTGGTCGACCAGGCGTTCAACAGTTGGCGGGCCGTCGGCGTCGTCGGCCTCGTGTCGGCCGTCTGGTCGGGAGCCAACTGGGTGAAGAACATCCGCTCGGCCGTCCGCGCGATGATGCGGCCCGACTTCGACATGTCGGAGGAGAAGACCAACATCGTCGTCGACACGCTGAAGAACGTGGCGATCCTGCTGGGCCTGTTCATCCTGGTGGCCCTGTCGATGGCGATGACCACCGCCGCGACCTCGGCGCGCGACATCGTGGGAGGCCTGCTCGGGCTCGACCGGGTGCCCGGGGGCGGCCTGCTGCTCTCCCTGGTGCCGGTGCTGGGCACCCTCCTGGCCGGCTTCCTGCTGTTCGCCTTCCTGTTCAAGGTCTTCCCGGAGCGTAAGGTCCCCACCCCCGTGCTGCTCCGGGGTGCGGCGATCGGTGCCGTCGGGATGGCGATCCTGCAATACCTGACCGGCACGCTGGTGGGCGTCTTCTCCGGCAACGCCGCCGCGGCCGTGTTCGGCAGCGTCATCGTCACGATGCTCTACTTCAACCTCTTCGCGACCCTGATCCTGCTGGTTGCCGCGTGGGTGGGCACCCACCCCGGTTTCGTCGGCCCCACGGTCACGCTCACCGACGTCACGCCCGCGACTCCGACCGACTACGCCACGAAGAAGGTCGCCGCCGAGCTCGCCGCGGCCCGCGAGCGCGAGGAGGCCGAGCGCATCCCGATGGCCGACGCCGACCGGCGCGCCGCCGCCAGCCGTGGCGTGGGGGCCGCGGCCGGGGCCCTGGTCACCGGCGCGGTAGCCGCCATCGCCGCGATCCTGTCGGGACTGGGACGCCGCTGAGGGCGTCCGCCTGGTCCAACCGCAGAGAGCCTGCCCCGGATCGGGGCAGGCTCTCTTGCACGTCGAGGGCTTGGGTCCAATCCGCCGAGGGCTTGGGTCCAATCCGTCGAGGGCTTGGGTCCAATCCGTCGAGGGCTTGGGTCAGTGTGCCGCCGGCGGGGCGGAGACCGGAGCGTCCTGCCCGATGGCCCCGAGCAGGTCGAGGTACCACTGCTGGGTGATGTCGAACGGCTTTCCGCCGGCGATGCGGGCGAACTCGATGGGGCGGAGCGTGTCGCCCTGCTCCTCGTCGTGGCCGATCACACCGGGCTCGCCGCGCAGGGCGGCGTCCACGGCCAGGTCGGTCATCTGGCCGATGAGCTCGAGGTCGTACTCGTTCGAGGCGGCCGAGCGGCTGTAGTAGCCCGACTTCTGCACGAGCGTCTTCTCGGCACCGAGCATCCGGGCGAACTGCTCGCCGAACCACGCGCCCGGGTTGACCTTGTCGAGGCGGATGTGGCCGAACGCGTCGCGCGGCACCTCCTCGCCCGCGGCCTCCATCTCGGCAACGATCGACTCGACGCCGGCGCCCTCGGAGATGAAGATCGTGACGTTGCCGACCTCGTCCATGATCGTCTTGAGGCGGGCGGCCTCGGCCTTGATGTCGATGACGGCCTCGGGCAGGTACACGCCGTGGACGTCCCACGCCTTCTGCGACAGGCCGATGGAGGGCAGCCACGGCTGCTCGGTCAGCCAGTCGCGATACTTCCGCGCGGTCGCGGCGGTCAGCCAGCCACAGTTGCGGCCCATGACCTCGTGCACGATCAGCATCCGCGCGTTGGCGTTGTGCTCGGCCACGACGTTCTTGGCGAACCGGGCGCCCATCTCGGCGGCCGTGTCGGCGCCCAGGCTCTGGCGGATCGGGATCACGTCGTTGTCGATGGTCTTGGGCAGGCCGACCACGGTGAGCTCGTAATCGTGCTCGTGCAGGTAGTGCGCCAGGTCGGCGGCGGTCGTGTTGGTGTCGTCGCCACCGATGGTGTGCAGGATGGTGACGCCGTCGGCGACAAGGCGGTCCGCGGCGAACTTGAGGGGGTCGACGCCCTCGTCCACCAGCCCGCGCTTGACGAGGTCCTTCGTGTTGGTCAGCTTGACCCGGCTGTTGCCGATGGGGGAGCCGCCGTACTGCTTCAGGACGGCGGCGTTGGCGCGTACCTCGTCGTCGACGATCAGGTGGTCGCCGGTGAGCAGGCCCTGGTAGCCGTTCTTGTACGCGATGATCTCGACCTCGGGCGCCACCTGCGTGTAGCGCTCGATGAGACCCCCCACCGCGGTGGACAGGCAGGGGGCGAATCCGCCGGCGGTGAGCAGTGCGACCTTCTTCGTCATGGGTGACCTCTCGGAGTGGAACGACGTCAGCCTCGTGGGCGTCACGCCCCAGCCTAGGGGGTGCCGGACGCCCCCGGCACCCGTCGGCCGCCCCGATCACCCTGTGGATGACGGGCCAGCGGGCCCGTTCGGATGGCAGGATGGAGGCGCACCACCCCCACCCAGGAGCACACCCCCCATGACCGCTGCCAGCCGGCGGCCGGGTCGCGACCAGCGCGGCCAGGCCCTGTCGTCCTTCGTCGCCGTCGTCCTCGTCTCGCTGTTCGGCGTGGCCGGGCTCGTCATCGACGGGGGAGCCCAGTCCGCCGCCCGCGCGGAGGCCGAGTCGGTCGCCGCCCACGCGGCACGCGCCGCCGTGGACGCCAGCGCCCGCAGCCGTGCCGCCGGCCGGGGTGCGGACGCCGGCGCCGCACAGGCCGCCGCGCGCCAGGTGCTCACCGACCGCGCCATGCCAGGCGAGGTCGTCGTCGAGGCCGCGCGCGTGAGCGTCACAACACGGACGACCACCCGGACCGTCTTCCTCAGCCTCATCGGGATCACGACATTGCCCGCGTCGGGGGACGCCACCGCCGTGCTGGAGGCCTGAGCACGGCTGGGGCGACGCACGCCCGCCGGCGCCCGGGCCCTACAGGCTCGCGGCCATCCGCTCGACCGCCTCGGTGATGATCGCCGGGGCGGTCGCGAGGTTCATGCGGACGAACTGCCCGTAGTCGGCGCCGAAGTCGGTGCCGTCGTTGAGCGCCACCCGCGCGCGGGTGAGGAAATGGTTGCGCGGGCTGTCCAGGCCGAGTGCCGAGCAGTCGAGCCACGCGAGGTAGGTGCCGGGCGCGGGCGTCCAGCTCACGCCGGGCAGCCGGTCGGCCAGCAGCTCGCCCAAGAGCCGCTTGTTGGCGGCGACCTCGACCATCACCTCGTCCACCCAGCCTTGGGCGTGCCGCAGGGCGGCGGTGTGGGCGATGGTGCCCATCTGGCTGGTCGACTGGTTGGCCAGCGGCGGCAGGTTGTCGAACGCGGTCCGGGCCTGGGTGCCCCGGATGAACAGGCCGGCCTTGAAGGCGGCCAGGTTCCAGCCCTTGCCCGCGGAGAACGCGACGACGGCGTGCTGGGCCTCGGGCACGGTCAGCACCGGGGTGAACGGGACGCCCGGGTCGACCAACACCGCGTGGATCTCGTCCACCACCAGCAGGACGCCGTGCTCGGCGCACAGGCGTCCGACCGCGGCGAGCTCGTCGGCGGTGTGCACCGTCCCGTTGGGGTTGTGGGGCGAGCACAGCAGGTAGGCGGCGGGGGCGTCCGGCCCGGTGAAGGCCGCCTCCAGGGCGGCCAGGTCGAGGCGTCCGGACGCCGTGAGCGGCACCTGGGTGATGTGGCGGCGGTAGCCCTCGATGACCTGCCAGAACGGCGGGTAGACCGGCGGGTTGATGACGATGTGGTCGCCCTCGGCGGTGTTGCCGACCAGCAGGGCGAGGATGGCGTTCATCACGTCGCCCGAGCGGCGCACCTGCTCGGGCGCGGGGCGCCATCCCCAGCGGGCCTCGGCCATGTCGGCGTAGGCCTCGGCGTACCGCGTCCCCCACGGGTAGCCGGTGTCGCCGGTGTGCATCGCGTCCGTGACGGCGTCCACGACGGCCGGGTGCTGGTGGAGGTCCATCTCGGCGACCCACAGGGGCAGGACGTCGGGGTCGAACACCTGCCACTTCAGCGACGTGCGGGTACGGAGCTCGGCTTCGGTGAGGGAGAACAGGGCCATGGGGGCGATTGTCGCACCTGCTCACTAGGGTGGGGTGCATGGCCCGCTACTTCGACGTGCACCCCGACAACCCGCAGCCGCGCTCGCTCAGCCAGGTGGTGTCGATCCTGCAGGGCGGCGGGCTGGTCGTGTACCCGACCGACTCCGGCTTCGCGCTCGGCTGCACGATGGGCAACGCGGACGGGCTGGCGCGCATGCGGGCGATCCGCGACCTGCCGCGGCACCACCACTTCACGCTGGTGTGCTCGACGTTCTCGCAGATGGGGCAGTACGTCGAGATGGCCAACGACCAGTTCAGGGCCATCAAGGCGGCCACCCCGGGCCCCTACACGTTCATCCTCAAGGCCACGCGGCTGGCGCCCAAGGCGATGCTGCACGACAAGAAGAAGACCGTGGGCGTCCGCATCCCCGAGCACGTGACCGCGCAGGCGCTGCTGGACGCGCTGGGCGAGCCGCTGATGTCGACGACGCTGATCCTGCCGGGCGCCGAGGAGCCCCCGACCGACGGCTGGGCCATTGCGGAGGAACTGGAGCACGTCGTGGACGCGGTGCTCGACTCGGGCGACGTCGGGGTCGGGGCCACCACCATCGTGGACTTCACCGTCGACGAGGTCGGCATCGTCCGCGTGGGCGCGGGCGACCCCACCCCGTTCCAGGCGTAGGGGCCCGCGGCTCAGGCGTCCTCGGGGTCGTCGTAGAGGCCCACGTGGTCGTCGTCAGCCAGGTGGGAGGCGACGTCCGGCACGATGAGCTGCAGCGACTTGGCCGTGCGCTGGTAGCCAGTCCCCTTCGGGCGCTTCGGGAGGACGATCTCGGGGCGGTCGACGTGCTCGAACGGGATGGACGCGAGGAGGTGGGAGATCATGTTGATCCGCGCCTTCTTCTTGTCCTCGGCCTCGACGACGTTCCAACGGGCGGGCTCGACGTCGGTGTGCACGAACATCTCGTCCTTGGCGCGGCTGTAATCCTCCCAGCGGGTGAGGGACTCCACGTCGGTGGGGGAGAGCTTCCACCTGCGCATCGGGTCGGTCAGGCGCGAGCGGAAGCGCTTCTCCTGTTCCTTGTTGGAGACCGAGAACCAGTACTTGAGCAGGATGATGCCATCGTCGATGAGCATGCGCTCGAAGATGGGGCACTGGCGCAGGAACCGGATGTGTTCCTCGGCGGTGCAGTAGCCCATGACCTTCTCCACGCCCGCCCGGTTGTACCAGGAGCGGTCGAAGAACTTGATCTCACCGGCGGCCGGGAGGTGCTCGACGTAGCGCTGGAAGTACCACTGGGTGCGCTGCCGCTCGGTGGGGGCCGGGAGCGCGACGACGCTCGCGACGCGGGGATTCAGGTATTCGGTGATGCGCTTGATCGCGCCGCCCTTGCCTGCCGCGTCGCGTCCCTCGAAGATCACGACGATGCGCGCGCCGCTGGCCTTGACCCACTCCTGCATCTCGACGAGCTCGGCCTGGAGGCGGTTCAGCTCGGCCTCGTAGACCAGCTTCGACAACTTCTTCTTGCCCATGCCCCATCGTGACACGCGACGGCGGGCTGCGCTGGGGTTAGCCGGCGAGGCGGCTGCTGAGGGTGAACCCGTCCTCGAGGTCGGTGATGCGCGCGGTCACGATGCCGTGCCGGTCGATCGTGTAGCTCTCCTCGACCAACGGGCCCTCGCCGACGCGCTCCACCGGGACGCCCCCCAGGTCGCGGCCGTCGCGCAACGCGCGGTCGTAGGGGAACAGCACCTCGCCGAAGGGGACGACGTCGCCGGTGGGCTAGCCGGTCGCGCCCAACCGGGAGTACTCGACGAAGCGGAACGCGCCCACGTTGTGCACCGGGCGGTAGCGGCGGGTGACCACCACGTCGGCGTCCGGGCTGGTGCGCTGGTCGCGGTCGAGGATGGCGTCGAAGGCGAGCTGCGCGCCGGCGTCCCACTCGCGGAACACGCCGAAGCCGCGCGAGAGCCGGTCGGTCAGGTGGAACCCCGACGTTCTGTCGGCGGCGATCGCGAGACCGATGGCCGTGGACGCCGCGGGGTAGGGGGAGCGGTGGACGCGGCGTCCGAAACGCTCGCGCAGCACGCGCGCCACCAGCGGCAGGCCCGACGCCCCGCCGACGAGGTAGACGCCGGCCACCTCGGCGGCCGTGAGCTGGCCGTCGTCGAGCCCGTCGAGCAGCGGCTCGAGCGCGGTCAGCGTCGCCTCGACGAGCGGGGTGGCGGCGGCGTAGAAGGCGTCCACGCCGACGACGACGGGGGCGTGGCCGACCTCCAGCGCGATGCGCTTGGACTGCGGGGAGAGGTTCTCCTTGGCGACGCGGCACTCGTCCAGCAGGGCGGCGCGCTCGCGTCCGGTCAGCTCGACGCGGGAACCGACCTCGGCGCGCGCGCAGGCGGCCAGTACCTCATCGAAATCGTCGCCGCCGAGGCGGTTGACGCCGACGGAGTCGAGCACTTCGTGGGTCAGGTCGTCGACGCGGACCAACGAGGCGTCGAACGTGCCGCCGCCGAGGTCGTAGACGACCACGCGGGTGCGGCGGCTGTTCACGCTGCGCGGCTGACGGTGGGTGAACTCGAAGCCGGCTGCCGACGGCTCATTGAGTAGGCCCAGCACGGAGAACCCCGCGGCCCGGAAGGCTTCCAGCGTAAGGAAGCGTTGGGCCGAGTGGGCGTGGGCGGGCACGGCGACGACGGCCTCGAGGGGTTCGCCGTCGGCCAGGAGGGTGGCGACGTTGGACGCGGTGCGCAGGGCGTCCGCGAGGGCGGCGAGGAAGCCGCTCACGAGATCGACGAGGCGGACCTGGAGTCCGTCAACGTCGATCGTGGTGCCGCCGGCGATGCTGCCGGAGGCGAGCTCACGCTTGAACGAGCGGACGAGCAGGGCTCCCTCGGCCGCGGCGCGCTCGGCCTCGAAGCCGTAGACGAGCCCGTCGCCGCGGCGGGCGACGACGGAGGGGAAGTGGTCCACCGTGTCGCCGTCGGCGTCGGTGAAGCTGACGACGGGGTAGTTGCCCCGGTCAACGAGGGCGACGATGGTGCGGGTCGTTCCGAGGTCGATGCCGAGCTGCATGACCGCGAGGCTACCCCGGTTAGTTGGGGTGACCAGAATCCGTCCCGGTCAGGGAACCTGGTCGGCGTCTGGGTCGTCGGTGTGCTGGTCGGCGTCAGGGTTGTCGGGCTCGTCCGCGGGGGTGGCGCCCAGGTCGGCCAGGAACTGCTCGAACTGCTCGCCGATCTCGTCGGCCGACGGCAGCTGGGCGGTCTCGGCGTTGCGGACCTCGCGCTCGGAGACGTAGTGGTCGTACCCGCGTTCCAGGGCGGCCACCATCTCGGTGAGTTCCTCGCTCCCGGCGATCTGGTTGTCGACCTGGGCGCGGACGATCCCGGAGGCGAGGTCGAAGCCCTCGAGGGGGAGGGCCAGCGATGCGGTCTCCCGCAGCGTGGTGAGGAGGGCGGCCGCGGCGGCCGGGTAGTCGTTCTCGGCGATGTAGTGCGGCACGTGCGCGACCAGGCCGAGCACATCGTGGCCGGCCTCGCCCAGGCGCAGGGTGAGGAGGCCGGTGAAGGACGCGCTGAGCTGGAAGGTGCCGAGCATGGGGGCCTCGTCGGCGACCAGGTCGGGGTCGGACGCGAAGCGCGTCACCGCCACGGGGCGGGTGTGCGGGGCGGGCGCGGGCATCGACTGCACGAGGTGGGTGCGCTGGACGTCCAGCTGCTCGATGACGTGGCGGACGCCCTCGGCCATCCGCTCCCACTGCAGGGACGGCTCCGGCCCGTTGAGCAGGAGGAAGTCCTTGCCGTCACGGTCTGTGAGCAGGTGCAGCTTGATCTCTGGCTTGTCGTAGCGCGCGAAGTGGTCCCGGTCGAAGTGGATCGTCGGGCGTCGGCCGGCGTAGTCGATCACCTGGTCGGTGTCGAAGCGGCCGATCACCCGGTTGGGCAGGTGCTCCAGCAACTGGCCGTCCACGAGGCGCTGCGAGTGCCCGGCGTCGACGTAGCTGCCGAGGGTGACGATGAGGGTGTCCGCGCGCAGGGTGCGCTGATCCACGTGGGGCTCCCACTGGAACAGGCTGGTCGGGTCGAGCATGGCGGTCCTCCTCGTCGGGCTTCTGCGACACCCCCTCAACGCCTGTTCCCGCCCGGTCATTCCCGCCCCATCCGCCGCGCCGAGAGCCCCGGGTTCGTCCGCCGAGAGCCCGGGGTTTGTCTGCCGAGAGCCCCCGGGAGGGGCTGTCGGCGCAGAAGACCGGGGCTGTCGGCGCAGAAGGCCGGGGCTGTCGGCGCAGAAGGCCGGGGCTGTCGGCGCAGAAGACCGGGGCTGTCGGCGGGGTGGGGTCAGCGGGAGAGGCGCTTGGTGACGCGCTTCTCGACGCGGCGCTCCCGGCTGGACGCCGTGACGGCGTGGTCCAGCGACACCCGGCCCGGGCCGGTGAACAGCAGGGGCAGGGCGAGCGCCGCGTAGGCCAACGGCACCTCGGACGCCAGCGTGCGGGCCTGCGGATCCAGCAGGGGCCCGTCGGGCAGCACCGCCAGCACCCAGACACCGGCCATGACCAGCGCCTGCGCCAAGGCGGCCAGGCGCGTCCCGAAGCCGACCGCCAGCAGCACCGGGAGTCCCAACTGGCCGGCCACCACGAGCCCGCCGAACAACTCGGGTGCCAGCGCACCCCACGGGTGCGCGTGCAGGGCGTCCACGAGCCCGACGAAGTTCATCGCGTTCGCCGCGCCGTGGAGCACCAGTGGCAAAGACAGCAGCCGCAGCACCAGCAGGCCGACGTCGGTGGAGGGGCGGTTGTTCAGCCGGGAGACCTGCAGGGCCCAGTCCACCGTCCCGCGCGGGTCCGTGGGGCCGGGGTCGGCCGCGGCCACCGGCGGCGGGACGCGCACCGGCCCGACGCGCGGCTCACTGGCCTGGTGAACCGGCGGCGGGATCGTGGGGATCACCCGCGTCCGCTCCGACTCCGGCGTCGGGTCGACCGGGTCGAAGGCCAGGGTTCGCTCGGCGTCCGGGGAGGTGTCGGGCACCTCGAAGGCGATGGTGCGTTCGCTGTCGGGGTCATCGGGCCGGTTCCAGGGGGAGTGCGGGTCGTGGCTCATGGCTGGTCCTCCAGTCGGATCACGTCCACGCCCACCGTGAGAGAACTGGACGCGCCCTCGGTGAAGATGACGCCCTTGAGCGGGCTCACGTCGCGGAAGTCGCGGCCCCAGGCCGTCATGATGTAGCGGCTGTCTGCAAGGTGGTCGTTCGTCGGGTCGAGGTCGACCCAGGCGCCACCCGGGACGAGCACCGCCGCCCACGCGTGCGTGGCGTCCGACCCGGCGAGCTTCGGCTGCCCGGGCGGCGGCACGGTCTCGATGTAGCCGCTCACGTACCGGGCGGGCAGGCCGACCGAGCGGAACACCCCGACGGCGAGGTGGGCGAAGTCCTGGCACACGCCGGCCCGCGAGGCGAGCAACTCGGGCAGGGTCGTCTTCGTCGTGGTCGCGCCCTTGGTGTAGGCGAAGTCGCGGTAGATGTCGCGCGTGACGGCCACGATGGCGTCCCCCAGAGGGCGGTCCGGCCACGCCAGCGTCCGCGCGAAGTCGGCCACCTCGGGCCCGAGGTCGACCAGTTCGGAGGGCATCAGCAGCATCGCCCGCTCCAGCGGGTCGACGTGCGGGTCCTCGGGCAGGGCCGCGGCGGCCTCAGCGACCGTCCAGCGGTTGAGGGCGTCCACGTCGACGGCGGGGTAGGCCACCTCGACGACGCTGCGCTTGGTCACGGTCAGGGCGCGGTGGGCGGTGCCGATCTCGAGGTAGTGGCTGTAGTTGCCGAACACGTCGACGTGCTCGTCCAGCACGTCTGGCGTCGGCGTGACCTCGATCGTGTGCTCCAGCACGCGCTGCGACGGCGTCTCCCGCGGGCGCAGGCAGGCGCGACCGTACGAGGCCGTCACGTCGTCCTCGTAGGTGTAGGCAGTCACGTGGCGCACCTCGTAGCGGCGGGGTGCGAGGTGGTGGGCGGCCTGGGGTGTCATCGGACGCCCCCGTCCAACTCGGCGACCGCGAAGCTGCTCTGCGGCGCCTGGGTGGAGAAGTGGGTGTCCTCCAGCGCGTCGGAGAAGGAGCGCAGCTCGGCCTCCAGGGCGATGAGCTCGTCGACCAGGTCGAGGCGCTCGCCGGCGATGAGCGTGGTCAGGTTCAGGTCGCGGACCCGGCGGCGCAGTGCGTGCAGCCGGTCGGCCAGCCGCTGGTCTGGCGCATGGGTGAGGGCTTCGGCGATCCGGTCGAGCTGGAACGCGAGTGAGCGGGGGTTGCTGCTGTCGAGCAGCAGGATGTCCAGCGCCGAGCCGACGGGTTGGGCCGGACCGACGCCCGCGGCCTGCCGGCGGCGGTGGGTGATGAGGCTGTCGCCCACCCGCAGGACGGCTTCCACGACCTGCCCCTCCACGACCGGCGATCGGGTGAGTGCGATCGTGTTGCGCACGATCCGGACGGTCGATTGCGCTCGTTCCATCCGGCGTCCGGCGTCCAGGAACGCCCACGTGGCGTCGCGGACGAGGCTCTCGGCTGTCAGACCGGCCAGCGCCAGCAGCGAGTCGAGGATCCCCTCGCTGGTCAGCTGCACCGGGATCGACTCCTCCTCGCGCGCCTCAGCCAGCACGCGCTGCAGGCGGCTCAGCACGCTCGGCGTGCTCAGCGACAGCACTTCGCGCACCTGGAGGGCCGTGGCGGTCGCCCGCGCCACCGCGTGCGCGACGCCGCCGGTGATCCGCGCGTCGACGAGCAGTTGCTCGAGCACGGGCAGCGGTTCGGCGAGCCGCTCCTCGGCGTCCGGCCCGGTGAACCCCGGGCTCGCGCTGGTGACGGCGCTGATCGCCTCCAGCAGGGCGCGCATGGCGGCGTGGCCGGGTGTGCCGGTGCGGTTGTGGTGGTCCTCGACGAGGTTGTCAGCGACCATGAGCAGCCGGGCGGCCACCTCCGCGCGCTCGGCGTAGCGCCCCAGCCAGAAGAGGTTGCTGGCGGTGCGCGGCGTGAGGCCGGGCAGGCGCGGCTCGGCCGGGATCGCCCGCGCCCGCGCCAAGGCCGCGAGGTCGACGCGCGCGGGGGCGGCGTCGTCGGAGTCCAGCACCCAGACGTCCTTCGATCCGGCCCCGGACGCGTTGGTGACGCTGAACGCGTCGGGGGCGGACGCGATGCGTGCGAGTCCGCCGGGCAGGAAGTGGTAGGTCTCGCCGACCGCCACGCCGAAGGTCCGCAGCACCACATTGCGGGGCTGGAGCCCGTGCGTGGTGACCAGGGGGGCGGTCGAGGTGGTGACCGGCTCCTGGGCGACCCAGCCCCAGGGGTCGGCGGTGATGCGGTCGGCCAGCACCGCCAGTTGGTCGGTGGACTGCTGCCAGCCGAGCACGTGACCCTCGCCGCGGCTGCGGGCCAGGGGCTTGATGATCAGGCGGCCGAGGTTGGCGAGCACGTGTCGGCGGGCCACGGGGTCTCCGCACCACCACGTGGCGGGCACCGGCAGCAGGAGCTCCTCGCCGAGCAGCTCGCGGGCGATGGCGTCCTGGAACGGCAGCAGTCCCGGGTTCTCCAGCACGGCGGCGCGCAGCGGGTTGACGACTGCCACTGTGCCGCGGCGGGCGGCGGCGACCAGGCCGGGCACCCCGAGCCGCGAGGAGGACAGCAGGTCGAGGGAGTCGCACCAGTTGGCGTCCACGCGGCGCAGGACCACGTCGACGGCCTCGAGTCGGCCCATCGTGCGCAGCCAGAGGCGCCCGCCGCGTATGACGAGGTCGTCGGACTGGGCGAGCGGGTGGCCCAGCAGGGTCGAGAGCATGCCCTGGTCGAAGGCGGTCTCGCTGCCCGGGCCGGGTGTGAGCAGGACGACGCGGGGGACGTCCTTCACCCCCTCGGGGGCGGCGTCCATCAGGCTGACCTGCACGAGGTCGAACCAGCCGCGCAGGCGGCGCAGGTTGGCGCGGCGGTGGATGCCCTCCATGGCGCGCGCGATGATGCGGCGGTTCGCCATGGCGTACCCGGCGCCGGAGGGGGCCTGGGTGCGGTCAGAGACGACCGTCCAGCCCTCGGGGGAGCGGGCCAGGTCGGTCGCGGTCATCGGGATGGCGCGCGATTGCGGGGGGTTGATGCCGTGGGCGGTCGGGAGGAAGCCCGGGTGGGCGGCGACCACCTCGGCCGGCAGGATCCGGCTGGTGAGCAGCCGACGCTCGCCGATCAGGTCACGGAACACCGCGTCCAGCAGGCGGGCGCGCTGGTGGAGGCCGCGTTCGAGGGACGCCCATTCGTCGGCGTCCAGCACGAGCGGCAGCGGGTCGAGCTGCCAGGCGCGCGTGCCGGCGGGGTCGCCTGCGGCCCCGTAGGTGACGCCGTCGTCGGCGAGCAGCCGCTCGACGGTGCGGCGGCGGGCCTGGAGGCCGATGGTGCCGAACCGCGTCAGCGCCTCCTCCAGCAGCGCCGCGGAAGGGCGGACCTGCCCGTGGGCGACGAACTCGTCCAGCCCGCGGGGGGTACCCAGCGGCAGGGCGGGGTTGGGCGCGACGAGGCGCTCGGCGTACGCGCCGGCCAGGGGGCTGGCGTCCTCCACCGTTTCGGCGGTCATGTCACCTCCGGGGTCAGGCGTGGCCGCGGTCGTGTCGACGCAGGTCGAGCGTCACCGGGTACTCGTCCGGCTGGGTGGACAGCAGCGGCATGGCCGTGGGCCACCCCGACCGGTCCACGCGGCCGCTCGTCCGGTTGGGCACGAACCGGCTCGCCCGGCGGGTCTCGGCGGCCGCCGCGTTGACCGGGTAGTCCTCGTACGAGCGTCCTCCCGGGTGGACGATGTGGTAGGTGAACCCGCCCAGCGACTGGTCGTTCCACGTGTCGACGAGGTCGAAGTCGAGGGGGGAGTGCACGCCGATGCTCGGGTGCAGTGCCGAGGGTGGCGCCCAGGCCCGGAAGCGGACGCCGCCGACCAGCGCGCCGGCGTCCGACACCGTCGTGAAGCCGCCGGTCGAACCCGCCTTCACCATCGGTACCGGCACCCCGTTGCACGTCACCACGTGGCGTCCCGGCACCAGCCCGGTCGCCGCCACCTGCACGCGCTCGACCGAGGAGTCCACGAAGCGCGAGGTGCCCTGCTGGGTGACCTCCTCACCGAGCACGTGCCACGGCTCGAGCGCGCCGCGCAGTTCCAGGTGGACGCCGTCGACGTCGACCTCGCCCAGGCGCGGGAACCGGAACTCGAGGAACGCCTCCAGCCAGGCGATGTCGAACGCCGGGCCGTCGAGGCGGGCGTTGAGATCCTCCACCACCGAGCGGAGGTCGGCGGCCGCGAAGCTCGGCAGCAGGAAGCGGTCGTGCAGGCGGGTGCCCCAGCGCACGAGTGGCGCGGTGTAGGGCGTCTCCCAGAACCGCAGCACCAGCGCGCGCACGAGCAGCTGCTGTACCAGCGCCATCCGCTCGTGTGGCGGCATCTCGAAGCCGCGCATCTCGAGCAGCCCGAGGCGCCCGGCTGCGCCGCGGTCGGGGTTGTACAGCTTGTCGATGCAGAACTCGGCTCGGTGCGTGTTGCCGGTGACGTCGGTGAGGAGGTGCCGCAGCAGCCGGTCGGTCAGCCACACCTGCGAGCGGCGCTGGCGCTCGATGCGCTCCTCGTAGGGTTGGGCCCACAGCTCGCGTTCGGCGCGGATCGCTGCCCGCACGTCGTGCTCGATCGTCGGGTCGGACGCCATGGCCGTCAGTTCGGCGAAGGCGATGTCGAGCTCGTAGAGGTACTCGTGGCGCGCCTCGTCGACGCGGGGGGCCTGGCTGGTGGGCCCGATGAACCGGCCGCTGAACACGTAGGAGAGCGACGGGTGGTTCTGCCAGTACGTGATGAGCGAGCGCAGCAGGTCGGGACGCCGCAGCAGCGGCGAATCCCACGGGGTGGGGCCACCGAGGGTGATGTGGTTGCCGCCGCCGGTGCCGGTGTGGGTGCCGTCGAGGTCGAACTTCTCCGTCGAGAGCCCCACGGCGCGGGCGTCCGCGTACAGGGTCTCGGTGAGCTCGACCTGGTCGGCCCAGTTGTCGGTCGGGTGGACGTTGACCTCGATGACGCCCGGGTCGGGCGTGACCGTGATCGTCCTCAGGCGCGGGTCGAACGGCAGCGGGTAGCCCTCCAGCACGACGGGCGTGCCGAGGTCGGACGCCGTGCCCTCGACGGTGGCCAGCAGGCGGACGGCATCGTCGAGCGCATCCAGCGGCGGGAGGAACACGCGCAGGTGGCCCTCGCGCTCCTCCAGGGCCAGCGCGGTGCGGGGCGCCTCCTCGACCGGCAGCTCGCGGGCGCGGGGCGCACGGGCGTCGGGGTTGCCGTAGGGGAGCCGACGCTCCGGGTCCTCGTTGTGGGTGATGTCGGGCTGCTCGCCCCACGCGATGGACGCCAGCGGGAGGCGCAGGCCCAGCGGCGACTCACCCGGGGTCAGGAACAGGTGGCGGCGTCGTGGGCGCCAGCGCGTGGTGGCCCACCCGCCGTGCTCCGGGTCGACGAACAGGGGCACGACCCACCCGGCGGGGCGTCCGGCGGTGGCATCCAGCCGGTCGACCAGGGCGGCGCGCCCTGCCTCGGTTGCGACCTCGTCGGAGTCGGGGTCAAGGTCCAGCTCGGGACGCTCGCCGTAGGGACGCCGGGCCTCGGCCAGGGCGGCGTCGAACGGGTCCTCGAAGGCCGGCAGGACGAGGTCGTCGGCCACGCCGAGGCGGTCGGCGAGCTCGCGGGCGAACCGCTCCAGCAGGGCACCGCGCTCCTCGGGGGCGCGGTCGGGTGCGGGCGACCACGGGTCGGCGAGCAGGGACTGGTCGCGCCACAGCGCCTCGCCGTCGGTGCGCCAGGCCAGCGCCATCTGCCAGCGGGGCAGCGGCTCACCGGGGTACCACTTGCCCTGGCCGTGCTGGGTGAGGCCCTGCGGGGCCCACCGGTCGCGCAGCTTCGCGGCCAGCAGGGCGGCCAGCTTGCGCTTCTCCTCGCCGTCGGCGGCGGTCTCCCACTCCGGTGCGCTGGTGTCGCCGGCGGAGACGAACGTCGGCTCGCCCCCCATGGTGAGCCGCACGTCGGCGTCCACGAGGCGCTGGTCGACCCAGGCGCCCAGCTCCATGACCCGGCCCCACTGGTCGTCGGTGTAGGGCTTGGTGACGCGCACGTCCTCGTGGACGCGGCGCACGACGTTCTCGAAGTGGAAGGAGACGTCGGTGATGCCGGTCGCGCCGGTGATCGGCGCGGAGTTGGCTGGGTTGGGCGTCGCCGAGAGCGGGATGTGGCCCTCTCCGGCCAGCAGGCCGCTGGTGGCGTCCAGGCCGATCCAGCCCGCGCCGGGCACGTAGACCTCGGCCCACGCGTGGAGGTCGGTGAAGTCGGCCACGGGGCCGGCGGGGCCGTCGACGGGCTCGCGGTCGGCGGCGAGCTGGACGAGGTAGCCCGACACGAACCGCGCGGCCAGCCCGAAGCGGCGCAGGGCGGCGACGAGCAGCCACGCGCTGTCGCGGCACGACCCGAGGGCCGCGGCCAGCGTCTGGTCGGGGGTCTGGACGCCAGGCTCCATGCGGACGCTGTAGGCGATGTCGGCCTGCACGGCCTGGTTGACCGCGACGAGGAAGTCCACGATGCGGGTGTCGCCGTCGGTGACGCCCAGCGGGGTGATGCGGCGCTCGATCCAGTCGTCCACGGCGTCCGAGGCGACTTCGGCCAGGTACGGGGTCAGGTCGGCGGCGAGGTCGGGCGGGTAGGTGAACGGGAAGGTCTCGGCGTACTCCTCGACGAAGAAGTCGAAGGGGTTGATGACGGTCATGTCCGCGACCAGGTCGACGGCGATCGACAGGTGGTCGGCCGGCTCGGGGAAGACGAGGCGAGCGACGTGGTTGCCGAACGGGTCCTGCTGCCAGTTGATGAAGTGGTTGGCGGGAGAGACCGTCAGGGAGTACGCGTTGATGGGCGTTCGCGTGTGGGGGGCAGGGCGCAGCCTCACCGTGTGGGGGTGGATCGCCACCTCACGGTCGAAGGTGTACTCGGTGGCATGGTGCAGGGCAACCCGGATCGTCACGCGTCCACCCTAGGGGTCGCGACCCACGATCCCCACGCACGGCTCGTTCCAGCCGTGTTACTCCTCGCCCCCGTCCTCCTGCTCGCGGATGACGAGCGCGAGCCCGCCGAAGGGCCCGATGTCGACGGTGAAGCCGCCCAGGTCGTCCACCACGCCCACGTTCTGGAGCGTGGAGAGGTCGACCACGCGTCCGGTGGGGATGTGCTCGCTCTGCACGCGCGCGGACAGCTCCTCGTCGGCGAAGTTGAGGACCGTGACCTGCGTCGTCCCGTCCACGAGGCGGTTGACGAGCACCAGCATGCTGCGGAACGGCACCTCCGGGACGTCCACCAGCTCTCCGGTGGCCAACTTGGAGCGCTTGCGCACCTCGAGGATGCGCGACAGCCGCCGGGCGAACGAGTCGGGGTCGCCGAGCTGCTGGGGGAGCGAGCCGTACAGGGCGGTCGCGCGCGGCATGCCTGACGCCGACTTGGCCGCCTCGGGCGCCGCATCCATCAGGTCGTAGGCGCCACGCTCGATCCAGCGGGTGTCGCCGTCCTTGATGAGGCCCTTGACCTGCGAACGATCCAGCGGCAGCGCGCCGACCAGGTCCCAGCCCGACAGCGCGAACACGCCCGGCTGGAACGCGTTGTACATGCAGAGCAGCAGGTGGGCGTCCCTGATGCGCCGGGTGTCGGCCAGGGTGATCTCGTCCAGGTCGGTGATGCCGAGGGTCGCGGTGATGACGGACGCCGTGGTGCAGGCGATGCCGTTCTGGACGAAGGGCGCGTTGTACGGCCCCGCGTCTCCGGTGAGCCGGTCGCGCATCGTCTGGCGGATGGTCTCGGCCAGCACCGACCCGGTGACCTGCTCGCCGCCCAGGCTGTAGGTGTCGTTCGCGTGCCGGGTGGCGAAGTGCACCAGTTCGTAGGTGAGCTCGTCGTGGTTCTGCAGGGCGTGCACGAGCGAGGCCTGGTCGACGCCCAGCGCGATCGCCTCACGCAGCGTGAGCCGCAGGAACTCGGTGTCGCCGGTCGCCAGGGCGACCTGGTAGGCCGGCCGGGTGACGAAGTCGTAGCTGAGGTCGGGGCCCACCGAGCCCGTGTTGCGGATGTCGTCGATCGTGAGGTTGAGCTCCTGGAAGGTGAACCCGCCGACCTTGCGCACCATCGAGCCGATGAGCTGGTTGGCAGCCTGCGACACGGGGTGGCCCTCCGACCAGGCCGGGGCGAGGTCCAGGGACTTCTCCACGCCGAGGAAGCCGTTGGCGTCCAGGCGCAGGCCGCCCGAGCCGAGGTCGAGCAGCGAGTGGAGGGCGTCGCCCATGACCAGGCGCATGCCGGCGAACGTCGGGTCGAGCCAGTTGATCGACGGCTGGCCCTCCTTGAAGTAGTGCAGGTACACCCAGCGCCGCTCGACGCCCTGGTGGTCGCGGATGGGCGGGGTGGCCGACCAGTTGGTCTCCTTGACGCCGGGCTCGTAGAAGATGACCCGCTGGAGGGCGCCGATGATGTACCCCTCCTCGGCGAGCGCCCGCTCAGCTTCGGGGGAGAGGTTGACGGCGTCCGCCCCCTCGGGCACGTCGGGCAGCAGGTGCCAGGCGTCCCTCGGGATGTCGACCATGTGGTAGATGCCGGGGTAGTCCTGGTAGTTGAGCTCGGCGAGGCGGAAGTCGGCCCCCTTGCCGGTGTGACCGGGCACGATGTCGTCGATGATCGTGCCGCCGTGCGCGGCGGCGTTCTCGCACATGTCGCGGAACTCCTGCTCGGTGCCGAACAGGGGGTCGATGGCCATGCTGACCCGGTCGAAGTGGCCGTCGATCGACGGCGTGGGCTCCCAGCCCGAGATGCCGCCGGCCAGTTTCACCGGGCCGGTGTGGATGGCCTCGATGCCGATCTCCTCGAACGCCTGCCACAGCTCTTCGGAGCCGAGCGCCCCCAGGAACGACTGGCCCGGCGCGGTCATCTGCGACAGTGGGTAGGCGGTGTACCAGACGGACGCCTGCTCGACGGCGGCGCGCGGGTCGGGGGAGGCGTACACGTTGGCCCACATGAGGTGGTGGCCGGCCAGCTGGCGGCCCAGCGTCACCGCGTCGGCGAGCATCGACTGGTCGACCAGCCACTCGACGTAGGCGCGGTTGCGGCCGTCGGCCTCGAAGGGGCGCGCCCACAGATCCTCGGGCTTGGGCTGGTTGCGCCGGGCGCGCGGCCGCAGGCGGGCCGGGCGCGCTGCGAAGCGCTGCTGGTCGAAACTGATCTCCGGGGTGACCTCGGCGTCGGTCGGGTCGTCGGTCTGAGGCGCAGGCGTGTTGGTCACCGCACCACGGTAGCGAGCGTGGGCTCAGGCGAACAGTGACTCGACCGGGCGCGGCCCGATCGGCGCGGGCGGCGCTCAGCGGCGACCGTCCGCGACGGCACCCGGGCCTGACGCTCGTGTCCCCCGTGGATTAGGCTGCACGGCGTTGGCGACGGCAGGGGAGAGATGCGCAAGGTTGGGTTCGACCGGGACAAGTATCTGGCCCTCCAGTCGGAACACATCGAGGCCAGGCGCGAGCAGTTCGGCGGAAAGCTGTACCTCGAGTTCGGCGGCAAGCTGTTCGACGACATGCACGCCTCCCGCGTCCTGCCCGGGTTCACGCCCGACAACAAGATCGAGATGCTCTCCACGCTCGTCGACGACGTCGAGATCGTCATCGTCATCAGCGCCGAGGACCTTTCCCGCAACAAGGTGCGGGCCGACCTCGGCATCGGGTACGACGCCGACACCCTGCGCCTCATCGACGAGTTCCGCGGCCGCGGCTTCCTGGTCGGCAGCGTCGTGATGACGCACTGGTCGGACGACAACCGCCCGGCCAAGGCGTTCCGCCGCAAGCTGGAGCGGCTCGGCATCCGCGTGTTCCGGCACTTCCCGATCAAGGGCTACCCGCACGACGTGGTCGGCATCGTGAGCGAGTCGGGCTACGGGCGCAACGAGTACGTCGAGACCAGCCGCGACGTCGTCGTCATCACCGCCCCCGGGCCGGGCAGCGGCAAGATGGCGACCTGCCTGTCGCAGGTCTACCACGACCATCAGCGCGGCATCGCGTCGGGGTACGCGAAGTTCGAGACGTTCCCGATCTGGAACCTGCCGCTGGATCACCCCGTCAACGTCGCCTACGAGGCCGCCACGGTCGACCTCGACGACGTGAACATGATCGACCCGTTCCACTTGGCCGCCTACGGCGAACAGGTCGTGAACTACAACCGCGACGTCGAGGTGTTCCCCGTGCTCAAGGCGCTGTTCGAGCGCGTGCTGGGGGAGTCGCCGTACGCCTCGCCCACCGACATGGGCGTGAACATGGCCGGCCTGTGCATCAGCGACGACGCGGTGTGTCGCAAGGCGTCCGAGCAGGAAGTCATCAGGCGCTACTTCAAGGCGCTGGTGCACGAGAAGCGCGATGAGCTCGAGTCGACCCAGTCCGACCGGGTGGCGCTGCTGATGGGCCAGCTCGGCATCGTGAAGGAGGACCGGCCCACCGTGCTGCCCGCCCTCGATCTGGAGCGGCGGACCAAGGCGCCGGCGTCCGCCATCGAGCTGCCCGACGGCACGATCGTGACCGGCAAGACCTCGGAGCTGCTGGGCAACTGCTCGGCGATGCTGCTGGACGCCCTCAAGGCGCTCGCGGGCATCGACCCCGAGGTGAAGCTGCTCGCGACCGAGACCATCGAGGCGATCCAGACCCTCAAGACCGACCACCTCGGCAGCCGCAACCCGCGCCTGCACACCGACGAGGTGCTCATCGCGCTGTCGATGAGCGCCAACACCGACGACAACGCCCGACGGGCGCGGGCCGAGCTGCACCACCTGCGGGGCTGCGACGTGCACACCACGACGATCCTCGGCACGGTGGACGAGGGCATCTTCCGCAACCTCGGCGTCAACGTCACCAGCGAGCCGGTCTACCAGCACGCCCGCCTGTACCGGAAGAAGTGAGCCGGCCGGCTCCTGACAAGCCACAACTCGCCGAAAGCGTGCCCCGGGCAACGGATGGGCGTCTGGTTAGTATGGACGGATAGGGGGTCACCGGGACCCCTGGCCCGGAAGGACCACACCATGCGCGTTGTCAACGTCGGCGGCCCGATCGCCCTGGGCGTCATCGGCGCCATCCTGTACTTCGCGATGTCCGACATGCTGCAGGGCGTCGACACCAAGATGATCGGCCTGATCCTCATGGCGGCGGCCCTGCTCTGGCTCGTCGTCGGCCTGTTCGCCAACCGTCCCCGCTCGTCGGTGACCACCGAGCGCACCAACGTGCAGGGCACCGGGGGAGTCGCCCCGGGCCACGGCCCGGGTGGACAGTCGGTCGAGCGTGAGGTGCGCCACGACGAGCTCTGATCGCCTCGTCCCGAGCACGACGAGCCCCGCCGGTGACGGCGGGGCTCGTTCGCGTCATGGGGCTACTCGACGCCCTGGTTGGGCTGTCGTCGACCGGGACGGGCTCGACCTGGACAGCCTCGTCGTCGCCCTTTCTCTCGTGCTGGGTACATGATGCGCTGGATCTCCTCGGCAATCTCCGGGCCGGGCACGCCCCAGCCCTCCTCGTAGCCGTAGACCTCGCGCAGGGGCGTCTGCCGGCGGTCGCCGTCCATGATGGAGACGTCGTCCACCGACGGGAGCGCGGGGTGCAGGACACCCGCCGCCTCGGAGACCTTGAGGAGGTCGCGCCGCAGCGTCATCACGTAGTTGACCAGCCGGTCGGCCTTGCTCGTGGGGGCGAGGCCGCGCGCCAGACAGGCGTTCTGGGTGGCGACGCCTGAGGGGCAGTGGTCGGTTGTGGCACACCTGGGCCTGGATGCAGCAGGTGGCGAACATGGCCTCGCGGGTGACGCTGACCATATCGGCGCCGAGCGCGAAGGTGACGATGGCGTTGCCGGGCAGACCGAGCTTGCCCGACTCGTCGGGCTCACGAACAGCTCTAGCAGGCGGTCCGACACTCCTAGGGCACCGCCGTGAGGGGTGGGGTGCAGCGGACGCTTCCCCTCGCAGCTGCACCCCACCTGACCTACTTGACCCTCATCTGGATGCGGATGCCCTCGCTGATGCGATTCGCGTACTCGGTCAACTCGGGATCGGAGATCGACCCACAGACCCGGGACCACTCGCGCCGCAGCACGGGCTTGATCTCGGAGACGGGCCGACCCGTGTAGCGCCGGGGGAGGGAGTCGAACATCTTCTGGTAGTCAGAGGCGATGTCCTTCAGAGCGGGCCGAACAGCCTACTCCAGTTCCTTCTCACAGCCGGGAGTCATCTTGAAGTTAGCCATGGCTCACACCCGCTGACTGATCGTCGTGCTCGGGTGGCGCTGGGCCGTGGACTCCCTGACGAACCGCCCGGTGATGGTGGAGCGGTGGACGGTCGTCTTGTTGGACGTGCCCCGACCGATCCGCTCGGTCGTGGTGGTCCGGGGGCTCCGACGTGCGGTCGAAGTCTTCACGAAGCGCCCGGTGCGGGCGCTCCTACTCGCGGTGCGTGCCATGAGGCAGCCTCCGTTCTGGGCCGTGGCCCATTTGCAAGCACTGCGCATGGAGCGACTAGAGTCGGAGTCCTAGTTCCCCAACTAGACACCAGGCCCTGAGCGCTCCACCCCGGAGTGTTCGGGGCTTCGGTGCTCTTGAGGAGAAGTCTAGTTGCTGCTAATGACAACCATGTAGTTCCGCGTTTGGGCACGCAGACTCTGGCGTAGGCTTACCGGGTGGCTGAGCGCGGGACGTTGCTGGTGATCGGGAGCAATCCGCCCGCCGAGACCAGTGGTCAACGCACCCTGGCCCGCGTCCAGCAGGTTGCGACGATCCTTGACTTCGAGGAAGCCGTCCTCGCCAACCTCTTCGCGCTTCCGACCTACCGTAGTGGCGGCATCGCTGATCTCGGAAGGAGCCCAGACGGCTGGCTGGACGCCCGCTCCGCTCTTGTCTCTGGCCTCGATGACTGCGACGGCGTGCTCCTGGCGTACGGCACCCAGGAGCCCAGCGGTGAGGCCCGGGCTCATCACCGGGAGCAGGTTCGCTGGCTGGACGAGCAGATCGAGGATCGGTCCCTGCCGACTTGGTGGGTTGGGGGCGCTCCTCGCCACCCCTCGCGGTGGCAGCGGTACACCTGGCGGGAGTTGCCGGGGGTGGAGTTCAGGGAGGCACTGGAGAGGTCGCTCTGCCACGTGCCCACGGCCTGAGGCCCGGGACTCACGTCTCGAAGATGTCTCGACGCAACTCTTGGTAGATGGCCATATCGGCTCGGAAGAGAGGGGCCAGTTTGTCTTCCGCGAATGAGCGCGCTGTAGACCCTGGTTGGCCGAGCGAGAGAGCCTTGCGAATCTCCACATACATCGGGCCGGAGGCGGACTTTACGTCATCCGCATCTCAGCGCGGCGAACTCCTTTTCCAGGTCGTCACCGAGTTGTTTGTCGGCCTTTCGGGCCTGGAGGGTGTCCTTGGGGTGCTGCTGGGTCATGACGGTCCCTCCTGAGGTGTGCTTGCGCTAGTGGTGCTATCGAGCGTAGGGAGACAGGTGTACGACCCGCACCGAACCCAGCAGGCGATGAAGATGCCGACGAGGACCAACGGGAGATAGAACGGCAGGATCGACCAAGACCGTCGCCCAGGGCAAGCACGACATCGCCACATTCTCGCTTCAACCCGTCCAGATAGGAGGCCGGTGGTCTGGACCGCCGCGAGGGAAGAGGCCCAGGCCGCTCGCCGTCGGTTCGGGCACGCGCGTGCAGTGAAGGCCACGCCACGCTGGTTTAATGGGCTCATGCCCTGGTTGCCTTTCCGTGATCGCGCCATGAACCCAGACGAAATGGAGGCACTCCGTCTGGTGCTCAGTACGTACCGTGACAGTTCTGGACAGAACCAGACCAAGATCGGGTCCATGCCGGGCTTCCGGGACTTCGAGCGGGGGCTGGCCAGCGTCATCGGTGGCACCGCAGCCGAGAACAAGGGTGTCTTCGACGTGATCCGAACAGTAACCCCTGGGCCTGGCTTCGGGGTCTCCTGCAAGATGGCCCGCTTCGCCCCGACAGCACAAGAGGCTGCCTTCGTGGAGTTGAGCAACGCAGCCGCGAAGTTCCGAGCACACCTGCTGGAACGTCAGATCAACTGGGTCACCGAGCCGCAGTTGGCGGGACCAGCCATCATCGAACTCGTGACTTCTTGGCATCAGGCGGATGCCGACGCGCTGGGACTCGATCTTCAGGCGAGCAAGTACGCCGTCCTGAGTCGGAGCAGCAACTGGACCGAGTTCCAGTTGTCGGCATACCCGCTCGATCTCTATGGCTTCAACCCCATCGGGGACATCGAATGGTCGTCTACCAAGAGCCGTGTGGATGGGCACGTCGACATCGGCGGCAGGAAGCACCTTCTGTGGCAGTGGTACCCGAACAGTGGCGGGCAGTTGAAGTGGTGGCCCCCTCTGGCTTGGGCGGACTGGGCCACCTCACGCTTCACACTGGAAGAAGCCCCCATCGTCCTTCCCACGGCTCGCGCCAAGGAATACTTCCCTAACCTTTGGCCGGGTGGGTTCACCCCCGCTTGACCCACAGCACCTCTGAGCGGCTGGCTCCCTTTTCGACCTTGGGTGCCTTCATCACGATGCGTTCCCAGCCTTCGAGCGACTCGTCATAGAGGGAGTTCGCATACCCGCTCAGGACCACGGGGCCTTGATGCTGGACGAGAGCCCCCAGCAGTTCGACGTGGTGCTCCACCTCCACCTCTTCGGAGTACATCTTCTGCGTTCGAGTCTCGTGCAGGTACGGAGGGTCGGCGTAGATCAGCACGTCCCGAGCGTTGAAGCGCCGGACCACGGAGAGCGCGTCCCGGTTCTCGATCTCAGCGTCCGAGAGTCGCCAAGCCAGGGTCCGAAGTTGATCCGGCACCTTCTGCCAGCGGTGCGACATCCCTCCCGCACGCTGGTGAACACCACGGTTCTTCCAGCCGGTCTTCTTGGCCAGGTCACTGGCGTGCGCTTGCCAGACACGCACGACGAAACGTCGCGCATCCTCCAGCGGATCACCAGTCGTCACATCGGAGACCGCATACTCGTCCCGGCTCCAAGGGGTGGTCTCCAACGCCCAGCAAAGGTCCTCAGTCTGGTCCCGGAGAACTTTCCAGAGGTTGACAACCTGGCCGTTTAGGTCGTTGAGGACCTCATGGGGGGAGGGGGCCTTGGAAAAGAAGACCGCCCCTGAGCCGAAGTACGGTTCGACGTAGTGATAGTGCGGCCCGAACTCCGCTGCGATCCTCCCGGCCAGCGACCACTTGGCACCGGGGTAGCGTAACGCTGCCGCGCTCCGGCGTACGGCGGGCGTACTCGCTTCAACCAGGGTCATCTGCTTCCAATCCAGCGGGGGTATTGCGGTCATGACTGTCCTCCATCTTAGGCTCGCGCCCGGCGCGGTCGTTGATGCCTAGATGCGCGGCGCGTCTTGGCATTTACGAACAACTGTTCGATACTGAAGTCAAGCAGGACCCACTGACAGTCTTGGCAACCGCCCCAGACTCGGGGACAGAGACCGACACCAGACCGGAAGGCCGGCGCACCCAACCCATGCCCACGCTCGACCCCGACGATCTACAGCCGCTGGAAGCAGACGGCCTGGCATGGCTCGTCTACCTTGTGGTCGACCCGTCCGTGGAGCCCACCAGCCATCCCCAGGGCGAGGTCGTCTAGGTCGGTCTCTCGGCCACAGGGCGTGACCTTGCCGAGGCCGGGGACCCTCGCTCGCTTCCTGACTACGAGGTGCCTGCGCGCCAGCGCCTGCAAGAGATCATCGACCGTGGCCGTACTCCGGTGATCGAGGTCTTGGCTGACCGCCTGCCGCCCGAAGGCCGTGAGGATCGCGCAACGGCCATGAGGGACGCTCTGGTGCAGGGCTTGTGGCCGCGCCCACTCAACGCGGTCCAGAGCCCGATGCCATCATCCGGCTGCCCGGACTAGTGCTGAGTGCCTCGCTGTCGGCCCGCCCGACCACGCCCCCGGACCACTTCGGCGTGGTGTATTCCCTCATCGATCTGGCTGATCGCCGCTGGTCCAAGGCTGGCTACGGGGTTGATCCGCCCCGGGCTGGTCCTTGGTGCCTACCTCATCGAACGTGCAGAGCAGGACCCCGAGGTCCTCCAGCACGTGACCCTCCACGTGAGCACCGACGAGCGCGGCATGGCCCTCCAGCGGCTCCTAACGGGCACCGCCCTCTCGGTGGGCTTCAGCACGCCCTCCGAGCCCCTGCGCTGGCTGCGCGAGCCATGAGTAGCGCAGCACGTTGTACTTCGCGTCTTCGGGGATCATGCCCACCAAGCGGGCAGTGCGGATCAGGTCCGACAGGTCTGTGACCATCGTCCACACCCGCGCGACGGCTCGCCAAGCTTCCGCGTCCTCGGCATCGGGCAGGATGCGGTAGACCTCACGCTCGACCAAGGCCCGGCGCTGTGTGCCCGGGGTGTCGGGGTCGCAGGCGACATCCAGGAATGACCCACGGGTCAGCACTCGGGCCAGCGCCACGGTCTCGGGATAGACGAGGAGGCCAGGGGAGTGGTCGACAACGCTCAGCCCGCTCCTCCAGGACATCGAGCACGCACGCCGGCTAATGTCATAATGTGCATTATCGGACAACCGCGGGGTGCGCGTCTGGGGTCAGTTGCCCGTCTCCTCGGTGGCCGGGACGGTGAAGGCCCACATCACGCCGAACTTGTCGAACACCGTGCCGTAGTGGTCGCCCCACGGGGCCAGCTCGAAGGACATGTTGACCGCACCGCCGGCCTCGACGAGCGTAGCGAGGCACGCGCGTGCCTCCTCGACGTCGTCGAAGCCGTACAGCAGCGAGTAGATGGTGTCCTTGACCGCGTAGGTCTCGCCGGGCATCTGGTCGCTGCCGCTGATGGTGCCGCCGGGCAGGGTCAGGGTCGCGTGGGCCACGGCGTCGGGATCGGGCTCGAACGGCATGCCCTCCATGGGCGGCATGTCGCCGTACTTGACGATGGACAATTCGCCGCCGAAAACGTCACGGTAGTGCTCGAAGGCCTCCTGGGTGGTGCCGGGGTACGCGATGTAGGTGGACAGGTTCTTCATGGTGCTTCTCCTCGTGGGTGATGCCGATGAGGACGACGCTAGCCCGGCTCCCCCGTGTTCGATTGTCCTGAGTTGCTGTCCCCTTGTCCCGGATTGCTCACCTGGGCTCCGCCCCGGCCACGGACGCCGTCGAGGAAGAGCTTCGGGATGTTCGGCGTGATCGGTGGATCGGTGGGGAGCAGGTCGCGCAGCTCCAGGACCAGCGACTGTGGTGCGGCAAGCGGGAACGTGATCGGAGTCCGGGCGAGCTGGCGCCGGTTGGCATCCATCTGGAAGAAGCCGCGCAGGCCCTGGCCCCGCGGGAGTTCGACCACCATGGCGTAGTACGTACCGTCGGGGATCGACGTGACTTCGTACTCCTCCACCCCACCCAGCAGCGCGATGCCGATGGTGGGGCGTCCGACGATGATCGGGGTGGGGTTCAGCGCAACGAACAGCGCACTCCCCTGCTGTGCTCCCGTCACGCGGATGGTCAGCCCGTGCGACTGTCGGTGCTCGTCAGCGCCGTAATCACGGTTGAGGGCGACCAGCGGCGTGACGTCGTTCATGTGGCGCACCAGGTGGGACGCCAGCGCCCGCATCTGCTGGCGGTAACGCGAGGGCGCCATGCCGGTGTGCCTGGCGAACGCGTGGGTGTAGCTGGACGCCGACTCGTGGCCGGACTCGACCTGGGACCGCGTCACGTCATGGCCGTCCAGCAGCACCTCGATGCCGCGATCGACCCGTGCGGCCGCCAGGAACTGGCGCAGCGGGAAGCCCAGGTGCTCCTTCAGCAGCCGGGACAGGTGGAACCGGCTGAGGTGCGCGGTGGCCGCCAGCCCCTCCAGGCTGGACGCCCCGGGCTCCCCCGCCCGTGCGGCGCTCAGGAGGCGGTCGACGTCCTGACGTGGCACCGGCGTCCGGAGCGGGTCTTCGGCGGACATGCCGCCATCATGCCAGCGGGGGAATAATCGAACAAGTCACTCATAGAGGATGTACTCCGGCTCCGGTTCGAGCGCCAACACCTCGTCGGCGGACATGAGGGGGCCGTGCCGGGCGTCCTCCTCGTAGAACAACTTGAAGCCCATGTGGATGTGCTCCGGTGTCGTCTTGAGGATGTTGTTCCATGTGCCGACCTTGGCCATGGCCGTCCCGATGCCGTCGACGGACTTGATCAGCACGACGCCAGGGTGCGGCATGAGGTCGCCCTCGTCGGCGATGATGTTGGCGTGCAGCTGGTGGTACAGCAGCACCTTCTCGGGCAGGTTGTGCCGCTCGACGAGCTGTTCGACGTAGGTGGCGACCTCGTCGAGCTCGGCGCCCGATGAGTGCCCGTACTTCTCGCCGGGCACCTCGTCCGGGCCCACGGCCCACTCCGGGTCCAGCGCCAGGCCGACGTCCGGGTGCACCAGCCACTTCTCCAGGTGCTTCACCTCGTCGATGAACTTGGCGCGCCCCGGCTGGATGTTCAGCAGCAGCATCGCCTTGTGCTCGCGCGCCGTGTCCAGCCAGCTCTGGACGACCTCGTCCTTAACCCGCGAACGGTACAGGCCATCCGAGCCGGGCTGGCTGTGCACGGTGACCGCGATGAGCTCCATGACGGGCATCAGCTTGCGGTCCAGCACGTAGTCAGCGCCCACTTGTTCGATTTCGGCCATGCGCTCGTCGATGTCGCCGGTTCCGAGGCGTCCGAGCGCTTCCGCTCCCGGGTAGCCCGAGTAGCCCACCAGGCGGTACTCCGGGAAGATCGTCTCCCCTCCCCTGGGCAACTGCAGCTTCTTGGGCTGGGCCAGCTGCTGGAAGCCGGACACCACCAGGTTGCCGACGCCCCACAGGGCGAACAACAGGGCGATGAACAGGCCCAGGATGACGAAGAACCGGGGCTGCACCTGCCACCGGTACTGACGGGGTTCCTCCACACCAGCAGGCTAGGCGGGGGGTGCTCTCCCCCGGGCGTCCGACACGCCCGTACCTACTGTGGGCCCACACCCGCTCACCAGCAGATTTTCAGCGATCTCTCAGGCGCTGGTTGAGAGTTGGCCGGCGTCTCCCGACGGAAGCATGCTGACAGGCCACTGCACCCCCTCGGCCGCCCAACGTTCATCCGACGTCCGGCCACAGGAGTGATCAGACACAGTGCGTACCTACGCCCGCCTCTTCTCAGCGTTCGCGACCAGCCTGCTGGCTGTCGCCGGCATCGCCATCGTTGCCCCCTCGGCGGCCCACGCCGCTGAAACCCGTGTGGTCTGCAACCACGACTGGGTGCGCGTGCGCGCGTCCGCCTCCACGGGGTCCGCGGAGCTGGGACGCCTCACCCGCGGCACCGCGGTATCCGGCGAGCGCCAGGGCAGCTGGTTCCGCCTCACCGACGGGCGCTACGTGGCCGCCTACTACACGTGCCTGGGCGGCGGTCAGCCGGCCCCCGCCGCCAGCAGTCCGGCCGCCACGCACCAGGTGTGCCGGACGCCGTGGGTGCGCGTCCGCGCCGCCGCCACCACCCGCTCGGCCGAGATCGGACGCCTGACGCAGGGCACGGTCTTCGCCGGCCGCCGCACCGGCTCCTGGATCCAGCTGGACCGGGGCGGCCACGTGGCCGCCTCCTACGCTTGCGCCGCACCGGCGAACGCCACCGCCCCCGCCCCGACCCCGGCACCGCCCGCGCGGATCAGCGGCACTCCCCTGCTCCAGCCCACCGGGACGCTCGGCAGCCCGACCAGCCCGTTTGGCCAGCGTTTCCACCCCATCCTGCGCGTGTGGCACCTGCACAACGGCATCGACCTGGGCAACCGGGCCGGCGAGCCGGTCCTCGCCGCCGAGGCGGGCGTGGTCACGACGGTCAGCCGGGGCGCCTCCAGCGGCCTCTCCATCAAGATCGACCACGGCACCGTCGCCGGGACGCCGCGGGTCGGCACCGGCTACCTGCACCTTCAGTCGGCCGCAGTCTCCCCCGGCCAGCGCGTTGAGCAGGGACAGCTGATCGCGCGGGTCGGCTCCACGGGCCTGTCGACCAAGCCGCACCTGCACTTCATCACCTACGAATCGGGCCGCCCGGTCAACCCGGAGAAGTACATCGGCCCGCTGGGTTCCCTGCGCGCCTGAGTCACAACGCGGTTCGGGGTGGCCTCAGCCGAACAGGGACGCCGCGCCCAGTCGGCGCGGCGTCCCTGACTCGTGTCTGGTGGTGACGGCCTAGAAGTTGATCATGTGGCCGACGGCACCCTCGACGGCCTCCTTGATGGCCTCCGAGAGCGTCGGGTGCGCGTGGACGGCGCGGCCGACCTCGTGCGCGGTCAGGTCCCACATCTGGGCCAGGACCAGCTCGGGCAGGAGCTCGGTGACGTCCGGGCCGATCATGTGGGCGCCGACGATCTCGCCGTGCTCGGCGTCCGTGACGACCTTGACGAAGCCGGTGGCGTCGCCCAGGCCCCACGCCTTGCCGTTGGCCGAGAACGGGAACTTGCCGACCTTGACGTCGAAGCCCTTCTCCTTGGCCTGCGCCTCGGTGTAACCGAACGAGGCGACCTGCGGCTGGCAGTAGGTGGCGCGCGGGATCATGTCGTAGTTGATCGGCATGGTCTCGGCGCCCGCGATGGTCTCGGCGGCGACGACGCCCTGGGCCTCGGCGGTGTGGGCCAGCATGAGCTTGCCGGTGCAGTCGCCGATCGCGTAGACGCTCTCGACGTTGGTGCGCATGAAGTCGTCGATGACGATCGCGCCGCGGTCGGTGGCCACGCCGGTGTTCTCCAGCCCGTAGCCCTCCAGACGCGGGGCGAAGCCCATGGCCTGAAGCATCTTGTCAGCCTCGAGCACCTTGGCCTCGCCACCCTTGGCGGGCTCGACCGTCACGCGGACGCCGGAGCCCGTGTCCTCGACCGAGGTGACGGCGGTGCCGGTGAGCACCTTGATGCCGAGCTTCTTGTAGGCCTTGGCGAGTTCGGCCGACACGTCGGCGTCCTCGTTGGGGACCATGCGGTCGAGGTACTCGACGATGGTGACGTCGACGCCGTAGGAGTTCAGCACGTAGGCGAACTCGGTGCCGATGGCGCCCGAGCCGCCGATGATGATCGACTTGGGCAGGCTCTCGGCGAGGATCTGCTCCTTGTAGGAGATGACGTTCTCGCTCCACTGCGTGCCGCGCAGCAGCTTGGTGGTGGCGCCGGCGGCGATGATGACGTGGTCGAACGTCACCTCCTGCGTCGAGCCGTCCTCGGCGGCGACCTCGATCGCCTTCGGGCCGGTGAAGGTGCCCCAGCCGTGGATCTCCTGGATCTTGTTCTTCTTCATCAGGTAGTGGATGCCGCCCACCATGCGCTCGGACACCTTGCGGGAGCGCGAGAACGCGACACCGTAGTCGACGGAGATCTCGCCGTTGATGCCGAAGGTCTTCGCCTCCTTGGTCACGATGTGCGCCAGCTCGGCGTTCCGCAGGAGCGACTTCGTGGGGATGCAGCCCACGTTGAGGCAGACACCGCCCCAGTACTCCTTCTCGATGATGGCAACCTTCTTGCCCAGCTGGGCGGCGCGAATGGCGGCGACGTAACCGCCCGGGCCGGCTCCGAGGACAACGACGTCGTAGTGAGAGCTCATGAGGCCACTCTATTACCGCCGACGGCTCCCGGGGGAACGTGCCCGCCCGCGCTAGACTCGTGCGTCGTGACGCAGAACAGTTCCGAGAGCCTCGGCCGACTCATCCGTGACGCCCGCATGCAGCGAGGCCTGTCACCCGAACAGGTCGCCCAGGCACTCCACCTCGAACCGAGCGATCTGCGCGCCATCGAGACCGGTGCCCGCGAGCTCGACCTCGCCAGCCTGACCAACATCGCCGCGACCCTGCAGGACCCGGCCCTGACCCCCACCGCCCGCACGATGCACCTGCGCATCAAGGGCCCCACGAAGCTGGCCGGCAGCATCGACGTCCGGTCGTCCAAGAACGCCGCCGTCGCGCTGCTGTGCGCCTCGCTCCTCAACAAAGGCCGGACGGTCCTGGAGGGCATCGCCCAGATCGAAGAGGTCAACCGCATCCTCGAGGTGCTGTCCTCGATCGGCGTGAAGGTGACCTGGTCGGACGACAAGTCCGAGCTGGAGCTCGTCCGCCCCGAGATGCTCGACCTGGACGCGATGGACATCGAGGCCGCCCGCCGGACGCGCTCGGTCATCATGTTCCTCGGCCCGCTGCTGCACCTGCTTCCCGAGTTCCAGCTCCCCTACGCCGGCGGCTGCAACCTCGGCACCCGCACCGTGACCCCGCACCTGCAGGCCCTGGCCCCCTTCGGGCTCGACGTGCAGGCCACCGACGGCTGGTACCACGCCAGCGTCCGCGAGGGGCACGACGGCGTCCGCCACATCACGCTGACCGAGCGCGGCGACACCGTCACCGAGAACGTCCTGATGGCGGCCGCCCTCCACCCGGGCACCACGGTCATCCGCAACGCGTCCCCCAACTACATGGTCCAGGACGTCTGCTTCTTCCTGCAGGCACTCGGCGTCCAGGTCGAGGGCGTCGGCTCGACCACGCTGACCGTCACCGGCCTGGAAGAGATCTCCACCGACGTGCGCGTCGCTCCCTCGGAGGACCCGATCGAGGCCATGAGCCTCATCACCGCCGCCGTCGTCACCAAGTCGGAGCTGACGATCCGCCGTGCGCCGATCGAGTTCCTCGAGATCGAGCTGGCAATCCTCGGCGACATGGGCCTGAAGTACGACCTCACGCCCGAGTACTCCGCCGCCAACGGCAAGACCCGCCTCGTCGACATCACCGTCCATCCGAGCGAGCTGCACGCGGCCGCCGACAAGATCCACCCGATGCCGTTCCCGGGCCTCAACATCGACAACCTGCCCTTCTTCGCGGTGATCGCCGCCGAGGCCGAGGGCCGGACCCTCATCCACGACTGGGTGTACGAGAACCGGGCGATCCACCTGCTGGAGCTGAACAAGCTGGGCGCCAACACCCAACTGCTCGACCCGCACCGCCTCGTGGTGAACGGCCCGACGCGCTGGCGCAGCCAGGAGCTCATCTGCCCCCCGGCCCTGCGCCCGGCTGTCTGCCTGCTGCTGGCCTCCATGGCCGCCCGCGGCATCACCGTGCTGCGCGACGTGTACGTCATCAACCGCGGTTACGAGGACCTGGCCAACCGCCTCAACAAGCTCGGCGCCGACATCCAGGTCTTCTTCGACTGACGGGCGTCAGCGCACCCGAGCCACCTCGAAGTGGTGGCGCGGGGCGACGAGGTCGTCCTGGGCGGCCACCAGCGCCAACTCGCGCTGGTCCAGCATCGTGGTTCTCTCCAGCACCGAGTAGACGATGTCGGCGGTGCGGCCCACGGCGTCCGCCACCGAGCCCGACTCCAGCAGCGCGGCCAGGAACATCGACGAGGTCAGGTCGCCCGAGCCGGTGAAGTTCCGGCCCAGCAGCGGCGTGGTCACCGACCAGGCACCCTCGCTGTTCACCGCGACCATCGTGACGGTGTCGGGGGCGGCCTCCTCGGTGACGACGGAGGTGACGAGGACGACGTCCGGGCCGACCTCGCGCAGCGCGTGGGCGGCCTCGATCACCTCGTCGAGGGTGGCGGCCTCGCGTCCGGTGAGGAAGTTCAGCTCGTAGTGGTTCGGGGTGAGGATGTCGGCGGCGGCGATCACGTTGTCGCGGACGAACTCGGGGATGCCGGGCAGCACGTACATGCCGCGGCCCACGTCGCCCATCACCGGGTCGCAGCAATAGACCGCCTGGGGGTTGCGCTCCTTGACGAGCTCGACCACCTTGAGGATCTCCGCTCCCATCGCCGGCGCGCCCTGGTAGCCGGTCAGGACGGCGTCCACCCGCGGCAGCACACCGAGCTCGTCGATGCCCTCGACGACGTCGTGGACGTCCTCGGGCCGCAGGAGCGGCCCCTTCTTGCTGGGGTAGGACGTGTTGTTGCTGAAGTGCACGGTGAGCACCGGCCACACCTCACAGCCCACGCGCATGAGGGGGAAGGTCGCGGCGGAGTTCCCCACGTGCCCGTAGGCGACGGAGGACTGGATCGACAGAATCGTGGTCACGAGTCAGTATTCTGCACCCACGCCACCCCCATGGCTCGGACGTTCACCCACCGGAGGCCCAAGATGCCTAAGGTGTCCCCCATGCGGGGGCGAGGTGCGGACGAGTATGCGTACTTCACTGCGCCCTTCACCGCCCTCGCCCATCGCGGCGGCATCACCGAGGACGCCCCCGCCGAGGTCGAGAACAGCCTGCGCGGCTTCGTGGCCGCCTGGGCGTTCGGGTTCACCCACCTCGAGACCGACGTCCACGTCACCTCCGACGGCACGCTGGTCGCGTTCCACGACAAGGTCCTCGACCGGGCGACGGACGCCTCAGGGCACCTCGCCGACCTGCCGTGGGCGGAGGTGTCCCGCGCCCGCATCGGCGGCAGCGAGCCGATCCCGACGCTCGCCGAGTTGCTGGACGCCCTGCCGCAGGCCCGGTTCAACATCGACCTCAAGGCGCCCGGCGCCATCGAACCGCTCGTCGCGACGCTCGAGCAGCACGGGGCCCTCGACCGGGTCTGCGTCGGCAGCTTCCACCGCGCCAGCATCGCCGCCTTCCGCAGGCTGACCGGCGGTCGGGTCGCGACGTCGGCGTCGCCGGTCGAGGTGGGTGTGTTCGGGCTGGTCCCCGGCGTCCGGGACCGGTGGCCGCTGGCAGGGCAGGCGTTCCAGATGCCCACCCACGAACCGCGTACGCGCCTGCCCCTGGTGACCCGCGGCATGATCGAGGCCGCGCACCGCCGCGGCGCCGTCGTCCACGTGTGGACCATCAATGACCGCCCGGAGATGGAGCGGTTGATCGAGCTCGGCGTCGACGGCCTCGTCTCCGACGACCTCGCCACGCTCAAGGCCGTCCTGGTCGAGCGCGACCTGTGGGAAGGACACGCATGACGCACGACTCGCTGCCCGTTGAGGGCTCCGCCCTGGCCGGCAACGCGCCCAGCAGCCGGCGCAAGGTCTGGTCGTGGGCGATGTGGGACTGGGGAACCCAGCCCCTCAACACCGTCATCATCACCTTCGTCTTCAGCGTCTACATCACGGGCAGGGCCTTCGGCCCCGAGAACGTCACCGCCCAGGCGCTGGCACTCTCCACCGGCATCGCGGGGCTGATCGTGGCGCTCATCGCGCCGGTGCTAGGCCAGCGGTCCGACCGCACCGGTCGGACCGTGTTCAACCTCCGTTGGCAGACCTGGTTGATCGCCGCGCTCGCGGCCGCCCTGTTCTTCGTGCGGCCAGCCCCGGAGTACCTGTGGTTGGGCCTCGGCATCCTCGGCGTCGCCTCGATCGTCGGCGAGTTGGCCAACGTGAACTACTACTCGCTGATCGACGAGGTCTCCACCAAGGACAACGTCGGTCGCGTGTCGGGCTTCGGCTGGGGTATGGGCTACCTGGGCGGCATCGTGGCGCTGCTGGTGCTCTACTTCGGGTTCATCTCCCCCGAGGTCGGCCTGTTCGGCGTGACCAGCGCGGACGGCATGGACATCCGCGCCTCGATGATCGTGTGCGGCGTCTGGATCCTTCTGTTCACCATCCCGACGTTCCTGGCCCTGAAGGACCGCAAGCGCGACCGGGCCCCCGACCGGGTCGGCCTCGTGGAGTCGTACCGCCTGCTGGGCCGCTCCATCCAGAACCTGTGGCGCTCCAGCCCTCACACGGTCTTCTTCCTCGCCGCCTCCGCCCTGTTCCGTGACGGGCTGTCGGGCGTTTTCGCGTTCGGCGCGGTGCTGGCCTCGCTGACGTTCGGCTTCTCCGCCGGGGACGTCATCATCTTCGGCGCCGTGGCCAACATCCTGGCCGGCGTCTCCACGATCGGGTTCGGCTTTCTGGACGACCGGATCGGCCCCAAGAAGGTCATCCTGATCTCGCTGGTGGCGCTCGTGCTGCTCGGCCTGGGCGTGTTCTTCCTGCACGACCGCGGCCAGGTCATCTTCTGGACCCTCGGCATGGCCATGACCGCCTTCGTCGGGCCGGCGCAGTCGGCGTCCCGGTCGTTCCTGGCCCGCCTGATCCCCGAGGGCAAGGCGGGCGAGATCTTCGGCCTGTACGCCACCACAGGGCGCGCGATCTCGTTCCTTGCGCCCGCCGCGTTCGGCCTCGCCGTCGGGCTCGGCGCCACGATCACCGGCGAGTCGAACACCGCCTACTGGGGCATCCTCGGCATCGTCCTGATCCTGCTCGCGGGCCTGCTGGTGCTCATCCCGGTCAAGGACCCAGCCCACCACGCCGTCGGCTGAGGGAACATTGACCCTGCCCGGTAGCGTTGAGGGAACGAAGGGAGGAAGCCATGGCAGACAAGGCACTCAGGGGTCAGGGTCTGGGCTCCAAGAGTCTCGCCGACCCCGCAGGTATCGAACTGGCTCCGCGCCAGGACACCGCGTTCGACTGCCCCAACGGGCACCACTTCTCCATCCCGTTCGCCGCCGAGGCGGAGCTGCCCACCGAGTGGGAGTGTCCGCGTTGTGGCCAGGTGGCACGCCGTAGCGACGGCGTCGAGCCTGAGGCCAAGGAGGTCAAGCCCGTGCGCACCCACTGGGACATGCTGCGCGAGCGCCGCTCCATCGAGGAGCTGGAGGGCATCCTGGCCGAGCGCCTGGAGGAGATCCGCAAGGAGCCGTGACGGCTACCGCTCGACCTCCCCACGGATGACCGTGGGGTCGTCGGGGCGGGGCCGCCGCTGCGCGTCCTCGACCGCCTCGCCACGCACGACCGTGTCGGGGCGCAGCTTGGTCTCGAGCAGGTCGGCCTGGTCGCGGTAACGGCGGGTCGCTGCGTTCAGCACGGCCTGGATGCCCCGCCGGGCCAGCGGCCGCGTGGCGGGCACCAGGCAGAGGATGCCCAGCACGTCGGTGACGAAGCCCGGCAGCATCAGCAGCAGGCCCCCCACGAGCACCAGCGCGGCGTCCGAAACCTTGCGGCCCACGGCGTCCGGGTCGTCCCGCGCCTCGCGCAGGGACGCCCACGCCTTGCCGCCCTCCCGCCGCAGCAGGAAGCCCCCGACCGCCGCCAGCGCGAGCAGGACCAGCAGCGTCCACCCCACGCCGATCTCGCCGGCGACCCACACCAGCAGGGCGATCTCAGCGACCGCGAGGACGCCGAGGCCGACCAGGACCCAGGTGGCCTTCCTCATCGGGAGCCTCCCTTGCGCCTGTCGCGGACCGCGTCGGACGCCGCGCGCGACACCGCGCCCACGAACCGCCCGGCGCTCTCCCCCGCGTGCTGGGCGCGCCCGCTGCCGCGCGTCAGGGCCTTCTTCAGCTGTGCCCCCCGGTGCCTGAGGCCGAGCTCGGTGGTGCGGATCATCGCCTCCTTGACGACGTCCCCGCTCATCTTCGACTCACCAGCGGTGCGCTCAATGAACTCGATCGGCACCTCGACGATGCGGTAGCCACGCTTGTGGGCGTTCCAGGTCAGGTCGCGCTGGATGCCGTAGCCCTGCCCATCGATCGGGTCGTCCAGGATGGCGCGCAGCGTGTCGGCGCGGAAGGCGTTGAGGCCGCCGGTGATGTCCTTGACCGGCAGGCCGAGCATGAGGCGGGTGTAGATCGAACCGCCGCGGCTGAGCAGCTCGCGGTGCAGGGGCCAGTTCACGACCGAGCCTCCCGGCACCCAGCGGGAACCCTTGACCATGTCGGCTCCGTGCAGCGCCTCCAGCACGCGGGGCAACTGCTCGGGCTGGTGCGAGCCGTCGGCGTCGAACTCGACGACCACGTCGTAGCCCTGCTCGAGCGCCCAGGCGAAGCCTGCCTTGTAGGCGGCGCCCAGGCCCTCCTTGCCGACGCGATGCAGGACGTGGACGTGGTCGTCGGACGCGGCCAGCTCGTCGGCCCGGTCGCCGGTGCCGTCGGGCGAGTTGTCGTCCACGACGAGGATGTGCGCCTCCGGCACCGAGGCGCGCAGCCGTCCGGTGATCATGTCCACGTTGTCGATCTCGTTGTAGGTCGGGATGATGACCAGGATCTTCCCGAGATCGGCGTAGTGCTGGGCCATGCGGGTCAACTCCTCACTGGGCCGGCACACGCCGGCACACCCTCCAGTGTCCCACTTCGGCCAAGGCGACGCCGGGCGACGAGACCGAGGACCACCCCGACCGCCCCCTGAGCCGCCAGCAGGTACTCCACCCAGCGGGCGGCGGTCATCGCCGGCGTGGTGGTCGAGCGCAGCGCCATGGTGTGGACGCCGTGGGCACCGACCGAGTCGGGGGCGCGGTCGAGCACCTCGCCGCGCTGCCCGATGAGGCCGGAGATCCCGGACGTCGTGACCACCAGCACCTCGCGGCGCATCTCGGCGGCGCGCACGCGGGTGGCGGCGAACTGCTGGTCGATCTGGATCGTGCCCTGGTACATGGCGTTGCTCGACTGGACGATCACCAACTGACCCTCGCGGGCGGCGTCGTAGACGGTCTCGGGGTAGATGACCTCGTAGCAGATCGCCACTCCCGCCTGCACCGTCCGGCCGTCGGGCAGCGGCGCCTCGAACGACCCCGGCGTGGTGCCCGGCACGGACTGGTGGCCGACGTAGGCCAGCTGCGGGACCAAGGGCAGGAAGAAGTCGCGGAACGGGATCCATTCGCCGAACGGCACGAGGTTGCGCTTGGCGTAGACGAGTTCGGGGCCCGCGGCGTCCCACCACACGGCGACGGTCTGCCGCTCCTGGCGCGCCTCGTCGGTGTAGATCGACCCGACGAGGATGGGCAGGCCGGCGGCGTCCACCGCCGTCTGGACCATGAGTTTGGTGGGGGCGTCCTGACGGGGGTCCAGGTCGGTGGAGTTCTCGGGCCAGGCGATGAAGTCGGGCCGGGGCCACCTGCCGGCCGCGACGTCGGCCATGAGGGCCTCCGTGCCGGCCAGTGAGTTCGCCGTCACCGTGCGAGCCGGGCCCAGCCCGTACACGCCGCCGCCGGGGGCGCCGGGCTGCACCCAGCCCACGTCGACGCTGCCCTCGTCCGGGGCGTCCGGCAGCCACGCGAGCCCGGCCAGGCCCACGCCGACCGTCGCCAGCCCAACGCCCAGCAGCGCGCCCGCGCGCGCCACGCCGGGCCGCGAGACGACGTGGGCGAGCAGGTGCCCGAGCAGGGCCACGAGGAAGGTCACCGAGGCCGCGCCGGTGAGCGGGTAGAAGCCGGCCAGCCAGGAGTCGAGTTGGGTGTAGCCCAGCCGCATCCAGGCGAACCCGTCGAAGGGGAACACCGAGGTGACGAACTCCATCAGCGTCCACGCCCCCGCGCCCCACAGGGGAGCCCAGCGCAGGCGTCCGGTCAGGTGCAGGGCGGCGCCGAGGGCGGCCAGGAAGAGGCTCATCACCAGCGACAGCCCGGCGTAGGACAGCACCATGATCGAGGTCTGCCAGATGAGCGAGGTGAACATGAAGGTGAGGCCGAACGTCCAGCCTACGGCGGCGCCGGCGAGCACCCCGCCCGTGCGCGACGTGGCCCACGCCAGCAGGGCGACGGCCACGAACGCCAGCGGCCACGCGTTGAAAGGCTGGAAGGACGCCGTGGCCAGCAGGCCGCCCACACCCGCGATGGGCGCCAGCACCCACCACGGCAGCTTCGGGCGGGCCTGCGATGTCACCCGCGCAGCCTACCGGGCTAGGGTTCAGCCATGACCGACCTGCGTGACCGTGTGAAGGCCCTGATCCCCGGCGTCCTCGAGGACCTCTCCCGCTTGGTCGCGATCCCGTCGGTGAGTTCGCTGCCCGACCACCACGGCGACGTGCAGGCCACCGCCGAGGCCGTCGCGCAGTACGCCCGCGACCTGGGCTGCCCCGACGTCCGCATCATCGCCGAGGGCGGCCAGCCCGCCGTCATCGCCCGGTTCCCCGCGCCCGAGGGTGCGCCCACCGTCTGCCTGTACGCCCACCACGACGTGCAGCCCACCGGCGACCGCGCCCTGTGGACCTCCGACCCCTTCCAGGTCACCCGCCGCGACGGGCGCCTCTACGGGCGCGGCGTCGTCGACGACAAGGCCGGCATCGCCGTCCACCTCGCCGCGCTGCGGGCCTTCGACGGCAAGCCCCCGGTCGGGGTGACCCTGTTCGTGGAGGGCGAGGAGGAGGTCGGCTCCCCCACCCTGGAGGCCATCATGGCCGAGCACGCCGACCTGCTCGCCGCCGACGTCTACGTCATCTGCGACTCGGCCAACTGGGAGGTCGGGACGCCCGCGTTCACGACCGCGCTGCGCGGCCTCTCGGACGTCGTGGTCCAGGTCGACACGCTGGACCACGCGCTGCACTCGGGCCAGTACGGCGGCGTCGCGCCGGACGCCCTGACCACGCTGGTGCGCCTGCTCGCCACCCTGCACGACGCGGACGGCAACGTCGCGGTGCAGGGCCTGGTGACCGAGGAGCCCTTCGCCCTGGAGTACCCCGAGGAGCGCCTCCGCGCCGAGACCGGCCTGCTGGAGGGCGTCCGGTTCACCGGCACCGGACCGGCCGCCGACCGCCTGTGGGGGCGTCCGTCGGTCACCGTGCTGGCGATCGACTGCACCCGCGTGGCCGACGCGTCGAACACGCTCGCGCCGTCCGCCCGCGCCAAGGTGAGCATGCGGCTGGCCCCCAGCCAGGACGCCGACGCCGCGCTCGCCGCCCTCAAGCAGCACCTGCTGGACCACGCCCCCTTCGGGGCCCGCGTCACGTTCGGGCACGCCGAGGCCGCGGACGGGTCCCTGGTCACGCTGTCGGGCGACGTCGCGGAGGCGGCCCGGGTGGCGTACTCCGAGGCCTTCGGCACCGACGTCGTCGAGGTCGGCCAGGGCGGCTCGATCCCCCTCGTGGGCGCCTTCCAGAAGGCGTTCCCGAACGCCGCGGTGCTGGTCACCGGCGTGGTCGACCCGGACTCCCGCATGCACGGCATCGACGAGTCCTTCGACCTGTCCGACTTCACCAGCGCCTGCATCGCCGAGGCGACGCTCCTGGCCCGTCTGGCGCCGGGGGCCTGAGGCGGGATCAGACGAGCGGGCGGTCCGCGAAGGGCACGCTGAGGACGAGCTGGGTCTCGGTGTTGGCGTGCCCGCGTACGCGGATCTCGGTGAGCACCCGCTCGAGATCGGCGGGGGTCTCCACCTGCGCGATGACCACGTAGGAGGCGCGGCCGGCGACCGAGTAGCAGGCCGTCACTTCGGGCAGCTCGGCCAGGCGCGGGGGCAGGTCGGTGTCCTCCAGCGGGTCGGACGTGGTCACCGAGATGAAGGCCGTCAGGAGCTTGCCGAGCGCCGCCGGGTCGATGATCGCGCGGTAGCCCGTGATCACGCCGCGCTGCTCCAGCCGGCGGACGCGCTGTTGCGCGGCCGAGGTCGACAGCCCGGTGGCCTTGCCGATGTCGGTGTAGGACATGCGCCCGTCCCGCGCCAGCAAGCTGAGAATCTGGGTGTCGAGGTCCTCCATGGCGACCATGCTGGCACACTCGTGACCCATGGAAGACCGCCGCACACTACTTCTTGACTCCGCAAGCCTGTACTTCCGGGCTTTCTTCGGTCTCCCGGACTCGATGCGAGACAAGGACGGCCACCAAGTCAACGCCGTGCGGGGCCTGCTCGACTTCCTGGCCAGATTCATCACCGACTACTCCCCCACCCACGTGGCCTGCTGCTGGGACGACGCCTGGCGTCCGGCCTGGCGGGTGGAGCTCGTGCCCAGCTACAAGGCGCACCGCGTCGTGCGCGCCGACCCCGCCGGCGGCTGGGTGGAGGAGGTGCCCGCCGAGCTGGTCGGCCAGGTGCCGTGGATCCGCGCCACGCTGGACGCCCTGGGCCTCCCGATCGTCGGGGCGGCCGACCACGAGGCGGACGACGTGATCGCCACCCTCGCCACCCGTTCCACCTGGCCGGTCGACGTCGTGACCGGCGACCGCGACCTGTTCCAGCTCGTCGACGACGCGGCGGGCGTCCGCGTGCTCTACGTGGGCCGGGGCGTCGCGAAGCACGAGCGCATCGACGACGCGTGGCTACAGGCCAAGTACGGCATCACCGGCGCCGGGTACGTCGACTTCGCCGTGCTGCGGGGCGACCCCTCCGACGGACTGCCCGGCGTGAAGGGCATCGGCGAGAAGACCGCCTCGTCGCTGATCGGGCGCTACGGCGACCTGGACGGCATCGTGGCCAACGCGGCGAAGCTGTCCCCCGGCGTCCAGCGCTCGCTGGCCGCGGCGATGGACTACCTCGGGCCCGCCCGCGAGGTGGTGGGCGCCGTTCGCACCCTCGACCTGCCGGACGTGGACCTCACCCTGCCGTCCGTCCCGAAGGACCTCGACCTCTTCGCCGCGCTCGCCGACGAACTGCAGCTCGGCGGCAGCGCCGACCGGATCGTGGCCGCGATGGCGGCCGCGGGTCAGCGCGCCGGGCGCAGCACGTAGACGGCGGCGCCGGCCATCAGGTTCGGCAGCCGGCCGTACATGCGCAGGCGGCGTCCGGCCTGGGAGTACGTGTAGCGCCGGTCGACCACAAGGTCGAGCCGGGCGAAGAGGTCCTCCAGATCGACCAGCGTGGTGAAGCGCAGGTTGGGTGTGTTGTACCACGCGTACGGCAGCTCCTTGCTCACCGGCATGCGCCCGTTCATGAGCCGCACGCGGTTGGGCAGGTAGCCGAAGTTCGGCACCGACACGACCATACGCTCGGCGACGCGCCCCATCTGCGACAGGACGAACTCCGGCCGCAGCATCGTCTGGAGAGTGCGTGACAGGACGACGACGTCGTAGCTCTCGTCGTCGATGTCGACCAGCGCCTCCTCCACATCCCTCTCCAGGACGGGGACGCCTTTGCGAATGGCGCCGACCACCTTGTCGGGATCGATCTCGACGCCGGTGGCGGAGCAGCCCTTGGTGGCCATCAGGTGCGCCAGCAGCGTGCCCGTGCCGCAGCCGAGGTCGAGCACCCGGGAGCCGGGGAAGACCTGGCCGGCGATGAGCTCCAGGTCGAGGCGGAGGCCTGCGGCGTTGATCATGCGTCCTCCAGCGCCCGGTCGAAATAGGCCTTCAGCGTCGCGTGGTAGGCCGGGTCGGCCAGCAGGAACGAGTCGTGCCCGTAGGCCGACTTCAGCTCGCGGAACGTCACCGGCAGGCGGTTCGACTCCAGGTGGCGGACGATGCGCAGCGAGTGCTCGGTGGAGAAGCGCCAGTCGGTGTCGAACGAGAGCACGAGGTACCGGACGGGGTGCTCGCGCACCCGGTCCAGCGCCCCGGCGTTGGAGAACGGGTCGAAGTAGTCCATGACGCGCGTCAGGTACAGGTAGCTCAGGGCGTCGAACCGCTCCAGGAAGGCGGTGCCCTGGTGGTCGAGGTAGCTCTCGACGGCGAAGTCGATGCCGAAGCCGCGCCGGGACGTCTCGAACTGGGGCGCCCGGCCGAACTTCTCGGTGAAGGCGTCCTCGGACAGGTAGGTGATGTGGGCCATCATCCGCGCGATGGACAGCCCGACGGCGGGGCTGGTGCCCTCGGCGGCGTACTGGCCGTTCTTGAACTGCCGGTCGGCCATGATGGCCCGTCGCGCGACGGCTGAGAACGCAATGTTCTGGGCTGTCAGGCGGCTGGAGGACGCAACCACGACAGCGTGCGCGAGTTCGTCGGGGTGGTCCAGTGACCACTGCAGCGCCTGCATGCCGCCGAGCGACCCGCCGACCACGGCGAGCAGCCGGTCGATGCCCAGGTGGGCCAGCAGCGCGCGGTGCACGGTGACGAAGTCGGCGACCTCCAGCAGCGGGAAGTCCAGCCCGTAGGCCGTCCCCGTCTCGGGGTTCTCCGAGGAGGGGCCGGTCGTGCCCTGGCACCCGCCCAGCAGGTTCGCCGAGATGACGAAGAAGCGGTCGGTGTCCAGCGGCTTGCCGGGGCCGATCAGGTTGTCCCACCAGCCAGGGCGGGTGGCCCCCTCGTGGAAGCCGGCGGCGTGGGCGTCCCCGGTCAGCGCGTGGCAGATGAAGACCGCGTTCGAGCGGTCGGCGTTGAGGGTGCCGTACGTCTCGTAGGCGACGTCAACGGGGCCGAGCGTGGCCCCGCTGACCAGCACGAGCGGATCGCTGTCGGAGAACAGCCGGACGGTCGACGTCGCGACGACGCCGACCGATCCGGGTTCCCCGTGCGTGGTCACGCAGACAGCGCCTGGTCCAGGTCGGCGATGATGTCGTCGACGTTCTCGATGCCGATCGAAAGGCGGACGCCCTCGGGCGCCACGCCGGCGTCCACGAGCTCGGACTCGGTGAGCTGACTGTGCGTCGTGGTGGCGTTGTGGATCGCCAGGCTCTTCGCGTCGCCGATGTTGGCCAGGTGGCTGAACAGGCTGAGCGCCTCGATGAAGCGCGAGCCGCCCTCGCGGCCCGACTTCAGGCCGAACGCCACCAGACCGCTGCAACCCCGGCCATCGAGGACGCGCTGGGCCGCCTCGTGGTACGGGTCGGACTCCAGGCCCGGGTAGCGAACCCAGGCGACGCGGTCGTCGGCCTCGAGGAACTTCGCCACGGCCAGCGCGTTGGCGCTGTGGCGCTCCATGCGCAGGTGCAGCGTTTCCATGCCGAGGATCGCCTGGAAGGCGTTGAACGGCGAGATCGCGGCGCCGGTGTTGCGCAGCAGCACCGTCCGGGCCCGGATGATGTAGGCGGCCGGCCCGGCGGCGTCGGTCCAGACCACGCCGTGGTAGGCGCCGTCGGGGGCGGTCAGGTTCGGGAAGCGGTCCGCGTGCGCCGCCCAGTCGAACTTCCCGGAGTCGACGATGACGCCGCCCATCGAGGTGCCGTTGCCGGTCAGGTACTTGGTGGTGGCGTGAACGGCGATGTCGGCGCCGTGATCGAAGACGCGGCACAGGTACGGGGTGGCCGCGGTGTTGTCGATGACCAGCGGCAGGCCGAGCGCGTGGGCGGCCTCGGCCCACGCCTCGATGTCGAGCACGTTGAGGGCCGGGTTGCCGAGGCTCTCGCCGAAGACGAGCTTGGTGCGGTCGTCCACCACGCCGGCCAGCGCGGACGGGTCGTCGGGGTCGACGAAGCGGGTCTCGATACCGAACTGCGGCAGCGTGTGGGCGAACAGCGCGTAGGTGCCGCCGTACAGCTTGGAGCTGGCGACGATGTTGTCGCCTGCCCCGGCCAGGGTGAGCACCGCGTAGGTGACCGCGGCGGCGCCGGACGCCGTGGCGAGCGAGGCCAGGCCGCCCTCCAGCGCCGTGACCCGCTCCTCCAGGACGTTCTGGGTCGGGTTCATGATGCGCGTATAGATGTTGCCGGTCTTGCGCAGCGCGAAGAGATCTGCCGCGTGCTGGGTGTCGTCGAAGACGTAGCTGGTGGTCTGGTAGATCGGCACCGCGCGGGCGTTGGTCGCCGGGTCGGCCTGCTCCTGGCCGGCGTGGACCGCCAGGGTCTCGATGCGTCGGTCGCTCATGGGGATTCCTCCGGGTCGGCCGGCACGGGGTCGGCGCTGCGTAGCCTCACCCTAGGGCTGACCGGGAGTGGTCGAACCTTCAATCTCGCTGCTCGAACCCCAGCCCCCACCGGTCGACCACCTCATAGCGGTTACCCCGGTCCGCCAGGTGCGACTGCACCAGCACCAGCTCCTGCGCCAGCCACCCGTCGGCCTCGAACGTGTCGAGCACCCGCACCAGCCGCGTGGTCTCGATCGCGCGGTTCGCCCGGCCGAGGGTCAGGTGCGGCAGGAACCGGGCGCCGTCCACCCGGACGCCCGCGCCCGTCGCGGCGTTGCGGCACCGCTCGGCCAGCGCGGAGAGCTCGCCCCCGCCCTCGGTGAGGCCCAGCCACAGCACCTTGGTTTCCAGCACCCACGGGAACGCTCCCCCACCCCCCAACCGGATGCGGAACGCGGGCGTCCGGGCCGCGACGGTGGCCAGGTTCTGCGCCAGCCGCTCCAGGCTACGGTCGGGCACGTCGCCCATGAACGCGGTGGTCAGGTGCCAGCCCTCGGGGCGCGTCCAGCGCAGCCGGGGCTCGGCCGCACGCCGCGGCCCGAGGAAGTGGTCGAGCTCCTCGACCAGGATGTCCGGGGGAAGGATCGCGGTGAACAGGCGTGCTCCCATTCCGCCACGCTACCGTTCCGCGCTCCGTGTCCGATCGGCGACTGACCCAGCTCGCCCGGATGGTGGGGCCATGCTGGCCCGCTGGGGCGTCCCTCGTCAGCGGCCCCACGCGACGTGGAATGATGGACGCCGACGAAAGGACACCCATGAGCCTCGAGGACAAGCTCCACACCGACATGGTCGCTGCGCTGAAGGCGCGCGAGAGCGACCTCGTCACGACGCTCCGCATGGCGATCGGCGCCCTCAAGAACGAGAAGGTGGCCGGCAAGCAGGCGCGCGAGCTGTCCGAGGCCGAGGAGGTCGCCGTCCTCCAGCGCGAGGTGCGCACCCGCAAGGACTCGGCGCAGGCCTACACCGACGGCAACCGCCCCGAGCTGGCCGCCAAGGAGCTGGCCGAGGCCGAGATCCTCGCCCGCTACCTGCCGTCCATGCTGTCGGACGCCGAGCTCGACGCCGTCGTGGCCGAGGAGGTCGCGGCCGCCGAGGCGTCCGCCGGGGAGAAGCCGACGATGCGGCAGATGGGAGCCATCATCAAGGCCGTCAACGGCCGCGTCGCGGGTCGTGCGGAAGGAGCCGCCGTGGCGGCCAAGGTCAAGGCCGCCCTCGCCTGAGCGGGAGGGCCGGACCCGTCGTGGGGGTGGGCTTGCTCGCTGGTCAGGTGGCCAGGGCGAGCACGCTCACGCTCTGGGCGCACCACGAGCAGTAGGCCGAGGCCTCCCCGCTGCGGACAGCCAGCGTGTGGCCGCAGGACAGCTCCGCCTCTGACAGGCGCCACCGTGCTGTGTGGTCGTTCATGTGTTTCTCCTTACTGTCATCCGGCCGCGGCGCATGAGGCAGCCAGCAGCTGGGTTCGTCTTGTTCGCGTTCCCGCAGCGCGGGGTTGCGCCGACGGGTTCTCGGGCCAGCGGACCGTTCCGCCCCCGAATTGAATTAGTTTACACGACTACTAGCGGGGGCGATGTGCTTCCCGGCACTGGCGGCAGCGAAGGTGTCGTGGCGTCCGGTGCGGCCGCGCCCTCGCTGGCCTGGGGTGCTCCGTCGTGTTGTCAGAAGCGGGAGGAAGCGCACCCGAGACCTATCATCGCAGCACCAGAAGGGGCGAGGTGGGATGAAGGTTGTGGAACGGGTGGCCGGGCGGCTGGCGCGCGGAGTTCGGGGGTGGATGGCCGTCGGGTCGGTGGTGCTGTTCGGGTTGTTCACCGCGCTGGTGCTCCCCGCGCAGGCGGAGGCCGGAGCCTTCTACACGGTCCACTACGCCGCCCCGGACACATCGGTGTGGTACTCCCCGGACGAGTTATACGCAGCGGCCCAGGCATGGGGAGAAGACGGTCGCGCTGCCTACGTGCACGCGCGCGTCACGTTCGATGTCATCTGGCCGCTTGTGTACGGGACGTTCCTGGTGGCGACCCTCGCCTGGGTCTGGGCGCGAGGGACCGTCTCGGGGAGTCGGTGGCGGGGGGTCTCCCTGGTCCCGCTCGTCGCGGTGGCACTGGACTACGCCGAGAACATCTGCACCGCGACGGTGATGGCTCGCTATCCGGCCCGGACGCCGGCGCTAGCCGAGCTGGCGCCGTTCTTCACCGCCGGCAAGTGGCTGTCCGTCTCGGTCAGCTTCATGCTGCTGGCGCTCGGGGTGATCATCGCGCTTACGGCACGCTGGCGAGGACGCCGCTCGCGTCCGTCCCAGTGAACGGCCTCTCGCTCACGGTCATTCACTTTCCAGGTCGCGGCTCCGCCTTCGACCGTTGACGACGCACGATGCAGCCATCATGCGCGCCTTGTGGGACGCGCCCTTCATGCCGCAAGGGGCTCGGTCAGACGGCGATGATCTCGACGAGTTCTTCGAGTCCGGCGAAGTCATCGACGTTGTGGGTGTAGAGGCGGGCGCCGTGCGCGTGTGCGGTTGCCGCGATGAGCAGGTCCATCACCCGGCGGCGTGGTTGGCGGCCGGCGTCGACTACCGCGGCAGCGAGCCTGCCGTAGCTGATGGCAACCGCCTCGTCGACGGGCAACGCCTCGAAGTGCTTCTGCAGGACACTGAGCCGGCGCAGGCGTTCGGCGCGCACGGGTGCGGTCTTGGCCACCAGCACCCCGAACTGGAGTTCGGCCAGGGTGATCGCACTGATGGCCAGTACGCCGGGGATCGGGGCAATGTCCCCGGCGATGATGACGCTGGTGTCGAGGATGGCCCGCTCGGGAGGTTCGAGCGCCCGGGTCACCTCTGACCCCAGGGGTCACGCGGTTCGTCGTCGAGGAGTTGCCTGTCCTGCTCCCAGGCGGGGTCCTCAGGTCCGCTGAACAGGTCGGCGATCTCGCCCCAGGATCGCCACTGCGTCGCGCGCGCCGGCACGAGTCGCGCACTGGGTCGCCCGGAGACGGTGATGGTGATCTCCTCCCCTGCCTCGACGCGGCGCACCAACTCGGAAGCATCCTGACGAAGTTCCCGCAGTCCAACACTCTTCATGAAGCCCACGGTAGCACTAGTGCTACCACGCTTGAGAAGGACCGTGTGCACGTTCATCTACCGCAGGGGGCCCGTTGTTGTCGGGGTCATGGATGGAGGTCGATGCTCGACCTGATCATCCGACGAAGTCAGCAGCGCTTCGCCATGTGACGGGCCCGCTGGGCATCGGCTACGAGACGTTGCAGACATGGACCATCGTGTGGAGGTTGACGAGGGCCGCCGGCCCGGCGGAGATCCGCGCACGTAAGAAGGTCACCGCCTCCGAGGCATGGCCAATCATGCGATCTGCTCGCGGCATGGGCGAGTATGACGTGGTGCGTTATAGTGGGTGAGTGATCAGATCCCTCGGGGACCCAGCGAGCGAACGGCTCTGGTCACGACAACGAGTCAAGACCATCGCCCCACGGATCGAACGTGCCGCCCTGCGGAAACTGGTCATGCTGGACGCCGCCGAGAACTTGGAGGACCTCAGAGTGCCTCCCGGCAACCGGCTCGAGGAACTCCGCGGAGACCGAGCCGGGCAGCACAGCATCCGGATCAACCAGCAATGGCGGATCTGCTTCACCTGGACCGACGCCGGACCGGCCGACGTCGAAATCGTCGACTACCACTAAGGAGGTGCCACCCATGACCACCATGACCCCGATCCATCCCGGTGAGATCCTCATGGAGGAGTTCTTGGAGCCGCTCCAGGTCAGCCAGAACCGGCTCGCCGTCGCCATCGGCGTGCCCCCGCGACGGATCAACGAGATCGTCCACGGCAAGCGGCGCATCACCGCCGACACTGCACTCCGGTTGGCTCGCTACTTCGGCACCACCGACCGTTTCTGGCTCAACCTGCAGACCCGCTACGACCTCGAGGTCGAGAAGGACAATCTCGGCAGCACCCTCGACCGGATTGAGCCACTCAAGGCCGTCTGACTTCCCGGGAGCGGCAAATTCGCGCGTTGGCAGGTCTCAACCGTGAGATGCGTTCAGGCCGCGAAACACCCGAGTTCGCGTCAAAGGGCGCCGTCGGATGCGCAAAGCTCTCAACCCTCGAACGCTTCTTGATAGCCCTTGGCCACCGATGGCTTCACCTTGCCGGTAACGCGTAAGAGGGCGTTGCCGTTAACCGCGTGGTACTCCGTCCCGAACGCCGGCGTGTCCTTCAAGATTCCTTGGATGTAGTTGGAGCGCTTCTGGGCATCAGCCTGCGACGGCCAGATCTCGATGGTGGCTCCGCAGTCCGTGCCGAGGCTGGAGCAGCTCGCGTCCTTGTCGTAGATGACCGCCGCGTCCGTGTAACCGTTGGGGCGACCAATAAGGTCATTGGGGTCATTGTCCTCGGTGATCAATACGATCTTGGTGCTCGTCGCCTGTTTGACCTGCTCGGCCCAGTCCTCGGCAGTCTCTGGGACGGCGGCTGGGGTCGGTGTCGCAGCAGGTGTCGCTGTCGCCTGTACCGGCGATGCGGTGCCCGGTTGAGGAGTTGTGGTGTCGGTGTTGGCGGGCGAGGCGACGCACCCACTCATCACAAGGGCGATCGACAGCAATGATGGAACGATGACGGCTTTGTTCATGCTTTCAGGGTATCGATCTGGCCGTTGGCCCGAAGCGGCATCGGGCCGGATCGGCGTCGCTTCAGCACGGACCACTCCGGCTATTCCTGCTGTTCTCCGCGCGGCGTGCGACAGTTGTCGAATGAAGGGCGTCTACGCGATCCGGGTCAGCTCGCGGGCGGTTGAAGCTTGGTCGACGGCGCGGTTACCGTTCGAGCCGAAGGGCTGGGCGCTCGCATTCCGGAACGAACTGCGCGAGTCCCTTCGGAAGGCGCCGCCGGTCACGGGCGCCCGATTGCAGGCTGTCTATGGGGCTGAAGATCGGGGACTGCTTGTCGACGCGGAGAACGTCCTGCTGTACAACGTTGGATCTGCGTCTTGGCGTCACCTGGCGAGTCAGGGAGTCAGCTTCGAGCGATCCTTCGGCTACCCATCTCCTCCCCAAGACTCCGGGTTGCCGGAGAAGGGGCTCCACTACCACCGCTACGGCTTCGTCGAGTCGAAGGCGTTCACGCACTGGAGGGCCGGTGACCTCCTTGCGTCGTTTGTGGACGTCGCCGTTCCCTCACTGGCCAAGCCGGGGCGCCTGGAACATTCTTGGCAGTCGCACGGTGGTCCGGCCCGTCGGCGCCACCGGCGTCCAGTGGAACCCGGCCGACGACATGTGCGTCGCCGCCACCGTCCAGCCCGCGAACGTCGACCCTGCCGCCACCGCTCCCCGATGGCGCCTGACCGGGAAGATCCACAAGGCAGAACCCAATTAGCCCTGCGCACTGTCCGTCTCGCCACGCACCTTATGAATCGCCCCCGTGTGTCCGGAGGCTCCGATCGGTCGCTGTCTTCACCCGGACGTGGCGGGCCGGATCCACGGGATGCTGGGCCGGCGTCGGCTTCGTGGCCGCCCCTCACCGCGGCGGACGCCAGGACTGCTGCACCTCGCCTTGTGATGGGTGCGCGATCGTCACTGTCAGTCCGGCCATGCTCGTCAGGGGCACCCAGAGGCCGATCTCGGTGCGAGCCTCGGGTGCGGACGATCGCTCGGCCGAGATGTCGCCCGCCCGCGGCGGCACGGGCGACCTGCGCGCGGGGATGTTTGGCAGGTTCCACTGTGCCCTCCGGGCGAGCGGCCGCGGGGGCCTGGGGAGCGGCCGGTCTGGACGGATGGGCGGCAGGATTGGTCCCACGCGTCCGGGCAGGGTGGCCACCACGGACAACACGTACGGAGGGACCTTCCCTGGGTCGGCCGACGTGACCAGGTTGGCCACATAGCCACGCCCGACGTTCCGGAAGACGTCGACGATCTCCAAGTGGAGCGCGGGAACCGGCTCGACCCACGCCGGCACCAGCACGGTCTCCTCTGCCTGGCGAGCGAGCGGGTCGACGACCCGCACGGTCACCTTGACGGCGGTGGCGGGGTCGTTTCGGTGACCCCACACGAGCAGCGGCGTCCGGCCGGCCACGCGGGCGAGCCGCTGGACCACCGGACCGGCGCTCGTGTCGGGCGGGGTGGACGCGTCGGCGACGAGAGCCGTGTCCTACAGGGCGACCGGCCCCGCCACGACCCCACCCACGTCGACGGTCACCCGGTGTGCCCCCGTCGGGACGGGGCGGTCGAGGGCCTGACGTCCCGGCAGGACTCCACCATCGTGCGACCCTCCTCCTGCCTCGTGCCATCCCACAGGACGTGGTGTCCGGCGTCATCGCCCCCCTCACGTTGACGGGTCCGGAAGCAATCAGCCCTGTTCAGCCGCACATCGCCCTGTGCATACTGGCGGCGGAGGCCCCCCAAGGAGTCGCGATGAGTGTCGTGCCAGCCGTTCAGGACGCCGTGATCCGCGTCGCCGACGCCTACGCTCGCCCCCCCGAGCGTCCGGACCTGTTCGGCGAACTCTCCACAGCGCTGCAGCAGGGCGTGCCCTTCGACGCGTCCGCCTGGTTCGCCACCGACCCCCACTCCCTGCTTCCCTCAGCACCGGGGCGCGTGGAGAACCTCCCCGCCAGTGGCTGGACCTCCTACTGGGAGGCTGAGTTCAACGACCAAGACGTCCTGCTCTTTCGGGACCTCGCGCACTCGCGGGTGACGGCCGACTCGCTGCTGCGTGCCACCGACCGTAATCCGGAGCGCAGTCCGCGGTACCGGGGCGCGCTCACGGTGGCGGGGTTCAGCGACGAGCTGCGCGCCGTCTTTCGCGCAGGCTCAGTCGTGTGGGGGGTGGTGAGCCTGTTGCGGGGCAGCAGTCAGCCGGCGTTCAGCCCGGCCGATTGTGCCGTGCTGCAGACCGCCGGCCCGTCGATCGCTGCTGCCCTGCGGGCACAGGTGGCCTGGACGCGGCCCGTGTCACTGCACTCCCCCGGACTGGGAACCGCATTGTTCAGTCCTACCGGGGGGCTCGTGGCCCTGGACGCCGGGGCGACAGCGTGGTTCCACGAAATCGAGGGGAGCCATGCGGGGGCCCCCGAGCGTAGGACGGGAATGGCGACCGTGGACGCCGTGGTGGCTCACGCGAATGCGGTCGGGAACGAACGCGCGCGCGGGCCCTCCTTCACGAGGCTGCGCACCCAGTGGGGATGTTGGAGCGTCCTGAGCGCCTCGCCGTCAAGGACACCGCAGGGCGAGCGCGGGCTGACGTCGTTGGTGATCGACCGCGCCCGCCCTTCCCAGGTGGCGGAGCTGCTGATCGAGGCCAACTGCCTGACGGCGAGGGAGCGTCACATCGTCCAGGAGATCGCTCACGGGTATTCCAACGACGAGATCGGCCGCCGCTTGGGACTCTCACCGAACACGGTGAGGGACCACCTGAGTTCGGTCTTCGACAAGGTGCGGGTCACGACCCGTGGGGAGTTGGTCGCCCTGTTGTTCAGCGAGCGGGTCTTCCCGAGCAGTCCATGACCCAACCCGTTTCGTCCTCTCAGTCCCGCGTCCTACGTTGAGAAGCCCTCGGGCGCCCCGGATGATTACCATGTCCGCCGCGCTCGGTGCGTTACGGATGCGGGTGATCGAACGGGTTGATGAGGGTCAGGTCAGCGATGGAGGAGAAGTCCTTCATATTCCTGGTGGCCAGGGTGGCCGCGTGGGTCAGGCAGATGCCACCGGTCTGTGCATCGGCCAGCGACATCGGTCGTCCCTGATCCAAACTGGCGACCACCAGTCGGGCCGTGGCTCTGGCGGCGGGCACGTCGTAGGTGGCGATGGTGTCGGCGAATGCGTCCAGCAATGTGGCCCACCGACGCTCCAGGTCCTTGCGACGCCGTCCCCTCGGGAGTCGTCCCAGGCCGCGGTCGATCTCTTCGACGGTCACGACGCTGATGGTCAAGTCCGCCGCTCCCACGCCGTGCGCCCACGCCAGCACGTGTGGATCAGGGGTGTCATTCATGAACTCCGAGACGATGTTGGTGTCGGCGATGATCACGACAGGTCGACCGAACGCGGCGCATCGTTACGTTCCGGGACGTCGAGATCCACGCCGCCGGCTTCGGCGAACGTAGCGTGCAGCGCGATCAAGATGTTCTCCTCAGGAAGGTCCACCGCCGCGTCCAAGATCGCGCGGACCTCGGCCTCGACCGATCGTCCATGCTTGGCGGCCCGGCCGCGCAACCGAGCGTGGGTGTGTTCGTTCAACTGCCGGATCGTCAAAGTGCCCATGACCACCACCTCCCTGACAGCAATGCTAGCACCTGGCGACGATCAGCCTAAGGTCAACCAAGCTCGCTGCAGACCCGTTCAGCAGGCGGGGCGCACTGGATCGGCGTGGTCGAACGTGGTGGCGTCGCGGGTCGGATGCGTATGTCAGTCCCGCCGGGGCGCCGGATTGATCGTGTCCCCTGACCAGCTCATGTTGTCGTCGACACCGACCTCGAACGCCTCCAGTGTGGGATCGGCGAGAACGGCGTCGGCGACCCCGCGCTCGCGGCCGAGTAATGTGAAACCGAAGTCGATCTCGGTAGCCAGACACCAGGCATGGTCGTCCGGCCACACGAGGTTCGCCGACTGCTCGATGAACTGGTCCTCGACCCAGACCTCGTGCGCGGCCAGTGGCGCCCGGAACAGGTGGTAGCGCCGGTGCGGAAGGTCCAGCACCGGCTCGGTAGCCCCCGGGACCCGGCTCGGCACCGGGATCTCGTAGGTTGTGAGGTCGGGGTGATGCGCCTGAACCTTGCCCCCGCCCCAGAACCCGTAGCCCTCCCAGACCGCGTAGGTGACATCCCCGGATGCCGGTAGGTGCGCGAGAAGCGCGTCGTGGTCGGGGCGTGGGAGGTGGCCATCCGGCGGCCACAGATTTGGGTGGTGCAGGGTGTCGAAGAAGTGACTCCACTGGGCCAGCGGGTGCAGGACGCGTCCTTGGGACGCCGCGATCTCGCGCCAGCGGTGTCCGTCCTGCAGGGGGTGCAGGACCCGCACGTACGCCGCGAATCCCGTCGGCACTATCGCACCCACCGGAACCCCAGCCGGTCCCCACGGCAGCAGCCGGGGCACAAGCCAAGCGGACCAGGCTGCGTCCGTCGTGTGGTGGGGAAGGCTCATGGCCCAAGGGTAGGCAATCGCCCCCAAGCCCAACTCCAGAGGCTCATCGGGGCGACCCGCATTTCGGCGCGTCCAACCCGGAAGCAATCCCGCGCTGCGGGAACAGGAGCCGACAGGCGACCCACGCGCACCCTGTGGCAATTCCGGATGTCGGCCTAGTCTTCGCCACTCGGCCCGACCTTTAGAGCGGCCGAGGCGGTACGGTTGCGTCACGAGGGGTCGCAAAGGAGTCGAAATGGGAACACTGGCGCCGGCCGCCGCCGGGGTGCTGGCGAGTATCGTGGCAGGAATCCTCGGGGGCTATGCGGGCGGACTTGCTGCACAGCCTACCCAAATCACGGCCGGAGAAATCAGTGTCTTCTTTGCGGACTACTATTCAAAGGCGACGAGTCCTGCCGACCGCCAACTGGCCCGTGCTCGGTTATCCCCAGGATTGCGCGCACTGGCGAACAACACCGTCGAAGAGTTCGACCGCTTCTGGTCTGGATACGCGAAGGCCGTCGTCGATGAGGTCACCCCCGTCGGACCAAACACGTTCGCAATAGGTGCAACGTACACCACGGGTTCCGGCAAGATGCTGACGCGCAACATAGTGGCTTCGTTCGTCTGCGACAGAACTGTCGCCCTATCTTTCCTGCCCTGCCCACCAGAGTCCGTCATGCTAGATGCGACCAAAGTATTGGATTGAGGCGCCTACCCCTGGTTCGTGGACACGGAAGGGAGGACCGGCCGTCGCTGATCGTGGCTAAAGGCGTGCGTGATCTGCACCCCTGAAGGCACTCCGCTCACTCGTACCCGCAACATGCGCCACGCGACGCATCGCATGACGCATGTTCGGCGGGCATGTCAGTCAGCCGCTCACCATTCCAAGGTTCTGCGACTTGGGCCCCTGGCCTGCGCCTTCCAAGAGCCCGGCATAATGGTCTCCATGGATTCCTGGGGCGTCGTGATCGTTGCAGTTGTCGGTGTGATCGGCACAGTGGCGGGCACCTGGATCCAGGGGCATCACACGCGCAGAGCGGCGGAAGAGGCTCGACGCTTCGAGCAGCGGGAGTCACTTCGGCCGCTCCAACTGGAGGCCTTCGCGACTCTGATGGAAACGTTCGCTGACATGGATCAGTACGCACATTCTCCCAGCGACGACAAGGATCCGTTCGCTGAACTGCGCGCAAAGGCTCGGGCCGCGGAACTCCCGATGGCTCGCTTCGCGGCGCTCGTGCCCTCGAACGTCGTCGCTAACGCGCGTGCACTGCTTGACTGCTACTGCTCCATCAGCAGTCACCCGCTCAGCGAATTCGAGGACATTCCGCTCCATGCGCGACGCGACGCGCTTGTCGCTTCGTTCCGACAACAGAGGATCGAGTGAGCACGCCACCACTGGTGGACCAGTGTGTTGGCACCAGACCCGACCGCGAGTCCATGCACGTTTCCCGCTTCGTGACCTACCTGCTCTATCTGCTCGTGCGACGCCAGTTGGGACGCCAGTTCGCGGACAACCTTCCGAACTCGTGGACGCCGTCGAACTCGCGCACTCGGACGCGTTCCGCTGCGCCCAGCGCGTACGGCTCCCACTCCACACGAACGACGAGTACTATACCGACGATGAGTTCCTCTACCTCACCCTGCACATCGCCCGCCTGACCCGAGCCGAACGCAAAGCCTGACACTCGAACATTGCCGGCTGTGTCGTCGACAAGTCGCCCGTCGAGTCGAGCAGTGGGGGTCGATCCCGTGGCCGCCTCGATCCGACCCCCCACCGGACCATCGGCCAAACGAGTCAGCCGTGATCGCCCCCCATGCGGCAGATCAGTGCGTTCGGGCCACAAGGATGGCGGTAGATCAGTTCACCGACAGCCTCGAGCCGAGTTCGGGGATGCGGACGGTAAGGGCGGCCCATATGAGGTCGTGGCTGACCCTGTCGTAGTGGTGGGCAACCAGATTCCGCATTCGATTGATCCCCTGCCAATCAACGTCGGGATACCTATCCTTGAACCCTTGAGGCAGCTTCTCGGCGACGGTCGCTACCTTGATGAGGATCCGCTCGCCGGCATTCCGCAACAAGGCACCCTCCATCGAATCCGCGAGGTAGGCCTCCTGTCCCTTCTTGGTCAGATACGCGGCTTCTCGCACGAATTCAGCCAGATCGCCCACGCGCCGCTCAACCCGACCCTCCCGATCGGCGCCTACCTCGTCGCTGCGGGGCGGGTCTCCCTCCGCCGGGCTCATCACAGCGGGACCGCCTCAGCGCGGGCGCGGTCAATAACGCGCCCGGAACTACCACACGACACCACATCCACCGGAACGGTGAGGAGTTCAGCCAACTCCTCCTCCAAGGTCAGGAGCGTCACGATGTCCGCCTCGGGGGGGAAGGTAACCAGCAAGTCGATGTCCGACCCCGGACTGTCGTCGCCTCGTGCCACCGAGCCGAACACACGGGGATCCTTGGCCCCGACCCTCGCGACAGCGGCCAACACGTCGTCACGCCTGGCGCGCAGCAGCATCGACGGCCGTACGCGCAGCGCGCGCTCCAAGGCGGCCCTCGCAGCGTCGGACGGCGCCCTGGTGCCCCGCTCGATCGCCGCGATCAAGGGTTGCTTCACCCCGGACAGGTCGGCCAGTTGACGCTGGGTCAACCCGGCCGCTGCACGCCGCAACTTCAGCCGATCCGAGAACGTATGCTCAGCCATGGACCCATGATACCTCGCCTGTTATCACAAAGGAACCATACTCACCCGCCCACACCGACCGGCGCGACCCGCGGCATGTGCGCGCATTCGGCGTCGGTCAGCCGACACGTGTGGCGAGGTCGTCGGGAACGGCCCGGGCCCTGGCAATCAACGACTTGCCGGAGTCGTCCGATCCAATTGGGGCGGATGCAAGCTCCAGCACGGTCCCGGAGCGAGGACTACAGGCGCTCATCGATCGCTCCGCGGCCTAGGGCGTGTCTCGTAACGCTCCTGGTGTTTCTCGGGCAGGGTGTCGGTCGTGAGTCGGATGCCGGTGTTGACCGATGAGGACTGGGCCCGGTTGCAGCCGTTGATGCCTCGGTCTGGCGCGAAGGGTGGTCGGCCCTGGGCGGACCACCGGCTGGTGGTGGAGGGCATCGTGTGGCGCTACCGCACGGGGAGCCCGTGGCGGGACCTGCCCGCCGAGTTCGGGCCGTGGCAGACCGTGTGGGCCCGGCACCGCACCTGGAGCGAGGACGGCACCTGGGACCGGATCCACACCATGCTGATGGGCCAGGCCGACGCCGCCGGACGGGTCGACTGGTCGGTGAACGTGGACTCCACGATCAACCGCGCCCACCAGCACGGCACCAACCTGCCCCGGGACACAGGGGGCGCCACCGAACTACAACAATCTGCGCCTGGAGTCGCCTGATCACGGTATCGGGCGTTCTCGGGGCGGGTTGACCAGCAAGATCCACCACCTCGTCGACGGCCGGGGCGCACCGATGGTCGTGGTCGTGTCGGCCGGGCAGTCCGGTGACTCGCCGATGCTGCCGGTCCTGCTGGACCACCTGTCGGTGCCCCGGATCGGACCGGGCCGGCCCCGCACCACCCCGGACCGGTTGCGGGGCGACAAGGCCTACTCTGCCCGCGGGCACCGCTCGCTGCTGCGCTCGCGAGGGATCACCACCACCATCCCTGAACCGGCCGACCAGATCGCGAACCGGAAACGCCGCGGCAGCAGCGGAGGCAGACCTCCCGCCTTCGACCCGGTCGACTACAAGAACCGCAACCACGTCGAACGCTCGTTCAACCACGGCAAGCAATGGCGCGGGTTCGCCACCCGCTACGACAAACTCGGCATCGTCTACCGCGGCGCCGCCGTCCTCAACGCCATCATCAGATGGCTCCTACGGTTACGAGACACGCCCTAGTTGTCGGAATCGGCGCCGTGGTCGCGTGAACAGCCCGTGATGCGGCCGGGCCGTTCACTGTCTAGGCGCTACTTGCCCTTGGCCTGAGCCAGGGCGCTTCCAGCGACCGACTTTGACGTCTTGCTGTAGCGCCCGTCGCTCAGCACCTTGGACGCCTTGGACGCGACCTTGGAACTCGTGGTCTTGCCCTTCCCGCCCTTTGCCATGAGCGACTCCTCCTTCCTGCCTCCGGCGCCGGCGCCTTCCCCTGCGTGTCTGCCCGAGAGCCGCGCCTCCGGGAGACTGACGCCCTCGTCTGAACCGCCCAGGTGGAGTGCGAGCCCGAGCGATAGAGCCCTGTCCGGCTCCAATCTCAGTGTGAGCCGAGGCTCCGACAGTCTCCGTCCGACACGCCCGCAGGCCTGATCGCCCTGGCGACGTCGCGATCCCGACCGCGCCCAATTCGACACCCCCGCGGCATGACAGGACGTGTACAGAATGGCTATGGATGGCCGTGCGAGACCCCGACCCGGTGGATCTGGTTCAGGCTGGGAGGGAACCTGCTGCAGAGTGCCACTCGAAAGATGAGTGAGGCTCGAGGACTACGACGGTCTCATCCTTCCCGCCCCACAGACCAACTACCTTGGGGCCAGAAAACGGTGCCTTGAATGACAGCCGGACATTCTTGAAATCCCGGCCTCGGGGTCCGTCCTCGGGGCCCAGGATCACAAGCTCAAGGACCATGCCCTCGGCGTCGCGCACAACCACCTTCTCTCCACCGCCACCACGTTGTCGACACACGTCGTCACGGAACTCCTTCGGATGGGGGCTAGGCATGGTCAACATCCTTCCAGCAGGACCTCATGCAGTCCCCCTGTCAGGAGTCAGGACCCTGTGACCGAACACGGGCCGTCCCGCAGTGTGTGCGGGAGGGCCGCGTGTGGGATTTCGGGTCAGGCGGCCAGGGTCAGCACGTTCATGCTCTGGGCGCACCACGAGCAGTAGGCGGACGCCTCGCCGTGACGGATGGACAGGGTGTGGCCGCAGCTGAGCTCGGCCTGGTCGAGGCGCCAACGCGCCGTGTGGTTCGTCATGGACAACTCCTTCGACCACCGGGTGCGAGCGAACAGCGAACCGGCGGTACTGGTGAATGGACCCGCAGCGCAGGGGCGCACCGCGGATAGGACGTGATCCGACCGTGCCCGCCAGGGCAACAGGTGGATGCGGCGTCCGGTGCGAGTGGTGGTCGCCGTGGACGGCGACCGATTCCTCGGTCGGGCTGACAGGATTTGAACCTGCGACCCCTTGACCCCCAGTCAAGTGCGCTACCAAGCTGCGCTACAGCCCGCCCGTGGCCCGCCTTTGCAGGCTCCGGCCACGGCGACCTACGTTACACCAACCCGGCCCCTGTTGCGGAATCGGCCGCCCCTCGGCGCGTCCGATGTAAGCCCGTTCTGGTCGTCACCACCCCTTGACAAGCCCCGATGCGCGTTCGAAGCTAGTGCGACCGGACGCTGGAGTCCGGAACGGCGAGGAGGAGTACCCATGACCGACCCCACCCTGGACCCGCGTGAGAGCCGCCTGGACGACGTGGACGCGCCCCGGGAGGACATCCAGGCGCTGGACGAGCCGCTGGTGAACCTCGACGCCACCGACGACGAGGTCGAGGGCGAGGAGTCGGCCGACGACAAGTACATCCAGGTCATCGATGGACGCCCCGAGACCCTCGGCGTCGACGTCCAGGACAGCCCCGCACAGGACCGCTGAGCGGCACCCCAACCCGTCCGGGCGGTGGAACGATGGCCGGTACCGCCACCGTCTTCGACGCCGCCGCCCGGACGCGGTCCATCCCTGAACGCATCGAGCGCGCCTCGGCCGTCGCGAGCGAGCACGCCCGGCCTAGGGCACCTCGGCGCCCGCTGCCTCGGGTGCGCGCCGCAGGCGCGTGGTGTCGCGCAGGTTGCCCGCCTGGACTGCGGCGACGCCGGTGATGAGCACCGCGCCCCCCAGCAGCTGGACCGCCCCGGGGAGTTCCCCCAAAAGCAGCCACGCCCACGCCACGGCGAAGACGACCTCGGTCAGCCCCACGAAGCTCGCCACCGTCGGGCCGAGCTGGCGCGCGGCCACGAACCCGGTGACGTAGGCCAGGGCCGCGGCGACGATGGCCAGCTCCAGCAGCGGCACCCACCACGGCAGCGGCGTCCCGAACATGACGACGTCGTTGGTGGTCGCCCGCAGGGGCACCAGACCGACCAGCCCCGAGACCAGCAGCGCCAGTGCGCCGACACCCAGGCCGGCGGCCACGAAGGCGATGGGCGGGATGTCGGCGGTCTCGGCGGACACGATGAAGTACGTCGCCATCCCGGTGGCGGCGAACAGCGCCCACGCCACGCCGCGCAGGTCGGCCCCGGCGAGGTCGGCCGGGTTCAGGATGACCGCGAGCCCCGCCACCGCCACGACCATGCCGGTGAGCGTCATCGGGCCCGGACGCCGCCGCGTGCGCGCCCACACCCACAGCACGACGAGGACGACGCCGAGGTACTCCAGCATCAGCGCGATGCCGACCTCGATGAAGGTGATGGCGTTGAAGTAGGCCACCTGGACGGCCGCGCCGCCGAGCAGGCCGTAGGCGAGGATCGGCCGCAACTTGGTGCGCAGCATCCCCCACTGCCCCGCCAAGGACGTCGCGGCCAGCGGCCAGAGCACGAACGACGCCAGCCCCAGCCGGACGAGGACGGCCGCCGCCGGCGACCAACCGGCCTCCATGAGCGGGCGGGCGAACGACCCCGATGTGGCGAACATGGCGGCGGACGCCAACGCCACGGCGAGGCCGGCGGCGCGAACCCCCGGCCGTTCCATCAGGCGTTCATCCCCCGGGCGGCGACGGCCCAGCGGTCGACGAGCCGCCCCTGCTCCAGCACGGTGTACTCGTCGACGAGGTTGACGGCGTTGCAGGCGTGGTTGGGCACGACGCGGACGGTCGAGCCCAGCGGGGGCAGCGCCTCACCGAACAGGTCGGCCACCGCGTGGTGCTCCGACAGGATGACGATGCGGGCATCCGGATGGTCGAGCAGGCGCCCGAAGCCGGACGCCCACGCCGGGCGGTCGGCGCCGAGCACCTTGGAGCCGGAGTCGAGCACAAGGCGTCCGCCCGCGTGACTGACGACGGTCGCGTGGCAGGTCAGGGCGACCTGCTCGGGGGTGCAGGCACCGAGCTCCCACTGCTGGGCGTCGTTGAAGACGTAGACGCCGGGCCTCGACTCGGTCAGGCCCGCGCCGGTCGCGGCCAGGCTCGGACTGGAACCGCCCGAGACCACCCGGGCCACCAAGCCGGCGTCGCGGAACGACGCGACAGCGGTGGCGAGCGCCTCGGCCTCCTGCCCGGCCGCCGCCTCGCGTCCGCCCGGAACGTAGCTGTGGCCCGGGAACGTGAACACGCCCACCACGTCGAGGCCCTCGCTGGCCGCGACCGCGGCCAGCTCGCCCGCGTCGGCCGGGACGACGCCCGAGCGGTGGTGCCCCGAGTCGATCTCGACCAGTCCGGTCACGCCGATGCCGACCAGTCCCCGGGCGGCGGCGAGGGAGTCGAAGCCGACCCGGACGGTGGCGCGTTCGGCCAGGCGCCGGACGCGCAGGCGACGCTCCTCGTCCAACCACAGCGGGTAGGCGATGAACAGGTCGTCGAAGCCGGACTGGGCGAAGACCTCGGCCTCCCCCACGGTGGCGACGGTCAGGCCGCTGACGCCGGCGTCCTCCTGCCGGTGGGCGATCTCGGGGCTCTTGTGCGTCTTCGCGTGCGGGCGCAGGGCCAGGCCGCGGTCATCGGCCCACGCGGCGACACGCTCGATGTTCGCATCCAGCACCGTGGCGTCGACGGCCAGGAACGGCGTCGGGGGCAGGAAGGCACGCATGGGGCCACCGTAGCGGCTGGGCCGGGCCTCAGTCCGAGGCCGACGCTGCCCCGGACGGCAGGCGGTAGCGGGCGAACGCCGGGTACGCCAACGTGGCCAAGCCGAGCAGCACCAGCACGAGGACGCCGCCGCCGATCGTGGTGCAGGCGGTGCCGGCCACCTGGGCCGCGCCGCCGTGCAGGACGTCGGCGATGCGGGGGCCGCCGACCACGACGACGATGAAGACGCCCTGGAGGCGTCCGCGCACCGCGTCGTCGGCCGCGGCGAGCAGAATCGACTGGCGGAAGGCCGCGGAGGCCATGTCCGCCGCACCTGCGGCTGCGAGCGCGGCGACGCCGAGCGCCAGCATGACCGGCTCGCTGAGGTGGGCCAACCCGACGGCCACGCCGAAAACGGTGATCGCGGCCCCCCACGCCGCGATGCACCACAGCACCGCCGCTCCCGTGCGCCGCACGCGGGACACCCAGCCGCTGAAGACGCCGCCCACCACCGCGCCCGCCGGGATGGCCGCGAACAGCAGGGCGAACGCGAGCCCGCCCTCGGTGGGGCCGCCGAAGTCGAGGTTGGCGATCTGCGGAAACAGCGCGCGCGGCATGCCGAAGATCATGGCGATGAGGTCCACGACGAAGGACATGAGCAGGATCGGGTGCAGGCGCAGGTAGGCCAACCCGTCGATGACGCTCCGAAGGCCCGGCGCGCCCTTGCCGGCCCCCTGCACCGGCAGGGGCGGCAGCGAGACGACCGCCCACAGCGTCGCGAACAGGAAGATCGTGTCGATTCCGTACAGCCAGGCGAAGCCGAGCACCGGGATCAGCGCTCCGCCCACGAGCGGGCCCGCGATGGCGCCCGCGGACATCACGGTCATGCCCAACGCGTTGGCGGAGGTCAGCTGATCGGTGGGCAGCAGGACCGGCAGGATCGCCTGCCGGGCCGGCTGGTTGAGCGCGAAGCACGCCTGTTGCAGCGAGAACACCGTGAGCAGCAGCCACACGTTGGTGTTGCCGAGCAGCGACAGCGCCGTGAACAGCGCCGACGTGACGATGAGCCCGGTCGTGGTGCCCACCAGCAGGGTGCGGCGGTCCATGTGGTCGGCGAGCGCTCCGCCCCACAGGCCGAACACGACCAGCGGCACCAGACCGAACAGGCCGGTGAGCCCGACCATGGCCGAGGAGTGCGTGAGCGTCCAGATCTGGGCGGGCACGGCGACCACCGTGAGCTGCGCCCCGATGACGGTGACGATGTTGGCGACCCACAGCCGCCGGAAGGCGGGCGTCCGGAGCGGCCGGGTGTCGGCGAACAGGCCCCGCAGGCGCACTACCGGCTGCGCTTCTCCCGGGCGCGGACCTCGACCGCTACCGGGGAACCCACGAAGCCGAACTCCTCGCGCAGGCGGCGCTCCACGAAGCGCTCGTACTGCGGGTCCAGGCGGCCGGAGGTGAACAGCACGAAGGTCGGCGGGCAGTTCTGCGCCTGGGTGCCGAACAGGATGCGCGGCTGCTTGCCCGAGCGCACCGGGTGCGGGTGGGCGGCGGCGACGCGTCCCAGGAACGAGTTCAGTTGGCCGGTGCTGACGCGGGTCTCCCAGCCCTCGAGCGCGGCGTCGATGGCCTTCTTGAGCTTGTCGACGTTGCGGCCGGTCAGCGCGGAGATGTTGACGTGCGGCGCCCACCCGAAGGCGTGGATGTCGCGCTCGATCTCGCGCTCGAGGTAGCGGCGGCGCTCGTCGTCTGTCAGGTCCCACTTGTTGTAGGCGATGACCATCGCCTTGCCGGCCTCCTCGACCATGGTGAGGATCTTGAGGTCCTGGTCGGAGATGGTCTCAGCCGCGTCGATGACGACCACGCACACCTCGGCGCGCTCGATGGCCTGCTGGGTGCGCAGCGACGCGTAGTACTCGTGGCCGGACGCCTCCTTGACGCGGCGGCGCAGGCCGGCGGTGTCGATGAAGCGGTAGACCTCTCCCCCGAGCTCGACCAGCTCGTCGACGGGGTCGACCGTCGTGCCCGACGCGTTGTCGACCACCGAGCGCTGCTGGCCCGACAGCTTGTTGAGCAGCGAGCTCTTGCCGACGTTCGGCTTGCCGACGATGGCGACCCGGCGCGGCCCGCCGACTTCCTCGTAGTTCGCAGACGGCGCCTCGGGCAGGGCCGTGAGGATGGCGTCCAGCAGGTCTCCGGAGCCGCGGCCGTGGAGGGCCGAGACGGGGTACGGCTCCCCCAGCCCCAGGTTCCACATGGCGGCGGCCTCGGCCTCGAGGCGCTGGTCGTCGACCTTGTTGGCGGCCAGCACGACGGGCTTGCCGGAGCGGCGCAGCACGCGGACGACGGCCTCGTCCTCGTCGGTGATGCCGACGGTGGCGTCCACGACGAACAGGACCGCGTCCGCCGCGCCGATGGCCAGCTCGGCCTGCTCGGCGATGCGGGCGGCCATGCCGTCGGCGTCGCTGACCCAGCCGCCGGTGTCGACGATGATGAAGTCGCGGCCGTTCCAGGATGCGTCGTAGCTGACGCGGTCGCGGGTCACGCCCGGCAGGTCCTGCACGACGGCCTCGCGGCGTCCGATGATGCGGTTGACCATCAGGGACTTGCCCACGTTCGGGCGTCCCACCACCGCAAGGACGGGCTTGGTCTCGGTCACGGGTGGGCCTCCTCGGCCAGGCTGGTGATGGCGTCGACGACCTCGGCCGGGGTCATGTCGGACGTGTCGAGCAGGTGGACGCCCTCGGCGGCCGTCTGGAACTCGACGAGTTTGGAGTCGTCCCGGTCGCGGCGCAGCACCTGGTCGCGGAGCTGCTCCTCGGTGAGCTTGCCTGCCATGTCCCCCGCGCGGCGACGCAGGCGCGCCTCGGGCGAGGCGGTGAGCAGGACGCGCACGTCGGCGTCCGGGTAGACGACGGTGGTGATGTCGCGGCCCTCGGCGACGCAGCCGCGCGGGTCGGCGTCCATGAGGGCGCGCTGGCGGCGCACCAGGTCGGCGCGGCACTCGGGGATGGTGGAGACCGCCGACACGTTCTGGGCCGTGCGGGGCTCGCGGATCTGCTCGGTGACGTCGCGCCCGTTGACCCGCACCCAGCTCTCGTCGGGGTCGAGGCTCAGCTCGATGACAGCGCCGCTGGTGGCCGCGATCACCGCGGCGGTGTCGTCGGGGCGGACGCCGGCGTCCAGGAACGCGACGGCCACGGCGCGGTACATCGCGCCGGTGTCGAGGTAGGACAGCCCGAGCCGACGGGCCACCGCGCGGGCGGTCGTCGACTTGCCGGACCCACTGGGTCCGTCGATGGCGATCACGAGGCGGTCTACGGGCACCGGGGCAGTCTACCGGCGCCCGACGTTCGCTCGGACCACGGCGCCCCCTCCCCCGTGGGGCGCTGCGCTAGGGGCGCCGGACGTTCCAGCCCGCCGCGGTCATCGCCGCGGACAGCGGTTCGGCGGCGTCCGCCTCGACGTGCACAGCCAACCAGCCGCGCTCGGCCTGGGTGTCGTGGTCGATGGTGACGTCCTCGACGTTCACCCCGGCGGCCTCGACGTCGGCGAACAGGCGCGCGAGCGAGCCGGGGGCGTCCGGGATCTCGATGACCACCTCGGCCCAGTCGGCCGGCAGTGAGCCGTGCTTGCCCGGGATCGCCCGGGTGCCGGTGCGCCCGCGGTCGAGGAACGCCTCCACGGCGTCCGGGTCGTCGATGGCCTCGATCAGCTTGCCGAGGTCGGCGTGGAGCTCTTGAAGCTCGATGCGCAGGGCCCGGTGGTTGGCGGAGATGATCTGGCGCCACAGCTTGGGGTCGCCGCCGGCGATGCGGGTGACGTCGCGCAGCCCCTGGCCCGCGAGGGTGAGGTGCTCGGCCGGCAGGTCGAGCAGGCCCCCGGCGACCAAGGCGCTCATCAGCTGCGGCACGTGGGAGACCTGGCCGACGGCCTCGTCGTGGTGCTGGGCCGCCATGGTGGTGAGACGCGCGCCACACAGCTCGGCGACCTTGCGCACGACCAGAACCGACTGGGCCGCGGACGTGTCGTGGGGCGTGATCACCCAGGTGCGGTCCTCGAAGAGGTCGGCGCGGGCGGTGATGGGGCCGTCCTTGGCCGAGCCGGCCATCGGGTGGGACCCGCAGTAGCGGGCGAGGTCGGCGCCGGTAGCGCGCAGCGCAGCCAAAACGACGCCCTTGACCGACCCGACGTCGGTGATCGTGGCGTTCGGGAAGCGTTGGAGCGCCTCGAAGATGACCCCGGACAAGGCCTGGGGCGGCGTGGCGACGACGACGAGGCGGACGGCGTCGGCGTCCACCGGCTCGACCGTGCCCGCGCCGCGGGAGGCGGCGACGAGAGCGTGGGAGCGGCGCTTGTCCTCCAGGTGCACCTCGACGCCGGCGCGGGTCAGCGCCATCGCGACGGACGCGCCGACCAGGCCGGTGCCGATCACGAGCGCCGGGCTGAGGCTGACCTCGATCACTGGCCGCCCTTCTGCACGAAGCCCTTCACGTACTCCTCGGCGTCCGACTCCAGGACGAGGTCGATCTCATCCAGCAGCGCGTCGAGGTCGGCGGTCTGCTCGTGTGAGGCCACCAGGGGCGCCGTCGCCTCGTCACGCTGCGTGGACGCGCCGCGTTGACGCTGGATGCGCTCGCTCATGGATCCCTCCGGTCGTGGCTGCGGGCGAGTCTATCGGCGCTCGCGCCCGGCTCCGCCCCGGCAGCCGTGTGCCGGAACGGGTCCGGCATGCGCAGCGGGTGCAGGGCCCCCGCCGAGCCGCGGACGAGCAACGAGTCCCACCCGGCGGCCACGACGTGGTCGACGTGCTCCCGCACCCACGTGCCGCGGGTGTGCGCGCGGGTGTCCGTCGGCGGCGTGACCATGGCTGCCTCGACCGGCCCGGGCGCCGGCCCGGGGCGGAGGCGTCCGGCCGCCTGGAGCCGCTCGGCGAGGCCGCGCTCCCCCAGCTCCGCCCACGCGAGGTCGACCTGGGCGAGCTTGGGGTGGTCCCAGCCCAGGCCCCCGCGGGCGCGATATCCCTCCAACAGCGTCAGCTTGGCGGCCCAGTCGAGCCGGTCGGCGACGCCGGTGGGGCCGCTCGTCGCCAGGTCGTCCAACACCGCGCCCCACGCCGCGAGCAGGGCGTCCGCCTCGGGGAACGCGGTGCGCTCGGCGTACGCGGCCGCGGCGTCCAGCAGGAGCCGCTGCACGTGCAGGGCGCTCCCGGTGCCCCCGCCCGCGAGGGCCAGCGGCTCGCTGAGGGTGAGGTCGCGGCTCACCGTCCGGAACGCCGCCACCGGGTCGGCGAGGCGAACGGGCGGCAGCGCACGCGCCTCGAGCACAGCCAGGCACAGCCCGAGGACGCCCAGCTTCAGCCAGGTCGCGAAGGGCGACCGGGTGGCGTCCCCGGCGATGACATGCAGGCGGCGCCAGTCGCGGGGCAGGGCGTGCGGCTCGTCGCGGGTGTTGACGATGCCGCGGCGCTGGGTGGTGTCCAGCCCGGAGACTTGCTCGAAGAAGTCCGCGCGCTGCGACAGCTGGAACCCGGGCCGGTCCGAGGCCGGACCGATGCCCACGCGTCCGGCCCCGGCCAGGAGCACGCGCGTGACCAGCAGGGTCGGGAGCGCTTCCTCCACCAGTGCCCAGTCGGTGGAGCGGCGCAGCAGGTAGTTCTCGTGGTAGCCGTAGGTCTGGCCCTTGCCGTCGGTGTTGTTCCTGAAGACCCGCACGGGGGTGCCCAGGGCGTTCGACACGGCGGCCGCGGCTTCGGCGACGATGCGGTCGCCGGCCAGTTCCCAGACCAGCGCGTCCGTGGGCGAGGTCGTCTCGGGGGTGCAGTACTCCGGGTGTCCGTGGTCGACGTAGAAGCGCCCTCCGTTGCCGAGCATGCGGTGCCGGGAGTCCTCGACGACGGGGGTGGCCGGGACGCCGCAGGCCTCCACCACCAAGGACGACAGGGCGTGCGCGTCGAGGTCCGGACGCCCGGGCGCAGCGATGCCGTACTCCGTCTCGGTCCCCAGGAGCAGCGGCATGCGGGCATTGTCGCAGGCGGCCGCTACGCTGGCGCGAAACCGGACCTGCGAAGGGGTGTCATGAGCCGCATTCTCGCGATCGTCTCCGACCTGGCGCTGGTGGTGGTCTTCGTCATGATCGGGCGCGCCTCCCACGCCGAACCGCTCGACATGGAGGGCATCCAGCGCACCGCGCTGCCGTTCCTGGCCGGCACCCTGATGGCGTGGATCGGCTTCCTGCTCAAGCGGCACTCCGGCCTGACGCTGGTCAACGGCGTGTTCGTGTGGGCGATGACGGTGGTGCTCGGCATCTTGTTCCGCCTGCTGCTGGGTGACACCGCCGAGTTCAGCTTCGTCCTCGTCACCGCCGCCGTGCTGGCCGCCTTCCTCATCGGCTGGCGCGCTGTCGTGTGGTTGGTCCGGCGCAACCGGCCGGAGCAGCCCAGGGCCAAGGACCCGCGCCGCTCCGGCAACCCCGCCAAGCGCAACGCCGGCTAGCAGCAGCCGAAGCGGAGGGCGCACTCCCAGTGCCTGCGCGCGACCCTCTTCCGGCAGGGCGCAACGGCGTCACGGATCGAGTGCGAGTCACCCGTCGAGAGCCCGGATTCCACCCTGTGAACCACCCGCCAACGTGCGCATGAAGACGATCCGTTCCCCGCGGCGTCCGGACAGCTTCGCCCAGTCTTCCGGGTTGGTGGTGTTGGGCAGGTCCTCGTTCTGGGCGACCTCGTCCCGCACGGCAGCGAGCACGTGGGCCCGGCGGACGCCGCGCTCGCCCCCTTCCAGCAGCTCCTTGATGGCCGTCTTCTTGGCGCGCGCCGCGATGTTGGCCAGCATCGCCCCGGAGGTGAAGTCACCCACGTACAGCACCTCGCGCTGGCCGCTGGCGTAGGTCACCTCGACGAACTGGTTCTGCTCGGTCCGGGCATACAGGTCGTCCACGGCGTCGGCGATGACGGACGCCCGGAGCACCCCGGCCCCGCCGGCGGCGTCCGCCTCGGCCCCGTTCCACGGGGTGGCGCCGGTGAGGGACAGCCCGAGGATCTCGGCCGCGCCAGCACGCCCCGGCCGGTCGAGGCGGATCTTCACGTCGAGGCGGCCGGGCCGCAGGATGGCGGGGTCGATGAGGTCCTCGCGGTTGGTGGCGCCGATGACGATCACGTTGGCCAACGACTCCACGCCGTCGATCTCGGCGAGCAGCTGGGGCACGATCGTGGATTCGACATCCGAGCTGACGCCCGACCCGCGGGTGCGGAACAGGGAGTCCATCTCGTCGAAGAAAACGATGACCGGACGCCCCGCCTCGGCCACCTCGCGGGCCCGGGCGAAGGTGAGCCGGATCTGGCGCTCGGTCTCGCCGACGTACTTGTTGAGCAGCTCTGGGCCCTTGATGTTGAGGAACGAGGAGCCCGCCGAGTTGGCCACCGCCTTGGCGACCAGGGTCTTGCCGCAGCCCGGCGGGCCGTAGAGCAGGACGCCCTTGGGCGCGGCCAGCCCGAACTCGATGAACAGGTCGCGGTGCCGGAAGGGCAGCTCGACCGCGTCGCGCACCTGGGCGATCTGGTCGTCGAGCCCGCCGATGTCGGCCCAGCTGACGTCGGGCACCTCCTCCAGCGTGAGTTCCTCGACGTCGGTGCGTTCGACGGACGCCCACGCCACCAGCGCCCGCCGGTCGGCCAGCAGGGACTGACCCGGCGTCAAGTCGGCGTGCCGCAGCGAGGACGCCAGCGTGACGACGACCTCCTCGTCGTTGGTGCCCGCCACCAGCGCGGTGGTGGCGTCGAGCCGCTCGCGCACCCGGACGATCTCCCCTGCCGGGGGGTGGTCGACCACCGCGACGGCGACGTGCGCCTCGTTGACCAGCACGCGGGCGCCCACGTCCAGGCGCTCCACGTCGACGACCTCGGGTGCGACGGCGGCGCGCAGCAGCCGCCCGCCCACGTGGACGTCGGCCAAACCGGCCTCCGGCAGCCCGAGCACCACACCGAACTGCTGCGGCGGCAGCGCCAGGGCGGCGACCTGCTCGCGCAGGGCGACGAGCTGGCCGCGGGCGTCCCGCAGCGTCGCGTTCAGCTTGTCGTTGTGCTGGGCCAGGGCACGGGCGTCCGCGCGCGCCTGCGCCAGGCGGCGCTCGGCCACCTCCAGCCGGCGGGCGTCACCGTCGGTCACGCCTGCTCCGACTCGATGACCGGCGCGGCCTCGACGCCGGCCGGACGGGGACCGGTGTAGTCGGCGCCGTAAGCCCCCGGCGCCGGACGCCGCTTCTTGCGCGGGGCGATGTGCCCGGGGGCCAGCCGGCGCGTGAACATCAGGAAGCCCGTGTGGCCCGACGTCGCGTGGCCGGGCCGGATCGCCAGGCCCTCGGCGTGCCAGTCGCGGGCGGTGTACTCCTTGAGCACCGGCTCGGTGAAGCCGCCGTGGGTGCGCAACGTGTCGGCGGTACGACCGAGCTGGGTCGCGGTGGCGACGTAGCAGCACAGGACACCACCCGGCACGAGCCGCTCGGCGACGGCGTCGATGCAGTCCCAGGGGGCGAGCATGTCGAGGATCGCGCGGTCGACCTCCTCGGGCCCGATCACCTCGGCCAGGTCGCCGAGCCGGACCTCCCACGTGCCGGGCTCCTCGCCGTAGAACGAGCGGACGTTCTTGCGCGCCACCTCAGCGAACTCGGCGCGGCGTTCGTAGGAGTACAGGCGCCCGGCCGGCCCCAACGCGCGCAGCAACGCCAGCGAGAGCGCCCCCGAGCCGACGCCGGCCTCCAGCACGCGGGCGCCCGGGAAGATGTCGGTCTGCATCAGGATGTGCGCGGCGTCCTTGGGGTAGATCACCGCGGCCTGGCGCGGCATGGCCACCATCACGTCGTGCAGCAGGGGGCGGAAGACCAGGAACTCGGCGCCGCCCACCGACAAAGCGACGACGCCCTCGGGTTGCCCGATCAGGTCGTCGTGGCTGATGCCGCCGTGCGTGGTGTGGAAGTTGCCGCCCGCCTTGAGCTTGACCGTGTGCCGACGCCCCTTGGCGTCCGTCATCACGACGCGCTCCCCCTCGCGGAGGGGACCGGTGGTGGTCGGGTAGGTGAAGTCAGTCACGCAGGCTCCAGAGTCCGAGTTGCCAGGCCGGCCCGAAGGGCTGGCCCTGGAGGGTGGTGCCGGGCCCGAGCAGCATGTTCTCGGGGCCGACGGAGAGGGGGATGAGCGTGAGGTCGACCGCCGCCTGCTGCTGGATCTCGGCGAGCAGGGCGTTGCGCGTCGCCGGGTCCGGCGTCTCCCGGGCGCTCTGCACGAGCTGGTCGATCTTGGCCTGCGATCCGGGCAGGGCGTCGTCGACGTAGGGCTGCAGCCAGCCGAACGCCGTGTTCACCCAGGCGGGGCGGTCGGTCAGCACGAGGTCGGCCTCGAGCGTGTCGGGGACGAGCTGCACCGACATGCCGGCGCTCTCCTCCAGCCGGTCGCGCAGGACGGCGGCCCGGTCGCGCGCCCCGGGCGCACGGCTGGTGTAGGCCAGCGTCAGCCGCAGGCGCTGGCCGCCCAGGTCGGGCATCTCGGCCTGGCCGCCGACCGGAAAGGCGTCCACCGAGCCCTCCACCGTGGGCGGCACGACGGACGCCAGCGTGCGGTCCGCCTGCAGGGCGGCCGCGACCGCACCGCGGACGGCCGGGTCGTCGCGGAACGGCGACGCCGGGCGGAAGACCAGCCGGTTCACGCGGGCCCCCGCCAGCTCGACGCGCGTGAATCCGGACTCGGTCCGCCCGCCCCCCGCAGCCATCTCGGTCGTGATGCGCTCCAGCGCCGAGGCCGACAGGCTCCGCCACACGACATCGGTGGACGCCTCGGCGACGGCCGCCTCGACCGCGGCCGAATCGGCCGCGAACTCCAGCTGGATCTCGTCGATCTGGCCGGTCAGGGCACCCCGGTAGTCGGTGAAGCGCTCGAAGACGAGGCGGTCCGGCGCGGTGGTGACGAGCTCGTAGGGCCCCGACCCGACCACCTGGCCCTCGTTGGGGCGCACGGCGTCCGGATCGTACAGCTCCTCGTCCACGATGCTTGCCGCCGGCGTGGCCAGCGCGTGCCCGAACTGGGTGTCGGCGTACTTGAGGTGGAACCGGACCGTGAGGTCGTCCGCCACCTCGACGCGGTTGAGTGAGTCGAAGAGCCGGATCGAGCTGCTCGGGACGCTCAGGCGGTAGGCCCGCTCGATGCTGAACTTGACGTCCGAGGCCGTGAGGGCGTGGCCGTTGTGGAAGGTCAAGCCCTCGGACAGATCGCACTCGTACGTGGTGGGCGAGGTGTAGAGGCAGTCGCGTGCCAGGTCGGGCTTGAGCTCCGCGACCTGGGGGTGCACGACCATGAGCCGGCTGAAGGCGTTGAGGGCGACGATGGCGTCCGCCGCGGTGGTCGCCGCGGCAGGGTCGAACGTCGCGGGCACCTCGGTGGTCGTCACCGTGAACGGGCGCGGTGGCGGGGTCGGTGAGGCGGAGGCCATCGTCGCCGGCGTGTCGACCGGCTCGTGCGCGGGTTCGGGATCGTTGCTCGGCAGGGTGCAGCCGGCGAGCACGACGAGCAGCGCCACGGTGCCCGCGAGCGGCCTACGCATCGCGCAGCTCGCGCCAGTGCCGGCCGACGGCAGCCAGCCCCAGCCCCTCCAGGGTGGGGACGATCTGGCGTCGCGTCGTGGGCTCGATGTCCTGCTCGAACGGGATGGCGAGCGTGGCCAGCCCCGCACGCTCGGCGGACGTGGTGCCCGGGATGGAGTCCTCCAGGGCGAGGCAGTCGCGCACCGCCAGGCCGAGCCGCTCCACCGCCATCAGGTAGGGCTCCGGGTCGGGCTTGCCGCGCGTGACGACGTCGCCGCCCACCACGACCTCAAACGGGTGCGACCCCATGCCCGACAGGATCGCCTCCAGAACGCTGGTGAACGTCGCCGACACCAGCGCGTTGCGGACGCCGGCCGCGGCCGCGGCGTCCAGCAGCTCACGCGCGCCGGGCCGGAACTCGACGCCGCGGGAGGTCATGTCCTCCAGCGCATAGTCGTTCAGGACGCCCGCGTAGTGGTCCACGTCGAGGTCGTCGCGGCCCGCCCAGCGCATGAGCATGGCGGCGCTGTCGCGCAGCGAGCACCCGGTGAGGCGGTTCTGCTGCTCGGAGGTGATCGTTCCGCCCCACTCGGCCATCAGGCGCCGCTCGGCGGCGTGCCACGACCGCTCGGAGTCGACAAGGGTGCCGTCGAAGTCCCAGAGCAGCGCCGCGGGCAGGTCGTGGCCGGGGGTGGGGTCAGCGTGCATTGAAATACTTGGCCTCCGGGTGGTGGACGACGAGCGCGTCGGTGGACTGCTCGGGGTGCAGCTGGAGTTCCTCGCTCAGGACCACACCGATGCGCTCGGGCTCCAGCAACGCCACCAGCTTGGCACGGTCGGCCAGGTCGGGGCACGCCGGGTAGCCGAAGCTGTACCGGGACCCGCGGTAGGCCTGGTCGCGGATCATGGCGTCCACGTCGCCGTCGGGCGCCCCCGACAGCCCCAGGTCCTCCCGGACGCGGGCGTGCCACATCTCGGCCAACGCCTCGGTCAACTGCACCGACAGGCCGTGCAGCTCGAGGTAGTCGCGGTAGGAGTTCTCGGCGAACAGGCGGCCGGTCTCCTCGGCGACCCGCGACCCCATCGTGACGAGCTGGAACGAGATCACGTCCGGCCCCAGCTCGGCGGCCTCCTGGTCGTTGCGGAAGAAGTCGGCCAGGCACAGGCGGCGATCCCGGGACTGGCGCGGGAACGTGAACCGGGTCAGCTCACGCGTCGGGTCCTCCGGTGCCCCCACGATGAGGGTGTTGCCCTCGGCATGGCAGGGCCAGTAACCGTAGGTGACGGCGAACTCGGCCAGGCCGTCGGTCGCGATCCGGTCCAGCCACGTACGCAGGCGCGGGATCCCCTCGCGCTCGACGAGCTGCTCGTAGGTCTCCCCGCCGCGCGTGCCCCGCAGGCCCCACTGGCCCATGAAGGTGGCCCGGTGGTCGAGCCACGTGGAAACGTCGGCGAGCTTGATGCCCTTGACGACGCGGCTTCCCCAGAACGGCGGGGTCGGCACGTCGACGCGCCGGGCCACGTCCGAGGGCTCGGTGTCGGCGTAGGCGTCCGGCTCGGGCATCTCCTGGCGGGTCTTGCCCTGGACACGGCGCTCGCGCGGGGCCGGAAGCGCCTCTGCCTCGCCTCGCTTGACGGCCATGACCTGGTCCATGAGCGACAGGCCCTCGAAGGCGTCGCGGGCGTAGCGCACCTCACCTTCGAAGAGGTTGTTGAGGTCCTGCTCGACGTAGGCGCGGGTGAGCGCGGCCCCGCCGAGGAGCACCGGCTTGTCGATGAGCCCCTTGGCGTTCAGCTCGAGCAGGTTGTCCTTCATGACGACGGTCGACTTCACCAGCAGCCCGGACATGCCGATCGCGTCGGCGTTGTGCGCGACGGCGGCCTCGATGATCGTGCCGACGGGCTGCTTGATGCCGAGGTTGACCACCGTGTAGCCGTTGTTGGTCAGGATGATGTCGACGAGGTTCTTGCCGATGTCGTGCACGTCGCCCTTGACCGTGGCCAGCACGATCGTGCCCTTGCCCTCGGTGTCGGACTTCTCCATGTGCGGCTCGAGATGGGCGACCGACTTCTTCATCACCTCGGCCGAGGCGAGCACGAACGGCAGCTGCATCTGGCCCGAACCGAACAGCTCGCCGACGGTCTTCATGCCGGCCAGCAGGTCCTCGTTGACGATGTCGAGGGCGGGCTTGGTGGCCAGCGCCTCGTCGAGGTCCTGGGCCAGACCCTTGTCGTCGGCGTCCACGATGCGACGCTGGAGGCGCTCGCCCAGGGGCAGCGCCTTGAGCTCTTCGGCGCGAGCGGCCTTGGTGTCGGCGGTGGTGACGCCCTCGAACAGCTCCAGGAAGCGGGCCAGCGGGTCGTATCCCTCGCGGCGCCGGTCGTAGACCATGTCGAGGGCGACCTCGCGCTGCTCCTCGGGGATCCGCGCCATCGGCAGGATCTTGGACGGGTGCACGATCGCCGAGCTCAGGCCGGCGTCCACGCACTCGCTGAGGAACACCGAGTTGAGCACGACGCGCGCCGCCGGGTTGAGGCCGAAGCTGACGTTCGAGACGCCCAGCGTGGTCTGCACATCGGGGTACTTCGCGGTGATCTGCCGGATCGCCTCGATGGTCTCGATGGCGTCGCGACGGGTCTCCTCCTGGCCGGTGCCGATGGGGAAGGTCAGGCAGTCGACGATGATGTCGGACGTGGCCAGCCCCCAGTTCTGCGTGAGGTCGGTGATGAGCCGCTCGGCGACCCGCACCTTCCACTCGGCGGTGCGGGCCTGGCCCTCCTCGTCGATGGTGAGGGCGACGACGGCGGCGCCGTGCTCCTTCACGATGGGCATGACGCGGGCGAACCGACTGGTGGGGCCGTCGCCGTCCTCGTAGTTGACCGAGTTGATGACGCAGCGCCCGCCCAGGGACTCCAGGCCGGCCTCGATCACCTCGGGCTCGGTGGAGTCGAGCATGATCGGCAGGGTGACCGACGTGTTCAGCCGGGAGGCGAGCTCGCGCATGTCGGCGGTGCCGTCGCGGCCCACGTAGTCGGCGCACAGGTCGAGCAGGTGCGCGCCCTCGCGGGACTGGCCCTTGGCGATGTCGACGCACTCGTCCCAGTTGCCGGAGAGCATGGCCTCGCGGAAGGCCTTGGAGCCGTTGGCGTTGGTGCGCTCCCCCACGGAGAGGTACGAGGTGTCCTGCCGCAGCGGGGTGTCGGCGTACAGGCTCGAGACGGACGCCACGTCCGCCGGCTGGCGGGGGGCGAGCGGACGCCCGCCCACGGCGTCCGCGAGCTGGCGGATGTGCTCGGGCGTGGTGCCGCAGCAGCCGCCGACCAGCCCGAGGCCGAACTCGGTGACGTACTGGGTGAGGGTTGCGGTGAACTCCTCGGGGCCGAGCGGGTAGCGGGCGCCGTCGGCGGTCAGCTCGGGCAGGCCGGCGTTGGGCATGCAGGCCACGCCCACCTTCGCGTTGCGGGACAGGTGGCGCAGGTGCTCGCTCATCTCGGCCGGCCCGGTGGCGCAGTTGAGGCCGATCACGTCGACTCCGAGCGGCTCGAGCGCGGTCAGCGCGGCGCCGATCTCGGAGCCCATCAGCATCGTGCCCGTGGTCTCGACGGTCACGTTGACCAGGATCGGCAACTTCACGCCGGCCTCAGCCATCGCGCGCTTGGCACCGACGATGGCGGCCTTGGCCTGGAGCAGGTCCTGGCAGGTCTCGACCTGGAAGGCGTCCACGCCGCCGCGGATCATCGCCGCGGCTTGGGTCCGGTAGCCGTCCCGGATGGTGGCGTAGGGAAGGTGACCCAGCGACGGCAGCTTGGTGCCGGGCCCCATGGACCCCAGCACCCAGCGGGGCCGGTCGGGGGTGGACGCCGCGTCCGCGGCCCGGCGGGCGATGCGGGCGCCGGACTCTGCCAGCTCGGCGATCCGCTCGGGGATGTCGTACTCGCCGAGGGCGGCGAGGTTGGCGCCGAAGGTGTTGGTCTCCACGGCGTCCGCGCCCGCGTCGAGGTAGGCGGCGTGGATGGCCCCGACCACGTCGGGGCGCGTGACGTTGAGGATCTCGTTGCAGCCCTCGAGCCCGGCGAAGTCGCCCTCGACGGTGAGGTCGTACCCCTGCAGCATCGTGCCCATGCCCCCGTCGGCGATGACGACGCGGGAGGACAGTGCGGTGGCAAGGGAGTTGTTCACCGCTCAAGGATACCGATCCGCTGTGCAGGGCCGGGCGGCGTCCGGCCCGCGCTAGGGTGGCGCGCATGGTTTCGACGCGCCTCACCGACCTGCGTCGTCCGGTCGTCCTGTTCGCCTTCAGCGGCTGGAACGACGCCGGCGACGCCGCCACCGGCGTCATCGACCACCTCACCGAGTCGTACGAGACGGAGTTCGCCTTCCAGCTGGACCCGGACGAGTACTACGACCTGACCGAGAACCGGCCGGTGCTGGTGCGACAGGACGACGGCGAGCGGAGCGTCCAGTGGGCGACCACCGAGCTGCTGGTCGCCCACCTGCCGGAGCGCGACCTCGTTCTGGTCAACGGCCCCGAGCCCAACCTGCGCTGGAAGGGGTTCTCCGCGGCGCTGGTCTCGGCGTTCCGGTCGATCGGGCCCGAGCGGGTCATCGCCATGGGCTCCATGCTGGCCGACGCACCCCACAGCCGGCCCGTGCCCGTCTCCGAGGACGGCACCGACTACGAGGGCCCCACGGGCATCGTCGGCGTCCTCGCGGGTGCCTGCCGGGACGCCGGACTGACGACCACCAGCCTGTGGGCCTCCGTGCCCCACTACGTGGCCGAGCCGCCCAACCCCAAGGCGACCCTCGCGCTGCTGCGCCGCCTCGGCGAGTTCCTCGACACCGAGCTGGACGAGCACGACCTGCCCCAGATGGCCGCGACCTGGGAGGCCCGGGTCACCGACCTGGTCGGCGACGACCCGGACATCGCCGAGTACGTCACCGGGCTCGAGCAGCGTTACGACACCGCCGAGGCCACCGGCGACGAGATCGCCTACGAGTTCGAGCGGTACCTCCGCCGCCGGGGTCGTTGAGAGTCGCCGCCCGCGGCGGCCATGACTAGCCTCGGGATCGACCCGGCACCCGGGTCAACGACCCCGGAGGGACCGATGGCGCGCCTGTCCGTTGTTGAGTTGTTGTCGACCGTGTTCGACGACCTGCGGCCCTGGGAGCTGCCCGTCGCGGACCCGACCCTCACCACCACGTATCGCCCGGAGCTGGACGCCGCGCGCGAGCGCACCGGTCACGACGAGTCGGTGCTGGCGGGCGAAGCGCTGCTCCGCGGACGGCGCGTCGCCTACGTCGCCGGTGACCCGGCCTTCCTGCTCGGCTCCATCGGTGTTGCGGCAGGCGAGCGGATCACCGCCGCGCTCGAGCGGGCCACCGCCGAGCGTCTGCCCGTCATCGCGTTCCCCGTGGGCGGCGGCACCCGCATGCAGGAGGGCACGATCGCCTTCCTGCAGATGGTCAAGGTCACCGGCGCGGTCATGGCGCACAAGGCCCAGAACCTGCCCTACCTGGTCTACCTGCGGCACCCGACGATGGGCGGGGTGTTCGCGTCCTGGGGGTCGCTGGGCCACGTGACGCTGGCCGAGCCGGGAGCCCTGGTCGGCTTCCTCGGGCCCCGCGTGTTCGAGGCGCTGTACGGCGAACCGTTCCCCTCAGGCGTCCAGCTCTCGGACAACCTGGCCGACCGCGGCGTCATCGACGCCGTCTGCCCGCCCGAGCAGCTCGGAGACGCGCTCCACCGCCTGCTGACCGTGCTGCTCGCGCGCATCGAGGCCCACCTCACGTCGGAGGACCACGCCGTCGCGCCCCGCGAGCCGGACGCCGTCGCCCTGCCGGACGTGCCCGCCTGGGAGTCGGTGCTGCGGACCCGCCGCGAGGACCGCCCCGGCCTGCGGGACCTGCTCGAGCTGGCGGCGACCGACGTCACCATGCTGAACGGCACCGTCGACGGTGAGTCACACCCCGGCTCCGTCCTGGCGCTGGCGCGGTTCGGCGAGGCCCCCTGCGTCGTCGTGGGCCAGGATCGCGGTCTGCAGGACGTCCCGCTGGGGCCGGCCGCGCTGCGCGAGGTGCGCCGCGGCGTCCGGCTGGCCCGCGAGCTGCGGCTGCCGTTGGTGAGCGTGATCGACACGCCGGGGGCGGCGCTGTCGAAGGAGGCCGAGGAGCGCGGCATGGCGCCCGAGATCGCCCGCACGCTCAGCGAGCTGCTGACCCTGCCCACGCCGACGGTGAGCCTGCTGATGGGGCAGGGCACCGGCGGCATCGCGCTGGCGCTCACGCCCGCCGACCGGGTGCTGGCAAGCCAGCACGCGTGGCTGGCGCCGCTGCCGCCGGAGGGGGCGTCCGCGATCATGCACCGCACGACGGAGCGGGCCCCCGAGCTGGCGAGTGCCCAGGGCATCCGGTCGGCAGACCTGCTCGCCAACGGCATCGTCGACCGCGTGGTGCCCGAGCCCGACGACCTCGCCGCGGAGCCGGACGCCTTCTGCGCCGCCCTGGGCTCAGCCCTGCGCGACGAGCTGCTGCGCGTCATGGCCCAACCACGCAGGAAGCGTCGGGCCGCACGGGCCCGGCGCTACCGCGAACTGGGGTTGTAGGTCAGGCGAGTGCCTGGCGCATGGTGTCGGGGGCCCGACGACGGAGGCGTCGAACTGGGCCGGCGACTGGGCCTCGGGCAGGATGAACCCGCCCCTAAGCAGGCGGGTATTAGCGGGGAGTCCAGCGGGGCACCCGGGCCGACTTGCGCGGGTCCCAGATGCCCTCGGGGCGGGGCTCGCCGCGCAGCTGCTCGACCAGGGTGGTCACGGCGTCCATGATGCGCTCGGTGGCGATGCGCATGGCCTCCACGTCGGTGCGGCCGACCAGGTCGGCGAGGTCGACCGGCTCCCCCATGACGACGCGCACGGTCTTGCGCGGGAACAGCCGCGGGAGCGACAGCTTCCGCCCCGGCATGATCGCGTGTGTGCCCCAGTTGGCGGTGGGGATCACCGGCACCCCGGTGGCCAGCGCCAGCCGCGCCACGCCCGTCCGGGCGGTCTGGGGCCAGAGGTCGGGGTCACGGGTGCGCCCGCCCTCGGGGTAGATGCCGACGCACTCCCCCCGCTCCAGGGCGGCCTGGGCCGGCGCGAGCGAGTCGCGGGCCTGGGCCGAGTTGCGCTGAACCGGGATCTGCCCGCACTTGCGCGCGAACCAGCCGACCACGGGCGTCGACCACAGCTCGGCCTTGCCGAGGTAGCGGGGCCAGCGGCCAGACCAGATGATGTAGCGGCCCACGGCCAGCACATCGAGGTAGGAGACGTGGTTGCTGACCAGGATCATGCCGCCGCTGGGGGGCAGGGAGGCGGCGTCGTCCCAGACCTCCTTGGACACGGCGCGCAGGACGTGGCCCACCGCGATGGCGAGGCGCCGGTAGACGGGGCCGTCGCCGGGCTGGCTCGGCGTGCGGAGCGGACGCTGGCTGCGGTTCCGGTCGAGTGCGGTGCCCATGCGTCAGTGCCCCGCGCAGCGGGCGTCGGCGAGGTCCTTCAGCGACCGCACCATGGCGTCCGGGTCGTCGGCGCGGAAGACGGCCGAGCCGGCGACGAAGACATCGGCCCCGGCGTCCGCCACCTGTTCGATCGTCGACTCGGAGACGCCGCCGTCGACCTGGATCCAGATCTCCTGCCCGGAGTTCTTCACAATTTCGCGGGTGCGGCGGATCTTGCCGAGCATGCCGTCGAGGAACTTCTGGCCGCCGAAGCCCGGATCGACAGTCATGATCAGCACCATGTCGAACTCGGTGATGATGTCGCCCAGTGGCTCGATGGGCGTCTGGGGGCGCAGTCCGATGGACGCCCGCGAGCCGAGCGAGCGGATCTGGCGCGCGGTCCGGATGGGGGCGTGGGACGCCTCCAGGTGGAACGTGACCGACTCGCAGCCAAGCTCGGCGTAGGCGGGGGCGTGCACGTCGGCGTTCTCGATCATCAGGTGGACGTCGAGGAACGCGTCGCGGTGGTTGTTGCGCAGGCACTCCACCACGGGCAGCCCGAGGGTGAGGTTGGGCACGAAGTGGTTGTCCATCACGTCGATGTGGATTCCGGCGGAGCTGGGGATGCGCCGGATCTCGCCATCGAGGCTCGCCAGGTTCGCGTTGAGGACGCTCGGATGGATGCGGTTCGCCACGAGGCGACTCTAGCGGCTGGCTCCCCGGCCCACCGCCTCCCCGGTGTACGGGTCGACGAAGCGCCCGCCGAGACGCGTTCCCGCTCAGCTCCTGCGCAGCAGGGCGACGAACATCGCGTCGGTGCCATCGCGGTGGGGCCACAGCTGCGTCGTCGCCTCGCGGGTCACGTCGTCGCGGCCCGCCAGCACGGCGTCCAGGACGCCTTCGGTCTCGTCGCGGTGCGGCGAGCAGGTGACGTAGGCCACCACTCCGCCCGGCAGGGCCGAGTCGAGCGCGGTGACCAGCAGGCGGCGCTGCAGGGGGACGAGCCCGGCGAGCGACTGGGGCTGCCGCCGCCAGCGCGATTCCGGACGCCGGCGCAGGGCCCCCAGCCCGGTGCAGGGCACGTCGGCCATCACCTTGGCGAAGGTGGACGCCGGCCAGGCCGGGCGGGTGCCGTCGGCCGCGACGGTGACCGGCCGGTGGGGCCCGTCGTACGCGCGCAGGGCCTGGGCGACCAGCTCGGCGCGGTGGGGCTGCAGCTCGGAGGCGAGCAGGGTGCTGCCCTGCCCGATGGCCAGGCCGGCGAGCAGGGCTGCCTTGCCGCCGGGCCCGGCGCAGAGGTCCAGCCAGGGCCCGGTGGGGGTTGCCGTCTCGGCCAGCGCGAGCGCGGCCAGCTGGCTGCCCTCGTCCTGGACGCCGGCGCGCCCCTCGCGGACTGCGGGCACGTCGGCGGGGTTGCCGGCCCGGCGCGCGCCGAACGGTGATCGGGCCGTCGGCTCGCCCTCCAACTCGTCGACGCTCGCCAGGCCCGGTCGGACGACCAGGGTCGGCACGGGCGGCACGTTGTTGGCGGCGAGTGCCTCTTCGGCCTCGTCACCGAGCAGGTCGACGTAGGCCTGCGCGATCCAGCGCGGGTGGTGGGTGCGGAGCGCGAGGCGGCCCAAATCGTCCTCAGCACGGGCGAGGTGCTCGACCCAGCCCTCGAGGTCGCGCGCGGCGACCTTGCGGAGCACGGCGTTGGTCAGCCCGGCGACCTTCTCCCCCACGGTTGCCGCGGCCAGGTCGACCGTGGTGGCGATGGCAGCGTGCGGCCCGACGCGCATGCTGAGCAGCTGGTGGGTGCCCAGCCGCAACGCGTCGGCCAGCGCCGGGTCGAAGGAGTCCCGCCCGGACGCCGCCGCGAGGATGCGGTCGTAGGTGCCGAGCAGCCGGCACGTGCCCGACACGAGTTCCGTGACGAACCCGGCGTCGCGCGCCTCCAGCCCGGCCTCGGCGAGCACCCTGGCGGTCTCGAGATTCGCGTAGGCGTCCTGCTGGGTGACCGCACCGAGGATGCGGTGCGCGATCAGTCGCGGCCGGTCCGGACGCCGACGCCGCAGCTTCCGGTTGCCCGTCACGCGAGCCACACCTGCTCGCCGCGCAGGCCGCGGCCCCAGTCGGCGCCGGCCATCTCCTTCTTGCCCAGCGGCTGCACGCGGAGGAGCTCCAGCGCGGTGGTGCCCGTGCCGACGAGCACCCGTCGCCGTTCGGCGCGCACCTCACCCGGAGCCAGGCCGGCCTCGTCGGAGGGGCGCCCGAGCGCGACCTTGAAGCGCTCCCCTTCCGCTCCCTGAGCCTGTCGCAGCGTCGTCCAGGCCATCGGCGCCGGCGAGCAGCCGCGGATGAGCCGGTCCAGCTCGTCGGCGGGACGCGTCCAGTCGAGGCGAGCCTCCTCGACGGTGATCTTGGGGGCGAGCGTCACGGCGTCCTCATCGGTCTGCTCCACGGGCTCGGTGGTGGCGAGGGCGTCCACGGTGTCGAGCAGCAGGCGGGAACCGGCGTGAGCGAGGGTGTCCAGCACCTCACCGGCGGTCTCGGTGCCGGCCAGCGGCAGCTCGGTCGTTCCGTACACGGGCCCCGCGTCCAACGCGCGCACGAGCCGGAACGTGGTGGCGCCGGTCACGGTATCGCCGGCCATGAGCGCCCGCTGCACCGGGGCGGCACCGCGCCAGCGCGGCAGGAGGGAGAAGTGCAGGTTGATCCACCCGAACCGCGGGATGTCGAGGACGTGCTGCGGCACCAGCGCCCCGTAGGCGACGACCGGGCAAGCGTCGGGGGACAACTCGGTCAGGGCCGCCACGAACGCGGGGTCGCGGGGGTGCGTGGGCTTCAACGTCGGGATGCCGTGGTCGGCCGCCCACTGCCCCACCTCGCTCGGCACGAGCCGCTTGCTGCGGCCGCGGGCGGCATCGGGGCGGGTCACCACGGCGACCACCTCGTGGTCGGAGGCGACCAGCGCCGCCAGCGACGGCAGGGCGACGGACGGGGTTCCGGCAAAGACGAGACGCACCGGGTCAGCTTACGCCGCACCCCAGGGCCGGGCGCGCAGCCTCAGAAGGGATCCACCTGGAGCCTGAGCGCGCCGTGCGCCTTGCGGGAGAGACGGTCGGCGACCACGCCCTTCAGGCCGGCGACCAGGGCGTCCCCGTGGGCGGGCGGGCACCGGACGGTCAGGCGCCATGTCTCGCCCTCCCCGGTCGTCTCCAGCGGCACCGGGCCGAACGGCTCGGCACCCGGCACGGGACGCCAAGCGGCCTCGGCCTCGTCCAAGGCGGCCCGGGGCCCGTCGAACTGTACGAGCCGGGCCGCGGGCGGGAAGCGGGTCTCGACGCGCTCGGCGTACTCCCGCGCGGCGAAACCGGCCACGTCGAGGCGGACGAGCGCCTGCAGGGCGCGGGCGTCCGGCTCCCCCACCGCCATGACGGTGCCACCGCGTGAACCCGGCCGGACGAGGGCGCACACACCCAGCCAGCGGCGCAGGGCCTCCTCGGCGGCGCGCAGGTCGGGACGCCCCAGCAACAGCCCCGTGTCCAGCAGGAGAGCCGCCGCGTACCCCCCCTCGGCGACAGGCTCGGCACCGGGTGTGGCCAGCACCAGCGCGGGCTCGTCGCCCACCGCGTCCACCAAGTGTCCCGACCACGACTGCACGACCCGCACCTGCGGGAAGGCGCGGCCCAGCTCCTCCGCCGTCCGCCGGACGCCGACGCGCGGCGCCCGCAGCCGGGCGTCCCCACACTCGGGGCAACTCCACGGCCCCGGGAGCGGGCCGCAGTGCGTGCAGACCAGTACCCCGCCGCGCTCGCCCCGCAGCGGGTACGCGCAGCGCGGGCAGCGGGCCGGTGTGCGGCAGCCCTGGCAGGCCATGCTCGGGGCGTAGCCGGCCCGCGGCACCTGCAGCAGCACGGGCCCCGACGCCAGCCCGGCCCGGATCGCGCCGAAGACGTCGTGGGGCAGGCGGGCAGCGCGGGCGGCCGGGTCCCGGTCCTCCGCGCGATCGTCGGCCGAGGCGATGCGGACGGCGGGCCCCAGCCGGCGCACCTCGCGCGCCTCGTGGGCCAGCGGCACCAGCCAGCCCCGCTGGGCCAGCGCCTCGACCTCCGCCGTCCGGCCGTAGCCGGCGAGCAGGAGGGCGCAGTGCTCGGCCCCGGCGCGCAGGGCGGCGACCTCCCGCGCGTGCGGGTACGGGGCACGGGGTTCGGCCAACGCGTCGTTGCCCTCGTCCCAGACCACCACGAGCCCGAGGTCGGCCACGGGGGCGAACACGGCACCGCGCGTGCCGAGCACCAGCCGGACGTCCCCGCGCGCGACGGCCAGGAAGTTGCGGTAGCGAGCCGCCGGCCCCAGGTCGGCCGACAGCGTCGTGAAGCTGCCCGCCCCGAACACCGCTGCGCACCGGGACCCCAGGTGGGTCAGCGCGTCGGCGTCCGGCACCACCAGCAGGACGCCCCGGCCCGCCCCCAACACCGCCGCAGCGGCGTCCAACACCCCGCCGGACCAGTCGCCGGGGGCGTCCGCGACGGGCACGGGGTTCCACGCGGCGCGCAGGGGGCGGCCCTCTGACAGGCCCGCCAGGTAACGCTCGCCGCCGGGGAACCCGGCCAGCACCCCCGACGACTCCCCCACGGCGGGCTCGGGCCGCTCCGGCCGCGCGGCGGCCTCGGACGCCGCGTGCCGGGGTGGGACCGCCAGCCGGGCGACGTCGGAGAAGGTGCCGCCCCAGTGGTCGGCCACGGCCCGGACGAGCGAGGCGGTCGCGGCGGTCAGCACCACCTCGGGTGAGACCACCCGCTCCAGTGGGGCGAGGCGCTCGACGTCGGTGCTGTCGGCGAGCTCGAGCACCCAGGCGTCGCGCAGCTTGCCGGCGAACCGCACGCGGACGCGCACGCCGGGACGCACGTCGTCCGCCTGCTCGTCGGTGATCGCGTAGTCGAAGGCCCGGTCGAGGTGCGGCAGCGGGACGTCGACCGCGACCCGCGCCACCCTGACCTGCCCCATGCGCCCGATCGTAGGGGGCGCCGCCGACATCAGCCCCGGACGGCCCTTGCCAGCGCCTCGGCGCGGTCGGTGCGCTCCCAGGTCATCTCGGGCAGCTCGCGGCCGAAGTGGCCGTAGTTCGTGATGCGCGAGTAGATCGGGCGCAGCAGGTCGAGGTCGCGGATGATGGCGGCCGGTCGCAGGTCGAAGGTCGCCAGCACGGCGTCGTTGATCTGCTGCACGGGCACCTTCTCCGTGCCGAAGCACTCGGTGTAGAAGCCGACCGGGTGCGCTCGGCCGATCGCATAGGCGATCTGCACCTCGCAACGGTCGGCGAGCCCGGCGGCGACCACGTTCTTGGCCACCCAGCGCATCGCGTAGGCGGCCGATCGGTCGACCTTCGAGGGGTCCTTGCCGGAGAAGGCGCCGCCGCCGTGGCGCGCCATGCCGCCGTAGGTGTCCACGATGATCTTGCGGCCGGTCACGCCGGCATCACCCATCGGGCCGCCGATGACGAACTTGCCCGTCGGGTTGGTGTAGGTCTTGCGGCCCTCGGAGCTGATGTCGTACCGGGCCAGGACCGGGTCGATGACGTGGCGCACGATGGCGTGCTTCACGATGCCGTCGCGCCAGGCCGCCTCGGTGTGCTGGGTGGAGACCACGACGGTGTCGACGCGGACGGCCTTGTCGCCGTCGTACTCGATCGTCACCTGGGTCTTGCCGTCGGGCAGCACCCACTCCAGCTCGCCGTTCTTGCGCACCTCGGCGAGGCGCTCCGAGAGCCGGTGGGCGATGTCGATGGGCAGCGGCATCAGGGTTGGCGTGTCGGTGCACGCGTAACCGAACATCAGGCCCTGGTCGCCAGCGCCCTGGCGGTCGAACGCATCGATCGCGACGCCGTCGCGCACCTCCTCGGCGTTGTCGACGCCCTGGGCGATGTCGGGGCTCTGGTTGCCCAGCGACACCAACACGCCGCAACTCTTGCCGTCGAAGGAAGCCGCGGCCCGGTCGTACCCGGTGGCCAGGATGCGCTCGCGCGCGATCGAGGAGATGTCGGCGTAGGCCGCGGTGGAGACCTCGCCGGCCACCACGACGGTGCCGGTGGTCACGAGCGTCTCCACGGCCACGCGGCTGTTGATGTCCTGGGCCAGCAGGGCGTCCAGGACGGCGTCGCTGACGGAGTCCGCCAGCTTGTCCGGGTGCCCCTCGGTGACGGACTCCGACGTGAACAGACGGCTCACAGATCCCCCTTCGACGCCACGACGGCGTCCCAGATGTGGTGCGCGATGACGGTCTTGTCGCCGCTCGCGGACGCCACCGGCCCGGTGGCGTCGATGATGGTGATGGCGTTGGCGTCCGAACCGAACACGGCGCCTCCGCTGACGTTGTTGAGCACGAGCAGGTCGCACCCCTTGCGCGCGAGCTTGGCCCGGCCCAGTTGGAGGAGTTCGGCGTCGTCGGCCGCGGTCTCGGCCGCGAAGCCCACGATGACCTGGTCGCGCGGGCGGTCGTGGCTGAGCGTGGCGAGCACGTCGGTGGTCTGCTTGAAGGCGACGGTGAGTCCGCCGTCGCCGTCCTTCTTGATCTTGCCGACTGCCGGGTCCACCGGGGTGAAGTCGGCGGGAGCGGCGGCCATGACGAGGGCGTCCGCGTCCGCCTGCAGCGCGAACATCGCCTCGGCGAGGTCGGCGGTGGACGTCACGCGCACGACCTCCAGACCACTGGGGATCGGCAACGCTACGTTCGCCGCGACCAGGGTCACGCGGGCGCCGCGCAGGGCGGCGGCCTGGGCCAGGGCGAGGCCCTGGCGGCCGGAGGAGGCGTTGCCGAGGAAGCGGACGGGGTCGAGGGCTTCGTGGGTGCCGCCGGCGGAGACGACGACGTGCCGGCCGGCCAGGTCGCGGGCGCGGACGGCGTCCACGGTGGACGGCGCGTCCAGGAGCGAGGCCGCCACCTGGGCGATGTCGAAGGCCTCGGGCAGGCGGCCCGGGCCGGTGTCGGTGCCCGTGAGGCGCCCCGAGGCCGGGTCCATGACGAGGACGCCACGCTCGCGCAGCGTCGCCACGTTGGCCTGCGTGGCGGCGTGCTCCCACATCTCGGTGTGCATGGCGGGCACCATCAGGACCGGGCAATGGGCGGTCAGGAGGACGTTGGTGAGCAGGTCGTCCGCGCGCCCCGACGCCGCCCGCGCGAGCAGGTCGGCGGTCGCGGGAGCCACGACGACGAGGTCGGCGGTCTGGCCGATGCGCACGTGGGGCACCTCGGTGACGGCCTGGAAGACCCCCGTGTGGACGGGCTTGCCCGAGAGGGCGGCCCATGTCGTCTCCCCCACGAAGGTGAGGGCGTTCGGAGTGGGGACCACGGTGACCTCGTGGCCGGATTCGCGAAGGCGCCGGAGGACTTCACACGCCTTGTAGGCGGCGATTCCTCCGGCGACTCCCAGGACGATGCGGCTCACGGCTGACCCCCGGGTGGACTTGGCTCAGGCCAGGTCGTCGGGATCGAACGGGCCCAGCCCGAAGTCGGGGTCGGCCTCGGCCTCGGCGCGAGCGGCCGCCTCGGCCTCAGGGTCGATCTGGGTCACCTCCAGCACGTCGGCGTTGATCTCGCGCAGGGCGATGGTCAGGGGCTTCTCCTGCACGGAGGTGTCGACCAGCGGGCCGACGTTCTCGAGCAGGCCCTCGCCGAGCTGGCTGTAGTAGGCATTGATCTGGCGCGCGCGCTTGGCGGCGAAGAGGACCAGCCGGTACTTGGAGTCAACCTTGCTCAGGAGCTCGTCGATCGGCGGGTTGGTGATGCCCTCAGGGATGTTGGTGCTCAACGTCAACCTTCTCCACTCATGTGATGGGTCTACAAACTCAAGAAGCTTACCAGCTTGGCGACCGTGTCACCCAACTCGTCATTGACGATGACCTCGTCGAACTCCTCCGAGGCGGCGAGTTCGACCCGGGCGGTCTCCAGGCGGCGCGCCACCTGGTCGGGCGACTCGGTGCCCCGGCCCTCGAGGCGGCCGACCAGGGTGGACCAGTCCGGCGGGGAGAGGAACACGAAGCGCGCCTCCGGCAGGGTCTCGCGCACCTGGCGAGCACCCTGCAGGTCGATCTCGAGGATCACCGGACGCCCCTGCGCGGCCATCGCCCGCACGGGTTCGGCGGGCGTGCCGTAACGGTGGCGTCCGTGCACCACGGCCCACTCGAGCAGCCCGTCGTTGGCGACCATATCGTCGAACTCGGCCTCGGACGTGAACAGGTAGTGGACGCCGTCCACCTCGCCGGGGCGCGGTGGACGGGTCGTCGCCGAGACCGAGACCCACACCTCGGGGTGGGCCCGCTTGAGCCGCTGCACCACGGTCCCCTTGCCGACGCCTGCCGGCCCGGAGATGACCGTGATGCCGGGCGTCACTTGAACTCGGCCTTGAGGCCGGTCATTTGGTGGCGGCCCAGGCCGCGGACGCGCCGGTTCGCCGCGATGTCGAGCTTCTCCATCACCGCGGTCGCGCGCTTCTCGCCCACACGCGGGAGGGACTTCAACAGGTCGACGACCTTGACATGCGCGAGCACGTCGTCGCCCGACGCCTCGTCCAGCGCCGCACCCAGCGTGAGCGCACCGGTGCGCACCTTGGCCTTGAGCTCGGCACGGGCGCGACGGGCCTCGGTGGCGGCCGCACGGGCGGCCTGCAACTGCTCCGTGGTCAGCTGAGGAATGGACACTGCTCGTGCTCCCAACGTGGTCAAGGGACGGTGTTCTGGACTGGCTCCGCGCCCGAACTGCGGATTCGGTCAAATCTTAGCAATCACTCCGCAAGAAAAGTCGAAACCCTTCGTCGGAGAGCCTCTGCATCAGGACCTGCCTGCAGGATACCCCGCCCGACCATGGGGAGCACGTTGTCGAACGCTGCCCCGAACAAGCCCGGGAGATCCTCCATCCGCCCGCCCTGCGCGCCGATCCCCGGCACCAGGATGGACCCGTTGAAGTCGGAGACGTCGATGCCAAGGCTTCCGTGCGTTCCGCCCACCACCAGGCCGATCGCCCGCGTGCGGGCCCGGGTGTTCAGTTCCTTGGCCGCGTCGACGACCTCCTGGGCGACCGATCCGCCGCGGCCCAGGGCGAGTTGCACCTGGCCCCCCTCGGGGTTGGACGTGCGAGCGAGCACGTACACGCCCTTGTCGAAGGCGACGGCGCGTTCGAAGGCCGGCATGAGCGAGCCGAAGCCCAGGTAGGGCGACAGGGTCACGGCGTCGCCGGCCAGCGGTGAGTCCTTGCCGAGGTAGGCCTCGGCGTAGGCCTCCATGGTCGAGCCGATGTCCCCGCGCTTGGCGTCCACGATCGACAGGGCACCGGCCGCGCGGATGTCGGCCAGGACGCGCTCGAGCACGGCCATACCGGCCGAGCCGTAGACCTCGAAGAAGGCCGCCTGCGGCTTGAACACCGCCACGGTCTCCCCCAGCGCGTCCACGATCGTGCGGCAGTAGGTCTCCAGGCCGGACGCCGTGAGCGGCATGCCCCAGGACGACAGGAGGTTGGCGTGGGGATCGATGCCCACGCACAGGTTGCCGCGGGCGGCGACGACCTCCTTGAGACGCTGGCGGTAGGTGCTCATCCAACCTCCTCGTTGATGGCCCCGATCAGGGCGGGCCCCGCGTAAACGAAGCCAGTGTAGATCTGCACGAGGCTCGCGCCGGCGTCCAGCAGGGCGCGGGCGTCCGCCCCGGTCATGACCCCGCCGGAACCGATGACGGGCAGGTCGCAGTGCCCCGCGACGTACCCCACGACCGCGCGGGCGCGGGCGGTCAGCGGACGCCCCGACAGCCCGCCTGCCTCCTGCGCCAGGTGGGCGTCCGCGGGGGCGAGGCCGTCGCGCGACAGCGTCGTGTTGGTGGCGATCAGGCCCGACACGCCCGCGTCCGTCGCGGCTGCGAGCACCTCGTCGACCTGCGGCCAGGTGAGGTCCGGGGCGATCTTGACCAGGACCGGCACGGGCCGGGCGGCGTCGAGGGCGCGGGCTCGCTCGGTGAGGGCGCCGAGCAGTTCGGCGAGCGCTCCCCCGTCCTGCAGCGTGCGCAGACCGGGAGTGTTGGGGCTGGAGACGTTCACCGCGATGTAGTCCGCGTGCGGTTGCACGGCGTCGAAGGAGGTCAGGTAGTCGGCCACGGCGTCGGTGACCTCGACGACCTTGCTCTTGCCCAGGCTGATGCCCAGCGGGATGCCCGCCGCCCCGTTGCCGCGGTAGACCCCCTTTGACGCGAGCCGGTCCGCGAGCGCGCGGGCGCCGTGGTTGTTGAAGCCCATGCGGTTCACCAGGCCGCCGGATGCCGTGGCCCGGAACACGCGCGGGCGCGGGTTGCCCGGCTGCGGGATCGCCGTGACGGTGCCCAACTCGGCGAAGGCGAAGCCGAGGCGCTGCCACGCGAGCGCGGCGAGGCCGTCCTTGTCCATGCCGGCCGCCAGGCCGACCCGGCCCGGGAACCGGATGCCGGCCACCTCGACCGGGCTGGAGGGCGTCCGGGTGAGGGCTCCCACCAGCGACCGGGCGCCCGGCACGCGTGCCAGGGTCGCCAGGGCACCGATCATGTCCTCGTGGATGCGCTCGGGGTCGCCGCCGCGGGCCTTGAACAGGATCGGGCGCAGTGCCCGCTCGTACCCCGCCGACACCAGCGCGCGCCTCATGCCCGGCTCCGTGCGAGTTCGGCTGCGACATCGGCGTTCCAGGCCTGCAGGGGGCGGACGCCGACCTCCCCGGCCTGGGCGGCCTCGATGCCCTGCACGGCCGCCGAGAGGCCCTGCACGGTCGTGATGATGGGAATGTCCCGGAGGATGGCGGCCGAACGGATCGACCAGCCGTCGCGGCGGGGCTGTCCGTCCGAGCTGGCGCCCTGGGGGGTGTTGAAGATCAGGTCGACCTCGCCGGCGAGGATGGCGTCCACCACCGTGGGCTCGCCGTCCGCGCCGCGGCCCTGGTGTGCCTTGCGCAGGACGTCGGCGTAGATGCCGTTGCGGCGCAGCACCTGCGCGGTGCCGGCCGTGGCGACGATGCGGAAGCCGAGGTCGGCCAGCCGTTTCACCGGGAAGATCGCGTGCCGCTTGTCGCGGTTGGCGATCGACACGAAAGCGGTGCCCGACGTGGGCAGACCCCCGAAGCTCGCGGTCTGGCTCTTGGCGAAGGCGGTGCCGAACCGGGCGTCCAGCCCCATCACCTCGCCGGTCGACTTCATCTCGGGGCCGAGCAGTGAGTCCACCGAGAAGCCCTCGGCGGTGCGGAAACGGTTGAACGGCATCACGGCCTCCTTGACCGCGATCGGCCCGGAGTCGAGCAGGCTGGCGCCGTCCCCGGTCGCGCGCAGGACGCCGGCGGCCCGCAGGTCGGCGATGCTCTCCCCCAGCATGAGCCGCGCGCAGGCCTTGGCCAGCGGCGTCCCGGTCGCCTTGGAGACGAACGGCACCGTGCGCGAGGCGCGCGGGTTGGCCTCCAGCACGTAGAGGGTGTCGCCCTGCAGCGCGAACTGGATGTTGACCAGGCCACGGACGCCCACGCCTTTGGCGATCGCCTCGGTGGCCGTGCGGATGCGCTCGATGGCGTCGTCACCCAGCGTGATCGGTGGCAGGGTGCAGGCCGAGTCGCCGGAGTGGATGCCGGCCTCCTCGATGTGCTCCATGACGCCGCCGAGGTACAGGTCGGTGCCGTCGTAGAGGGCGTCCACGTCGATCTCGATGGCGTCGTCGAGGAAGCGGTCCACCAGCACGGGCTGCTGCGGGGTGATGAACGTGGCCCGCTCGATGTAGCCGGTCAGGGCGGCGTCGTCGTAGACGATCTCCATGCCGCGCCCGCCGAGCACGTAGCTGGGCCGGACGAGCACCGGGTAGCCGATGCGATGCGCGATCTCGACGGCCTGCGTGGCGCTCTGCGCCATTCCGTAGCGGGGCGCGGGCAGGCCGGCGGCCACGAGCACGTCGCCGAACGCGCCGCGCTCCTCGGCGAGGTTGATGGCCTCGGGGGTGGTGCCGACGATGGGCACGCCGTTGTCCTTCAGCGCCTGGGCGAGCTTGAGCGGGGTCTGCCCGCCGAGCTGGACGATGACGCCCGCCACCGGGCCCTTGTCCGCCTCGGCGTGGTAGACCTCCAGCACGTCCTCCAGCGTGAGCGGCTCGAAGTAGAGCCGGTCGGAGGTGTCGTAGTCGGTGGAGACGGTCTCGGGGTTGCAGTTGACCATCACCGTCTCGTAGCCGGCCTCGCGCAGCGCCATGGCGGCGTGTACGCACGAGTAGTCGAACTCGATGCCCTGCCCGATGCGGTTCGGCCCCGATCCGAGGATCAGGACGGCCGGCTTCGTGCGCGCGGCGACCTCGTCCTCCTCGTCGTAGGAGCTGTAGTGGTACGGAGTCCGGGCGGCGAACTCGGCCGCGCAGGTGTCGACGGTCTTGAACACCGGGTTGACCCCGAGCGCCCAGCGGACACCGCGGATCACCTCGTCGCTGGTGTTGCGCAGCAGGGCGATCTGGTGGTCGGACAGGCCCGTCCGCTTGGCCTTGCGGAGCACCGCGGGCGCCAGGTTGTCGTGGTCGCGGACGAGCTGGGCGACCTCCCAGACCGACGCGATCTGGTCGAGGAACCACGGGTCGATGCCCGTGGCGTCGTGTAGCTGGTCCACGGTCGCGCCGGCCCGGAAGGCGCGCATGACGAGCTGAAGGCGTCCGTCGTGCGGGCGGCCGACCCGGGACAGGATGTCCTCGAGCGGCTCGTCGACGGGCGAGGTGAAGTCGAACGGAGCCTTGGCGTCCTCCAGCGAGCGGAGAGCCTTGTTGAGCGCCTCGGTGAAGTTGCGGCCGATCGCCATCGCCTCGCCGACCGACTTCATGTGGGTGGTGAGCGTGTCGTCGGCGGTGGGGAACTTCTCGAACGCGAAGCGGGGCACCTTCACCACGACGTAATCGAGCGTCGGCTCGAACGAGGCCGGCGTCTGCTCGGTGATGTCGTTGGGGATCTCGTCGAGGGTGTAGCCGACCGCGACCTTGGCCGCGATCTTCGCGATCGGGAAGCCGGTGGCCTTGGACGCCAGCGCCGAGGACCGCGACACCCGCGGGTTCATCTCGATGACGACCATGCGGCCGTCGGCGGGGTTGACCGCGAACTGGATGTTGCAGCCGCCGGTGTCGACGCCCACCTCGCGGATGATCGCGATCGAGACGTCGCGCATCGCCTGGTATTCGCGGTCGGTCAGCGTCATGGCCGGCGCGACCGTGATGGAGTCGCCGGTGTGGACGCCCATCGGGTCGAGGTTCTCGATAGAGCAGATGATCACGACGTTGTCGGCCGCATCGCGCATCACCTCCAGCTCGTACTCCTTCCAGCCCAGGATCGACTCCTCGGCCAGCACCTCGGTGACCGGCGAGGCGGCCAGGCCGATGGCAGCCATCTCCCGCAACTCGGCCTCGTCGTGGGCGAAGCCCGAGCCGACGCCGCCCATGGTGAAGGACGGACGCAGCACGAGCGGGTAGCCGAGCTCGGACGCCGCCTCCAGCACCTCGTCGAGGGTGTGGCACACGAACGAGCGGGCGGACTCGGGGTGGGCGCCGGGCACGTCGAGGTTCGAGACGATCTCCTTGAACTTCTCCCGGTCCTCGCCGCGCTGGATGGCGTCGAAGTTGGCGCCGATCATCTCGACGCCGTACTTCGCCAGGACGCCCGACTCGTGCAGGGCGACCGCGGTGTTCAGGGCGGTCTGCCCGCCCAGGGTCGGCAGGATGGCGTCCGGTCGCTCGGCCGCGATCACCTTCTCGACCATCTCGGGGGTGATCGGCTCGATGTAGGTGGCGTCGGCGAACTCGGGGTCGGTCATGATCGTGGCCGGGTTGGAGTTGACCAGGATGACCCGGAACCCCTCCTCCCGCAGCACGCGGCACGCCTGCGTGCCGGAGTAGTCGAACTCGCAGGCCTGGCCGATGACGATCGGGCCCGAGCCGATCACCAGGATCGAGCTGATGTCGGTGCGCTTGGGCATGTCAGTTCTCCGTCCGGGTGGTCGAGCCTGTCGACGCCAGGACGGCGACGAAGCGGTCGAACAGGTACACCGAGTCGTGTGGGCCGGCGGCCGCCTCGGGGTGGTACTGGACGCTGAAGCCCAGGACCCGGCCCGACGCGTCGGTCAGCTCCAGGCCCTCCACGACGTCGTCGTTGAGGCACACGTGCGTCACGCGGGCGTCCCCCCAGCGGGTCGGGGTGTCGGCGTCCAGCGGCGCATCGACGGCGAACCCGTGGTTCTGGGCGGTGATCTCGACCGCCCCGGTGGCGCGGTCGAGCACCGGCACGTTGAGGCCGCGGTGCCCGTAGGTGAGCTTGTACGTGCCGAAACCGAGCGCGCGGCCGAAGATCTGGTTGCCGAAGCAGATGCCGAAGTACGGCAGGCCGGCGTCCAGCACGTCGGTGAGCAGGCCGACCGCCTCGTCGGCGGCGGCCGGGTCGCCCGGCCCGTTGCTGAAGAAGACGCCGTCGGCGCCGGTGGCGCGGATGTCGGCGAGCGTCGAGGAGGCCGGCAGCACGTGCACCTCGATGCCGCGGCGGGCCATCAGCTCGGGCGTCATTTCCTTGATGCCCAAGTCGATGGCGGCCACCGTGAAGCGCTTCTCACCGACGGCGGGGACGACCACGGGGGCGTCCACGGTCACGTCGCCGACGAGGTTGGCCCCGGCCATCGGTGGCTGCTCCAGCACGCGGGCGAGCAGCTTGTCGGCGTCCAGCTCGGTGGTGGAGATGCCGACCCGCATGGCGCCACGCTCGCGGAGGTGGCGGGTCAGCGCCCGGGTGTCGACCTCGGCGATGCCGACGACGCCCTGGGCGGCCAGCTCGTCAGCCAGGCTGCGGTTCGAGCGCCAGTTGGAGCGGACGCGGGCGGCGTCCCGGACCACATAGCCGGCGACCCAGATGCGGCGCGACTCGTCGTCCTCGTCGTTCCAGCCGGTGTTGCCGATGTGCGGCGCGGTCGCGACGACGACCTGGCGGCGGTAGCTCGGGTCGGTCAGGGTCTCCTGGTAGCCGGTCATGCCGGTGGAGAAGACGGCCTCGCCGAACGTCTCGCCGGGGGCCCCGAAGGACACTCCACGGAACGATCGGCCATCCTCGAGGACCAACAGGGCTGGTACGTCGACACGGGGTTCCATGGAGGTGTCCTTCCTCACGTTTGCTGGCTGTCCCCCGGGGTGGCCACCGCGAGCCGCTGGGCGGCCGCCGACAGCACGCCGTTCAGGAACGACGGGGATTCAGGGGTTGAGTACTCGGCGGCCAGACCGACCGCCTCGGAGATCGCCACGGCGGGCGGCGTGTCCGTGTGCGCGATCTCGTACAGGGCGATACGCGCGAGGTTGCGGTCGACGTGCGCGAGGCGGTCGACCGTCCAGGTGCCCGTCAGGGCGGCGGCGATGGCGGCGTCGAGCTCGTCGAGGTGCTCCAGCACCCCGTTGACCAGCTCGATGGTGAACGGTCGCACCGGCGGCTCGCCCAGGCCGATGCGCTCGGCCAGCGTGTCCGTGCCCGGGCGGTCCCGCAGCTCGCTCTCGTACAGGATGTCGAGGGCGCGCTTGCGGGCCTTCGTCCGGGTGGAGTTGTCGCGGTTCTGGGTCACCCGTTGACCCGGCCGAGGTAGCTGCCGTCGCGGGTGTCGACCTTGACCTTCGTGCCGGTCTCGATGAAGAGCGGCACCTGGATCTCCTTGCCGGTCTCCAGGGTGGCCGGCTTGGTGCCGGCGGAGCTGCGGTCGCCCTGCAGGCCGGGCTCGGTGTAGGTGATCTCGAGCTCGACCGAGGCGGGCAGGTCGATGTACAGCGGGTTGCCCTCGTGCGTGGCGACGATCGCGTTCTGGTTCTCGAGCATGTAGTCCTTGGCGTCGCCCACCGTCTCCTCGGAGATGTTGAGCTGCTCGAAGGTGTCGGTGTCCATGAACACGAACGCGTCGCCGTCGTGGTACAGGTACTGCATTTCGCGGCGGTCGACAGTGGCGCTCTCGACCTTGATGTCGGAGTTGAAGGTCTTGTCGACGATCTTGCCGCTGGTGACGTTCTTCAGCTTGCTGCGGACGACGGTGTTCCCCTTGCCCGGCTTGTGGTGCTGGAACCACTGGACCTGCCACAGCTGGCCGTCGATGACCAGAACGGTCCCGTTCTTGAGGTCGTTGGTCGAGATCGTGGGCATGGGAAGTCCTTCCGGCGTCGTTTCCGACGGGTCACTCTACCCGGTCTCGCGACCGGGACGCGCATCGGGCTCACCCAGGCGCCGGCCGGCCTTCACCTCGGCCATCAACCGGTAGCGCGCCTCGGCGTGCGGCAGGCTGATCTCGGCCATGGCGGACGCCAGCGCGTCCTCCCCGACGCCCTGCAGGCCCGCGATCACGCCGGCGATGTCCTCGGGTGCCCGGTTCTGGTTGAGCTTGGCCTTGGCCTCGATGCGGGCGATCGGCATCTCCAGCCCGACGATGGGCCGCAGCTGGCGGTCCCACTCCTCCTCGGTCAGCCCGGCCACGTACCCGTGTCGGTCGCCGAGGTCGAGGACGGCGGCGCGCACCCACTCGGGGTCGTCGTGGACCACCAGCGGCCCGTAGGCGTGCACCGTGACGTAGTTCCAGGTGGGCACCGAATGCTTCATCGCCTGGGAGGCGTACCAGTCCGGGTCGACGTAGCCGTCCGGGCCGCTCAGGATGGCCAGGGCGTCCCCGAGCCCGGTGTCGCGCCACTGTTCGTTGGTGCGCGTGACGTGGAACACGAGCGTTCCGAGCCCCCCGCCCGGGCGGTGGAGGACCGGCAGCAGGGTCGCGACCGGTCCGGACGGGTGCGCCGTGACGAGTTGGGCGGTCCGGGCGCCCGCCAACAGGTCGGCCGCGCGGTCGGCCCCCAACTCGAAGTGGCGGGGCGTGTACATCAGCGCGTCAGCTGGTCGTAGGTGTCGGCCAGGACGCCCTCGTCGGGGGCCTCGGCGATGAACGGCCGGGCGACGTCGTCGAGCAGCACGAACCGCAGGGAGCCGCCACGCGACTTCTTGTCCAGATTCATGGTGGCGCGCAGCTCGTCCCAGACGCCGGCTTCGTAGGTCAGCGGCAGCCCGACCCCGCCGAAAACGGAGCGGTGGCGCTCGACGAACGCGGCGTCCGCGTGGCCCAGGTTGGCCGACAGCAGCGCGGCGAACTGCGAGCCGATGGAGACCGCGTGGCCGTGCGGCATCGTGTAGCGCTCGCGCCGCTCGATGGCGTGGGCCAGCGTGTGGCCGTAGTTGAGCAGCTCGCGGCCCACGGCGTCGCCGACGCTGGTGCGCTCGCGCAGGTCGCCGGACACGACGGACGCCTTCACCTCCATCGAACGGACGACGGCCTCGGTCAGCTCGTCGCTGCCCGCGCGCAGGAGCGCGTCGGGCGCGGTCTCGAACAGCTCGAGGGTGCGCTCGTCGGCGATGAAGCCGTGCTTGGCCATCTCGGCCAGCCCGCCGCGCAGGTCGTCCACAGGGAGCGAGGTGAGGAAGTCGAGGTCGGCCAGTACCGCCTTCGGCTCCCAGAAGGCCCCGACGAGGTTCTTGCCGGCCTTGAGGTTGATGCCGGTCTTGCCGCCGACGGCGGCGTCCACCATGGCGAGGAGGGTGGTGGGCACCGACACGTACCGGACGCCGCGCAGCCACGTCCCGGCGACGAAGCCGGCCAGGTCGGTGGTCGCTCCCCCGCCGAGCCCGACGACGGCGTCCGAACGGGTGAAGCCCTCATCCGCCAGCACCTGCCAGCAGCCGTCCAGGACGCGGGTGGTCTTGGCCTTCTCGCCCTTGGGCAGCTGAATGAGGGTGACCTCGGCGTCCAGCCCGGCGGCCAGCTCCGCGGCGCGCTCGCGCAGCACCTTGGGGTGCAGGATCGCCACCTTGGCGGCGCCGCCGACAGCCTCGCCCAGCCCGGCGACCACGCCGTGGCCGACGGCCACGTCGTAGGGGCTGGCGGTGTTCACGCGGACGACCTGGCTCATGCGGCGGGCTCCTGCAGCAGGGTGATGATCTCGTCGACGACCTCGCCCGGCTGGCGGCCGGAGGTGTCGACGTGATGGCGGCCGACGGCCGCGTAGACCGGCGTGCGGGCGCGCAGCATCTTGATGAGCGTGCCCCGGATGCCCCCGCCGGCGAGCAGCGGGCGGCTGTCGTCCAGGCCGATGCGCTTGAACGCGTCGTGGGCGTCCACCTTGAGCCAGACCGTCCGGACGTCGGCCAGCGCCTCGGCGATCGCCGGGGTGAGCGGGGCGCCGCCGCCGAGGCTGACCACGCCGTCGCCGACGAGGAGCGACAAGGTGGCGTCCCTCTCGATGGCGCGGAAGGCCTCCTCCCCGTCGTCGGCGAAGATCTCGCGGACGAGCTTGCCGTGCATCCGCTCGATCTCGGTGTCGACGTCGAAGAAGGGCAGGCGCAGCCGCTCGGCCAGCAGGGCACCGACCGTCGACTTGCCGGAGCCGGGGGCGCCGATCAGGGCGATCGTCGTCACGCCAGCCCCCTCTCGGCGAGGCGGTCGAGGTACGCGCGGTGGTTGCGGGAGGTCTCCGCCAGCGAGTCGCCGCCGAACTTGTCGAGCATCAGCTCGGCCAGCACGAGCGCCACCATGGCCTCGGCGACCACGCCGGCGGCCGGGACGGCGCACACGTCGGAGCGCTGGTGGTGGGCCTGGGCGGGCTCCAAGGTCGTGGTGTCGACGGTGCGCAGGGCGCGCGGGACGGTGGCGATCGGCTTCATGGCCGCGCGGACGCGTAGCAGCTCGCCCGTGCTCATGCCGCCCTCGGTGCCGCCGGAGCGGTTGCCGGTGCGGGCGATGTGGTCGCCGTCCAGCACCATCTCGTCGTGGGCGAGGGAACCGCGGGTGCGGGCGAGCTCGAACCCGTCCCCGACCTCCACGCCCTTGATGGCCTGGATGCCCATGAGGGCGCCGGCCAGGCGGGCGTCGAGGCGGCGGTCTCCCTGGATGTGGGAGCCCACCCCGGGCGGCAGGCCCGTCACCACAACCTCGACAACGCCACCGAGGGTGTCGCCGTCGGCCTTGGCGGCGTCGATCTCGGCGAGCATGCGGGCCGAGGAGTCGGCGTCGAAGCAACGCACCGCGTCAGCGTCGATGGCGTCGCGGTCGGCGAAGGTCGGCAGGCGGTCTCCGGTGGAGGCAACGGAACCGATCTCGACGACGTGGCTGACGAGGCGGACGCCGTAGGCCTGGTCGAGGAAGTTGCTGGCGACGCGACCCAGCGCGACGCGCGCGGCGGTCTCGCGGGCTGAGGCGCGCTCGAGGATGGGGCGGGCCTCGTCCCACTCGTACTTCTGCATGCCGGCCAGGTCGGCGTGCCCCGGGCGGGGGCGCGTGAGCGCGGCGTTCCGGGCCTGGGCAGCCAGCACCTCGGGGTCGACCTCGTCGGGTGACATGACCGTCTCCCACTTGGGCCACTCGGTGTTGCCCACGACGATCGCGATCGGGGAGCCCAGAGTCTCCGCGTGCCGGACGCCGGTGAGCACCGTCACCTCGTCGGCCTCGAACTTCATCCGCGCGCCCCGGCCCACCCCGAGCCTGCGCCGCGCGAGGGCGTCCGCCAAGTCGTCGGAGGTCACGCGGACGTGCGAGGGGATCCCCTCGATCGTCGCCACCAGGGCGCGGCCATGGGATTCTCCGGCGGTCAACCAACGCAGCATGCCGGCCAGTCTTTCACGCCAACCGGGCCGCCCCCGTGCCACGCACGTGGGGCGGACGGGTCACTGGCAACGGCCGGGGGCTTGGGTGCGGCACCACACCTGGAGCTTCTGCGCCGAGGCGTTGTGGGCGGCCAGGTTGTCGTTGAACTCGGTCTCGCCGGTGTCGAGGTTGACGACGACGAAGTAGAGCCAGTTGCCCTCGGCCGGGTTCACGGCCGCGTCCATCGCGGCGCGGGCGGGCGAGGTGATCGGGCCGGGGATCCAGCCGGTGACCTTGTAGGTGTTGTACGGGGAGTCCGAGGCGCGCTCGGCTTCGGTGGTGAACACCCGGCCGGTGATGTTGTTGGCGTAGGCGACCGTGGCGTCCGACTGCAGCGGCATGCCCTGCTCGAGCCGGTTGTAGAAGACGCGGGCCACCTTGGCCCGGTCCTCGTTGGTGACGGCCTCGCGCTCGACGAGGCTGGCCATGGTGAGCGCCTTGTAGGCGTCGCCGGCCGGGGAGGCGGCGGCCTTGTTCTCGAAGTCGAGGTCGGCAGCGACGCGCTTGAACTGGTCGACGGCGGGCTTCATCACCGCCAGCGCGGTCGGGTCCTGGCCCACCTCGTAGGTGTCGGGGAACAGGAAGCCCTCCGGGCGTCCTTCGGCCCACTCGGGCAACTCGAGCTGGGCCGGGTCGGCCAGAACGGCCTCGAAGTCGGCCTGCGGGAGGCCCGTGAGCTCGGCCAGGGAGGCCACCTGCTCGCTGAGCCGCTGGCCCTCGCGGAGCTGGATCATGTTGCGCACGATGTTGTTCGGGTCGACGAGACGGTCGAAGGCGGCCTCGGCCGAGATCTGCGTGCGCATGCGGTACGTGCCGGCCTGCACCTTGGCGGCCTCGTCCGGACGCGTGCGCGCGTACTGGCGGAAGGTGTCGGAGGACTTGATGACGTCGGCGTCCTGCAGCACCTGGCCGATCTGGGCCATCGTCGCGCCGCGGGGCACCTCGACCTCGACGTCGGCCAAGCCATCGGCGCCGAGGTAGTCCTCGGCGGTGCGGAACTCCATGAAGGACTCCCAGGCGCGGGTGCCGACGAACCAGCCGCCGCCGATGAGGACGGCCAGCGCCACCAGCACGGCCATCCAGCCCTTCAAGCGGTGGCGCACCTCTGCGGTGTCCCACGCGCCGGTCTCGGGGTCCCGGAGGGTGTCACGGCGACGCGCCCGGCGAGGCTCGGTCATTGGTTTCCCTTTCCTTCGATCCGCTCCCCTGCGCGCGCGCCGGTCAGGCGCTCCGTGTCGAGAGCGTGGTTCAAGATTGCCACGGCGGCGGCCTGGTCGATGACGCCCCGCTGGCTCTTGGCCGAGCGTCCGGCCTCCCGCAGCTGCCGGGTCGCGGACACGGTGGTCATCCGCTCGTCGACGAGGCGCACCTCCAGCGGTGCGAACGCCGTGGCCAGCCAGCGCGCCTGCCCGCGCGCCTTCGCCGCCGACTCCCCCTCGGCGCCCTTCAGGTGCCGCGGCAGGCCGAGGTAGGCGACGACGGGCGCGTGCTCGTCGATGATCGCGCCGAGGCGGTCGCGGACCACCCGCGCGTCCTGCGCGGGGCTGATCGTCTCGACCGGGAACGCGAGCACGCCAGCGGCATCGCAGGCCGCGACGCCGATGCGCGCCACGCCCCAGTCGATGCCGAGCCGGACGCCGACGAGGTCGTCGGTCATGCGGTCGCGAGCGCCTGCCGGATCGCGGCCAGCGCGTCGGCCGCGCCCGCGGCGTCCGAGCCACCGCCCTGGGCGAGGTCGTCCTTGCCGCCGCCCCTGCCGCCGAGCAGCGGGGCCGCCACGCCGACCAGCTGGCCGGCGCGGGCGCCCGCGTCGCGGGCCGCCCGGGTGGTGGCCACGATCACGACAGGCTTGGCGTCCCCACCGATGAGGGCGACGACCGCGGGCTCGTTCGAGAGCTTGTCGCGCAGGCTCATGGCAAGGGTGCGCAGATCGGCGCCGCCGACGCCCGGCAGCTCGCGGGCGACCAGCTTGACCCGGCCGACGTCCGACGCCGTCGCCGCCAGCGCGTCGAGGTTGCCGAGCAGCTGCGCGGTGCGAAGGTCGGCGATCTCCTTCTCGGCGGCCTTCAGCTGCGCGAGCAGCTTCCCGACGCGGTCGACGAGCTGGTCGGGCTGGGTCTTCAGCGTGTCGGCCAGGGTGCTGACGAGGGCGCGCTCGGCCGCGAAGCGGTTGAAGGCGTCCGCGCTGACGAGCGCCTCGACGCGGCGGATGCCGGAGCCGACCGACCCCTCGCCGAGAAGGTTGACCAGGCCGATCTGGGCGGTCGAAGCGACGTGGGTGCCGCCACAGAGCTCGCGGCTCCAGGCGCCGTTGAGCTCGACGAGGCGGACGATGTTGCCGTACTTCTCGCCGAACATGGCCTGCGCGCCGAGCGCCTTGGCCTCGTCGATCGGCATCTCCCGGTCGGTGACCGCGAAATTGTCGCGCACCGCCTGATTGACGATGCCCTCCAGCTCGGCCTTGGCGTCGGTCGACAGGCCCTGGGTGGCGTTGAAGTCGAAGCGCAGGTAGCCGGGCTTGTTGTAGGAGCCCGCCTGGTGCGTCGCGTCACCCAGCATCTGGCGCAGGGCGGCGTTCACGATGTGGGTGGCGGTGTGGGCCTGGCAGGCCGCGAGGCGGGCCGCCGGGTCCACCTGCGCCAGCACCTCCGCGCCCGCCGCGAGTTCGCCCTCGGTGACCAACGCCTTGTGCACGGTCAGGCCCTGGACGGGGCGCTGCACGTCGAGCACCTCGAGCGAGAGCCCGGGCGCGGTGAGGACGCCCGCGTCGGCGTCCTGGCCGCCGGCCTCGGCGTAGAACGGGGTCTCGGCCAGCACGACCTCAACCTCGTCACCCGGCTGGGCCGCCGGGACGAGCGCGCCATCGCGGACGATGCCGCGCACACGGCTGGGCACCGTGAGGTCGGTGTAGCCGAGGAAGGGGGTCTCGCCCGCCTCGCGCAGCGTCCGGTACGCCTCGGTGTTGTGCGCGCCGCCCTTCTTGGCGCGGGCGTCCGCCTTGGCGCGGTCCTTCTGCTCCTGCATGAGGCGCTTGAACTCGCCCTGGTCGACCGACAGGCCGGCCTCGGCCGCCATCTCCAGGGTGAGGTCGATCGGGAAGCCGTAGGTGTCGTGGAGCTGGAAGGCCTGGTCGCCCGGAAGCGTGCCGGCGCCGGAGTCCTTCGCTCGCTTCACGGCGACGTCGAAGATTTGCGTCCCCGCGGTCAGGGTGCGGCGGAAGGCGTCCTCCTCCGCGTAGGCCGTGGTGGAGACACGCTCCCACTGGGAGGTGACGTCGGGGTAGGACTCCTCCATGAGTCCCTTGCTGATCGGCAGCAGATCGGGCAGCACGGGGTCGTGGACGCCGAGCAGGCGCATCGCGCGGACGCTGCGGCGCAGCAGGCGGCGCAGCACGTAGCCGCGTGCCTCGTTGCCCGGGGTGACGCCGTCGGTCATCAGCATGAGGCCGGAGCGGACGTGGTCGGCGACCACGCGCATGCGCACATCGTCGTCGTGGTTGGCGCCGTACGTCTTGCCCGACAGCTCGGCCGCCTTCGCGATCACCGGGAAGACCTGGTCGATCTCGTAGAGGTTGTCCTTGCCCTGGAGCAGGTACGCCACGCGCTCCAAGCCCATGCCGGTGTCGATGTTCGGCTTCGGCAGCGGGCGGAGCACGTCGAAGTCGTCCTTCGCTCGGACGGCCGAGAGCTCCTGCTGCATGAAGACCAGGTTCCAGATCTCCAGAAAGCGGTCCTCGTCGACGACCGGGCCACCCTCGGGGCCGTACGCGGGGCCGCGGTCGATGTAGATCTCGGAGCAGGGGCCGCCCGGGCCGGGAACGCCCATGTTCCAGTAGTTGTCCTTGAGGTCGCGGCGCTGGATGCGCTCGTCGGGCAGGCCCACGGACTTCCACAGCGCGACAGCCTCGGCGTCGCCGTCGGGGAAGTCGGGGTGGTGGCCGGGGCCGAGCACGGTGACCCAGACCTTGTCGGGGTCGAAGCCCAGCCCGCCGTCGTCGACCGAACCGGTGACGAGCTTCCAGGCGTGCTGGATCGCCCCCTCCTTGAAGTAGTCACCGAAGGAGAAGTTGCCGTTCATCTGGAAGAACGTGCCGTGACGGGTCGTCTTGCCGACCTCCTCGATGTCGAGGGTCCGCACGCACTTCTGGCAGCTGGTGGCAGTGTCGTAGGGCGCGTCCTCCGCGCCGGTGAAGTACGACTTGAACGGCACCATGCCCGCGTTGACGAACAGCAGGGTGGGGTCGTTGTAGACCAGCGACGCCGACGGCACCAGCGTGTGCCCGGCCTGGACGAAGTGGTCCAGGAACCGACGTCGGATCTCCGCGGTCTTCATGTGCTTGCTGCCCCTCACATCGAAACCGCCCACGCGGTGCGGGCGGACGCCCCATGATACGACGGACGCGCCCCGTTCCCGACCCGCGCGTCAGTCGCGCCCGAGCAGCGACCGGATGGCGGCGAGGCGCTCAGCGATCTGCGCCTCGTTCCCGTGGGTTGTCGGCTCGTAGTAGCGGGCCTGGGCGAGGTCGTCGGGCAGGTACTGCTGGGCGGCCACCGCGTGTGGCGCGTCGTGGGCGTACTGGTAGCCCTTCCCGTGCCCCAGCGCCTTGGCGCCGGCGTAGTGGGCGTCGCGCAGGTGCGACGGTACGGGGCCGCCCTTGCCTGCGGCGACGTCGGCCTGCGCGGCGTTGATCGCGGCGTAGGACGCGTTCGACTTCGGCGCCGTCGCGCAGGCGACCACCGCTTGGGCGAGCACGAGGCGTCCCTCGGGCATGCCGATGAGCTGGACGGCCTGCGCCGCGGCCACGCACGTCTGGAGCACCGAGGGGGCGGCCATGCCGACGTCCTCGCTGGCCAGGATGATGAGGCGCCGGGCGATGAAGCGGGGATCCTCCCCGCCGGCGAGCATGCGGGCCAGGTAGTGCAGCCCGGCGTCCACGTCGGAGCCGCGGATCGACTTGATGAACGCGCTGATGACGTCGTAGTGCTGGTCGCCGTCCCGGTCGTAGCGGACTGCGGCCTTGTCGACGGCCAGTTCGACCGCCTCGGGGGTGATCGTGCTGGCACCGAGGGCGGACGCCGACGCCGCCGCCTCCTCGAGGTAGGTCAGCGAGCGCCGGGCGTCCCCGCCGGCGAGCCGGACGAGCGTGGCGCGGGCGTCCGCGTCGAGGTCGTAGGTGCCGCCCTCGGGGGTACGGAGGCCGCGCTCGTCGCCGAGCGCCCGGTCGAGCAGGGCGTTGACGTCGTCGTCGGTCAGCGGCCTGAGCGTGAGCAGCAGGGAGCGCGACAGCAGCGGCGAGATCACCGAGAACGACGGGTTCTCCGTGGTGGCGGCGATCAGGGTGACCAGGCGGTTCTCGACGGCGGGCAGCAGAACGTCCTGCTGGGCCTTGTTGAAGCGATGCACCTCGTCGACGAACAGGACGGTGCCGCGGCCGCGGGCGAGCTCGCGCTTGGCGGCGTCCAGCTCGGCGCGTACCTCCTTGACGCCCGCGGTGACGCCCGACAGTTCGACGAAGCGGCGGTTGGTGGCCTGCGAGACCACCGAGGCGATCGTCGTCTTGCCCACCCCGGGCGGGCCCCAGAGGAACACCGACATGGGCTGACCTTCGGCGAGGCGCTTCAGCGGTGACCCGGGGCCGAGCAGGTGCTGCTGCCCGACGATCTCGTCCAGGGTCCGGGGGCGCAGGCGCACGGCCAGAGGTACGTCGTCGTGGCCGGCGCTCGACAGGGAGCCGCCCGTGCGCGCCGCGGGGGCGTCGCTGGGGTCGGGGTTGCCGAAGAGGTCCGTCACCCGTCCGACGCTACCGCAACGACCAGTGGCACAATCCGGGGATGGGCACCCTGATGCTGCTGCGCCACGGCGAGACGACCTTCAACGCCGCGCGGGTGTTCACCGGGTTGCTGGACGCCCCGCTCGCCCCGACCGGAGAGGCCCAGGTGGAGGTCGCCGCGGACCTCCTCCGCGCCGAGGGGCTCGTGCCCGACCTCGTGTGGCAGTCGACGATGCTGCGGGCGTCCCGCACGACCGAGCTGCTGCTCGGCCACCTCGGGATCGACCTCGAGGTGCGCTCCACGTGGCGGCTGGTCGAGCGCGCCTACGGGTGCCTCACCAACGTCTCCAAGCACGACGCACGCCTGCGGTTCGGCGAGGAGGCCTTCTTCACATGGCGCCGGACGCTGCACGGGCGCCCGCCCGCGGCGTCGCCCGAGCAGGTCGCGGGCTGGGTCGACCCGGCCCCGGTCGCCGACCGTGGCCCTCTGGACGCCGGCGTCGGCGAGTCGCTGGTCGACGTGGTCGAGCGCATCACGTCCTGGTGGGTCGATGACCTCGAGCCCGCCCTGGCGGGCGGGGCCACGGTGTTCGTCGTCGCCCACGGCAACACGCTGCGCGCCCTGGCGGCGCTGGTGGCGGGCCTGACCGACGAGCAGGTGGAGCGGCTCAACATCCCGGCCGGGCACCCGCTGGTCATGTCCTACGCCGACGGACGCCTCGGCGCGGCCCGCTACCTCGACACGGACGCCGCGCACGTGGCGGCGGCGATCGTCGCCGCGGAGGGCGGCACCTAGCCGCCCCCCGGGTCACGACTCAGGCCTGGGCGGCCTCGGGAGCCTTGCCTTCGGCCTTGGCCTCGGAGGGCTTCGGCTTGAAGTCCACGCCGGCCTCCTTGCGCTGCTGCGCCGAGATGGGCGCGGGCGCCTCGGTCAGAGGGTCGAACCCGCCGCCCGACTTCGGGAAGGCGATGACGTCGCGGATCGTGTCGAAGCCCCCGAGCAGCATGACGAGGCGGTCGAGGCCGAAGGCGATGCCGCCGTGGGGCGGGGCGCCGTAGGCGAAAGCGTCCAGCAGGAAGCCGAACTTCTCCTGCGCCTCCTCGTCGGAGAGCCCCATCACCTTGAACACGCGCTCCTGCACGTCTCGGCGGTGGATACGGATCGAGCCGCCACCGATCTCGTTGCCGTTGGCGACGAAGTCATAGCCGTACGACAGCGCCGAGCCGGGATCGGTGTCGAAGGTCTCCAGAGACTCGGGCTTGGGCGAGGTGAAGGCGTGGTGCACCGCGGCCCACTTGCCCTCGGCGATCGCGACGTCGCCGGAAGCCACGGCGTCCTCGCGCGACTTGAACATGGGGGCGTCCACGACCCAGAGGAACGACCACGCGTCCTCGTCGATCTGGCCGGTGCGGCGGCCGATCTCCAGTCGGGCGGCACCCAGCAGCTCTTGGGTGGTCTCGCGCGCGCCGGCCCCGAAGAAGATCGCGTCGCCCGGCTGGGCACCCATGGCGGCGGCGAGGCCGTCGCGCTCGGCGTCCGTGATGTTCTTGGCGACCGGGCCGCCCAAGGTGCCGTCCTCGCCGATGGTGACGTAGGCCAGGCCCTTGGCGCCGCGCTGCTTGGCCCACTCCTGCCAGGCGTCGAACTGGCGACGCGGCTGGGATGCCCCGCCGGGCATGACCACTCCGCCGACGTAGGGGGCCTGGAACACGCGGAAGGGCGTGTCGGCAAAATAGTCGGTCAGCTCGCGGATCTTGTTGTCGAAGCGCAGGTCGGGCTTGTCGGAGCCGTAGTTGTCCATGGCGTCGTGCCAGGTCATCCGCGGCAGCGGAAGCTGCATCTCGACCCCGATGAGCCTCCAGCACGCGGCCATGACCTCTTCGGCCAGGGCGATCACGTCGTCCTGGTCGACGAAGCTCATCTCGATGTCCAGCTGGGTGAACTCGGGCTGGCGGTCGGCGCGGAAGTCCTCGTCGCGGTAGCAGCGGGCGATCTGGTAGTAGCGCTCCATGCCGGCGACCATGAGCAGCTGCTTGAAGAGCTGCGGGCTCTGCGGCAGGGCGTACCACTTGCCCGGGTGCAGGCGGGCCGGCACGACGAAGTCACGGGCGCCCTCGGGCGTCGAGCGGGTCAGCGTCGGGGTCTCGACGTCGTAGAAGTCACGGCCGTCGAGCACCTCGCGGATCGCGCGGGTCACCTTCGAGCGCAGCACGAGGGCCTCGTGCTGGCGCGGACGCCGCAGGTCGAGGTAGCGGTGCTTGAGCCGGGCATCCTCGCCGACGGTGGTGCGCTCGTCGATCTGGAACGGCAGCGGCGCGGCGGGGTTCAGCACCTCGAGGGTGCGGATGGCCACCTCGACCTCGCCGGTGGCGATGTTGGGGTTGACGTTCTCGGGGGTGCGCGCGTCGACGACGCCGGTCACCGTGATGCAGAACTCGTTGCGCAGGTCGTGGATCCCCGCCTGCTCGAGGTACTCGTCACGGACGACCACCTGGCAGATGCCGGAGGCGTCGCGGAGGTCGATGAAGGCCACCCCGCCGTGGTCGCGCCGCTTGGCGACCCATCCTGCGAGGGTGACGGTCTGGCCCACGTCGCTCGAGCGGAGCTGTCCGGCCTGGTGCGTGCGCAACATGCTGCGTGATTCCCTTCTTGCCCCCGCATGGACGGTACGGGGCGCGTGGGGGTGATTGTACGCACTGCGGCGACGACGCGCCGCGCCGCGGCCGCGACGGTCTCGCTCGTGGATGCCATGAAAACCGCGCTCTAGATGACCCCCGGTGTGATCGACGACGTGGACGTCTACGTCGACGCGGCGACGGGCGAGATTCAGGCCTGACGACCGACGCCCGGGAGCAGGTCGGCCGCCGGCGGCGTCCAGATCGTGGGGTCGGCCGCGACCTGCTCGCCGGAGCGGATGTCCTTGACCGAGCCGTCGGAGAACCACACGTACGGGATGCCGCGCCGGTCGGCGTAGCGGATCTGCTTGCCGAACTTGTCGGCCTTGGGCGCCACCTCGGTCGGGATGCCGCGGGCCCGGAGCTGCGCGGCCACGCCCAGGGCGGCGCCGCGGGTCTCCTCGGCGTCCACCGCGACGAGGACGCAGGTCGGCACCGACCGCGACGCCACGAGCTGGCCGCGGGCGATCAGCGGCGCGAGGATGCGCGTGACGCCCACGGAGATGCCGACGCCCGGCCAGGTGCGCTTGCCGTCGGTGGCCAGCGCGTCGTACCGCCCGCCGGAGCAGATCGAGCCCAGCGATTCGAAGCCGGCCATCTCTGTCTCGTACACGGTGCCGGTGTAGTAGTCGAGCCCGCGGGCGATCTTGAGGTCGGCGACGAGACGCCCGGGCACGGCTGCCGCGGCGGCGGTGACGACCTCGGCCAGCGAGACGAGCCCCTCCTCCAGCAGCGGGTGCTCCACGCCCAGGGCGCGGACGCGCTCCACGAACGAGGTGTCGGCCGACTGGATGGTGGCCAGCGCCAGGCATTTGTCGGCCGCCTCGCCGCTCATGCCGAGCTCGTCGACCAGGAGGGCGCGGACGGCGTCCGGCCCGATCTTGTCGAGCTTGTCGACGCGCTGCAGCACCGCCATGTGGTCCTCGACGCCCAGGCCGCGGTAGAAGCCCTCGGCGAGCTTGCGGTTGTTGACGTGCATGACGACCGGCGGCAGCCCGAACTCGGTGTGGAGGCGCTCGAGGGCCTCCAGCATGACCACCGCCACCTCGATGTCGTGATGGGCGGCGAGCGTGTTCTCGCCGACGATGTCGATGTCGGCTTGGCAGAACTCACGGTAGCGGCCCTCCTGCGGGCGCTCGCCCCGCCACACTTTCTGGATCTGATAGCGGCGGAAGGGGAACGCGAGGTGCCCGGCGTTCTCCTGCACGTAGCGGGCGAAGGGCACGGTCAGGTCGAAGTGCAGGCCCAGGTCGTCACCGGACGCCGCGCCCGCCGGGTCGGCGTGCAGCCGTCGGACGACGTAGACCTCCTTGGTGATGTCGCCCTTACGGGTCAGGGCGTCCATCGTCTCGACCGCACGCGTCTCGACGGACGCGAAGCCGTGCAGCTCGAACGTCTGCCGCAGGGAGTCGAGGACGGCCTGCTCCACGATCCGGCCGTTCGGCAGGAACTCGGGGAAGCCGGACAGGGGCTTGGGTCGCATGGTCACCTCAGCGGAGATAGGAGTCTTGCAGGTACGGGTTGGTGGCACGCTCGCGGGCCATCGTGGTCTCGGGGCCGTGCCCGGGCAGCAGCGCCGCCGTGTCCGGCAGCACCAGGATGATGTCGCGCAGCGTCGCGCGCATGGCGTCGTCGTCGCCGCCGGGCAGGTCCGTGCGGCCGATCGACCCGGCGAAGACCACGTCGCCGGTGAAGATGAGCTCGGTCAGCTCGGGCGCCTGCGGGAGCGGCTCGGGCAGCCCCACGCGCCACAGCAGGCAGCCCGGGCGGTGCCCGGGAGCCACCTCGGTGGTGAACGCGATGCCGGCGAGCTCCAGCGCCTCACCGCCGACGAGTTCGCGGACGTGGGCCGGCTCCACGTGGTTGACCCCGAAGCGCTCGATGATCTGGGCGGCGATGTCGCCCAGCAGGCTCGGGTCGAACAGTTCGCGGTCCTCGGCGTGAATGTAGGCCGGCACGCCATAGTGGTCGGCGACATCAGCCGCCCCGCCCACGTGGTCGGGGTGGCCGTGGGTGAGCACGACGGCCTCCACCTGCAGGCCGCGCTGGTCCACGATCTGCTTGACGCCGTCGAAGGCGTTCACGCCCGGGTCGACCACCACGCAGCGCCGCCCGTCGAGGGAAAGGACGTAGCAGTTGGCCTGGAACGGGCCGGCCGGGAACGAGGTCAGGAACACGTTGTTCACCTTATCGCCGGACGCCGCTACGCACGGCGTCCCGGTTTTCGGGCAAGATGGAGCCCATGACTGACTCTGCAGGTCCGGCCAGCTTCGGTCGTGTCGATCCCGATGGCACCGTCTACGTGACCACGGGTGAGGGCGAACGGGCGGTCGGTCAGGTTCCCGACGTGTCCCCCGACGAGGCGCTCGCCTTCTTCGTCCGGCGCTATGAGGCCCTCGAGCTGGAGGTGGCGCTGCTCGAGCAGCGCCTGAACTCCGGTGCGGTCTCCCCCGACGACGCGCGCCACACGATCAAGAACCTCCGCAAGTCGGTCTCCGAGGCCAACGCGGTGGGCGACCTCGCCGCCCTGGAGACCCGGCTCGAGGCCCTGCAGCCCCGGCTGGCCGAGGCGTCCGAAGCCCGCAAGGCCGAGCGTGCCAAGCAGCACGAGGCCACCCGCGAGGCCAAGGAGGCCATGGTCGGCGAGGCCGAGGCGCTGGCGTCCGGCAACGACTGGCGCGGCGGGGTCAACCGCTTCCGGCAGCTGCTGGAGGAGTGGAAGGCGCTCCCCCGCATCGACCGCGCCATCGATGACGAGCTGTGGCACCGCTTCAGCTCCGCGCGCACCACGTACACGCGCCGCCGCAAGGCGCAGTTCTCCGAGCAGTCCGCCAAGTGGGGCGGGGCGAAGGCCACGAAGGAGCAGATCATCGCCGAGGCCCGCGAACTCGCGGACTCGACCGACTGGGGCCCCACCTCGGGTGCGTTCCGCGACCTGATGACCCGCTGGAAGGCCGCCGGGTCCGCCGCGCGCGAGGACGACAACAAGCTGTGGGCCGAGTTCCGCGGCATCCAGGACCAGTTCTTCAACGCCCGCACCGCCGCCCAGTCGGCGCAGGACGAGGAGTTCTCCGGCAATCTGATCGCCAAGGAAGAGCTGCTCACCCGGGCGGAGGCCGAGATCCTCCCGGTGACCGACCACGCCCAGGCACGCACCCAGTTCCGCCAGTTCCTGGCCCAGTACAACGAGCTCGGCAAGGTGCCCCGCGATGCCATGCGCGGCCTCGACAACCGCGTCCGCGCGATCGAACAGGCCGTTCGCAAGGCCGAGGAGGACGAGTGGAAGCGGACCGACCCCGAGGCGCGCCGGCGCGCTGAGGAGACGGTCGCCATGCTCGGCGCCGAGATCGCCAAGCTGGCCGCCAAGGTCGAGAAGGCCGAGGCCCGCGGCGACAAGCAGGCCGCCAAGAAGGCCCAGGACTCGATCGCGACCTATCAGACCTGGCTCGACCAGGCGAAGGCCACGCTGGCCGACTTCACCCGCTGAGGTCGCCTACCGGATGATCCCCGCCTGCCGGGCCGCGGCCACCGCCGCGGTCCGGTTGTCCACGCGCAGCTTCTCGTAGACGTGGCCGAGGTGCGTCTTCACCGTCGCCTCCGACAGGAACAGCCGGCGTGCGATCTGGCGGTTGGCCAGCCCTTCGGCCAGCAGCGCCACGACCTCGCGCTCCCGTTCGGTGAGCTCGTTCGGTGGCGCGACGACCCGGCGCGCGAGGCGTCCGGCGACGGCGGGGGCGAAGACGGCCTCGCCGCGTGCGGCGGCCTCGACTGCGGCCCCGAGTGCCTCGGGGGTGGCGTCCTTGAGCAGGTAGCCCGCGGCCCCCGCCTCGATTGCGGCGACGATGTCGGCATCGGTGTCGTAGGTGGTCAGGATCAGCACCCGCGCGCGCGGGTCGCGGCGCAGCAGCTCGCGGGTCACGGCGACGCCGTTGTCGGCGCCCAGCTGGAGGTCCATGAGGACGACATCGGGGCGCTCCCGGCCAACGACCGCCAGCGCGGCGGAGCCGTCACCGGCCTCCCCCACGACCTCGATCCCCGGCCGCGTGGCGAGCAGGGCCGTGAGGCCCGCGCGCACGACCGGGTGGTCGTCCACGATCACGACAGTGGTCATGCTCCCCCTCCCAGCGGCACCGAAGCTGCGACCGCGGTCCCCTCACCCGGCGCCGACTCGACGCCCAGGGTCCCGCCCAACGCGGCCAGGCGCTCGCGCATGGCGCGCAGGCCGAAGCCGCCGGCGTCCGTTGACTGGGGGGTGGCGGCGGGGTCGAAGCCGCTCCCGTCATCGACGACGTCCACAAGCAGTTCGTCGGGCGCGTAGCTCAGCGACACCACGACCCGCGTGGCGAGCGCGTGCTGCCGCACGTTGGCCAGCGCCCCCTGCACCAACCGCCTCGGACGCCAACCGCTCCAGCAGGCGGCGCACGGCCGCGGGCAGGGGCGCGTCTTCGAGCTGGGCCGGGCCGTACTTCACGGGCATGGCCAGCGCCATGATGCGTTGATCAGCCAGGCTTGACCCGGCTGACCTCGTACACGCCGGGGACGCGCTGCAGGCTCCGCAGCACCGTGTCGAGGTGCCGCGGGTCGGGCGTCTGGAACGTCAGCCGCATCGTGAACACGTGGTCCTTGGAAGCGTTGGCACTCACCGAGACGATGCTCATGTGCAGGTCGCTGAGAACCCGGGTGACGTCGCTGAGCATGCCCCCGCGGTCGATGCCCTCGAGCTGCACCGCGACGAGGAAGGCGGCGTCCGCGCTCGGCGCCCACGAGACCGGCACCAGCCGCTCCGGGTAGCGCTTGAGGGAGTCGACGTTCGTGCAGTCCTCGCGGTGCACCGAGATGCCCTCGCTGCGCGTCACGAAGCCAAGGATGGGGTCGCCCGGCACCGGCAGGCAGCACTTGGCGAGCTTGGTGTACATGTCGGGGTCGCCGTCGACGACGACGCCGGAGTGGTCGCGCGGCAGCTTGCGCATGGGGCGCACGAGCAGGGCCTCGTCCACCAGGGACGCCTCGGCCACTGCCTCTCCCCCGCCGATGGTCTGGACGATCTGCGCCACGACGGCCTGGGGGCCAACCGTGCCCTCGCCGATCGCGGCCCAGAGGCTGGGCACGTCGGAGACGTGGAAGTGCTGCACCAGCCCGGCGAGCACCTCCGGGGTGAGCAGGCGCGAAGCGACGTGCGCACGCCGCATCTGCTTGCTGAGCATCTCCTTGCCGTGTTCGATCGCCTCGTCGCGGCGCTCGCGTGTGAAGTGCTGGCGGATCTTCGAGCGGGCCCTGGGCGTCTTGACGAAGCTCAGCCAGTCGCGGCTCGGTCCGGCGTTCTGGGCCTTGGACGTGATGATGTCCACGACCATGCCCATCTCGAGATGCGAGTCCAGCGGCACGAGCTTGCCGTTGACGCGCGCCCCGATGCAGCGGTGGCCGACCTCGGTGTGGATCGCGTAGGCGAAGTCGACGGGCGTGGAGCCGGCAGGCAGCGAGATGACGTCACCCTTGGGCGAGAAGACGAAGACCTCGTTCTTGGCGATCTCCTCCGTGAAGGTGTCGAGGAACTCGCCGGAATCCTCGGTCTCCTTCTGCCACTCCGAGATCGACTGCACCCAGTTGATCTGGTCGCCGGCGGACTTGCCCTCCTTGTAGCGCCAGTGGGCGGCCACGCCGAACTCGGCCTGCCGGTGCATCTCGTGGGTGCGGATCTGCAACTCCACCGGCTTGCCGCCCGGCCCCAACACCGTGGTGTGCAGCGACTGGTACAGGTTGAACTTCGGCATCGCGATGTAGTCCTTGAACCGCCCCGGCAGCGGACGCCACCGGGCGTGCAGGACTCCGAGCACGTCATAGCACTCGCGCTTGGTCTCGACGAGGATGCGCAGGCCGACCAGGTCGTAGATGTCGTAGAAGTCCCGGCCCCGGACCATCATCTTTTGGTAGATCGAATAGTAGTGCTTCGGCCGGCCGTACACCGTCGCCTTGATCTTCTCGGCCGCCAGGTCCTCGCGCACCTGGGTGATGACGGTGCCGAGGTACTGGTCGCGCAGTGGCGCCCGCTCGGCGACCAGCTTCACGATCTCGGAGTAGATCTTGGGCTCCAGCACGGAGAACGACAGGTCCTCCAGCTCCCACTTGATCGCGTTCATGCCCAGGCGGTGGGCCAGTGGGGCGTAGATCTCCAGGGTGTCGCGCGCGATCCGGGCCTGCTTGTCCTGCCGCAGCGAGGAGATCGTGCGCATGTTGTGCAGGCGGTCGCCGAGCTTGATGACCAGCACGCGGATGTCGCGGGCCATCGCGACGACCATCTTGCGGATCGTCTCGGCCTTCGCGGACTCGCCGTAGACCATCTTGTCGAGCTTGGTGACGCCGTCGACCATCGTGGCGACTTCCTCGCCGAAGTCGGCCGTCAGCTGGGCCAGCGTGTAGCCCGTGTCCTCCACCGTGTCGTGCAGCAGCGCGGCGCAGATCGTGGACTCGGTCAGCCCCAGGCCGGCGAGGATCGTCGCGACCGCCAACGGGTGCGTGATGTAGGAGTCACCGCTCTTGCGAGTCTGCCCCTCGTGGTAGTGCTCGGCCGTGCGGTAGGCGCGCTCGATCAGCGCCGTGTCGACCTTGGCGTGGTGCTGGCGCATCGCCGAGAACAGCGGATCGAGGGCGGCGGCGGTGGACGGCTTCTGCGAGCCGAGCAGGGCGAGCATGCGCCGGACGCTGCGACGCGGCTGGTCGGGGACGGCTGGGACGGGGGCCGGGGCGTCCGGCACCGAGGGGACGCGTGGGTCGTACGGCGCGCTGGCGGGCTGGCTGGTGGTTTCGCTCATGCCCTCACCTCCCGTCATGGTGGACCGAGTCTAGCGCCGCGTGCCCGGTTCGGTTTCGGTGCCCGGCCGAGGGCGTGGCTTGCGGCTCGGCCGGACGACCACGAGCTCGTCACCGGTCTTGAGCGTGGCCACGCTCGGGTCGAAGAAGCGACGCAGGAGGCCGCCCCGGACCACGCCGAGCACCCGCTCGCCGGAGATCTCCTGCGTGCTGTGGCCCACCTCGTCCGGCGCGACGAGGCGCTGGGCGATGTCGAGGCCCTCGCCGTAGCTGAGCAGGTCCTCCATCGTGGCGCCGAGGTCGGGGCTCACCGCCGACAGGCCGACCAGGCGGCCCACGGCGTCCGAGCTCGTGACGACGCCGTCGGCGCCAGACTGTCGCAGCAGCGAGACGTTTTCCTCCGCACGGACGGCCGCGACGATGTGCGCGTGCGGGTTCAGCTGGCGCGCGGTCAGCGTGGCCAGGATGGCCGTGTCGTCGCGGTTGACGGTGATGACGATGTGCTTGGCCTTGGGCACCTCGGCACGGCGCAACAGTTCGCGTGAGGTGGCGTCGCCAAGGAAGGCGGCCATCCCGTTCCGGTTGGCCTCGTCGACGGCGGCCTGGCTGGAGTCGACGACGACGATGCGGTCCGGCTCGGCGCCGTTGCGCAGCAGGGTTGCCAGGGCGCTGCGCCCCATGGTGCCGTAGCCCAGGACGACGGTGTGGTTGCGCATCTTCTTCCTCCAGCGGGTGTCGACGATGGCCCGGCGGCCTTCGTTCGCGAGCACCTCGAGCGTCGTGCCGACCAGCAGGATCAGGAACGCGATGCGCAGCGGCGTGACGAGCATCGCGTTGAGCAGGCGCGCATGGTCGGAGACCGGGGTGATGTCGCCGTAGCCGGTCGTGGTGACCGTGACCGTGGCGTAGTAGAGGGCGTCGATGAGGCTGACGCCGTCGTTGTTGACGTTGTCGCGGTAGCTGGCGTGGTCGAGCCAGACGATGAGCGTGTTCAGCGCGATGATGCCGAGCGCCAGCAGGGCGCGACGGACCAGCTCACGGAACGGGTCCGCGGCGACCGTCGGCAGACTGACGAGGGCCTGGTAGCCCCACAGTGACTGCGACGAGCGCTCGGCCATCGTTCAGACCGTGACGACGGCGGACAGGGTGCCGGCGCCCAGCTCGACCAGGCGCCCTCGGCCCTCGAGGAAGCCCAACTCCATCAGGACAGCGACGTGCACCAGCTCGGCGCCCTGGCCCTTGATCAGGGCGGCGGTGGCCCCCACGGTCCCGCCGGTGGCGAGCACGTCGTCGATGACCATGACGCGGGCACCGGGCCAGAGGGCGTCGGTGTGGATTGTGAGGGTCTCGTGCCCGTACTCCAGCGCGAAGCTCTGCTCGTGCACCTTGCCGGGCAGCTTGCCGGGCTTGCGGACGGGCACGAAGCCGGCGCCCAGTTTGAGGGCGACCGGCGCGGCGAAGATGAAGCCGCGCGCCTCCATGCCGACCACGATGTCGATCGGGCCCGGGGCGAGCGCCACGAGCTCGTCGACGGCCGCCGCGAAGCCTCGCGGGTCCGCCAGCAGCGGCGTGATGTCCTTGAACACCACGCCCGGCTTGGGCCAGTCGGGGACGTCCCGGATCAGGTCCAGGATCAGCTGCTGGTTGGCGTTCATCGGGTGTCGTTCCTACGGTCGGCGCGGGTGGTGTGGCGGGGCTGCTGACGCGGGCCCAGGTCCTGCGGGCGGACCGCACCGAGCGCGGCCGGGTCGATGGGGGCATCACCGGCGCGGGTGACCAGGGGCGTACCGGTGGTGACCTGGACGGGGGTGGCCTCGCCTGCCGCGGCCTCGCGGGGGGCCTTGCTCGCCCGCTTGGCCACGCGCTTGTCGTGGGCCTGGATCTCGGGCTCGCGCTGCTTCATCTGGGCGAACATCGGCGCCGCCAGGAAGAGCGAGGAGTAGGCGCCAGCGATCATGCCGACGAACATCGCCAGGCCGAGGTCCTTCAGCGGGCCGGTGCCCAGGATGAACACGCCGGCGAACAAGATCGCGGCGACCGGCAGGACGCCGATGACCGTGGTGTTGATCGAGCGGACGAGCACCTGGTTGACCGCCAGGTTGACCAGCTGGCCGAAGGTGCGGTTCTGCTTGGGCAGGTCGGCGGTGTTGTCGCGGACCTTGTCGAAGACCACCACCGTGTCATACAGCGAGTAGCCCAGGATGCTCAGGACGCCGATCAGGGTGGCCGGCGTGAACGAGAACTGGAGCAGCGCGTAGGTGCCCACGGTCAGGATCAGGTCGTGCAGCAGCGCGACGAGGGCCGCCACCGACATCTTCCAGTTGCGGAAGTAGAGGGCGATCATCAGGGCGACCAGGGCGAGGAAGACCACGAGCGCGATCAGGCCCTGCTGGGTGATCTGCTGGCCCCAGTACGGGCCGATGAGGTTGTTGGTGACCTCCTCGGTCGGCACGCCCGCCTTCTCAGCGAGCTTGGCCGTCATGGTGGTGATCTCCTCGGCGGACAGGGCGCGCACCTGGACGCGGACCTGGTTGTCGCCGATGGTGTTGACCTTGATGTCGCCCAGGTCGGCCACGCCGCTGTCCTGGGCGGCCTTGCGGTAGTCGTCGATCGAGGTCGAGGTCACCTGGGTCGGCACGGTGAACTCCGAGCCGCCGGTGAAGTCGATCGACAGGTTGAGCCCGCGGATCGCGATGGTCAGCACGCACAGGGCGACGATGACCGCCGAGACCGCGTACCAGAGCTTGCGCTTGCCGACGAAGTCGTAGGAGACATCGCCGGTGTAGAGCCGGTGCGCCAGGCTCTGCTTGGTGCTCATCAGGCCTCCTTGGGGGCGCCGGCGCGAAGGCGGCGGATCGGGGAACGGCGCTGGACACCCATGTGCTCGGCCTCGAAGCCGGAGAACCTGCGGCCCTCTCCGAAGTACTTCGTGCGGCCGAGCAGGGTGACCAGAGGCTTGGTGAAGAAGAAGACGATCGCGATGTCGATCAGCGTGGTCAGGCCGAGCGTGAACGCGAAGCCCTTCACCGAGCCGATGGCGAGCGCGAACAGGACGACGGCCGACAGCAGAGACACGGCGTCGGCGATGAGGATCGTCCTGCGCGAGCCCAGCCAGCCGGTCTCGATCGCGGTGCGCAGCGAGCGGCCCTCGCGAACCTCGTCGCGGATGCGTTCGAAGTAGATGATGAACGAGTCCGCCGTCATGCCGATGGCGACGATGGCGCCTGCGATGCCGGGCAGGTTGAGCGCGAAGCCCATGCCCTCACCCAGCAGCACCATGACCTGGTAGGTCAGCACGGCCGCCAGCACCAGCGAGGCGATGACGACCACCGACAGGGCCCGGTAGTAGACCACCGAGTAGATCAGCACCAGCGCCAAGCCGATGAGGCCGGCGATGATGCCGCCGCGCAGCTGTTCGCCGCCCAGCGTCGGGGAGACGTTGGAGACCTCGGACAGGTCGAAGGCCAGCGGCAGCGAGCCGTACTTGAGGACGTTGGCCAGGTCGGTGGCCGACTCCTGGGTGAAGCTGCCCGAGATCTGCGCCTCGCCACCGGGGATGGCGCGCTCGACGCTCGGGTAGGTGATCACGTCGCCGTCGAGCACGATCGCGAACGTGTTCTGCGGCGACTCCTTCTGCGCCAGGGCGCCGGTGACCTTCTCAAAGATCGCGCCGCCCTCGGAGTTCAGGGACAGCGTCACGATCCAGTTGACGCCGCCCTGCGGGATGCCCGCGGCCGCGTCGGTCAGCATGTCGCCGTCGATGACCGCCGGGTACAGCAGGAACTTCATGGTCTGGTCGCGGTCACAGGTGATCAGAACCTGGTCGTCGACGTCGGGGAAGTCCTGGCCGCACTGGTAGGCCTCGAAGTCGGCGAGGTCGCGGGCGGACGGTTGCCAGGCGAGCACCTCGTCCACCGTCGGCCTGGTCTCCCCGGCCGTGGTCGGGCGCGGGTCGGGCGGCGGGAGCGGGAGGCCCGAGCTGGCGCCGGGCACGGCCTGCTGAGCGGCGTACACGGGACGGAACTTCAGCTGGGCGGTCTGGCCGACCATCTCCTGCAGCTGGGCGGGGGCGACGTTGGGCACCGAGACGGTGATCTGGTTGTTGCCTACCACCGCGACCTCGGACTCACCGACGCCGATCGAGTCGACGCGCTGCTGGATGATCGTGCGCGCCTGGTCGAGGCTGGCGGGGTCCACCGCGCCGGCGCCGGTGGTGTTCCGGGCCGTCAGGGTGATGGTGGTGCCGCCGCGCAGATCGAGGCCCAGCTTGGGCGCCCACGAGTTGGCCAGCGCCATGATGCCGAACAGCGCCAGCACCACGGAGAAGAGAACGATCAGGGTGCGCACGGGGCGCTGCTTGGTCCTGCTCTCGGTTGCCACGGGACTCAGTTCTTCCGGGACGTGGGTCAGTTGGTCTTGGTGTCGGGGTCGAGCGGGCGCTCAGGGTCGAACACCGGGCCGTCCAGCGGCTCGGTGGTCAGCTCGGCGGCCACGTCGGCGTCCTCGTCGTCGTACTCGAACTCCTCCTCGGCGGCGTCCACGGTGCGCATGATCGCCTGCTTGAGGATGGTCATCTCCACCCCGGGCGAGATCTCGACGACCGCGGTGCGCTCCCCCAGCTCGCGGATGGTGGCCATCACGCCGGCGGTGGTCATGACGCGCGTGCCCGGGCCGAGGTTGCTCACGAGTTCCTGCTGGGCCTTCTGCTTGCGCTGGGCCGGACGGATGAGCAGCAGCCAGAAGGCCAGGCCCATCACGGCGAGCATCAGCAGCGTGGACAGCATCGAGTTGTCGGCAGGCATGTTCTTGTACTAATCCTTCGGTGATTGGGGCGCGGGGGCACCATACGGTACGCCGCAGGAGAAGAGACTACCGGGTCAGGCGTCGAAGTCGGTGAAGAGGTCCGCCCGGCCCGGCGGGATGGACAACCCGAGGTGCCGCCATGCGCGCGGCGTCGCGACCCGGCCGCGGGGCGTCCGCATGAGGAAGCCCTGCCGGATCAGGTACGGCTCGGCGACCTCCTCGACGGTCTCGGTCTCCTCGCCGACGCTCATCGCGAGGGTCGACAGGCCGACGGGGCCACCGCCGAAGCGGACGCACACCGCCTCCAGCACGGCGCGGTCGAGCCGGTCCAGGCCGAGTTCGTCCACCTCGTACAGCTCGAGGGCGGCCGCGGCCACGGACGGCGTGACGCGGCCGGACGCCTTGACCAGCGCGTAGTCGCGGACGCGGCGCAGCAGGCGGTTCGCGATGCGGGGCGTGCCGCGGCTTCGCGAGGCGATGACCTCGGCGGAGGTGCCGTCCACGTCGACGCCCAGCAGGGCGGCGCTGCGCCGCACGATGCCGACCAGGTCGGCGGCGTCGTAATAGTCGAGCTGGCCGGTGAAGCCGAACCGGTCGCGCAGGGGGCCGGGCAGCAGGCCGGCCCGCGTCGTGGCACCGACGAGGGTGAATCGCGGGATCTCGAGCGGGATCTCGGTGGCACCCGGACCCTTGCCGACGATGACGTCCACCCGGAAGTCCTCCATGGCGAGGTAGAGCATCTCCTCGGCCGGGCGGCTCATCCGGTGAATCTCGTCGAGGAAGAACACCTCGCCCTCGGCCAGGCCGGACAGGATCGCGGCCAGGTCGCCGGCGTGCTGGATCGCCGGGCCGGAGCTGATGCGCAGCGGCGCGCCGACCTCGTTGGCGATGATCATGGCCAGCGTCGTCTTGCCCAACCCGGGCGGGCCCGACAGCAGCACGTGGTCGGGTACGGCACCGCGGTGCTGGGCGGCCGCGAGCACCAGGCCGAGCTGTTCGGCCACCCGGGGCTGGCCGCGGAACTCGGCCAGCGTCGGGGGCCGCAGCGCCCCGTCGACCACGTGGTCGTCGGTGTGCGCGTGCGGGTCGAGCGGGTCGTCGCTGAGCTTGGCCATCAGCGGGCCAGGCTCTTCAGGGCGGCGCGCATGAGGTCACCGATGCCGACCGCCGGGTCCTCCTCGCGCAGGTGGGCCACCCGCTCCACCGCGGCGTGGGCGTCCTTCCCGCCCCAGCCCAGCGACTCCAGGCCGGACGCCACCTGCTCGCGCCAGTCTTCGGCCGGCAGTGAGGCCGCGCCCGCCGAGAGGTTGGGGACGGCGCCGAGGGCGTTCACCCGGTCCTTGAGCTCGATGATCATCTTCTGGGCGCCCTTGGGGCCGATGCCCGGCACGCGGGTCAGGGCGGCCACGTTGCCCTGGCTGATCGCGACGCGCAGTTCCTCGGGCGGCAGCACCGACACGACCGCCTGTGCGATCTTGGGGCCGATGCCCGACGCGGACTGGACGAGCTCGAACGCGTCCCGCTCGTCGGGGGAGGTGAACCCGTACAGGGTGAGCGAGTCCTCCCGCACCACCAGCGAGGTGTGCAGGGTGGTCGGCTCCCCCACCCGCACGGACGCCACCGTGGCCGGCGTGCACAGCGCCCGGACCCCTAGCCCGGACAGGTCGAGCACCACCCACGTGCCGCTGACGGCGATCACGGTGCCGGTGAGTTGGGCGATCATGCGTGCCTTCCGTTCCTGCCGGTCGTGCCCTTCACGCCAGCCTCCTCTGCGCGGCGCGGGCGCGGGCCAGGGCCTGTCCCATCGCCAGGTCGCGGCGCACCTGCGCCTCGTTGATGCGGGCGATCGCCGGCGCGCGCCACAGGTGGCACACCGCGAGCGCGACGGCATCCGCGGCGTCCGCCGGCCTGGGCGGAGCCTCCAGCTTCAGGATGCGCATCACCATCTGCCCGACTTGGGCCTTGTCGGCGCGCCCGTTGCCGGTGATGGCCGCCTTCACCTCGCTGGGGGTGTGCTGGGCGACCTGCAGCCCGGCGCGGGTGCCGACGAGCAGCACCACCCCGGACGCCTGCGCGGTGCCGATGATCGTGCTCACGTCCCGGCGCGCGAAGACGCGCTCCACCGCGATGGCGTCGGGGCGGTACTCGGCCAGGTACTGCACGAGGCTGCGCTCCAGGCTGGCCAAGCGCTGCCCCGTCTCCATCTCGGCCGGCGTGCGGACGACGTCGGCGAGCAGGAGCGCGGGCTTGCGCCCGGAGTCGCCCTCGATGATGCCGACCCCGCAACGGGTCAGGCCGGGATCGATCCCGAGCACGCGCATGCCACCACCGGTTCCCTCAGCTGATCGAAGTCCGAACGTATGTTCGGATCGTAGCGTCAGGCGTCCAACGACTCGAGGATTTCGTCCGGCACGTCCTCATTGCTGTAGACGGCCTCGACGTCGTCGACGTCCTCGATGGCGTCCAGCAGCTTGAACAGCTTCTCTGCCGCCTCACGGGAGTCGATTGCCTGCTCGAACTGCGGGCGGAACTCCAGGTCGGCCGACTCGTAGTCGATGCCCGCGTCCTGCACGGCCTTGCGGACCGCGACCAGGTTGGCGGGGTCGGCGACGATCTTGAAGGTCTCGCCCTCGTCCACGATGTCCTCGGGCCCGGCGTCGAGGGTCGCCTCCATGAGTTCGTCCTCGGTCACCGTCTTGTCGGTGCCCTTCTTGTCGGTCGCCGGCTGCAGCTTCTTGACCTCGACGACGCCCATCCGGTCGAAGACGCGCGCGACCGAACCCATGTCGGCGACCGTGCCGCCGTTGCGGGTGATCGCGACCTTGACGTCGGACGCCGACCGGTTGCGGTTGTCGGTCAGGCACTGGATGAGGATCGCGACGCCGGCGGGGCCGTAGGCCTCGTAGGTGATCTCGTCGTAGGAAACCGCGTCGTTGCCCTCGCCCCCGCCGCGCTTGACGGCGCGGTCGATGTTGTCGTTGGGGACCGAGTTCTTCTTCGCCTTCTGGATGGCGTCGTACAGCGTCGGGTTGCCGGCCGGGTCGGGTCCACCGATGCGCGCAGCCACCTCGATCTTCTTGATCAGGTTCGCGAACAGCTTGCCGCGCTTGGCGTCGATCGCGGCCTTCTTGTGCTTGGTGGTGGCCCACTTGGAATGCCCGGACATGGGTCTCCTTCACTCGTCTCGTCAGGTCCGCCTTCCATCCTATCGTGGACGCCCGTGGGGCTGGTGCCGGTGATCGGGCTCGAGGCGTGTTCCGGGTCGCCGCCGCCTGCACGCTGCTCGCGCTACCGATCTACCTTTCCACCTGCGCCGGTTGAGGCGCCGGACGGCAGGCTGGAGTCACTCCTCGGCGACGGCCAGGGCGTCGGTGAGGGTGAAGTTGCCGACGTAGAGGGCTGTCCCGATGATGGCGCCGGTGACCCCCAGCGGCACGAGCCCCCGCAGCGCGCGGAGGTCGTCGAGCTGCGCGATGCCGCCGGAGGCGATGACCTCGGCACCCGTGCGTGCGGCGACCTTCTTCAGCAGATCCAGATTCGGGCCGGTGAGCATGCCGTCGGACTTCACGTCGGTCACCACGAAGGTGCGGCATCCGGCAGCCGAGAGGCGGTCGACGGCCTCGGCCCAGTCGCCGCCCTCGCGGACCCAACCGCGCGCGGCCAGGCGCGAGCCCTTCACGTCGATGGCGATGCCGATCCGCTCGCCGTAGCGCCCGATGACCTTCTCGCACCACTCGGGGTTCTCCAGGGCCGCGGTCCCGAGGTTGACCCGGGCGCAGCCGGTGGCCAGCGCGCGTTCGAGCGCCTCATCGTCCCGCAGGCCGCCGGACAGCTCGACCTTCAGGTCCATCGCCGCGGTGATCTCGGCGATGATGTCGGCGTTGGAGCCGCGTCCGAAGGCGGCGTCGAGGTCGACCAGGTGCAGCCACTCGGCGCCGGCGTCCTGCCAGCGCTGGGCGGCGGCGAGCGGGTCGCCGAAGGTCTTCTCCGACCCGGCGACCCCCTGGGCCAGCTGGACGGCCTGACCGCCCTGGACGTCGACGGCCGGCAACAGGACAAGCTTGTTCGTCACCTGCCGAAGACTAGCCCAGCGCTCACGGCTCGATGTCGCGCTCCCAGAACCGCGGGACCGCGACGCCGGCCCCGTCAGAGGGAGCCGACCCAGTTGCGCAGCAGCCGTGCGCCGGCCTCGCCGGACTTCTCCGGGTGGAACTGGGTGGCGCAGAGGGCGCCGTGCTCGACGGCTGCGACGAAACGGTCGGCGTCGTGCTCGGCCCACGTCACGCGGACGCCCTCGGGCAGGGGCGCGCGCACCGCGTAGGAGTGCACGAAGTAGAAGCGCTCGGCCTCGACCCCGGCGAACAGCGCCGAGCCCGGTGCGGTGCGCACGGTGTTCCAGCCCATGTGGGGCAGGCGCCCGGCGACCAACTGCTCGACGAGCCCGGGCAGGACGCCGACACCGGCGGTCTCGATGCCGTGCTCGGCGCCGCCGGCGAACATCACCTGGTGGCCCACGCAGATGCCGAGGACGGGGCGTCCGGCGGCCAGCCGCTCGCGGATGATGCGCGGGCCGTCCACGGACTCCAGGCCGGCCATGCAGGCGGCGAACGCCCCCACCCCGGGCACCACGAGGCCGTCCGCCGCGAGGCACTCCTCGGGCGAGGCGGTCAGGACGACGTCGGCACCCGTCTCGGCGAGGGCACGCGTGACCGAGTGCAGGTTCCCCGACCCGTAGTCGAGGACGGCGACCAGCGTCACAGGGCGCCCTTCGTGGAGGGCACGACGCCCTCGATGCGGGTGTCCGGCTCGACGGCGGCGCGCAGGGCACGGGCCAGCGCCTTGAACTGGGCCTCGACGATGTGGTGCGGGTCGCGCCCGCGGACCAGGTCCAGGTGCACGCACAGGCCGGCGTTCAGGGCCAGCGACTCGACGACGTGGTAGGTCATCGACCCCTGGTAGGGCACCCCGGAGCCGCCGATGCGGGCGTAGACCTGGGCGTCCGGCTCGCCGGTGCAGACGACGTAGGGGCGTCCGGCAACGTCCACGACGCAACGCGCCAACGCCTCGTCCAGGGGCACGATCGCGTCACCGAAGCGGCGGATGCCCTTCTTGTCCCCCAGCGCCCCGGCCAGCGCCTGGCCGATGACGATGGCGGTGTCCTCGACGACGTGGTGGCCGTCGATGTGGACGTCGCCCACGGCGTCCACCGTTAGGTCGATGAGCGAGTGCTTGGACAGCGCGGTGAGCATGTGGTCGTAGAAGCCGACCCCGGTGCTGATCGACGAGGCGCCGGTCCCGTCGAGGTCCAGCTCGACGGTGATCGTGCTCTCGCTGGTCGTCCGCTCGATGCGGGCCTTGCGTGCCATCACTGCTCCATCCTCGGGGCGTCGATCGCGGCCAGGGCTGCGAGGAACGCCTCCATCTCCTCAGGGGTGCCGGCGCTCACGCGCAGGTAGCCGGCCGGGCCAGTCTCGCGCACGAGCACGCCGCGCTCCAACAACTGCTGCCAGGCCAGGTGCCGGTCGGCCCACCGCCCCACCAGGGCGAAGTTGGCGTCGGAGTCGACGACCTCGAAGCCGAGCTCGCGCGAGCGAGCGACGAGGTCGTCGCGGGCCGCCCGCAGGTCGTCGACGCGGGCAAGCATCTCGTCGGCGTGGGCGAGGGCGACCGACGCCACCGCCTGCGTCTGCGCCGACAGGTGGTAGGGCAACCGGACGATGCGGCAGGCGTCGACGACCGCCGGGGCGGCAGCCAGGTACCCGAGGCGTCCGCCCGCGAAGGCGAACGCCTTGCTCATCGTGCGCGAGACGACGAGGTTGCCGTACCGCGGCAGGAGGGACAGCGCCGTGGCCCCCGGAGTCCGGCTGAACTCCTGGTAGGCCTCGTCGACCACCACGATCGCGTCGGTGCCGGCCACCACCTCCTCGACGACCGCGAGCGGCGTCGTGGTGCCGGTCGGGTTGTTCGGCGTCGTGATGAGCACCACCGACGGGTCGTGTTCGGCGATCGCGCCCAGCACCAGCTCCGCGTCGAGGGTGAAGTCCGCGCGGCGCGGGGCGGTGACATAGGCGGTATGGGTGTTGCGGGCGTACTCGGGGTACATCGAGTAGGTGGGCGTGAACGACAGCACGCGCCTGCCGGGGCCGCCGAAGGCCCCCAGCACGTGGGTCATCACCTCGTTGGACCCGTTGGCCGCCCAGACGTTCTCGACGCCGAGCCCGTGGCCGAGGTAGTCGGCCAGCTGCCCACGCAGACGGGTGAACTCGCGGTCGGGGTAGCGGTGGTAGGCCGCGGCGCGGATGGCCTCGGCCATGTCGGTCAAGGTCGCCGCCGAGGGCGGGTAGGGGTTCTCGTTGACGTTCAGGCACACCGGGACGTCGAGCTGCGGGGCGCCGTACGGCTCCTCGCCCACGAGTTCGGGGCGCAGCGGCAGGTCCGCCAGCGTCGGGTTCGGCCTCACCAGCGATCGACCCCCTCCGCGGCGGTGCGCACCGTGATGGCGGCCCGGTGGCCTGGCAGGTGCTCGGCGGTGGCGAACGCCTCGACGGTCGGTCCGACCTCGCGCAGCGCGGCCTCGTCGTAGTGGATCAGGTGCACCGTCTTGGTGAACGAGCGTACGGTCAGGCCCGACTGGAACCGGGCGGCGCCGGCGGTGGGCAGCACGTGGGTCGAGCCCGCCGAGTAGTCGCCGAGCGGCACGGGCGACCACGGGCCGATGAAGATCGCCCCGGCGTTGCGCACCCGGTGGGCCACCTCGTAGGCGTCGCGGGTGTGGATCTCGAGGTGCTCGGCGGCGTAGGCGTCGACCACCTCGAGGCCCTGGTCGAGATCGTCGACGAGCACGACGGCCGACTGGGGGCCGGCCAACGCGGTCCCGATGCGCTCGACGTTGTCGAGGCCGGCGACCTGCCCGGCCAGGAGCTGGTTCACGGAAGCCGCCAGCTCGGGACTGTCGGTGACCAGCACGGAACCGGCCATGGGGTCGTGCTCGGCCTGGCTGATCAGGTCGGCGGCGACGAACGCAGGGTCGGCGGTGTCGTCGGCCAGCACGGCGATCTCGGTGGGGCCGGCCTCGGAATCGATGCCGACGATGCCGCGCAGCAGCCGCTTGGCGGCGACCACGTAAATGTTGCCGGGGCCGGTGACCAGGTCGACGGGCTCGCACAACCCGGGGACGCCGTGGGCGAACATCGCGATCGCCTGGGCGCCACCGACGGCGTACACCTCGTCGACGCCGAGGAGGTGGCACAGGGCCAGGATGGTGGGGCTCGGCAGGCCGCCGTGCTCCCTGCTGGGCGGCGTGGCCACGGCCAGGCTGCCCACGCCCGCCACCTGGGCGGGCACGACGTTCATGAGGACGCTGGAGGCCAGGGGGGCCAGCCCGCCGGGCACGTACAGGCCCACCCGTGAGACGGGGACCGTCTTGGTCTCCACCACGGCGCCGGGGGCGACCTCGGCGCGCACCAGCGCGGGCGTCCCCTCGGTCTGGGCGACCTCGCTGCGGCGGCGGATGCTCTCGACGAGCGCGGCCCGCACGTCGGCGTCCAGTTCGTCGGCGCAGCGCGCCAACTCCTCCACCGGCACGCGCAGGTGCTCGGGCTCGACCCCGTCGAACTTCGCGGCGAACTCGCGCAGCGCCGCCTCGCCCCGCTCGGCGACGGCCGCGCAAATCGGCTCCACGACGGCCACGGCGTGCTCGACGTCGAAGGCACCGCGCGGCACGACGGCGCGGTAGTCGGGGTTCGTTCCTCGGACATCGATCAGGCGGAGTTCCACGGAGGTGATTCTATGGCTGTCATGTTCATCGGTATCGGCACGGTCGCCAACGTGGTCACCGTGGCCGCGGGCGCGGTGATCGGGCGGCTGCTGGGCGATCGGATCCCCGCGCGGACGAGCAGCACGATCACCGACGTCCTCGGCCTCATCACGTTGGTCCTCGGCGTCGGCTCGGCGCTTTCGATGTCGTCGGCCGCCCTCACCGAGGCCGTCGGCCCCGGCGCGCCCATGCTGATCGTGCTGGGCTCCCTGCTGTTCGGTGCCGTGGTCGGCTCCGCGCTGCGGGTCGAGGAGCGTCTCGAGTGGGGCGCCACCTGGCTGCGGACGCGCTTCGCCCCCACCGGCGACGCCGGCACCTTCGTGGACGCCATCGTCACCCCGACGCTGCTGTTCTGCGTGGGGCCGCTGACGATCCTCGGCTCGATGTCGGACGGCCTGGGCCGCGGAGCCGACCAGCTCCTGGTGAAGTCGGTGCTGGACGGTTTCGCCGCCATCGCCTTCGCCAGCACGCTGGGCTGGGGCGTCGTGTTCTCGGCCGTGGCCGTCGGCATCGTGCAGGGCAGCCTGACGCTGGCGGCCTTCCTGCTCGGCGACCTGTTCTCCGCCGCGCAGATCGACGCGCTGACGGCCACCGGCGGCGTGCTGCTGATGGCACTGGGCGTCCGGCTGCTCAAGCTCAAGAACATCCCCGTGGGTGACCTGCTGCCCGCGCTGGTCTTCGCCCCGATCCTCGTGGTTCTGGTCCAGGTGATCCGCTGATGGCCCGCCGCAAGGCCCCCGGCGGTACGCCCGCCACGGACGCCCTCACCGCCGCCGGCGTCGCGTTCGAGCCCGTCGAGTACGCCCACCACGACGACGCCACCGGCTTCGGGGCGGAGGTCACCCGCGAGACCGGCCTCGACGCCGCCGTCGTGTTCAAGACCCTGGTGGTCAGCACCGGGCCGCGGCAGCTGGCCGTCGGCGTCGTGCCCGTCGCGGGGCGCCTGGACCTCAAGGCGCTCGCCGCCGCGCTGGGGGTGAAGGGGGTCGAGATGGCCGAACCGAAGGTGGCCGAGCGCTCGTCGGGGTACGTCGTGGGGGGCCTCTCCCCCCTTGGCCAGCGGACGCCGTTGCCGACGGTCATCGACTCCTCCGCCGAGGGCTTGGACCGGCTGTACGTCTCGGGTGGGAAGCGCGGCCTCCAAGTGGGGCTCGCGCCCGCCGACCTGGCCGCCGTCACGGGGGCCACGTTCGCGCCCATCGCGCGCGAGGGCTGATCAGGCCCCGTCCAGCACCACCGCGAGCGCTTGGCGCCCCTCGACGAGGGCGGCCGCTCGACGATCGGCCTGCGCGTCGGTCAGCACCCGCCACACGCTCGTGCCCGGCTCGGCGGACGCGCTGCGCGCCACCTGGGCGATCAGGTCGCTGGCCACCGCCGTGTCCTGCAGCTCGCCCAGCGCCTCGGTGACGGCCTCCCAGGCCGCGACGTCGGCGTCCGTGCCGGAGACGGCGTCGGCCATCGCCTCGGTCGCGTAACGGACAGCCTTGGCCGCCTTGCGCACCTCGTGCCAGCCCTCCAGGTGCCCGGGGTCGGCCTCGGCCCGGCGGAGCAGCTTCGCCACGCGCTGGATCGCGGCGTCCCGGGCCGGCGGCAGCACCTCGCCGGCCGGGCGGCTCGCCCGGCCACGGAGGGGCGGGTCGACCAGCAGCTTGACCAGGGCCTCCCGCAGCGCCCGGGCGCGTGGGCTGTCGAGCTCGGCGACGAGCGCGGCGTGCGCCCGGTCATGCTCGGCGCGCAGGTGCCCGAGGATGCCCTCGCGGACGTCGGCGGGCACCTCGTCGCGCAGTTCGGCGAGCAGGTCGCCGAACTCCTCGCGGAGCACCTCGGCGTCGCGGGGCTCGCCGAGCACGGCTCCGAGCCAGCGCAGCTCGGCGCGCAGCGGGTCGGTGCGGGCGGTGTCGAACAGGCGGGCGAACGTCTTCAGCAGGCTGCGCAGGCGCCGCGTCGCCACCCGCGCCTTGTGCACGTGGTCGGGGGCGTCGGCGCGGACGCCCGGCTCCAGCGCCTGCAGCACCCCGACCTGCCGGGACGCCCACGCCAGCAGCACGTGGCGCGCCGGGGCGTCCGGGTCGATCGGTGGCTCAAGCCGCGGTACCGGCGCCAGCGCGCGGGCCACCTTCGACGTGTGCGGGGCGGGCACCGCCCCCGCCGCGAGCAGCCGCTCGGTCAGGGCGCCCAGCAGGCCGACGGGCGCGCCGGGCTCCAGTTCCACCTCGATCTCGGCCCACGACTCCTCGCCGGCCGCCGTGGTCGCGTGCACCGCGTCCCGGGCCAGCGAGGCCACCAGCACGCCGCCCGCGGTGAGCGCCGACTCGACCCGCGTCGTCCGCAGCCGGGCCACCGGCACGACCGCGGACAGGCCGGCGACCTCGCGGGCCTCCTGGCGCAGCGCGTCCGGCATGGTGTCGCCGTCGGGCGCCTGCACCTCGGTGCGGGCCCCACCCGCCGCGGGGCGCTTCAGGTGCCAGCCGTCGTCCTTGCCGCCGACGCGCCGGCGCAGCGACCAGCCGGCGTCGGCCAGCGCGCACGACAGCGTGTCGTGGTAAGTCGCGTCCAGACTGAACGGCTGGGACGAGGCGACCTCGACCAGCCCGCCGAAGTCGGGGGCGACGTCGGCCGGGGCGGTGAACTTCCGCTCGACCTCGAGGGTGCGCTCAGACATCGACGTCGGTCCGCTCGGGGGCGGGCTCGACGGCCGGCGCCTCCTGTCGCACCATCTCCGGGCCGAGCGAGGCGGCGAACAGCGGGACCGCCACGGCGGCGAACACCCAGATGGCCAGCGCCGAGGGTGCCTGCAGTTGGAGGGCGACCGCGACCTGATCCCCGGCCTGGGCGGCGGCGAGCCGCTCGGCGAACGGGCCGGGGCCGAAGACCTCGCCCAGCCACCAGCAGGTCAGGCCGCCGACGACGGCCAGCGCGCCGGTGATGACCGCCACCGGCCAGCCGATGCGCCGCAACCGCGCCCACGCTGCCACCCCGATCGCCAGGCCGCCGAAGACGGCCAGGACCGAGTACCAGAACGTGGCGGAGAACACCTGCGTGCGGTCGAGGTCGGTCATTTCCGCGTGGCCGTCGGGGTAGACCGTCCAACGCGGCAGCACCGAGACGTTGGCCCACAGCAGGGCCGCGACGGCGCCGACCAGCAGCGCCAGGGCCGTGAGCCCGAGCACCCGGCTGACCGTCCGTCGGAACCTCATGGTCGGCATGCTAGGCGCTGACACAGGAGGGACCCAACAGTGCCTTGAGGTCGGCGACCAGCGAGCCGCTCTGCTGGACGCGCAGCCGGTCGTCCAGCTTCCACACCGTGGCTCGCTGCGGGCTGACCAGCCGGACGCGCACCTCCTGGGTCCCGGGGTGCTGGCGGAGCGTGAACTTCAGCTGCTCCACGACCTCGGGGGTGCACCGCGAGGTCGGCAGCGAGATGGTCACGGGGCCGGACGGGCCGGCGCTGACGTCGGGGAACGACACGTCGGACGCCGTGAGCTCCACCGACTCGTCGCGCTCGCGCAGGCGTCCCTTGATGCGCACGATCACGTCGGTGCCCAGCGACGTGGCCACCGGCATGTAGGCCTTGTTGAACACCATGACCTCGATGGAGGCGTCCAGGTCCTCCACCGTGAGGATCGCCCAGACCTTGCCGTCCTTGGTCTGCTTGCGCTGGATGCCGGTGATCATGCCGCAGATGGTGACGATGCCCTCGCGCGGCCCGTCCTCGCCCGTCAGCTGCTGGATGCCCAGGTCGCGGTTGGCCGCGAGCACGTGCTCCAGCCCGTAGAGGGGGTGGTCGCTCACGTAGAGGCCCAGCATCTCACGCTCGAAGGCGAGCTTGGTCATCTTCTCCCACTCGGGCAGGTCGGGCACGGGGCTGGACGCCAGCGCGCCGGCCCCGTCGGCGTCGTCGCCGCCGAAGAAGTCGCCGAACAGGTCATCCTGCCCCAGGGCCTGGTTGCGCTTGAGCGAGACGACCTCGTCGACCTTCTGCTCGAAGACCTCCAGGAGGCCGCGGCGGGTGTGGCCGAGGGAGTCGAAGGCGCCGGCCTTGATCAAGGACTCGATGACGCGCTTGTTGCACACGACGGCGGGCACCTTGTCGAGGAAGTCGTTGAAGTCCTTTGCCGCCGTGTGCTCGGCGCGCGCCTCCATGATGCCGTCCACCACGTTGTTGCCGACGTTGCGGATGGCGCCCAGCCCGAAGCGGACGTCCGTCCCGACCGGGGTGAACCGGCCCTGGGACTCGTTGACGTCGGGCGGCAGCACCTTGATGCCCATGTGGCGGCACTCGGCCAGGTAGATCGCCGACTTGTCCTTGTCGTCGCGCACCGACTCCAGGAGCGCGGCCATGTACTCGGCCGGGTAGTGCGCCTTGAGGTAGGCCGTCCAGTACGACACCACCCCGTAGGCGGCCGCGTGCGACTTGTTGAAGCCGTACGCCGAGAACGGCACCATCGTCTCCCACAGGGCGTTGATGGCCGCCGAGGAGAAGCCGTTGGCCTTCATGCCGGATTCGAAGTTCACGAACTCCGCGTCGAGGACGGACTTCTTCTTCTTGCCCATCGCCCGACGGAGCAGGTCTGCAGCGCCGAGGCTGTACCCGGCCAGCTCCTGCGCGATTTGCATGACCTGCTCCTGGTAGACCAGCAGGCCGTAGGTCTCGCCCAGCAGCTTGTCGAGGGGTTCCTCCAGCTCGGGGTGGATGTGCGTGACGGGCTGCTGGCCGTTCTTGCGCATCGCGTAGTTGACGTGGGTGTTCGTGCCCATCGGGCCCGGGCGGTACAGCGCACCGAGGGCGGTGATGTCGGCGAACTTGTCCGGGCGCATGAGCCGGCACAGGGCGCGGTAGCCCGAGCCGTCGAACTGGAACACGCCGAGCGTGTCGCCGCGGGCCAGCAGCTCGTAGGTCTTCGGGTCGTCCGGCTCGCGGGCCAGGGCGTCCAGGTCGAGGTCGACGCCGGCGTTGATCTTCACGTTCTTGACGGCGTCGTCGAGGATCGTCAGGTTGCGCAGGCCCAGGAAGTCCATCTTGACCAAGCCGAGGTTCTCGCAGCTCGGGTAGTCGAACTGGGTGATGATCTGGCCGTCCTGCTCCCGCTTCATGATCGGGATGACGTCCATCAGCGGCTTGCTGGACATGATGACGCCGGCGGCGTGGACGCCCCACTGGCGCTTGAGGCCCTCGATGCCGCGGGCGGTGTCGACGACCTCCTTCACGTCGGGGTCGGCGTTGTACAGCTCGCGGAACTCGGTGCCCTCGCCATAACGCTCGTGCTCGGCGTTGAACACGTCGGCGATCGAGACGTCGTTGCCCTGTTGGGCCGGCGTGTACACCTTCGTGATCTGGTCGCCCAGCGCGTACGGCTTGCCAAGCACGCGGCCCGCGTCCTTGATCGCCTGCTTGGCCTTGATGGTGCCGTAGGTGACGATCTGGCACACGCGGTCGTCGCCGTACTTCTCGGTGACGTACTGGATGACCTCGCCCCGACGGCGCTCGTCGAAGTCGACGTCGAAGTCGGGCATCGAGGGGCGCTCGGGGTTGAGGAAGCGCTCGAAGATCAGGCCGTGGGGCACCGGGTCGAGGTCGGTGATCCTCATGGCGAACGCGCACATCGAGCCGGCGCCCGAGCCTCGGCCGGGGCCGACGCGGATGCCGTTCTCCTTGGCCCACCTGATGTAGTCGGCGACGACCAGGAAGTACCCGGCGTAGCCCTTGCCGATGATGACCTGCTCCTCGAACTCGGCCTGCTGCGTGGCGTAGTCGGGCACGCCGTCGGGGAACCGCGCCTCAAGCCCCCGGCGCACCTCCTTGTGGAACCACGACTCCTCCGTCTCGCCCTCGGGCACCGGGAACTCCGGCATGTAGGTGCCGGTGCCCTCGTCGAAGGAGACCTCGCACTGCTCGGCGATGGCCAGGGTGTTGTCGCAGGCCTCGGGGAGGTTGCTGAACAGCAGCCGCATCTCGGCGGGGCTCTTGAGGTAGTAGCCCGTGCCGTCGAACTTGAAGCGGCCGGGCGTGTCCTTGTTCGCGCCGGCGCTCACGCACAGCAGGGTGTCGTGGTCGTCGGCGTCCGAGGCGTGCACGTAGTGCAGGTCGTTGGTGGCCACCAGGGGCAGGGCGAGCTCCTTGGCCAGGCGCAGCAGGTCGGCGCGCACGCGGGTCTCGATGTCGAGCCCGTGGTCCATCAGCTCGACGTAGAAGTTGCCCGCCCCGAAGATGTCGCGGAACTCGGCGGCCGAGGCGACGGCCTGCTCGTACTGGCCCAGCCGCAGGTAGGTCTGCACCTCGCCCGAGGGGCAGCCCGTCGTGGCGATGAGCCCCTTGCCGTAGCGCTGCAGCAGCTCGCGGTCGGCGCGCGGCTTGTAGAAGAAGCCCTCCAGCGAGCTCAGGGAGCTCAGCCGGAACAGGTTGTGCATGCCCTCGTTGTTGGCGGCCCACATCGTCATGTGGGTGTAGGCGCCCTTGGAGGCGACGTCGTCACCGGTGCCGTCGCCGAACTGGACGCGCTTGCGCTCGCTGCGGTGCGTCTTGGGCGTGAGGTACGCCTCCAGGCCGATGATCGGCTTCACGGGGCTGCCCTTGGCCGTGCGGTACCACTCGTACGCACCGAACACGTTGCCGTGGTCGGTGACCGCGAGCGCGGTCATGCCCATCTCCTCCGCGCCCTTGACCAGCGCCTTCAGGCGCGCGGCGCCGTCCAGCATCGAAAACTCAGAGTGGCAGTGCAGGTGAACGAATCCATCGCCCATGTTCTAGGTCAACCTCCCGAGTGCCCAACCCTAGCTTGGGCCGGTGACAGTTCCTGACACCGGCTCACCCCAGCCGGTTGCGGCGATTGCGCCGAGCCGCCGCACGTGCTTCGATCGGACGGCGAACCCACGGAAGGACCGGCATGGCCCAGATCAGCCTCATCGGCGCCCCCACCGACGTCGGCGCGTCCCTCGCGGGCTGCCGCCTCGGCCCCGGAGCGCTGCGCGTCGCGCGCCTCGCCTCGGGCCTGCGCGCCCTGGGCAACGACGTCCGCGACATCGGCGACGTGGCGGGCCCGCCCAACCCCCGCCGGGAGCCGGTGGACGGCTACAAGCACCTGCCCGAGGTGACGGCCTGGAACCACGCGGTGCGCGACGCCGTGGCGGTCGAACTGGCCGAGGGCCGACTGCCGATCCTGCTGGGGGGCGACCACTCCCTGGCCATCGGGTCGATCTCGGCGGTGGCCGCCCATTGCCGCGCCGCGGGCAAGAAGCTGCTGATCATCTGGGTCGACGCTCACGCCGACATCAACACCAACGAGATGACGCCGTCGGGCAACATCCACGGCATGCCCGTGGCGTGCCTGCTCGGGCACGGCCCCGCCGAGCTCACCGGCATGTCGGACCAGGTGCCGGCCATCACCGCCGACCAGATCCACCAGGTCGGCCTGCGCAGCGTTGACCCCGGCGAGAAGCGGTTCCTCGCCGAGTCGGGGCTGGCCGTCTACGACATGCGCTTCCTCGACGAGGTCGGGACGCGCCGCGCCATGACCCGCGTGCTCGCCTCGGTGGACGCCGCCACGCACCTCCACCTCTCGCTCGACCTTGACTTCGTCGACCCGAGCGTCGCCCCCGGCGTCGGCACCCCCGTCGTGGGCGGCCCGACCTACCGCGAGGCCCACCTGGTCATGGAGATGATCGCCGACACCGGACGCCTCGGCTCGCTCGACATCGTCGAGGTGAACACGGCCCTGGACGTCCGCAACGCCACCGCGGAGCTCGCCGTCGACCTGGTCGAGTCCCTGTTCGGCAAGTCGACCCTCCTGCGGGTCACGGACCTGGCCAACCCGCCGCGGGGCTGAGCCCCGCCGCGTCAGGCGGGGTCGTCCTCGTGCTCCAGCGGACCCCCGGGGCGGCCGTGCCGGACGAGGTCGGTGAGGGCGTGCCACGTGGCGACCTTGACCCGGGGGCGCCCGAACCGTTCGCCCGCGGCCTGCTCGGCGGCGTCGATGCGCTCCCAGTCGGCGAAGGTGGACGCCGCGCGTCCCCGGCCGGCGAGCAGCTCGGCGGCGTCCGGCCCGGACGGTGCGGGCAACTGCCCCGCCTCCAGGTCGGCGAGCAGCGCCCGGACGGTGGCGGCGGCGTCCGACTTGTTGGTGCCGATGACGCCCAGCGGACCCCGCTTGATCCAGCCGACGACGTATTCCCCGGGACGCACTCCCGCGTTGTCCACCACCCGCCCGTCGACGTGGGGCACCACGCCCCGCTCAGGGTCGAACGGCACGCCGGGCAAGGGCTTGCCCCGGTAGCCGATGGCCCGCAGCACGAGCTGGGCGGGCACCACTTCCCGTTCTCCCGTCCCCGCGACCTGCCCGGTCGCGTCCATCACCGTCCGTTCCAGGACCACCGCGCGGACGGCGCTGGCACCGACCAGTTCCACAGGACGCCGCCAGAACGCCAAGTGCAGCCGGGCGCGCGGAGCCTCGACGACCCGGGATTCCGCCGCACGGAGCGCCTCGAGGTTCTGCCGGACCCGGCGGTCCGCGTCCGGCGGGTCGTCCGGCACGGGGTCGTGCAGGACGGGCTGCACCCCCTCCAGGGTGAGAAGCTCGCGCAACTCGGTGGTGGTGAACGTGGCGTGCTCGGGCCCGCGGCGTCCGACGACCCACACGTCCGCGACGTGGTGGCCGGTGAGTTCGGCGAGCACGGCCTCGGGCATGTCGGTGACGGACAGGCGGCCGGGGTCGGCCAGCAGGATGCGGGCGACGTCGACGGCCACGTTGCCGACGCCGAAGGTCACGGCAGCCTCGACGCCCGCGAGCGCATGGGGCTCGGCGTCAGGGTGTCCGTTGTACCAGGCGACGAATTCACGGGCCGAGTGGCTGCCGGTGAGGTCCTCGCCTCGGACGTCGAGGCGCCGGTCCTCGGCCGCGCCTGCCGCGTACACGACCGCGTCGTAGCCCCGGCGCAGCTCGTCCGCGGTGATGTCCTGGCCCAGTTCGACCAGGCCGAAGAACCTGACGCGGTCGGACGCGAAGGGTTCGGCGAGTACCCGCTGGATGCCCTGCAGGCTCGTGTGGTCGGGCGCGACCCCGTACCGGAGCAGGCCGTACGGCGTCGGCAGGCGGTCGAGGATGTCGATGCGGACGTCCTCGTCCCCCTTGAGCAGCGCGCCCGCCGCGTACAACCCGGAGGGCCCGGCTCCGACGATGGCGACGCGTGGATGCTCCCTCATGGCCGCATCCTGCCAGTTGGCCCCGACACGGCCAAGGGACTACGACGGCGCGCGGTACCGCACGATGCCACCTATCCCGACGGTGGCGTCGCTGTCGGTCTTCACGATCCGGTCGAAGGCGAGCTGCCATCCGTTGGCCGTCGGCCGCGCACCGCGCACCCGTCCGTCACACGACCAACGGCCGTTCCGTGGGCAGGATGGGCTTGGGCAGCACGGAGCTGCCCTGCAGGAAGGAGTCCACCCCGTTGGCGGCGCTGCGGCCCTCCGCGATGGCCCACACGATGAGCGACTGGCCGCGGCCGGCGTCCCCGGCGACGAACACCCCGGGCACTGACGTCTGGAACGAGTCGTCGCGGACGATGTTGCCGCGGGCGTCCAGCTCTACGCCCAGTTCCTCGACCAGACCGGACCTCTCCGGGCCGACGAACCCCATCGCGAGCAGCACCAGGTCGGCGGGGATCTCCCGCTCGGTGCCCTCGACCGGGGCGAACCCGCCCGCGCCCAGCGCGACCTCCGACAGTCGCAGGCCAGTGACCCGCCCGTCGCTGCCCGTGAACTCGCTGGTCGAGACCGAGTACAAGCGCCCGACCTCACCCTCCTCGTGAGAGGTGCTCACGCGCAGGATCATTGGGTAGGTCGGCCACGGCTGGCTGCCCGGACGCTCCTGCGGCGGGGTCGGCATGATCTCCAGCTGGGTGACGGAGGCCGCCCCCTGGCGCAGGGACGTGCCGATGCAGTCGCTGCCCGTGTCGCCGCCGCCGATGACGACCACATGCTTGCCGGTCGCGGTGATCTGACCCTCGACCTGCTTGCCGACGGCCACCTTGTTCGCCTGGGGCAGGAACTCCATGGCCTGGTGGATGCCGGACAGCTCGCGCCCCGGGATCGGCAGGTCGCGCGGCACCGTCGAGCCGACCGCCAGCACCACCGCGTCGAACCGGTCGCGCAGCTGCTCGCCGGTGATGTCCACGCCGATCGTGGTGTTCGGCTTGAAGACCGTGCCTTCCTGGCGCATCTGCTTCAGCCGCCGGTTGAGGACCTTCTTCTCCATCTTGAACTCGGGGATGCCGTAGCGCAGCAGCCCGCCGATGTCGTCGGCGCGCTCGTACACCACGACCGTGTGCCCCGAGCGGGTCAGCTGCTGGGCGGCCGCGAGCCCGGCCGGCCCCGAGCCGACCACGGCCACGGTCTTGTTGGTGTGCCACTCCGGCACGACCGGGATGACGCGGCGGTCGTCCCAGGCCTTGTCCGCGATGGCGACCTCGATGTTCTTGATGGTCACCGGCTCCCGGTTGATGCCGACCACGCAGGCCGTCTCGCAGGGGGCCGGGCAGAGGCGTCCGGTGAACTCGGGGAAGTTGTTCGTCGCGTGCAGCCGGTCGGTGGCGGCCCGCCACTGGTCGAGGTGGATGAGGTCGTTCCACTCCGGGATGAGGTTCCCCAGCGGGCAGCCGGTGTGGCAGAACGGGATGCCGCAGTCCATGCAGCGCGACGCCTGCTGGCGGATGATCGGCAGCACGGCCCGGCCGGGGCTGCCCGGGTAGACCTCGTCCCAGTCCTTGACGCGCTCGGCGGGGTTGCGGCGCTCGGCGAGCTGGCGCTCGACCTTCATGAAGCCCTTCGGATCAGCCATGAGCGGCCTCCATCATCTTGGCGACCGTCTCGTCGGTCGAGAGGCCGGCGGCCTCGGCGTCCGCGCGGGCGGCGAGCACCCGGGCGTAGTCACGCGGCAGCAGCTTCGTGAAGCGCCCCCGCCAGGCCGGCGCTCCGGAGTCCAGCAGGCGCTGGGCGACGGCGGAGCCGGTCATGTCCACATGGCGACGCAGCAGCGTCTCGATGCGGTCGACGTCGGAGTCGGTGAGGTCGACGGGGTCCACCAGCTCGGTGTTGACCCGGTCGCGGTTCAGGTCGAGCACCCACGCGAGTCCGCCGGACATGCCGGCGCCCACGTTGCGCCCGGTCGGGCCGAGGATCAGCGCCTCGCCGCCGGTCATGTACTCGCACGCGTGGTCGCCCACGCCTTCGACGACGGCGGTCGCGCCCGAGTTGCGGACGCAGAATCGTTCGCCGACCCGGCCCCGGATGAACAGCTCACCGGAGGTCGCCCCGTAGGCGATGACGTTGCCGGCGACGATCTGCTCCTCGGCGACGAACGGCGCGTCCTCGGCCGGGCGGACGGACAGGCGCCCACCGGACAGGCCCTTGCCGAAGTAGTCGTTCGTGTCGCCGACCAGGCGCAGCGTGACGCCGGCGGGCACGAACGCCCCGAAGCTCTGGCCACCGGTTCCCGTCAGGGTGATGTCGATGGTGTCGGCCGGCAGGCCCTTGCCGCGCGTGGCCCTGGTCACCGCGTTGCCGAGCATCGTGCCCACCGTGCGGTCGACGTTGGTCACCGCCCGCTCGATGCGGACGCCCTCGCCCCGCTCGAGCGCGGGCGCGGCCTGCGCGATCAGCTCGTTGTCGAGCTTGGTCGTCAGTCCGTGGTCCTGGGTCGTGACCCGGTGCAGGGGCCCGTCGGTCTTGACCCGGTGCAGGATCGGCGCCAGGTCCAGGCCCGCCGCCTTCCAGTGGTCGACGGCCTCCTTGGTGCGCAGCACCTCGACGTGGCCGACGGCCTCCTCGATGGACCGGAAGCCGAGCGCGGCCAGGTGCTCGCGGACCTCCTGCGCGATGAACTCGAAGAAGTTCACCAGGAAGTCGGCGTGGCCGGCGTACTTCGCGCGCAGCTCGGGGTTCTGCGTGGCGACGCCCACCGGGCAGGTGTCCAGGTGGCAGACGCGCATCATGATGCAGCCGCTCACCACGAGCGGGGCCGTCGCGAAGCCGAACTCCTCCGCGCCCAGCAGGGCGCCGATGACGACGTCGCGGCCGGTCTTGAGCTGGCCGTCCACCTGGACGACGATGCGGTCGCGCAGGCCGTTGAGCAGCAGCGTCTGCTGGGTCTCGGCCAGGCCGAGCTCCCACGGGCCGCCCGCGTGCTTGAGCGAGGTGAGCGGCGCCGCGCCGGTACCGCCGTCGTGGCCGGAGATGAGCACGACATCCGCCTTGGCCTTGCTGACGCCCGCGGCGACGGTGCCCACGCCCACCTCGGCGACCAGCTTCACGTGGATGCGGGCGACCGGGTTGGCGCACTTGAGGTCGTGGATCAGCTGCTTCAGGTCCTCGATCGAGTAGATGTCGTGGTGCGGCGGCGGAGAGATCAGGCCGACGCCGGGCGTGGAGTGCCGGGTGCCGGCGACCCACGGGTACACCTTCTGGCCGGGCAGCTGGCCGCCCTCGCCGGGCTTGGCGCCTTGGGCCATCTTGATCTGGATGTCGTCGGCGTTGGTCAGGTAGTCGCTCGTGACGCCGAAGCGGCCGGACGCCACCTGCTTGATCGCCGAGCGGCGTGCCGGGTCGTAGAGGCGCTCCGGGTCTTCGCCGCCCTCACCGGTGTTGGACTTCCCGCCGAGGCGGTTCATCGCGATGGCGAGCGTCTCGTGCGCCTCCTGGCTGATGGAGCCGTAGCTCATCGCGCCGGTGGAGAACCGCTTGACGATCTCGCTGACCGGCTCGACCTCGTCGATGCTGATCGGCTCGCGGACGCCCGTGTCGAACTCCAGCAGGCCGCGAAGCGTCATCAGGCGCCTGGCCTGGTCGTCGACGCGGGCGGTGTACTGCTTGAAGATGTCGTAGCGCTTCTCCCGCGTCGCGTGCTGGAGGCGGAACACCGTCTCCGGGTCGAACAGGTGGGGCGGGCCCTCGCGGCGCCACTTGTACTCCCCGCCGGTCTCCAGCGTGCGGTGCGCGACCGTGCGGCGGTCGACCGGGTACCCCACGTCGTGGCGGGCCTGGATCTCCCGGGCGATCTCGCCCAGCCCGATGCCCTCGACGCGGCTGGTCGTGCCCGTGAAGTAGCGGTCGACGAAGTCGGACGCCAACCCCAGGGCCTCGTAGATCTGGGCGCCCGTGTAGGACGCGATCGTGGAGACGCCCATCTTGCTCATGACCTTGAGGACGCCCTTGCCGAGCGCCTTGCGGACGTTGGCGAGCGCCTTTTCGGGGTCGACCGTGACGTACATCTCGCGGCGGGCCAGGTCCTCGGCCGACTCGAACACGAGGTAGGGGTTGACCGCGGCCGCGCCGTAGCCGACCAGCAGCGCCACGTGGTGCACCTCGCGGACGTCGCCGGCCTCGACCACCAGGCCGACCTGCGTGCGGGTCTTCTCGCGCACCAGGTGGTGGTGGACGGCGGAGGTGAGGAGCAGCGACGGGATCGGCGCGAAGTCGATGTTGCTGTGCCGGTCGCTCAGGATGATGATGCGCGCCCCGTCGGCGATGGCGGCGCTGACCTCGGCGCAGATCTCGTCGATGCGGCGGGCCAGCTCCTCGGGGCCGTCCAACAGGCGGTAGAGCCCACGGACGACGTGGGAGGCGAACTCCGGCATGGTGCCGTCGCGGTTGATCCGCACGAGCTTGGCCAGCTCGTCGGAGTCGAGCACCGGGTACGGGATCACGATCTGGTGGCACGAGTCGGGGCCGGCCGACAGCAGGTTGGCCTCGGGCCCGACCGAGCCGGCCAGCGAGGTGACGAGCTCCTCGCGGATGGCGTCCAGCGGCGGGTTGGTGACCTGGGCGAACAGCTGGCTGAAGTAGTCGAACAGCAGCCGCGGGCGGTCGCTCAGGACGGCGACCGGGGTGTCGGTGCCCATCGACCCGATCGGCTCGGCGCCGGTCTGGGCCATCGGGGCGATGATCGTGCGGAGCTCCTCGTTGGTGTAGCCGAACACCTGCTGGCGGCGCGAGACGGACGCCGCGCTGTGCACGACGTGCTGGCGCTCGGGCAGGTCGTCGAGGGTGAGCCGCTCTGCGACCCACTCGGCGTAGGGATGCTCGGCGGCCAGGCCGGCCTTGACCTCGTCGTCGCCGATGAGGCGGTGCTGGGCCAGGTCGACCAGCAGCATGCGGCCGGGCTGGAGGCGGCCCTTCTCGACCACGGAGGACTGGTCGATGGGGAGGACGCCGGCCTCGGACGCGAACACCACCAGGCCGTCGTCGGTCACCCAGTACCGGCCGGGGCGCAGGCCGTTGCGGTCCAGGGTGGCGCCGATCAGGGTGCCGTCTGTGAAGCAGACGGCCGCCGGGCCGTCCCACGGCTCCATGACCGAGCTGTGGAAGGAGTAGAAGTTGCGGCGGGCGGCGTCCATCTCGTCGTGGTTCTCCCACGCCTCGGGGATCATCATCAGCACCGCGTGCGGCAGGGAGCGGCCGCCCAGGTGCAGCAGTTCCAACACCTCGTCGAAGCTCGCCGAGTCGGACGCACCGGGCGTGCAGATCGGGAAGAGCCGGTCGAGGTCACCCGGGATGAGGTCGGTCTCCAACAGCGCCTCGCGGGCGCGCATCCAGTTGCGGTTGCCCTGGACCGTGTTGATCTCTCCGTTGTGCGCGATGTAGCGGAACGGGTGGGCCAGCTCCCAGCTCGGGAACGTGTTGGTGGAGAAACGGCTGTGCACCAGCGCCAGCGCGCTCTCGGTGCGCTCGTCGAGCAGGTCGGGGAAGGTCTCGCCGAGCTGCTGGGTGGTGAGCATGCCCTTGTAGACCGTCGTGCGGGCGCTGAGGGAGGCGAAGTAGACACCCACCTCGGTGCGCACGCGCTTGTTGAGCGGGTACACGCGGCGGTCGAGGTCGATGCCGGTCGCCCGGCCGGCGGTGACGAACAGCTGCTCCATGTGTGGCATGACCGCCAGCGTCACGGGGCTGAGGGTGTCGCCGCTCATCGGAACCATGCGCCACCCGAGGACGCGCAGGCCCTCTTCGATGGCGAGGTGCTCGATGCGGAGTTTCGCGGTGAGCCGCGCGGGGGCGTCGGCGGGCAGGAACGCCATGCCGACCGCGTAGCCGCCGGCGGGCGGCAGCACGAAGTCGACGGTCTCGCGGAAGAGTCGGTCGGGGACCTGGAGCAACATGCCCGCGCCGTCACCGGCGGCTTCGTCGGCGCCGGTGGCGCCGCGGTGGTCCAGGTTCTCCAGGGCCAGCAGGCCTTGGGAGACGATGGCGTGGGTGGCCTCGCCGCTCAGGTGGGCGACGAAGGCGACGCCGCACGCGTCGTGTTCGAAATCGGGTCGGTAAAGGCCTTGGGCAGGCCTGTTGTGGTGCATGTTCACGTGTGTCTCCTGCGCCAACGGGCTGTGTGGCAGCCACCCCTGGTGGAGCAACTTCCTGGCCACTACCGCATGCCGCTGTCGCAGACTAACGCGTGATGTGTTGCGCGCGTGTTACGGGCGCGGACACCGTTCAGGATTCGGACGCCTCGACGTGGTCGGGGCCGCCGACGCCCTTGCGCTCGACCCACGGCTCGCGGCCCGGGCGGAGCTTGCTGGAGACCAGGAAGTAGGCCAGGCCGGCCAGCGCGATGAGGAGCGCGGTGACCTGGTTGGTGCGCAGCGGGCCGAAGTAGTAGCTGAAGTCGGTGCGGATGCCCTCGATCCAGAACCGGCCCGTGCCGTAGACGACGCCGTACAGGGCGAACAGCTTGCCCCAGCCGAGCTTGAACTTGCGGTCGATCGCCAGCAGCAACAGGCCCCCGGCCAGGTTCCAGCTCAGCTCGTAGAGGAACGTGGGCTGGAAGGTCGGCACGTCGGTGTACTCGGCCGGGCGGAACTGCGGGTCGATCTCGAGGCCGAGCGGGCCGTCGTCGGGGCCGCCGAACAGTTCCTGATTGAACCAGTTGCCGAGCCGGCCGATGGCCTGGGCGATGATCAGGCCGGGGGCCAGCGCGTCCGCGAACGCCGTGAGGCGGGCGCCCAGGATGCGCGCGGTGACGGCCGCGCCGATGGCGCCGCCGATCAGCGAGCCGAACATCGCGATGCCGCCCTCCCAGATGAAGAAGGCGCTCCACGGGTTGCGGCCGGGGGCGAAGTAGTCCTCCCAGTGCGTGAGGACGTGGTAGATGCGGGCGCCGATGATGCCGGCGGGGATCGCGACCAGCACGATCGTCTCGAAGGTCTCGGCCAGCCCGCCGCGCTGCTTCCACCGCCGCGAGCCCAGCCACCACGCGAACACCATGCCCGCCATCAGGCACAGTGCGTAGATGTGGATCGTCAGCGGTCCGATGGAGAACTTGCTGATGTCCGGGCTGGGGATCGACAGGAGCGAGAGCACGGCACCCATCATGCCCTACGCCGAGCGGACCCCCGCGGCGAGGTCGGCCACCACCGCGCGCAGGCCGCTGAGGTCGGCGGGGGTGCCCGCGTCCTCGGCGGCCAGCATCGGCTTGATGAGGGCCGAACCAACGATCACGGCGTCCGCGAACGAACCCACCTCGGCCGCCTGCGCGCCGTTGCTCACGCCCAGGCCGACGCCCACGAGGGTGTCGGGGGCGAGCTCACGGAGACGGGCCACCAGCTGCGGGGCCTGCGAGGAGGTCCGCTGGCGGGCGCCGGTCACGCCCATCACCGCGGTCGCGTACACCCAGCCGCGGCACGCGCGGGCGGTGGCGATGATGCGCTCCTCGGTGGAGCTCGGCGACACCAGGAAGATCCGGTCGAGCCCGTGCTCCTCGGAGGCGACCATCCACTCCTCGGCCTCGTCGGGGGTCAGGTCGGGGGTGATCAGGCCCGCTCCCCCGGCCTGGGCGAAATCGCGGGCGAAGGCGTCCACGCCGTAGCGGTCCACGAGGTTCCAGTACGTCATGCACAGCGGGGTCGCGCCGGCCTCGGCGACGGCCTCGACCGCACGCAGGACGTCGCGGGTGCGGACGCCACGCTTGAGAGCGGTCGTGCCGGCGCGCTGGATGACGGGACCGTCCAGGATCGGGTCGGAGTACGGCAGGCCGATCTCGACCATGTCGACCCCGGGCCCGTCGCCGGGTCGGCACAGCGCGCGCATGGCGTCCAGGGAGGTGTCGACGTCGGGGTAGCCGACGGGGAGGTAACCCACGAGCGCGGCGCGCCCCTCGGCCTTGGCGGCGAGGATGCGCCGCCCGGAGATGCCGGCGCCCGCCAGCTGGGCTCCGGGGGCCTTGACGGGCTCAGCCGCCCGCATGTCCGTCATCAGAATCCCCCCACGGTCTCGTCGGGCGTGCCGTCGAGGTCGAACCACTTCAGGGCGGACGCCACGTCCTTGTCGCCGCGGCCCGACAGGCACACGCAGATCAGGGGGGACAGGTCGGGCTGTTCCTCGGCGAGGCGACGGCCCAGGCGGATCGCGCCGGCGATGCCGTGGGCGGACTCGATGGCGGGCATGATGCCCTCCGTCTGGGTGATGAGCTTGAAGGCCTCCATGGCCTCGGCGTCGGTGACGGGCTCGTACGTGCCGCGTCCGGACGCCGCCAGCCAGGCGTGCTCGGGGCCGACGCCGGGGTAGTCGAGGCCGGCGGAGATGGAGTGCGATTCGACGGTCTGGCCGTCCTCGTCCTGGAGGACGTAGGTGCGCATGCCGTGCAGGACGCCGATCGACCCGCCCGTGATGGACGCCGCGTGGCGGCCGGTGGGGATGCCATCTCCCTCGGCCTCGAAGCCGTACAGCTTCACCTCGGGGTCGTCGATGAAGTCGGCGAACATACCCATCGCGTTCGAGCCGCCGCCGACGCAGGCCGCGACCGCGTACGGAAGCTCGCCGTAGCGCTCGAGCAGCTGGGCGCGGGCCTCGGTGGAGATCACGCGCTGGAACTCCTTGACCATGCGCGGGAACGGGTGCGGGCCGGCGACCGTGCCGATGAGGTAGTGCGTGTCATCGACGGAGGCCACCCAATCGCGCATGGCCTCGTTCATGGAGTCCTTCAGGGTCGCCGACCCGGACTCGACGGCGATCACCTCGGCGCCGAGCAACTGCATGCGCGCGACGTTGAGTGCCTGCCGGTCGGTGTCGACCTTGCCCATGTAGACGCGGCACTCCAGGCCGAGCAGGGCGGCGGCGGTCGCGGTGGCGACGCCGTGCTGGCCGGCGCCGGTCTCGGCGATCACGCGCGACTTGCCCATGCGCTTGGAGAGCAGCGCCTGGCCGAGCACGTTGTTGATCTTGTGCGAGCCGGTGTGGTTGAGGTCCTCGCGCTTGACGACGATGCGGGCGTTACCGGCCAGTGCGCTGAGCCGCGGAAGCTCGGTGATGGGGGTCGGCCGGCCGGAGTACTCCACGCGCAGGCGGTTGAGCTCGGCGACGAAGGCGGGGTCGGCCATCGCGAGGTCGAACTCGCGGTCGAGCTGGGTCAACGCAGCGTTGAGGGCCTCGGGGACGTACTGCCCGCCGAAGATTCCGTAGTGCCCGCCCTTGTCGGGCAGCGTGGTGGGTTCGTTCACCTGCGTCACTCTAGTCGCGGGGGCTCGTCCGACCCGGCGAGCCGTCTCACTTCGGCTGCGCGGCGCTCCCGGCCTCGATGAAGGCGGCAACCGACGCGCGCGGGTCGCCGTGACGCACGAGGGCTTCGCCCACGAGGACCGCGTCGGCGCCGGCGGCGGCGACGCGCTCGACGTCCGCTACCGACAGAATGCCCGACTCGGCCACCCGGACGCGGTCGGCCGGGATGAGGTCCACCAGAGTCTCGAACTGGGCGATGTCGACCTCGAGGGTCTGCAGGTTGCGGTTGTTGATGCCGACGACGGCGGCACCGAGGTCGACCGCGCGGTGCGCCTCGTCGGGGGTGTGCACCTCGACGAGCGGGGTGAGCCCGAGCTCGAGCGCAAGCGCGTGGAGGCGGTTCAGGTCGTGGTCGTCCAGCGCCGAGCACATCAGCAGGGCGAGGTCGGCACCGGCGGCGCGGGCCTCCCACAGCTGGTACTCGGTGACGATGAAGTCCTTGCGCAGGACGGGGGTGTCGACCGCGGCGCGGACGGCGACGAGGTCCTCCAGCGAGCCGCCGAAGCGGCGCTTCTCGGTGAGCACCGAGATGACGGCGGCTCCCCCGGCCGCGTACTCGGCAGCCAGGGCGGCGGGGTCGGGGATGTCGGCCAGGGCGCCCTTGGACGGCGAACTGCGCTTGACCTCGGCGATGACGGACAGACCGCGGGCCGCGAGGGCGTCCACGACCGGGCGGGTCGGAGGCATCGCGGCCACGGCGTCCATCAGGTCGGACAGGCTGCGCCGGGCCTGGCGGACCGCCAGATCCTCCCGGACGCCGACGACGATGTCGTCGAGGACGCCCACGACTAGTGCTTCTCCCCTTCGATGAGCTCCTGGCCGTAGCCGAGCTTCACCATGACTCCACCCACGATGGCGGCGGCGACCATGACGCCGAGGCCGACCCAGACGACGGCCCAGTTGATGTTGAGGAAGAAGCCCACGGTGGCGATGAGCGCACCGATGCTGGCGATGACCATGGAGGTCCAGGCCGCCGGCGTCTTGCCGTGGTGGTACTTCTCGACGGTGCTGCTCATGCTCGGTCCCCTTCGTCGGTCGGATCGTGTCCTGCGTCCATAGCTTTCCAAGAAGCCACCGGGTCTGTCACGTCGCCACTCGCCGCGGCGGCCGTCCTGACCCTGCGCGCGGGTGGTCGGGCGACCCAGAGGGCCGAAGCCCCGGCGACCAAGAGGCCGAGCACACCATAGGTGGCCGGGACGGCCGTGCGCGCCAGTGTCCAGTCGGCGCCCAGCGCGGCGAGGGCCACGTGCTGCTCGACGACCGCGTCGGCCGGGTTGGCCCCGGCGAAGCCCAGGGCGGCCATCGCGAGCCCGGCCAGCAGGGCGACCACACCGACGACGCGGCGTCCGGTGGCGCCGAGGGTGAGCGTGGTCAGCACCACCGCGAGCACGACGGCCGGGAGCAGCGCGGCGAGCCCGCCGGTCCCCCCGCTGCCCCCGATGCCCTGGGCGCCCGCCCCGGCGAGGCCGTCGGCCCAGCTGACCGTCCACCAGTCGCCCCACAGGGCGGCGCCGATGGCCGCGAGGGCGGCCGCCGCGGCGACCAACCGGGTGTCGAACCTCACGCCAGCCGCCGCATGCCGGACGCCGTGGCCACGGCCCGCAGCGCTGCCGCGGCCTTGTTGCGGGACTCGAGATCCTCCGACGCGGGGTCGGAGTCGGCGACGATGCCGCCGCCGGCCTGTACGTACGCGCGCCCGTCCTTGAGCACTGCGGTGCGGATGGCGATGGCGACGTCGGAGTTGCCGGCGAAGTCGAAGTAGCCGACCACGCCGCCGTAGAGCCCGCGCCGGGACACCTCGAGGCGGTCGATGATCTCCATCGCGCGCACCTTCGGGGCACCCGAGAGCGTGCCGGCCGGGAAGCAGGACAGGGTGGCGTCCAGCGCGGTGCGGCCCTCGGTGAGCTCGCCGACAACGGTCGACTCCAGATGCATGATGTGGCTGTAGCGGCGCACGGTCATGAACTCCACCACGCTGACCGTACCGGGCACGCAGACGCGGCCGAGGTCATTGCGGCCGAGGTCGACCAGCATGAGGTGCTCGGCGCGCTCCTTGGGGTCGGCCAGAAGGCGGGCCTCGTTGGCGGCGTCCGCCTCGGGGGTGGCGCCGCGTGGCTGGGAGCCGGCGATCGGGTGGGTGAGCACGTTCCGGTCGTGCACCGTCACGAGTGCCTCGGGGCTGGAGCCCACGATCGCGAGGTCGTCCAGCCGCAGAAGGTAGAGGTAGGGGCTCGGGTTGCTGCGGCGCAGCACCCGGTAGACGTCGAGGGCGTCGGCGCCGCACGGAACCTCGAAGCGCTGGCTCACCACGATCTGGAAGGCCTCGCCGGCCCGGATCTCCTCGACGGCCGCGCGCACGGCGTCCTCGAACTCGGGCTGGGTGCGCTGGCGGGTCACGTCGACCTCGCCGGGCTCCTCGGGCCGCAGGCTGAGCAGCGGCTCGGCGGGCTCCTGCAGTCGCGCGACCATGGCGTGCAAGCGCGCGCAGGCGTCCGCGTACGCCTCGTCGACACGTTCGGACGTGTCGTCGTAATTGATCGCGTTCGCGACCAGCCACACCTCGCCGGTGTGGTGGTCGAGGACGGCGACGTCGGCGGCCAGCATCATGACGACCTCCGGCAGGCCCAGGTCGTCGGGGTTGGCGTCCGGCAGGCGTTCGAGGCGGCGGACGATGTCGTAGCCGAGGTAGCCGACCATGCCCGAGGTCATCGGGGGCAGCGCGTCGTCGTAGGGGGTGTGGAGGCGCTCGAGGGTCTCGGCGAGCACGGCCAGCGGATCGCCGCCGGTGGGCAGGTTGGCCAGTTCGCGGCCTGACCACGTGGCCTGCCCGTCTCGCTCGGTCAGGACGGCCGAGGCGTTGACGCCGACGATCGAGTAGCGCGCCCACACGCCGGCCTCGGCGGACTCGAACAGGAACGTGTTCGTGCGGTCGCCGCACAGGTGGTGGTAGAGCCCGACGGGGGTGATGTCGTCGCCGAGCAGGCGCGTCCAGACCGACACGATGCGACGGCCCTGCTCGGACGCGAGGGTGCGGAAGCGCTCGAGGTCGGGGGTGATCGGGAAGGTCATGCGTCCTCCTCACCCAGCAGTTCGCGGGCGTCGAAGCAGGTGGTGTCGCCGACGTGACAGGCCCCGCCGACCTGGTCGACGGTCAGCAGGACGGTGTCGCCGTCACAGTCGAGGCGGACGGTGCGGACGTGCTGCGTGTGTCCGCTGGTGAGCCCCTTGATCCACTGCTCCGAACGCGAGCGCGACCAGTACGTCGCCTCGCGGGTCGCCAGCGTGCGGGCCAGGGCGGCGTCGTCCATCCAGGCCTGCATGAGGACGGCTCCGGTCGTCGCGTCCTGGACGACGGCAGCGACGAGGCCGTCCGGCGTGCGCTTGAGGGCGGACGCGATGGCCGGGTCGAGGGTGTGGGACATGCGCGCCATTCTTCCACGCCCCACCGCAGCCGCCGCGCGGCCTCCGACCCGCGGCTAGGGTGGGCGGCATGGGTTTTGCTGCGCAGGAACGGACGGCACTGTGTGACGCGCTGGCGGAGGTGGGCCCGGACGCGCCGACGCTCTGCGAGGGCTGGACGAGCCACGACCTGGCCGCGCACGTGTGGGTGCGCGAGAACGACCCGTCCGCCGCCCCAGGGCTGCTGATCGGTGCCCTGGCCGACGTGACCGCCTCCCGCATGGAGGCGACCAAGCGGCGCTGGCTCTACCCCGAGCTGGTGGAGCAGATCCGGCGCGGGCCGCGGCCGATCTCGCTGTTCGCCGTCCCCATGCTGGACGAACTGGCCAACACCACCGAGTTCTTCGTGCACACCGAGGACGTCCGGCGCCCCGCCGGCCTGCCTCCGCGCGACAAGGGGCCAGACTTCGAGGACCACGTCGCCAAGGGCCTCAACACGACCGCCAAGGCGCTGTTCCGCAAGGCGCCGTGCGGCATCATGCTGGAGCGCACCGACCGCCCGCAGCGGCTGCGGGCCAAGGCGGGCGACACCACGGTGATCATCGTGGGCAAGCCGTCCGAGCTGCTGCTGTTCGCGTTCGGCCGCATGACGGACGCCGACGTGCAGCTCGTCGGGCCGCCGGAGGTCAAGGATGAGCTCCTCGCCACCCACGCGGGGTTCTGAGGCCTGGCGTCGCGTCCTCGCGGCCCGCGACTGGTTCGTGGACGCCGCACGCGCGGCCGGGCCGGATGCCCCGACGCTGTGCGAGGGCTGGACTGTGCGCCACCTGGTCGGACACCTGCTCACGCTGCGCGATGACCCGGTGTCCTGGCCCGGCATCGCGCTCCCCCGGCTCGCGCCGCTGACCGAGCGCCGGATGGCCGTGGCCACGGTGTCCGGCTTCGAGGACGCCCTCGCCCGCCTGGCCGACCGGTCGCCGTTCATGCCGCTGGTCCTCGACTCCCCTCGCTCCGCGTGGCGTCACCACCTCGGCGAGTACGCGGTCCACACCGAGGACATCGTGCGCGCCAATCCCCTGCCGCCCACCGTGCTGGACGACGCGACGCTCGCGGCCCTATGGCGCCGGGCGGCCGTCGCTGCGCGCCAGCTCCACCGCCGGGACGGCCGTGGGCTCGTGTTGGCGTGGCCCTCGGCCGGTCTCGAGACGCGGGTGCTGCCGGGGGCGACGACCGACCACGTCATCGGGACGCCGCTGGAGCTGCTGGTCTGGGCCCACCGCGGCCCAGACGCGGCCGACGTGCGGGTGGTGCGGGCGCCTGGGGTGTGAAGATCCCCTGCCATCGAACGCACAGACCAATCGCAGAAGTTATTCGATCAGGATCTGGGGTGCCTCCTCCCCCACCTCTCGGCTGATCAGGTCTCGCTGGTCGGCCTGGCGTTGGTTCGAGCGCAGGGGCGCCTGGGCCCGGGGTTGGCCCACTCGGGTGGGTGGGGTGAAGACGGGGTGTCCGTCGTGGGCGATGTGGACGGTCCATCTCGTGGGTGGGGAGCTGTGGTCGAAGAACCGGTGGGGTTCGACGGTGCCGTGGTGGTGGGGGCACAGGAGCACCATGTTGCCCAAGGCGGTTTCGCCGCCCAGCCACCAGGGGACGATGTGGTGTGCTTCACACCCCGAGGCCGGGACCCGGCAGCCCGGGAACGCACACCGCTTGTCGCGCTGTTCGAGGGCTTTGCGGATGCTGGGGGTGACCAGGCGTTGGTCGCGGCCCACGTCGAGGGGCTGGCTGGCCGAGCCCAGCACGATCGGCACGATGGTGGCGTCGCACGCCAACCGGCGCAGTTCACCGGCGGTGACCTGCTCGCCGCTGGCCAGCACCCCGGCCTGCTCGACCCGGTTCAAGACGTCGTCGAAGGACAGGGTGACCACCACGGTCGGCTTCACAGGCGGGCCGGTCCGTGTGGCGAATCTTGCCGAAGCCCCAGCCTGGGACGAGGACACTTCCGCAGACCCAGGGAACCCAGGTCGGGTAGCGGAGCTCATCGAGTGCGGCTTGGACCCTTCGACACGCTCAGGGGCCCGGTGCCCTTCGGCAGGTTCACCGAACCGGGCCGGCTCAGGCGACCGACCAGCAACGAGGGCGATGAGGCCGTCGGCGGTGCGCTGCTCGAAGCTACGCAACCCGGCTTCGTCGTGACGATCCGCGGCCTGCTCCACCGCACGCCGGTTGCTGACCGCGTGCGACTCGACCAGACGCTTGAACGCCTCAC
>NZ_SDMQ01000006.1 GCF_004324755.1 Propioniciclava sinopodophylli
CCTGAGCCACCAAAGGATGGGCTGTGACCTCCTGACCGCCGTACACCCACGAAGCAGCCTCGGCCGCGGTCACCTTCGACGACACCGCCAACAACGTCTTCATACTCGTCCCCCGTGCGGTCTCAGCGGCCTTGGCCCGATCAGCCTCGGCGATCAACACCACCCGCAAAGCCTCCACCTGGCGCCCCAGCGCGACGACCTCGCTCACCAACCCAAGCCGCCCCTCGGCGTCCAACCGACGGCGACCAGCATGGTCGATACTCGCCAGCAGCGAACGCGCACCAGCCAACGCGGAAGCGGTGGGGGTCGGCTGGTCCATGCACCCAACGCTAAACACCACCACCGACAATCAGAACAACACATTCGAACCTGTGGACAACGCGACGAACCTATCCACACCGGTCGAAACCCCTTGACAGGACCGGCCCTTCGAGGCTCGCCCCGCTCACACCCCAGGGACCTCAGGCTGGTCCGTTCACGATGCCGCCGTTGGGAAGGTCGAACCACTCGACGTCGCGGAAGCCGCGTCCCTGCAGCATGGACATCGCGATCTGGATCACGTGCCCGTGGGTCACCAGCACGATCGGTCCGGGGTGGGCGGCCTCGATTCGGGCGAAGGTCTCGATGAGGCGGGCGTGGACGTCCGCGACGGACTCGCCGTTGCCCCACCGCACCTCATTGATGTGCTCCGCGCCCGGGCTGAGGGCGGTCAGGTCGGCGAACAGCTGGCCCTCCATCGTGCCGAACGTCTGCTCGCGCAGGCCGGGCTCCAGGTACAGCGGCAGGTCCAGGACGCCGGCGATGATCCGGGCGGTCGCGTGGGAGCGCTGCAGGTCGGACGACACGACGGCCGTCAGGTCGCGGCGTCCCGCCAGAAGGACCGCGGCGCCCTCGGCCTGGGTGTGCCCGAGCGGCGTCAGGGGGCTGTCGAGCTGACCCACCACGCGTCCCTGCGCGTTCGCCACGCACTGCCCGTGGCGGACGAAGGTGAAACGGGGGTTCGATCTCACGCCCCCAACATAGACTCCCGCGGGGATGGCTAGTGTGTGTCCGTGAATCGAGTCCTGGTCACCGGCGGCGTCCGGTGTGGTAAGTCCAGCCACGCCGAGGGTCTGCTGCGAGGCCTGGAGGGAGTGGCCTACGTGACGCCCGGCTACCCGGCCGACCCGACCACCGACGCGGAGTGGGCCGCTCGGGTGGCCCGGCACCGCCTCGCCCGACCCGCCGACTGGACCACCGTCGAGACCGTCGATGTCGCCGCCGCGCTCCGCGAGGCGTCCGGACCCACGCTCGTCGACTGCGTCGGCACGTGGATGACCCGCCAACTGGACGCCGTGGGCTGGGACACCCCGCGCCCCGAGGCGACCGCCCTCATCGAGGAGCGGATCGCCGACCTGGCCGCCGCGGTGGCGGCGCACCCCGGTCCGATCGTGATGGTCACCAACGAGGTGGGCTGGGGCGTCGTGTCCGAGCACGCGTCCGGACGCCTCTTCGCCGACCTGCTCGGACGCGCCAACCAGGCGCTGGGTGCCGTCGTCGACGACGTCGTGCTGATGGTCGCGGGACGGGCCGTGCGGTTGTAGGGGTCAGCGGATCGCCAGGCCCAGCAGGACGCCGAGGGTCATCAACTCGACCGCCGCGCCCAACACGTCGCCGGTGATGCCGCCCAGCTTCCGGACGGCGAGCCCGACCGTCGCGCTGGTGGCCATGAGTCCGACCACCATGCCCCACGCCCATGCGTGCCGCGGGATGTCGCCGCCCAACACCGACCCGACCACCTCCGCCAGCACGAGGCCGCCCAGGAACAACCCCAGGTGCAGCGCCGTCACCAGCCACGGCGGCACCGACCCGGCCACGGCGGCGCCCAGCCCGTCGGGGCGCGCCGACGGGATGGGGCCCGAGCAGGCGGACGCCAGCGCCAGGCGTCCGGCACCCAGTGCCAGCGCGACGAACAACCAGCCGCCCGGACGGGCGAGCAGGTCCCCCACCAGCACCGCCTGCAGCCCCAGCACGAGGACGAGCGCGACGGCGCCCATCGGTCCGACGTCGCCGCGGCGCATGATCTCCAACGCCTGCCCTGCCGGACGCCCCGACCCCAGCCCGTCGGCGGTGTCGGCCAGCCCGTCTGCGTGAATGGCCCGCGTCATCAGCTGCACCAGCCCGATCGTCACCAACCCGGCAGCAAGAGGAGGCACCCCCAAGACCACCAGCCCCCACCCGGCTGCGGCAATGGCCACCATCACGGGTAGCACCACCAACCAGCCGGTCGACATCGCGACGCGGGCCACGGCGCGGTCGACGGTGCGCGGCGGGGGGCCGGGGAGGGCGGTGAGCGTCCCCCAGGCCAGGCGCAATCCGTCGACGACCGCCATCAGATCTCCGACAGCAGGGCGACCTCGCGGAGCGCCGCGATCGCCGCGTTGAGGACGCCGACGGACAGCACGGCGCCCGACCCTTCGCCCAGGCGCATCCCGAGGTCGAGGATCGGCTCGAGACCGAGGTGCATTTGGGCCAGTGCGCAGCCCGGCTCGGTGGAGCGGTGCCCGGCGACCATCCAGTACCGCGCGCCCGGGACCAGTTCGTCGGCCAGCACTGCCTCCGCCGAGGCGATCAGCCCGTCGACGACCAACGGCACCCCGCGTCGGACGGCGCCGGTCATGAAGCCGACGGCGGCCGCGATGTCGGCCGAACCGAGCGCGGCCAGACGCTGGCGGGGGTCGATGGCGCGGTCCCCGACCCGGGAGAGTGCCTCATCGAGCAGGGCGGCCTTGCGGGCCAGCGATTCGTCGTCCAGCCCGGTCCCTCGCCCGGCGACGTCCGCGCCGCGCAGGTCGAGGCTGGCGGCCACCAGCGCGGCGGCCGGGGTGGTGTTGCCGATGCCGAGGTCACCGGCGATGAGCAGCTGTGCGCCGGCCTCGACGGCCTCGGCGGCGATGGTGTCGCCGGCGGCGAGGGCGCGCTCCAGCTCGTCGGGGGTCAGTGCGTCCTCGACGTGGATCGCGCGTGCCGGCCCCACGTGGAAGCGGCGCACGGCGTCCGGCACGCCCTGCAGCGATCGGACGCCGAGGTCGTACACGCTCACGGTCGCACCCACCGAGCGGGCCAGCGCGTTCACGCCCGCACGCCCGGCGAGGATGCCGTGCACCATCGCCGGCGTCACCTCGGCCGGGTAGGCCGACACTCCGGCCGCGGCGACGTCATGGTCCCCGGCGAAGACCACAACGCGCACGTCGGTCAGCGGACGTGGCGGGCATTCGCCCTGGCAGGCCGCGACCCAGGCGGCCAGCGACTCGAGGCGTCCGAGCGCGCCCTGCGGTTTGGCCTGCGCATCGCTCAGGGCGTGCGCCTCGGCGCGGACATCGGGGTTCGGCGGCTGGATAGCGTTCATCGCCAGCCATCATCGCACTCTCGGGGCGTGGCAGTATCGTCGGCATGACCCTCTGGCTGCCGCGCGGCTACTCGGCGGAGGCGGAGATCGAGGTCCGCCGCTCGCGGTTCATCACCCGCCTCGCGCGCGTCGACGACGAGGACGCCGCGCGCGCCGTCATCGCCTCGGTGCGGGCCGCCTATCCGGACGCCCGCCACCACTGCCTCGCGTTCATCGTCGACGTGCCGGACGCCCAACCCGTCGAGCGTTCCTCCGACGACGGGGAGCCGGCCGGCACTGCGGGGATGCCCATGCTGGAGGTCCTGCGCGGCGCGGGCGTCTCGAACGTGGTCGCAGTCGTCACGCGCTACTTCGGCGGCGTCCTGCTCGGGACGGGGGGCCTGGTGCGCGCCTACTCGGACGCCGTGGCGTCCTCCCTCGAACCGGCGCCCCGGGTGCGCCCGGTGGTCCGTCACCTGGTGGGGCTGCAGGTGCCGGCGGCCGATGCGGGGCGGGTGCAGGGCGCGTTGATGAACCGCGGCGTCGACGTGATGGACGCCGACTGGGGCGCGTCCGTGCTTCTGACGCTGGCCGTCGACGACCCGGACGCCGCCCTGCCGCTCGTGCGCGAGGTGGCGCAGTCGGACGTCGAGCTGGTGCCGCTGGGGTCGACGGTCACGGAGCGGCCCGCCTGAACCGGCCTCAGCGGCCGGGTCCCCGCCCCGAACCGGCCTGCGCGGTCGTGGGGTCGATCGGCACGTTGATCGTCATGGTGTAGCCCTCGCTGGCGGAGCCGCGGAAGGTGGGCACCTGTGGTGTCCACCGTGCACCAGCCGTCTCGCCGCGGGCGATGTGTGGGCTGTGTGTTCGCTGTGATGCGCGAGGAGGCCCTCAGTGCGCGAGGACGGGCCCGTCGGTGTCCGACTCGGCGGGGCGGCGCAGGAAGAACCCTGCTACGACGGCGGCCGTCCACACGGCGCCCGCCCCCAGGAACCCCCAGTGCGCGCCCTCGAGCATGGCCGTCGAGGGGGACGCCCCGGCCGCGGCCGCGGCGTCAGACTGCATGGCGAACACGGTGACGAACAGGGCCGTGCCGGCGGCACCGGCCACCTGCTGGATCGTGCCGATGAGCGCCGACCCGTGCGAGTAGAGGCGCTTGGGCAGCGAGCCCAGCGCGACCGTGAACAGCGGCGTGAAGATGAACGCGAACGACGTGGACATCGTCATGTGGCCGACCATCACCAGCCACCACGGGGTGGACGGGGTGAGGAAGGAGAACCCGACGAAAACCGCGAGCACCACCAGCGAAGCGGGGATCACCAGCGGGCGCGGCCCAACCCGGTCGTAGAGGCGTCCGATCAGCGGCCCCATCACGCCCATGGCGACGCCGCCGGGCAGCATCATCAGGCCGACCTGCAGAGGCTCCAGTCCGTACACGCGCTGGAGCAGCAGCGGCAGCATGATGATCGTGCCGAACAGCGCCATCATGCCGATGGCCATCATCATCAGCGCGACGGTGAAGGTGCCGTGGGTGAAGGTGCGCAGGTCGAGGAAGGCGCGCTCCTGGGCCTGCAGCACGAACTGGCGGGCGGCGAACCCGATCAGGCCGGCGATGCCGGCGCCGATGGCGAGCATGGGCTCCCAGAAGGGGATGGTGGTGTCGCCGATCAGCGACAGGCCGTAGATGAGGGGCCCGAAGGCAAGGACGGTCAGCGGGATCGACCAGCCGTCCAGCGGGACGGGGCGCGGCTCGTTGGCGTTGCGCAGCCGCATCCGGCCCAGCACGAGGATGGCCAGGGCGATCGGCAGCACGAAGGCGAAGATGAAGCGCCACGACCCCAGCTGCAGCAGCAGGCCCGACAGGGTGGGCCCGGTCGCGGGGGCGACGGCGATGACCATCGAGATGTTGCCCATCATCTGGCCGCGTCCGTGCGGGGGCACCAGCTGCATGATGGTCGTCATCAGCAGCGGCATCATCATGGCCGTGCCGGACGCCTGCACGACCCGGCCCGAAAGCAGCACCGCGAAGGTCGGTGCGAGCGCGGCGATGGCGGTGCCGAGGCTGAACAGCCCCATGGCGAGGGTGAAGACGGTGCGGGTGGGGAAGCGCTCCAGCATCCAGCCGGTGATGGGGATGACGATCGCCATCGTCAGCATGAAGGCCGTGGTCAGCCACTGGGCGACGCGCTCGGTGACGCCGAAGTCGCCCATGATCTGGCTCAGGGCCACGTTCATGGTCGTCTCGTTGAGGATGACGATGAAAGCGCCCACCAGGAGGATGGCGATGATCGACCGGTTGCCGGTCGGCTGGTCGGGCGTCACGGCGGACGGCTCCCTGCTCGGGCGGGCGGGTGCAGACATCGGGCTCCTGAGGACTCTGTGGGAGGAAGCCGGTCAGCACTGACCGCACGTGGGGGACGTCCCATGCTAGATCGGCCCCCACGTGCTGAGCAATGTGAGCGCAACTCGGCCACGGACTCGCCGCAGAAGGGGATTGCTGCTCCCGGCGCCGCGGATCTATCCTGCAATGCTGCCCGCCGGAGGGTGCGGCGGCCCCCCGAGGAGCACCCCCATGAGCCTGGTCGTCACCCCGCTCGAGCTGCCCGAACGCTGGGACGAGCCCGGCCCGCGCGGCGACGCCTTCCGGGCCTTCCACGCCCACGCCGAGCGCTCCAACGCGATGCGGTTCGGGCCGGACGTCGTCGCCCGCAGCCCCGAGGAGCGCCTGGCGAGCCTCCAGCCGTCCCTGGCCGAGGCCTGCCGGGCCTTCGTCGCGCACCGTGACGGACAACTCGTCGGCGCCCTCAAGGTCTACACCCCGCTCCTGGAGTCCACCGACGTCGCCGAGATCGTCATCTCGGCCGAGCCCGACCTGCCGGACGCCGAGGTGCTCGACCTCGTCGAGGAGCTCACCACCCACGGCGAACAGGTCGCCGCCGGGCTCGGGCGCGGTGACTTCCGCGGCGGGTCGCTGGCTGCGGCGTCCGGGGCGGTCACGGCCGCCACCGGGTTCGGCGGCGTCGACCCGGACCACCCCGAGGTGGCTCCCCTGGTCGCCCGTGGGTACGTGCTCGAGCAGGTGTACCGGATCAGCATGGTCGACCTGGCGGCGCTGCCGGACCTCGACGAGCGCCTCGCCGCCGCCCGCGCCGGGGCGCCCGGCTACGACGTGGTGGCGTGGGCCGGCGAGACGCCGGCCCCCCACCGGGCCGGGATGTGCCGCCTCAAGGAACAGATGGCGGCGGACGCCCCGGGCGGCGGCGTCCTCTTCGAGCCCGAGGTCTGGGACGACGCACGGCTGGCCGACTTCGAGGCCTCCGCGGCCAGCGGCGGGCGGACGATCCGCACCGTCGCCGCCGTCGAGGGTGCCACCGGCGAGCTGGTCGGCTTCACCAGCGCGTTCGTCGGCACCTCGACGGTGGTGAACCAGCAAGACACGGTCGTCGCAGGGGCGCACCGCGGCCACGGGCTGGGCGCGCTCATGAAGCTGGCCAACCTCGCCGAACTCCGCGAGCACCACCCCAACCACACCCGCGTGGTCACCTGGAACGCCGAGGAGAACCGGCCGATGCTCGCGGTCAACGAGGCGACCGGCTTCGTCACCGTCGTCCACGACGGCGTGTGGAAGCGCCGCAGCGTCAGCTGATCGACAGCCAGGCCGCCGCGTCGGACGGCAGGCGCCCGTCGACGAGGCCGACCGAGGTCACCAGCACCTCGCCGGCGGGCAGGTCGACCGGATCGGCGCCGAAGTTGACCACAACCAGCGTGCCGGAGCCGCGCACGAACGCCAGCACGTCGCCGCCGTCGGCCTCGTGGAACTCCAGCGCGTCGGTGCGGAAGTCCGGCCGCTCGCGGCGCAGCTTCAGGGCCGCCCGGTAGAGGTTCAGCGTCGAGGCCGGATCGGCGTCCTGCTTCTCGGCGGTCAGCTCGCCCCAGTGGGCCGGCTGGGGGAGCCACGGGGCGGCGTCCGTGCCGAAGCCGAACGGCGCGACGCCACCCGACCACGGCAGCGGCACGCGGCAGCCGTCGCGACCGCGCACGCGGTGGCCGGAGCGCTCCCAGGCCGGGTCCTGCAGCAGGGCCTCGGGGATGTCCTCGACCTCCTCCAGGCCGAGTTCCTCGCCCTGGTAGATGTAGGCCGATCCGGGCAGCGAGAGCTCCAGCAGCGCGGCGGCGCGGGCGCGGCGGCGTCCGAGTTCGAGGTCGGTGGGCATCGTGATGAGCTGGGCGCCGAGCTCGATCGGGTCGCCGGCCGAGCCCAGCGGGTCGACCACCGTGTAGTCGACGCCCGTGATCGGCTTGCCGTAGCGGGTCGCCACGCGCACGTTGTCGTGGTTGCCGAGCACCCAGGTGGTGGGCGCGCCGACGGCCTCGTGCGCCGGGATCGTCTTGGCGATCACCGCGCGCTGCGAGCCGGCCGACCACTCCGAGAGCAGGGCGTCGAAGTTGAAGGTGGTGTGCAGCCGATCGGGGCGGACGTACTCCACGAGGCGCTCGATCGGGTCGAGGTAGGCCTCGGCCACGAACACGCGGCCGCCCAGCTCGGTGTTGGCGTACGAGTCGGCCACGGCTCGCCAGCGGCGCTGGATCTCGGGAACGCCCGTGTGGTCCCACTGCGGGGAGCCGACGCGCTTGTCGTTGCTGCCGAACCCTGTCTGCGGGTCGACCTCGATGTCGGGCAGGAGTGGGTCCTTTGACATCGAGTCGGCGACATCGACGCGGAAGCCGTCGATGCCGCGGTCGAACCAGAACCGCAGCACGTCGTCGAACATGTCCGGGATCTCGGGGTTGTCCCAGTTCCAGTCCGGCTGGCTGATGTCGAACATGTGCAGGTACCACTGGCCGGGCGTGCCGTCGGCGTTGGTGGTGCGCGTCCAGGCGGGGCCACCGAAGACGGACGCCCAGTTGTTGGGCGGCAGCTCGCCGTCCTCACCGCGCCCATCGCGGAAGATGTAGCGGTCGCGCTCGGGCGAGCCCGGGGCCGCGGCCAGCGCCTCCTTGAACCAGGGGTGCTCCCAGGAGGAATGGTTGGGCACCAGGTCGATGAACACGCGGATGCCGAGCTCGTGCGCCTTGGCGATGAACGCGTCGGCGTCGGCGAGGGTGCCGAAGTCGGGGGAGATGTCGCGGTAGTCGGCGACGTCGTAGCCGCCGTCCAGCAGCGGGGAGGGGTACCAAGGGCTCACCCACACCGCGTCGACGCCCAACTCGGCGAGGTAGCGGAGCTTCTCCGTGATGCCGCGGACGTCACCCGTGCCGTCGTTGTCAGCGTCCGCGAACGAGCGTGGGTAGACCTGATAGACGACGGCGTGGCGCCACCAGTCGGGGTCGAGGAAGTGCGGGTTGCTCATGGGGCACAAGCCAACCCGTCGCCGGGCCGCGGGTCAAGCGTTTCGGCCCGTTTATTTCACAACAAAGAAATAGGTGGGGGTTGAGCGCCGATCGCCTCGCGCAGCGCCCCCAGCGGCGCCTTCGGGGTGCGGTCGGGCCACGCCAGCCCGTTCTGCTCCTGCAGGCAGTCGGTCAGTTGCGTCCAGCAGAAGCCGACCAGCCCGGACGCCGCCCCCACCTTGGCGACCAACCCCGCGACCTTCCCCAGGAGGGCGGACGCGTCGGGGACGGCGCCGTAGCCCCACGAGTCGGCCTCCCGCGGTAGCGAGACGCCGCCGAACTCGCTCAGCACCGCCGGCGTGCCGGGGGTGGGGGCGTCCACGAGCAGCAGCTTGCCGCCGGGCCGCACGCCGCTCAGGGTGGCGGACACGGCGTCCGGCGACCCGTAGCGGGCGGCCAGCACGGCGGGGTCGTGGGTGTAGTCGTGCACGCCGACCAGGTCGCCGGCCACGTTCTCCCAGCCGTCGTTGCCGATCGCCAGCCGCGACGGGTCGAGGGCCTTGGCCAGCCAGTACGCCGCCCGCACGGCCGCCTGCTGCTGGGCCGAGTCGGCCACCTCGAACACGCCCCAACTCTCGTTGTAGGGCACCCACGCCACCACGCTGGGGTGGTTGCGGTCGCGCTCGACGAGCTCGGTCAGGGTCCGGCTGTTCAGGGCCGTCGACCGCGGCGTGTGCACATACGCCGCCGGGACGTCGGCCCACACCATCAACCCCACCTCGTCGCATGTGCGCAGGAACCGCGGGTCGGCGCTGACCTGGTGGATCCGCAGTCCGTTGAACCCCATCCCCTTGATGAGCTCGGCCTCCGCCCGCAGCGCCTCGAGCGACGGCGCGGTGAAGTGGGTGTCGGGCCAGTACGCCTGCTCCAGGACCAGCCGCGAGAAAACCGCCACGCCGTTGAGTTCGACGGTGCCGCCGCGCACGCCGATCGTGCGCAGCCCGGTGTAGCCGGCCACCTCGTCCAGGACCTCGTCGCCCCGCACCAGCCGCAGCCGCACGTCGATGAGCATCGGGTTGTCGGGGGTCCAGTAGAGCAGCGGGGTGTCGGCGTGCGCGGCCCGCCCCAGCCGGGCACCCACCTCGACCACGGACGCCGTGGCCCCGACCCGCACCGTGCCCAGATCGATGCCGGCCGCCGCGAAGGACGCCTCGACGGCCAGGTCGTCGTCCTCGGCCCAGCCCTCGATGCGGATGTCGCCGCGGAGGCGGCCGAACGTGTCCAGCGTCGTCCAGGCCACGGACGCCAGCCGGGTCGCGGGCACGACCTCGAGCCACACCGAGCGCCAGATCCCCGACGAGCGGCCGTACCAGATGGCGTGCGGCTGGTCGTGCCAGTCCTGCTTGCCGCGGGGCTGTTCGAGGTCGCGGGCCAGGTCGGTCGCGGCGATGACGACCTCGTGGCCGGGGCCCTCGCCCAGGGCGTCCGTGATGTCGAGCGTGAACGGGGTGTAGCCGCCCTCGTGCCTGCCGACGAACTGCCCGTCGACCCACACGCGGGCCTCGTGGTCAACGCCCTCGCAGTGCAGCAGCAGCCGCTCGCCGGGCCCGGGCGCCTCGATGTCCGAGCCCAGCGTGAACGTGCGCCGGTAGCGCGGGTGGTCGCAGCGCTCCAGCCCCAACCCGGACGCCGCGGACTCGGGCGGGAACGGGACCTCGATCGTGCAGTCCCAGTCCCAGTCGCGGGGCGTGTCGCCGGGGCGGCCCTCGGCGAAGTCCCACGGCCCGTCGAGGCAGGCCCAGCGCGGGCGCGCGAACGTGGGGCGGGGGTGGTCGGGGGCAGGTCGGGCGGGGGGAGTGTCGACCATGGGGAAACCTCCGTCAGGGATGGAGCTCGGGCTCCATCGTGTCACGCGGCACCGTGGAGCGGGGGCCGAGCGTGGTGAGCACGACGGCGGACAGCAGCACTGCGGCGCCGAGGGCCGCCGGCGGCGTGAGCCACTCGCGGAACACCAGGGCGGCGAGCGTGGTCGCGGTCACCGGTTCGAGCAGGGCGACCAGCGAGCCGATCGTCCCCGACTGCGTGCGCAGCCCGCGCAGGTAGGACAGGTAGGACACGGCCGTCGGGACCAGCCCCAGGGCGACGACCAGCACCAGCGACAGCGGGGTGATGGTGAAGCCGATGGGTCCGAAGAGGGTGGCGACCGCCAGCACCGCGGCCCCTCCGCCGAGAAACGCCAGACCCGTGCCCGTGGCGTCGTCGAAGTCCGGGTCGGGGTTGGCGCCCAGCAGCGAGATGCCCGCGAAGGACGCCCCGGCCACCAGCGACAGTCCCGCCCCGATCAGGGCGTCGCCGAACGCGATCCCCTCCGGCGGCGAGCCTGCCAGCAGGAGCAGCCCGACCAGGGCGGCGCCCAGGGCGAGCGCGAGGCGTCCCGTGAGGCGGACCCGACCGGTGAGCGCCTCGATCGTGAGCACCATCAGCGGGGTCGACCCGATCGTGATGAGCGTCGCGACGGCGATGCCCACGAAGCCGATCGCCGAGAAGAACGTCACCTGGTACAGCCCCGAGGCGAAGCCCAGCGCGGCCACCCGGCCCCACGCGGACGCCGTGCTCGGCAGCCGCAGCCGCCCGGTGAGCAGCACGAAGCCCAGGATCAGCAGGCCGCCGACGAGGATGCGGTACCCGCCCGCCGGCAGCAGGGCCAGCCCCGACTCACCGCGCAGCAGGACGCCGAGCGTGCCCGAGGTGCCCCAGGTCAGGCCGGCGAGCACGAGCCAGCCGAGGCCCGTCCGGTGGTGCGTCACGCGGGGCATCCTCGCACGGCGCGCGTGGGCGCCCCCCGTGTGACGCTACTGCGAGATCTCCTCCACGACCTCGCGTGGTGCCCTCGTCGAGCTCGCGGGCGACGTCGGCTTGGGCCACCACACCGACGACCTTGCCGCCGTCGACAACCCAATCGGCGGGGTAGCTTTGCCCCATGACGCAGATGACCAGCACCGCTTCGGTCGCCACCGACCGGCCGGGCCGCTACGCCAAGCAGCTCGCCTCGCACCTGGGCCGCAAGGTCGCCGCCGAGTGGGACGAGCAGGCCCAGGAGGGTTGGGTCGACTTCGGCTCGGGCCGGGTGACGCTGGCCGCGGGCGACGGCGTCCTGCTGATGGGCCTGGAGGCCGACGACGCCGAGGCGCGCGACCGGCTCGAGGGCGTGGTGGGGCGCCACCTGGTCAAGTTCGGTGCCAAGGACGAACTGGTCTGCGCGTGGGCGCGCACCGACGGCACGCCGGGCTCCGAGCACCGGCACGAGGGGGAGTGACATGGCCCTGAAGTGGTACACCGTCGTGGTCGACTGCCACGACCCGCAGGCCCAGGTGCACTGGTGGGCGCAGGCCCTCGACTGGGACGTCGTCTACGACACCCCCGACGAGGCCGTCGCGATCCCGAAGGGGATGAGCGAGGACCCGGTCGACGACGTCGAGGAGTGGATGGCGCGCGGCCAGGGCCTCGTCTTCGTGCCGGTGCCCGAGGGCAAGACGGTGAAGAACCGGCTGCACATCGACCTCGCGCCCCACACGTCGCAGGACCGGGACGCCGAGATCGCCCGCCTGCTGGACCTCGGGGCGTCCCGGGTCGACGTGGGCCAGGACGACGCCGCCGTGACGTGGACCGTGCTGGCCGACCCCGAGGGCAACGAATTCTGCGTGCTGAGCACCCGCAACCGCTGACGAACTGCCCCGCAGAGGTTCGGCAACCCCTTGCTGTGTGAAGTTTTGTGATCTATCGTTAGGAAAAGTTCAGCCTGGCGGGAGCCTGGGCGCGTTCTCAACGAGGAGATCACATGACGATTCGGCTCGGCGTCATCGCCGACGACTTCACCGGCGCCACCGACATCGCCGGCTTCCTGGTGTCCAACGGGCTGTCGGCCGTGCAGGTCAACGGTGTGCCCGAGGGCCCGCTGCCGCAGGCCGACGCCATCGTGGTCAGCCTCAAGAGCCGCTCGATCCCCGCCGACGAGGCCGTCAGCATGAGCCTGGCCGCCCTCGACGCGCTGCGCGCTGCCGGCGCCGAGCGCATCCTGTTCAAGTACTGCTCGACCTTCGACAGCACGCCGGCCGGCAACATCGGCCCGGTCACCGACGCCCTCATGGCGGCCCTCGGCGCCGACCTCACCGTCATCTGCCCCTCGCTGCCGGTCAACGGCCGCACCGTCTACCAGGGCCACCTGTTCGTCGGCGACGTGCTGCTCAGCGAATCCGGCATGCGCAACCACCCGGTCACCCCGATGACCGACCCCAACCTCGTGCGCGTCATGGAGGCCCAGAGCTCCGGCCGGGCGGGCGTCGTCCCGTTCGCCGTCATCCAGCAGGGGCCGGACGCCACGCGCGCGGCCCTCGCGCGCCTGGCGGAGGACGGCGTCCGGTACGCCGTGCTCGACACGCTCACCGACGTCGACCTGACCACCATCGGAGCCGCGACCGTCGACCTGCCGCTGACCACGGGCGGGTCCGGCCTGGGCGCCGGCGTCGCGCGCGCGCTGGCGACCGGGACCGACGGCGTCCAGTCGGCGCCGTGGCAGCCGGTCGAGGGCCGGACGGTCGTGCTGTCGGGCTCCTGCTCGGTGATGACCAACGCGCAGGTCGCCGCCTACCGCGCCGATGCCCCGGCCCTGTCGGTCGACGTCGACCGCCTCGTCGCCGACCCCGACGCGTACCGCGCCGAGGTGCTCGCCTGGGTGCTCGCCCAGCCCGCCGAGCCCGCGCCGCTGGTGTACGCCACCGCCGGGCCCGACGAGGTCAGCCGCCTGCAGGAGGCCCACGGGGCCGCCGAGGTGTCCGAGGCCGTCGAGGCGCTGTTCGGCTGGCTCGCCCGCGAGCTGTCGGCCGCCGGCGTCCGCCGCTTCGTCGTGGCCGGGGGCGAGACGTCCGGGTCGGTGACCACCGCCCTGGGTGTCGACGGCTTCCACGTCGGCCCGCAGATCGCGCCGGGCGTGCCGTGGGTGCGCTCGCTCGACGACCGCACCGAGCTCGCGCTGAAGTCCGGCAACTTCGGCGACGTCGACTTCTTCACCCGCGCCCAGGCCTGACCCGCCCGAGAAACCAGGAGAGCCACCATGCCCCGCTTCGCCGCCAACCTGTCCATGATGTTCACCGAGGTCGACTTCCTCGACCGCTTCGGCGCCGCCGCCCGTGCCGGCTTCAAGGCCGTCGAGTTCCTGTTCCCGTACGCCCACCCCGCCGGCGAGATCAAGGCGCGGCTCGACGAGCACGGCCTGGAGATCGCCCTGTTCAACTTCTACCCCGGCGACTGGGACGCCGGCGAGAAGGGCCTGGCCGCCATGCCGGGCCGCGAGGAGGAGTTCCTGGCCTCGGTCGACCAGGCGCTGGAGTACGCGCGAGCCCTCGGCGTGCCCAAGCTGCACCTGATGGCCGGCCTGGCCGACCCCGACTCGGCCGACCACCGGGTCCGGTACGTCAAGCACGTCCGGTACGCCGCCGAGCGGGCCGCAGCCGACGGCGTCCTGATCACGCTGGAGCCGCTGAACCCGTACAACGTGCCCGGCTACTTCCTGCCCAGCGTCGCGCACGTGCTCGACGTGCTGGCCGAGATCGACCGCCCCAACGTGAAGCTGCAGTACGACCTGTACCACGCCCAGCTCACCGACGGCGACATCACCCACCTCACCGAGGCGGTCGCCGACCGGATCGGCCACGTGCAGCTGGCCTCGGTGCCCGAGCGGCACGAGCCCGACCGCGGCGAGCTGTACTACCCGTACGTGCTGGCCACGCTCGACCGGGTCGGCTACGACGGCTGGGTCGGCTGCGAGTACAACCCGGCCGGCGAGACCACCGCGGGCCTGGGCTGGCTGGACGCCTACCGGGGCCAGTCGTGATCCCCGTCGAGCGCCAGCGGACCATCCTGCGCGTCCTGGCCGAGCAGGGGACGGCGAGCATCGCCGACCTCGTAACGCTCCTCGACGTGTCGCACATGACGGTCCGCCGCGACATCGCCACCCTCGAGGCGCAGGGCCGGGTCAGCTCCGTCTCCGGTGGGGTGGCGTTGCCGTCCCGCCTGGCGCTCGACGACAGCCACGCCACCAAGGCCGAACTGCGGCCCGGCGAGAAGCGGGCCATCGCCCGGCGAGCCGCCGAGTTCGTCGGCCCCGGCAACCTCGTCTTCCTGGACGCCGGCACCACCACGCTGGCCATCGCCGAGGAAATCGCCGACCGGGCCGACCTCGTGGTCGTCACCAACGACCTCGTGATCGCCCGCCTGCTGGCCGAACGGTCCACCAGCGAGCTGTACCTGGCCGCCGGCCAGGTCGACCGGGCCAACCTGTCCACCGAGGGCGAGTTGGTCGCCGACGCGATCGGGCGGTTCAACATCGACGTCGCGTTCCTGTCCACCCCCGCCTTCGACGCCCGCGGCACCTCGATCGCGAGCGCCGCCAAGCGCACGGTCAAGGACGCGATCGTCGACCACGCCACCACCACCTACCTGGTCACCGACAGCTCCAAGTACGGCCGCGTGATGGCGCACCGATCGGTCAAGCTCGGCCGGTTCGAGGCGCTGATCACCGACAGCGGCCTGTCCGAGGCGGCGCGGGACTCCCTCCGCGAGGCCGGCCTGAAAGTGGTCCTCGTGGACCCCGCGGACTGAACCCGGCCCGCTGAGCGCGGCCCGCCGGGCCCGGCTCCCTGACCCGCCCCCAACCCCCAGTTCCCACCCCCCATCAGACCCCGGCGCGCCCTCGTGCCGGTCAACCCACCGAAAGGATGGTGCTCGATGAAGGTCATCGTCACCGGCGGCGCCGGATTCCTCGGCAGCCGCGTCATCCGGCAGCTCCTGGCTGCCCAGGACCGGGGTTCGCTCCCGGTCGCCTTCGACGAGGTCGTCTCCCTCGACCTCGCCCCCTGCCCCGTCGAGGACCCGCGCGTGGTCTCCCGCGTGGGCGACATCGCCGACCCCGAGCTGTTGCGCGAGGTCGTCGGCGACGACACCGTCGGCGTCTACCACCTGGCGGCCGTGCTCAGCGGCGGCTCCGAGGTGGACTTCGACCTGTCCATGCAGGTCAACGTCGACGGCACCCGCACGCTCCTCGAGGCCTGCCGCGCCGGCGGGACGAAGCCGCGCTTCGTCTTCACCAGCTCGCTGGCCGTCTTCGGGGGCACGATGCCCGACGTCGTCCCCGAGACGCTCGCCACCCGGCCCGAGTCGACCTACGGCGCGCTCAAGGCCATCGGCGAGCTGCTCGTCAACGAGTACTCCCGCAAGGGCTTCGTCGACGGTCGCGTCCTGCGCCTGCCGACGATCTCGGTGCGCCCCGGCCAGCCCAACTCCGCGGCGTCCTCGTTCGCCAGCGGCATCATTCGCGAGCCGCTGAACGGCGAGCCGTCCACCTGCCCGGTGCCGCTCGACACCCGCATGTGGCTGTCGTCGCCGGACGCCGCGGTCGCCAACCTGGTGCACGCCTTCGTCGTCGACGGCGACGACCTGGGTCAGTGGCGCACCATCAACGTGCCCGGCGTCACCGTCACCGTCGGTGCGATGCTGGACGCCCTCACCGAGGTCGGCGGCGCTGAGGCCCGCGCCCTGGTCAGCCACGAGGAGGACGCCCGGATCATGGACATCGTCTGCTCCTGGCCCGGTGACTTCGACGTCGAGCGCCCGCTGGCCCTCGGCTTCGTCCGGGACGCCTCGTTCACCGACGCCGTCCGCCAGTACCGCGACGAGTTCGCACCGCAGGCCTGAGGGGAGTCGTCATGCTGACCCTGTTGGAGACCCCCGTGGTCGGACCGACCGCCATCATCGGCCTGGTCATCGCGATCGCGGTCCTGATCTTCCTGGTGCTGCGCACGAAGGTGCACGCGCTCATCGCGCTCGTCGTCGCGGCGTCCATCGCCGCGCTGAGCGCCGGCATGGCCCCTGATGCGGCCATCAAGTCCATCACGACGGGCTTCGGCTCGACGCTGTCGACGATCGGCCTGGTGGTCGGCTTCGGCGTGATGATGGGCGCGATCCTCGAGGTGTCGGGCGCCGCCGAGCGCCTGGCCCTGTCGATGATCCGCTGGCTGGGCAAGCGCAAGGAGGAGTGGGCGCTGGCGGGTGCGGGCTACATCATCTCGATCCCGATCTTCGTCGACAGCGCCTTCGTCATCCTCAACCCGCTGGTCAAGGCGCTGGCCCGCAGCGCGAACCGCTCGGTGCTCACCCTGGGCATCGCGCTGGCCGGCGGCATGGTGCTGACCCACCACGCGGTTCCGCCGACCCCCGGCCCGCTGGGTGCCGCGGGCATCTACGGCGTGCCGGTCGGCGACATGATCCTGTGGGGCGTGATCCTGACCATCCCCGCCCTGATCACCGTCACCCTGTACGCCCGGGTGATGGGCCCCCGCATCGAGAAGATGATCGAGGTCGACACCGGCGAGCCGCTGGTCTCGGCGTCCGAGGCGCTGGCGGAGTTCAACGAGCTGGCGGCCGAGCGCGAGAAGGAACTGCCCTCGCTGTTCCTCTCGATGCTGCCGATCGTCGCGCCGATCCTGCTCATCTTCCTCAACACCGGTGTGGCCGCCTGGGCCGGCGTCAACGAGGGTGCGCTGCCGGACTGGGTCGTCGCGACGACGTCCTTCATCGGCAACCCGGTCATCGCGGTCGGGCTCGGTGTGATCATCGCCATCTACGGCCTCACCCGGGGCACGAACCGGCACGACACGGTCGAGACCATGGAGAAGGGCATCGAGACCGCGGGCATCATCCTGCTCGTCACCGGTGCCGGTGGCGCGCTCGGGGCCGTGCTCCGCGACAGCGGCGTGGGCCAGTACATCGGCGAGTGGGTCGCGGGCCTGCCGCTGCCGTCGATCCTGATCCCGTTCTTCATCGCCACCATGGTGCGCCTGGTGCAGGGGTCGGGCACGGTTGCCATCATCACGTCCGCGTCGCTGTCTGCGCCGATCCTGGCGCAGATCCCCGACGTGAACATGGTGCTGGCCGCGCAGGCCGCCACCCTGGGCGCCATGATCTTCAGCTACTTCAACGACTCGCTGTTCTGGGTCGTGAACCGCATGCTGGGGGTCAAGGAGGTCAAGCACCAGCTGCTGACCTGGTCGATGCCGACGACGGTGGCTTGGGCCACTTCGCTCGTGGCCATCCTCGTGGCCGATATCTTCATGTGAGTGGTGGAGGAGGACCGATGGACAACATGGACACCCGTGACCAGGTCGTGGCGCTGGCCGGGAGCCTGTTCGACCGGGGGTACTCGGTGGGCAGCGCCGGCAACATCAGCGTGCGCATCCCCGGCGGGTACCTGATGACCCCGACGAATTCGTCGCTCGGACGCCTCGACCCGGCCCGCCTGTCGGTGCTGGACGAGGACTTCGTCCACACGGCGGGGGATCCCCCCTCCAAGGAGATCCCGATGCACAAGGCGGTGTACGAGGCGCGTCCCGACACCGGCGCGCTGGTCCACCTCCACTCCACCCACGTGACGGCGCTGAGCTGCCTGTGGGTGCCGGGTGAGCCCCTGATCCCGCCGTTGACGCCCTACTTCGTCATGCGGGTGGGGGCCGACGTCCCGGTCGTGCCGTACTTCCGCCCGGGCAGCGCCGACGTCGTCGACGAGATCCGGGACGCCGCACGGCGCGGCCCGGCGGTCATCCTCGCCCACCACGGGAGCCTGGTCGCCGGGTCGTCGCTGGTGGCGGCGGTCAACGCGGCCGAGGAGCTCGAGGTGACCGCGCAGTTGGCCCTGCTGTTGCGGGGCAGTCAACCGCGCACGCTGGACGCCGAGCAGGTCGCTGAACTGCTCTGAGCGTGCAGGTGTTCCTGCGACAGTCGAGCCGAGGGGCCCGGGGCATCTGCCCCGGGCCCTTGGCCAAACCGCCCCGGCGACGGATGATGAGGCATGAAGGATTCCATCACCGCTGACGAGTTCACCGCGCAGGAGGGTGTCGCCGACTGGCGGGTGGCCGATGACGTGGCCAGCGCCCGCTTCCACACCGGGTCGTTCGCCACCGGCGTCGAGTTCGTGGTCGCGATCGGTCGGGACGCCGACGCCGCCGACCACCACCCCGACGTCGACCTGCGCTACGACCACGTGGACGTACGGTTGACCTCGCACGACGTCGGCGGGCTGAGCCGCCGCGACGTCGAGCTGGCCCGCAAGATCATCGAGGCTGCCCGCACGCTGGGCGCCCAACCCGACCCCGACTTCGAGGAGGACGAGTCATGAGGACCGAGAAGGACAGCATGGGCACCATCGAGGTGCCCGACGACGCCTATTGGGGCGCACAGACGCAGCGCTCGATCGGCAACTTCGACATCGGCCGCGACACGTTCGTGTGGGGCCGGCCGATGGTGCGGGCCCTGGGCGTCCTGAAGAAGGCCGCCGCGCAGGCCAACGGGGAACTCGGTGAGCTGCCGTCCGACGTGGCCGACCTCATCGTGCGGGCGGCCGACGAGGTGATCGCGGGTGACCTCGATGAGCACTTCCCGCTGGTGGTGTTCCAGACCGGTTCGGGCACCCAGTCGAACATGAACGCCAACGAGGTCATCTCCAACCGCGCCATCGAGCTGGCCGGCGGCGAGCGCGGCTCCAAGGAGCCCGTCCACCCCAACGACCACGTGAACCGTGGGCAGTCGAGCAACGACACCTTCCCGACGGCGATGCACATCGCGGTCGTCTCAGAGCTGAACGGCCGGCTCTACCCCCCGGTCGAGGCGCTGCGCGACGTGCTGGCGGCCAAGGCGTCCGCGTTCGCCGATGTCGTGATGGTCGGCCGCACCCACCTGCAGGACGCCACCCCCGTCACGCTCGGCCAGGTCATCGGCGGCTGGGTCGCCCAGCTCGACTTCGCGCTCGAAGGTGTTCGGGCCGCAGACGCCCGCGCCCGCGACCTCGCCATCGGCGGCACCGCCGTCGGAACGGGCCTGAACGCCCACCCCGACTTCGGGCGGTTGACCGCCGCCAAGATCTCGGCGGAGACCGGGCTCGAGTTCCGCCAGGCCGACAACCTGTTCGCCGCCCTGTCGGCGCACGACTCGCTTGTCGAGGTGTCGGGCTCGCTGCGCACGCTGGCCGGCGCGCTGATGAAGATCGCCAACGACGTCCGCTGGTACGCCTCGGGGCCGCGCAACGGCATCGGCGAGCTGACGATCCCGGAGAACGAGCCGGGGTCGTCGATCATGCCCGGCAAGGTGAACCCCACCCAGTCGGAGGCGGTCACCATGGTGGTCGCGCGCGTGTTCGGCAACGACGTCACCGTCGCGTTCGCCGGCTCGCAGGGCAACTTCCAGCTCAACGTGTTCAAGCCCGTCATGGCGCACGCCGTGCTGGAGTCCATCCGTCTCATCGGGGATGCCTCGGCGTCGTTCAACGAGCACTGCGTCGCCGGGCTGGAGCCCAACCGCGAGCGCATCGAGGCCAACCTGTCCTCGAACCTCATGCTGGTCACGGCCCTCAACCGGCACATCGGCTACGACGCCGCGGCTGCCATCGCCAAGGACGCCCACAAGACCGGCTCGACCTTGCGCGAGGCGGCGATCCGGTCGGGCAAGCTCACAGGGGAGGAGTTCGACGCCTGGGTTGTCCCGGCGGACATGACCCACCCCAGCGCGGGGTAGGCACTTCGCAGCGGCTGGACACCCACCGGCGACAGATGCACCTCGAAAGTGAATCTGCACCTGCTCCAGCAGAGGCAGATTCACTTTCGAGGTGCATCTGTGGTTCGCAGTGGTCGGCAGGACAGGTCTCGGGGTTCGGCTCGGGGGACGGCCTCATTCCCAGCCCCTGTGCCGGGGCTAGCCTGAGCCGGGTCACGAACGTGACGGACCGACCCACCAGGGAGGACGCAGCATGACCGACCAGCCGCAGCAGTTTGGCAACACCGGCGAGTACGTCGACAAGGCCAAGGACTACGCGCAGCAGAACCCGGACCAGGCACGCAGCTTCATCGACAAGATCGAGGACTTCGTCGACGAGAAGACCGGCGGCAAGTACTCCGCGCAGATCGACCAGGCTGGCGACTGGGTGGAGGGCCAGCTCGGCCTGCCGAACAACACAAACAACCCGCTGCCGACCGACCCCGGGCATGGCCCCGTCGACCCGGAGCCCCCCACGGATCCCGAGGCCCCGCCGACGGCCTGACGCCACCAACGAGACTGGCCCGCACTCCGACGGAGTGCGGGCGAGTTCGTGTCTGCGCCGGGTCATGGCCTCACCGGTTCCACAGGTGGCGGAGGGCGTCGGGCTGGACCTTGTCGTACAAGGACACCGGTCGGTGGGGCCGTTCGGTGGCCAGCAGCTGGCGCAGGGTGCGCAGCAGGGAGCTGTGCTTGGGCATGGCAGAACCTCCCTTCGGGGGGCGCTGGGAATTGAATGGGGAAATGCGCGCACGAATGATTCAATGGGTGCGCGAAAGAATGCCCCTGGGGTCTGAAAATGGCTCTGCGTGAACCTTGGTCGTGCCCTTCGAGGCTCGCTGAAGCTCACACCTCAGGGACCCGTGGCGCAGGAGGGGTAGGCAGGTCGCCGGCGAGGGGCGGCGTCAGGACGAGGCGGAGCCTCAGTCGTTGGCGCGGAGCCGAACCGGGGTGCCGACACCGACGATGATGCCCGCGTTGCCGGCGACACTGCCTGCGGTGAAGTTCATCATGGGTACCACCACCTTTCTGGTTCGACGGGTGGCCGAAATGGCCCGTGCCTGAACTTAGACCAGCCTGACAATCAATGTCAACGCGAAAGCGCATTTCTTCCCCATTTCATCGCCGCTACTCTCTCCCGCACGCCTGATCGCTTTCGACGACGGCGCCCCGCTGGCGGCGTCCGACCACCCCGGCCGGAGAATGCACGCGGCGGTTCTGGCCGAGGTCGCCCGGCTCATCGCGCGCTAGCCTCGTCGGCGTGAGGATCGCCACGTGGAACGTCAACTCCGTCAAGCAGCGCGTGCCCCGGCTCCTGCCGTGGCTGGAGCAGCGGCGTCCGGACGTGGTGTGCCTGCAGGAGACCAAGCTGTCGGACGAGGCCTTCGCCACGCTGCTGGCCGAGCCCCTCGCCGAGCGCGGCTACACGTTCGCCCACCACGGGCAGGGCCAGTGGAACGGCGTCGCCCTGCTGTCGCGGGTGGGCCTGGACGACGTCGAACGGGGCTTCCGCGGTCAGCCCGACTACGCCGACAAGGCCGAAGCGCGGGCGATCAGCGCGACGTGCGCGGGCGTCCGGGTGCACTCGCTGTACGTGCCCAACGGGCGCGAGGTGGCCTCCGACCACTACAGCTACAAGCTGGCGTGGCTCGGGGCGCTGCGGGACGCCGTGGCCGCCGGTCCCGACGCGGTGGCGTTGTGCGGCGACATCAACATCGCCCCGAAGGACGCCGACGTCTTCGACCCCGCCGCCTACGTCGGTCACACGCACGTGACCCCGCCCGAGCGGGACGCCGTGGCCGCGTTTGGTCTCGTCGACGTGCTGCGCGAGCGGTGGCCGGACGAGCGGGTGTTCTCCTACTGGGACTACCGCGCCGGCATGTTCCACCAGGACCTCGGGATGCGGATCGACCTCATCCTGGCCTCTGCCCCCGTCGCCACCCGGGCCCGGGCGGCCTGGGTCGACCGCGAGGCGCGCAAGGGCAGGCTGCCCTCCGACCACGCGCCGGTCATCGTCGACCTCGACGAGGCGCCCGACGGTGACATCGGCCCGGTCGTGCCGCCGCCGTCGCGCCCGGCCACCCGCAAGCGGGTCACCCTCCCCCAGGGGTCGCGCGACGCCTGAGAGCCCGCATCAGCGACCGGCACCAGGTAGGAGCCCTCGCTGCGGTGCAGCCTAAGGTGGCGACGAGACCGAGAGGAACGCCATGACCTTCCTGACCGATGACCTGCTGGCACGCGTCCACGAGCGTGCGCCCGAGGTCGACGCCACCAACACCTTCCCGGACGCCGACCTGGCCGAGCTGCGCGACGCCGGCTACCTCGCCGCCTTCGTCCCCACCGAGTTCGGCGGCGGCGGGCTCACCCTGGAGGAGGTCTGCGCCGAGCAGACCCGGCTCGCGAAGGCGTCCCCCGCGACGGCGTTGGGCATCAACATGCACCAGATCATCGTCGGTGTGGGCCGCCACCTCGTCGCCCGGGAAGTGACCGCGGGGGAGCGGATCCTGCGCGAGGCGGCGTCCGGGGAGGTCTTCGGGTTCGCGATCAGCGAGCCGGGCAACGACCTGGTGCTGTTCGGGTCGATCACCGACGCGCGCCCGGACGGGTCGGGCGGCTACACGTTCCACGGCCAGAAGGTGTTCACGTCGCTGGCCCCGGTCTGGACGCGCCTCCTCACCTTCGGAGCCGACCGCACCGACCCGGACGCCGTGCGCAACGTCTTCGCGGTGCTCACCCGGGACGCCGGCGGCTTCGAGATCGCCGACGACTGGGACACCCTCGGCATGCGCGGCACGCAGTCCAACTCGACGAAGCTGGTCGGCGCCCCTGCCCCGGCCGACCGCGTCCTGCAGGTCGTCGACCCGGGTCCGTCGCTGGAGCCGATCGTGTTCGGCATCTTCGCCCACTTCGAGGCGCTGCTCGCCGCCACCTACCTCGGGCTGGGCCAGCGGGCCATCGAGGTCGCCGCGGAGCACGTGAAGAAGCGTCGCTCGGTGAAGAACGACGACGTCTACGCCAACGACCCGGACATCCGCTGGCGTCTGGCGGGCGCGGCGATCCGGATGAACTCGGCCGCCGCCGAGGTCACGCTCATCGCGCGCGAGCTCGACGAGGGCCGCGAGTACGGCATGCTGTGGCTGCCCAAGCTGAGCGCGGCGAAGAACGCCGCGGCCGAGGCGTCCCTGCACGCGGTCGACCAGTCGATCCGCGCGTGCGGCGGGTCGTCGTACTCCAACAGCCACGAGCTGTCCCGCCTGCACCGCGACGTGCTGGCGGGGCTGTTCCAGCCGTCCGACCAGGAGTCACTGCACGGCGCCTGGGCGAACGTGGTGCTGGGCCCGGTCGCCCGCTGAGGCACCCGAGGGGCTCTCGGCGGGGCGGTGTCAGCCGGTGGGGGTGCTTGACGGCTTCGACGGGTCGTAGACGAGGTCGGCGTAGTCGGGGTGGCGCTCGATCCACTCGTCCACGAATGAGCACAGGGGGAGCACCGTCTTGCCCTGGTCGCGGACGTGGTCCAGGGTGGCCCGGACGAGCTTGCTGCCCAACCCCGTGCCCTCCCAGCGGGGCTTCACCTCTGTGTGGTGGAACACCACGAGCTGCGAGGTCTCCTCATACGTCGTCCAGCCCAGCACGGTCCGGCCGTCGCGCACCTCGAAGCGCCGCCGCTCGGGGTTCTCGACCACCTCGACGCGTTCGAGGTCGACGTCGCGGCGGCTGGGCCACCTCATCGGTGAGCCTCGAACCGCGCGTGCACGACGGCTTCGCCGCGGACGTCCTCGGGGGCCAGCCCACCGCCGCCTCCGGCGTCCTCCTTGAACGACATCCGCATCGCGCCGGACGCCACGGGCACCGGGCCGCCGGGCGGCTCAGCCGCGAGAAGGCCGGGGTCGGCGACCTCCTGGATCTCGATGTCCCGCCAGCCGGCCGCCTGCGCGATGGCAAGCGCGCGTCCGCGGGCCTCCTCGACCGCGCGGGTGAGCGCGGCGGCCTCGGTGGCCGTGCGGGTGGCGTCCGTCAGCGCCCACTCGACGTGCGTCACCTGGACGCCGTCGTGTTCGGCCCACCGGGTGGTCGCCTCGGCCATGGCGGTGAAGTCGCGGAACTTGGCCTTGAGGTTGGCACTCGCCCCGAAGCGTGGCGTCATGGGCTGGCCGTCGGGGCCCCACGGGCGCCACGAGCGGGTGACCAACGGGCCCACGCTGTACCAGGTGAGGGGGGCGTCCGACCCCTGCCGGAGGCGGTGCAGGTCGCGGCCCAGCGCGTCCACCACCTCGGCCGCCGACCGGCTCGTGGCGGCGCGGTCGTCGCCCTCGAGGTCCACGAGCAGGTGCACCGTGCCACGCTCAGGCGCGATCGACCAGGCGTGGCTTCCGACGACCGTGATGCGCATGACTACACCTTTCGTCCAGAGGTGGCTGGGTTCGGCGACGTTCGTTGCCCTTGATTCCGGTTTCCCGACGGTGCCCCGGGAGCGGCCCTAGCGCCAGACTAGTCTCACGAAGCGAAACTCATGAGGACGAGGCTGGAGCGGCGACTGGGAGCCGTCAGGCGAGCCCGTTGCGGTGGGCGATCACGACAAGCTGGGCGCGGTCGCGCGCGCCCAGCTTGAGCAGGATGTGGCTGACGTGCGTCCGTGCGGTCGCCTTCGAGATGAACAGCCGCTCGGCCAGCTCGTCGTTGTTGAGCCCCTCCGCGACCAGCTCGAGCACCTCGCGCTCCCGTTCGGTGAGGTCGTCCAGGCCCGGGTGACGAGGGGACGCCGTGGGTGTCCGTCGCTGCCCCGCGAACGTGCTGATCACCCGGCGCGTCACCGTGGGGGAGAGCAGCCCCTCGCCGGACGCCGCCGCCCGGATGGCGCGCACGATGTCGTCGGGGTCGGCGTCCTTGACGAGGAACCCGGACGCCCCCGCCTCCAGGGCCGCGAACACGTACTCGTCGAGCTCGAACGTCGTCAGCATGACCACGTGGGTGCCGGCCAGGTCGGGGTCGGCGGCGATGGTGCGCAGGGCGGTGAGCCCGTCGGTGCCGGGCATCCGGATGTCCATGAGCACCACGTCGGGCCGGTGCGCGCGTGCGGCCGCCACCGCTTCGTCGCCGTCGGCGGCCTCGCCCACCACGGTGAGGCCGGGCTCGGCCGCGACGAGGGCGCGCAGCCCCATCCGGACCAGGGCCTGGTCGTCGGTGATCAGCACGGTGATGTCGGTCACGGTCGCTCCCGGGTGGGCAGGTGGGCACGGACGAGGAAGCGATCACCCTCGGGCCCGGCGACGAGGGTGCCGCCGAGCGCCCCGACCCTCTCGCGCATGCCGCGCAGGCCGCCGCCCTCCGGTCCGGGGTGGGCCTGCGGGGCCAGCGGGTTGGTGACGGTGATGTCGAGACCGTGGGGCGTCCGCTCGGCGGCGACGGCGACGAGTGTGCCCGGCGCGTGCCGGATCGCGTTCGTGAGCGCCTCCTGCACCACGCGGTAGGCGGCGGCCTGCGCGGCGGCGCCGATGCCCGTGGCGTCCGGCAGTGGGGCCAGGTCGACCCGGACGCCCCCCGCCCGGACCTCGTCCACCAGGGCCGGGACCGCGGCGAGGCTGGGTGCGGGCGCCAGCGGGCCGGCGTCGTCGCCGCGGAAGGCGCCGAGGGTGTGGCGGAGTTCGGCGAGGGCGTCCTTCGACGACGTGCGGATCGCCTCGAGCGAGGTGCGCGCCTGGCCCGGGTCGGCGTCCAGCACGCGCAGGGCGACGCCGGACTGCAGGGAGATCATCGACAGCGAGTGGCCGACGACGTCGTGGATCTCGCGGGCGAGCCGCAGCCGCTCCTCGGACGCCGCGCGCTCGACCGCCTCGGCCTGCTCGCGGGCCCGGGTCTGGCGCCGGCCGATGGCGAGCGCCACGAGCAGCGTGGGGATGAGCACCCACGCGAACTGGGTGCCGATCGAGGACCACATGCGCCAGTCGGTCAGGCCGAGGCCCGGGGCGTCCCACCATGTGGCCCAGAGGGCCACCAGGAGCAGGGGCAGCCACGCTGCGGCGCGGTTGAGCCCGCGGGCGCGCAGCAGGCCCAAAGAGAGCACGAGGGCGGGCACGAATCCGCCGAACGAGGGGCCGCCGAACGCGCCGTGCACGACGAGGCCGGCCACGCCGAGGAGGAAGCCCGGCAGAGGGCGGCGGTGCAGGAGCAGGATGCCCGCCACGACGGCGGCGATCGACGCGATGGCGGGAGCGGCGAAGGCCGCGTAGGCCTCGGGCGGGGGCGGCTCCATGGGCATCGGCGTCGGCTCGGTGCGCCACGACGCATCGCCGTAGTGCTGGGCGAAGGGGGCCACGCGCCAGGCGAACGCGAGCGCGACCGCCGAGCCGACGGCCCCGGCCACGGTGCGCACGCGTCGGTCCATGCGTCGAAGGCTACGACCTCGCCGGGGCGCCGGCATCCGCCTGCGTACGTAGGGCCGGGTACGTCGGGGTGCGTACGTGGGGCCGGGTGAGGTTCATCGCCGGGGCCGATGGACGCGACGCCCCGCCGGCGTTCGATGGAGCCATGAACGAAGCACTGCTCCCCCTGCACGTGACCGTCGTCGGCGGCCACTTCCTGCCCGGTCTCCTGGCCCTGATCCTCTGGATCGTCCTGTTCAAGGTGTTCTTCCGTCGCGGTGGCCTCGGGCCCGTCCGCTGGGACCCTCGCCGGCGTGCCGGCGAGGAGGGGTCGGCGGGCCGCCCCCGCCACGGCTTCGGCCCCGGTGCCGCCGGGCACCGCCCCCCGTGGACGCAGCCGTCGCCCGAGGAGGCGGCCCTGGCGACGCTGGCCGAGCGGCTGGCGTCCGGTGACATCACGCCCGACGAGTACCTCGAGCGCTCCAGCGCTCTGCGCGAGACCCGGGACCGGGGGGAGTGAGCGCCATGTGGATCATCGCCCTGGTGGCGTTCGTGGTGGTGCTCTCCCGCGTCGGGCGCATCGGCCCCTTCGCCTGGGACCCGGCCTGGCGCACCCGTCGTGCGGCCCTGTGCGCGCCGGCGTCTCCGTCGGACCAGGCCGAACGCATCCTGGCCCGCCGCCTCGCCGACGGTGACCTCACCGTCGACGACTACTACGAGCGGCTGAGCCTGATCCAAGCCCGCTGAACCGCCGAGGACTCGTGGTCGTGTAGACGACCACGAGTCCTCGGCGGTAGTTAGGGGAGTCCTCGGCGAAACGGGGTCAGCGCAGGTCCTTGAGGTTGGCCGTGGCGATCCACACCGACCGCTCGGCGCGCAACACTCCCTCGGTGATCACGCGCCGGTGCAGTTCCTCACCCGACAACCAGTCGACCCCCACGAACCCGGACGCCCCGCCCTCAGCCCCTGCTCTGCCGCGCGCCGCGCCACAGGTCGATGCCGCCGTCGACGGCGTGCTCGTCGATGGCCTCCAGTTCCGCGTCGGTGAACGTGAGGTTGTCCAGCGCGCCCAGGTTGTCGAGCAGCTGTTCGGGGCGCGAGGCGCCGATCAGCACCGACGTCACCCGCTCGTCTCGCAGGCCCCACGCCAAGGCCATCTGGGCGAGGGACTGCCCGCGCCCGGCCGCGATGTCGTTGAGCGCGCGGATGTGTCCCAGCGCCTCGTCCGACAGCAACTCCGCACCCAACGACTTGCCCTGCGAGGCTCGCGAGTCGGCCGGCACGCCGTCGAGATAGCGCGAGGTGAGCATGCCCTGGGCCAACGGCGAGAACGCGATGCAGCCCGCCCCGGCGTCCCCCAGCACGTCGAGCAGGCCGTCGTTCTCGATCCAGCGGTTGAGCATCGAGTAGCTGGGTTGGTGGATGAGCAGCGGCGTCCCCAGGTCGTTCAGGATGCGCACCGCCTGCTCGGTCAGCGCCGACGAGTACGACGAGATGCCGACGTACAGTGCGCGCCCGGAGCGGACGATGTGGTCGAGCGCCCCCATGGTCTCCTCCAGGGGCGTGTCCGGGTCGGGGCGGTGGTGATAGAAGATGTCGACGTAGTCCAGGCCCATCCGCTTCAGCGACTGGTCGCAGGACGCAATGAGGTACTTCCGCGAGCCGCCAACGCCGCCGTAGGGGCCAGGCCACATGTTCCACCCGGCCTTGGACGAGATCACCAGCTCGTCGCGCAACCCCGAGAACGACTCGCGCAGGTGGCGTCCGAAGTTGGTCTCGGCAGACCCGTTGGGAGGGCCGTAGTTGTTGGCCAGGTCGAAGTGCGTGACGCCGCGGTCGAACGCCGTCTCGAGGATCGCCCGCTGCCGCTCGAACGGCACGTCGTCGCCGAAGTTGTGCCACAACCCCAGGCTCACCGCGGGCAGCTTCAGCCCCGACCTCCCGATCGGGCGGTACTGCATGGTGTCGTAGCGGTCGTCGGCCGGTCGGTACATGGATGAGCCCCCAAGTTGGTAGAAGGGTCCATTCTGTCACCCGGACGCGGGCGTCAGTCCTCGCGCGCCTCACGCGTGGCCTTCTCGTCGTTGGCCCTGTGTAGCGCCTCGACGAGCTCCACTTTGGTCATGCGTGAGCGCCCCTTCACGTCGAGCCGGCGGGCCAGCCCGAGCAGGTGCTCCTTGGTGGCGTTGGCGTCCACGCCACCCGCCGACTCGCCACCCGACCGGGGTCGACGGCAGCTCGGACCTCCTCGCCGAGCCGTCCTTGTTCGTCTTCGGCATGGTCCCTCCTTCCCGGTGACCCTACGCTGGCACCACCGATCAGACGAGGGGGGACGATGGCACGATCGCTCGAGCAGAACATGGGGCCGGAGGCACTGACACGCGCTACCGGGCGCGACCACGAGCAGTGGCCTCAGCTGCTGACCGGAGCGAGCGGCGTCCCGGGCACGCTCACCTGCGAGAAGCCGCCCTCGGCCGAGGCCGCCGTCCTCGCCCGCGCCGAACTCTCCGACACCCTCACCGAGGCGCGTCGTGGCTGACCGGATGTCCGCCCTCGACGGGCTGCGCCTGCCCGTGGTGGCCGCACCCCTGTTCCTGGTGTCGACACCCGAGCTGGTCGTCGCGTGCTGCAAGGCCGGGGTGGTGGGCTCGTTCCCGGCCCTCAACCTGCGCACCACCGAGGACCTCGACACCTGGCTGACCACCATCACCGATCAGCTCGAACCCGACGACGCCCCGTTCGCGGTCAACCTGATCGTCCACTCCTCCAACGGGCGGATTCGCGACGACCTGGCCGTGCTGGCCCGTCACCGCGTCCCGATCGTCATCACGTCGCTGGGCGCGGCCGCCGAGGTCGTGGACGCCGTGCATGGCTGGGGCGGCATCGTCCTGCACGATGTCACCAACGAGCGGCACGCCCGCAAGGCCGCCGCGGCCGGGGTCGACGGGCTGATCCTCGTCGCCGCGGGCGCCGGTGGGCACGCCGGGGACACCAACCCGTTCGCGCTGGTCGCAGCCGTGCGGCCGTGGTTCGACGGGCTCGTGCTGCTGGCAGGCGCGCTCTCCACCGGCGCGGACGTCGCCGCCGCCCGCGCGCTCGGCGCGGACGCCGCCTACATCGGCACGCGCTTCGTCGCCACCGTGGAGTCGGGGGCGTCCGAGGCGTACAAGGGCATGGTCGTCGAGGCCGAGCCGCACGACATCGTCTACACGCCCTCGGTCAGCACCATCCCGGCCAACTTCCTGCGCGCGTCGCTGGCCGCCGCGGGCCTCGACCCGGACGCCCCGACCGGACCTGTTGACCTGGGGCACGTCACCAACCCGAGCGAGGCCGACGCCAAGGCTTGGCGGGACATCTGGTCCGCCGGGCACGGCGTCGCCGCCATCGTGGACGTTCCGCACGTCGCCGAGCTCGTCGAGCGGATGGCCTCCGAGTACGAGCAGGCGCGGGGCCGGGTGTGACCGGCCACGCCGACGGGCTCGCGCCCGAGACCCGCGCGGTCGCGCTCGGCCGCCCCCCGCGGACGCCCGGCTCGGCGGTCAACCCGCCGGTCGAGCTGACCAGCACCCACGTCACGCCCGGCGACTTCGCCGACGGCGTCCCGATCTACGGCCGCTACACAAACGCCACCTGGGCCGCCCTGGAGGAGGTGCTCGGCGGGCTGGAGCACGGCCGGGCGGTCACCTTCGCGTCCGGCATGGCGGCCGGCACGGCCCTGTTCGCGCTCGTGCCCCGGGGTGCCCGGGTCGTGATGGGGGAGACGTCGTACAACGCCATGCTCGCGTTGGCACGTGAACTCGACGCGGTGGGGGACCTGCGGCTCACCCTGGTCGACGTCGCCGACACGGACGCCGTGCGCGCGGCCCTGCCGGGGGCCGACTGGCTGCTGCTCGAGTCGCCGACCAACCCGCTGCTGGAGGTCGCCGACCTGCCCGCCCTCATCGCCGCTGCCCGGGACGCCGACGTCCGGGTGGGCGTCGACAACACCTTCGCCACGCCGCTGCTGCAGAACCCGCTCGACCTCGGGGCGGACGTCGTGCTGCACTCGGCGACCAAGTACCTCGCCGGCCACTCCGACGTGCTGCTCGGGGCGCTCGTCACCACTGACGACGCCCTGCACGAGCGTCTGGTCGACCACCGTACGCTGCGCGGGGCGATCCCCGGGCCTTTCGAGGCGTGGCTGGCGCTGCGCGGCGTCCGCACCCTCGGCGTCCGGCTGGCCCGCCAGCAGGAGACCGCCGCCGAGCTCGCCCGGCGCCTGGCCGAGCACCCGGCGGTGGCGCGCGTCCGCTACCCGGGGCTGCCCGACGACGCCGGCCACGCGGTCGCCGCCCGCACGATGCGCGGGTTCGGCGCGATGGTCGCCATCGAGCCCGTCGGGGGCCGGGAGGCGGCCACGGCCGTCACCCAGCGCGTCCGGCTGTGGACGCCGGCCACGAGCCTGGGCGGGGTGGAGTCGCTGATCGAGCGGCGGCGGCGCATCCCGTCGGAGCCGACCACGGTGCCCGAGGCGCTACTGCGCCTGTCGGTCGGCCTCGAGGACGTCGAGGACCTCTGGCGCGACCTCGACGCGGCCCTCGGGTGACGGGTCGGCGCAGCACGGGCGGGTGGGGCGCCACCCCCGGGTGTGCACTTCGAGGCGGCGATCCGCCCGCTGTGGCGCTAGTTCTGTGAGCTCGAACCGCACACCTGGCGGGCGGCGGGCGGCGCGGGCGAAGGCGCGGGCTGGCTGGTGGGCTGGCGTCTCAGGCGATCCGGTCGATCACGATCGGACGCCGTTCGACGGTCGTGCCCGGATCCGCCCACGTGAGGGCGCCCTCGAGCGCCTCGAACGCTCGCGGGAACTTGGCCTCGTCGGAGGTGTGCAGCGTCATGACGGCGTCGCCGGCGCGGACGGAGTCGCCCGGCTTGGCGTGCAGCTCGACGCCGGCGGCGAAGTCGACCGGGTCCTCCTTGCGGGCGCGCCCGGCGCCCAGGCGCCAGGCGGCGACGGCGATGCCCATCGCGTCCATGTCGGAAAGGACGCCGTTGGCCTCGGCGGTCACCGTGTGCGTGTGGGCGGCGACGGGCAGGTCGGCGTCCGGGTCGCCCCCCTGGGCGGCCACCATCCGCTTCCAGACGTCCATCGCCCGGCCGTCGGCGAGGGCGGCCTCCACGTCGGCGTCCGGCTGGCCGGCCGCGGCGAGCATCTCGCGGGCCAGCGCGACGGTGAGCTCGATGATGTCGGACGGCCCGCCGCCGGCGAGCACCTCGACCGACTCGCGCACTTCGAGCGCGTTGCCGACCGTCAGGCCCAGCGGCACGGACATGTCCGTGAGCAGCGCCACCGTCGTCAGGCCCGCGTCGGTGCCGAGGTCGACCATCGTGCGCGCCAACTCCCGGGCGCGCTCCTCGTCGCGCATGAACGCGCCCGCGCCGGTCTTCACGTCGAGCACCAGCGCGCCGGTGCCCTCGGCGATCTTCTTGCTCATGATCGAGCTCGCGATCAGCGGGATCGCCTCGACGGTCGCGGTGGTGTCGCGCAGGGCGTACAGCTTCTTGTCGGCCGGGGCCAGGCCCGCCCCCGCCGCACAGATCACGCCACCGACCTCGCGCAGGATCGTCATCATCTCGTCGTTGGACAGCGCCGCCCGCCAGCCGGGGATGGACTCCATCTTGTCCAGCGTCCCCCCGGTGTGGCCCAGGCCGCGGCCCGACAGCTGCGGCACCCGGACGCCGAACGCGGCGACCAGGGGCACCAGCGGCAGCGTGATCTTGTCGCCCACACCGCCTGTGGAGTGCTTGTCAGCGGTGGCGCCGAGCACGGTGAAGTCGAGGCGCTCGCCGGAGTTGATCATCGCGTTGGTCCAGCGGACGATCTCGCCGCGCTGCATCCCGTTGAGGAAGATCGCCATCGCCAGGGCCGACATCTGTTCGTCGGCGACGACCCCCCGGGTGTAGGCGTCCACCACCCAGTCGATCTGCTCGTCGGACAGCACGCCGCCGTCCCGCTTGGTCCGGATGACGTCAACAGCATCGAAGCGCTCAACCATGCGTGCCAGCCTAAGGGTTCCGTAGGCGCCGAATCCTCGACGGTGGAGGAGTGGGGCATGGACGACGAGCAGTTCGCGAAGATGCTGGACGCGCCGGGGTTCATCGTGGACCCCCGGTGGAGAGGAGGCGGCCACGGCGTCCGCCCTTGCGGCCGACGAGGCTGTGGCTGATGCTGGCCGGGTGAGCAACACCGAGACCCATCCCGACGTCCGGGTCTGCGAGCACGGGCACCAGCACCCGCCCACGCAGGTCGACACCTACCCGCCCAAGGACGTGCCCCTGGGCGGCGAGGACTCCCTGCGCGTGCGCCGCACCTTGCCGAACATGAGTCGATCCTTCGTCGGCGCGTGGTGCTTCATCGACCACTACGGTCCCGAGGAGGGGGCGTGCATGGACGTGCCGCCGCACCCGCACACCTCCCTCCAGACCGTGTCGTGGCTGTTCAGTGGCGAGATCGAGCACCGCGACTCCGGCGGCGTGCACGCGATGGTGCGCCCGGGCGAGGTGAACCTGATGACCTCCGGGTACGGCATCGCGCACTCGGAGGTCTCGGCCCACAGCCGGGCCGCGCTGCACGGCGTCCAGCTGTGGGTCGCCCTGCCGGAGCACAGCGCCGATCTCACGCGCGAGTTCCAGCACTTCGTGCCCGACGTGGACGCCCCCGCCCCCGGCGTCCGCGCACGCACGTTCATCGGACGCCTCGGGGACCAGCCCTCGCCCATCAACACCGTGACGCCACTGCTGGGGTCGCAGGTCATCCTGGAGCCCGGCGCCACGTGGGAGACGGCGGTCGACCCGGGCTTCGAGCACGGCGTCCTGGTGGACACGGGGTGTGTCGACTTCGACGGCGTCCGCCTCGACAACGCGGTGCTCGGCGTCCGCGACGCGGGGCTGGACCACCTGCGCCTGCACAATCCGACGGACGCCCCCGCCCGGCTCATGCTGCTGGGCGGCGAGCCTTTCGACGAGGGCATCGTGATGTGGTGGAACTTCATCGGCCGCAGCCACGACGACATCGTCCGGCTGCGCAAGGAATGGAACGACGCGCCGGAGGACCGCTTCGGCCGCGTGGACGGCTACCGCGGCTCCACGGCCCGCCTCAAGGCGCCCGCCCTGCCGTCCGACCTGCGACTCAAGCGCCGCTTCCGGCGCGGGCGGGAAACCTGAGCCCGAGGCTTGCTGGGCCTGGCGGGTAGTACGACACCCTGGGTGTGCACTTCGAGGCGGCGATCCGCCCGCTGTGGCGCTAGTTCTGTGAGCTCGAACCGCACACCTGGCGGGCGAGGACACCTGGCGGGCACGCACACCTGGCGGGCGAGGACACCTGGCTGGCGCGGCGCGGGACGGCTGGCTGGCGCGTCAGGCGATCCGGTCCGTCACGATCGGACGCCGTTCGACGGACGCGCCCGGATCCGCCCGAGTGAGTGAGGGCCTTCAAGATCGCCGATCACGGTTGGGTAACGATCCTACGGCGCGGTTGAGGGGTCGTTTCCGGGGTGGCGCGGCAAAGCAGGTGGTCAGGGCTCCGAAGGTAGCACTTTCGTCGCACATCGCAGGCCGTCTCCGCCTCATCCTTTTGGGGGAGAGGAGGCCTTCACGGGGACACGCCTCTGCGTTTCTGGGCGTCGTGAACAGTGCGAGGATGAGTCGAGTCGTCCCACCCCCGCGACAGTGCTTTCCCCCAGGAAGAGTCACATCAACTACGTACGGCCCGTCCCCCGACGGGCCGTACGCCTTTTCCACTGCTCGCACCGCCCTGAAGCACGCACTTTCGCGGTCGGCCCCCGACCTCGGGCGAGAGCCGAACTGCGCTCAGAACAGGGCGAGGACCGTCTCCAGAGTGTCCGCCTGGCTGGCGGTCTTGTCGTCGCGGTAGCGCACCACCCGCGCGAAGCGCAGGGCGACGCCACCGGGGTAGCGCGTCGAGCGCTGCAGGCCGTCGAAGGCGATCTCGACGACCTGCTCGGGGCGGACGAACACCACGTGCCCCTCGCGGTGGGTCTCCAGCGCGAGGAACCGTCCGGTCTGCCAGCGCAGCATCTCGTCGGTCATGCCCTTGAAGGTCTTGCCGAGCATCACGAACCCGCCGGCCCCATCACGCGCCCCCAGGTGGATGTTGGACAGCCAGCCCCGGCGGCGTCCCGACCCCCACTCGACGGCCAGCACCACCAGGTCGAGCGTGTGGACGGGCTTGACCTTGACCCAGGCCGAGCCGCGGCGTCCGGCGTCGTAGGGGGCGTCGACGTCCTTGACCACGACGCCCTCATGGCCCTGGACGAGCACGTGGTCGGTGAAGGCCTGCGCGACGGCGGGCTGGTCGGTGACCGTGCGCTGCACCATGTGCCGGGCGGGCACCCGCTCGGCCAGCCGCGCCAGACGCTCGGACAGTGGCAGGTCCAGCAAGGGTTCGCCGTCGAGCAGCAGCGCGTCGAAGAAGTAGGGCGTCAGCCCGCCCGCGGCGCCCGAGGCGGTGTCCTGGAAGAGGCGGGGGCGCCCGTCGGCGTCCAGCGCGAGGGCCTCGCCGTCGGCGATGAGGGTGTCGGCGTCGATGGCGCGCACGACGTCGGCCACCGCGGGGAACCGCTCGGTCACCTCGTCGAGCGAGCGCGTGTAAAGACGCACCTCGTCACCGCGTTTGTGGGCCTGGATGCGGATGCCGTCGAGCTTGGCCTCCACCGCCACCGGACGCCCGGGTGCGGCCTTCTCCAGCGCGTCGGCGACAGTCGGGGCGGACGCCGCGAGCATCGGCAGCACGGGGGTGAAGACCCGCACCCGGTACACGGCCAAGCCCTCGGCCCCCTCGGTCAGCGCCGTGAGCGCGACGGCGGGGATCGACCCGGCCAGCATGGCGGCACGCCGCACCTCGGCCAGCGCCACTCCGGCCGCCTTCGCGATCGCTTCGACGAGCAGTCCGGCGAGCGCGCCCTGCCGAAGGTCCCCGGTGACCAGGGCCGCGAGGTAGCGCTGCTCGCGCTCGGTCGCCCGCCCGAGCAGGTCGGCCAGGGCCTCGGTGCGCGCGGCCTGCGAGCCCGGGCCGGACAGGGTGGCCAGGTGGGCGAGGGCGGCGTCCACTTCCAGCACGGTCAGCGTGGGGTCGGACGCCGCGGGAGCCGGCGTGGCGAATGCGCGCCAGCCGACGCCGGTGCGCCGCTGGCGGATCGCCCCGCCCAGGTAGGTGGCGGCCACCTCGACCTCGGCGGCGTCCGCACGGCCGAGCACCTCGGCGAGGTGCGCGACCTTCTGCGAGCGCGACCGGGTCGCGGCGACCCGCTCGGAGGCCTGGGCCAGATCGTCGAGGAGGATCAGAGTTCCGGCGCCCCGTCCGAGTCCTCCTCGCGGACGGCGACCTTCTCCTCGTCCGCGGGGCGGTCGAGGGGGCTGACGTCGGCGTCCGAGGGAACCTGGGTGTCGGCGACCGAGTCGCCGTCGATGCGGGGGGCGTAGTCGCCGGCAGCCGAGCCGGTGAGGTTGTCGCGCAGTTCGTCGAGTGGGCCGGTGGAGTCGGTCATGGTTCCTCCTGCGGTGGATGTGCCCCCAAGTCTGCACGCTCGCCGCAGCGCCCGCCATGGCTGTGAAAGCTCATCCCCCGGCGCGTCCGGCCGGGATCGCGCGCGCGTCGCCCGTAACCTCGGCAGCACGCCAACCGATCCGATAGGGGACCGTACGTGCGACAGGTGCCTTCCTCCGCCTGCTCCACGGCTCCCGGCCGACGCGCCGTCCGCGCGCTCGCTGCCGGAGCCGCCAGCATCGCCCTCCTGTGGGGCGCCGTGCTGCCCGCGAGCGCCGACCCGTTGTCCGACCGACACGCCCAGATCGCCCGCGAGCTCGAACAGAGCCGCGCCGCGATCGACGAGCACAGCTCCGAGTTGGCGGACGCCGAGGCCGCGCTCGAGGCGTCCCAGCGGCAGCTCGACGAGGCGCGCGCCGCACTGGACAGGACGCGCGCCGACCTCGTCGAGGCCGAGCGCCTCGACGACGAGCTGGCCGAAGAGCTGCGCCGCCAGCGGGCCCTGCTGCGCACAGCGCAGGCGGAGACCGCGCAGGCGCGCGACCACGTGGCCGAGCAGCAGAAGCTCATCAGCAGCGCCGCCCGGGACGCCTACCAACGCCAGACCAACCTCGCCGGCATCGTCGTGGTGCTCGGGGGGCGCAACCCCAGCGAGATCGGCCAGCGCCTCCAGTGGGACACCACGATCTTCGACTCCACCGCCCAGCGGATGGACGAGCTGAAGGTCCTCGAGCGTCGCCTCGCGGACGCCGAGGCCGCCCAGGCGGCCATCGAGGCGAAGGTGGCCGCCGACAAGCGTCGCAGCGCCGACAACGTCGCCCGCATCACCCGGCTGGAGCGCTCCGCGGTCGCGCAGGAGTCCGAGGTGGCCGCGCTCGTGACACGCAACGAGGCGTTCCGCACCGAGGCCCAGAGGGCGCTGGACGCAGACAACGTCGCCTACCAGTCCCTGCTCGCCGAGGAGGCGAAGGTGCAGGGCGAGGTGGCCAGCCGCGCCGCAGAGCAGCTCGCCCGGGGCGGATCGCGCGAGGACATCGTCCGCCTCGTGGCGATGGGCGTGGTGTCCAGCGACCCGAAGACGTACCCGCTGGTCAACGACGGGCCGCAGATGATCCTCAGCCGGCACGGCTTCATCCGGCCGGTGCTGGCGCGCCCGGGCTCGCCGTTCGGCCCCCGGTTCCACCCGATCCTGAAGTACTGGCGCGCGCACAACGGCAACGACTGGGGTGCCGCCTGCGGCGTCCCGCTGTACGCGGCCCAGTCGGGCACGGTCGTGAAGGCCGGCTGGCAGGGCGGCTTCGGCAACTACGTGGTCATCGACCACGGCGTCATCGGCGGCAAGTCGCTGATGACCGGGTACGCCCACCAGTCGCGGATGGCCGTGAGCACGGGCCAGCGCGTCGACATGGGCCAGCTCATCGGCTACGTCGGCACGACCGGCCTGTCGACCGGCTGCCACCTGCACCTGCAGGTCTACGAGAACGGGACGCCCGTCGACCCGATGCGCTACATCCCCTGACCGGCACCGATCAGGGGCCGGGCGTCACCCCACCGACGCGAGCGCGAGCGGCAGGACGGCGTCCGCCCCGGCCCGGCGTAGCAGGCGCCCGGCGACCGTCATCGTCCAGCGCGAGTCGACGAGGTCGTCGATCAGCAGCACCGGGCCCTCGAGCGCGGCGAGGCGCTCGGCCATCGCCGGCGGCACGGTGAACCGACCCCACACGTCGCGCACCCGGTAGGCCGAGTTGGTCGAGCCCCGCAACGGCTCCGCGGACGGCACCAGCTCCAGCGGGCCCAGCAACTCCAGCCGGCCTGCCGCGGCGACGCCCGTGGCCAGCGACTGCACCAGCCGAGGGCGCCCGAGGCTCGGCACCCACACCACGGCGGCGGGGCGGGCATCCCAGTCCCAGCCGGCCAGCACGCGCACGACCGCGCGGCCCAGCTCCGGGGGCACCTCGGCGTCGACCGCCCGGCCCCCGGTGTCGGTGGCGAACAGGTCGCGCAGGCGTCCGCCCCAGCCGAGGTCGGTGAGCCGTGCGACGACGCGCCCCTGCGCGACCTGCTCCTCGGGCGGGATCTTGCCCTTCACGGGGCGGCCGTCGACGAGCAGGCCCAGCGTGTCGAGCCCGGTGGGCCACAGCGCGCGCGGGGCCAGCGGCACGCCGACGTGGTCGAGGGTCTCCTTGGCCCGGTCGAGCGTGCCGACGGTCACTTCGGTCGGGAACCACGGTCGGGTGCACACGTCGCACCGCCCGCACGGAGTCGTGTGCGGGTCGTCCAGCGCCGAGGTGAGGAAGGCCATGCGGCACTGCTCGCCCGGTCGCGCCTTGTCGGTGCCCAGCCGCTGGTAGGCCAGCATGGCGTCCTGCTCGGCGACCCGGGCGGCGGCGACCCGCTCGTAGCGCTCGGTGTCGTAGACCCACGGGGCCCCGGTCGAGACCCAGCCGCCCTGGACGTACTCGACCGCCCCGTCGACGGCGAGCACCTTGAGCAGCAGCTCCAGCGGGCTGCGCCGGATGTCGACCCGCGCCTCCAGCGCCGCCACCGACAGCGGGCCGCCCGCCTCGCCGAGGGCCCCGAGCACGGCGTCCGCCTTCGCCTGGGTCGGCATCGCGTTGGTGGCGAACCAGTGCCAGATGTCCCGGTCCTCCGTGCCCGGCAGCAGCAGGACGTCGGCGCTCGCCGTCGCGCGGCCCGCGCGGCCGACCTGCTGGTAGTACGCCACCGGCGAGCTGGGAGCGCCGACGTGCACGACGAAGCCGAGGTCGGGCTTGTCGAACCCCATGCCGAGGGCCGAGGTCGCCACCAGAGCCTTCACCTCGTTGCGCTTCAACGCCCCCTCGGCGGCCTCGCGCTCGGCGGCGTCCGTGCGGCCGGTGTAGGGGAGCACGCGGTGGCCGGCCTTGGCCAGCAGCGCGGCGGCGTCCTCCGCCGCGGACACGGTCAGGCAGTAGACGATGCCGCTTCCGGGCAGCGCGTCCAGGTGTTCGGCGAGCCAGGCGAGCCGCCGCGCCGGGGTGCCGAGCTCGAGGACGCCGAGCCGCAGCGACTCCCGTGCCAGCGGGCCCCGCAGGGTGAACACCTCGTGGCCGCCCGCGGCCATCTGCTCGGCCACATCGGCGACCACGCGCTCGTTGGCGGTCGCGGTCGTGGCCAGCACCGGCACGGACGCCGGCAGCTCGGCGATCAGGTCGCGGATGCGCCGGTAGTCGGGCCGGAAGTCGTGGCCCCAGTCGCTGATGCAGTGCGCCTCGTCGATCACCAGCAGCCCGCACCGGGCGACCAAGGTCGGCAGCTGCTCGGCCCGGAACCTCGGGTTCACCAGCCGCTCGGGGGAGACGAACAGCACGTCCACGTCGTCGTCTGCCAGGTGCTGCTCGATCTGGCGCCATTCGGTCACGTTGGCGGAGTTGATCGCCGCCGCCCGGACGCCCGCGCGTTCGGCCGCCGCGACCTGGTCGCGCATCAGCGCCAGCAGGGGCGACACGATCAGGGCCGGTCCGGCGCCCGCGCGGCGCTGCAACAGCGCCGCGATGAAGTAGACCGCCGACTTGCCCCAGCCCGTCCGCTGCACCACCAACGCCCGTTCGTGCCGGGCGACCAGCGCCTCGATGGCCTCGAACTGGCCGGGGTGGAACTCGGCGTCGGGGCGTCCGGTCAGGTCGCGCAGGACGGCCACCGCCTCCTCGCGCAGGCCCTCGGCGCCGCGGTCCACCGCCGGCGCCGGGGACACGGGGCGCGTTTCGGGTCGCGTCGGACGCCGGGTGGGCGGGGGAGTCGTCGCCTCGGCGTCCGGTGGGAGCCACGCATCCTGCGGATCCGGTGGGAGGTCGTCCAAGTCGGCTGGCGGCTCCTCGGCCCAGAACTCCCGTTGCGTCATGCGTCCACTCTGGCACGAGCCGCCGACAGTTCCGTCGCCGGGGTCGCCTCCCAGCGTCCTGCGTCGCTCGTGCAGGTGGGCGCGGGCGTCCGCCTTTGTCGGCCACGGGCCGGACGCCGTGGGCGAGGCCTGGGCATCACCGCGGTGCTCTTCGTCATCATGGGTGTCTACCAGCTCTGGAACGCCATAACCTAGGCAACCATGGGAGCGACAAGGGCGGTGCAGCCCCGCCCGTTCGGGCTGGGCTGGTGGGTGGTGCTGGTCACCCTCGGCGGGCTGCTGAGCCTCTTCGCACCGGCCTTCGGGTTCCTGCTCGCCGAACGGCTCGGCACCCCGCCGTGGCTCACCTACCCCACGGTCGCGCTCGCGGGCGCGGTCATGGGGCTGGTGCTCGGGGCCGCCCAGGCCGGAGCGCTGAGCGGGACGGCGGTCGCCGTGCCGCGCGCCGGCTGGACGCTCGTCACCAGCGCCGGCGCGATGGTGGCGTGGGCGGTGGGCATGCTGCCAGTCACCCTCGAGCAGCTCGGTGAGCCGCTCAACCTGGCCTCGCGCCGCGTGCTGGCGGCCTTGCTGGCCGGCGCCGTCGTGCTCGTCATCGCCGTCCCGGCGCTGCAGTGGCTGCTGCTGCGCCGGGTCGTGCGCAAGGCCTGGCTGTGGATCCCGCTCACGGTCGTCGCCGCCGCGACCGGCCTGGGCATCGCCTGGGTCGCCCGCCAGGTCATGGACCCCGCCACCGCCGACGGCGCCCTCACCGGCTCGCTGGCCATGGCGGCCGTGCTCGCGCTGGCGTTCGCCCTTGTCACGGGCGTCGGGTTGCGCTGGCTCGCCGGCTCCCCGCGCCGCACCGACTGAGGGAGCTGTCGGCCGTCTCGTCGCCGCCGTTGCGTGATCGTTGCACGCCGTAACACGGCCGACGCGGAACGCGCACCTGCGTGAAACACCGATCCCGTGAGATGGGCCTCGGCGCCCCGTGGGGGCGGGAACGACGACAGCCGCGGGAGCGGTCACGTGAGAAAGGTCCAAGGAGATGGAAACGGAAGCGATGTGGGGGGTGGCATCCCAGGTCTGGGTGATGGTCTCCGCGGCCCTCGTCCTGCTGATGACGCCGGGTCTGGCGTTCTTCTACGGCGGGCTGTCGCGAGCTCGTTCGGCGATCAACATGATGATGATGAGCTTCGGCGCGATGGGGCTCGTCGCGGTGGTGTGGGTCCTGTGGGGCTACTCGATGAGCGGCGGCGGCACCAGCATCGCCGGGATCGTGGCCGACCCGATCACCGCCTTCGGCCTGCAGAACCTGCCCGGTGAGGACCTGGTCGGCGTCGGCTACGGCTCGACCTTCGCGATCATCACGGTCGCCCTCATCTCGGGAGCGGTGGCCGACCGTGCCCGCTTCAAGGCGTGGATGGTCTTTGTCCCGCTCTGGGTCACCCTCGTTTACGCCCCGCTGGCCTACATGGTCTGGGGTGGCGGTCTGCTCGGGGCCGACGGCGCGATCGGTTCGGTCGTCGGTGAGGCCCTCGACTTCGCCGGTGGCCTCGTGGTGCACATGGCGGCCGGTCTGGCCGCGCTCGTCCTGGCCGTGATGATCGGACGCCGCGCCGGCTTCGCGCCGTCGCTGCACAAGCCGCACAACGTCCCCTTCGTGATGCTGGGCGCCGCGCTGCTGTGGTTCGGTTGGTTCGGCTTCAACGGTGGCGCCGCGGGCTCCCTCGCCGAGGGCGGACTGATCTGGGTCAACACCCTCGTCGCACCGGGTGCCGCCCTGGTGGCCTGGCTGTTCGCCGAGCAGCTGCGGGACGGTCGCATGACCTCCATCGGAGCCGCCTCTGGCATCGTGGCCGGCCTGGTCGCGATCACCCCGGCCTGTGCCTTCGTCACCCCGCTGGGCGCGCTCATCATCGGCGCCGTCGCCGGCGCCATCTGCTGCTTCGCGGTCAACGTGAAGTTCAAGCTCGGCATCGACGACTCCCTCGACGTGGTCGGCCTGCACTTTGTCGCCGGCCTCTGGGGCACACTCGCCATCGGCCTGTTGGCCGTGGCGCAGGAGGACGGCCGAGCCGGCCTCCTCTACGGCGGCGGCTTCTCGATCATGACCTCGCAGGTCGTGGCCGTGCTGGTCACCACCGTCTACACCGTGGCCGTGACCGCGCTGATCGCCTTCGCGATCCACAAGACCATGGGCTTCCGCATCGCGCCGGAGGACGAGGTCGGCGGCATCGACCTGTCCGAGCACCGCGAGACCGCCTACGACCTCGAGGTGGCGCTGGCCTACACCGGTGCGACCGACGAGGCCGGGGAGCTCGAGAAGCACTGACCACCCACCCCAACCGATACGGGCCCCGCCTCGACTAGCAGGCGGGGCCCGACTTCTGCTGCTGGGTCGGACCGGCCTCAGTCGCAGTTCCCGCAAGCGCCCGTGGTCGTGAGCTGCAGGAAGCAGCGCGGACAGAACTTGGGTTCTGGGGTGCTACGGGTCGGCGTCCGCGGGGTGGTGGCTCGGGGCGACTGCGACCGCGACGTCGGCGTTCGGGGTGCGGAGGCGGACGCGCCCAGCGTCGACAGGGCGATCCCGAGCCACTCGGGGTCGCATTCGTGGTTCGCCCACGGGCCCTCGAACACGACGTAGCCCGGGGCGATGACCATGACGAGGCGGTCCTGGGCATCGAAGCAGCGGATGTAGCGGTCGTCGGCGGTTCGGGAGAAGCGGGCGACGCCGGTGCGCTGGAGGTGGCGGTCGAGGATGTCGGTGTCGTTGCCTGACCAACGGCGGTTCCAGCCGTGCACCTCGCTGCGGGCCATCGTGCGGCGCCCGGGTGCGGCCACCGCCGCCCGTAGGTGTTCCAGTTCGCTGTCGCTTGGTCGTGTGGCCATGGGGTCAGGCTAGTTGCCCGGGCACGGCGGCCCAGAGCCAACCCGGACGCTGCGTCAGAAGTCGATGCCGCGCCGGGCACGCACACCTGTTTGGTAGGCGTGCTTGACGTTGCGCATCTCGGTGACCGTGTCGGCCAGGTCGACCAACTCCGCGGGGGCGTTGCGGCCGGTGCAGATGACGTTGGTGGTGGCGAACCGCGAGCGCAGGGCCTCGATGACCGCGGCGGTGTCCACCCAGCCGTAGTTCATGGGGTAGGTCACCTCGTCGAGGATCACGAGCCGGTACTCCCCAGAGGCCAACACCTGCGATGCGATCCGCCAGGCCTCGCGCGCGATGCCGGCCGAGCGGTCCAGGTCGTCGCTCTCCCAGGTGAACCCGTCGCCGTGGGTGAGCCAGGTGACGCCGAGCCGGCGGGCGACCTCGGCCTCGCCGACGCGCCACTGGCCCGACTTCATGAACTGCACCACGCACACCGGCCACCCGCGGGCGACCGAGCGCATCAGCGTGCCGAAGGCCGCGGTCGACTTGCCCTTGCCGTCGCCGGTGTTGACGATCAGCAGCGAGTCGACGTTGCGGCGCTCGCGCGGCGGATGGTGGACGGGCAGGGCATCGGAGCTCATCGGGTTCCTCCAAGCTGGTCGGGTCGATGTGCGGCACGCGGGTGCGGGGGTTGCGTCGCACGGATCGGGACGACCGCGGGCCCTGCCGGCCGGTCGAGCACCTCGACGCGCGCACCGTAGGTGGCGCCCAGACGGGCCGCGCTCAACACGTCGGCGGGCGGGCCGTCGTGCACCACGCGGCCCTGGTCGAGCAGCACCATCCGGTCGGCGTACTGCGCGGCGAGGGTGAGGTCGTGCATGGCGGCCAGCACGGTCAGGCCGCGTTCGGCGCGCAGTTCGTCGACGAGGTCGAGCACGGTCTGCTGGTGGCCGATGTCGAGGGCGCTGGTCGGTTCGTCGAGCAGCAGCAGGCGGGGTTGCTGGCACAGGGCGCGCGCCAGGATGCACCGTTGCAGTTCACCGCCCGAGAGTTGGTCGGCCGGTCGGTCGGCGAACCCGGCCAGACCCAGGCGGGCGATCTCGTGGTCGACGGCGTCCCGGTCGGCGGCCGACTCGGTGGCGAACCGGCCGAGGTAGGGTGTCCGGCCCAGGGCGATGAGGTGGCGCGCCGACATGCCGGGCGGGACCACGGGGCGCTGCGGCATGAGCGCCACCACCCGGGCCAGGGCGCGGCGGCCCAGGGCCATCGGGTGGTGGCCGTCGACGCGCAGCTCGCCCGTGGCGGGCAGAAGCCCGGCGACCGCGTGCAGGAGGGAGGTCTTGCCGGCGCCGTTGGGTCCGACCAGCGCCACCCACTCGCCGGTGCGGACGGTCATGGTGAGGTCGCTGACCACGGCGTTGTCGCCCCGGTGGACCCCGACCCCACGGCAGCTCAGCACGTCGGCGCTCGTGGGGTTGGTCGTGCTCGCGGGGGTCATGCAGCCACCTTGTTGCGGCGCAGCACGACGAGGAAGAAAGGCGCGCCCACCAGCGCGGTCACCACGCCGATCGGGAGTTCGGCGGGCGCGACGGCTGAGCGGGCCACCACGTCGGCCAGCACCAGGAACGCCGCGCCGAAGGTCATCGACAGCGGCAGCAGCAGCCGGTGCGAGGCCCCGAACACGATGCGCACCGCATGGGGGACGATGATGCCGACGAACCCGATGAGCCCGCTCACGGCCACGACCGACGTCGTGCCGAGCGTCGCGATGAGCACCAAGGTGAGCCGCACGCGGGCCACGTCGACGCCCAGGCTGGCGGCCTCGACGTCGCCGACGGCCAGCACGTCAAGGGTGCGGCGGTGCAGCAACAACAGGGCCCAGCTGAGGGCGACCGGAGGCAGGACCATGACCACGTCGGTCCAGCCGTTGGTGCTCAGGCGGCCGAGCATCCAGGAGTAGACCGCCAGCAGCGAGTCGTCAAAGCGCTGCTGCACGAAGTTCTGGACGGCGCTGAAGAACGCGGCCACCGCGACGCCGGCCAGCACGATCACGGCTGAGGTGCGTCCTCCGCCGACGGTGTTGCCCAGCGCGTAGGTGGCCGCCACGGCGAGCAGCCCACCGCCGAAGGCGAGCAGCGGCACGACGAACGGCAAGCCGGCCCCACCCTGCACGATCGCCAAGGTTGCCCCGAGCCCGGCACCCGCGGAGACGCCCAGCAGGTAGGGATCGGCCAAGGGGTTGCGGAACACGCCTTGGTAGGCCGCGCCCGACACAGCCAGGCTCGCCCCCACCAGCGCGCCGAGCACGACGCGCGGCAACCGGATCTGCCACAGGATCGCCTGCTGCTGGGCCGTCAGGCCCGAGTCGACGTGGACACCGGGCAGGGCCCCGACGAGTTCGAGCAGCACGCTGCGTGCGGTCAGGCCCGCGGGGCCCACGAGGGCGCCCAGGAGCAGGGCGCCGGCCAGCACGATCGAGGCCAGGACCCACCGGCTGGGCCGCACCCACCGCCACCGGGACCAGGCCCGGATGGCGGTGGGGACGGTGACCCCGGGGTGGTCGGTGGATTCGACCGTGCGCGAGGTGGTCATGCCTTGGCGAGCTCCAGCGTGGAGACGACCTCGCCCAGGTTCTCGACGAAGTCGGCCACGCGCGGACCCCACCGGCTGGCGATGTCCTCATCGAGCACGATGACCTGCTTCTGCTCGACGGCACGGATGCCCGCCCAACCCGGGCGCTGCGCGACGAGCTCGGGCGTGACGCTGCAGCACTGGCTGTCGGCCAGCAGGATGAGGTCGGGGTTGGCGCTGACGACGTACTCCTCCGACAGCTGCGGGTAGTCGTCGCCGGCCGCGGCGGTGGCGTCGGCGATGCTGGTGAGTCCGTACAGGGAGTACACGGCCCCGATGAACGTGTTGCCCGTCACCGTGTAGAGGGCCGGGTCGAGCTCGTGGAAGTAGGTCACGCCCGACAGGTTCGGGGCCTTGGCGACCGCGGCGTCGATCCGTTGCTTCATGCTGCTGATGAGCGTCGCCGCCTCGGACGTGTGCCCGGTCGCGGCACCGATGCGCTCGATCTGGCCGTAGGCCTCCTCGAACGTCTTCGCGCTGGGCACCACGAGGGTGGGCACGGAGGCCTTTGCGAGGCTGGCGACGAGGTCGGCGTCCTTGCTGGCGGTGACGACCAGGTCGGGGGACTGAGCGAGGATCGCCTCGACGTTCGGCTTGAAGCCAGACAGGTCGGTGCGCGGCGCCTCGGCCGGGTAGTCGGACTGGTCGTCGACGGCCTTGACCTGCGGGCCCGCGCCGATCGCGAAGAGGGTCTCGGTGGCGGTGGGGCTGAGGGAGACGATCGCTTCGGGCAACTTGTCGATCGTCACCTTCGTGGTGCTGTCGGCGGCACCGCTGGTCACCTCGACGGGGAAGGCCGCGGCGCTCACGGCCGGGGTCGTAGCGGCGGTGTTGGCCGGGGTGCCCGCGGGGGCCGGCGCCGACATGGGGGTGCAGCCGGCGAGGGCGAGCAAGAGCGCGACGGCGCCCAGCCAGACCCTGCGCGACAGGGGTGCGGATGAGTGGTGCATGGGTGATCCTCCGTATTCGGTGCGGAGGACGAAGTCGTCGGCCGCAACGGGCGGAGGCCCTGCTGCACGAACTGTCCCTTCGTCCGAGGACAAGTTGCGTGGTCGTGGCGGAGGTGACCTGGCTCGACCGACTCGGTGGTCGGTTCCACAGTTGCGGTACAGCGCCGGGTTCTCACCGGACTTCACTGCCCTCCACGACACCCCCACGGCGTGGGAGCTTGGCCGACTCTACTCCACAGTGCGGGGGTGCGCCGATTGCGTCCCGCGGCTTGCGTCCCGTCGGTTGCGCGTCCCGATGCGCCGACAGGACACAACCGGGATCATCCTCAAGATCGAGACCGGACCCGGGTTCGAGGCGCTGCCGCAGACGCTGCTCGAAGCGGCCTCACCCCCGGCAGCTCGCAACCGGCTCCAACACCCCGGTCGCCTCGGCCTCGGCCAGCGCACGCTCGGCCAGCACCAACCGGCGCCGTTGCAGGAACCACGCCGCCGCGAGCGGGACCAACGCGCCCACCCAGGCCAAGGGCGCTGCCAACGTCACGCCCAAGAATCCCAATGGCGCGACCAACATCAGCCCGACAGCAGCGCGGGCCAGCAACTCCATCACGCCCGCGACGGTCGGTACCCAGGTCGAGCCCATGCCCTGCAGCGCACCGCGCCACACGAACAGCAGCGCCAGCACCCAGTACAGCGACCCGTTGATCACCAGGTACTCATGGGCCATCGCGACCACGCGATGCTCGCCCGGGCCGACGAACAGCCCGGCCAAGTCAGTCCCGAACAGCAGGATCGCCAAGCTCAGCACCAGCGACAACCCCATCGCCATCAACGCGGTCTGCCGCACGCCGTAGCGGATCCGCCACCACTGGCCGGCGCCCCGGTTCTGGGCCACGTAGGTGCTGATCGCCACGCCCACCGACGCGAGCGGGATCACGGCAACCTGGTCGACCCGCAGCGCAGCGGTGAAGGCGGCCACGGCGTCCGTGCCGAGGGAGTTGATGCCGTACTGCAGCACGGCCGCGCCGATGGCGATCACCGACATCTGGAAGCCCATGCTGAGGCCCAGGCGCGCAGCTTCGCCGAGTTCAACCCTCCCGACTCGCCAGTCAGCCGCGCGCAGACGCAACTGGGGGATGCGGAACCCGATCAGCACCAGGCACAGCGCCACCGAGATGCCCTGGGCGGCCACGGTCGCCAGGGCGGCGCCGCCCACACCCCACCGGAATACCGCGATGAACAGCAGGACGAGCCCCACGTTGAGGACGCTGGCGATGATCAGGAAGACCAGGGGCGTCCGGGAGTCACCCAGGGCGCGAATCATCGAGCTGAGGAAGTTGAACCCCACCGTGACCACGCTGCCGGCGAAGAAGACAGACAAGAAGGTCTGGGCGTCCGGCATGAGTTCGGCGGGCGTGCCCAGCAGGCTGAGTAGGGCGTGCGAGCCGAGGGTGCCGACCAGGGTGATCGCGAGCGCGATGAGCCCGGCCACGATCGCCCCGGCCGCGACGGCCCGGCGCGTGGCGCGCAGGTCCCCGCTGCCGAATGCGCGCGCGACGGGGATGCCCATGCCCGTCGACGCGCCCATCGCGAAGCCGAAGAGCAGGAACTGCAAGCTCCCGGACGCCCCGACCGCGGCCAGGGCGTCGACGCCGAGGAGGCGTCCGACGACGAGGGTGTCGGCGACGGCGTAGAGCTGCTGGAAGAGATTGCCCAACAACAAGGGCAGCGTGAACAGGATGATGAGCCGGACGGGTGGGCCAACGGTAAGGGACTTGGTCATGACAGCTTTCCGGGCAGCGAAGACAGGTCGGCTCCGCTGCCGGTGGATGGTGGTTGGTGTGGTGCGCACGTGGCGCGTTCACCGACCCTACTCCTGTCACAGGCGATCGTTAACGCAGTTGGCAAGGTTGTCGCGTGTTGGTGCTGCGAACGTGCCCACCCGGACGCGGTGGGCATGTGTCGACGGCGCTCGAAAACTGGGCGGTAACGGCGCTCGATCCCCACCCGGGACCACAGACCAGATGTCAACCCAACTCGCTGCTGACCCAGCCAGTCACCGTCGAGGGTGGGTCTGCGTGTACCGCTTGCCGGAGTGGATTCCCGCCTCGTGGAACAGGGTCGCCACCGTGCACCAGAAGGTGTGGGGATGGCCCACACGAACCCAGCCTTGGTGGCTCAACGCTACCGAGCGGCCAGGACCTCCTGCGGCCGGACCAGGTCCTCGAGGGCCGGGACGCCGATGGGCTCCCGCGACTGGAGGGGCACGACCGCGACCCTGGGGGCGATGGCGCGCACTCGGTTGAGGTGTTCGGCCTCGTTGTTGGCTCGACGGACGAGGAACGGCGAGGTGGGCGCGGCGGCGCTGAGCGAGTTGTTGACGACCCATGCCCAGGGGTGGATGTGGGCGCGCTCGAGGTCCTCGACGAGTTCCTCGGCCTCCAGGATGGGGGTGGTCTCGGGCAGGGTGACGATGATGATCCTGGTGTGCCCGGGATCCTGGAGGCGCATCAGGGGCGTGGTGTTCCGCGTCCGTTGGCTCTCGTCGAGGTGGCGCATGATGTCGCGGTGGTAGGAGCCGGTGGCGTCCATGAGGAGCAGCGTGTGGCCGGTGGGTGCGGTGTCCATGACGACGAACTGCGTCCGGGCCTGGTTCACCGCACGACTGAACTCCTGGAAGACGGCGACCTCCTCGGTGCAGGGGCTCATCAGGTCCTCCAGCAGCGCGGCTCGGCCGGCGTCGTCCAGGTTCTTGCCCTTGGTGGCCATCACGCGGTCCCGGTAGGCCTGCGTGGCCTGTTCAGGGTCGATGGCGTCGACGGTGAGGTTGGCCACGCCGGCCTCGAGGGTGGCGCTCAGGTGGGCGGCGGGGTCAGTGGTCGTGAGGTGGACGCGGTGGCCCCGTTCGGCGAGTGCCACCGCGATGGCGGCCGCGATCGTGGTCTTGCCGACGCCGCCCTTTCCCATCGTCATCACCAGCCCGTGGCCTTGGGCCTCGAGGTCGTCGATCAGCGAGGACAGTCCGGCCGGAGCGTCCCCACCGACCAACAGTGCCTCCGGCGCCTCGCCGGCGGGGAGGTCGTCCGAGAACAGGTGCTCGAGGGCGGGCAGGCCGACCATGTTGGTCGGTTTGAGGGCGATCTCGTCCCTGGCCAGCCCGGTCAGGGTGGCGGGCAGGTTCGCGAGAACCTGTTGCTCGCGGTCGCGGATCGCTTGGTGGAGGGAGTCTCCCGCGGGGCTGGGGGGCAGGACGCCGTTGAGGACGAGGTGGGTCGGGCGGATGCCGAGTGCAGAGAGCTCGTCGTGGGTGCGGGCGACCTCCCTGAGGGTGCTGGCCTGGGCGCGGGCGACCAGCACCAACCGGGTCGTGCCTGGATCGGTCAGGGCCTGCACGGCCGCGCGATACGTGGCACGGTTCTTCTCCAGCCCGCTCATCGGGCCCAGGCACGAGGCGTCGCCCTTGCCCTGGTCGAGGAAGCTCGTCCAGCTGCCGGGCAGTTGCAGCAGCCGGATGGTGTGCCCCGTGGGGGCCGTGTCGAAGATGACGTGGTCGAAGCCCGCGGTCTCGGTGGGGTCGGCGAGCAGCATGGTGAACTCGTTGAACGAGGCGATCTCGGTGGTGCAGGAGCCGGACAGCTGTTCGGTGATGGCCGCGATCTCGACGGGGGGCAGCAGCGGACGCACGGGCGCCAGGATCTGCTCCCGGTAGTCGGCGGCTGCCTGGGCGGGGTCGATCTCGATGGCGGACAGGCCGGGGACCTGCGTGATGGCGGTGACCCGGTTGCCGATCGCTGTGCCGAAGACCTGCCCCACGTTGCTCGCGGGGTCGGTGCTGACCAGCAGCACGCGCTTCCCGCGCCGGGCCAGCACCACCGCGCTGGCGCACGCGATGCTGGTCTTGCCCACGCCCCCCTTGCCGGTGAAGAACAGGTGGCGGGGCGGGTTGTCGAGGAAGCGCATGGCCGGGTCTCCTTCTGGCTCGGTGGGGAATCAGCAGCAGCCGGTGGAGCCGCCACAACCACCGGCGGTGGACAGGGGCAATTCGATGCGCAGTGCCGGTGTGACGCCCGCCCACTGCTGCAGCTCCTCGCGCGTGGGGTAGCGGCCGGTGAGCACGGTGATGTCGTCCACCACGGTCAGGGGCAGGCCGGCGGAGCCGACGGTCTGGACGAAGGCCACCGCGATCGGGTTCGCCGCGAAGGCCGCCGGATCGGTCGCCAGGTTGGCCCGGGCGATGTCGACGCCCTCGCCTTTCACGGCGTTCAGGTCCGCGGTGAACCGGACCAGGCTCTCGTCGACGTCGGTGCCACACACACCGGTGTTGCAGCACAGTGCGGGTTCGAAGACGCGGATGACGGCCATGGCCCCTCCCAGTGACTAATTGACGCTCATCGATATAGCCCTAGGGTAGCCCATATCGACGTGCGCCAATGCGATCCCGGAGAAGTCGGCGTCGGTCAGCAGCAGCGAGGGCCCTCGGTGGATTCGCCGAGGAAGTCCCGCGCGACATCGAGGACGTTCCTCACCACGGTGTAGTGGGCCCAGCGCCCACGCTGCTCGCGCGTGACCAGCCCGGCCTCGGTGAGCTTCTTCAAGTGGTGGGAGAGGGTGGGCTGGCTGATACCCAGGGCGTCCGGGAGGTGGCAGGCGCAGGCCGTGCCGTCCGGGGAGGCGGCCAGGTGCGCCAGGAGCCGCACCCGGGTCGGGTCGGCCAGCGCCTTGAACGTGTCGGCGAGGCAACCGGCGCGCTCGGCGGGCATCACGTCGGGGGCCGCCGTGGCACACGTCTCGGCCTCGATGACGAGATTGCTGAGGTCCAGTGCCGCGCGTGCCATCCGGCCAGTGTAGCCGCCATATTGACAGGTGTCGATGCAGTCGGGAAGGATGAGGATCGAACGTCGTCGATATGAGAGGTGCGATCGTGGCGCCCACCCAAACCCACTCGGCAGCCCACGCGACCGTGGCCGCGAAGATGAGCGTCCTGGACCGGTTCCTCCCGGTGTGGATCATCGCCGCGATGGCGGTCGGGCTGCTGCTCGGACGCCTCGTGCCGGGCCTGGCCCCGGCCCTCGAAGCGGTGAAGATCGGGTCGGTGTCGCTGCCCATCGCCTTGGGCCTGCTCGTGATGATGTACCCGGTGCTGGCCAAGGTCCGGTACGACGAGACCCACCGCGTCACGGCCAACAAGCGGCTGATGGCCCTCTCCCTGGTGCTCAACTGGGTGCTCGGCCCTGCGCTCATGTTCGCGCTGGCGTGGCTGTTGCTGCCCGACCTCCCCGAGTACCGGACAGGCCTGATCATCGTCGGGTTGGCCCGCTGCATCGCGATGGTGCTGATCTGGAACGACCTCGCCTGCGGCGACCGCGAGGCCGCCGCGGTCCTGGTCGCGGTCAACTCGGTGTTCCAGGTCATCGCCTTCTCCGCGCTGGGCTGGTTCTACCTGCAGGTCCTGCCGAGCTGGCTGGGCCTACCGACCACCTCGGCGGAGTTCTCCGTGTGGGCGATCTTCGTGAGCGTGCTGGTGTTCCTCGGGATCCCGCTGGCCGCCGGGTTCCTCACCCGGTACGTCGGTGAGCGCGCCAAGGGGCGCACCTGGTACGCAGAGCGGTTCCTGCCGAGGCTCGGGCCTTGGGCGCTGTACGGGCTGCTGTTCACCATCGTGCTGCTGTTCGCCCTGCAGGGCGACGAGATCCTCTCCCGACCGCTCGACGTGGCCCGGATCGCGCTACCCCTGCTGGCGTACTTCGCGCTGATGTGGCTCGGCTCGCTGCTGGCCTCGCGCGCGGTTGGCCTGGACTACGCGCTCTCGGCCACCGTCGCGTTCACCGCGGCCGGCAACAACTTCGAGCTCGCCATCGCGGTCGCGATCGGCACCTTCGGCATCACCTCCGGCCAGGCGCTGGCCGGAGTGGTCGGCCCGCTGATCGAGGTGCCGATCCTCGTGGGCCTCGTCTACGTCAGCCTGTGGCTGGCCCCGCGCCTGTTCCCCGGCGACCCCAGCGTCCCGTCCCGCTCGACCGCATCGACCCCTTCGTCCCCTTCGTCCCCTTGAGGAGACCCATGACCACCGATCGCCGTCCCACCGTCCTGTTCGTCTGCGTGTCGAACGCCGGCAAGTCCCAGATGGCCGAGGCGCTCCTGCGCCGCAGGGTCGGGGACGCCGTCGCCATCCACTCCGCCGGTACCAGGCCCAAGCCGGTCGAGGCCGGCGTGAACGCCGAGTCCGTGGCGTCCGTGGTCGAGGTCGGCGCCAGCATGGCCGGCGCCACCCCCAAGGGCATCGATCCCGACCTGCTCCGCACCGCCGACCGGGTCGTCATCCTCGGGGCGGACGCCCAGGTCGAGCCGGTCGAGGGCATGAAGGCCACCATCGAACGCTGGGAGACCGATGAGCCCAGCCTCCGCGGCATCGAGGGCGCGGCCCGAATGAACATCATCCGCGACGACATCGACGCCCGCGTTGGGGCGCTGGCGTCCGAACTCGGTGTCGAGCAGCGCCCCTCGGTCATGTTCGTGTGCGTGCACAACGCCGGGCGGTCCCAGATGGCGGCTGCCTATGCCCACCACCTCTCCGGCGGTGCGGTCGAGGTGCGCTCAGCCGGCTCGGCCCCGGCCGAGACCATCAATCCCGCGGTGCGGGAGGCGCTGCTGGAGGAGGGAATCGACATCTCGGCCGAGAAGCCGAAGGTGCTGACCGACCAGGCCGTGCGGGCGTCCGACGTCGTCATCACCATGGGCTGCGGCGACACCTGCCCGTTCTATCCGGGCAAGCGCTACGAGGACTGGGTGCTGGAGGACCCGGCCGGCCAGGGCGTGGACGCCGTGCGCCCCATCCGCGACGACATCAAGCGCCGCGTGACCGAGCTGCTCGCGTCGCTCGACGTACCCGTCCAGCCGCTGCCCGGCGACCGGTGAGGGGCCTGCCGTGATCCCGGACGCCTACGAGACCCTGAAGGCCGACCTCGAGTACAGCTACCGGGGCGTGTTCACCCCCGATGACGTCGCCGAGGCGGTCGACGCCGCGCGCGCCCTGCTGGAACCCCGCGCGCACGTGGAGACCTTTCTGCCCGTCCTCGTGGCGCGGCAGGCCCGCGAGCAACTGATGGCCAAGGCCCAGGCCGAGGGGCGGGTCGCGAAGAAGGTCCCCGAGGTCCTGTTCATCTGTGTCCACAACGCCGGACGGTCCCAGATGGCCGCAGCCCTCACCGAGCACCTGTCCGCGCGCCGGGTCCACGTCCGCTCGGCCGGCTCCCAGCCCACCGGGGACATCAACCCCCTCGTGGTCGAGGCGCTGGCCGAGCGCGGCATCGCCCTGACCGCCGCCTACCCCAAGCCGCTCACCGACACCGTCGTTCAGGCTGCCGACGTCGTGATCACCATGGGGTGCGGCGACACGTGCCCCTACTACCCGGGCAAGATCTACGAGGACTGGCAGGTCGCCGATCCCGCCGGCCAGCCGCTCCCCGTGGTGCGTGACATCCGCGACGACCTGCAGCAGCGGGTCGCCGAACTCCTGCGCCGCATCCTCGACTGAAGAAGGTCCCTCATGTCCCCCGAATCCGACCCGGCACACCGCAACGTCCACCAAGCGGTCCAGGAGCACTACACGGCCACCGCCCGCGCCCATCTCCAGGTCCTCGACACCCCGAACGCCGCGAGCGGGGCCGCGTGTTGTGGGGGCGGCGGGTGCTGCGGTTCGTCGCCGGCGGGTTCCACGACGGACGACCCCATCACGCGCAACCTGTACGACCCACACACCCCGTTCGAGGCGGCGCTGGCGGCCTCCCTGGGGTGCGGAAACCCCACGGCCCTCGCGGCGCTGGAACCGGGCCAGGTCGTGCTCGACCTCGGTTCCGGCGGCGGGCTCGACGTCCTACTCTCCGCCCGCCGCGTCGCCCCCGACGGCCACGCCTACGGTGCTGCCGCCACTGGGGGACAGCCATGGCTTGCAGCGCTCAATTGCCGACCAGTACCGCGCATCGAGTTGGATGTCGAACCCGTACCGACCCAAGTCATGTAGGTGCTGCTTCAGGTTCTTGATCAAGGCGAGGAGCTCTCGGCTGTTCTCCGCCCAGTAGTGGTGTGTTGACTCCGCGCGACCATTGATGGCAAGGAAGTGATCGTTCAACTGCTCGTGAAGGACCGCGAACATGTGCCCGAACTGGGTGTCGCTATAGAGCCGCGTGAAAGAGGGGTCCGCGGGCTTCGCTGCATACTCCTCGATCACGTCGTGGAGCATCAGGTCCGCAGGGGTGGCCGGCATCAGTCTCCTCGGGATCATGTCCTGCGGGAACCTGAGAGTTGTTCCTCAGGGGTTTCATATGAAGCAAAGTCGGAGGTTCTTGAAGAGTTCCCTGCATCTCGACAAGACGCCCGAGGGCTCTAGCGCTGCATGTCCACGAACCGACTGAGGGCACCCTGGAACGCCACTGGCAGGGTGTCGGTGGCACCGTTTCGATGCTTGGCCACGATGAAGTCGGCCTCTCCCTGGCGAGGGGACTGCTTGTCGTAGGCATCCTCACGGTGGAGGAGGATCACCATGTCCGCATCCTGCTCCAGGGAGTTGTGCACGCTGATGCCATCAGCGATGAAGTTGTGGGTGTCCAGAACGGTCGCGTCGTAGACCTCTTCCTCGCCCACGAACTCGATGGAGGCGACGGCGTCCCAGTAGATGTCGCTGGTGGCCTCGCGTTCGAGTTCTGCCGACCCCACGATGCGGGCAGCACGAGCCAAGCGCTCGCGACTGGGGGAGTGCTTCCACATCGTCGAGCCGCAGAACTGCGTCTCCATGGCAGCAGCGAACTGACGGTGGGTCATGCCGGCCGTCACCAACTGTGCGCGCACCTTCCGCCAAGCCTCGGCGGGCACGGTGTCCAGGTTCGTGTTCGGGACGATGCCCTCGAGATTCCGCAAGACCTCGTTGACACCTTCGCGGCGGGCGCCCCAGACGCCGATCTCCCAGCAGAACAAGCGCTGGGCTGCCGCGCCGTTGATAAGCACGTGGTAGCCGTCGCGGTAGCCGGCCTTCTGGGCTGTCTTGAGGCGTGCGACGATGCCGAAGCGACCGAGCAGACGCATGACGTCGTCGGCCAGTCGGCGGCTGGAGGTCGCGTAGTAGATGCGTCCTTGCCCGGCCTTGTCGTCCCAGCGGACCGACCCGTCTGTGGCCCACAAGTGGCTCAGGAAGAGGCCGACCTGCTCGCGCGGCAACTGGTGCACCCAGTCGGGCACGAACTTCTCGTGCGAACGCTTCCCGAATAGACCCATCTCGTCCAGCCACGCGGCGATTGGGTTGCGGCGTCCGTGCGTCAGGTGGAACGGCGCAGGCAGGCGCAGCGTCGTCACGCGAGCGGCGGCGTATTCGTCACGCACGGCCGTGATGCCGAACCGACGATCCGCAGCGTCCGCGACGATCTCGAGGTTCAACTCGTCGATGGATGCGTAACGGATCGGCTGGCGCTTCACGAACGAGCCGTCACCCAGCAGGTGCGCGAGCAGGATCACTTCGTCGTCATCGCGCTGGATCGGATTCAGCGGCTGGGGCACCATCCTTGGGATCGCCACGCGAGTGCCCTCGGTCAGTTCGCCCAGCGGCACCCAGCCGCCGTAGGTCAGGAAGGGGTGGTTGGCCGACGCCTTCACCTCGCGTCCGGACGCCAACCGCAGCCGGAAGACCTCCTTGACCCCCGACGAGAAGACGTGCGTCATGGGGCGGGCGACCAAGCGACCCGAGGCGTCCAACGACCACACCGGCACGTTGCGCTCACCTGACTCCAGCAGCGAACCCATCGTCACCTCGGCACCCGTGTCGGCGCGCAGCACGCGCGTGTCGGCGGTCAGGCAGCCTGACTCGCGCAGGTCCGACAGCATCGGCTTCTTGTCCTGGCGCGCCTCGGGGCCACGGTTGAGCTGCGACAGCGCGACGACGGGAACCTCGAGTTCCTTGGCCAAGAGCTTGATCTGGCGGGAGAACTCCGAGACCTCGAGCTGGCGGGATTCGACCTTCTTGCCCGAGGTCATCAGCTGCATGTAGTCGATGATGATCAGCTTGAGGTCGTTGCGCTGCTTCAGGCGGCGCGCCTTGGCGCGGATCTCCATCATCGTCAGGTTGGGGGAGTCGTCGATGAACAGCGGCGCCCGCGACACCTGCGCGGTCTTGTTCGAGATGCGCTGCCAGTACTCCTCGGTCATGTCGCCCTTGCGGATCGCGTTCAGCGGCACGCCCGACTCCGCGGACATGAGGCGCATCACGATCTCCGACTTCGTCATCTCCAGGCTGAAGAAGACCGAGCACAGGCCGTGGCGAATGGACGCCGCGCGTGCGAAGTCCAGCCCCAGCGTCGACTTACCCATGCCGGGACGGGCGGCGATGATGATCATCTGGCCCGGGTGTAGCCCGTTGGTCAGGTGGTCCAGGTCGATGAACCCGGTCGGGACTCCGGCCATCTGGCCGTGCTGGGTCAGCGCCTCGATCTCGTCGAGGGTAAGCTCCACCAGCTCCGACAAGGGCTGGTAGTCCTCCTTCGTCCGGTTCTCGGCGACCTCGTAGATCGTCTGCTGGGCCCGGTCGACGATGCCGGTGACGTCACCCTCGGCCTGGTAGCCCATCTGGGAGATCTTCATCGACGCATCGACCAGACGACGCAGGATCGCCTTGTCGCGGACGATCTCGGCGTAGTAGGTGGCGTTCGCCGTCACCGACACCGAGGACAGCAGCTCATGCAGGTAGATGTGGCCGCCGATCTGGCTGATCTGGCCCTTCTTGCCGAGGTGGTCGGCCACCGTGATGGCGTCCACCGGCTCGCCGGCGCCGTAGAGGTCCATGACCGCGTCAAAGACGTACTCGTGCGCGGGCCGGTAGAAGTCGCGGCCCTTCAGCACTTCGGTGACCTCGCCGATCGCGTCCTTGCTCAACAGCATCGCGCCGAGCACGCTCTGCTCGGCGGCCAGATCCTGCGGGGGCGTCCGATCGGCGTAGCCGCTGCCGCGCTGCTCGAAGGGGACGACATTGTCCGACCACTGCCCACGCTGCTCCGACATCCCACTCCCTCATCCGACCTGCTCCCACTCAAGCGGCAGGGTCTGACACTTCCTGGCCGTCGGGGGTTCAGACGACGTTAGACCCTGTGTGCCCCGCCGCCAAACGAGTCATCCACCCCCGGTTGTGGATGAACTGTGGATGACTGTGGACCCACGGCGTCCGGCCTGTGCGCGACACGCCGTCGTAGCTGGGGATCCCGCAGAACTTCTCGCCTCAACCGCGCTCCGGCTAGGGCGTATGGTGCGTGGAGGCTGGGGATGGGGGAGACTTTTCACTTCTTGGGATGAGTGGCGCCGGAGGTTGACCACCCTCCCGTGCGGGGTGCTATGGGGCCGAGTCATGCACCGGTTGTCCACAGGGACGAGGGTATCTGCTCAAGTGTCGCTGAGCTTTGGGGGAACACACCCCTGGGGGGTATGATTTCCGGTGCGAGGAGGAAACATGACCGAGCGCACCATCCCCACGATCCCCGACGACGCGAGCACGCTGGACGTGGCGTCGCCAGCCGGCTGTGGCTGCCACGGTGAAGCCGCGGACGCCGACCACCAGCACGGCTACATCACGGCGAAGGAGAACTACCAGCGCCGCCTGCGCCGCATCGAGGGTCAGGCCCGCGGGCTCCAGCGCATGGTGGAGGAGGAGAAGTACTGCATCGACATCCTGACGCAGATCTCCGCCATGACGAAGGCGCTGCAGTCCGTCGCGCTCGAACTCCTCGAGGACCACATGGCCCACTGCGTGGTCGCAGCCGCCCGCGAGGGTGGCCCGGCCGCGGAGGAGAAGATCCAGGAGGCGTCCGAAGCGATCGCGCGCCTCGTCCGCAGCTGACCCACCATTCACAAGGAGAATCACCATGGTTGACCTCACGATCAAGGACGCCAACGCCGCCGCCTCCGGCGGGGGGTGTGGCTGTGGCGGCTGTGGCTGTGGCGGCGACGCCCAGGCCACCCCGGTGCAGGAGCCCCAGGCCCAGGCCGCCGGCTGCAACTGCGGCCCGGACTGCGACTGCGGCTGCCAGGAGGGCAAGCCCTGTACCTGCGGCGACAAGGCCTCGTCCGGCTCGGCCGCACCGTCGGCCGCCAGCGGCGTCATCGGTGGCGGCCAGGTGGCCCAGTACACCGTCTCCGGCATGACCTGCAGCCACTGCGTCAACGCGGTCACCGAGGAGATCTCCGCGATCCCCGGCGTCACCGACGTGCAGGTCGACCTGGAGTCCGGCTCGCTGAAGGTGGCCTCGGAAGCCCCGGTCGACTTCGACCGCATCGTGGAGGCCGTCGCCGAGGCGGGCGACTACACCGTCTCCTGATGATTCCCCGGCTGGGCCTGTCGAGGCAGGCCCAGCCGGGCCCCACACCTGAATACCCAACCCTTCCGCCAGGGCCGGTCAGTCCTCGGGGTCGCCCGACCACCCGCCGGTCCTCCGCACCAAGGAGTGATCCACCGTGGCCATCACGCCCACGACAAACGACGAGCGACGTGAATCGTTCGAACTCGACATCGACGGCATGACCTGCGCGAGCTGCGCGGCCCGCATCGAGAAGAAGCTCAACAAGGTCGACGGCGTCATCGCGTCCGTCAACTACGCCACCGAGAAGGCCAAGGTCCTGGCCCCGCTCGGCACCACCACCTCCGACCTCATCAAGGTCGTCGAGGCCACCGGCTACGGCGCACGGCGTCCCGACCCGGCGGCGCCCCAGGTCGACCGCGCGGCCCCCATCCGCCGGGACCTGGTGCTCAGCGCCGTCCTCGCCGTCCCCGTCATCGCGATCGCGATGGTTCCCGCCCTGCAGTTCCCGGGCTGGACGTGGGCGTCCCTGCTGCTGACCGCGCCCGTCTACTTCTGGGCCGGACGCCGCTTCCACCACTCCGCGTGGGTCAACCTCAAGCACGGCGCCACCACGATGGACACCCTGATCTCGCTCGGCACCTCCGCCGCGTTCTGGTACTCGGTGTGGGCACTGCTCTTCACCCACGCCGGCGACCTCCACTACACGCACCCCTTCGAGTTCTCGATCGGGCGCTCGGACGGAGCCTCGGTCTACTTCGAGGCCGTCGCCGGCATCACGACGTTCCTGTTGGCCGGACGCTGGTTCGAGGCCCGCTCCAAGAGCCAGAGTTCCGAGGCGCTGCGCGCCCTGCTGACGCTCGGGGCGTCCGAGGCCACCGTGTTGCGCGACGGCGTGGAGCAGCGCCTTCCCATCGACTTCCTCAAGCTGGACGACGAGTTCGTCGTCCGCCCGGGCGAGAAGATCGCGACGGACGGTGTGATCGTGTCGGGCACCGGCGCCGTCGACGAGGCGATGGTCACCGGTGAGTCGGTTCCCGTCGACAAGCACCCGGGCGATCGCGTGCTCGGCGCCACGCTGAACGCGAACGGACGCCTCGTCGTGCGCGCCACCGCGCTCGGCGGCGACACCGAGCTGGCCCGCATGGCGCGCATGGTCGAGGAGGCCCAGACCCGGAAGGCGCCGATCCAGGCGCTCGCCGACAGGATCTCGGGCATCTTCGTGCCCATCGTCCTCGTCATCGCCGCGCTGACCTTCGTGGGGTGGCTGCTGGCGGGGGAGGGCATCCTGTTCGCCGCCACGGCGGCGGTGGCCGTGCTGATCATCGCCTGCCCGTGCGCCCTCGGCCTCGCCACCCCGACCGCCCTGTTGGTCGGCACCGGCGTCGGCGCCCGGATGGGCGCGATCATCGCCGGCCCGGACGTGCTCGAGCGCGCCCGAGCCGTCCGCACCATCGCGCTGGACAAGACCGGCACCGTCACCCGCGGCGACCTGCGCGTCGTGGCCGTCCACCCGGCCGACGGGGTCACGGAGGCCGAGCTGCTCCGCCTGGCCGGCACAGCCGAGTCCGGCTCGGAGCACCCCCTGGCCCGCGCCATCGTCGCGGCGGCGTCCGATGGCGGGCTGGGCGAGCTGGGGCAGTTCGAGAACACCCCCGGCGAGGGCGTCCGCGCGCTGGTCGACGGGGTCGAGGTCGCCGTCCTGCGGCCGGACGCCGCCGAGGGCTTGCCTTCCGCGCTCGCGTCCGTCATCGAGGACGCCCAAAGTCGCGGCGAGACGCCCGTCGTGGTGCAGGTCCGGCTCCCTGGGCCGGTCGACGGGGCATCGCCGAGCTCAGACAGCCGGGACGGCTCAGGCGGCCGCGCAGTCGGGGTCATCTCCCTGGCCGACACGGTCAAGGAGTCGTCGGCCGAGGCGATCGGCCGGATGAAGGATCTCGGCCTGACCCCGGTGCTGCTGACCGGCGACAACGAACGCGCCGCACGCGCGGTGGCGACACGGGTCGGCATCGACGAGGTGCGCGCGAACGTGCGCCCCGAGGGCAAGGTCGAGGTGGTCCGCGAGCTGCAGGCCCGCGGGCAGGTGGCGATGGTCGGCGACGGCGTCAACGACGCGGCCGCGCTCGCGGCGTCCGACCTCGGCATCGCCATGGGGTCGGGAACCGACGCCGCCAAGGAGGCCGCCGGCATCACCCTGATGCGCGGCGACCTCATGCTGGCGGTCGACGCGATCCGGCTGTCGCGGCGCACGCTGCGCACGATCCGGACCAACCTGTTCTGGGCGTTCGCGTACAACGTCGCCGCGATCCCGCTGGCCGCGCTGGGCATGCTGACGCCGATGATCGCCGGCGCCGCCATGGCGTTCAGCTCGGTGTTCGTCGTCGCCAACTCGCTGCTGCTGCGCGGGTTCCGTCCCTCGACCCGCTGAGCGGCCCATGACCCGATCCTCCCAGCCCTGAGTCCGTCGCCCGCCCCGGTGTGCACTTCGAGCTCGCAGAACCATCGCCACAGCGATGGGATCGCCGCCTCGAAGTGCACACCCGTGGGCGCACACCACCCCCTGCCTGAGCTCGTCGAGGGGCCTCGACGAACCGGCCGACCGTGACTAGTGGAGCGTGCCGTTCACGTACACCCAGCGCCCGTCCAGCAGGGCGAAGCGCGACGTCTCGCGCAGGACGCCCGCGTGGCGCCCCGACTCCCAAGAGGCGGCGAACCGGACAGTTCCGTCGTCCTCCCAGGCCGAGCCCTTGGTGGTGTCCTCGATGACCAGGCCGGTCCAGGTCATGGCCGGGTCGAGGTCGACCGAGGCGGGCCGGGTGGAGGGGTGCCACGACTCCAACAGGTAGCCCTCCAGGCCGAGCGCGAACGCGGAGTACCGCGACCGCATCAGCTGGACGGCCGTGGCCGCCACGCGGCGTCCGTCGTGGATCGCGCCGCAGCACGCCTCGTAGGGCCTGCCCGTTCCGCAGGGGCAGGTCTCACGCATCGCCGTTGGGCGGGATCGCCTTCATGGACTCGGGGACCTCCTCGCCCGCCGCGAGCGCCCGGTACAGGTCGAGAATCGCGGCGGACTGGTTCGCGATCGTCCACCAGCCCGCCATCTGGCGTGACCGCGCCTGGGCGGCGGCCTTGAACTCGGGGTCGGACAGCTTGTGCAGCATCATCACCAGCTGGCGGGCCAGCGACTCCGGCGTCGGGCGCGCGATGGCGCCGTTGACGCCCTCGTCCAGCACCAGTCGCAGCTCGTGGTCGACCGACACGATCGGCAGCCCCGCGTGGGCGGCCTCGTGCAGCACCAGTGCCTGGGTGTCGGTGAGCGACGGGAACGCGAACACGTCCGCCGAGGCGTAGTAGGGGCCGAGCTTGTCGCGCGGAACCTGACCGACCAGTGTGACGCCGCCGCGGGAACGGGCCCGGCGCAGCCGCGTCTCCAGGACGGGCGGCGCGGCGTGCCAGTCGCCGACCACCATGAGCTCGGCCTCCGGGATCTCCTCGCGCACCCACTCGAACGCCTCCAGCAGCAGCGAGACGTTCTTCTCGGCGGCGATCCGCCCCACGTACAGGATGCGGGGGCCGGACGCCGGGGGCAGCGGCTCGCCGGGCGGGAGGGCGTCCGCCCCGTTCGGGACGACCTTGATGTGGCTGCGGGGGGAGAGCTCGCGGACGCGGGTGGCCGTCTTGTCCGACGGCGTGGTGACCAGGTCGGCGGCCTGCAGCATGGCGCGGGCGGCGTTCAACAGGTTGCGCCGGGACATGCCGCGCTTCCAGAACTTCACGCTCATCCAGCGGCGCATGTCCTGCAGGGCGGGGCGCTTCATGCCGTGCGCGGACGCCTTGATCAGGCGGTAGTAGGCGTCGAGGAACGGCGTCAGCAGCGCGTAGTGGTCGGCGTACGCCTCGAAGTCGGTGTGCCACGTGACCATGAGAGGCACCTCGAGGCGGTCTGCCGCCCAGACGCCGAGCATCCCGGCCGCACCCAGCCCGTGCACGTGGATGACGTCCGGCGGGTCGGCGGCGAAGGCGTCCAGCGCCTGCTCGAAGCCCCGCCCGTTCGGCACGGCCATCGGCATGCCCGGTAGGCGGATCGACTTCAGCCGCACCTCGGTGCGCCCAGGCTCCCCGCGGTGGGGGTTCGGGCCGTCGCACGCGGGCGCCACGACCTGCACGTGGCATCCCGCCTTCAGCAGCTCGCCCTCGAGGAACTGCACGGCGTACAGCAGTCCGGAGTGCCCGGGCCCGTACATGTCGGTGAAGAGCGCGACCTTGAGGGGGGCCTCCGCGGTCGGGCTTGTCGTCTCGTCCATCGCTGGGGAGTCTAGGTCACCGGTTGGCAGTCCTCGAACGGAGCGCACCGGGGGCCGGTGGGGCTCGACTTCGACGAGCTTAGCCATCTTTCGATGACTAGCAGAAACGCTTGACGTCCGTGGTAGACAGGATGCCATGACCGATCTGCATGCCATCGACCGCACCGCACGATCCCTGACCATCGACGAGGGCGGGTTCCCCGCCCAGGAGCAGCAGCCCCCGGGCCTCACGTCCGAGATGGAGCCGCACCCCGACCACGGCGAGGAGACCTGGGTCGGCCGCGACCGGCTCTCGGGCCTGAAGGCCCTCATCACCGGCGGCGACTCCGGCATCGGCCGCGCCGTGGCGATCGCCTTCGCCCGCGAGGGCGCCGACGTCGCCCTGAACTACCTGCCCGACGAGCAGTCCGATGCCGAGGACACCAAGAAGTGGGTCGAGAAGGCCGGACGCCGCTGCGTGCTGGTGCCTGCCGACATCAGTGACGAGAAGGCCGCCCGCGCGATGGTCGACGAGGCCGCGGAGGGCCTGGGAGGCCTGGACGTCCTGGTCAACAACGCCGGCTTCCAGTGGGGACGCCGTGAGCACGGCCTTGCCTCGGTGAAGACCGACGAGATGGACCAGGTCATGAAGGTGAACCTGTACGCGCTGATCTGGGTCAGCCAGCAGGCGCTGAAGCACCTGGGCAAGGGCTCCAGCATCATCAACGTGAGCTCGATCCAGGCCTACGACCCCTCCGAGGCGCTCATCGACTACGCCTCGACCAAGGCGGCGATCAACAACATCACCGTGAACCTCGCCCAGGAGCTGGGGGAGAAGGGCATCCGCGTGAACGCCGTCGCGCCCGGCCCGATCTGGACGCCGCTGCAGCCGGCCACCAAGAAGGGCGACAGCATGCCGTCCTTCGGCGCGGACACCCCGCTGGGTCGCCCTGGCCAGCCGTCCGAGCTCGCAGGCGCGTTCGTGTTCCTGGCGAGCCCGCTCGAGGCGTCCTACGTCACGGGCACCGTGATCGGCGTGACGGGCGGCAAGCCCGTCTTCTGAGGCACCTCTGCAGGACCGGGCGACAGGTCTGAGTGCTGTTGCGCCCGCCCGTGTGACGAATCTGGCTGACGGTTAGCACGCCCTGGCGTGCTAACCGTCAGCCAGATTCGCCACACACGGGCAGGACCGTCAGCCAGATTCGCCACACACGGGCAGGGCCGCCAGCCAGATCCGTCGCACGCGGCCTAGAACCCGCACTCAGACCCGCACCACGGCTGGCTACAGCGCCCCGTAGCGGGCCTTGGCGTCCTGGATCGCCGAGACGTAGCCACCGCGACGCACGGCCTCGCCATCCCACATCGTCGGGACGGCGAGCATGCCGCGCACCTGATCCAGCGATGCGAAGCCCTTGCGGACCATCCACGACTGCAGCCCGCCGACGAGCTCGCGGCTGTAGGACCGCCCGTGCCGGATGAGGGCGGCGGTGGTCATGACCACGTCCGCGCCGGCGAGCAGGTACTTCACGACGTCGTCGGAGGACTCCACGCCCGAGGTGCCCGCCAGCGAGGCGGTGGTGTGGTTGCGCAGGGAGGCGATCCACATGCGGGGGAGGCGGCCCTCCTGGGGCGTCGACAGCTCGAACCCGGCGTCCGTCGTGAGGGTCTCGATGTCGATGTCGGGGTTCAGGAACCGGTTGAACAGCACCAGGCCGGACGCCCCGGCGTCCACCAGCTGCAGCGCCACGTCGCCGACCGAGGAGAAGTACGGCGACAGCTTGACCGACACGGGCACGGACACGGCGTCGGAGACCGCCGAGACGATCTCCAGGTGGCGCTCCACGACGACGTCGCCGGAGGTCTTCACGTCGCCGGGGACCAGGTAGATGTTCAGCTCGATGGCGGACGCCCCCGCGTCGGCCAGCTCGCGGGAGAACTCCACCCAGCCGCCCAGGTCGGCCCCGTTCAGGGACGCGATGACCGGCACGTCGACGGACTTGGCCGAGCGCTCCAGCAGCGACAGGTACGAGTAGGCGGCCGAGCGGGTCGTGATCGGGGTGGTCGGGAAGTAGTCCAGCGCCTCGGCGAACGCGTTGCTCTGCGCGTCGATCAGCTGCTCGTCGCGGGCGACTTCGGCGCGCAGCTGCTCCTCGAACAGCGAGTAGAGGACGACGGCGGATGCGCCGCCGTCGACGAGGCCCTGCACGCCGGCGACCGTTTGGGACAGGGGTCCGGCCGATGCCACGACGGGGTGCTCGAGTTCGAGCCCGAGGTAGTGCGTGGTCAGGTCCATGTCCCTCACTCCTTGGCGTCGGCCGCGAACTCCGCCGCGGTCCGGGTCGACATCTCCTCGTAGTCCCGCCAGCGGCGGTTCACCTGCATCTGGCCGTATTCCAGCATGCGCTCGGCCGTCTCGGGGTCGGACGAGGCCAGCATGCGGAAACGCAGCTCGTTCTCGTGGTACTTCTTCAGCGGGAACCGCGGGCGCGGCGAGTCGAGCAGGAACGGGTTCTTGCCCTGCATGCGCAGCACCGGGTTGAACCGCATGAGCGGCCAGTGCCCGGAGTTGACGGCCAAGTACTGCTGGTCCAGGCCCTTCTGCATGTCGATGCCGTGGGCGATGCAGTGGCTGTACGCCAGGATCAGCGACGGGCCGTCGTAGGCCTCCGCCTCGCGGAACGCCTTGAGCGTCTGCTGCGGGTCGGCGCCCATCGCCACGCGGGCGACATAAACGTTGCCGTACGCGATGGCCTGCAGGGCCAGGTCCTTGCTGATGGTCTCCTTGCCGCCGGAGGCGAACTTCGCCACCGCGCCCATGGGGGTGGCCTTCGAGGCCTGCCCGCCGGTGTTGGAGTACACCTCGGTGTCGAGCACGAGCACGTTGACGTTGCGGCCCGAGGCCAGCACGTGGTCCAGCCCGCCCGAGCCGATGTCGTAGGCCCAGCCGTCGCCGCCGACGATCCACACGGAGCGACGCAGCAGGTGGTCGGCGACCGAGCGCAGGTCGGCGGCCTTCGGGCCCTCCATCTTCTCCAGCGTGTGCTTGAGTTCCTCGACGGCCCGGAACTGGGCCGAGAGGTCCGACTCGTACAGCTGGTCGTTCTCGAGGATGCCGTCGACCAGGCCGTCGTCGTCGATGACGTCGCGCATCTCCTCCAGGCGCGTGCGCGCCAGCCGGGTCTGCAGGTCGGCGGCCAGGCGCAGGCCCAGGCCGAACTCGGCGTTGTCCTCGAAGAGCGAGTTGGACCACGCCGGCCCGCGCCCGTACCGGTTGCTCGACCACGGGGTCGTGGGCAGGTTGCCGCCGTAGATGGACGAGCAGCCCGTCGCGTTCGCGATCGAGGTCCGCCCGCCGAACAGCTGACTCAAGAGCTTCAGGTAGGGCGTCTCGCCGCAGCCGGTGCAGGCGCCGGAGAACTCGAACAGCGGCTCCAGGAACTGGACGCCGCGCACCGTCGCGAAGTCGACCCGGCTGCGCTGGTTGATCGTGATGGTCTCGAAGAAGCGGATGTTCTCGCGGGGCACGTCGCGCTCCAGGACGGGCTCGAGGTTGATGGCCTTGCGGCCACCGCCGTCGGCGACCTTCACCGGGCACGCCTCGACGCACAGGCCGCAGCCGGTGCAGTCCTCTGCGTACACCTGCAGGGTGTAGCGCGAGCCGGGCAGGCCGGCCGCGTTCAGCTCGGCCGACTGGAAGGACGACGGCGCCCCGGCCAGGGCGGTGTCGGGGTAGTACCTTGCGCGCAGCACGGCGTGTGGGCAGACGAGCGCGCAGTTGCCGCACTGGATGCAGGCCGTCTCATCCCAGACGGCGATGATGTCGGAGATGTTGCGCTTCTCGTACTGGGTCGTTCCGGAGGGGTAGGTGCCGTCGACCGGCAGTGCCGAGACCGGCAGGTCGTCGCCCTCGTCCAGCAGCATCCGCGACGTGACGTCGCGGACGAACTTCGGCACGCCCAGCGGGACGGGCGCCACCATCGCCACGTCGGAGGCCGGAGCCTCGGGCACCTCGACCCGGTGCAGGTGGGCGATCGCGGCGTCCACGGCAGCCTCGTTCTTCGCGACCACGTCGGGCCCCCGGCGTCCGTACGTCTTGCGGATGGACTTCTTGACCTCCTCGATGGCGGCCTCGCGCGGCATCACCTTCGAGATCGCGAAGAAGCAGGTCTGCAGCACGGTGTTGGTGCGGTTGCCCATGCCGGCGGTGCGGGCGACGGCGTTGGCGTCGACCGTCCACACCTCGCACTCCAGCTCGATGAGCTTCTCCTGCATGCGGCGGGGCAGCCGCGCGAACAGTCCGTCGGGGGAGTACGGCGCGTTGACGAGCACGACGGTGCCCCGGCGCGCGTGGCGCAGCACGTCGACCCGCTCGAGGATCGACCAGTGGTGCACCCCGATGAAACCGGCGGCGTTGACCAGGTAGGGCGCGGTGATCGGCTCCGGCCCGAAGCGCAGGTGCGAGACCGTGCGCGACCCCGACTTCTTGGAGTCGTAGACGAAGTAGCCCTGGGCGTAGGTGCCCTCCATGCCGCCCAGGATCTTGATGGTGTTCTTGTTGGCGCCGACGGTGCCGTCGGAGCCGATGCCGTAGAAGACCGCGCGTAGCGTCTCGGGCGACTCCACATCCAGCCAGCCCGGGTAGTCGATGCTGGTCAGCGACACGTCGTCGTTGATGCCGACCGTGAACCGCGGCCGCGGGGACGCCGTGGCCAGCTCGTCGAACACGCCGACGACCATGCCGGGGGTGAACTCCTTGCTGGAGAGGCCGTAGCGGCCGCCGATGACGCGCGGCAGGGTCGCACGGCGTCCTGACGCCACGGCCTCGGCCAGCGCGCTGGTCACGTCGAGGAACAGCGGCTCGCCGCCGGCGCCCGGCTCCGTGGTGCGGTCCATGACGGCGATGCGCGTGACCGACCCCGGGATAGCGGCCAGCACCTCCTCGACCGGGAAGGGCCGGTAGAGGCGCAGCTGGACGACGCCGACCTTCTCGCCGCGCGCGACGAGGTGCTCGACGGCCTGGATGGCGGTCTGGGCGGCCGACCCCATGATGATCAGGATGCGGTCGGCGTCCGGCGCGCCGTGGTACTCGACCAGGCGGTAGGCGCGCCCGGTCAGGTCGGCGAACTCGTCCATGGCCTGCTGCACGATGCCGGGCACGCGCGCGTAGAACGGGTTGACGGTCTCGCGCGACTGGAAGTAGGTGTCGGGGTTCTGCGCGGTGCCGCGGATGTAGGGGTGCTCTGGGCTGAGCGCTCGGCGGCGGTGATCGAGGATGAGCTCCTCGGGCACGTAGGCGCGCAGGTCGTCGTCGCTGAGCATGTCGAGCGTGTTCAGCTCGTGGCTGGTGCGGAACCCGTCGAAGAAGTGGATGAACGGGACGCGGCTGCGCAGCGTCGACAGCTGCGCGACGGCCGCCATGTCGTGCGACTCCTGCACCGAGGCCGAGCCGAGCAGGGCGAAGCCGGTCTGGCGGACGGCCATCACGTCCTGGTGGTCGCCGAAGATGGAGAGGCCCTGGGCCGCGATCGAACGTGCGGCCACGTGGAACACCGTCGAGGTGAGCTCGCCGGCGATCTTGTACATGTTCGGGATCATCAGCAGCAGGCCCTGGCTGGCCGTGAACGTCGTGCTCATCGCGCCGCCCTGCAGGGCGCCGTGCAGCGCGCCGGCCGCACCTCCCTCGGACTGCATCTCGATCACGGTGGGCTTCACCCCGAAGACGTTCGCCTGTCCCTTGGCCGCCCACTCGTCGGCGAGCTCGGCCATCGTGGAGGACGGGGTGATCGGGTAGATGGAGCACAGCTCGTTGAGGCGGTACGCGACGGATACCGCGGCCTCGTTGCCGTCGATGATGGCCTTCGTCATGGTGGGTTCCTTGCTCGCGTCGCGCGGTCAGCGCTCGGGGATCATCTCGATGGCGTGCACGGGGCACTGCTCGTAGCAGGTGCCGCAGCCGGTGCACTTGGTGTAGTCGTAGCGGTAGCGCAGGCCCTTGCCGAGCTTGATCACCGCGTCCTCGGGGCACGACCCCAGGCAGCCGTCGCACTCGATGCAGTTGCCGCAGCTCAGGCAGCGCCACGCCTCGGTGCGCGCCTGGTCGTCGGTCAGGCCGCCCACGATCTCGTCGAAGTTGAGGCGTTGAGCGACGTCCAACTCGGGCTGGGTGGTGGCGCGGTCATCGCCCCAGTACCAGAGGTTGAGCTTGTCGAACGTGGCCAGGTCGTTCTTCGGGTTGTCGACGACCGGGCGGCTCGCCAGCCAGCGGTCGATGACGCGGGACGCCTTCTTTCCGTGGCCGACCCCGACGGTGACCGTGCGCTCGGAGGGGACCGCGTCACCGCCGGCGAAGATGCCGGGCACGTCGGTCATCAGCGTGCGGGTGTCGACCTGGACGACATCGCCGTCGAACCGCATGCCGGGGATCTGCTTGAGGAAGCCCGAGTCCGCCTCCTGGCCCAGGGCCAGGATCACGGTGTCGGCCTCGAGGGTCTCGAAGCGGCCGGTGCCGACCGCCCTGCCGTTCTCGTCGAGCTCCATGATCTCGACCTGCATCCGGCCCTCGTCGACCTGGCTGATGGTGCGCAGCCAGTTCATCTTCACGCCCTCGCGGACGGCCTCGTCGCGCTCGCCGGCGTGGGCGGGCATCTGCTCGGCGGTGCGACGGTAGACGACGATCGACTCCTCCGCCCCCAGGCGCTGGGCTACGCGGGCGGCGTCCATGGCGGTGTTGCCGCCGCCGTAGACCGCCACGCGGCGACCGATCACGGGGCGCTCGCCGGAGGCGACGTCGCGCAGGAAGCTGACCGCGTCCACGATGCGCCCGGCGTCCCTGGTCGGGATGTCGACGCGCTTGGAGAGGTGGGCGCCGATGGCGACGAACACGGCGTCGAAGTTGCCCTGCGCCTGCTCCGCGACCAGGTCGGTGACGGTGTGGTTCTGCACGAAGGTGACGCCGAGGGCGCGGATGCGGTCGATCTCGGCGTCGAGGACGTCGCGTGGCAGCCGGTACTCGGGGATGCCGTAGCGCATCATCCCGCCGGGCAGATCAGAGGAGTCGTGCACCTCGACCTCGTGGCCGAGCATCGCGAGGTGGTAGGCCGCCGACAGGCCCGAGGGGCCCGAGCCGATCACCAGCACGCGGCGTCCGCTCGTGCGAGCCGGGGCCTGGAACCGCCACCCCTGCTCGATCGCCAGGTCGCCCAGATAGCGCTCGACGGAGTGGATACTCACTGCGCCGTCCAACTCGACGCGGTTGCAGGCCGTCTCGCACGGGTGGTAGCAGACGCGGCCGTGGATGGCGGGGAAGGGGTTGTTGCGGGTCAGTTCCCGCCAGGCGCCCTCGTCGTCCTTGGCCTTGACCAGCCGCAGCCACTCCTGGATGTTCTCGCCCGCCGGGCACGCGTTGTTGCAGGGGGGCAGAAGGTCGACGTAGATCGGCATCCGCACGCGGGTGGGGCCGACCCGGCCGGTGGACGCCCCCAGGTCGGGCAGGTGCGTCAGATTGCTGCGGGGCGCGGGCTGCTGGTCCATCGCTCAACCTCCGGTGGTGACGAGTCTGGGCGCAACACTACCTCTTGTAGTAGAAAACGCGACAGTCGGAGACCGGGGCAAGTGCCGATGGGCGAGGGGTCAGGCCGTGCGCACCATGCGGACCATGTCCATGTCGCCCCAGCCGGGGCCCGAGCGGCCGATGAACCCGTCGGGGGCGAAGCCGTTGCGCTCGTAGAACCGCATGGCCGACTCGTTGGCCGCGATCACCCACAGGTAGGCGGGGCGGGCGCGCAGGGCGGTGTCCAGCAGGCGTTGGCCGAGGCGGGCGCCGCGCAGGTGCGGCATGACGTAGAGAGTGTCCAGGCACCACGCGGCCCCCGACGGGCGCCAGGCGTCGCCGAACAGGTCGTGCTCCCATTCCCCCACCCCGCGGAACGCCGCCGCGAGGCCGGCCACGGCGCCGCGGTCGGTGCGGGCCACCCAGTGGGTGGCCTCCGGCTCGCGGCCGGACGCCCGGGCCGCGGCCGCGGCGTCCACCGCGTCGTGCAGATCGGCGACCCGCCGGTCGTACGTGCCCCACAGCGCGGCGGCGTGGCCGCCGTCGGCGACGTGGGCGTAGCTGACGTGCTGCAGCGCGATGTGGGCGCGGACGACGTCGCTGACGTCGTCGTGGGTGACGGGGAGGATCGTCACAGGTGCTGCTCCAGGCGCTGGAGCTTGCCCTCGAGCTCCCCGGTGTGGCCCGGGCGGATGTCGGCCTTGAGCACGAGCGAGACCCGGGGGCCAAACTGCCCGACGGCCTCGGTGGCGCGGCGGACGACGTCGAAGCACTCGTCCCACGTGCCCTCGATGGTGGTGAACATGGCGTCGGTGTGGTGCGGCAGACCGGACGCGCGGACCACCCGGACGGCGGCCGCGACAGCCTCCGCGACCGAGTCGCCGGTGGGGCCACCGGAGGGGGCGACGGAGAAGGCAACGAGCATGTTCCCATCGTAGGAGGGAATGCGTGGCCTTTTGTTGCACGGGCTCCGGGCCCCGACGGCGCACTTCCTGCGTCCGTCGATGTCAACCGATGGCAACTTGCGGCGTTCTGCGGCGGAACGGTGTGCGCGTGGTGATACTGCTCGTAGCCGAGCGAAGGCCCGCGCCGCAGGAGCCGTGTGGACGGTAGCGGGACGGTTCGGCGAAGAACAGGTTTTCATCGAAGAAAGGTTCTGGGCAGATGCCTGACAACAACTACCGCCCCGAGGGCGATCCACTGGGCGGGTCGACCCAGGTTCCCGGCACCGATGACATGGCCGCCGTGACCCCCGCCGGCGTCACGGTCGTCGACGGCGACGAGACCGACGACGAGAGGGACTTCGTGCCGCCGAAGGGGCGCGTGGGCGCCACCATCGCGCTGGGCGTCTCGCAGTCCATCGACAACTCCGAGGGTGGCGTCTCCAAGACGTTCTTCCCGCAGATCATGAACGCGTTCGGCCTCTCAGACGCCGAACTCGGTCTGCTGAACGCCCTCGGCAACGCCGCTCGCATGATCTTCGGCCCTGTCTGGGCCATGCTGGCCGACCGCTTCGGCCGCAAGCTGATCCTCTTCATCGTCACCGGCCTGTGGGGCGTGTGGACCCTTGGCGCCGCCTTTGCCCAGTCCTGGACGATGCTGCTCGTCCTGTACGGCATCTCGCTGGTCGGCACCGTGGCGTCCGAGCCCATCCTCAACGGCCTGCTCGGCTCGCTGTACAAGCGTTCCGAGCGCGGCAAGGCGTTCGGCACCGTCCGTGCGACGTCGGCCGCCCTCGGCTTCGTCATGACCCCGGCGCTCGGCCAGTTCGGTGGCGACCCCAACGGTTGGCGCTACGCCTTCATCACCATGGGCGTCCTGTCGATCGTCTCCGGCATCCTGATCCTGATCTTCGTGAACGAGCCCAAGAAGGTGGAGAAGGAGAACGCCGACGAGCTCAAGTCCGAGGCCGGCTTGTTCTCGCTCGCCGATGCCGTCAAGCTGTTCAAGATCCCGACCATCGCCCTGATCGCCCCGATGCTGCTGCTGGTCACCTCACTGGTGCTCTTCGGCTTCATGGGTCAGGTGTGGGCCCGCGACATGGGCTTCGGCGTGAAGAACGGCTCCTACCTCTACACGGTCTTCCAGATCGGTGCGATGCTTTCCGCACTCATTGGTGGCTTCCTCGCCGATGTCTTCGTGAAGAAGTTCGGCCACAAGGGCCGCATCATGCTGTTCCAGATCTACGCCGTACTCTTCGGCTCGATCATCGCGATCACCATGTACTTCTACAAGGTCTGGACGCCCGGCATCCAGTCCGGTGACGGCCAGCAGGTGCTGCAGGACCCGAGCATCGTCTACTACGTGCTCGTCTTCCTCATGGGCCTGATCTTCTCCATCGGCTTCTCCGGCTGTGTCCTCCCGATGGTGTCTTCCGTCTGCCCCAAGCAGCTGTCCGCCACCTCGTTCGCCGTGCTGTTCTCCCTGATCCAGGGCGGCATCAACGTGGTCTACAGCCTCGTGCTCGGCAACGTGTCCAAGGCGATCGGCAGCCTGCCGCTCACCATCCTGCTGCTGGTCTCGATCCCGTACTTCATCAACGCGATCTACTTCTTCGTGTTCTACAAGACGTACGAGAAGGATGTGCACCTGCAGGCCGAGCGCACCGCGCTGATCGAGCAGGGCAAGTTCTGATCCTGCCCTGACCCCCGGCTCCGCCCAGGACTCGCCCAACTACCGCCGAGGACTCGTGGTCGTCATGACGACCACGAGTCCTCGGCGGTAGTTGGGCGAGTCCTCGGTGATTCTGCGTCAGGGGAGGAGCGCGCCGAGGCCGGCGACGATGGCCCAGATCAGCAGGCCCACCAGCACCAGCGACACCAGCACGAAGCCGACCACCGTGGCGATCGCCATGCCGAGGTAGCCCTTGGCGCTCACGTCGACGTGCTTGCCCTGGGCCACGGCCTGTTCCAGCAGGCGGTAGTTCTTGCGGTTCGCCCGGTGCACCACGTCGGCGGCGTCGCCGACGACGGGCACGAAGCCGAGCCCGGTGTCCAGCAGCAGGTTGAAGCCCATCCGCGCCAGGGTGGGGATCGGGACGCGCTGACGCACGGCGTCCACCATGATGGCGCTGGACAGGCCGGTCCCGATGAGGTCCCCGACGCCCGGGATCAGCCCGACCACGGCGTCCGCCCCGATGCCGATGTCCGTGCCGGGGATCTTCACCAGGTCGTCGCTGAAGCGCGCCAGGGCGCGGCTCATCGCGATGTCGGGGTAGGCGAGGGGAGCGTGTGGTCGCGGCGAGTCCGAGAGGCGCTTGTTCACCCGCCCAGACTAGGCACGACGCCGTCCGCGCACCTCCGGGCGTCCCCGCACGCGGCCCCGACCGGCGCGCCTCCCACGCCCGCGGCGTCCGGCCCGATGGAATGGGAACCACGGCGACCGGGGTACGTATGAGGTACCCCGGTCGAGGCATGTCCGGGGCCCGGAGGCCGCGGGGTCAGCGCGCGTAGAAGACGGCCTGGGGGCGTCCGGCGACCTCGTGCACCTCGATGGGCAGACCGAACACGTCGCTCAGCAGCCCCTCGCGCATCAGGGTCGGGGTCTTGCCGGCGGCCACCACGCGCCCGTCGGCCATCGCGACCATGTGGTCGGCGTAGACCGCGGCGGCGTTCAGGTCGTGCAGGACGACCACGATGGTGCGCTCCAGCTCGTCGGCCGCCTTGCGCAGGCGCTTCATCATCGACACCGCGTGGGCCATGTCGAGGTTGTTCAGGGGCTCGTCGAGCAGGATGTAGTCGGTGTCCTGGGCGAGCACCATGGCGACGAACGCCCGCTGGCGCTGGCCGCCGGACAGCTCGTCGAGGAACCGGTCGCCCATGCCCGTCAGATCGAGCCAGTCGAGGGCCTGCTCCACGTGGACGCGGTCGGCGTCGGTCAGGCGCCCCTTGCTGTGGGGGTAGCGGCCGAAGCCGACCAGGTCGCGGACGGTGAGGCGGATGCCGGGGTGGTTGTCCTGCTTGAGGATCGCCAGCCGCTTGGCCAGCACCTCCGAGGGGGTGGTGGTGACGTCGAGGCCGTCCACCGACACTGTGCCCGCCTTGGCGCCCATCAGGCGCGCCATGACGGCGAGCAGCGTCGACTTGCCGGCGCCGTTGGGCCCCACGAGCGCCGTGACGCCGCCCTTGGGCACGAGGATGCTGACGTCGTCGACGACGATGGTCTCGCCGTAGGCCGCGCTGACATGCGTGGCGATGATCACCGGCGACGACCTCCAGCCAACAACAGGACGATGAACGTGATGCCGCCGACGAACTCGACGATCATCGACAGGCTACCTTCCAGCCCGAGCACCCTCTCGAACGCCCACTGGCCCCCGACGAGGGCGACGGTGCCGGCGAGGATCGAGCCGGGGATCGTCCAGGCGTGCCGCTGGGTGCCGAGCGCCCGGTAGGCGAGGTGGCTGGACAACAGGCCGAAGAACATCGTGGGCCCGACCAGCGCGGTGGAGGTGCCGACCATGAGCGCCACTCCCACCAGCACGACCATCGTCAGGCGCCGGTGGTTGATGCCCAGGCAGATCGCGAGGTCGCGGCCGAGGCCGACGACGTCCAGCTGGTGCCGGGCGAGCCATGCGGCGAGCGTGAGGGCGCCGACGACGATCGCGCTGACGCCGAGCAGGGCCGGGTCGGCGCCGGTGAAGTCGGCGAAGAAGCGGTCCGACAGCACCTGGAAGTCCTCGGGGCTCATCAGCCGCTGCAGGAACGACGACACCCCGCGGAACATGCCGCCCACGAGGACGCCCACGAGCAGCATCAGCGTGAGGCTGCGCCCGAAGCGTCCCATCACCAGAGAGAACAGCAGCAGCGAGAACGCGACCATGGCCAGCAGTTCGAGGGCGAACATCGGCACGGCCGGCAGGGTGGACGCCCCGAACGCGCCGAACACGAACACAGCCGCGGTCTGCAGCGCGATGTAGAGGGAGTCGAGCCCCATGATCGACGGGGTGAGGATCCGGTTGGCCGTCACCGTGTGGAACAGGACGGTCGACACCCCGACCGCTGTCGCCACGAGGACGAGCGTGGCCAGCGTGACCGCGCGGCGTCCGAGGATGAAGCCGAGGTTGCCAGACAGGCCGGTGAGCAGGTAGACCGCCACGCTGGCCGCCGCGAGCGCGACCAGCAGGCCGAGCCGGACGCCCGGGCGCGACCACAGCCCGGCGCGGGCGCGAGAGGAGCCCTCGGACGGCAGGTCGTGCGTGGGGCGGGCGGTGAGCGTCTCAGCCACGGACGCGCCTCCGGGACAGCAGGATCAGGAACGCCACCGCGCCGACGATGCCGAGCACCGTGGCGATCGGCAGCTCGAAGGGGTGGATGACCAGGCGCGCCACCAGGTCGCACAGCAGGACGAGGGCCGCGCCGAGCAGGGCCACCCACGGCACCGAGCGGCGGGCGTTGTCGCCGATGGCGGCGCGGACGACGTTGGGCACGACCAGGCCGAGGAAGGGGAGCGCGCCGACGGTGATCACGACCGTGGCGGAGGTCACGGCGACGACGGTCATGCCGATGGTCATCGTGCGCCGGTAGTCGAGCCCGAGGTTCGTGGTGAACGCCTCGCCCAGGCCGGCCACGGTGAACCGGTCGGCGACGATTCCGGCGACGACGACGAGGGCGCCGGCGATCCAGAGCAGCTCGAAGCGGCCGGCGATGACGGCGGAGAAGTCGCCGGTGGTCCAGGCGTTGAGGCTCTGGATCAGGTCGGTGCGATAGGCGATGAACGTGGCGAAGGCGCCGATGACGCCGCCGAGCATGAGGCCCACCAGGGGCACGATCAGGACGTCCTTGAGGGGCACGACCTTGAGGATGCGGAGGAAGACTGCGGTGCCCATCAGCGCGAAGGTGGTGCCGAGCACCATCTTCACGAGGACGGGGGCGTCAGGCCAGAAGAGCGCGCAGGCGAGCAGGCCCAGCGTCGCGAAGTCGAGCGTGCCCGCGGTGGACGGCTCGACGAACACGTTGCGGGTCAGCAACTGCATGATCAGGCCCGAGGTCGCCAGGGCGGCGCCGGCCAGCACGAGCGCCAGCGTGCGCGGGATGCGGCTGACGGCGATGAGCTCGTAGTCGGCGCGGCCCGACAGCACGTCGCCGAGGGAGACGTCCGCCACCCCCACGAACAGCGACACGGCCGCGAGCACCGCGAGCGCGGCGACGCCGCCCACGAGCGCAGCGTTGCTGCGCGCGCGGACGGCGGTCCGTGGTGCCGTGGTGCTCGCGGGGGTGCGGGCGGGGGCGAGGACGCTCATCAGCTCAGGGCGTCCTGGACGGCCTTGACCATGCGCTCGGTGGAGTCCAGACCGAAGCCGATGGTGTACCAGTCGGAGCCGTCGAGGTAGACGACCTTGTCGTTCGTCCACGCCGGGGTGCGGGCGACGAGCGGGTTGTCGAGCACCTGCTTGGCCGCGGCGCCCTCCTGGCCGATGGCGGCGTCGCGGTCGATGACGAACAGCACCTCGGGGTTGGTCTCGGCGATGAACTCGAAGCTCACGGCCTGGCCGTGCTGGGACGCCTCGAGGTCGGTCGACGCGGCGGGGACGCCGAGCACGTCGTGGATCAGGCCGCCGAAGCGGGCGCCGGGCCCGAACGCGGAGACCTTGCCGCCGGAGGTGAGCAGGATCAGCGAGCGCGCGTCCGTCTTCACCGCGCCCTTGGCGTCGGCGATGACCTTGTCCAGTTCGGCCAGCTCGGCGTCGGCCTCGGCGCGCACGTCGAACAGGTCGCCGAGGGCCTGGGTGCTGGTCTTCAGCGACTCGATCGGCTTGGCGTTGTCGGAGCTCAGGTCGATCGTCGGGGCGACCTGGTTGAGCTCGGCGTACTTGGCGGCGGAGCGGCCGGAGATGATGATCGCGTCGGGGTCGAGCGCCGCGATGGCCTCGAGGTCGGGCTCCTGGGCGGTGCCGACGGTCTTGACGGCGGCGTAGGTGTCCAGGGCCTTGGGCATGGCGGCGGACTGGGCAATGCCGACGACGCGGTCCTCGAGGTCGAGCTCGTCCATGGTGTCGAGGGCGGCCCAGTCGAGCACGACGACCTTCGCCGGGTTCTTCGTGACCTCGGCGGTGCCCTGCTTGTGGGTGATGGAGATCGTGCTGGGAGCGGAGTCGCTCGGGGCGGCAGTCGAGCCGGCCGGGGTCGCGCTGGACGCGGAGCAGCCGGCGAGGGCCAAAGTCGCGACGACGGCGGGAAGGGCCACGCGGGTGAGGCGGTTCATGGTTCTCCAGAGGGGATCGGAAGGTTAGGGTTGCCTAACTTAGGTACACCTAAGCACGGCGGAACGCGGCACGACAAGTTGAAGGCCGAATAACGAGACGATTCCATTGCGTAATGCGCCGAGCCCCCGAGATGGGAGCTGAGCGACCCTCGGAGCGCCCCCCTGCGCCGAGAGCCCCGGTGTCTTACGCCGAGAGCCCCGGTCCTGTGCGCCGAGAGCCCCTGGGGCGGTGAAATCAGCCCAGCTGGACCACCCGGTCGCAGCGGGACACGACGCCGGGGTCGTGGGTGATCACCAGCAGCGGCTTGTCGGACGCCTGCGCCCACACGTCGTCGAGGAGGGCGTCGGCGGTCCCGGGGTCGAGGTGCTCGGACGGCTCGTCCAGCACCAGCACCTGGGCGTCGCCCACCACGAGCCGCGACAGCCCCAGGCGTCGCTGCTCGCCGCCCGACAGCGCTGTGCCCAACTCGCCGACGAGGCGTCCGGGGTCGACGTCGAGGCGGACCTGGGCGAGGGCGTCCGCCACGTCGTCCTCGGTCGCGGCGCGGTTGCCGATGCGGACGTTCTCGCTGACGGTGGTGGAGAAGACGTGGGTGTCCTGGGCGAGGTAGCCGACGCGTCCCTCAACCTCGACCCGGCCGGCCACCGGCGGGATCAGCCCGAGCACCGTGGCCGCCAGGGTCGTCTTGCCGACCCCCGAGGGGCCCACGAGCGCGACCCGCTCGCCCGGCCCCACGGTGAAGTCGAGGCCGGACGCCAGCGGTGCGGCCCCCGGCCAGCCGATCGTGAGGTCGCGGACGGCCAGGCGGGGCACCGCGACGGGGTCGGACGCCGGTAGGTCGCCGGAACCGACGGCATTGGTGGAGAGCACCTCGCGGACGCGGTCCAGGGCCACCCGGGCGCGCGTCCACGTCTGGGCGGCCTTGGTGAAGTCGTTGAACACCTCGTGCAGGGCCAGCGGCACCAGAGTGAGGACGGCGAGCATCGTGTGGTCGAGCGTGCCGGCGCGGACGGCTTGCGTGCCGAACCACAGTCCGGCGACGACGGCGACCCCGGCGGCGAGCGCCTGCACGGCGGTGGCGAGCCCGCGCGTCCAGGCGGCGCGGGCGTCGATGGCGGCCAGCTTCGCGTCGGCCTCGGCCAGGCGGTCCAGGGCCGCTCCGTCGGCCTCGTAGGCCACCAGGTCGGGAGCCGTCCGGGCGAGCTCGTGCACGACGTTGGCCAGCTCTCCCCGCGCGGGAACGGACGCCGCGTCCGCCCGGGCGGACAGCCGCGCCGCCAGCCACGGGGCGACCCCGCCGGCCAGCACGGCGCTGAGCAGCAGGGCGAAGGCCGCCGGCCACGAGAAGACCCCGATGACCACCGTCGTGGCGAGGATCACAAAGAGCCCCGACAGGAAGGGCAGCAGCACCCGGACGACCAGGTCGAGCACGGCGTCCACGTCGGCCACCACGCGGGTGAGGAGGTCGCCGCGCCGGCGTCCGAGCAGGGTGGTGCGGGCGAGCGTGGAATAGGTGTCCAGCCGCAGTGCGGACTGCAGGCGCAGGCCGATGTCGTGGCCGACCAGCCGTTCGAGGTAGCGGAAGACGCCGCGGGAGATGCCGAACGCGCGCACCAGCACTGCGGCGGCGGTCAGGTACATGACGGGCGGGTGCTCGGCGGCGCGCGACAGGAGCCACGCCGACACCCCCATCAGGGCGACCGACGAGAAGGAGGCGCACGCCGCGAGCAGCACGGCCAGCGCGATGCGGGCCCAGCCGCCCGGGGCGGCCCGCAGGAGTCGGGCGACGAGGTCCATCACGATGCGCCCCCCTCGCCGTTGGCGGAGCCCCCGATCACCACGACCCGGTCGGCCTCGGCCAGCACCGCGGGCCGGTGGGACACCACGACCGCGGCCACGCCGGTGGCGCGCAGGCTGCGCAGGAGAGCCTCCTCGGCCTCGGCGTCCAGCCCGGCGGTGGGCTCGTCGAGCAGCATCAGGTCGGCGCCGGCGTCGATGCGCACCAGCGCGCGGGCGGTCGCCACGCGGCGGCGTTCGCCCGCCGACAGCCCCTCGCCGTCGTCGCCGACGGTGCGGGCGGGGTCCATGCCGGGGGCGCCGGCGCGGGTGAGGGCGTCGGCCACTCCGGCGTCGGACGCCCTTGCGTCGCCCAGCCGGACGTTGTCGGCGATGGTGCCGGCCAGCATGCCGGGGTTCTGGCCCACGTACGCGATGCGCCGGCGCTCGGGCACCTGCACCGTTCCCGTGGTGGGGGAGAGGAAGCCCACCAGCGCGTTCAGCACCGTCGTCTTGCCCCCGCCCGAGGGCCCGGTGAGCACGACGAGTTCGCCCGGCGCGACGTCGAACGACACCCCCGTGACGGCCGGTCCGGACGCCCCCGGGTACGTGTGGCCCACGGCGTCCACGCGGACGAGGGCGGTGGCGGCCGGCCCTTCGAGGCTCGCTGGCGCTCGCACCTCAGGGGCCTCCTCGGCTCGCACGTCAGGGGCCTCAGCGCCCTCGATCACGTCGAAGGCCTGCTGCGCGGCGGCCATGCCGTCGGCGGCGTCGTGGTAGTGGACGCCCACCTGGCGCACGGGCAGGAACGCCTCGGGGGCCAGGATCAGCACGAACAGGGCGGTGGCGAGATCGATCTCGTGGTGCACGACCCGGAACCCGATGGTCACGGCGACGACGGCCACCGACAGGGTGGCCAGCAGTTCCAGCACCAGCGCCGACAGGAACGAGATGCGCAGCGTGCCCATCGTCTCGGCGCGGTGGGCGTCCTCGGTCTTGCGCAGGCCGATCGCCTGGGCCTTGGCCCGCCCGAACACCTGCAGGGTGGGGAGGCCGGCGACCAGGTCGGCGAAGTGCCGGGCGAGGCGCTGCTGGGTGCGCCAGCGGCGGGCGGTGCGGGCCTCGGTCGTCCAGCCGACGAGCATCATGAAGACCGGGATGAGCGGCAGCGTGAGGGCGACGATGATCGCCGAGGTCAGGTCGGCGGTCAGGATCGCGACGCCGACGATGAGCGGCACCGTCACCGCCAGCAGAAGTTGCGGGAGGTACTTGGCATAGAAGCCGTCGAGGGCGTCCAGGCCGACGGTGAGCAGGTTGACCAGGCCGGCCGAGGAGGTGCGGTCGTCCAGCGGCGACGCCAACCGTGCGGCCATCACGTCGCGACGCAGGCGCGACTTCACGGAGGCGGCGGCGCGGTGGGCGAGCAGGGTGTTGAGCCAGGCGAGCAACGCCTTGCCGCCGAAGATCGCGGCGAGGGTGGCGATGATCCCCCCGAGCGCGGGCCACGCGCCCGTGCCGGGCACGGGGGAGGTGTAGTCGAGGCCGGGAGCTGCGTCGAAGACGCCCGCGATCGCGCGCGAGAGCACCCACGCCTGAAGGACGGTCAGGATCGCGGTGAGGCAGCCGATGAGGACGCCGCCGGCCATGTAGCCGGCGGTGGCCCGCCCGCGGCGCAGCAGGCGGGGGTCGATGGGGCCGGACGCCCGGGGCCGGGCGGGGGCGTCCGTCGGGCCCACGGCGTCCGACCCCCCGGACGCAACGGAAGGGACGGCGTCCGGCCGGACGCCGCCCCTGCCGTTGTCTTCCTTGGGCACCCCCACAGACTAGGCGGCGACCGCCACGTCGTCGGGCATGTTGTGAGTGCTGATCCGCTTGCGGAAGATCCACACCGTCCACGCCTGGTAGGCGAGCACGATCGGGACGAAGACCACGGCGGCGCCGGTCATGATGGTGAGGGTCAGGTCGGTGGACGCGGCGGTGACGCGGTCGAGCGGCATCGCGGCGGCGGAGTTGTCGAAGCCCAGGTTCGGCCACATGCGGCCGAAGATCCAGACGGCGACCAGCAGGATCGTCACGGTGGTAGCAACGAACGCCCAGCCGTCACGCCCGGCGCGGATGGCGAGCCAGGAGCCGATGAGGCCCGCGGCGGCCAGCACAGTGAGCACCCACCCGATCGCGCCCCAGCCGTAGGCGATGTTCGCCCACACCAGGTAGATCGCGCCGCCGACGATGGCGGCCAGGCCGACCTTGGCCGAGAAGGCCTTGGCGCGGTCGTGCACGACGCCCTTGGTCTTCAGCGCCAGGAAGTTCGCGCCGTGGAACAGGAACAGCACCACGAGCACCACGCCGCCCAGCAGGGCGAACGGGCTGAACAGGCTCCAGAAGCCACCGGTGAAGACGTGCAGGTGGTTGCTGCCCTCGGCGAGGGCCACCGGCATGCCGATGATGAAGTTCGCGAACCCGACACCGAACACGAGCGACACGATGAAGGAGCCGGTGGCCGCCATCCAGTCGAAGGTGTTGCGCCAGCGGGCGTCCGGGTTCTTGGCCCGGTACTCGAACGACACGCCCCGGATGATGAGGCCGACGAGGATCAGGAACAGCGGCAGGTAGAGGCCGGAGAACAACGTCGCGTACCAGCCCGGGAAGGCGGCGAAGGTGGCGCCACCGGCGGTGAGCAGCCAGACCTCGTTGCCGTCCCACAGCGGGCCGACGGTGTTCACGATGACGCGGCGTTCCTTCTCGGTCTTGCCGAGGAACGGGATGAGCATGCCGACGCCGTAGTCGAATCCCTCGAGGATGAGGTACCCGATCCACAAGACGGCGATGAGGATGTACCAGACGACCTGGAGGTTGCTGGCTTCAGCGGCGAGGGGGAGAAGCATGTCCGATCACTCCTTCTCAGTACGCGAAGGAGAGGACGTCGTCCTCACCCTTGATCTCGACGGGGGGCACCTCGGCGGGCAGGCCGAGCCGGACGTACTTGTTCATCAGTCCGATCTCGACCACGGCGAGGGCGCCGTAGATGACGGTGTAGAGCACCATGGTCAGGAACACCTCGCCCGCGCTCACGCCCGGCGACACAGCGGACGCCGTGGGCAGGACACCCGCGACGATCCACGGCTGGCGGCCCATCTCGGTGAAGATCCAGCCGAAGCTGTTGCCGAACAGGGGCGCCAGGACGGCGGTGAACATCAGGACGTTCCAGAACGCGGACGGCTTGGGCAGCCTGCCCTTGCGCAGGACGAACAGCGCGTAGGCGCCGATCGCCATCGCGATGAAGCCCAGCGTCATCATGATGCGGAAGCTCCAGTAGCTGACCGGGATGTTCGGGACGAACTCGGTGATGCCCACGGTGCGCAGCTTGTCCGCGTAGGCGGCCTGCAGGGCGTTCTCGCCGCCGTCGACCGGCAGGTTGAACTCGGCGCTGGCGAGCTCGGCGGTGTACTGGGCCTCGAGGTCGCGGATGCCGGGGATCTGGGCGTACGGGTCACCCTTGGCGAGCAGGCCCAGGACGCCGGGAACGTGCAGCTCGAAGAGCGGACGCGAACCGTCCAGCGTGCCGATGGTCAGCAGCGAGAAGGGGGCCATCTCGCCGTCGCCGCCGGCGGTCTCGTACAGCGCCTCGGCGGCGGCCATCTTCATGGGCTGCACCTGGTACATGACCTTGCCCTGGAAGTCGCCGGACAGGATCACGGCGGCGCCCGAGACGAGCAGGATCCAGGCGCCCAGCTTGGCGGCCCAGCGGTAGGCGTCGACGTCGGCGTCCTCCTGCGCGGTGCGGTTGGCCTTGTTGAGGCGGGCCAGGTGCCAGCCGGAGACGGCGAGCACGAAGCCGGACGCCGTCATGTAGGCGGCCGCGAGCGTGTGCGGGAAGGTGGCCAGGAACACCGGGTTGGTGAGCAGCGCGAGGAAGTCGGTCATCTCGGCGCGGTCGGTGAGCGGGTTGTAGGTGGCGCCGACCGGGTTCTGCATGAAGCTGTTCGCCGCGAGGATGAAGACCGCGCTCAGCATCGTGCCGATGGCCACCAGCCAGATGGCCATGAGGTGGAGCTTCCTGGGCAGCTTGTCCCAGCCGAAGATCCACAGGCCGAGGAAGGTGGACTCGAGGAAGAAGGCCAGCAGGGCCTCCAGGGCGAGGGGGGCGCCGAAGATGTCACCCACGAAGCGGGAGTACTCCGACCAGTTCATGCCGAACTGGAACTCCTGCACGATGCCGGTGACGACACCCATGGCGAAGTTGATCAGGAACAACTTGCCGAAGAACTTGGTCAGGCGGAGAAACTTCTCGTCACCCGAGCGATACCACATGGTCTGCATGACTGCGACCAGGAGCGACAGGGCGATGGTCACCGGTACGAAGAAGTAGTGGTAGACCGTCGTGATCCCGAATTGCCAGCGAGCAATGGTTTCCGGACTCATGGCGGGAATGTACTACTGCATGTCGTAGTCGGTCAAGTTTTGTGGTTACCATGGTGTCCATGCCAATCCTCGGTGACCTCGAACACGCAGTGATGGACGTGTTGTGGGCCCGCCACGCCCCCACCCCGGTGCGTGACGTGCACGAGGAGTTGGCCAGGGGCAGGGAGATCGCCTACACGACGGTCATGACGGTTCTGGACCGCCTCGCGAAGAAGGGCGTGGTCGCCCGCCAACTGGACGGCCGGGCCTGGTTGTACGAGCCCGCCCGCTCGCGGTTGGACCTGCACGTCGCCACCGTCAACGAAGCGCTGGATGGCCTCACCGACGAGGAGCGCTCCGAGGTTTTGCGGCGCGTCGTCTCCGAGGCGCCGCTGGTGGCTGCCGTCGGCGACGCCTGACGGGTCCCTGGGGTGCGCCCATCGAGTCTCGGGGGCGCGCGCACCTGAGCCGTGCACAGCCACTCGAGGGGCCGGTAGGGGAGCCTATCCTTCGTTGCCAGCGCCCCATTTCGGGTGCAGAGTCCAGGTATGACCGGCCCCGTCACAACCTCCGCCGCCGTCGCCGGGCACACCGCCGCAGAGACGGGCGGCGGGTCCCACAGCTCGATGTTGAACAAGCTGCGCGCGGGCGTCCTGGGCGCCAACGACGGCATCGTCTCGGTCGCAGCCATGGTGATGGGTGTGGCCGGCGCCACGACCGACTCCTTCGCGATCCTCGTCGCGGGCGTCGCAGGCCTCAGCGCGGGGGCGCTGTCGATGGCGGTCGGGGAGTACGTCTCGGTCAGCGCCCAACGCGACAGCGAGCGCGCCCTGCTCGCCCGGGAGCGCTGGGAGCTGGAGAACCTGCCCGACCAGGAGCTCGCCGAACTCGCCTCCCTGTACGAGGCCAAGGGCCTGACCCCCGACCTCGCCCACCAGGTCGCCACCCAGCTGACCCACCACGACGCGCTCGGCGCGCACGCCGAGGCCGAGCTGGGCATCGACCCCGACGAGCTGGTCAACCCGTGGCACGCCGCAGGGGCGTCCATGGGTGCGTTCGTGCTCGGCGCGCTGGTGCCCCTGCTGGTGATGGTGCTCACCGCGCCGTCGGTCCGGGTCTGGGCGACGGCGGGCGCCGTCGTGGGTGCGCTGGTCTTGACCGGCGTGCTCAGCGCCAGGATCGGAGGCGCGCGGGTCCTGCCGGCGGTGGTCCGGGTGGTCAGCGGCGGCGTCCTCGCCATGGCGATCACCTACGCGATCGGCATGCTCGTCGGCGGCGGCATCGCCTGACCCTTCGCGACGCCTCTCCGCGTGGGATCATGGAGCATGGGCTTCGAAGTCGACGACGTCATCACCCAGGCCACCACCGAGGAACTGAGCAAGCTCGTCTGCGGTGACGGCAACTGGCACACCAGCGGCGTGGAGCGCCTCGGCGTCCCCCGCGTCCACATGGCCGACGGGCCACACGGGCTGCGCGTGGAGGAGACCGCCGCGCTCGGCGAGAGTCGTCCGGCCACCTGCTTCCCGCCCGCCGTCGGGTTGGCGTCCAGCTGGAACCCGGCGCTGCTGAAGAGGGTCGGTACCGCGCTCGGACGCGAGGCCGTCGCCCAAGGCGTCGACGTCGTCCTCGGCCCGGGCATCAACATCAAGCGTTCGCCGCTGTGCGGGCGCAACTTCGAGTACTTCAGCGAGGACCCCCTGGTGGCCGGCAGGCTGGCGTCCGCCATGGTCTACGGGCTGCAGTCCCAGGGCGTGGGCGCGTGCGTGAAGCACTTCGCCGCCAACAACCAGGAGACCGACCGCATGCGGGTGGACGCCCGCGTCAGCGAGCGGGCCCTGCGCGAGATCTACCTCCCCGCGTTCGAGACGGTCATCGGCTCGGCGCACCCATGGATGGTGATGTGCGCCTACAACCGACTCAACGGAACGCTGGTCAGCGAGAACCCGTGGCTGCTCACCGACGTCCTGCGCGGCGACTGGGACTACGACGGCGCCGTCGTCAGCGACTGGGGCGCGGTCGTCGACCGGGTCGAGTCGCTGGTGGCCGGCCTCGACCTGGAGATGCCGCACGAGCAGGGCAACTCCGACGTGGAGGTCGCCGCGGCCGTCGAGTCGGGCCAGCTCAGCCGCGAAATCCTCGAGCTGGCAGCCGCGCGCATCCTCGCGCTGACCGAGCGTGCGATGGACGCCGTGCGTGACACCACGCCGGTCGACGAGGCCGAGCACCACCAGCTCGCCCGCGAGGCGGCGCGGGAGTCGATGGTGCTGCTGGCCAACGACGGCGTCCTGCCGCTGGCCCCGCGCGCGAGCGTGGCGCTGGTCGGCGAGTTCGCCCGGACGCCGCGCTTCCAGGGCGGGGGGTCGTCGAGGGTGAACGCCACGCGCGTGGAGCGGTTGGTCGACACGCTGGCGTCCCGGCGGCGGGTCACGTTCGCGCCCGGCTTCCTGCTCTCGGGCGAGTCCGACGACGCGCTGGTGGACGAGGCGGTGGCCGCGGCCGAGGCGTCCGACGTCGTGGTGCTGTGCCTGGGCCTGCCGGACGCCGAGGAGACCGAGGGCGTGGACCGCACCCACCTGCGGCTGCCCGACGTGCAGCTGGCGCTGCTGGCGGAGCTCGCCGAGACGGGCAAGCCGATCGTGGTGGTGCTGTCCAACGGTGCGGCGGTCGAGGTCGCGCCGTGGGCCGACCAGTGCGCGGCGCTCCTCGAGGGATGGCTGGGCGGGCAGGCTGGCGCGCTGGCGCTGGCCGACGTCCTGGTGGGCGACGCCGAGCCGTCCGGGCGCCTCACCGAGACGCTGGCCCTCCGGTTGGCCGACCACCCCTCGTCGTTGATGTTCCCGGGCGAGTCGGGTCACGTGGACTACGGCGAGGGCGTCTTCGTGGGCTATCGCGGCTTCGACGCCGCCGACCGGGAGGTCGCCTTCCCGTTCGGGTTCGGGCTGGGCTACACGACGTTCTCCTACGACAAGCTGGTCGCGAAGGTGACCGGGACGCCGGCGTCCGGCGACCTGCGCATCGTCGTGCAGGTGACCGTCACCAACACCGGCGAACGCGCCGGGAGCGAGGTCGTCCAGGTGTACGTGGGTAACGCGCCTGCGTCCGTGCCGCGACCGCCGCGCGAGTTGCGTGCCTTCGCCAAGGTGCGCCTCGAGCCGGGGGAGTCGCGCACGGTCACCCTGCCGCTGGACTCGCGGGCCTTCGCGTTCTGGTCGGAGGTGCACGACCGGTGGGTCGTCGAGTCGGGTCTGTTCACGATCGAGGCGGGCCCGAACGTGCGGGACCTGCCGCTGGTGCAGGAGCTCCGCCTGGACATGCCTGCGCGCCGCGTCAGGCTGCACGCCGAGTCGACGCTGGCCGAGTGGATGGCCGACGATCAGGCGTGGGCCGCCCTCCTGGCCCGGGTGCCCGGCGGTCAGGGGTTCTCGCTGCCTGAGGAGGTCATCGCCGTCGTGGGTGGCGCGCCGCTGCGCCGGTTCGCGAAGTTCCCCGGCATCCCGCTGACCGCCGCCGACGTGGACGCCGTTCTGGCTTCCCACGGCTGAGGCCCCTCCGCCGCGGCGAAGCGGGAGGCACGACCAGAGCCCCGGGTTTCGACGCCGAGAGCCCCGGGTTTCGACGCCGAGAGCCCCGGGTTTCGACGCCCACAGCCCCGGGTTTCGACGCCCACAGCCCCGGTCAGGGGCCGTCGGCATTCAACGCCGGGGCTGTCGGCAGTCAAAGCCGGGGCTGTGGTCGTGCCTCCCGCTTCGCCGCGGCGGGGTCTAGTTGCGGGTGCCGTCCGAGCTCAGGTACTCCTCGTGGGAGATCTGCGTCGGGCGGTTCTTGATCGTTCTGTTGATGAGGTACGTCACCACGCCCAGCACGGCGCCGATGGCGAGCAGGACGAGCGCGATGGAGAACTGCTCCAGCGGGCGCCCCGTCCACGGGCCGACCAGGTAGAAGGTGCACAGCCCCGCGACGACGGGGATCCAGGTCGGCGTGACGAAGTGGTTCCTCCTTCGTGTTCCGATGGAGGAAACAGTGACCCAGCCGGCGGGGCCAAGTAAAGGGGTTCTACTCAACCGCTCCGGCGAACTGGGACTGGTACAGGTCGAAGTAGGCGCCCCGGGCGGCCAGGAGCTCGTCGTGAGAACCCTGCTCGACGATGCGTCCCTCGGCCATGACGAGGATCACGTCGGCGTCCCGGATGGTCGAGAGGCGGTGCGCGATGACGAACGCCGTGCGGTCGGTGCGCAGGGCGGCCATGGCGCGCTGCAGCAGCAGTTCGGTGCGGGTGTCGACCAAGCTGGTCGCCTCGTCCAGGATCAGGATGGACGGGTCGGCCAGGAACGCCCGCGCGATCGTGATCAGCTGCCGCTCGCCCGCCGAGACGTTCGAGGCCTCCTCGTCGATGACCGTGTCGTAGCCCTCGGGCAACGAGTGGACGAAGCGGTCCACGTAGGTGGCCGTCGCCGCAGCCAGGATCTCGTCCTCGGTGGCGCCCGGACGCCCGTAGGCGATGTTCTGCCTGATCGTCCCGCCGAAGAGCCACGTGTCCTGCAGCACCATGCCGGTGCGGGCGCGCAGTTCGGCGCGGGGCACCGACGCGATGTCCACCCCGTCCACTGTGATGCGGCCCGAATCCAGCTCGTAGAAGCGCATCAGCAAGTTGACCAGCGTGGTCTTCCCGGCGCCGGTGGGCCCCACGATGGCGACCGTCGACCCGGGCTCGGCGACGAACGACAACCGCTCGATCAGCGGGCGGTCCTCCTCGTAGCGGAACGTCACGTCCTCGAACGCCACCCGACCGCGCAGGGGTGCCGGCAGGGCGCCGGGGGTGTCGGGCACCTGCTCGTCGGCGTCCAGCACCTGGAAGACCCGCTCGGCGGACGCGACACCCGACTGCAGCAGGTTCGCCATGGACGCCACCGACGTGATGGGGTGGCTGAACATGCGCGAGTACTGGATGAACGCCTGCACCGCGCCCAGCGACATCTGGCCGGACGCCACCCGCAGGCCGCCCACGACGGCGATGACGACGTAGGACAGGTTCCCGATGAAGAACATCACCGGCATCATCAACCCCGAGATGAACTGGGCTCCGAAGGCGGCGTCGTGCAGCTTCTCGTTGTCGCGCTGGAACGCTGCCGCCACCTCGCGCGAGCGCCCGAACACCTTGACCAGCGCGTGGCCGGTGTAGGCCTCTTCGACCTGGGCGTTGAGGTCGCCCGTCGACTTCCACATGGCGGCGAACCGCGACTGCGACCGCTTGCCGATCGCCATCGCCGCAGCCATCGAGAGGGGCACCGACACGATCGCCACCAGCGCGAGCAGAGGGGAGACCCAGAACATCATGAAGAGGACGCCGACCAGCGTCAGCAGGTTGCTGAGCAGCTGCGACAGGGTTTGCTGCAGCGAGGTGGCGACGTTGTCGATGTCGTTGGTGACCCGGCTGAGCAGCTCGCCGCGCGGCTGCCGGTCGAAGTAGCCCAGCGGGAGCCTGTCGAGTTTGGCCTTGACGTCGGCGCGCAGCCGGTAGACCGACTTCTGCACCACGTCGTTCAGCAGCCAGCCGGACGCCCACATCACGGCCGCGCCGCCCACCGCCAGCCCGACGGCGAGCCAGCCGACCCGGGCGACGGCCTCCCAGTCGACGCCCTGGCCGGGCACCACGTCCATGCCAGCGACCAGGTCGGCGTAGGTGCCCTGCCCGCGGGCGCGCAGGTCGTTGACGACCGACTCCAGCGAGGCGCCGGCAGCCATGTCCTTACCGAGGAGGCCGCGGAAGAGCAGGTTGGTCATCTCGCCGAGAATCGCCGGGTTCACCACGTTGGCGACCTGCGCCACGACCGTCAGCGCGACGACGAGGATGATCTTGGTGCGCTCGGGCCGCAGCGTGCCGAGAAGGCGCTTGAGCGAGGGCAGGAAGTTGATCGCCTTCTCCTGCGGGCCCATCGCGCCGGGGCCGTGGCCGCGCACCTGTGGGCCGTGCTTGGGGCGCTCGGGGGCGTCCGACACCTTGCTCATGCCGCCTCCTCCGCCTTGAACTGGGACTCCACGATCTCGGCGTACGTCGGGCAGGTCGCCAGCAGGTGCTCGTGCGTGCCGATTCCCTCGATGCGGCCGTCGTCGAGCACGACGATCTGGTCGGCGTCCCGGATCGTGGCGATGCGCTGGCCGACGATCACCACCGCGGCGTCCGCCGTCTCGGACGCCAGCGCGGCCCGCAGGCGGGCGTCCGTGGCGACGTCGAGGGCTGAGAAGCTGTCGTCGAACAGGTACACGTTCGGACGCCGCACCAGCGCCCGGGCGATCGACAGGCGCTGCCGCTGTCCGCCGGACACGTTGGTCCCGCCCTGGGCGATGGGGGCGTTCAGCTGGCCGGGCATGCTCTCGACGAAGTCGCGCGCCTGGGCGACCTCGAGGGCGTGCCAGAGCTCCTCGTCGGTCGCCTCGGGATTGCCGTAGCGCAGGTTGGACGCCACCGTGCCGGTGAACAGGTAGGGACGCTGGGGCACCAGGCCGATGGAGGTCCACAACACCTCGGGGTCGAGGGCGCGGACGTCCACGCCGTCGACGAGCACGCGCCCGCCCGTGGCGTCGAACAGGCGCGGGATCAGGCTGATCAGTGTCGACTTGCCCGAGCCCGTCGAGCCGATGATGCCCGTGGTCTCGCCGGCCCGGACGGTGAAGGAGATCTCGCTGAGCACCGGCACCTCGGCGCCGGGGTAGCTGAACGTGACGTGGTCCAGACGCACCTCGCCGTGGGACAGCCCCTCGCGGACGCCGTCGGTCGGCGGCACCACCGATGAGCTCGTCCGCAGCACCTCCTGGATGCGGACGGCGCAGACCTGCGCGCGCGGCGCGATCATCAGCAGCATCGTCGACATCATCACGCTCATCAGGATCATCGTCAGGTACTGCACGAACGCGGTGAGCTGGCCGATCTGCATCTCTCCGGCGTCCACGCGCAGGCCGCCGAACCACATGACGCCCACCGACGAGGTCGCCATCACGAGCTGCACCACGGGGAAGAACGTGAGCATGCGGCGTCCGACCCGCAGCGACGTGGTGGTGAGGTCGCCGTTGGCGCGCTCGAACCGGGCGGCCTCGTGCGGCTCGCGCACGAACGCGCGGATGACCCGCAGGCCGCTGATCTGCTCGCGCAGCACGCGGTTGAGGGTGTCGATGCGGGTCTGCAGCTGCCGGAACAGCGGCAGCGCCTGCAGCAGGATCACGATGATCACCGCGCCCATGCCGAGCACCGCGACGGCGACGAGCCAGCTCAGCCCGATGTCCTCGCGCAGCGCCATGAACAGGCCGCCGGCCATCATGATCGGCGCGCCCACGATCATGAACGCCGTCATCATGACCAGCTGCTGCACCTGCTGGACGTCGTTGGTCGTGCGCGTGATCAGGCTGGGCGCCCCGAACTGGCTGACCTCGCGGGCGCTGAACGAGAGCACCCGGTCGAAGATCGCCGCGCGCAGGTCGCGCCCGAACCCCATCGCCGTGCGCGCACCGAAGTAGATCGCGGACGCCTGCCCGATGATCTGCACCACCGTGAGGCCCAGCATGAGCGCGCCGAGCCGCCAGATGGCGCCGATGTCGCCGACCGCCACGCCCTCGTCGATGATGCGGGCGTTCAGCGTGGGCAGGAACAGCGACGCGCCACTGGAGAGCAGCTGCAGCAGCACGACGGCGACCAGGGGGCCGACGTACGGACGCAGGTACGTGCGCAGGGTTCGGGTCAGGGCGCCGCGCTTGGCGGGAGCCACGCGGGACGCCGTGGGCGCCGGCCCGCCGGATGAAGTCGCCGGGGGCGCGGGGCTGGGGGCACGGGTCACGCGGGAATCATACGTGCGCGCTCGGACAGAGCTGCACTGCCGGGGTCAGAGCCGGCCGACGACCGTCACCTCGAGCATCGGGCCTCGCTTCTCTCTCGTCCTCGACCGTAGCCCGACCGTCCCGGTCGTGTGGCAACCGGTGGCGAGCGCGGGAACTAGGCTCTTCGCATGAGCCAACCCGGAGTGGTCGCGATCGTCGCCAACCCGTCCAAGTTCTCCGATCTGGACGAGGTGAAGGGCAGCACCGCGGTGGTGGCGGCCGAGGCTGGTTGGCCGGAGCCGCGGTGGTACGAGACGACCGTGGAGGACCCCGGTCGCGGGCAGGCGGTGCAGGCCGTCCGCGACGGTGCCACCCTGGTGTGCTCGCTGGGCGGCGACGGCACCGTCCGGTCCGTGGTGCAAGGCCTGCTCGAGGTGCGCCCGCCGGACGACGAGGCCGAGGTGCCGCTGGGCCTGCTGCCCGCCGGCACGGGCAACCTGCTCGCCCGCAACCTGGGGCTGCCGATCGACGACCTGGCCGAGTCCCTCCGCATCGCGCTGACCGGCACGACCCGGCGCATCGACGTCGGGCGGGCCTCTTTCGACGACGGCGACGTGGAGGTTTTCCTCGTCGCGGCCGGGGTGGGGTTGGACGCCGAGACCATGGCGAACGTGGATGAGGACGTGAAGAAGAAGGTCGGCTGGATCGCCTACGTGCTCGCGGCCGGCAAGTCGCTGCTGCGCAAGGGGTTCCGCGTCAGCGTGGTCGCCGACGGCCACCGCGCACGCAGCCAGCACGCCCGCACGGTCATGGTCGGCAACTGCGGCGAGCTCACCGCCGGCGCCAAGCTCATGCCGGACGCCCGCGTCGACGACGGCCTCCTGGACGCCCTCGTGGTCTCCCCGAAGGGGTTCCTCGGGTGGGGTTCGGTGCTGCTCGACTTCGCCACGCGCCACCGGCTGGGCCACCCGTCGGTGAAGCGCGTGCAGGCCCAGAAGGTGGAGGTGCTGCTCGGGAGCCCGGAGGAGGGCGAGCTCGACGGGGACGCCGTGGGCCAGGTCCGCGCGATGCTGTGCGAGGTGCACGCGGGCGCCCTGCCCGTCCGCGTGCCGGCCGCCCCGGGAGGGCTGGACCTGAGCCACGCTTCCCGCCGAGGGCTCGTGCTGCCGTGTCGCCTTCCTGCTAGACCGCGCCCGTCGACACGCGCGACCATGAACGGGTGATGCTCGATCGTGAGACCTGCCTGGCGGCCGTCGCGAGCCGCGACGCGCGGTTCGACGGCAGCTTCTACACCGGCGTCACCAGCACCGGCATCTACTGCAGGCCGTCGTGCCCCGCCCGCACCCCGGCGCACCACCACATGACGTTCCACCCCAGCGCGGCCGCGGCCCAGGCCGCCGGGTTCCGCGCCTGCAAGCGCTGCCGGCCGGACGCCGTCCCCGGCTCGCCCGACTGGGACGTGCGCGCCGACACGACGGCGCGCGCGATGCGGCTGATCGGCGACGGGGTCGTCGACCGCGAGGGCGTGGACGGCCTGGCGTCCCGGCTGGGCTACTCGGTCAGGCAGGTGCAGCGCCTGACCCTCGACGAGCTCGGCGCCTCACCGCTGGCGCTGGCTCGCACCCAGCGCGCCCACACCGCGCGGATCCTGCTGCAGACCACCGACCTGCCGCTGCCCGAGGTGGCCTTCGCCGCCGGGTTCGGGTCGATCCGCTCCTTCAACGACACGGTCCGAGCCGCGTACGCGAGCACGCCCTCCACGCTGCGGGCCCAGCGGCGCAGTCCCCACGCCACCGCCCGTCCCGACCGGCTGCTCGAGGTATCGCTGCGGCTGGCGTTCAGGCGGCCCTTCGACCCCTCCAACGTCTTCGGACATCTGGCCGCCACTGCCGTCCCCAGCGTGGAGGAGTGGCGCGACGGCGCCTACCGGCGCACGCTCCGCCTCCCGCACGGCCCGGGCTTCGCCTCCCTTGCCCCGCGCGACGACCACGTCGCCGCAACGCTCCACCTGGCCGACCCGCGCGACCTGACCCCCGCCATCGGGCGGTGCCGTCGGCTCTTGGATCTGGACGCCGACCCCGTTGCCGTGGACGCCGCGCTGGCGTCCGACCCCGCGCTGGCCCCGCTGGTCGAGGCCGCCCCTGGGCGTCGCGTGCCCCGCACGGTCGACGGCGAGGAGTTCGCGCTGCGCGCCGTGCTGGGCCAGCAGGTCTCCACCGCCGCGGCCCGCACCCACGCCGCCCGCTTGGTCCAGGCGTACGGCGTCCCGGTCACCGACCCGGTCGGTGGGCTCACCCACCTGTTCCCCACCGCCGAGGCCCTCACGAATCCAGCACGCGATGCGCTCGCGGGCCCGGACTCCCGCTTCGCCACGCTCGTCGGCCTCGCACGCGCGCTGGATTCCGGTGTGGTCGATCTGTCGCCGGGTGCCGACCGGGACGCCGCCCGCACCGCGCTGGCCTCGCTGCGCGGCATCGGCCCGTGGACCGTCGAGATCGTCGCCATGCGATCGCTCGGCGACCCCGACGCCTTCCCGGCCCGTGACCTCGGTGTCGTCAAGGGCGCCGAGCGCCTGGGCATCACCGACCTCGACGCGCACGCCACACGCTGGCGTCCGAGGCGCGCCTACGCCACCCAGCACCTGTGGGCGGCCCTCGACCACCCGATCAACCACCTGCCGCAGGAGGATTCGTGAAGCATCGCACCATCGACTCGCCCGTCGGCACGTTGACCCTGGTCGTCGACGACGCGGGCACCCTCTGTGCGCTCTACACCGACGGGCAGAAGTACTTCCCGCTGCCCGAGGCGCTGGGGGAGCGCGACGACACCGTCGCCGCGGACGCCGTCGCCCAGCTCGCCGAGTACTTCGCCGGCGAGCGCGCCGACTTCGACGTGGAACTGGCCCCGCGCGGCACCGCGTTCCAGCAGGAGGTGTGGGACGCCCTGCGCGCGATCCCGGCGGGGGAGACCCGCAGCTACGGCGAGGTGGCGGCCGCGCTCGGCCGGCCCGGGGCGTCCCGGGCGGTGGGGGCGGCGACGGGCCGCAACCCGATCAGCATCATCGTGCCCTGCCACCGGATGGTCGGCGCCTCGGGGGCGATGACCGGCTACGCGGGCGGCGTCGACCGTAAGCGGTGGCTGCTCGACCACGAACGCGGCGTGCGACAACTCTGAGTGACGGATCGCACGCCAGGGCGTGCGATCCGTCACTCAGATGTGTCGCACGGTCAGACGTGGATCGCCGGACGCGAGGGCGCGGGCCCGGTCGAGCGGCGGATGATCAGGTCCGGGTGGAACAGAACCTCGGTCGGGTCCGGCGTCGTGCCGTCGGAGATGGCGCGCAGCAACGCCGACACGGCCGCCTCGGCGATCGGGCGCACCGGCTGGCGCACCGTCGTCAGGCCCGGGTCGGTGAACGCCATCAGCGGCGAGTCGTCGAAACCGACCACGGACAGGTCCTCGGGCACCGACATCCCCCGCACGTGCGCCTCGCGGACGACGCCCAGCGCCATGAGGTCCGAGCCGCACACGACGGCGGTGTGCCCCGATGCGATGAGCCGCCCGGCCGCGACCTGGCCGCCCTCGGCGGTGAACATCGTGGTGGCCACGCTGTCGGGGCCGAACCCGAGCGCGCGGAAAGCGGCCACCTTGCGGCGGGCCGGCGTGAACCGCTCGTTGCCGACGGCCAGGCCGATGCGCGTGTGGCCGAGGGTGCGCAGGTGGGCGACGGACGCGGCCACGGCCTCGGCGTCCGAGCACGAGAAGAAGCCCGCGGCCAGTTCGTCCGAGGGCGCGTTGATGAACACGGTCGGGATGCCGCTCGCGATCACGCGCTGGTAGGGCTCCACGGACAGGGTGTTGTTGGCGGGGATGCCGCTGACCGACACGATGCCGGCGAGGTTGATGTCGAGGAGGGCGGCCAGGTGCTGGTCCTCGCTCATGCCGGTTGGGCCGGCGGGGCACACGAACGTGCGGACGCCCGCGGCGTACAGCAGCGAGTCGAGGATCTCGGCGAACGCGGTGAACGAAGGGTTGGACAGCTCGGGCAGCATGATCGCCACCGGCCCCGGACGCCGCGGGCCCGTCTTCTCCAGCGTGTAGCCCATGGCCTCCGCCGCCGCGTGGACGGCGTCGCGGGTGTCGGGGCGCACGCCGGGCTTGCCGTTGAGCACGCGCGAAACGGTCGCGGTGGAGACACCGGCCGCGGCGGCCAGGTCGGCCAGCCGCGCCTTGGCAACGGACGTCATCGGGTGCCCCTCCCTCCTCCGGGATACCGGGGTAATGCGCCACCTTACTGCAAGCGTTGCAGGAGGGTTCAGATTGGTCACCTCGACAAGTAATTTTGTCAGGGCATCGTCCCTGCCTCAACAGTGGCGCAGGGGCCCGCAGCAATCACGCCAGGTGATGAAATCGTTACGAAAAAGGCCCCTGAAACTTGCAGGCGGATGGGGTACGGTTGGGCCAACCCACGGGGCCGGCACGGGAGCCGTCCTCATTGAAGGAGAAACCAATGCGCAAGAGCATCGTCACGATGCTGGCCGCAGGCGTGGCCCTCAGCCTCGCCGCCTGTGGCAGCACGGGTGCCCCGGCCACCACGCCGGCCACCGCCTCGACCGCGGCCGCTGCGACGACCCCTGCGGCCGCCGCCGGCAACCTGACCATCTGGGTCGACGAGACCCGCATCGACGACTTCAAGGCGCTGGGCGAGGACTTCGTCTCGGCCTCCGGCGTCGCCCTCGACGTCGTGCAGAAGCCGACCGCCGACATCAAGACCGACTTCGTGGCCCAGGCCCCGACCGGTGAGGGCCCCGACCTGATCGTCGGCGCGCACGACTGGACCGGTGAGCTCGTCTCCAACGGCCTGATCTCCCCGATCGAGCTCGGCGACAAGGGCAAGCTGGCCGACAACACCGTCGCCGCCTTCCAGTACGACGGCGCCCTGTACGGCGTCCCCTACGCGGTCGAGAACATCGCGCTGGTCCGCAACAACAAGATCGTCCAGGACACCCCGGACACGTTCGACGCCCTGATCGAGCAGGGCAAGGGCGCCGGCGCCGAGTTCCCGGCCATCATCCAGGTCGGCGACGGGGGTGACGCGTACCACATGTACCCGATCCAGACCTCCTTCGGCGCCCCGGTCTTCAAGTCCAACGCCGACGGCTCCTACACCAACGAGCTGGGCATGGAGGGTGCTGAGGGCGAGGCCTTCGCGACCTACCTGAAGAAGCTGGCCGACGAGAAGGTCGCGTCCGTCTCCATGGGTGGCGACCAGGCCAAGCAGGCCTTCCTCGACGGCAAGAGCCCGTACATGATCACGGGTCCGTGGAACACCGCCGCCTTCACCGAGGCCGGCATGGACATCTCCGTCCTGGCGGTTCCCTCCGCCGGTGGCCAGCCCTCCGCCCCGTTCTTGGGTGTCCAGGGTGTCTACCTCTCCTCCAAGTCCGAGAACGGCATCCTCGCCAACCAGTTCCTCGACTACATGGCCACCACCGAGGCCCAGCAGAAGCTGTTCGACCTGGGCGGTCGCGTCCCGGCCGACACCTCGGTCGCCGAGGGCATCACCGACGAGCTGCTCGCCGGTTTCGCCGAGGCCGGCAAGAACGGCCAGCCCATGCCCTCCATCCCCGAGATGGGCGCCGTGTGGAGCCACTGGGGCAACACTGAGGTGAGCATCATCAACGGTCAGGCCGCCGACCCGGTCGCCGCCTGGAAGACCATGGTCGAGAACATCAAGGCCGGCTTCTGAGCCACTTGTGACAAGATGGGCGGGGTGAGGTTTCTCGCCCCGCCCACTTTGCTTGCCAGGCCGCACTGACGCGACCGGAAGGGAAGGAACGACGTGTCCCTCGACACAAAGCAGGCGCCGCCGGCGCCGACCAAGCCACCGCTCTCGCACGCGCGCGACCTGTCCCGCCCCGGCTTCTACGTGAAGCTCGTCCTGATGGCCCTCGTCAACGCCTTCGGCGTGTACGGGATCATGGCCTCCTGGGCGCAGGGTGAGTACTGGGTCCTGGCCGCGCTCGCCGCCCTGCTCGTGGTGGCCAACTACGTCTACTTCAGCAAGCGGGCCATCCCGGCCAAGTACCTCCTGCCCGGGCTCGCGTTCCTGCTGGTGTACCAGCTCTACGTGATGGGCAACACCGCCTACGTCGCGTTCACCAACTACGGTGACGGCCACAACGACGCCAAGGGCCCGGCCATCACCCAGATCCTCAAGACCTCCGACCGCCGCGTCGAGGGCACGCCGACCCATCCTGTCGCCGTCCTCGAGCAGAACGGTCAGCTCGGCTTCGCGATCGTCGACGACGGCGTCGTGAAGGCGGGCACCGCGGAGCAGCCGCTGGCCGAGGTGGCCGGTGCGGCGTCCGACAACAACCGCGTCACCGAGGTGCCCGGCGCGACGATCCTGCCGATCTCCGAGATCCAGCAGCGCCAGGCCGACGTGCTCGGGCTGCGCGTCTCCGTCTCCGACAACCCCGACGACGGCTGGCTGCGCACCGACAACGGCTCGACCGCCTACACGGCCAAGTCGCTGCTCGACTACGACGAGGCCGCCGACACGTTCACCAACGCCGAGGGCAAGGTTTACAAGGCCGACCCCAAGCAGGGCCTCTACGTGGCCGAGGACGGCTCGTCGCTGAACCCCGGCTGGCGCGTCTTCGTGGGTACCGACAACTTCACCCGCATGTTCACCGACAGCCGCCTGCAGGGCCCGTTCCTGTCGGTCATGGCCTGGACGTTCGCGTTCGCCATCCTGTCGGTGCTGACCACCTTCGCGCTCGGCCTCGCCCTCGCGGTCATCTTCAACGACCCGCGCGTCAAGGGCCGCACGTTCTACCGGGCCATGTTCATCCTCCCGTACGCGTTCCCGGGCTTCCTAGCTGCGCTGGTGTGGAAGGGCATGCTCAACCGCGACTTCGGCATCATCAACAACATGCTGCTCGGCGGTGCCGACATCAACTGGCTCGGCGACGGTGACCTTGCGAAGATCTCGATCCTGTTGGTGAACCTGTGGCTGGGCTTCCCCTACATGTTCCTGATCTGCACCGGTGCGCTGCAGGCGATCCCCGGCGAGCTCACCGAGGCGGGCGTCATGGACGGCGCCGGCCCGATGCGCCGGTTCTGGTCGATCACCCTGCCGCTGCTGATGGTGTCGGTGGCGCCGCTGCTGATCGCGTCGTTCGCGTTCAACTTCAACAACTTCTCGCTCATCTACATGCTGACCGGCGGTGGTCCCAACTACCCGGGCCTGCCGATCATCATGGGTGAGACCGACATCCTGATCTCGATGGTCTACTCCGTGGCCTTCGAGTCGGGCGTCAAGCAGTACGGCCTCGCCAGCGCGATGTCGATCATGATCTTCTTCATCGTCGGCTTCATCTCGTGGCTGGGCTTCCGCCAGACCCGCAAGCTCGAGGAGATCATGTGATGGCCGTCAAGCTCGAGAACGCCAACAAGTCCCCCGTCAGCGGCCTGCGCTGGTGGAAGGAGGTCGGCTGGAAGCACATCGTCGCCCTCGTCATGATCGCGATCTGTGTGTTCCCGCTGCTGTACGTGATGTCGGCCTCGTTCAACCCGGGCGGCACCCTGACCGGCTCGATCCGCCTGTTCGAGAAGGTCTCGCTCGAGAACTATCAGACCCTGCTGGGGTCGCTGTTCCCGCGCTGGATGCTGCACTCGTTCATCGTCGCCACGGCCACCGCGGTCGGGACGGTGCTGATGGCGGCCGCCGCGGCCTACGCCTTCAGCCGGTTCCGGTTCAAGGGACGCCGCGGGTCGCTGACCGCGCTGCTCATCATCCAGATGTTCCCGCAGATGCTGGCCTTCGTCGCCATCTTCCTGCTGCTGCTCACCATCGGCGACATCTTCCCGGTGCTCGGCATCGGGTCGCTGCTGGGCCTCATCGCCGTCTACCTGGGCGGCGCGCTGGGTGCGAACACGTTCCTCATGTACGGGTTCTTCAACACGATCCCGGACGACCTGGACGAGGCCGCCAAGATCGACGGCGCCACCCACGCCCAGATCTTCTGGGGGATGATCATGCCGCTCGTCACGCCGATCCTGTCGGTCGTCGGGCTGCTGTCCTTCGTCGGCACCTACGGTGAGTTCATCCTGGCCCGGATCATCCTGGCCCGGCCCGAGAACTACACCCTGGCCGTCGGCCTGTACGTGTGGGCCTCCGACGAGCGCAACGCCCCGTGGTCGCTGTTCGCGGCGGGCGCGGTGGTCGCGGCCATCCCGATCATCCTGCTGTTCATGTACCTGCAGAAGTACATCGTCGCCGGCCTCACCGCCGGTGGCGTGAAGGGCTGAGCGCCACCGCCGAACCCGCCGAGGACTCATCCAACTACCGCCGAGGACTCGTGGTCGTCATGACGACCACGAGTCCTCGGCGGTAGTTAGGTGAGTCCTCGGCGCTCAGTTCCAGGAGGTGGGGCCGTACGAGCCCGCGGTGTACTCGTCCAGCGGCACCTCGCCGGACGACCACGCCTCGAACACCGGCGTGAGGATGCGCCAGCACTCCTCGGCCACGTCGCCCCGCACCGAGAGCAGCGGGTCCCCGGACAGGATGCCGTCGAGGATCTCGCCGTAGGGGCGGATCGGCGACTCCGACAGCTCGGTCGACAGGGTGGTCTGCTCGAGGTCCCAGCGGTCGCCCTCGGCGTTGGTGGTGATCGAGAGCGCGATGCTCTCCGGCGAGATGCCGATCACCATCACGTTGGGGGGAGCCTCGTTGTGGAACCCGCCCGGCAGGTGCGCCACCGGCTTGAACTTGACCACGATGCCGCGGAACCCGTCACCCAGCGCCTTGCCCGACCGCAGCCGGAAGGGGACACCGGCCCAGCGGGCGTTGCAGATCTCCACGGTGAGCTGGGCCAGCGTCTCGGTCTGGCGCGCGGGGTCGACACCCGGCTCGGCGGTGTAGTCGGGCACCTCACGTCCGTCGATCGTGCCGGCCGCGTACCGCGCGCGCCGCGACGGAACCTCGCCCTCGCCCGACCACAGCTTGGTCGCGCGCAGCGTGTGCATCATGAGGTCGCGCAGCTCGACGGCGTCGATGTTGGCCGGCTCCTCCATGGCGAAGATCGCCATCACCAGCAGCAGGTGCGACTGGATCATGTCCTTCAGTGCGCCCGCCTTGTCGTAGTACCCGGCGCGGCCCTCGAGGGCGAGCCCCTCGTCGGCGATGATCTCGACGCGCTCGATGTTGTTGGCGTTCCACACCGGCTCGAAGATGCGGTTGCCGAAGCGGATGCCCAGCAGGTTCACTACGGTCGCCTTGCCGAGGTAGTGGTCGACGCGGAAGATCCGCTCCTCGGGCACCACGGACGTGAGCAGCTGGTTGAACGCCCTGGCCGACTCCAGGCTCGACCCGAACGGCTTCTCGATCGCCACGCGCAGCCCCACTGGCAGCTCGAGCGTCGACAGCACCTCGCACGCCTTCTGGCTGATCGCCGGCGGCAGCGCGAAATACAGGACGATGGGGCGTCCGGCCTCGTCGATGTCGGCCAGGAACGCCTTCATCGCCGCGCCGTCCGTCACGTCGAGCTGGGCGTAGCGGGTCTCGGACGCCATCCGCTCGGCCCGCTCCACCCGGCAACCGCCGTCTGCGAGCGCCTCGCTGACGCGCTTGCGCCACTCCGCCTCGTCGAGCGCCTCAAAGGCTGCGCCGACCAGCTTCACGTCGAGGTCGGGGCGGGTCCGCAGCAGCGTGCCCAGCCCGGGCAGGAGCAGGCGGCGGGTGAGGTCACCCGAGGCACCGAGGATGACGAGGGTCACGGGCCCGTTGGGCATGGGCGTTCCTTCCACGAGGGTGCTCCAACCCTAGACGGCCTCAGGAACGCCAGGGGGTCAACGTCTCCACGACCGTGTCGGCCCACAGCACCGAGCCGGCCTCGTTGGGGTGCAGTCCGTCGGGCTTGAGGAGCGGCCCGGCGCCGCCGGAGGCGTCGGTGAAGGCGTGGTAGACGTCGATGATGGGGTACTTCTCCTCGATGGCCCACTCGGCGATGAGGCGGGTCACCTCGTCGGCGGCGGGGAGCCGCTCGGGGGTGGTCACCTGGTTCTGCATCGTGATCACGATCGGGACGTCCGGGGTGGCCTGATCGCGCACGAGGCCCAGGAGCGTCTGCAGCTGGGGGAGTGCCTGGGTCGGGTCGGAATTGTTGTTGTGTCCGAGCGAGATGACCACCACGTCGGGGGCCTCGGGCAGGCAGTCGTCGACGTGGTCGTAGAAGTTCGACGGCTTCCAGCCGCTGACCGAGCAGTTCCACACGGTGCGGTGCGGGCCGTCACCGCTCAGGACGCGCTCCTCGTACCGGCCCGAGCTCGTGATCCATCGGTTGAGGGTCACGGCGTGGTCGCTGCTCATCTCGGTGGCCCACAGGGCGGGCCACTCCGTCATCTCGTCGCCGGTCGAGTCGCCGAAGACCGCGATGTCGAGCTCGGTGGGGGAATTCAGCAGCGTCTGTACCGCGAACAACGTCGGGACGCTCGCGGGGGCGGGTGCGCCGGACGCGGTGCCGGCCGGCGTGGGTGCGGCGGGGGTTGCGGCGTGTGCGGCCGGGGAAGATGGGGGCGCCGGGACGGACGTGCCGGTCGACGGTGTCGTCAGGGCGCACCCCGCCAGCAGGGCGGCCGTGCCTGCCAGGGACGCGAGCTTCGGGGCGGAGCACTTCACGAGCCAAGCATCCCACTTCGTCCGCGGCGGTTCTCGGTAGGGTGGCGGGGTGAACGACAAGCATCAGCGCGCGGCGTCCGCCGCCCCCCAGCCGTCCGTCTCCGAGCAGGTCCAGGTGCGCCTGGCCAAGCGCGAGCGGCTGCTGGCCGAGGGCCGCCAGCCGTACCCCGTCGAGGTGCCGCGCACGCACGCGCTCGCCGCGGTGCGCGCCGAGTGGGGCCACCTCGCGCCGGGCGAGGAGACCGACGTCGTGGTGAGCGTAGCCGGGCGGATCATGTTCCAGCGCAACACCGGCAAACTGTGCTTCGCGACGCTGGCCGACCAGTTCACCCAGGACGCCGATGGCGACCGCCTGCAGGTCATGCTCTCGCTGGCCGAGGTTGGCCAGGACTCGCTGGACGCCTGGAAGGCCGACACCGACCTGGGGGACTTCGTGTCGGTGACGGGCCGCGTGATCGCGTCCAAGCGCGGCGAGCTGTCGATCATGGCGACCGACTGGGTGCTGGCGTCCAAGGCGCTCCGCCCGCTGCCGACGCTGCACAACGAGCTGTCGGAGGAGACCCGCGTCCGCCAGCGCTACGCAGACCTGGTCGTGCGCGACGACGCCCGCGCCATGGTGCGGACGCGGGCGGCGATCACCCGCAGCGTCCGCGAAACGCTGCACCGGCTGGGCTACATCGAGGTCGAGACGCCCACGCTGCAGCTGATCCACGGCGGCGCCGCCGCGCGCCCGTTCACGACGCACCTCAACGCGTTCGACATCGACATGACCCTGCGCATCGCGCTCGAGCTCTACCTCAAGCGCGCCATGGTCGGTGGCACCGAGAAGGTGTACGAGATGGGCCGGATCTTCCGCAACGAGGGCATCGACAGCTCGCACTCGGCCGAGTTCACGATGCTGGAGTGCTACGAGGCCTGGATCGACCAGAAGGGCATCGCCGCGGTCATCCAGCAGGTGATCGTGGACGCCGCGGACGCCGTCGGCTCGCGCCAGGTCGAGACGGAGGCCGGGGTCATCGACCTGGACGGCGAGTGGCTCTGGCTGCCGTTCTACACCGGGTTGTCGGAGGCGTTCGGCCGCGAGATCACGCCCGACACCACCCGCGCCGAGCTGGAGGAGCTCGCCGAGCAGCACGGGGTCGAGTTCGACCCCAAGCTCTCCGACGGCAAGCTCGCGATGGAGCTGTTCGGGGAGGTCGTCGAGCCCACGCTGATCCAGCCCACGTTCGTGTGCGACTACCCGGCCATCGCCCAGCCGCTGGCCCGTCCGCACCGCGACGACCCGCGTCTGGTCGAGGCCTGGGACCTCATCATCGGCGGCATGGAGCGCGGCACCGGCTTCTCGGAGCTGATCGACCCGGTCATCCAGCGCGAGCGTTTCACCGAGCAGTCGCTGCTGGCCGCCAAGGGCGACCCCGAGGCCATGCAGCTCGACGAGGACTTCCTCAACGCCCTCGAGTTCGGCGCCCCGCCGATGGGCGGCCTGGGCCTGGGCATCGACCGCCTGATCATGCTCTTCACCAACAAGGGCATCCGCGAGACGATCCTCTTCCCGCTGCTCAAGCCCCAGGGCTGACAGCCCCCCCGTCGAGGGCTTGGGTTCGATCCGCCGAGGGCTTGGGTTCGATCCGCCGAGGGCTTCGGTTCCGGACGCCGAGGGCTTGTGTTCCGGACGCCGAGGGCTTGGGTTCAGCGCGCGGACATCAGCGGCGCGAGGCCGGCCGCACGGGCCGGGGCGTCCGTGTCGCCGCAGGCCGCCAGCCAGTTGGCGAGCATCTGGTAGCCCCCCTCGGTGAGCACCGACTCGGGGTGGAACTGCACGCTCTCGACCGGTAGCGTCCGGTGCCGGACGGCCATGATGACGCCGGAATCGGTGCGGGCGCTGACCTCCAGCTCGTCCGGCACCGTCTCGGGGTCGATGGCGAGCGAGTGATAGCGCGTCGCCGTGAACGGGTTGGGCAGGCCGGCGAACACGCCGCGTCCATCGTGGTGCACGAGCGACGTCTTGCCGTGCAGCAGTTCGGGTGCCCGCCCGACGACGCCGCCGTACGCGACGCCGATCGATTGCAGGCCCAGGCAGACGCCGAAGATGGGGATCTGTTCGCCCTTGGTGCGCACCACGTCGATACACACGCCGGCGGCCTCGGGCGTCCCGGGACCGGGGGAGAGCAGGACGCCGTCGAACCCGTCAGTCCAGGACTCGTCGTCGAAGCGGGGGTCATCGTTGCGCCACACCTCCACCTCGGCGCCGATCTGCGCGAGGTAGCTGACGATGTTCCACACGAACGAGTCGTAGTTGTCCACGACGAGGATCCGAGCCATGGGGACATTCTCGCCGATGCCGCGAACCCAAGCCCTCGGCGTCCCGAACCCAAGCCCTCGGCGTCCCGAACCCAAGCCCTCGGCGTCCCGAACCCAAGCCCTCGACGGATCGAACCCAAGCCCTCGGCGGGCTAGCGGGTGACCTCCGCGTGGGTGAACTCGGCGGGGCCGGCATAGGCGGGCATCTCGACCCGACCGGCGCGGGCGACGTCGTAGCCGAGACGGTAGGCGTCCACGTACTGGCGGTAGAGGCGCAGGTAGTCGCTGGTCCGCAGAGCATCTTCCAACTGCGCCACGTCGCCGATCGCGGTGATCCGGTACGGCGGGGCGTACGGGACGCCGTGCAGCACGACCGTGTTGCCGACGCACTTGATGCCCGTCCGCGACGAGACGCGCTGGCCCTGGATGGTCATGGCCTCCGCGCCGCCGGCCCACAGGGCGTTCACGACGGCCTGGATGTCCTGCTGGTGGACGATCAGCAGGTCGGCGTCCACGCCCGCCGGCTGCACGGACGCGGGGGCGTCCCGCAGCGTCACGGTCAGCGCGGGGCCGGACACAGGCACGGAGTCGGCCCGCTCGGCCGCAGCCGTCAGGTCAGCCACCGCGGGGCCGCCCGCGTCGTCGGCACGCGTGCGCGCCAGACCGTCGACCTCCGAGCGCAGATTCGCGGCCGTCCGGGCGAGCTGGTCGGCGCGGTCGGCCTCGGCCTGGACGAGGGCGGCAAGCTGGGTGGTGCGCGCGGGCCGCAGGTCGTTCCCGCGTGACGCCAGCGCGCCGGTCGCCATCATGAAGCCGGCCAGGACGCACACGACGACCGTCGCGATGCGGAGCGGTCCGCGGGTGGCGCGCGCCTTGTCGCGGGCGCGACGCAGCGTGTCACCCGTGTCCATGGCCGCTCCTCTCGGCACTACTTCCAGAGCGTCGCGACGCCGAAGGAGCCGCCCATCAGCAGCATCGCGATCAGCAGGTTCCAGTTGCCGATGTCGCTCATGCCGGGCACGTAGATGCCTGTGGACGCCGTCAGGTACCACACGACCAGCCACAGCACGCCGAGCAGCATCAGGGTGATGAAGGTGGGGACGACCCAACCGCGGGACTCACCGAGGCCCGCCTTGCCGAGTCTCTTCTTCTCGGCACGCTCCTCGGCGACGGCGGCCTGGCGGGCGGACTTCTTCTTGAGGTCGGCCTGCTTGCGGCTCTTGGATTCCGGCACGTGCGTTCACTCCTGCTCAGGGGGGACGTGCCACAGCATACCCGCGGGCGTCATGGGGTCGGCGATGGCGACGGGGTGGGCTCACTCGGGTCGGGCTCCGTCGTCGGGTCGGGCGTCCGACGGGCCGGCGTCGGCGAGGGGCTCGGCGCCGCCGGCTGGAGGTGGACGGTCACCCGGGCGTCCCGGTCGATGAGCGTCTGGGGCTGCGGGTCGGTGCGGAGCACCGTGGTGCCGTCCTCCGGCTCGAAGACGAGGTTGTTGAAGCCGTAGTCGGCCGCCTCCTGCAGTGCCTCCTCCCGGGTCATGCCCAACAGGGACGGCAGGCGGCTCTGGCCGGTGGCGATGGTCAGCGTGACGACCTGCGTGGCGGGGATCGACGTACCCTCGGCAGGCGTCACGTTGATGACCGTGCCCTTGACGTCGTCCTTGTCCTCGTCGTTGGCCGCGACCGCGCGCCCGGTGAGCCCGGCGTCGGCGAGCGCCTTGAGGGCGTCCTCCTCCTTCATTCGCAACAGCCCCTCGGGGATCGTCGCCATCTTCGGGCCGGCGTTGATCACCAGCAGCACTTCGCTGCCCTCGGGCACGGGGGTGCCGGCGATCGGGTCGGTGCGCAGCACCTGGCCGATGGTGGTGGCGTCCGCCGTCTCCTCGCTGGACGTGCGGGCCTTCAGGCCCACCTCGAGGAGCAGGGCGGTCGCCTGGGCCTCGGTCTTGTAGAGCAGGCCGGCCGGGACCGGCACCTCCTTGACCGCGGGCTCCTGGTTGCGCAGCATCAGCTGCCAGCCGGCCACGAGGCCGACCAGAAGCAGGGAGACGATCGCGAGCGTCCACCACAGGCCGGCGCGGCTCCTGCGCTGCTCGGGGCCCACGGGAGGCATGGTGCCGGTGCCCATCGTGGCGCCCATCCCGCCCATCGTCTGGTCGACGGGGATGTTTGCGGCGGCGGCACCGGCGGGCAGCACGGCGGTCGCCGCGGAGGCGGCGGACGCGCTGGGTGCGGCCACCAGCGGGGGGACGGGAGGCGGCAGCGTGGCGGTGACCCGCTGGCCGCCGAGGATGCGCTGGACGTCGTCCCGCATCTCCCCGGCCGTGGCGTACCGGTCGTCGGGGTCCTTGGCGAGGGCCTTGAGCACGACCGCGTCCATGGGGGCGGTGATCTCGGGGTCGAGCTGCGAGGGCGGGACCGGTTGCTCGCGCACGTGCTGGTAGGCCACCGAGACCGGTGAGTCGCCCTGGAACGGAGGGCGGCTGACCATCAGCTCGTACATCAGGCAGCCGGCGGAGTAGATGTCGGAACGGGCGTCCACGGTCTCGCCGCGGGCCTGCTCGGGGGAGAGGTACTGGGCGGTGCCGATCACGGCGGCCGTCTGCGTCATCGTCGAGGACGTGTCGGCCACGGCCCGGGCGATGCCGAAGTCCATGACCTTGACGATGCCGGTGGAGGTCAGCATGACGTTGGCCGGCTTGATGTCGCGGTGGATGATGCCGGACTTGTGGCTGTACGCCAGCGCCTCGAGGACGCCGACGGTGAACTCGAGCGCCCGGCGCGGCAGGATCTTGCGGCCGTCGCGGAGGATGTCGCGCAACGTCCGGCCCTGGACGAGCTCCATGACGATGTACGGCACGGGCGTCTGGGACTGCGGGTCCATCTCCTCGCCGGTGTCGTAGACCGAGACGATGTTCGGGTGGTTGAGGCCGGCGGCGGCCTGGGCCTCGCGGCGGAAGCGCGCCTGGAACGTCGGGTCGCCGGCCAGGTCGGTGCGCAGTTCCTTGATGGCCACGTCGCGGCCGAGCCGCAGGTCGCGCGCCTGGCTGACCAGGGCCATCCCGCCTCGACCGATGACGCGGCCTATCTCGTAGCGGCCACCCAGGATCCTGGGTTGGTCGGTCATGTTGCCCTCCCTGCTGTGCGGGTCGGGGCCCGATCGGTCCCGCTCCTGCGCGTACCCGTCAGGGCCCTGCTTGGCCCTGCGGGGGATGTGTTCGTCGGTCATCGCACCGCCTCGATCACGGCTTGGGCGACGGGGGCGGCGTAGCGCCCGCCGGAGATCTCGGAGCCGTCGACCCCGGCGTCCTGAACGAACACCGCGACGGCGACCGTCGGATCCTCGGCGAAGGCCACGAACCAGGCGTACGGGACGCGGGTCGAGCCGCTGCCGGCGGACGCCGTGACGGCCGTGCCCGTCTTGCCCCCGACGCGCACGCCGGGGATCTGGGCGCGTCGGCCGGTCCCGTTCTCAACCACGCTCACCATCATGTCCTGCAGGGCGCGGGCATTCGCGCCGGACATGGCCGTTGAAAGCGGACGCGGTGCGTGCGTGCTGATCACGTTCAGGTCGGCGCCGCGCACCTGGCTGACCACGTGCGGCTCCATCACGACGCCGTCGTTGGCGATGCCTGCGACCACCATCGCCATCTGCAGTGGTGACGCGGCGACGTCGAAACCGCCGATGGCGCTGAGCATGGTCTGCGCCCGGTCCGGGTCGGTGGGGAAGCGCGAGGGGACGCCGTTCAGCTCGGGCATCACCGGCGAGCCGAAGCCGAACTTCTCGGCCTGGCGGCGCAGGGCGTCAGCGCCCAGCTGGTCGCCGAGCAGCGCGTAGGCGGTGTTGCAGGAGACCTGCAGCGCCTGGCGCAGCGAGACTTCCTCGCCGCCGCAGTCGCCGGTCATCTCGAACGTGGAGTCCGGCAGGCGCAGGGACGCCGGCGAGGCGACCGTGGTGTCCGGGGTCATGCCCGACTCGAGTGCGGCGGCGCTGACGACGAGCTTGAACGTCGACCCGGGCGGGTACACCTCGCGGACGGCCCGGTTCGTCAGTGGCTTGGCCGGGTCGTCGTTGAGCTGCTGCCACGCGGTCTGGGTGGCGGCGATGTCGTGGGATGCCAGAGCGTTGGGGTCGAACGACGGTGAGGTCACCATCGCCAGCACGCCGCCGGTGGTGTAGTCCAGCGCCACGACGGCGCCGGGGCGGTCGCCCAGGGCCTGCGCAGCAGCCTGCTGGGCGCGGGCGTCCAGGGTCGTCTGGAGGCTGGCGCCCTGCGGACGCCTGCCGGACGCGGCGTCCACGATGTTCTGCAGCACCTGTACGTCGGAGGTGCCGGCGAGCTGGCTGGAGTACGTCCGCTCCAGCCCCGACCCGCCGTACAGGAACGAGTAGTAGCCGGTGATACCGGCGTACAGCCGCCCCTGGTTGTAGGTGCGCTGGAAGCCGAACCGGTCCTCGACCGGGGTGGAGGTGACGATCGGGGTGTTGCCGACGAGGATGTCGCCGCGGTCGGTGCCGAATTCGGCGTCGCGGACGCGGCGGTTGGCCGGGTCGGAGCTGAGCGACTCGGTGCGGAACACGTAGCTGTAGGACGCGTTCAGCATGAGCGCGAGGAACATGAGCATCACGACGACCGCGACGCGGCGGATGGGGCCGTTCACGGCGCCTCCCCGTCCGGCGGAGGTGCGGTTATCGGTGAGGCGGCGATGGGCTCGGGGCCGGGGGCGCCGAAGTCCTCGGGGTCCGGACGCGGTGCGTCGACGGCCCCGGCGGCGGGCGCGGCGGGCTCGGTCGCCGCGCGTGCCCCCCCGACGACCGGCAGTGTCTGCGTGGCGTCGGCCGAGAGCAGGACGTACTCGCCGGTCTCGGCGTGCTCCAGCGGCGGGCGGCGGACCTGGTGGGTGATCGTCAGCATCAGCCCGAGCAGGAGGAAGTTCGACAGCAGCGAGCTGCCGCCCTGCGACACGAACGGCGTGGTGAGGCCGGTCAGCGGCAGCAGGCGGGTGACTCCGCCGACGATGACGAACACCTGCAGCGCGAACACGAACGCCAGGCCGGTGGCCAGCAGCTTGCCGAAGCCCTCGCCCGACCCGAGCGCCGCGCGCAACAGGCGGGCGACGATGAAACCGAACAGCAGGATCACGGCGACGAGCCCGAACAGCCCGAGCTCCTCGCCCAGGGCGGCGGCGATGAAGTCGTTCTTGGCCAGCGGCGTCAGGTACGGACGCCCCTCGCCCCAGCCGCTGCCGAACAGGCCGCCCCAGGCGAACCCGAACTGTGCGTTGATGACCTGGCCGTTGCGGTCGTAGTCGGCGAACGGGTTCAGCCACGACTCGAAGCGGGTCTGGACATGGCCGAAGGCGTTGTAGCCGACGACGCCGAGGACGACCACCATCAGCGTGCCGAGGATCGCCCAGCTGGGCCGCTCGGTCGCGACGTACAGCATCGCCACGAAGAGGCCGAAGAACAGCAGGGTGGTGCCGAGATCCTTCTGGAAGACGAGGATGACCAGGGCGAAGCCCCACGCGATGAGGATGGGCCCCAGGTCGCGCGGTCGGGGGAAGTCGATGCCCAGGAAGCGGCGTCCGGCCATCGCCAGCACGTCCTTCTTCTCCACCAGGTAGGCGGCGAAGGCGATCGACAGCACGATGCGGGCGATCTCGGCGGGCTGGAAGCTGAAGGGGCCGACCTCGATCCAGATGCGGGCGCCGTGGTTCTCCTTGCCCAGCACCGGCAGGAGGGGCGCCAGCAGCAGGAGGAAGCCGGCCAGGAACCACAGGTAGGTGTAGCGCTGCAGGCGGCGGTGGTCGCGCAACCAGACCACGACGGCGATGAACACGGCCACGGCCAGGAACAGCCACAGCATCTGCAGCTCGGCGCTGCGCTTGCCGTCGGCCTGGTCGAGGCGATGGATCATCGAGACCCCCAGCCCGGTGAGCAGGAACGCCACGGGCAGGATCAGCGGGTCGGCGTACGGCAGGCGCCACACGGTGATGCCCCAGCACAGCAGCCCCAGGGCGAACCAGGCGGCCACACCCACGAACCAGGGCCCGCCGAACTGCAGCGGCCCGGCCGACATCAGCCAGTCGGCGGGAAAGGTGCCGTTCTGGTTCAGGCTCGTGAGCACGTAGCCAGCCGCCCCCAGCGCGAGGGCGAACAGCATCATCACCAGGGAGGTGCCGGTGCGGCGACGGTGGACGACGACCTCGGCCACGTCAGCACTCCTCGGGGGCGGTGACGGGGGTGGCGCTCGGGGTCGGGGATGGGGTCGCCTCGGGGGTCGGGGTCGCGGTGGCGCCCTCGACGGGCGCGGCGGTGGGGTTGACCCCCGGCGTCGGGGCCCCGGACGGATCGAGGACCGATGCCGTGGGTGTCGGCGCGGGGGTGGGGACGGCGGTCGCGCGGGCGCGGGCCTCGCGCTGGGCGATGCACTGGTTGGCCTTCTCGCGCAGCTCGATGAGCGTGCTCTGGGCCGACGGCAGGTCGGCCACCCCAATAGTCGCGTTCACTTTGGCCGCGTAGTAGGGCGGCAGGTCCGCGATGCGGGTGGTGTCGGTCTCGAGGAGGGTGGAGAGGTCGAGGCCGAGCACGCGGTCGGGGACACCCCGGTAGAGGGCCACGTTGGCGTCGGATTCACCGATGAAGTAGCGGGTTTGGGTGTAGGAGTACCAGCCGAACGCGCCGCCGGCCAAGGCGAGCACGGGCAGCAGGATCGCGAGGGTGAGCTTCACCCAGGTGGATGCCCTGCGACGGCCCGACAAGGCGTAGCGCTCGTCCTCGGTGATGGCGCGCTCGTCGGCGACCCCGTCGACGTCGGCGTCGGCGTCCAGCCCGGTGATCGTGGCAGTGTGCTCGGCGCCCGTCGGCGCCTCGACGATCGCGGCGGCACCGATCATGGACACCGGCCCGGGCGTCCCGTCAGCCTCGACGTCGGCGACGATGAGCGTGATGTTGTCGTAGCCGCCGGCGCGGTGGGCGAGGTCGACCAGCTTCTCGATCGTCTCGGTGCGGGGCAGCCCGGCGGTCGCCACGGACGCGATGGCGGCGTCCGTCACGAGGCCGCACAGGCCGTCGGAGCACACCAGCAGACGGTCGCCGGGGGTGACGTCGAGCCAGCCGAGGTCGGGTTCGTGCTGGGAGGAGCCGTTGAGCACGCGCAGGACGAGGGAGCGGTGCGGGTGGTTCAGCGCCTCCTCCTCGGTGATGCGGCCCTCGTCGACGAGCGTCTGCACCCAGCTGTGGTCGCGGGTGACCCGGTGCAGGGCGCCGTCGCGAACGAGGTAGGCGCGCGAGTCGCCGATGTTGACCACGGCGAGCCGGTCCTGGTCGAGCACGAAGCCGCAGACGGTGGTGCCCATGCCGGCCAGCTCGGGGTCGTCCTCGACGAGTTCGACCAGCCGGTCGTTGGTGCGGGCCAGCGCGCCGGCCATGACGGTCAGCACGTCCACCAGGTCGCCGGGGTCGTCACCTTCGTCGATGTCCGCGGGCGCTTCGGCCGACTCCTCGGCCGCCTCCGCGGCGGCCGCGAGGCGCTCGGCCCGGGCCGCGGCGATGAGGTCGGCCAGCGACTCGTCGGTCTTGCGCAGCTCCCACGTCGCGACCGCGGAGGCGAGGTCACCAGCGGCGGCGCCGCCCATGCCGTCGGCGACCATGAGCATGTGCGGGCTCGTGTAGGCCGAGTCCTGGTTGTTGCTGCGGACCAGCCCGATCTCCGAGTGGGAGTCGTAGCCGAGCGTCAGGGCCATGGCTCAGGCCTCCACGACCAGAAGGGTCCGGCCGATGCGCAGCGTGTCGGCCGGGGTGAACGGGGCGGGCGAGCTGAGCCGCTCGTTGTTGAGGTAGGTGCCGTTGGTGGAGCCCAGGTCCTCGACCAGGTAGCCCCCGTCGGAGCGGTAGATGCGGGCGTGGCGGGTCGAGACGTAGTCGTCGTCGAGGATCAGCTGGCAGTCGGTGCTGCGCCCGATCTTCAGGTGATCGCCCAGGCCCATGGTGAGGCCGGCCTGCTTGCCCTTGGTGATGCGCAGTGTGGTCGGGACGCTCCCCTTGCGGCGGTTCCGGCGGCCCTGCGCGCGGGCGGACGCCACGGGTGCGGCGGCCACGGCGGCTGGCACGCGGCGTCCGAACAGGTCGGAGCGGATGACGGCGCCGGTGAACAGAATGAAGACCCACAGCAGGGCGAGGAACGCGAACTTCAGGGCCAGGACCAGGAGCTCAGACATCGGTCACCGGGGACCTGACCAGCATGCGCGTGTTGCCCAGCTCCACGCGCGAGCCGTCCCGCAGCGGCGCGGACTGGACGCGCCGGCCGTCGACCACGATGCCGTTGGTCGAGCCCATGTCCTCGATGGTGACGTGCGGGGCGTCCTCGGTGCCCCGGACGCTCACGCGGGCGTGCAGGCGGGAGATGCCCGGGTCGTTGATGCGCACGTCGGCGTCCGTGCCGCGGCCCAGCGTGAAGCCGGGCGGGCTCAGCGGGTGCCGGATGCCGTTGACCTCGAGCACGAGGCTCGCGCGGCGGATGGCGGTCGTCGTCGCCGGCGTCGCGGCCGCGGCCACCGCCTGGCTCTCGACCGTGAAGCGGCCCACCGGCAGCTCGGGCTCCAGCTCGTAGGCCACGGTGACGGGGCCGTTGAAGACGTAGCCTGCGCTGGCCGCGTACTCGCGCAGCTGGGGGATGATGTCGGAGTTCAGCGTGCGGCTGTAGGGCACCAGCCGGTCGTAGTCGTGCCGGGACAACCCGATGGTGAAGTCGTTGGGCACGAGCTTGCGGTCGCGGGAGAGCAGGCGGGCCTCGGCGTCCAACTCCTTCTGGAGTCGAGCCGTGATCTCGACGGGCTGCACGTCCCCCTTGAAGGCGCGCGCGAAGGCACCGTTGACGACACCTTCGAGTTTACGCTCGAGGTTGTCGAAGACTCCCACCGGCCCTCCCTCCGTCTGCCGCACGTGCCCTGAACGATCCAAGCGTAGCTTGCCACCCCCCTCCGGAGGGGAGGTGGCCGGGGGAGGGTACGTCTCCCCCCTGTCGGCGGGCAGAGTCTACGTCCCCACCACGGCCACGGACGCCGCGGGCAGGCGGAGAGTGCCGCCAGCCAGCTCCGCCCCGCCGAAGGAGGCCAGCAGCGACCCGGCGAGGGGCACGGCGGCGTCCTCGCGCGGGGCGGCGACCACCGTGAGGGGGCCGTGCGTGAGCGCGAACCACCCCTCGCCGTGCGACGTGGCGACCGCGAGCCCGGGGCGCACGTGCGCGCGGCGCAGCTCGATCAGGGTGCGGTGCCAGGCCAGCATCGCGGCGTGCTCGGGTTGGTCGCGCTCGGCCCAGTCCACGACGGACGCCGCGAACGCGGCCTCGTCCTGCGGGTCGGGGATGACGGCGTCCGGCCCGTAGATCTCGCCCCAGCCGTGCGAGGCGAACTCCTGCAGGCGCCCGGCGGTGATCAGCGCGCCCAGGTCGGGGTCGTGGTCGCTGAAGAACTGGAACGGGCGGCGGGTACCCCACTCCTGGCCCTGGAACAGCAAGGGCGTGAAGGGGGAGAGCAACAGCAGCGCGGCGCCACCGGCGATGGCCCCGGCCGGGAGGCGCTCGTCCGGGCGGTCACCCAGCCCGCGGTTCCCGACCTGGTCGTGGTTCTGCGTGAACGTCACGAACCGGCGCCGCTCGACGTCGTCGGGGACGGGGGCGCCCCACGCCGTGCCGCGGAACGTGGAGAGGCCGCCCTCGTGGACGAACACCTTCTCGAACGCGTGCGCCAGTGTCTCGGCGGTGCCGAAGTCGACGTAGTAGCCGAACGTCTCGCCCGTCAGCCAGCTGTGCAGGGCGTGGTGGACGTCGTCGGCCCACTGGCCGTCCATGCCGCGGGACGCCGCCGTGGCCGGCAGCGACGGGTCGCCCGTGGTGTCGGGGTGGGCGGGGGTGGGGGCGATCATCGCGACGTCGTTGAGGTCGGACTCCGCAATGAGTGTCAGCGTCCGTCCGGTGGCGGCCTCCAGCTCGGCGACGGCGTCCGCGATCTCGGCGAGGATGTGTCGCTCGGAGTCGTCCATCAGCGCGTGGACGGCGTCCAGCCGGAGGGCGTCCACGTGGAAGTCGCGCAGCCAGCGCACGGCGTGATCGACGATGAAGGCGCGGACGCCGGCGTTGTGCTCGTCGTCCAGGTTGATCGCCGCGCCCCACGGGGTGTGGTGCTTGGCCGTGAAGTAGGGGCCGAACGTGGCGACGTAGTTGCCGGCCGGCCCGAAGTGGTTGTGCACCACGTCGAGGCAGACCGCCAGGCCGAGGCCGTGGGCGGCGTCCACGAAGCGCTGCAGCGCCTCCGGGCCGCCGTACACCTCGTGCACCGCGTAGATCGAGACGCCGTCGTAGCCCCAGCCCCGCTCGCCGGGGAAGGGTGCCAGCGGCATCAGCTCGACGGTGTCGACGCCGAGGTCGACCAGGTCGCCGAGGCGCTCGATCGCGCTGTCGAGCGTGCCGCCGGGGGTGAAGGTGCCCACGTGCAGCTCGTACAGGACGCCGCCGAGCACGTCGCGCCCGGCCCAGGCGTCGTCGGTCCACGCGAAGGCGGTGGGGTCGAAGACCCGGCTCGGGCCGTGGACGCCGTGGGGCTGGCGTCCGCTGCGCGGGTCTGGGCACGGGTCGCCGCCGTCGACGCTGAGCAGGTAGTCGGTGCCGGGGGCCAGGTCGATCGTCCAGTTCCCGTCGGTGCCCGGGGTGAGGGGAAGACGGGTGGGCGCGGGGCGTGCGACATCGCTGGCTGACGCTTCAACCGCTGGGGCGTGCGAACCGTCAGCCAGATCCGTCGCACGGGGGAGGACCGCCTCGACCGTCGTGGCCAGCGGGGCCCAGACCTCCAGGCGCACGTCAGCCACGGGGCTCCTCCTCGTTGGCGGCCGGGCGGTCGAAGAAGCGCTTGGTGAGCCACGTCAGCAGCCCGGTGCTCTCGGCCTCGGTCTCGTCAGCTGGTCGGGTCCCTGAGTCCGAAGGGCCCTTCGACCAGCTCAGGGAGCCGGCTCCGGGCTCGGCGCGGAAGATCGGCCGTCCGTCCTCGAGCGTGTCGGACAGCGACTCGGCCTGCGCGCGCGCCTCGGACGAGTCGGGCCCGTCCACCTTCTCCAGCACGGCGACCGGGTAGCGCCCGAGCACCTCGGCGATCAGGACGTTGCCGCCGTCGTGCTCGGTGTTGGTCAGCACGTTGAGCCAGCGTCCCTCGGGCAGGAGGACCGAGTGGGCGGTGAAGCCCTCCGCGCGGGTGAGGTCGCGGTGCAGGCGGGACGCCACGGTGACGACCTGAGGGTTGTCGCCGCGCGCGAAGCACAGCGCGTGCCCGGTGCTGCTCGGCAGGGGACGGTAGGCGGCCTCGGGGCCGACGAAGGCGTCCGGACGCCGCTTACGCAGCCGCAGCACCTCGCGGGTGACGTGGAACTTCTCCTCCGCCAGCGTGAGCGGGGAGCGGCGGTCGAGGTAGCTCGCGACGTCGGCCAGACCGACGAAGTCGGCGGCCGCGCGGTTGTCTGGGTCGACCAGGTAGTTCTGCAGCGTCTCGCACGACTGGTAGACGTCGGCCACGCCCAGGCAAGTCAGCTGGATGGCCTTGCGCGACAGGATCGAGACGCGCACGGCGTCGGCGGTGAACTCGTACCAGTCGGTGAAGGCGCCCATCAGGTCGCCGTCGTCGTAGACGCGGCGGATGAACGCGAGGAGGCGCTCCTCGCCGTCGGCGTCCTGCGCCGTCCAGGACGTCCAGATCTTCTGCTCGCGGGCGGCCTTGAGCATGTACTGCTCGATGCGCTCGCGCTCGATCGGGCCGTCGGGCGTCCACGTGCCGGCGAGGATCTGCCAGAACAGGTTCTCGGTGTGGCCCTCCAGCCCCTCGGCGTAGGGGTGCAGCTTGGTGACGAGCGCGCGCCACTCGGGGGCGTACTGGGCGATGACGCCGATGCGGCTGCGGACGTCCTCGGACCGCTTGGTGTCGTGGGTAGTGCCGCACGTCATCGTCGCCGGCCAGTCGGACGCCATCGCCGAGCACCAGCGGTGGAACTCGTCGGGGTTGAGGCTCCAGGTGCCGGGGGAGCCGCCGACCTCGTTGAGGGCGACCAGTTGCGTCCAGCGGTAGTAGGCGGTGTCCTCGACGCCCTTGGCGGTGACGGCGCCGCACACCTGCTGGAAGCGCACGATCAGTTCGTCGCGCTGGGCCCGCTGTGCGCGTCCCTCGCTGCCGACCTCACGGCCCAGGACGAGGTCGACGACGACCTCCATGGTGTCGTGCAGTTCGGCGTCCAGCTTCTCGTTTGCCCGCTCGGCGGCGTGGCGGACGAGCTCGACCGACTCCGCGGGGGCCGTCTCGCCGGGCACGACGTAGGCGCGATAGCGGTCGAAGGCGATGACGAGCTCGGTCAGGCAGGCGCGGATCCACCCGAAGGTGTGGTCGCGCAGCATGATGTCGTCGCGGCAGATCACGTGGGCGAGCGTGGCGATGCGGTGCACCTCGGCGAGCAGGCTCGTGGTGACGATCTCGCGCTTGGCGGCGTCGATCACCTCCGGCAGCGTGCCCGGGATGTCGCCGGTGATCAGGTGCGCGACCGTGCCCAGGTCGCCGTAGCCGTTCGGGTCGCACTGCAGTGCCGAGATGCGCCAGCTCGTGTCGTAACCCGTGGTGCCGGCGACGGGCCAGTCGTCGGGCATCTGCTCGTCGCCCTCGAGGATCTTCTCGGCGGCGATCCAGGCGCCGCCGGTGGCCCGGGACAGGCGGCGCATGTAGCCGCGCGGGTCGGCCAGGCCGTCGGGGTGGTCAATGCGGAAGGCGTCGATGTGGCCCGCGTGGAAGAGGTCCAGCAGCAGGGCGTGGGTGGCGTCGAAGACGTCGTCGTCCTCGACGCGGACGGCCACGAGGGTGTCCACGTCGAAGAAGCGGCGGAAGTTCAGTTCCTCGGCGGCGACCTTCCAGTAGGCCAGCCGGTAGTACTGCTCCTTCACGCACAGGTGCATCGGCAGGTGCTCAGTGCCGGCGCGCACGGGGAACACGTGGTCGTAGTAGACGAGGACGGCCTGCTCGCCCTCCTCCTCCTGACCCGGGATGACGCGGCGCTCGAGCGTGATCTCACCATCGGCCAGCACGGTGCCGATGCGGGCGCCCAGTACCGGCATGAGGATGCCGTCGCCGTCGTCCGCGCCGTCGAACCAGGCGGCGTAGGGGGAGGACGGGCCGTCCTTGAGCACCGACCACAGGGCCCTGTTGTGGTGGAGCGGGGTCGGGACGCCCATGTGGTTGGGTACCACGTCGACGATGATGCCCATGTCCCGGGCGTGGGCCGCGGTGGCGAGGCGCTCGAAGCCCTCGCGCCCGCCCATCTCGGCGCTGATGCGGGAGTGGTCGACCACGTCGTAGCCGTGCGTGCTGCCGGGCGCCGCTTGCAGGATCGGGCTCAGGTACAGGTCGGTGACGCCGAGCCCCTCGAGGTAGTCGAGCTGCGCGGCCGCGTCGTCGAAGCTGAGGTCGGGCCCCAACTGCAGGCGGTACGTGGACACCGGCGTGCGGCGTCCGCTCGAGGGCAGGTGCGGGCGGGGGGACGCCACGCTCGCTGCAGTCGTCTGGCTCACGGGAGCTGTCCTTGTCTCGGGTGCAGTGGCAGCCAACAACCTACCGGACCCGCCGAAAGCCTTGGTGTTGTCTGCCGACAGCACCTCCGTCCGGATGGCTGAGCGTGGCGAAGCACGCTGCGTGCGCGCCGTCGAGTGCTGCGGTCGTTGCGTTCACCGGGTCACCCCCGCCAGGGGTCCCACGATTGAACGCGCTTGTCGTGGGGCGTCCGGTCGCGGCGTAGGGTGCGCTTGGCGGAGGGAGCGCGCGTGTTGGACATCCTGGTGATCACCGCGCCCCTGTACCTGCTGATCCTGCTGGGCTACGCGCTGACGCGCGGCGGTCTCTTCACCCGGGAGGGCATCAACGCACTCGGCACCTTCGTGATGTACGTGGCCATGCCGGCGCTGATCTTCCTGTCGACGTCGTCGCGCAGGATCAGCGAGGTCGCGCACCCCACCTACCTGCTCGGCTTCGCGGTGACCTCGCTCGTGGCGCTGCTCGCGGGCTATGTGTGGTCGCGCAAGGTCGGGCGGACGCCCCGGGCGGCGGCCGCGTTCGACGCGATGGGCTCGGGCGGGGCCAACTCGGGCTTCGTCGGGTTCCCGGTGCTGCTGATGGTGCTGCCCAGCGTGGCCGGGGGCGTGTTCGGCATGAACGTCCTGGTCGAGACCCTGGTGACCGTGCCGCTGTGCTTCTTCTTGGCCGAGCGCGGCAACGCCCGGACAGGGCTGTGGGCGAGCATCCGACCGGCGCTCATCGCCATGGTGCGCGTGCCGGTGCTGCTGGCCGTCGTCTCTGGGTTGGCCGTTTCCGCGTCCGGGCTGGTGCTGCCCGGGGTCATCCGCGAGTCGTTCGACCTGCTCGGGCGCGTGAGCACCGGCCTGGCCTTGTTCTCCGTCGGCGGCATGCTCGTAGGGCTGTCACTGCGCGGACGCGTGGGGCGCGTCGTCGCGGTGTCGACGGCGAAGCTGCTGGTCATGCCCGGGTTGGCGGTTGGCGTGGCCTTCGGGTTGCGGGCTCTGGGCCTGCCGCCGCTGGAGGGCGAGTTGTTCGCCGCCCTGGTGTTGAGCGCCGCCATGCCGACGTGGACGTCGCTCCCGGTCTTCGCTGCCAGGTACGGCGAGACGGACGTCCCGCCGGCCGTCCTGCTGGTGACCACCGCGCTGTCGTTCCTGACCCTGTCGGGCCTGTTGGCGGTGCTCACCTGAGGCCTGCGCGTGGCGTCCATCCGGTGTTGGTGTGGGGGTCGTCGGGCGTTCACATCCACGAGGTTGTCCACAGACCTGTCCACCGCTGTGGATGATGTGGAAACCATCACCCCTAGTCACGCGCCGCAACTGTGGAGGTGGTTGATGAGTCAAGGTGGCCAGAACATGAACCCCTGTCTCGCCCGGGGCCCCGGGTTCGTGCGCCGAGAGCCCCGATTTTGTCCGCCGACAGCAGCGCCGCCGATCCCGAATATGACCTGTCGGCGGCCCCGTGCTAAGGTACTCAGGCTGTCCCCGCGAGGGGGCGACGCGCGAGTGGCGGAATGGCAGACGCGCACGGTTCAGGTCCGTGTGTCCGAAAGGACGTGGAGGTTCAACTCCTCTCTCGCGCACAAAAAGCGCCTCTGACAAGGGCAAATAGGACGAAAAGGCGGGAGGCGAAAACCTCTCGCCTTTCCTATGTCCCAATGTTGTGACGAGCAGTTGACAAGGGAGAACACGTTGTCGGCGTGACCGGCGCACTCCCTGGTGGTGGGTTCATTCCCCACGCGTGGGGCGAGTTCCCTACGCATTCCCCACGGGTTCCCCATGGGTCGGAAGGGTTCACCACCCGCTGCAAGCGGATCACGGTCCGAAGCGGCCACCAGCGCGCCCTCGCCGCCGTGTGGCGCATCCTGACCACCGCCCAGCCCCACACCGAATTCGGCGGAGACCACTACGCCAAACGCCGTCCCCGCGCCGGGATCCGCAACCCCCTCCAGCAAATCCGCACCGCTGGCGTCACCGTCCCCTCACCGCCAAGGTGAGCAGTGCGGGCAGCCGTGGACACACGGTGCCGTGACTGGGTGGTGCGGTGCGGTCTTCTAGAAGCGCGTGCGCCTCGTGGGATCATGCGGCCATGACTGGTCCGGACAGCGCCGCCGTGTATCGCGCTGACTTTGAGGTGCAGGTGGCCGCCTTCGTCGACGAGCACCGCCAGATGTTGCTCGCGTCCCTGGACGGGCTCAGAGAGGAGGAGGCCCGGGCCAGGCTGGTGCCTTCCAAGACGACGCTCCTCGGACTCGTCAAGCATGCGGTGTTCGTGGAGCGCGTGTGGTTCGGGGAGGCGGTCACGGGGCAGTCGCGCGCCGAGTTGGGGATTGCGGCGTCGCCGGACGAGTCCTTCGATCTGGCGGCGGAGGACACCATCGAATCCGTCCGGGCCAGCTACCGCGACGCCATCGCCTTGTCGCGCACTGCGTCGGCTGGGCTGTCCGGGGATGTCGTCTTCTCCGGAAACCGGCGGGGCAGTCTCACGCTTCGCTGGGTCCTCCTCCACGTCTTGCGTGAGCTGGCCCAGCATTGCGGACACGCGGACATCTTGCGCGAGCAGCTGCTGGCCCGCCGCAACCAGTGAGGCGGGTCGCCGGGCCGGCGGGCCTCACTGGTCGAGCGCTATCAGGCGCCTGCCCGCGTCGCCGCACGCCAGACGGCGTCCGGGACGAGTTGGTCGAAGGTGTCGATGATGTGGTCGGGACGCTGCTCGGGCGGGGCGGCCTCCGCTTCTTCGGGCGTGCTGTCGCCGGTCAGCACCAGCACGGATGCCATGCCGGCGGCCCGGCCCATCGCCACGTCCGTGGCCAGGCGGTCTCCCACCATGAGGACGTCGGCGGGCTCGACTCCCAAGCCGGCCACCGCCTCTGCGACCATGATCGCCCCCGGCTTGCCCAGGTTCACTGAGCAGCGGACGCCGGTGCACGCCTCGATGGCGGCCGTGATCGCGGCGCAGTCCGGCTCGCCGCGTCCGCCGGGGAAGGGGCAGTAGCGGTCGGGGTTGGTCTGGACGAGGATCGCCCGCTTGTGGAACCACAGGGCGTCGAACGCGATCTGCAGCTTCCGGTAGTCGAACGTGCGGTCGTAGGACGCCACCACGATGTCGATCTCGGCCGGGTCCTCACTCAGGCGGACGCCCGCCTCCCGCAGGGCCCGGATGAGGGGCTCCTCCGCGATCGGGAACACCACGGCGTCCGGGTGGTGGGAACGCAACCATCGCACGGTGGTGACAACGGTGTTGGCGATGTCGTCCACTGGGGTGGGCAGGCCGAGGCGTGCGAGTTTGGCTGCGTACTGCTCGGGGTCCTTGGTGGGGTTGTTGGACAGGAACCGCAGGGGGATGCCGCGCTCCCGCAGGAACGCGAGGGTTTCCCGCACCCCCGGGAGGACCTCGTCGCCGAGGTAGATCGTGCCGTCCATGTCGAAGACGTAGGCGCCGTACAGGCGTTCGGGACGCATGGCTGTCGCTTCCTCGATCCGTGCCGCGCTCAGGTCCACAGCCCGCCGGGGGCGAAGACCTCGTCGACCAACTCGTCGAACCAGCCGATCTCGCGGGTCACGTCGAGGACGGTGTAGCGCGAGCGGTAGTACATCGCCTTGGGGAACGTGTCCTTGAGCTCGGCGAGGGTGAGGCCGATGTCCTCCGGGCGTGTCGGCGTGCCGGCCGCGGCGAGCATGCGCTGCAGGTCACGCGCCGGCATCAACTGGTCGACGAGGCGGGGACGCAGCGACGGCCAGCCATCGACCAGGGTCTGCACGCGCGTCCGCAACCCGGCGGCGTCCACGTACTTTTCGCGCGTCTCCCGGACGCCCTTCTCGGCGAGCGGGCCGGTGAGCTTGCTGCGGATGTCGGCCTCGACGGCGTCCCAGGTCGGCCAGGCCGCCACCACGGCGTCCACGTCGATCGCCGCGAGGTCTCGGGCCATGAACCGCTCGTAGAACGCCGTCATGGCGAGTGTGCCGATGGCCACCTTGTAGCCGTGGGAGAGTGGCGGGTCGAGGTCTGCCCCCAGGTGGTCGAGCTCCCAGAGGTGGCTGAAGTAGTGCTCGGCCCCGGACGCCGGGCGGGTGCCCTTGTAGACCTGCATGGCCAGCCCCGAGAGGAGCAGCCCCTCGACGAGACCCTCGTAGGCGTCCGCGTCGCCGGCGGCGAGGGCGTCCGGCCGGGAGAGCGCCTCCGCAACCCCTCCCTGCACGAGGTCCCACGCGAGGGGGTCGATCGGGTCGAGGCCGATGGCGTCGGACAGGATCCAGTCGGCTCCGGCCGGGATCTTGGCCGCGAGGTCGCCGTAACCGGAGGCGACCATGGCCTTGGGAGCGGCGGCGGCGACGTCGAGGTCGAACAGGACGACGGCGGGGGCGGGACAGGGCATCGTGATCTTGACCCCGCCCTGGCTCATGGGTGCCCCGAACCCGGAGTACCCGTCCATGGATGCCGCCGTACCGACCACCGCGTAGGGCTGGTCCAGCTCGCCGGAGGCCAGCTTGACGAGGTCGTTCAGGGTGCCGGCACCCACGGCGACCCCGAGCGCGTTGGTCTCCATCAGGCGCTCGCGGATCGTCTCGCAGTGCTCGTAGGCGGCGTACAGGGTCGGCGTCCCAGGGAAGACGAGGGGCTCGGTCTGGGTGAGGCCCGCCGCCTGAAGGGATGCGGCCACCGCCTCACCCGCGGCGACCCAGGTGCGCTCGTCAGCGACGATCAACAGCGGCCGGCCCGGCTGGGCGAGGGAGCGGGCGAGGATCTCGCCGGTTCGGGAGAGGATGGCGCGACCGACCTCGATCACGCGGGTGTCGCTCGCGTGCCGCAGTCCGTCGGCGATGGCTTGGTTGGTCATGGTGCTTCCTTCGGTGGGTGGCGGCGGGCCGGGTGATCGGTGGGCCGCGTGGTCAGGGGGAGGACTGGAGGATGTCGGCGGTGGCCTCGAGGGCCTCGGACTCGTCGAGTCCGTCTGCCCAGATCGAGACCCGGTCACCGTGGCGCAGGCCCAGGGCGAGCACGTCCACGACGTTGCGCAGGCTCGCGCTCCGGCCCCCGGTGCGGAGGAACAGGCTGCTGTCGAAGTGGGCGGCCTGTTCGGCGAGGTCGTGGGCCACGAGGGCGTGGACGCCCAGTTCGTGACCCACGACCACCTCGCGGTGGATCACGCCTCGATGGCGATCGTGCTGCCGACGTCGAGCTGGGGCATCTGCTCTCCGCGGACGTGGATCGCGCCGTGCATCTTGGCCTTGTCGGCACCGTCCACGTTCACCGTGACATGCCCGAGGGCGTCGAGGTTCTGGCGGGCCACGTCGCCGACGGCCGTGATGGGGTAGCTCGTGCCGTCGAGCACGAGTACCTGGCCCACCTCGATGTCCTGCGTCGTCCGCGCCGAGGCGTCGATGATGAAGCAGAACTCCTTCAAGGCGTCGGGGGCGTCCTCGCCGAAGGTGACGAACATGCCCTGGCCGATGAAGGCGGTGGCCTCCGGTCCGGCCGCGGTGACGGTGGTGCGGTACGTCTCGGTCATGAGGGTGATCCTTTCGTGGTCAGGAGGAGTAGAGGCCGATGCTGGCGAGCCAGGCGACGGCGACGCGGGGGACGCCGGTCAGGAACCGGGAGTAGAGGACCGACGGGACGCCGACCTCGACCGTCTCGGTCTCCGCCTCGGCCAGGCCCAGTCCGACGGGGATGAAGTCGGCGGCGTTCTGGGTGTTGATGGCGAACAGCGCGGGCAGGGCGAGGCTCGGGTGGATGGTGCCCTTGCCGATCTCCACGCCGATGAGGGTGCCGATGATCTGGCCGATGACGGCGCCGGGGCCAAGCAGCGGCGACAGGAACGGCAGCGAGCAGATGAAGCCGAGCACGATCAGTCCGATACCCGAGCCCGCGAGCGGCGTCAACATGTTGGAGAACCAGGTGCCGAAGCCCGAGGCCTGGATGATGCCGATCAGCATGGCGACGAAGCCCATGAATGGGATGACGGTGCTGAGCATCGTCTGCACGGCGTCGCGGGCCGCCTGGTAGAAGATGGACACGACGCGGCCGGCGCCGAGGCCGATCTTCTCGAGGATCGACTTGTTCTTCTTCGCGGCGATCGTCTGGCTGATCTTCTTGTCGGTGGTCCACTCGCCTTGGACCGCGAACTTGGCTCCGCCGCCGGCAGCCTGCCCGGACGCCGAGGCGCCGGTGGCCGCCGCCGCCCCCGCGGCTGCTGCCGGAGCTGCCGCAGAGGCCTCAGAGGCCGCCACGGCCTCCGACTCGTCGGCCAGTCGCACCTGGACGTTGCCCACCGCGGACACGTAGATGTCCTCGTTGATGAACTGCGCCAGAGGGCCCGTCTTGCCGGTCGGCATGACGTTGATCGTCGGGATGCCCTTCTTGGGGTACAGGCCACAGCGGAGGGTGCCGCCGCAGTCGATCACCGCGGCGAAGACTTCGTCGTCGGGGATGCTGGTGCTGAAGCCGTTGACGGCCTCCGCCCCGGAGAGTTCGCAGATGCGGTCCACCACGTCGGGGCGCATGCCGCCGCCGACGATGTAGAGCACCTTGTTCTTCTGCTCGGTGGGCGTCAGGGTCAGCGGGCCACCGAAGCCGCCACTGCCCCGTTCGATCACGATGGTGCGGTACTGGGACATGTGCGTCACCCTTCCACGTGGGGTTCGGCGCTCAGCACGACACCCTGCTGCTTGCTGACATAGGCGGTGGTGAAGTCGGTCACCCAACCAGCCACGAAGTTCATGACGAGGCCCACCAGGAGGTACCGGATGGCCAGGGGGCCCGTGCTCAGGCCGAGCGTGGTGACTCCCTGGGCGATGCCGAGCCAGATGAACAGCTCGGCAGGGTTGATGTGCGGGAATACGCCGTTGCTGGTGTGGCAGAACTGGGCGGCGCTCGCGAAGTAGCTGGGCTTGTAACGCTCAGGCAGGAAGCGGCCGAGCGAGTGGACCATCGGGTTGGCCAGCATGAAGGCGCCGACGAAGGGCAGCAGCATGTAGCGGCTGACCGGGTTGTGGGCGGCCTTGCCGGCGAACCGGTTGATCTTGTCCTCACCGATCAGCTGGATCAGCGAGTTCATGGCGATCAGCAGCATGAGCACGAGGGGAACGATGCTGCCCATCCAGCTGATGAAGACGGTGGCACCGGCCTGGAAGAGGCCGACGAACCATTCAGCGGCGTGAACGAGGATGTCCATGATTCAACTCCTTTCGATAATGCGGGTGGTACGGGTGGGCGTTGGGGGGTCAGGCCGCGGTGGCGGGGCGGCGTCCGAAGAGGCGTCCGAGCCGGAGGCCGACCTGGGCGAAGGGTCCGGGTGGGTCCAGCGGCTTCCCGCCGGCCAGGACGGTGCGGTAGTTGTCGCGGGCGTTGGCGACGGCGCCACGGAGCGGCTTGCTGAAGCGGCGGTCGCCCTCGGGGGCGAGGTCGGCCAACTGCAGGCCGTTGTAGACGTCGAACGTCTTGAACCGCGAGAGCACGGTGACGCCGGAGAGCTTGCGGCCCTCGACGATGTGGCCGGCGTCGTCGAGCAGGAACAGCACCAGCGCGCCGGCCACGAGCAGGCCCTGCTTCTTGCCGAGAGCGACCTTGCCGCGGCGGCGCATCGCGGTGAACGTGTCGGCGAAGTTCTTCGACTGCCTCAGCCCCAGCACCGTTTGGGTGAGGTAGAGCACGGCGAAGCCGATCAGGAAGGTCCAGAACATGTTGCTCCTCAGGTGGTGGGACCGGTGGCGAGGTTCTCCATGAAGTAGAAGAACTGCTCGTAGCTGGTGAGTCTCGAGAGCTTGGCGAGGGCCGGCCGATTGGCGCCCAGGCGGATCACTTCGTCGTAGACGCGGATCAGCAGGGTGTCGTCGTAGGCGAGCTTCGCGGGAACGGCGAGGCACACGATGACCCGGACACCGGCCTCCCCGTCGGACCGTGGGACCACCCCGAGGGCACACACGGGGCTGGCGATCGTCGGGTCGGTGGCGTGGGGGAATCCGATCTGGTCATCGAGCTGCATGGTGGCGCGGTCCTCGCGGGCGGCGATCGCGGCGGCGAACTCCGCACCCACCAGGCCTCGCTCGGTCAGGCGCGCGACCAGGCGCTGGGTGCCCTCCCGGTAGTCGCAGCCCGCGGGCAACCGCACGAACCGGCCCTCGTCCAGCAGGGCCGCCAGGAACGACCCGGCCGACGCCCCGTGGGACAGCGGTCCGTGCGTCGGCACGCGGAGCGCGTGCAGCCGGCGGAGGACGGCCTGACGGTCGAAGACCTCGCCCAGTTCCAGCGTCGGACGCCGCGTCGCGGCGCGGGTCCCCGGGGTGGTGACGACGAGGTCACTGTCGTCCAGGTCGCCGGGGGCGGCGTCCGGCACGATGCTGTAGCGGGTGCCCGCCGGCAGGACCGACTCCAGGTTGGCCCGCACCAGGCGGGCCGTGGCCGGGCCCCGCCCCGACACGATCGTGACGACCAGGTCGCGGCTGCCCTTGGACGCATGCTCGGCCAGGAACACCTGGAAGTAGGTGGTGAGCAGCGAGAGTTCGCCGGCCTCGACGGCCAGCCCGGTCTCGCGCTCGATCACGTCCCCGGCGATCGTCGCCATCCGCGATGCCGCGGGGTACTCGTCCCGGAGGCGTCCGCCCTGCGTGTCGGGTGCGAGGCGCAGCCCGAAACGCATCCGGTTGAGCAGGAAGGTGAGGTGCTGGCTGAACTCCTGGGTGAGTTCCGACGGCGCCAGGCGCACGTCCATCTCGTCGGTGATGCGCTCCAGGATGCGCCCCACGAGTTCGCCCGCGGCCGCCGCCGTCGGCCAGACACCGGTGGGTCCGTCGTCCACGACCATCCGCAGACCCGCGGCGGAAAGGGCCAGGAACAACACCTCCTCGTCGGGGAGCCGTTCGCCGAGCAGTGGTTCGAGGCGGGCGGCCAGGGCGCGGGCCAGGTCGTGGGCGGGCGTGTCGAGCAGGTCGTGGTAGGTGGCGGGCAGGGCGCCGAGGTCGTGGCCGGTGAGGTGCCGGTCGAGCACGACGGTGACCCAGCGCAGCATGTGCGCACGGCTCTCGCTGCCCAGCCGGTGCGCCGTGAGGACCTCCTCGACCGCAGCCTGCAGGTCGTCGCCGAGCGGGTAGTCCCGGTAGGCCGCCGCGTAGGCGTGGTCGAGGACCGCCAGCCGGATGCCCGCCTCGGGCCCGGCCAGCTGCAGGCCGACGCGGGTGCGTCCTTCGATGGTCACGCCGAAGGGGGAGAGCAGCGTGCGGAGGTCCGCGACGTCGGCCACCACGCTGGTGCGGCCGAGCCGCATCTCGAGGGCGAGGTCCTCCGTGCGGACCGGCACCTCGCTGCGCAGCAGGCGGGCGAGGATCCACGCCGCCCGCCACTGCGGGTCGTTGAAGGACTCGCGCACCGTCGCCAGGCGCTCACGTCCGCGTCCGTAGGCCCCGGCGTCCACGATGAGCAGGCGGTAACGTCCATCGGCCAGGCGGATGGAGGCGGCACCCTCGAGGGCCTTGTTGAGGTGGGCGATCTCGGACGCGATGGTGCGGACCCCGACGCCGCAGCGCCGCGCCAGCTCCTCCCGCGTCGTGGAGTCGGACGACTCCAACTGGCTCAGGATGGTGACCGCTCGATTCATCTCTCCTCCTTCCGGCTCGGTCCGCTGTGGGTGACATGAACGTAACCCGGTGGGGGCTTGGGGGGGAGCCTTGAATAGGCCGGGGATCGGGGCACCGTGCGCCGCAGGAGCGACCGAATTCCGGTTGCCCACCGGATCCGGGCAGGGACAGGGTGGGGGGCAGCAAGCAACCCAGGAGGAACACCGTGAAACGTCTTGAGACGGACGTCGTCGTGATCGGCGGCGGATCGACCGGGCTGGGCGTCGTGCGCGACGCCGCGCTGCGTGGCTACCGCGCGGTTCTGGTGGAGCGGGTGGACCTGGGACAGGGCACCACCGGCAGATTCCACGGACTGCTGCACTCCGGTGGCCGCTACGTGGTGAGCGATCCCCAGTCGGCGACCGAGTGCGCCGAGGAGAACGCGATCCTGCGTCGCATCCAGGCGTCCGCCGTCGAGGACACCGGTGGCTTCTTCGTGACGCTGCCCGGGGACGACCCGTCCTACGCCGACCAGTTCCTGGCCGGCGCTGCGAAGACCGGCGTCCCCGCGACAGAGATCAGCGTGGCCGAGGCGCTCCGCCGCGAGCCGCGCCTCCATCCGGGCATCCAGCGGGCCATCGAGGTGGCTGACGGTTCGGTCGACGGCTGGCAGCTGGTCTGGGGGGCGGCGCGTTCGGCCATGTCCCACGGGGCCAAGGTGCTCACCTACCACCGCGTCACCCGCATCGAGCGCGAGGGCGGCCGGGTGTCGGCCGTGCTGTGCCGCGACGAGAAGGGCGGCGAGGACATCCGCATCGAATGCTCGTTCGTGCTGAACTGCGCCGGTCCCTGGGCGGGCCAGATCGCGGCGATGGCCGGCGCCCGCGAGGTGGAGGTGGTGGCGGGCCGCGGCATCATGATCGCGATGAACCACCGGATCGTGAACACGGTCATCAACCGGTGCGTCTACCCCACCGACGGCGACATCCTCGTACCGGTGCACACGGTGTCGATCATCGGCACCACCGACATCCACGAGTCCGACCCGGACCACCTGCCGATCCCACGCGACGAGGTCCAGCAGATGCTGGACGCCGGCGAGGCGATGATCCCCGGCTTCCGGACGGCGCGTGCGCTGCACGCCTGGTCGGGCTCGCGGCCCCTGATCAAGGACGACCGGGTCGCCGCCCACGACACCCGGAACATGAGCCGCGGCATGGCCGTCATCGACCACTCCGAGCGCGACGGCCTCACCGGCATGCTGACCATCGGCGGCGGCAAACTGACCACCTACCGCCTCATGGCCGAGCACATCATGGATGCCATGGGCGACCAGCTCGGCGAGAACCGCCCCTGCCGGACCGCCGACGAGGTGATCCCGGGTAGCGAGGACCGGCGACTGTACGCCGTGACCCACCGGCTCGAGGAGCGTGAGGCGGACCGGCTCGACGACCCGATCGTCTGCGAGTGCGAGCTGATGAGCCGCTCGATGCTCGTCGACGCCCTCCACGCACAGCCGAACGCCACCCTCGACGACCTCCGTCGCCAGTTGCGTCTCGGGATGGGACCGTGCCAGGGCGGCTTCTGTGCCGCGCGGGCGGCCGGGATCGCCTGCTCCGAGCAGGTCGCGGACGCCGAACGTGCGACCGGCCTGCTGCGACTCTTCCTCAAACACCGGTGGATCGGGCTGTGGCCCATCCTCTACGGACCACAAGTGCGGCAGACCGCCCTGGACCACTGGATCTTCGCAGGCACCCTCGACGTCGAGCACCTGCCCCACCCCGAACAGGAGGTCGTGCGATGAGCGACGTCGTCGTCATCGGCACCGGGCTCGCCGGCCTGACCGCAGCCCTGCGGCTCGCCCGCAGCGGCCGGTCGGTCATGCTCGTCACCAAGGGCCCCGGCGGCCTGCAGCTGTCCCAGGGCACTCTGGACATCCTCGGCTACACGCCCGAGCGGGTCGAGCGCCCCCTGGAAGCCGTCGCCGCCGTGGCGTCCGACCACCCGTACGCGTCGATAGGTGCGGACGCCGTCGGTGCGGCCGCCGCATGGCTGGCCGGGGCCCTCGTGCCCGAACTGCTCGTGGGCGACCCCGCCCGCAACCTCCACCTGCCCACGGCGGTCGGCGCCCTGCGGCCCACAGCCCTGGCGCAGCCCTCGATGGTGGCCGGGGATGCGATCGGGGGCCGCAGCTACGCGGTGGTCGGCGTCCGGCAGTTGAAGGACTTCCCCGCCGACCTGGTGGCCGGCAACCTGGCCCGCAGCACCGCCCCCGACGGCGGGGCGCTCGCGGCGAGTGCGGCGTGGGTCGACCTGCCCGCCCGCCCGGGGGAGGCCGACCCCAGCCCCCTCACCTACGCCCGCGCCCTCGATGAGGAGGCCTTCGCGGCCCGGTTCGCCCGGGCGGTGGCCGCCGCTGCCGGTCCCGGCGACGTCGTGGCCCTGCCCGCCGTGCTGGGCGTGCGCCGCAGCGGGGTGTGGCGGCAGGTCGCCGAGGTGGTCGGACGCGACGTGTGCGAGATCCCGCTGCCTCCCCCCTCCGTGCCGGGACTGAGGCTGTACGAGGCGCTGCTCGCGCTGGTGCGCGCCGCCGGCGTCCGGATCATCACCGGCAGCCGGATCGTCGGCCGCACCCTGGAGGCGGACGCCGTGGCGTCCGTCACCCTCGCCGCCGCCGGAGGGCCGCGCCAGCTCCGGGCGGACGCGTTCGTGTACGCCCCGGGCGGGTTCGAGAGCGGTGCACTCGAGGTGGATTCCTTCGGTGCGATCTCGGAACCGGTGTTCGGACTGCCCCTGACCGCCACCGACGCGGGGCCGCTGATCCCGGCCACCTACTGGGGGCCCCACCCCCTCTTCGCCGTCGGCGTCCGCACCGACGCCGCCGGCCGACCCGTGGACGCCGCCGGTGCGGCCGTCCACCCCAACCTGTACGTGGCCGGCGGCCTGATCGCCGGCGCCGAGCGCTGGCGCGAGAAGTCGGGAGACGGGATCGCCGTCGCCACGGCCGTCCGGGCCGCCGACCACATCACCGGAGGAACACGATGAGCGAGAAGTCCAGGGCCGAGCGGGCCCAGCACCTGCGCGAGCGGCTCAACAACGAGCTCAACCGCATGAGCCTCGACCAGTGCGTCAAGTGCACGATCTGCGAGACCAGCTGCCCGGTGGCGGCGGTGACACCGCTGTTCTCGGGGCCGAAGTTCGTCGGCCCCCAGGCCGAACGGTTCCGCGACGGGGACTCCGTCGACCACTCCGTCGACTACTGCTCCAGCTGCGGCACCTGCAGCGTCGTCTGCCCCCAAGGCGTCAACGTGGCCGAGCTCAACTCGCTGGCCCGGGCCGTCATGAAGGCCGAACACGGCGTCCCGATCCGGGACCGGATCATCACCCAGACCGTCCTCATGGGCCAGGCGATGACGCCGGTCGCCCCCCTCGCCAACGCCGTGCTCGACAACAAGCTGGCCCGCTTCGCCATGGAGAAAGTCGTCGGCGTCCACCGCGGCGCCCCCATGCCCACCGCGCGCACCCAGTCGTTGCACACCTGGCTGAAGAAGCGGCCCGCCCCGGCCAAGGCACCCACCCGCGGAGCGTTGGTCTACTTCCACGGCTGCGCCGGCGGCTACTTCGAGGTGGACGCCGCGAAGAAGGCCATCGAAGTGCTCGAACACCTTGGCTACGAGGTGCTCGTGCCCCCCCAGGGTTGCTGCGGCCTCGCCGAGCAGAGCAACGGCCTGTTCGAACAGGCGACGAAGTCGGTGCGCGCACTGGTGAAGGCGCTGCGCTCCGCCGGAACCGACCTCACCATCGTCAGCACCGCCGGCAGCTGCACCGGCATGCTCAAGCACGAGGCCCACGAGATCCTCGGCCTACACGACACCGAACTGGCCGACGTCGGCACGCGGATCCGGGAGATCTCGGAGTTCCTCATGGAGCTGCACGAGGCGGGCGAGCTGCCCACCGACTTCGAGCCGATCAAGCAGCGGCTGCCCTACCACGCCCCCTGCCAGCTGAAGAGCCAGGGCATGGGGACGCCTGCGTTCGACCTGCTGCGGCTGATCCCCGGCCTCGAGGTGGTCGACAGCAACGCCACCTGCTGCGGCATCGCGGGTACCTACGGCCTCAAGAAGGAGAAGTACGACATCGCCCAAGCCGTCGGCAAGCCACTGTTCGACATGGTGAAACAGACCGAGCAGGGCCTCGCGGCCTGCGACACCGAGACCTGCCGCTGGCAGATCGAGAACTCCACCGGTGTGCGCACTGTGCATCCCATCGTGCTCGTACACCAGGCTTACGGGCTGGGCGCGGTGACGCCATGACCCGCCCCGCGCGAACCCCGCACGACATCGAGTGCTGGCTCACGGACCTGTGAGGAAGCCCTTGCCGAGGGGGCTGAACGGCACGAAGCCGATGCCGAGCTCGACCAGGGTGGGCAGGATCTGAGCTTCGGGTTCACGCCAGAACAGGGAGTACTCGCTCTGCAGGGCGGTGACGGGCTGGACGGCGTGGGCCCGCCGGATGGTGCCGACGCCGGCCTCGGACAGGCCGAAGTGCCTGACCTTGCCCTCGCCGATGAGCTCCTTGACGGTGCCGGCGACGTCCTCGATGGGCACGTTCGGGTCGACGCGGTGCTGGTAGAGCAGGTCGATGGCGTCGACGCGCAGCCGGCGCAGCGAGTCCTCGACGCTGGTGCGGATGGTGTCGGGGCGGCTGTCGAGGCCGGTGGAGCTGGTGCCGTCGAAGGAGAACCCGAACTTGGTGGCGATGACGACCTGGTCGCGGACGGGGGCGAGGGCTTCCCCGACGAGTTCCTCGTTGGTGAACGGGCCGTAGACCTGGGCGGTGTCGAAGAAGGTGACGCCCTCGTCGACGGCGGCACGGATGAGCGCGACGCCGTCGACGTGGGTGGACGCCGGGCCGTAGCCGTGGCTCAGGCCCATGCAGCCCAGCCCAAGGCTGGAAACCTGCAGGCCGCTTGTCCCGAGGATGCGGGTGATCATTCGTAGTGCTCCGTCGTCGGGGTGCGGTCGGGCGCCGGCGGGCTCAGTTGATCCGGACGCCGTTCAGGCGGCTGACCATGGCGGGATCGCGGTGGTCGAAGGCGACGCTGGCGCCGGTGTCGAGGGCCGCGATGCGCGCCATCTCGTCGTCGGTGAGCTGGAAGTCGAACACGTCGAGGTTCTCGGCCATCCGCTCGGGGCGTGACGACTTCGGGATCACCACGACACCACGCTGGATCAGCCAGCGGAGGGTCACCTGGGCGACGGACTTGCCGTGCGCCTGGCCGATGGCGGTCAGGGTGGGGTCGCTGAAGATGTTGTTCTTGCCCTCGGCGAGCGGCCCCCAGGATTCGATCTGGACGCCGCGCTCGGTCATCAGCTGCTGGTCGCCGGCCCGCTGGAAGTAGGGGTGGGTCTCGATCTGGTTGACCGCGGGGGTGATGTCGTTGTGGTCGATGAGGTCCACGAGCCGGTCGGGGTGGAAGTTGGACACCCCGATGGCCCGGATGGCGCCCTGGCGATGCAGGTCCTGCATCGCGCGCCAGGAGCTGTAGTAGTCGCCGAACGGCTGGTGGATGAGGTAGAGGTCGAGTTCGTCGAGGCCGAGGAGGCTCAGTGAGGTGTCGAAGGCACGCTTGGTGCCGTCCTCGCCGCCGTCGTGGATCCACAGCTTGGTGGTGATGAACAGCTCGTCACGGGGCAGTCCGCTGGCCTTGATGGCCCGGCCGACCGCTTCCTCGTTGCCGTAGGCGGCGGCGGTGTCGAGGTGGCGGTAGCCGGAGGCGAGGGCGTCGGTGACGACGCGCTCGGTCTCGTCGGGCGGCACCTGGAACACGCCGAAGCCGAGGATCGGCATCTCGACGCCGTTGTTCAGCGTGACGGTGGGGATCTGGATGGACATGGTGGAACCCTTCGTGGCGGTGATCATGCCGACCGCGGTCGCGGTCGCGGTCCGGTCTGGGTGGGAGTGGCGGCCCAACTGGCGAGCAGGTCGAGTGCCTGGTGGGAGGGTGAGCCGGGTTCGGCGGTGTAGATGAACAGCGCCAGGCCGGGGTCCGAGGGCAGGTCGAGGCCTTCGTAGGCGAGGTCGAGGTCGCCGACGACCGGGTGGTGCAGCCGCTTGGTGCCGGTGCGGTGCAGGCGGACGTCGTGGGTGGCCCACAGGGTGCGGAACTCCTCGCTGCGGGTGGACAACTCACCGATCAGGTCGGTCAGCGCCTTGTCGTAGGGATTCCGGCCGGCCTCGACGCGGAGCGCCGCGACACTGTCGCGGCCGGTGGCCTCCCAGTCGCGGAAGAAGTCGAGGGCGTCCGGGTTGAGGAACCGGAACCGGGCGAGGTTGACCGGACGGACGGCCTCGTCGAACAGGGGCGAGTTCAGCGCCCGGCCGAGCAGGTTGGTTGCCACGATGTCCCCGCGGCCGTTGCACACCCACGCCGGCGACAACTGCGCGTCGAGGATCTGCTGGATGCTGGCCCGGACGCGCCGCACCGGGGGACGCCGGCGCGCGGCCGTGCCGGAGCTCGCGGCCCGGGCGAGGTCGAACAGGTGGGTCCGTTCGGCTTCGTCGAGCTGCAGGGCGCGGGCGACGGCGTCCAGGACGCTGTCGGACCCGCACCCAATGCTTGGCCTGTTGCACGGATATTGCGGGAGGTTCGGCTTTGGACCGCGTGGGCGCGGTTCCGGCCAGGGATGGGGGGTGGTTGAAGCCACATCCCCGTGGTCGGCGAGTGAGCGGAACAACGGCCACGAGGCTTCCGTCACTTCTTGCAGGCAAGCGATGTCCCACTCGAGGGAGCCGAGCAGGTCGGGCTGACCGGTCGTGGCGAACCCGTTGACGTTCCAGTCGACCACCTTCACACGCATGCCGGGACCTTACGGGGCTGGCCGTGCGGGAACGGGGTGCACGGGCGGGCTGGTGCGGGTGTCGAACTTGGTGCTGGCGAGGCGTCGCTCGGTGTGCGTGATGAGGTCCAGCACGTCGAAGGCTTGGTAATACCGGACGCCCCGGCGTTCGTTGGCGCTCAAGATGTTGGCGGTGAGCAGTTCGGCCAGGGCGCGATCGGCGGCCACGTGGGAGACCCCGTAGATCCGCTGCACGGTGGTGCTGGTGAGGACGGGCGTGGCCGGCAGGTCGTCCAGGATGAGGGCCGTGGCCGAGTCGCTCCGGATGCCGCGCACCTTGCCCTGCTCGGCGCGCGAGGAGGAGAGTCGCTCGGCCCACTCCGTCCGCAGGAAGGCCAGGTCCGACGCCAGGCGTCCGGCCTGGTCGGTGGCGGTGAGCACGGCGGAGGCGAACGTCTCGATCCACGCTGCGCGGGCGGCGTGGCCGGCGGGGGAGTCGGCGGCGTACGAGTGTCGGTAGGCGGTGAGGCCGGCCACGTAGTCGTGGCGCAGGGTCGACAGCACGAGGCTGACCGGTAGGACGGCCTCGGGGGTGAGGCCGCGGCGGGTCAGGACGGTGTGGATGAGGGCGCGGCCGACGCGTCCGTTGCCGTCGGTGAAGGGGTGGATGGTCTCGAACTGGGCGTGTACGAGCGCGGCTTGGACGATGGGGGCATGGCCCGCGCCGTTGAGGTAGGCGACGAGGTCGCCCATCAGTGCGTCGACCCTGGGTGGCGCTGGCGGCACGAAGTCGGCGTCGAGTGGGTGGTGGTTCGACCCGCCGATCCAGTTCTGGACGCCGCGGGTGCCGTGGTGCTCCGGCTCGTCCGGCAGGAGGGCTGCGTGGAGGGCGATGAGGTGTTCGAGCGTCACGGTGGGGGTGGTCGCCAAGATCGTCCTGGCGTCCTGTAGGACGGTCATGTTGTTGGCCACGAGTTGGGCCTGAGCTGAGACATCGGGGACGGATTCGTGGGCCCCCAGCTCGGCCAGGGCAATGCCCTGGACCGCAGGGGCGATGCCCTCGATCCGCGAGGAAGCGATGGCCTCGGAGCGCAGCAGGAAACGGGCGATTCCGGCCAGGTCCCGCGCGTTGCCGCCGAGGGTGCGGACGGACTGCTCGGCCCGGGCCACCAACGCGTCAACCTCCGGCGGGAGAAGGAGGGGCGTCTCCAGGAGCGGGTCGGGCGTGTAGCTGAGGTAAGCCCCCGAGCGGCGCTCGCGCCGGGGCAGGCCGGACTCGATCGTTGACTCCCACCACTGCTCTTCCCACGTCGCCATTGGTCCCCCTTATCGTTACGCCGCTCACCGCTGGATGTAACTATAGATCCCGATCATTACATCTCGGGCGTGGTGGTGTAACAGTGGCCCGTACGTGAAGTTCGCTCCGGGGCGTCGCCTGCTCCAGATCGTTTGAAGCTACGGCTGGCGCCGACTCGGGGCGTGGGAATCGGGCGACCGTCGCCAGCGTCCTCGGGTGCGTTCGACCAGGGTCGGCGCCGTAATGTACGGATTTCCCCACGCCCGAGGCGTCGAACGCCTTCGGGGATGCGTCGCCGCTTGTCAGTGCGCTATTGCTGACTGGTCGCCGACAGGTTCAACTCCGACTGAGCCCCGGCTCGTGGTGGGCTTTCGAGGGTTCCTCGGTGCCTACACGTCGCCGTCGGTGATGGCGGCGATGGGTCCATTATCGGTGTCGGGGTGGAGCAAGGCGATGGATCCTTCGGATAGGTAGCGGCGCTCGTCGGTGATCCATTCGTCGTTGGTGTCGGTCAGGATCATGCCGACCAGCCGGATGAGGCTGGCTTCGTTGGGGAAGATGCCCACGACGCGGGCGCGGCGCTTGATCTCCTTGTTCAACCGCTCGAGGGGATTGGTGGACCAGATCTTGCGCCAGTGCGCCCGCGGGAACGCGTTGAAGGCGAGGACTTCGGTCTTGGCGGCGTCCATGTGCGGGCCGATTTTGGGCCAACGGGTGCCGAGCTGGTCCCGCACGGCATCCCACGTCGCTGACATGGCTTGGGGTCGGGCTGGGCGAAGATCGTGCGGAACAGGGCCGCGACCATGTCGGTGTGGGCCTTGGGCACCAGCGCGAGCAGGTTGCGAATGTAGTGGACCCGGCACCGTTGATGCCCAGCGCCTTGGAAGCACCGCCGGATCGCCGCGGTCAGGCCGGCGTGTTGGTCGCTGATTACCAACCGCACGCCCCTTCAGGCCGCGGGCCTTCAGACTGGTGAGGAACCCACGCCAGAACACCTCGTCCTCACTGTCACCCACGTCCACCCCGAGGATTTCGCGGCGGCCGTCGGCGGCCACCGCGGTCGCCACCACGACGGCCTTGCTGGTGACCAGGTGATCGGTGCGGACGTGGAGGTAGGTGGCATCCAGGAACACGTACGGGTACTCGACAGCGTCGAGCCGCCGGGTCCGGAACCGGCCCACCTCCTCATCGAGTTGCCCGCAGATGCGGGACACCTCGCTCTTGCTGATCCCGGTGCCACCCAAGGCGACCACGAGCGCGTCGACGTTACGGGTGGACACCCCGTTCACCCACGCCTCCATCACGACCGCGTACAACGCCTGGTCGATCCGACGCCGACGCTCGAGCACCGATGGGAAGAACGAGCCGGTGCGTAGCTTCGGGATCTGCACTTCGACAGTGCCGCCCTTGGTCATCACCTCCCGGGGGCGGGTGCCGTTGCGTTCGGTGGTGCGCTCGGGGGTGCGTTCGTAACGGTCGGCGCCGATCACAGCGATCGCTTCGGCGTCGATCAACTCCTGCAACACGATCCGGACCGACTCGCGCACGAGGTCGACCCCCTCCCCGTTCTGGACAGACGTCAGTAACCCGGACAGGGCAGACTGGAACTGGGCCATCGGTGAACCTCTTTCGATGCGTGCTTGGCCGTACACACCGAAGATCTCGCCGATGGCCCACCCATCAACGCAGGGACACGCCCATCCCGAAACCCCACCACCCGGAGGGACTCACACCGAGGTGTGGGCCCGATTCCCGTCCCGGTCAGCAGTCCGCGGTGCCTTCCTCTGGGTCAGGACGCACCCAGACGGACGCCGGCGTGGATCGCGGGGCGCTATGCGTCGGCTCGCAGGGGATCGAGCGCGGCGAGCACGAGCTCGAGGCCGAACGCGAACTGATCCGCCGGGTCGTAGTCGGCGGCCACGAGCGCCGCGGCGGACTCGTTGAGGTAGGGGAACTGGTCAGGCGGGAGCTGGGGAAGGTAGACGTCCTCGACCATGTTCGCGAGCTCATGGGCTGAGTCGAACGGCAGGCTGGCTTCCTGCAGGGCGAAACCGTAGACATAACTGTCGAGCAGCCAAGTGGCGTGGGTCGTCATCAGGACTGGGAAGCCGGCCCTGCGCAGGCATGCGGTGACGGCTTCGCGGTGGCGGAGGTGCGCAGGCCCCGGTGATGTTCGCGAGTCCATCAGGCCGATCGCCCACCGGTGGCGGGCGAGGACCTGCCGGGCGGACTCCGACCGCCGTCGCATCGCCGTCTGCCAGTCGGTGTCCGCGGGGGGGAGCTCGATCTCCTCGAACACGAGATCGATCATGGCGTCCAGCAGTTCGTCCCTGCTCTTCACGTAGTGGTAGAGCGACATCGCGCCCGCGTCCAGTGCGCCGGCCAGCCGGCGCATGCTCAGCCCTTCGATCCCCTCCTGGTCGGCCAGCCGGATGGCCTCGAGCACCACCCGCCGCCTGCTCAGCCCCGCGCCCGACGTGACGTCCTGCTCTCTCTCGGTAGACACAGTCCTCCTCGCTCCCACGGCTTGACGATCGTACAGCGTACGTGCATAGTACAGCGTACGACGTACAGTGTACGAGGCGCGGGACCGCGACTCGGACGTGAGGAGGCACCGATGGGAACCGGACAGCAGCCGAACAGCGGCGCACGCGTGGAGCACGGGACGGGTCCGGCCGGCGCGCCGACGATGCGGGCCGTCGTCCAGCACCGCTACGGCCCGCTCCCGGTGTTGGGGTTGGCCGAGGTCGGCATCCCGTCGCCCGGTCGCGGCGAGGTGCTCGTCCAGGTGGGCGCGGCGTCGGTCCATCCGGGCGACTACTACGTCATGACCGGTGAGCCGTACGTGGTCCGCCTTGTGTTCGGGCTCCGCCGACCGCGTCACGGCATCCTCGGCAGGGACCTCGCCGGCGTGGTGTCAGCGGTCGGGGGGGACGTCACAGCGCTGCGTCCCGGCGACCGGGTGTTCGGCTGGAGCGCCGCGGGAGCGTTCGCCGAGTACGCCTGCATCCCGGCAGACAACCTCGTGCCCGTGCCCACCAACCTCTCGGTCGTGAGCGCAGCAGCGGTGCCGACCTCGGCCGTGATGCGGTCCCTGTCGGGGTCGACGCCTATGACGTGGTCGACGAGCTCTGCGAGTGACATGCCTTTGCTCCTTCTGATCCAGCGGACGGACTTCCGCCGAGGAGGTGAGGCAGGACTGTGATGGGTCACCCGAAGGGACAAGCTCCTAATCAAGCCATCGAGGTCGGCGGTGCGGCTGGGGGACATATCTCTCAATGAGGACACCGGCAGGGTCGGTCATTCTGTGGGTCACACCAGCCAGCACCACCTTGCCGCGCAGCATGCTGGGAGTCTCACAATCCTTCTTCGCCCTGCTCCAGAAGAACGTCTTGAACCGGCAACGCTGGCACACCCGCCACGACCTCCGGATCGCCATCGTCACCTGGACCGAACGCACCTACCACCGCCGCCGACGCCAGCAACGCCTCGGCCGATTGACCCCCATCGAGTTCGAGACCATCATGACCACACCGGCCCTCCAGGCCGCCTAACCCAACCTGTCACCAAATCGTGCAGCAGTCCCGAGCCACAATAGTGAGCCCTCACGACGCGAAGGCTGGTTGAATAGCGAAGCGCCCCAGTGGGAGAATGACTTTGAGGCCTCCACAGAACTCCGCAGGCCGCGGAGAATGCTACTCGCGCCTGAGGAAGTGGACGCTGTGAGAATCGCGAACGACATCGTCCAGAGTGGCGGTGAGGATGGTCCGGGAATGGCGGTGACGATCCACACTTCCGGCGTGCCCGATCACGGCCGGGAGCGAGTTCTACGAGGTTCGGGCATCATCCGCACCGCTCGCGTCTTCCCCGACCACACAACCGCCGGCGTGTTCGGCACGAAAGATGGGACCTACTGATGGCCAGATCGAAACACACCCCTCACCTCGACTCCGACCAGGACGGCCTGTCGCCGGCGACCAGCCACCCGGACTACGTCGCCGTAGCACCTGAGTGGTTCTGGAGCACGGACGACCCGCGTGCGCCGTTCGGCAGCGACGACGGGCACGACACCCTCAGCACCCTGCAAGAGCACTTCATCCAGGGCGGCGGCGACGAACACGTCCCCGGCTGCATCGCGAACCTGATCGGCGACTGGGCACTCGTGCCCGAGCAGGTCTGGGACAGCTCCGCCGAGGAGATCACCGCCTGGCTCGACGCCGACGAGAACCACGTCCGGTTCCTGCACGGCGAGATCGACGTCTACATCGCCGCCGCATGCGGGCAGTTCAAAATCTCCGGGTGGATCCACCCGGCGCTGCGGTTCTGGGCCGAACGCGCCCTGATGCTCCTCGAGCACGTCCTGGCCCCGTGGGAGCAGCAAACCTTCGCTGCTGATCCGGACCTCTATCAGGACAAGCTCGCCGGCACCCGCATGGTCATCCAAGCAGCCCCGGAACCACCGAAACGGATGCAGCTGCGCATGTATCGCGGGCAGTGAATCCAACACGATAGCGAACCAACTCTGAGGCTGCGAGTGCTCTGCGGCGCGAAGCGCGCTGTGTTGGGCTGATGCGCAGGCTGAGGGGATCTCGATACGGCCTGCGGCCTACTCGATCAACCAAGACGGATGGTGCCCCCGACAGCTCGTGGAGTCGACGCGCCGGAACGGATGTGAGATGACTGACGCGAGCCGATCGCCACGTCGAGGTCGACGCCGCATCGTGGCACTCGTGATCGTGCTCGCCGTCGTCGCCGCGCTCCTGGTCGTCACCGAACTTGTGGTGCGGCAAGTCGTGGGCAATGTGGCTGCCACCGAAATAGAGCGTGCCCTCCCCTCGGCGGTCTCGGCGGAGGTCACCGCAACCACGACCGGGAGCTGTGTGCTCTGCGAGGTCGTGGTTGGCGTCCAGGACCACGGCCTGCGCACCTGGGCGATGACCGCCGCGATCCGGCATCCCGGGGTCGGCATGGCCGAGGGCGACCGCCGCGACCAGTACGGACGCGGCGTCACCGAACTCCTCGACGTCGCTGCTGGGGCGTCCCTGATCAGCGACATCGTGTTCCTGGTCCGCACCGTCCCCGACGACAGCGCCGAACGGCAACAGTGGATCGCGACGCATCGGCGTCCGGACGGCCCCGAGCTGGCCCGTCGGATGAACGACGAACTCGCCACCGCCTGACCCGGGCCGCGGTGCGCACCGAGGCGTTCGTCACGTTCGTGGTTCCCGAAACCCGGATCACCAAGCAGGCGCGCGAGTTCGGCGGCGGCCTGCAGGGCATGGCGTCCGTGGGGCGTGCCCGAGGTGCAACCCACGACGAGGAGCGGGCGCGTCACGTGATCACGGGGACCAGCGCCGCGACCGCGGCATCAAGCACCGCTTCGACCTCGTCCACCGTCGGCGCCGTCGCGATCACGGCACCGATGACCGCGGAGCCGAAGTCGCGGGGCGGCAGGTGCACCGTCGCGCCGCGGGGCCGTTCCAGCACGATCTTCTCCACACCGGGCAGCCGCAGGGCCTCGTCCAGCCCCTCCACGCGCTCGAATCGCCCCTCACGGTCCGCCATGATCTTCCGCACGCCCGCGACCACACGCGGCGGTGCGGTGTGCGGCGCCTCCCCGAGGGCGACCCGGAGCACGTTCGTCGCGGCGTGGCGCCCGGTGGAGGCACCGATCAGGTCGGAGACGATGAAGTCGCCACCGCCCCGCGCGGCGCACTCGACCAGTCGGGCCTTCCCGTCCGGGCCGACCATGCATTCGAGGTGGAATGCCGAGTTGTCGAGGCCGAACGCCGCGATGGTCTCCTGGACCAGGTCGTCGACGGACGCCAGGTCCGCCGTGGGCAGCCGGCTGGGGAAGACGTGCCCCTCCTCGAGCCGGAAGGGCTCCGTCGTGCGCTTGTCGGTGACGCCGAAGACGACGATGCGCCCGTCGTGGACCACGCCCTCGACGCTGTGCTCGCTCCCTTCGAGGAACTCCTCCAGGATGAGGTCGCCGGCGTGCCCCGTGAAGATCGGGTCGCGACCAGGGTCGACGAGGGCGGTGAGCGCCTCGTGGGCCCGGTGGAGTTCCTCGACCGTCTCCACCCGGTAGATGCCCTTGCTGCCGCTGCCGGACACCGGCTTGAGGACGAGCGGGAAGTTCATGCCCGAGGCGGCGGCCAGGGTCTGCGCCCAGGTGCCGACGCGCGCGAAGCTGGGGCACAGGTCGGGTCGTCGCGCCGACAGGGCCGACCGCATCCGGGCCTTGTCGCGGCAGATGGCCGCGGCGTTACGGGACGCCGTGGGCACGCCGTGCGCGGCCCCCACCGCCGCCACCGTCTCCACGGCGGCATCCGACCAGGTCACCACGCCCGCGAGCGGGCGGCCCCCGAGCTCGGTGTCGAGCACCGCGAGGACGTCCTCGGCATCGAACGTGGACGCCACCTTCCGCTGGGCGGTCACGAGGCTCGTGGGCAGCCCGGTGGGGATGCTGTCGCCGATGAGGATGACCTCCACCCCGGTGTGCATGGCCGCCTTCAGCGGGCCCGCCTGTTCGGTGGGGGTGCGTCGCATGACGGGGACCCGGCACCGGGACCGGCACCAGGCCATCGAGCACACCCCCGAGCACGACCCGGACGCCCACCACCGACACCACGACCGGTAGGGCCGGCAGGTCGTTGACCCCGGCGGCTCCGGGGAGGCCGGCCCGTCGGTCAGCCGACGGCGTCCACGGCGAAGAGCACCACCTGGTCGGGGTCGACCGGCGCGTGGGCCAGCCCCACCTCGGTCAGGATCCTTCCGGGGAGCTCGACCCCGGCGTGCGCCCCCTCGGGGCCGCCGCCGGACGCCTGGCCCACGGCCGTCCCCACGCCCCACCACGGAGGCGGGAACAGGCCGGACGGGGGGGTGCCCACCATCAGGGGGCGCACCCGGTACCGGCGGTCAGGGTCGAGGCCCGCGAAGCGCAGCCGGCCCAGCAGCACGACGTCCGCACGGTCCACGCTGGCGAAGGAGTAGAGCGCCCGCGACCGGTCCGGCGCGATGACGGCGGTCGCCGTCAGCGAGCCGTCGGGGAAGTCCAGCCGCACCAGGTCGCCACGGTGGAGCAGGTCGCGCTGCTGCTTGTGGAACGCGACCCACGCGGACAGCTCGGCCAGGTCACGCTCGGAGGCCCGACGCAGGTCCCACTCAATCCCGAAGTGGCCGAAGAGCGCGGTGGCCGCGCGGAAGCCGAGGTCGTGGGTGCGGCCCGTGGTGTGCGAGGTGGGTGAGGCGACGTGGGAGCCCAGCAACTCGGGGGGGAGGAGTTGCGCCGTCCAGCGCTGCATCATCTGGCGTTCGTGGGGGTCGATGCAGTCCGACACCCACACCCGGTCGGTGCGCTGGAGGATGCCGAGGTCCACCCGCCCCCCGCCCGAGGAACACGACTCGATCTCCAACCGTGGGTGGGCCGCGCGGAGCTCGTCCAGCAGCCGGTAGACGGCCAGGGTCTGCGCGTGGACGCCGGGACGCGCGTCGGGGTGGCTGCCCGCGTCGACGAGGTCGCGGTTGTGGTCCCATTTCAGGTAGGCGATGTCGTACTCCGCGAGGATCGCGAACAGGGCGTCGCGGATGTGGGCGTAGCACTCCGGAATGCCCAGGTTCAGCACCTGCTGGTGGCGCGACGGGACGGGGGTCCGCCCTCCGGTCGCCATGACCCACTCCGGATGGGCGCGGGCGATGTCGGAGTCCAGGTTGACCATCTCCGGCTCGACCCACAGGCCGAACTGCATCCCCAACTGCGTGACCCTGTCGACCAGCGGGTGCAGCCCTTGCGGCCACACCTCGGGCGAGACCCACCAGTCGCCCAGCCCGGCGTTGTCGTCGCGGCGCGATCCGAACCAGCCGTCATCCAGGACGAACCGTTCGACGCCGATCGCGGCCGCCTTCTCGGCCAGTTCCACCAGCGGCTCCAGCCGGTGGTCGAAGTACACGGCCTCCCACGTGTTGAGGGTCACCGGCCGGGGCGTGGCGGGGTGCTGCGGCCGTGAGCGCAGGTAGCGGTGGAAGCGCCGGGCGACGGCGTCCAGGCCCGTCCCGTACGAGCCGTACACCCACGGTGAGGTGTAGCTCTCACCCTCGGTGAGCACCACCTCACCGGGGAGCAGCAGTTCCCCGCCGCCGACGACCTGCTCGCCCGTGGCCAAGCGTTCGGCGTAGTGGGTGTGGTTGCCGCTCCATCCGGTGTGCACCCCCCACACCTCCCCGTGGGCGAAGCCGAACCCCGGCGTCCCGGCGTGCAGCACGGTGGCCGCGTCGGCGCCCGTCCGGCCGCGGCGTCCCTCCCGGAGGTGGACGCCGACCGTGAAGCCGCGCCGTTGGGGCGAGCGTTCCCGGCCCCAGCGGCCGGAGAGGTCGAGGAGCTCCCGCGTCACCGGGGGGACGGGGTAGGCCAGCACCAGGTCGTCCAGCTGGTAGGCCGTGGCGGCCAGGTTGGTGACCCGGGCCCGGGAGCGCAGCACGCCACCCGGCAGCAGTTCGACACGCAGCAGCAGCCCCAGGCGGGCCACGTCGTCGACGGCGGCGACCTCGACGAGCGCGCACCCCCCGGCGACGACGGTCGCGTCGCCGCCCGGCGACTCGACCGCCCGGCCGGCCACGGTGAGGGCCGTGGTGGTGAACCTCGGTGACCAGTCCCGCCCGCCCCGCGAACCGCTGAGACCCGGGCGGCCGGCCCAGCCGGTCCACGACTCGGGGAGCAGCGCCACGCGGACCGGCTCGTCCACGATGTTCTGGGGGATGGGGTGGACGCCGCCCTCGACGAGGCGGAGGGCGTCCGCGGCGGACACCTCCCCGAGGTCGGCACCCCAGTGGGCGAGGGCCGGCAGCCGGCCCCGGGTGCAGTCCAGCAGCACGCTCACGCCCTCGGAGCGCAGGTGGACGAAGGCGTGGACGGGGGTCGTGGTCATCGGGTCCTCCGGTGGGCGGGGGTGGTCAGCCGTCGGCACGGTCGACGTGGCCGACCCTGAACAGGACGGACGCCGCCACCGGACGCGGCCACAGCGCGTGTTCGGGCCGGACGTCCGGCCCGCACGAGCGGGAGCCGAGGCCGTGCTGTGCCAGGTCGAGGTAGAGGTGGACGCCGTGGGAGCGGGGAAGCTCGTGGGGGTGGCGGGCGGCCGTCCACTCCTCGGCGCTGTGGCGCGCCACCACGAAGCCGGGGCGGGCCCCGGCCACGGGGGTGGTGGTCACGCTGAACGAAGGCAGGCCCTGGCCGGCCAGCCGAAGTTCACGCAGCGCCTCGCGGTGCCCGCTCTCCTGCGGGACCGCGTACCGCACGGTGAGGTCGTCGACGGCGGCCGAGAACCGGCCCACGCGCGCGGCGACCCGGCTGTCGGCGTAGTTCTCGCCCGGGCCCGTGCCGAACCACGACGCCTCGGCGTACCCGGCGGGCAGCCGCAGGTGGACGCCCACGCGCGGCCACGTGACGGTCCAGCCCGCCGACGGCTGGACGTCGACGTCCAGCTGCAGGGTGCCGGCTGACCACCGCCACCGCTGCTCGACGGTCAGGTGCTGCGCCGAGTTGGCGGCGGCGAGCAGGTACCGCGTGGTGAGCCCGTCGGGCCCTGGCACCAGCGCCACGAGCCGCGGCTGCAGCCGGTCGAGCCCGGCCTCCCGCCACCGTTCGGCGGACGACGGCCCGTCGACGCCGAGCCCCATGGTCTCGGCCGGGTCGGCCAGCTCGTACGACCCGCGCGTCGCGAGGGAGTCGTTCTCGGTGGGGGCGCGCCACAACGTGACCTCCCCGCCGAGGGCGGGGAGCGGGCCCACCGACAGCAGGCGTCCCCAGCGGTCGAACCGGGCCTCGCCGAGGGCGTACCCCCCGTCGTCGCTGGGGACGGCGGGCTCCGGGGCGGCCACCGGCGCGGCGGACGCCCCCGGCTCGACGACCCCGAGCGGCAGCTGTGCGGTGGTGACCACGTGCCCGGCCGGGGCCCACGGCGTCCGGTCGGCCAGGGCCGCGGTGACGGTGAGCCAGTGCTCACCCGCCGCGCCGCGGTCGAGGGTCGGCAGGGGCGCGGACGTGGAGTCGCCGGCCGCCACCGGCGGTACGGCCAGGACCCCGGACGCCACCGCGCGGCCGTCGACCTCGTGCACCCACCCGAAGGTGAGGTCGCCGGTGTCGCCGTCGTGGCGCCGGTTGTCGACGGTCACCCCTTCGGCCGCCAGGACCACCTTGATGGGCGTCACCACCGCCGCGTACTCGGCGAGCATCGGGGTCGGCGTCCCGTCGGCCAGCACCATGCCGTCGCACACGAAGCTCCCGTCGTGGAAGACCTCGCCAAAGTCGCCGCCATAGGCGTGGAACGGGGTGCCGTCGGCGGTGGCCGTGAGGATGCCGTGGTCGCGCCACTCCCACACGAAGCCGCCGTGGAGCGCCGGATGCGCGTCGAACGTGGCCTCGTACGTGGCGATCCCGCCGGCGCCGTTGCCCATCGCGTGGACGTACTCGCACTCGATGATCGGGCGACCCGGTCGCGTCCGGGTGAGCTCGACGAGTTCCTCGACGGTGGCGTACATGCGCGACACCACGTCGACGTACCGGTCGGTGTGGTCGTTCTCGTAGTGCACCGGACGCCCCGGGTCGCGCCGACGGATCCACGTGGCCATCGCGGCCAGGTTGCCCCCCTGCCCGGACTCGTTCCCGAGCGACCACGCGATGATGCAGGGATGGTTCTTGTCGCGCTCGACCATGCGGTGGGCGCGGTCGAGGTAGACCTCGCGCCAGTCGGGGTCGTCGGAGGGGTTGCCGACCCAGCCGTTCGTCTCGAAGCCGTGCGTCTCGAGGTCGCACTCGTCGATGACCCAGAAGCCCAACTCGTCCGCGAGGTCGAGCAGCACCGGGTGGGGCGGGTAGTGGCTGGTGCGGATCGCGTTGAGGTTGTGCCGCTTCATGAGCAGCATCGCCTCGCGCACCTTCGGGGCGTCGAACACGCGGCCCTCGATCGGGTCGAAGTCATGACGGTTCACGCCGCGGAGGCGGAGGCGGCGTCCGTTCACCAGCCAGGCGTCGCCCACGACCTCGACGCGACGGAAGCCCGTCCGCACCGTGACCGTCTCGGCGGCGTTCGCCACCACCACCTCGTACAGCCGGGGTACGTCGGCGCTCCACGGCTCGACGGGGCCGACGTCGAGGGCGTGAGCCGCCGCGGCGTCGCGAAGCTCGGCCTCCAGACCCAGCTCGGGGCACCTCACCCGCACGGGGTAGGCCTCCGGCGGGCACGACAGCTCGACGGTCAGGGTGCCGCGTCCGGTCGCAGGGTCGCGGTCGGCGCGCAGCCACACGTCGTCGAGGCCCGCGTCGGGGCGGTGCAGCAGGGTGACCTCGCGGAAGATCCCCGGAAGCCACCACTGGTCCTGATCCTCGACGTACGACATGGCCGACCACTGGTGCACGCGGACCACCAGCACGTTCCCGCCCGCCCGGACCTGGTCCGTCACGTCCAGTTCCTGGCGCAGCCGGCTGCCGCGCACGACGCCGACCTCATGGCCGTTGAGCCAGACCCGGCCCAACGACTCGAGCCCGTCGAACCGCAGCCACACGCGCCCGCCGGCGAGCCAGTCGGGCGGCAGCACGAAGCGCCGCCGGTGGTCGCCGGTCGGGTTCGCGTCCGGGACGTGCGGCGGGTCCAGCGGGAACGGGTACTTCACGTTCGTGTAGGCCGGACGCCCCCAGCGCCCGTCGCCGCGCAGCACCCAGTGCGACGGGACGTCGATGGCGTCCCAGCCCGAGTCGTCGAAGCCCGGGTCGGACGCCGCGGCGTCCGCCTCGCCGGCGCTCGGGTAGAGGCGGAACCGCCAGTCGCCGCACAGGTCGAGCACGGGAGAGTCGCTGTCCAGGTGCGCCCGTGGCGCCACACGGCGTCCGGAGCCGGGGGAGATCTCCTCGATGTAGGCGATGTCGGGGGAGGCGGTGGCAGGCATGGGTTCCTCGCTCGGGCGGGCGGTGGTGGCGGACGCGGGCGGCGTCCGGTGGTGGTCGAGGTGGGACGCGAACCCGCCCCCGGCTCGGCGCCGGGGGCGGGGTGGCGGGTCAGCCCTTGGTCGCCCCGACGGTGAGGCCGGCGACGAAGTGCTTCTGGAGCGCGAAGTAGATGATGATCGTCGGGAGGGCGATCATCACCGCCCCCGCTGCCACCAGGTTGTTGTCGGTGAAGAACGCGCCGGACAGGTTCGTCAGCGAGCTCGTGATGGGGAACAGATCGCCGTTCTGCAGCAATACGGTCGCCCAGAAGAACTCGTTGTAGATCCAGGTGATCTCGAGCGTGGCGAGGGCGGCGAGCGAGGGGCGGCACAGCGGGAGCGTGAGCTTCCAGTACTGCTGCCAGATGCTCGCGCCGTCGACCATGGCCGACTCGTAGATCTCCTTCGGCAGGGCCTTCATGTAGTTCGACAGGACGAAGGTGCAGAAGCCGATCTGGAAGCCCACGTTGACCGCGATCAGCCCCCAGTACGAGTTGAGTAGCGTGCCGGATGCGCTGAACCAGAACGGCACCTCGAACGCCTGGAACATCTTGTACACCGGGATCAGCAGGGCCTGGGGTGGCAGCAGGTTGCCAGCCGTGAAGGCGCCAAGCATGACGATGTTGAAGGTCCAGTTGAAGCGGGCCAGCACGAAGGCCACCATCGACGCCAGGAACAGGGTGAGGGCCACGGCAGGGATCGTGATGATCGCCGAGTTGAGGAACTTCTGGGCGAACTCGCCGACCTGCCACGCGGTCACGTAGTTGTTGAGCGTGAACCCGCCGAAGCTCAGGTAGCCGTGCTCCGCCGTGTACTGGTAGTCGCGCAGCGACGCCAGCACCGCGTACACGAGCGGGATGAGCCACAGGATGGTCATGAACGCGAGGAACGCGTGGGTCGCGATTCGGCCCCTCGTCCAAGGGCGCCGCGGCTTCGGCAGGGGTGCGGCGGACGTGGTCATCGGTCCTCCTTCATGACGATGCGCAGGTAGATGATGATGAACACGGTCGAGATCACGAGCATGATCGTCGCCAGCGCCGAGCCGAAGCCGATGCGTTGCGCCTCGCCCACGATGTTGCGGGTGACCTCGGTAGCGAGGAGTTCCAGGCCGTTGCGTCCCCGGTTGATGACCCACACGAGGTCGAACGCGCGGAGCGAGTCGATGAATGTGATGACGAGCACGACCACGTTGATCGGGAACATGACCGGGAACACCACCTGGAAGAACGTCTGCACCTCGGAGGCACCGTCGATCCGCGCGGCCTCCTTCAGGGCCACGTCGACCCCCTTGAGGCCGGCGAGGTAGAGGAGCATGACGTAGCCCACGTGCCGCCACGAGGTGGCGATGAGGGCCGACCACAGGTTGATGTTGGGATCGCCGTACCAGTCGATCGTCGTGCCCAGGAGGGCATTCAGCAGGCCCTGGTCGCGGCTGAACATCAGCTGCCAGATGAAGCCGATGAGGGCCATCGACAGCACCACGGGCAGGTAGAGCGACGTCTGGTAGAACTTCGTGTGCGAGGCCTCGCGATCGAGCAGCACCGCGAGTAGCAGGCCGATCGGCGTGGCGATGCCGAAGAGCACCAGCAGCCAGATCACGTTGTGCTGGATGGCCGGCCAGAACGCGGGGTAGATCGTCGCCGCCTCGGTGTACCACCGGGTGCCGACGAACTTGGCTTCGCTGAACGGGCTGAACCCGTCCCAGTCGAAGAACGACATCACGATCGTGGCCATGGCCGGCACCCACACCAGCGTGGCCGCCACCGCCGTCGGGATGAGGATCATCAGCGCGACGGTGACCCGGTCACGGGTCGACAGCCGGGCTTTCCGGTGCCTGCCCGTGACCGGCGCTTTGGTGGCCGCCGTCATGACGCGAAGATCGACTTCTTCTGGGCCTCGACGTTCTTGAGGATCGAGGTGATGTCGTCAGGGTTCTTGATGAAGCTCTGGATCGCCGGCCCCATGACGGTGGAGGCGAAGTCGGGCCGCGAGTCGCGGTCGAGGAACAGCGCCACCTCCTTGGCGTCCTTCAGCACGGCCAGCATCTTGTTCTGCAGGTCGGTGTACTTCGTGACGTCCGCCCCCTGGCTCGTGGCGATCACCGACGGGTCGGCCTGCACCAGGATGTTCTGCGCGTCGGCGGTGCCCAGGTAGCCCAGCCACTTCTTGGCACCGGCCTCGTTCTTCGGCCGCCGGGACATCATGTAGCCGTCGGTCGGTGCCTCGATGGCGCCGGTGCCGATGGTGGAGTCGACCTCGGGGAACACGAAGAAGTCGAGGTCGTCCTGCTCGGCGCCCTTGGCGAACTGCTGCGCCGCGAAGGTGCCGAGGTAGTACATGCCCGCCTGGCCCTTCTGCAGGGCCTGGGCGGCCTCCTGCCAGCTGCGTCCCAGCGCGTCCGTCTGGTGGTAGGGGAGCAGCCCCTTCCACAGGTCGAACACCTTGGCCACCTTGTCGGAGGTCCAGTCCTCCTTCCCGGCCATCAGGTTGATGTGGTAGTCGTACCCGTTGACGCGCAGGTTGAGGATGTCGAAGGTGCCCATCGCCTCCCAGCCGTCCTTGTCGGCGAACGCGAGGGGGGCGAGGCCCTTGCCCTTCATCTTGTCGCCGAGCGCCTTGAACTCGTCGATGGTCTTGGGGACGGTGTAGCCGTTCTCCTCCCACACGCTCTTCCGGTACAGGACGACCCACGGGTAGTAGGTGGCGGGGATGACGATCTGCTTGCCGTCTTCGGTGGAGCACGCCTTCTTCAGGCCCTCGGGAATGCCCTGGATGCCGTTGTACACGTCGGAGAGGTCGCCGACGAGGTTCTTTGAGGCGAAGAAGCGGGCGCGGTAGCCGGCGAACCAGCCGAAGGCGTCGTCCGGCGAGCCCTGCAGGTAGTTGTTGATGTTCTCCTGGAACGTGGTGTGGGCAACGGTGTTCATCTTGACGGTCAGCCCCGCGTTCGCGTCCTGGAACGCCTTGGCCACGGCCTCGATCGCGGCCTTCGGGACCGGATCGGCCTGGTTGTTGCCGAACGTGATCTCCCCGGACGCCGCGGCGCCGGGGATGGTCGAGGTGCCACCGCTCGTGCAGGCGGACAGGCCCAGGGCGCCGAGGGCGAGGGCGCCGCCGAGCAGGGTGCGACGGGAGAAACCGCTCACGGGGGCGGAGGGGAAGCGTGCGAGGTACTCGGCTTCGGTCTGAGGACGGGACATCTTTGGCCTACTTTCCTTGGGTGGCTGACTGACGGACGGGGTCGGTGGGTGGTGTGGTGTCGGCGAGGACCAGGCTGTCCCACGGGTCGAGGGTGAGCCGGTGGCCTGCAGACAGGGGGACGCCGCCGACGAGGTCGTCGACGCCATGGGGGGTGACCGCGTGCGCGACACTCCCGCTCCAGTTGTGGACGAAGTGGACCCTCGTCCCGTTGGCCACGCCCGACAGGACGGTGACCGGGGTGTCTCGGCGCCAGGCGGCCGCGACGGGGGTGGGGACCAGGTGCCGCACGAGGTCGGCGCCGAGGGTCCTGTCGGGCACGGTGCCCACGTACGTGACGCGGCCGCGCCCGTGGGCGCGAGTGGTCACCGCGGGGAACCGGCCCAGCTGGGGGTGGTCGTAGCGGGCGAGCACGTCGGCGTCGTCCACGAGGAGGTGGTCGGCCCACCACTGCCCGGCGGCGCCCCCGGACACCGCCATGCCCTCGCCGACGACCGGCACGGGCGACCGCAGCGAGGTGAATTCCTCGTAGTGGACGCCGCCCGCAGGGCCTACCACGTCGGGCGCGACCGCGAACCGTGCCCGGGACTCCTCGTCGCCGTATCCGGTGCGCGGACCGACGACGAGGTGACCACCGGCGGCCGCATAGGCGCGGAGCTTCTCGAGTTGCCCGGTCGTGGCCACGTAGAAGGCGGCGGCCACGAGGACGGGGAACCGGCGCGCGGCGCCCGACGCGGTGAGTTCGTCCCACTGCTCGGCGTGCAGGAAGCGTGCCTGGGCGCCGGCGTGCAGCACGGCGGCGTGGAAGGCGTCCACGATGTCGTGGTAGGCACTGGCGCGCGGCGAACCATCGGCGTTGCAGAGCGGCGGGAAGTCCTCGAACGACTGCTTGCTGTCGGTGGAGTAGAGCAGGGCGACGTCGGCGTCCGGGGTGTAGCCGTCGAGGCGGTCCCCCAGCCCGGCGAGCACGTCGCCGAGCGCTGAGACCTCGGCGTAGATGCGGCCCGGCACCTGGCTGTGGGGCAGGACGCCGCCCCAGTAGGTTTCGGTGCCGAAGTGCAGGGTGTGCCAGTGCCAGTACTCGATCATGGAGGCGCCGCGGGCGATGAGGGCTAGCGCGCTCTGGCGGATCTGGCCCGGGTAGGGTGGGAAGTGCTGCCACCACCAGTTGATCGACTGCAGGTTGGTCTCCGTCACGAGGAACCGTTCCTGTCGCAGGGCATAGCCGCGGTCGCCCAGCTCGAGCAGGCCGGCCACCCCCGTGCGGATCCAGTGGTCCGGACGCGTCAGCTGCTGGGCCAGGTCGAGGTGCTCCTCGACGCCGTGGTACGCGTTGAGGGCCGGCACGTCGAGACGGCGGACCACCTGCTCCTCGTGCACGGCCGGGCGGTCGAGCGCGACGCACGTGGTGACGAACTGGTCGTCGCGCATGTACTGCCGGACGAGGTCGGCCTGCCAGCCGATGAAGCCGGTGACCAGCTCGTCCTGGTAGCGCCGCCAGGCCAGCGCGTACTGCGGTTGCAGGTTGCCGTCCGGACACCACAGCTCCGACCAGTCGCCGATGCGGTGCGACCAGTACACGAGTCCCCAGGCGCGGTTGAGGGTCTCGACGTCGCCGTAGCGCTCGCGCAGCCAGTTGAGGAACCCGACGAAGGTGTTGTGGTTGTGCAGCAGCATCGCGCCCGGCTCGTTGTCGACCTGGACCCCGATGACGGCCGGGTGTGCCGCGTACCGGGCCATCACGGCGCGGATGACGCGCTCGGCGTGGAACCGGAAGGCGGCGTGGGTGATGTCGACCTCCTGCCGCCGTCCCCAGCCCTGGGGCCGGCCCGTGGCGACGTCGCCCGCGATCTCGGGGTAGGTCCGCCACAGCCACGGCGGAACCGCATAGGTGGGCGTCCCCAGGATCACGCCGATTCCCCGGGCGTGGGCGCCGTCGAGCACGGGCTGCAGCCACTCGAGGTCGAACTCCCCGTTCCGGGGCTCCCAGGTGGACCACACGGACTCGCCGACGCGGATCACGTTGAAGTGAGCCGCGCGCATCAGGTCGAGGTCGCGCTCGAGGTCGAGGCTCGGCTGGTACTCCGGGTAGTAGGCAGCGCCGAACCGCAGGGGGTGCGGGTGCTGGGCTGTGATCGTCATGGGACTTCCCGGGAGCTGGCCTACGAGACGGACCAAACGTTACCGGTAACATTTCGCATGTGGCAAGGGTTCCGGAAAAGTCGCTCCGTGGCTTTCAGGGTGCGGGGATGCCCCCGCCCGGGCGGCCCGTGGACGCGCGCGGGACGAGCTCCCCGACCGGCATCCCCAGGTCGGGCGGCCCGCCGCCGCCCTCCAGCGCCAAGAGCGCCTGCACCGTGTTGCGTCCCATACGGGGGAAGTCGACGGCCACCGTGGTGAGCGGCGGCCAGTAGTACGCCGTGTCCGCGATGCCGTCGTAGCCCGACACGCTGACGTCGTCCGGGACCCGGACGCCGTGCTCCTGCAGCCAGAACAGCGCCCCCAGAGCCAGTTGGTCGCTCGCCGCGACGATCGCGGTGGGGGCGTCCGCGTGGGGGTAGGACGCCATGGCCTCGTAGCCGGCGGCGGCGCCCCACAGCCCCTGGGTCTCGCCGCAGTTCGTCAGGCCCCGGCGGGCGAGCGTCTGCCGGTAGGCCTCGCGGCGGTTCCGTTCCGCCAGCCAGGAGACCGGGCCCCCGATGTGGAAGAAGCGTTCGTGGCCCAGGTCGGCGAGGTGGCTCACGACCCGGGCGAAGGGGTGTTGGAGGGCGCGGTCGTCGTCCGGGCCCAGGACGGGCTCGGCCTCCACGACCCACGGGACCCTCAGCCGTTCGAGCTGCAGCAGCCGCAGGATCGGGTCGGAGGGCGAGATGACCACGACCCCCGCCAGCATGGTGCGGTTCATCAGGCGGACGGCGTTCCGCAACGACACGTTGTCCTCCGGGTCGACGCGGAGGATGTCGAGGATGTAGCCCGCGGAGCGCGCGGCCTTGGCCGCCCCGGCCAGGATGCGCTGCGGCGCCCAGTCGTCGATGTCGAACACGAACGCACCGATCCGGTGCGACTTCTTCGTGGAGAGGGCCTGCGCGACGTCGTTGACCTGGTAGTCCAGGGCCTTCACCGCCTGCTCCACCCGCTCGCGGTTGCCGGGTCGCAGGGAATCGCCCTTGAGGTAGCGGGACACCGTCTGGTGGCTCACACCCGCCGCCTCCGCGACGGTGTAGATCGTGGCGGGTCGGCCGGGCGGGCCGCCCTCCGGAGCGGAGGCCTCGATCGCCATGCTCGCCGTCACCTCCTCACGGGCGTCCGCGGCCCACCCGGAACGTTAGCGGTAACGCACGGGCTCAGGCCACCCGGCCGCCGGGCGCGGACGCGCGGGCAACGAGGAACGCCGGGGGGTTGAACCCGTGCTCGGCGAAGGCCGAAGCCACGGCGTCCGCCACCCGCGACTCGGCCCCCCGCTCGACGAGCGCGATGGCCGAGCCCCCGAACCCGCCGCCGGTCATCCGGGCACCCCGGGCCCCGGCGTCGCGGGCGGCCGACACCGCGACGTCGAGCTCGCGGCAGCTGACCTCGTAGTCGCCCGCCAGCGAGGCGTGGGAGCCGTCCAGATCGGGCCCGATCTTGGACAGCCGCGAGGCCGACACGAGGTCGATCACGCGGCGCACGCGCTCCTGCTCGGTGAAGACGTGCCGCGCGCGGCGAACCTCCTCCGGGTCGTCCAGCCGCGCGAGGGCGGCCTCCGGGTCGGCCACCTCGCACAGCGTCCGGACGGCGAGGCGCGCGGCCGCCCGCTCGCACGCGGCCCGCCGGCTCGCGTACTGGCCGTCGGCGAGGGCATGGGGGGCGCGGGTGTCGATCACCAGCACGGCGAGGCCCGCGGCGTCCAGGTCGAGCGGGACCTGCCGGACGGAGGCGTCACGGCTGTCGATGAGCAGGGCGTGCCCGGCGGTGGTGCGGAGCGCTGCGGCCTGGTCCATGCCGCCGGTCGCGGCCCCGGCCACCTCGTTCTCGGCGCGCACGCAGGCGGCCGCGAGCCGGGTGCGGCCCGCGTCGTCGGCGCCGAGGGTCCCGTCGTGGAAGAGCTCGTCGAGGGCCAGGGCGACCGCGGTCTCGAGGGCCGCGGAGGAGGAGAGCCCGGCGCCCAGGGGCACGCAGGAGGCGATCGCCGCGTCGAACCCGCCCACGGGGAGGCCCTCGTCGCGCAGGACCCAGGCGGGCCCGCCCGCGTACGCGATCCAGCCGGCCGCCCGGCCCGGGCCGAGGTCGTCCAGAGAGCCGGTCCACGGCTCGTCCGCGCCGAGGTCCGAGACCAGCCGGACGAACTCGTCGTCGCGGCGCGCCAGCGCCACGAACGTGCGGTGGGGCAGCGCGAACGGCAGGCTGAAGCCGCCGTTGTAGTCGAGGTGCTCGCCGATCAGGTTCACCCGGCCGGGTGCGGCCCACACGCCGTCGGGCCGGCTGCCGTACGTGGCGAGGAAGAGGTCCGAGGCCCTCCGGACGCCCTCCGCGTCGTCCCAGGCGGGCAGGAGGGAAAGGTGGTTCGACATGACCCGCAGCCTAATGCGCCCCCCCCTCGGCCGACGCCCGGGACGGCAAAGCCTTCTCGTAGCGGGTCTGTCGGGTCAACAGCCAGTCGGGGTAGAAGCTGCCCTCCCGCAGCTTCGGCACCGCGACATCCAACGTGCCGATCCGGGTGTCGAGGTCACGGTGGCGGTAGCCGTTGCGGCGGTTCACCCGGGCTCCGTGACGGACGCCGTGCGAGGGCGCCGCAGATCTGGTCGGCCTGCGCGGACAGGATCGTGCTCACGAACATCTTCAGGTCGACGTTGTCGGGGAGCTTGTGCAGGCGGTCCGTGATCGGGTGATGAATCCCGAATAGGGATGCAGCGTGGTATCGTCAAGCCATGAGCACGCAGATTGCTGTCCGCCTGCCCGACGAGATGGTGGCCTTCCTCGACAGTGCCGTGGCCGAAGGCAAGGCGCCCAGCCGGGCCGCGCTGGTCAGCGCCGCCCTCGAACGCGAGATCCGTCGCCAAGCCGCCGAGCGCGACGCCGCCATACTTCGCGAACGAGGTGCCGCCGACGACTTGGATTCCTTGGTCGACTGGACGATCACCCACGCCAAGCTCGCCGACTGACGTGCGCGAGATCTGCCTGGCCCAACTCGACAAGACCCGGCCAGTCGTCGTCCTGACCCGCGAGGCCGCACGAGCCGCGATGACCAAGGTCACAGTCGCCCCCATCACCACCACTGTCAAAGGACTGAGCAGTGAAGTGCCGGTCGGGGCTCATAACGGCCTCGATCAGGACAGCGTGGTCTCCGTGGACAACGTCGTCACCATCCCGGCGCAGCTCCTCGGTCGAACGGTCGGCTTCCTCACGACCGATCAGGAGAGCCTCCTGGCCAGGGCCATCGTGCTGGCTTACGACCTTGACCTCCCCCTGCACAGCGGGTGAATCGCGACTCGTCCCTCCGGGAGGGCAGCCTCACGGCACCACGCGTAGGGCGGCCCGCGTGGGCTCATCCAGGACTGGCGTCAGGCCAGCCCTGTGGCGGTCCGAGATCCAACCGTGAGCAGTCATGGCGAACACGCTGCCCTGGTGCGCGTCAGTGACGTGGTTTGAGAACCGCCAGGCGCTCGCCCACTGCAGTTCGTTGGCTGTGATGACGGCGCGTCCGGTCCGGCACACGACCGTGATCAGGATGCCGGTAGGAGCGCCGGGCCGGAGGAACGAGTTCGGTGGGGCGAGTTCCATGCGGTGTCCCCACCCTTTGCGTCGCGTGGTCTTGCCCGCCACCCTCCCTCACCCCGACACGCCGCAATGGGCCATGCCTACGACGACGATGTCCCGAGGCCAGCGCTCGCGTCGGGTGCCGGTGCGCACGATCTCGCTGGGGAGGCTCGCCGACCGCACAACGACGCCGAGACGATGATCCACTCCTACCTGCGTCACGGCCTCGCGCCCGGGGACCACCGCGACCACCGGCTCGACCAGACCGACGGCAGCGGCTGCGGGGCCATCGACGGGCTCGACACGGTGGTCACCGTCATGACCGACCCTGACCTGGTCGACGACCACAAGCGCCTCGTCCGCAGGCTCATGGGCGCGAGCTTCGACCGCGCCAACTACCTCCGTGTGCTCGGCGCGGCCCTCATGCTGCGCGCCCGCGAGGACACCTACTTCGCCGACGAACACGGTGGGCTGCAGGCCTTCGGCTACGACATCTGGCGCTCCCGCCAGCTCGCCGAGACGCGGCTGCCCCTGCCGTCCCAGGAGGTCGACCGCCACCGCTTCGTCATGGCGCGGGTGATGATCGCCATCGCGACCCTGATGATTGCTCACCGGCGGCACGCTGCCGCTGGTGGCGCGCGTCCCGGGCTGACGGCCCGTGGCGAACCCTGTGATCCGCCCCGGATATTAGTTACACGTTCGTTGTATAAATGGCCGGACCGGAGGACTCACCATGAACGACCAGCTGAACCTACGAGACCTGCGACGGGTCGACACCCTGCAGATCGTGGTCAAGCAGGAGGCCCCGTTCCTGCCCAAGGTGGCGTTCGTGTTGATCACGCTCGCCTCGATGGGCGGGGCGTTCTTCACCGGCACCGGCATGGGCCTGGGTCCGGGGGCGCTCGTGCTGCGCTGGCTCACCCTGTGGTCGCTCGCGCTGGCCGGTGGCTTCCTCGTCTGGCGGCTGGCCTACCTGCGCGCCAGCGAACCCGAGGCCGCCCAGCACGAGACCGACGCCCTCAACACGACGGCGCTCACCCACGCCGACAAGGTCGCGCGCTGGGTCGCACCGCTGGTGCTCATCGGTGCGCCCGGCGCGCTCGTCGTCCCGGTCGTGGGTGGCTGGCAGTGGCTCAGCTACGGCCTGGTCGCCGCGTCCGTCACTGTCGCGGCCCTCCTGCTCGGCGGCGTCTCCCGCCGCGGCTTCGCCTTCCCCGCAGCCCTCATCCTCGGCCTCGCGCTCCTCGGCTGGGCGGTTCTGGACGCCGGGGCGGGCTGGCAGGGCGGCGTCCGGTTGCTGCACCTGGCGGCCTTCACGCTCTGGCTCGGCGGCGCCCTGTGGAACATCCTCGTCGCCATGCCGGCCGGCCGCGCCCACCCGACCGTCGACGCCGTGCTCGCCGGCGCCCGCCAGCTCGACCGGTTCCGCTGGGTGGTGCGGTTCGCGCTGCCGACGATCATCGTCACGGGGCTGGTCATGGCCTGGGGCTACTCGATGATGCCGCTGGTGTTCTGGGTGTCGTTCCCGGGCGTGCTCATCCCGATCAAGGTGCTGGCGATCATCGCGCTGGTCGTGGTGTTCATCACCTGCCCGCTGTTCCGGCGCTGCTCGCCGGTCCCGGGCGTGTGCAACATCGACGACCTCGCCGACGCCGACGCCGACACCACCCACGCCCACGCCCGCGACCTCGCCGACGCGGGGGCGTGATGGCAGACCGCGTCCTGCTCGACAACCGGAAGACGCCGTGCGCCGTCGGCCTCATCAAGGCCGCGCGGCTGATGGCCGAGCTCGACCCGGGCACCATCCTCGAGATCTGGCGCCGTGACCGCTTCGCCCCGTGGGAGATCCCGATCTGGGCCGAAGCAGACGGCCACGCGGTCGAGGCCCTCGGCTGGGACGGGCGCTGGCCCGCTAGGCACATGGTCTTCGAGGTGACCAAGGGGAGCGGACCCTAGCCTCGAACTACGTCTCGTAGTAGAATGCCGAGACCCGTAGGACAACGGGGTCCTGCGGGTGCAACCCTGCCCGCCCTGCGATGGGCACCATGCGCGTGCTGGTGACTGGTTTCGGTCCGTTCCCCGGGGTGTCCAACAATCCCTCCGCCCTGGCCGTCAACGAGCTGCAGCGACGCGCCGACACTGGGCGCTTCCCCGGCGTCCAGGTGGCGACGGCGATCATCCCGGTCGACTTCAAGGTCATCCCCGGGCAGATCGCCGAGATGATGCGCCTGGTCCGCCCCGACGTCGTGCTCTGCACCGGGGTCGACATGGACGCCGAGGCCATCACCGTCGAGCGCGTCGCCATCAACCTGGTCGACGCCGCCATGCCCGACACGTCCGGGGCGCAACCGGTCGACCGTCCGGTCATCCCCGGTGCGCCCGACGGGTTGTTCGCGACCATCCCGGTCAAGGCGGTGCGGGCGGCGATCGAGGGCATCGGGGTCCCGGCCGAGCTGTCGCTGTCGGCCGGCAGCTACGGCTGCAACGCCGCCATGTTCGCCGCCCTGCAGAACGCGCGGCCGGGCACGCGGGTGGGGTTCCTGCACATTCCTTCGTTGAAGGTGCTCGGCACGGCCTCGGCCACGAAGGCGCTGGTCGCGGCGCTCCGGGCGTGCGCCGAGCACGAGACCGACCTCGACGAACCGGGCGGCACCCTCGCCTGACCAGCGTCGATGGAGCGGGGGCGCAACCCGGCCGTCCATCGGCTAGGGTGGCCCCAGCAATGCCCCCGGGGAGCGCGCCAGCGCTGAGAGTGCCATCCGGCAGACCCGTGGAACCTGAACTGGGTAACACCAGCGGAGGAAGTTGGGCAGGAGGCCGCGCCCGCGGCATCCATCACCCGACGTGTGCGGCCCGGCCGCGCGCGTCCGGGCCGAGTCCAACCCACCCCCAGGGGCGGGAAGGACGAGATGGAACCCGCCACGGGGGAGCCCACCCCCACCACCTACGGCATCGGGGCGCGCGTGTCCCTGCACCCCATGTCAGCCCGCTTCGAGGACATCATCCTCGGTGCCCTGGCCGACGCCGACGCCGCCCGCGGTGACCTGACGACCCGTACCGGCGTCGTCAGCACCTTCGTCGGCGGCGACGAGGCCGACCTGCTGGCCTACCTCACCGCCCTCATCGGCGCCGCCGCCCGCCGCGCGGACGGCGACCACCTCGCTGCATCGGTGCTGCTGTCCCGCGGCTGCCCCGGTGAGGTCACCTGCGACCTGCGCAGCGGGCCGTGGGCCAGCGACGGCACCCTCGCCGCGGAGCCGACCGGCACCACCGCGGTCGCCGAGTGGTCGCTCTACCCGCTGCTGGACGCCGACCCGGCCGCCAGCGCGGGTGCGGCCCTCGACCACATGGAGCCGATCATGGCCGCCATCGAGCAGGCCAAGCAGGTCGGCCTGTACGACGGATCCGACCACTACGTGACCCGGCTGCGCGGCGACATCGCCGACATCCTCACCCTCGTGACCACGGCGTGGCGCGGCGTGGGTGGGGGCGTCCAGCACGTCACGAGCCACCTGTCGTTCTCGATCAACTCACCCACCGAAACCCGCACACCCCAGGAGCAGTCATGACCCAGACCAACCGCACCGACCAGCCCGTCCGCGCGCCGCAGGGGAGGGGATTCGGGTTGAAGGAGATCCTCGCCGTGGTGACCCTCGGCGTGGTGTTCGGCTTCCTGTACTACCTGCTCGTCCAGGGCTGGAACGCCCTCGCCGTCGCCATGGGACCCTTCGGCGACCTCGCCCAGAACGTCCTCATCGGCGGCTGGTTCGTGGTCGCCCCGCTGGCCCTGTTCGTCGTGCGCCGCCCGGGTGCGGGGCTCGTCGCCGAGATCATGGCCTCGATCGTCGAGTTCGTGTTCCTGGGCAGCCCGGTCGGGCCGATCCTGCTGCTGTCGGCGACCGTCCAGGGCCTGGGGTCCGAGCTGGGCTTCGCCCTGTTCCGCTACCGCCGCTACGACTTGGTCGCGTTTCTGGTCTCGGGGCTGACCACCGCGGTGTTCAGCTTCATCTACTCGACCATCCGGTTCGGGTGGCTGGGCCAGACCCTGTTCGAGACCCGCCTGGCGCTGCACCTCACGTCCGGCCTCGTCCTGTGCGGCGTGCTGGGCTGGCTCATCGCCCGCGCCCTGCTGCGCACCGGCGTCCTGCGCGACCTGCCGGCCGGACGGGCGGCCGCCCTCGACCGTGCCTGACCCGACGATGCCCGACCCGACGATGCCCGACCCGACTGTTCCCGACCCGACCGTGCCCGGGACGACGACGGCCGACCCGCTCGTGCTCGACGGCATCACGGTCGCGCACGACGCAGAGCCCGTGGTGGCCGACGTCAGCCTCGCCGTCCCGTCGGGCGGCCTCGTGGCGCTGACCGGGCCGTCGGGGTCGGGCAAGTCGACACTGCTCGCGGTGGCGGCCGGGCTCGTCCCGCACGCCCGCTCGGGCGACCTGTGGGGACGCATCACCCACCGCGGCGCCGACGTCACCCTCGACCCGCCCTGGGAACGCGCGGCCTGGCTGGGCTTCCTCGCCCAGGACCCCGCCTCGTCGCTGTGCCTCACCCACGTGCGCGACGAACTCGCCCTGCCCCTGGAGAACGCCGGCCTGCCCCGCGAGGCGATCGGCCCGCGCGTGCAGGAGGTCGCCGATCGGCTCGGCGTCGCCCACCTACTCGACCGCCGCACCAACCAGCTCTCCGGCGGCGAGCAGCAACGCGTCGCCCTGGCCGCGACCCTCATCGGCGACCCCGAGGTCGTGCTGCTCGACGAACCGTTGAGCATGCTCGACCCGGACGCCGCAGCCTCCGTCGCCGGCCTGCTCCGCCGCGAACTCGGCGGGGACGGCCCCGCCGCCGTCATCGTCGAGCACCGCGCCCGCGAGCTCGAGCGCGCCGGGCTCGTCCCGGACGCCGTGGTGCGGCTCGGCACGCCGGCCGTGGGGGAGACCGACCGCAGCCCGGGGCGTCCGGGGGAGGTGGTGCTGGACCGCGAGCTGACCGGGGTGCGCCGCGACGCCGAGGGCCCGGTGGTGGTCGACGGCGTGCGCGTGGCGTTGCGCGCGGGGACGGTGACCGCGCTGCTGGGCCCGAACGGGTCGGGCAAGACGACGCTGCTGATGGCCCTGGCCGGAGTGCTGCCGGGGGGCGAGGCGGCGGGGGAGGGCGTGGGTATGGTGTTCCAGCGCCCCGAGAACCAGTTCGTCGCGACCACCGTGCTGGGGGAGGCCTCGTACGGGGCGTCGGTCGAACTCGCGCGCGAGCTGCTGGCCCGCGTGGGCTTGGCCGGGCTGGAGGACCGCAACCCGCACACCCTGTCGCTGGGCCAGCAGCGCCGCCTGTCGGTGGTCGCGATGGCCGCGCAGGACCACCCGGTGCTGCTGCTCGACGAGCCGACCTTCGGCCTCGACGACGCGGGCGTGGCGGCGGTGGAGTCGCTCATCCGGTCGCTGCGCGACGAGGGTCGGGCGATCCTGTTCGCCACGCACGACGTCGAGCTGGCCGACCGCCTGGCCGATAACCGGCTGGTGCTGCCCGCGCCGCCGCCCGGCGAGGTGCGCGCCCCGCGCGAGCGGGTGCCCGACTCGTTCCTGGCCCGCTGCTCGCCGGTGCTCAAGCTCGCCGTGGTGTTCCTCGCCTCGGTGGGGCTGCTGGCCACGACCGTGTTCTGGCCCGTGCTGGCGGTGTGGCTGCTGGCCACCGCGGCCGTGCCGGTGCTCGCCCGGGTGTCGCTGCGGCGCACGCTGCGGTTCCAGGTGCCGATCTTCTGGTTCGCGCTGTCGACGTTCCTGGTCAACCTGTTCAGCCGACCCGGGGAGGCCCTGGGTGGGTGGGGCATCTTCGTCGCCACCGAACCGGGGCTGGCGTTCGGCCTGGCACTGGCCGCCCGCACGCTCGCGATCGGCGGGCTGGCTTCGGTGTTCGTGCTCAGCACGGACGCGGTGTGGTTCGTGAACGCGGCCCACTCGCAGGCGCGCGTGCCGGTGCGGTACGCGTACGCGCTGTTGGCCGGCTATCGCCTGCTGGAGTTGCTGCCCGACGAGTGGCGCACGATCCGGGCTGCCCACGCGGTGCGCTCGCGCGGCCTGGGCGGCGGCCGGGTCGCCTGGGTGCGCGGCTTCGCCCGGTCGGCGTTCGGCCTGATGGTCGTCGCCCTGCGGCGCGGCCAGCAGTTGGCTGAGGCGCTCGAGGCCCGCGGCCTGGGCCGGACGCCCCGCACGATCTGGCGTCCGGTGCGGTGGGGCTGGCGCGACGTGGTGCTGGGTGTGGGTGCGGTGCTCCTGGCGGCCGGGGTGGTGCTGGGTGGGGTTCTGGGCTCGGTCAGCTGAGGTGCGCGTAGCATCCATCCTGGCTCGCCGCTCAGATGCCCAGGCGAACGATCTCCACCGCCAGATCGACCAAGGACCCAGCTCGCCGGGCCTCTGCTGCCAGGTTGGCCTCGGCCGACGCGAAGTACTCCTCAGCCTTGGTCAGGTACGCCCGGGCGTGATTGCGCTGCTCAAGGCTTGCCATCAAGCCACCTCGACGTCATGTTGCGGGAGTGCACCGGCCAGCACGATCCCGTCGGACAGGATGTCATTCACCACAGGTTCATCCTTGCTCCTCGCGTGGCCAAGGAACTCGGTCGGCGAGAAGACGAGCACGTCGCAGCGGTTGCCCATGCGGGTCTGCACAGCTTCCTGGACCTCGCCCCGTCGATCCCACTCCGCAGGGGCGATCACGGCCAAGTCGATGTCGCTGCCGGGGCTGGACTCACCGCGCGCGAGCGACCCGAACAGCACGACGGCGTGCACGTCGGTCCCCACCGTTTCCCGAATCACGGTGCGAAACGCAGCCAGGGGGGAGAGCAACGCCTCCAAAGGCCTCGCGGCGTAGTGCTCGTGGTTGAACGTGTGCAGGGTGGCGCGACCGACCGTCTCCCCGTGGACCAATCCGAGGTCGATCAATGCCGTGAGCGCCTGCTGGATCGACCACAAGCTGAAGTCGTTCTGGGCCATCCCATGAACCTGTCGCCCTGTGAGCGGTTGGCCTGTTCGCATCACAACGGCCAGTGCGGCACCACGCGCGCCGGGGATCAGGCCCCCAAACGCCTCATCAAATCGCATATGACCAGAATTCAGTCATGTGACTGGAATTCAAGTCATGGATCAGTCTGCGTCGAGGCATGGACCGAACTCATGCCTTGGCATGGGAGAGCAACCGAAATCCGGCCGATTCGGGGAAAAACTCATGCCGAGGGATGAGTTCGGTCCGGGGGCCGGGGCCGCGGCAGGGGGCCTGGCACCGCGTCAGTCCGCGTCGCGCTCCCACTCGCGCGCCACTGCGGCGGCGCCGATGGCCGCGCCCGAGGCGTCCGAGATGACGGCGAAGGTCATGGTGACGTAGATGTTCTCGCACGACTTGGTGCGGCGCGCCCGGCCGTCGGAGGCCAGGTGGCCCGACTCCATGGCCGCGAAGAAGCCGCGGTCGTGGGCGGCGCGCAGCCGTTCGGGGGTCATGATTTTCACGTCCTGGCCGATGACGTCCTCAGCACTCCAGCCGAACAGCTTCTCGGCGAACAGGTTCCAGGCGCGGATGATCCCGTCGGTGTCGATGGCGATGAGGGCGTCGTTGGCGTAGTCCCAGGCCGCGGCGCGGAACGCGGTGGCGTCGAAGTCGTCGGTCATGCCCCCATTGTGCGCCGTCCGGAGGGCGTCGTGCCGAACCGGGCCCGGAACGTCCGGGCGAAGTGCGCCGAGTCACGGAACCCGCAGGCGAACGCCACGTCAGTGATCGTGCGACCGTCGGACGCCCCCGGCGCCAATTCGGCCCACGCCCGGTCGAGGCGGCGGCCCAGCAGCCAGCGCCCGAAGCTCAACCCGCGGGCGGCGAACAGCTTGGTGAGATAGCTCGTCGAGATGCACAACCGCGCGGCCAGGGTGTGGGCCGTCAGGTCCGGGTCGCCCAGCGAGCGTTCGGCCTCGTCGATGGCCTGTTGGAGCAGCAGGGCGCGGGCGTCCAACACGGGCGCGGCGGCCCCGGCCAGCGCCATCGCAACCAACCCCAGCAGGTGGTCGGTGGCAGCGCGGGCCTGGCGGGGGGTCAGCTCGTCGGAGTGCTCGGCCAGCCCCCGCAGCAGCGCCGTCACCAGCGCCCCGGCACCCGCATCCGCCTTGATGCCGACCCCCACGCCCACGCCCGGGACGACCAACAGCGGGTCGAGCAACGGCTTGGGGATCACCAACGTCAACTGCGAGAACGTGGCCCCGAACTCCAGCCGGAACGGCTGGTCGCTGTCCACCACCACGAACGAGTCGCTCCCTGCCGAGGCGACCCGCCCGAACTGCTGGGCGCTGCCCGAGCCATGCACGGGGGCGTTGAGGAAGTAGAGGTCGCCGGGGTGGGCGGCGATGTGCGACGGCGTCCGCTCGACGACCTGGCGCTGCGAGTTCAGCCCCATCAGGTGCACGTCACCGATCCGGCGTCCGCCGACCTCGGACGCGAACCCCTCCTCATACGGGTCCTGGGGGGAGACGGTGACCGGGACGAACGCGTCCGCCACGATCTGCCCCCAGACGGCGAGCTGCAGCTCCGGGCGGTGCCCGGCCGTGCTCCAGGTCCGCTGGTCCCCCGTGTGCGGCATGCGCAGACTGTAGGCCGCGGCGCCCGGGTGGGACAGGGTGAAGCCTCACCCCGGTGACGGCTGTGACGGAACAGCACAGCGACTGTGTCGTCCCGGTCAAGCCGGACGCCGCGGGCTCGGCCACGCTGGTGCCCGGCGTCCGACAACCCTCACATCGGGACGCCCCGACCATGGAGGAAGCCATGCCGAAGACCATCCGACGATTCCTGGTGACCGGTGCCGCGACGCTCACCGCAGCCGTGCTGGCGGCGTCGCCGGCGTTCGCGCAGCACTGCTTCATCCCGATGTACAACCTGAACGGTCCGGCGTCCCCCAACTGGTGGACCATCACCGCCGAGGACGGCCTCGCGCTCGAGGGCATGCCCGGCGTGAAGTGCGAGGCCCAGCGCAAGGCCGGCTACGCGGCGCTGCGCGCGGCCAAGCTGCCGGTCGCGATCAAGGTCAAGGTCGACATGACCATTGCCGACCCGAAGGGTGAGGGCCGCATGGCCCCCAACGGCGCCAACGGCAAGGGCCTGGAGTACTTCGGTGCCGGTTCCGACCTGCCCGAGCGGATGCTCACGACCTTCAGCGCCGGGGCATCCTCGGTCCGCTGCTGACCACCACGGGAGGAGGACGGTGCCGCCCCTCGTTGCCCGCGACCGGCGCGTGGGCGACGATGGGGCGGTGACCAAGGTCCTGCTGATCGCCCTCGGCTCGCGGGGGGATGTCCAACCGCTGGCCGTGCTGGCTGGCGCGCTGGTCGCATCGGGGGTGGACGCGCGCGTCGTCGCCATCGACGAGTACGCGTCGCTGGTCGCCGGGCACGGGGCAGGGTTCGTCGGCATCCCGGGTCGCCTGACCGACACGCTGGCCCGCGGCCGCCTCGCCGAGGGCCTCGCCCGCCACCCGCTGGGTCAGCTCACGCTGCTGCGCCGCTGGATGAGGGTGCTGGCCGTCCCGCTCGCCGACGCCCTGCTGCCCCTGGTCGAACGCGGCGACACGGTGGTCGCGGGCGTCCTGGGCCGGGGCGTGGCCGCCACCCTCGCGGATGTCCATCCCGTCGACGACCAGGCTCCCCGCGCTGGCGCGATCCATCCCTCCCAGCAGGTTGAGCAGGGTGCTTTTGCCGGAGCCCGACGGGCCCAGGATGACCGTGAGCCGACGGCTCGCCAGGTCGAGGTCCACATCGCGCAGCGCGTGGACGACCGACTCCCCGGTGCCGTAGCTCTTGCCGAGGCCACGGATGCTGATGGTCGTGGGCATGTCCGGTCCGGGCGCTCCCGCGCGTCAGTTCTGGACGAGCAGTGCCCCGAAGTGGGTACCTGCCCCCGATCCGACCAGCAGCAGGCGTTCCCCGGGCTGGATCCGTGCGCGGTGCAGGGTCAACGGGATGCCGGCGGCGATCGTGTCGCCCAGGCCGCTGCTCAGCCCCGGCTCGAAGTCCTCCAGGAACTTCGGGAAGGCGCGGATCGCGCTCGCGAGCAGGCGGATGCCCTGCATGTCGAACTTGAAGTCGGTCAGGCGCTCGCTCGCCTCCTCGATCGGGATGCGTGTGCCGAAGCCCCGGATGCGTGCGTCCTCGACCCCGGAGGTGACCGTGATGAAGGAACTCCGCACGAGCCCCTGGCCCGGGCGTTGGGCGGGCCCGACGACGACGGCGGCCGCGGCGTCCCCGATCAGCAGGGCGCTCTCGGGCTGGGCGAAGTTGAGCCCCCGACTGCCGGCCTCGGTCGACACGATCAGGACGTGGCGGGCGGAACCGTGGGCGATCAGGAGGGCCGCCTCACGCAACGCGAAGAGGAAGGACAGGCACGTGCCGTGCACGCTGTACGCCGACTTGGTGGGCGCCATGCCGAGTTCGGCGGCCAGCAACGCCCCGCCGTCGGGGATCGCCTGCATGGGGGTGCCCGAGGCGTTCAGGACGCAGTCGATGTCGGCGATGGTGAGGCCGGCGTCTGCCAGTGCGGAACGGGCGGCCGCGACACCGAGGTCGAGGGGGTCCTCATCGGGACTGATCCAGTGCCGCGTGAGCACACCGGAGCGCTGTTCGGCTTCGTCCGCCGGCAGGCCGCACCGTGCAGCGACCTCGGCGGTCGTGACGACGCGGCGGGGCAGGGCTTCGCCGGTCCCCAGGATGGCCATGGGGAGCAGGGGCTGGTCGGGACGCGCGGGGGCGGCGTCGGCAGGGGTCGTGGAAGACAGGGTGGGGGTGGACATGACGGTCCTGGGGGGCAGGGATGGCGGGGGTGCCACCAGGGGGTGTCCGCGGGGGTGGGACGATGTGCAAAACCCTAACATCGGTCGGGTGTGCCCGGTCAACCTCGAATGACCGACCGTCGGGCGCTCAGGCCTGGCGCGCCGGCCGCCACCTGAACCTCACCTTCACCAGGCCGTGGTCGCCGGTGCCCTTGCGCTTGTGGTCGGCGCTGGTGGTGTCGTTGAGGTGGTCGTTGTAGATCACCAGGCCGTCGAACAGCCACAGCCGGCGGTGGGAGTTGTCGTAGAACTGCTCCGAGACCAGCACGTGGTCGAGCGACTCGCGCATGTCGTTGTGGACGTGGGTGTAGTAGACGTCGCGCGTGTCGCGGTACTCCTGCAGGGTCTGGCCCGAGTACAGGGCGATGTCGCCCCCACCGCGGGAGTCGCCGACCAAGTAGCGCGGCTGCTCGGTGAGGATGTTCAGCGTGTTGCTCAGCTGCCCGTCGTTGAGGTCGCCGAGCACGATGACGGGCGTGACCGTGCCCTTGGTGGCCTCGGTCAGCAGCACCCGCAGGGCCGCCGCCTCGGCCGTGCGCCGGATCGTCGACAGGGCCGCCCCGATCGCGGTGCGGTGGTTGCGGAATCGGTCGGGGTCGGCCTCGTACCAGGCCTCCTCGTGCACCTCGGCGGGCAACTTCGACTTCAGGTGTGCCACGTAGACGCGCGTCAGCGGCGGGGCCTCGCGCAGGGCCACCTCGAAGGTCAGTACCGGACGGGAGAACCCGCCCAGGGCGACCTTGATGTCGGGCGCCTGCGGGTCCTCGGGGCTGGTCGACTCCAGGTGCAGCCCGTCGGGGAACCGGGTGACCCACTCGGGTTGCCCCCGCAGCAGGCCCTTGCGGACGAGCGCCCCGCACACGATGCGGGTGCCGTCCGCGGGCGTGGCGAGCAGGTCGTAGGTCTCCTCCAGGCCGTTGCGGCGGAGGACCTCGGCGAGGGCGTCCGCGTGCCACAACTCCTGGACGCCCACGATGTCGGCGTCCAGTTCACGCAGCGTCAGGCCTAGCCAGGTGGATTTCCGGGCGAACTCCTCCTCCGTCCAGGGCTTGGAGAACCGGTGCATGCGGCGTCCGGGCAGTTGGAGGTTGAACAGGTTCGCGGTGGCGACGCTGAAGCGGGTGAGGTCGGGCATGGTGGGGGCTCCATCCTTCGGTGGGTCGAGCCTACGCCCGTCGGGAGGATTGGCGGTGTGGTGCTGGCGTCGCTCTGACTCTGATGCAGCTGTGCATCAGAGTGGGAGCGACGCCAACCACCAGCCGAGTGCACACGCTGCGACCGATCCGACCAACATGGCCGTGGCGAGGCCGACCGCAGGCCCGCGGCGTCCGTCGCGCCAGAGGTCGGCGGCCTCGACCGAGGCTGTCGAGAAGGTGGTGAACCCGCCCAACAACCCGGTGGCGAGGACCGTCACGAGTTCGGGCGACCACACCCGCGCACCGAAACCAGCCACGATGCCGATGGCGAACGACCCCGCGACGTTGACGGCCAAGGTCGCCCACGGCGACCGCCAGCCCGCGTGCTGCGCTCCGGTGTGGGCGAGGTGGCGCAGCACCGCACCCACACCGCCCGCCAGGGCGACCCACAGCCACGTCATGCCGACACCTCCGGCCGCGCGCGTCGGACGTCCGCCAGTGCGAAGCCGAGCAGGGCCGCGACTACGCCGAAGGCGGCTTGCCCCAACCCGAACGCCAGACCGAGCGCGGGCCCGCCGACGACCCCGAGGGAGGCCACCTCGACCGCGAAGGCCGAATACGTCGTGAAGCCGCCCAGGAATCCTGTCCCGATCAGCAGCCGAACCGACCGCGACGGAGCCGACCCCAGCAGAAGCCCCAGCATCAGCGAGCCGAGCACGTTCACGACGAGCACGGGCCACAGCGCGGGCAGGGCCACCCCGACCACGTATCGAACCAGCGAGCCGGCAGCGCCCCCGGCGAAGACCAAACCCACGGCGGCCAGACTCGAACCCGAGCCCCGACTATCCGTGTGCATTTCTAGGCAGCGTTTCGACGCCAGAAACCCCCGTGTGCATCACTGTGATGCGGTTTCCGCCCCATAGAAATGCACACGGGCCCGCCCCATCACAGCTGGTCATAGAGCGACAGCGACGCGTCGACAATCTTGCCGGGGTTGAGGTGGTTGCCCGGGTCGGTGGCGTTGAACAGCGTGCGCATCAGGTTCACGCCCTCGGTCGAGACGACCTGCTCCATCCACGGCGCGTGCTCCATGCCGACGCCGTGGTGGTGCGACAGCGTGCCGCCGTTGTCGACGAACGCCTGCTGGATCGCGGTCTTGACCGTCGCGTACTCCCGGTCGGGCTCCTCGCCGGCCTGGAAGGCGAACGTGAAGTACAGGCAGGCACCCACGTGGTAGCTGTGCGACAGGTGGCACATAATGAAGCCCTGCTTGCCCAGCTTGTCGAAGGCGTCCTGGGCGGCCACGTACACCGAATCGTGGATCGTGTTGATCCGCGACCACGGCGCCGCCGTCTCGGACACGTCGCCCATCACGTCCTGCTCGAGCAGGAAGTCGCGCAGGTAGGGGGTGTCGAACTTCTTCTGGTCGTACAGGGCGCCGGGGCCGGTGCCCAGAGTCAGTGCACCGTGCCGTTTGGCGATCAGCGCGACGTCGCGGCGTCGGCCGTCCACGTCACCCTTGGAGCCCTCGAAGCACACGTACGAGATGCACATCTGGTCGGTGTCCCAGCCGCGTCGGCGCATGAACGCCCACAGCTGTTCCTGCGCCTTGGCCTCGACCTTCTTCTTCAGGGTCACGGCCTCCTTCTGCGTTGACAGCGAGAAGGCGGTCTCGTGGGCGTCCGAGATGCGCACGAAGGTGGTCGGAACCTCGGCCTCGGCGATCGAGTGGATCGCGTCGACGGCGTCGGACCACGTGGGGTACATGTACGCGACGACGACGCGTTCCTCGGCGAGCCGGTGCACGCGCACCCACACGTCGGTGATGACGCCCAGGCGTCCCTCGGAGCCGATGAACATCTCGCGCAGCGAGGGGCCGGTCGACTCCGACGGCACCGGCTTGAGCGTGACCGTGCCCGAGGGCCGCACCACCGTCATGCCGCGGATGATGTCGGCGATGTCGCCGTACTTGTCCGACTGCATGCCCGAAGAACGCGTCGCCGCCCAGCCGCCGAGGGTCGAGTGGGTGAACGAGTCGGGGAAATGGCCCAGCGTCCAGCCGCGGGCGTTCAGCGCCTCCTCCAGGTCGGGGCCGAGCATGCCGGCGCCGATCCGGGCGAGGCCCGACTCGGTGTCGAGTTCGTGCACGCCCACCAGCAGCCCCATGTCCAGCGACACGATCGGGCGGGCCTCGGTGGGGTCGAGCTGCAGCGAGCGGGAGATGTTCGTGCCGCCGCCGAACGGGACGACCACGGCGTCCGCCTCGACGCACGCGCGCAGCACAGCCGCGACCTCGTCGTCGGTCTCGGGGTAGACGACGACTTCCGGCAGGCGCCCGTAGTCGAATCGCGACACGTGCAGCAGTTCGGTGACCGACGAGCCGTGCCCGTGGACGACCCGCTCGTGGGCGTCCGTCGTCACGCGGTCGGACGCCGTGGCAGCGACCAGGGCGTCGCGCAGGGCGTCCGGCAGGGGGGAGTCGGGGACGGTGGAGGCGTCGAACGGGATCGTGTCGACCTGGCGCGGGCGCAGGTCGATGCCGAGGTGCTTCTTGACGAACGGCGCGAACGCGGGCTTGTTGGCGTAGTTGAAGAAGACGCCCTCCTCGCCCCATCCCCACCACTTCATGTGCTTGACCTGCTTCACGACACCGCTCCTTCGCTGGGGGTCTTGGTCTTGCCCTTGATGCGGCGCGAGACCTCGCGCACCGCGGCGTTCGGCAGCAGTTGCAGTACCGCTGCCGCCACCTTGTACCGCTTGCTGGGGATCGAGATCACGTGCCCGGCCCGTGCGTCGGCCAGGGCCACCTCGGTGACGCGGTCGGCGTCCAGCCAGAGGAAGCCCGGGACACCCTTGCGCCCCGAACCGCCGCGCGAATGGAACTCGGTGCGCGTCCAGCCGGGCAGGACGGCGGTCACGTTCACGCCCGTCCCTGTCAGTTCGAGCGCCAGCACCTCGGTCAGCGCCAGCGCGTACGCCTTGAGCGCCGAGTAGGAGTCCTGCCGGGTGAGCGCCGAGACGCTCACCACGTTGATGATCCAGCCCTCGCCGCGCTCCCGCATCGCCGGCGCCACGGCTGAGGCCAGCACGCGCGGCGCCCGGCCCATCACCTCGTACGCGGCGTCGGCGAGCGCGTCGTCGCCGCCGACCAGCGGCGTCTTGAGCGAGAAGCCCGCGTTGTTGACCAGGGTGTCGATGTCTCCCGCCCCCAGCCGCTTGGCAACCCGGGCCTGGTCGTCGCGCTCGGCCAGGTCGGCCACCAGCGTCTCGACGGGGACGCCGTGGGCGCCACGTAGCTCGTCCGCCACGGCGTCCAGGCGCGCGCGGTCGCGGGCCACCAGCACGAGGGAAGCGCCGTCACGCGCCAGGGCCCGGGCGAAGGACAACCCGATCCCGGACGTGCCACCGGTGATGAGCGCGAACCGCATGGAACGGCACGCTACATTACGCTGCGCCGCAGGAGGGCGACCCCCATCGCCTCCGGAAGGAGTCTTGAGGTGTCGACCGAACCCGTACGGGTCCTGCTCACCGGAGTGACCGGCTTCCTCGGGCAGGCCGTGCTCGAACGGCTCCTCGCAGACACGGACGCCCACGTCACCGCCGTCATCCGTCCCAAGGGCAGCCAGGCCGCCCGCGACCGCCTCGACCGGCTGCTGCGCAAGCCCGTCTTCAAGACGTGGCGGGACGCCGTGGGCGACGCCGAGGCGAAGCGTATCTGGGCCGAGCGGACGGGCGTCCTGGAGGCGGACCTCGCCACCCTGGAGCGGATCGACGCGCCCGTCGACGTCGTCATCCACTCCGCCTCGACGGTGAGCTTCGACGCGCCGATCGACGAGTCCTTCGCCAACAACGTCGGCGGCCCGCGCGCGCTCTACGCCGCGCTCGAGGCGTCCGGGCTCGACCCGCACGTCATCCACGTGTCCACCTGCTACGTGGGCGGCATCGCCAAGGGGCTGCGGCCCGAGGCGTCCGTCGACCACGACATCGACTGGCGCGCCGAGATCGCGGCCGCCGAGGTCGCCCGGGTCGAGGCCGAGGCGGCCTCCCGGACGCCGGAGCGCCTGCAGGAGTTCATCGACGCCGCCACCCGGGGCCACGGCAAGGAGGGGCCCAAGTCGGTGGCCCGGGCGTCCGAGGCGGCGCGGCTGGAGTGGGTGAACACCCGCCTGGTCGAGCTCGGGCGCACCCGCGCCCGCTCGGTCGGCTGGACGGACGTCTACACGTTCTCCAAGGCGCTGGGGGAGCGGGTCGCCGAGGAGGAGTGGGCCGGCAGGGGCCGACGCCTGTCGATCGTGCGCCCGGCGATCATCGAGTCGTCCCTGCGCCACCCGTTCCCGGGCTGGATCGACGGCTTCAAGGTCGCCGACCCGCTGATCATGGCCTACGCCAAGGGCGCGCTGCCCGAGTTCCCGGGCCTGCCCGACTCGGTGCTGGACGTGATCCCGGTCGACTACGTCGTGAACGTGATCCTGGCGCTGGCCACCCTCGGCCACCAGGGGTCGGCCTCGCGGGTGACCGAGCCTGTCGAAACCCCATCGACGAGCGCGGGGATCCGGGCCGACTACTACCAGGTGTGCTCCGGCGCCTCGAACCCGCTGCCGTTCCACCGCATGTACGCCGAGGTGCGCCAGTACTTCCTCGCCCACCCGCTCGAGGACGACCGGGGCCGTCCCATCGTGGTGCCGACATGGAGGTTCCCGGCCAACAACGCCGCCGAGCGCTCGCTGCGGCTCAAGGAGCGCCTGTCGGCGCTGGGCTCGCGCATCGGCGAGGCGCTGCCCTCGACGGTGCGGACGCGGCAGTGGGCGTCCTCGCTGTCGAAGATGGAGCGCGGGCTGGGCTCGCTGCGCACCTACGTCGACCTGTACCAGAGCTACACCCGCACCGAGATGCTGTTCGACGACCAGCAGACCCGCGCACTGGGGGCCAAGCTGCCCGAGGGGACGCCGGCCGACCGGACGTTCGACGTGCGCGACATCGACTGGAGCCACTACTGGCAGGAGGTGCACCTGCCCGCGATGACGTCGCTGGCCAAGGTGCACGCCCGGGCGTCCTCGGCGCGCAAGGCGACCCGCTCGCAGGCTCGCCGGCTCGAATCGGGCACCGACGTGCTCGCGGTGTTCGACCTCGAGGGCACGCTGCTGCCGAGCTCGCTGGTCACCCAGTACCTGTCGGTGATGGGCCTGCTGCACTCGCCGGCCGAGCTGCCTGGCGAGCTGGCCGACCTGGTCCGCAACGTGGGGGTCTACCTCCAGGCCGAGCGCCGCGACCGCGGCGAGTTCGTGCGCGCCTTCTCGCGCCGCTACGCCGGCACGCGCGTGGCGGACATCGAGCGCGTCGTGGGCGGCGCCTGGGGCCAGAACGTCGTGCGCAAGCTCAAGCCCGGTGCGCTGGCCCGCATCGAGGAGCACCGCGCAGCCGGCCACCGCACCGTGCTGGTCACCGGGGGGCTCGACTTGTTCGCGGCCCCGCTGGTGCCCCTGTTCGACGACGTGGTCGCCTCCTCGATGGAGGTCCGGGACGGCGTGATGACGGGCTACCTGTCCACCCCGCCGCTCGTCGACGAGGCGCGCGCCCAGTGGCTGAAGGCGTACGCGGCCGCGGGCGGGTACGACCTGTCCCGCTCGCACGGGTACGGCGACTCCATCGCGGACGCCTCGTGGCTGTCCCTGCTGGGGCGGCCCGTGGCGGTCAACCCCGACCTGCCGCTGTACCGGGTGGCGTCCCGGCAGTACTGGCCGATCGAGGACTGGAAGCACGCCTGATCGATCGCCCACGCCCCAGAGCGATCGTTCGGTTTGGGACTCTCGACGGCTAGGCTGGCCGGGTGGCTCGCTCGTCCCGCATCACCGACGCCCTGCTGCTCTCTCACGTCAACAAGATGGGCGAGGAGCACCCACCCGTTCCGTGGGACTCGGTCGACTTCACCGTCGGTGACCCCACCGCGATGCGGACGCGGTTCGCGGGCGTCCTCGACTACCTGGCCCGCGTCGAGCTCGAGGTCGAGCGCAATGTGCTCGAGTTGCTCACGATCATGCCGAACCCCTCCGAGGCCGACCGCGTCTTCTACGCCGACGTCTGGTACGGCCAGGAGATCCAGCACGGGCTGATCCTCGACGAGCTGAAACGGCGCATCGGGCTCCCCGAGTCCGAGCCGCTGCTGCAGGTCGGGTTCGCCGTGAAGGCGCTCGGCGCGATGGCGCACTTCGAGCAGATCCAGGACGTGGCGCGCACCATCTACTACTTCACCGGCGCCTCGACCGAGCGGCAGGCCGTGCTGGCCTACAACGCGTTCGCCTCCGAGCTGGACGCGATGGGCGAGAAGGCCGTGCGCGAGACGATCATCAACCCGATCAAGCGCCAGGAGCCCGGTCACTTCGCCTTCTACCGGATGAGCGCCGAGAAGGTCACCACCGACGGCACGCTCAAGCCGTGGCAGATGTGGCTGGCCCGCAAGCTGCGCACGTTCTCCTACGAGCTCGTCGGCACCCACAACGACCCGCGCTACCAGGCGCAGATGGGCGAGGTCATCACCAAGCTCGGTTTCGAGCGCGAGCTGGAGGTCTTCGCCAAGGAGATCGGACGCCTCGAGGCCAACCTGCTCTGGGCCCAGCGCAACGGCCTGGACTTCCCGCCCTACGTGCTGCGCGCCCTGCGCGAGGCCGTCGACGTCTACCGCGAGCGCGGCGACTTCACCCCCACGCTCTGATCGGGCGCGGGGCCGACGCCCACCTGGGGGCGGAGAGGGCATGATGGAGCCATGACCGAGCACGACCCCCGGTGGATGTACCGGCAGATGATCGACGCCATGGTGGTGTGCTGCTCCGGCCCGGGCCAGGTGTCCGCCGAGCGCATCCGCATCGGTGTCTGGAACGAGAACGCCGCGGCCGACGACGTGCGGCAGACGGCACTGAACCGGCTGGTGACCAGCCTGGACGCCGACCAGCGGGAGGCTCTCGCGGTGGTGATGGCCGAGGAGTTCGCTTCCGGCATATTCAATGCTCTGGAGGTGCTGCAGGCCGCCCAGCTCACCCCGTTCGAGGTGGGTTACGAGGGTGACCCGTCCGATGATTTCCTCGGACGTCTCGACGGCTGGGAGTGGCCGGTCGCCTGACCGCGCAGCTCGCCGGCGCGCTCCGCGAGCCAGTCCTCCTCGGCGGTGCGGGCCTGGATCATCCGGGTGTTCCGGGGCTGCACGAGCAGCTCCCGTTCGGCTGGGAAGCCGCCCGCCAGCAGGCGGGCCCGCTCGATCTCGGCGTTGAGCACGACCCCGATCAGCAGGGCGATGTTCATGATCCACAGACCCAGCAGCAGGATGATGAACGACCCGACGATGCCGTAGCTGGCCGGGAGGCGTCCGAACTCGGCGACCCAAGCGGAGAAGCCGACGATGGCCAGCACGGTGGCCCCCATCGCGAACAGCGCCCCGGGGATCGACCAGCGCAGCTTCGCCTGGCGGACGTTGGGCGTGGCCCGGTAGAGCGCGAGCACCGCGACGAGCGAGGCGATGGCCAGCACGACCCAGCGGTTGCCGCGCAGCGCCCGCAGCGGCCCGTCGTCGAGGCCGAGGTAGTCCAGCACGACCTCCCAGATGCCTGCCGACAGCAGCACCACCAGCAGGACGAACGCCCCGAACACCAGCATCAGCAGGGTGACGAGCAGGTTGTAGGGGATGATCTGCCAGATCGGGCGCCCCTCGACCACGCCGTGGATGCGGTTGGCCGAGCGCCCGAACGCCGCCACGTAGCCGGACGCCGCCCACAGGGCGCCGATGAGCGCGATGCCGAGCACCCAGTCGGCCCCCGCGGCCCTGGCCAGCTGGCGCAGCGGGTCGGCAACCAGGTCGACGACGGCGTCGGGGGCGATCGAGGCGAGGAACTCGATCATCCACTCGACGGCGGCGGTGCCCTGGCCCAGCAGCGTCAGCCCGGCCAGGATCGCCAGCAGCCCCGGGAACAGCGACTGCACCGACATGTAGGCGAGGTTGCCCGCGTTGTCGAGGATGTGGCGGTACCAGAACTCCGACCACGTGCGGCGCAGGACGTAGCGCCACGACCGGGCCGGGATCTGCCACGGCCACGCGGGTTTGGCGGGGTCGTTGGGTTCGGGCGCGGTGAGCGCCTTGTGGACTGTGGATTCCTCCTCGGCGTCCATCCTCACCTCCCCGCGACCGTGGCGCACGGCGTCCGCCCTGCGTCGTGTTCCCCATCATGCGGAAAGTTCCCCCGTGGTGGGGCAGAAACCGTGTCGTCGGCGTCCGTGTCGCGTGGGGCCGGGGTCACTGGTGGGCCCGCGCTCGGGCGAACACCGAGCGCAGGTAGACCACCGAGCCGGCCCAGACCAGCGCCAGCCCGGCCCAGTAGGACGGCGTCACGTGCTGCCCGAAAACCGTGATGCCCAGGATGAACTGGATCGTCGGCCCCAGGTACTGCAGGATGCCGACCACGCCGTAGGGCAGGCGGCGCGCGGCGACCGCGAACAGCCACAGGGGGATCGCGGTGAGAACGCCGCCCAGCACCAGCAGCCCCGCCTGGGCGGGGGAGTCGGAGAAGTGATTGCCGCCGGTCGAGGCGAGCCAGGCCCAGTAGGCCAGCGCCGCCGGCAGAAGGACCGCCGACTCCAGGAACAGCCCGCCCAGCGCGGGCGCGGTGGCCCGCTTCTTCACCGCGCCGTAGAGACCGAACGAGAACGCCAACACCAGCGAGACCCACAGGCCCGCCCAGTTCTCCCAGGCGATGATGCCCACGCCGGCCGCCGCGAGGAGGGTGCCGAGGCGTCCGCCGCGGGTCATGCGCTCGCCGAACAGCACCACGCCGAGGACGATGTTGACCAACGGGTTGATGAAGTAGCCCAGGCTCGCCTCGACGACGTGGTTGGTGTTGACCGCCCAGATGTAGGTGAGCCAGTTGACGCCGATGAGGACGGCGGCGGCGAGCACCCACGGCAGTCGCTCCCGGGTCAGCGCCTGGCGCAGCCACCCCCACGACTGGCGCAGCAGCAGCATCGTCACCGTGACCGCCACCAGCGACCAGATGATGCGGTGGGCGAGAATCTCCAGCGGCTCGGCCGGCTTGAGCAGCGGGAACAGGAGCGGGAAGAAGCCCCAGATCACGTACGCGCCGACGCCGGCAGCCAGCCCGCGCGACCGCTCCGCGAGGTCGGACGCCGTGGGCGTGGGCGGGGTCGGGGGCGTGGGCACCCGAGCACTGTACGCGCCGCCTCGCGCGCCCTTGGAGCCGTCTGCTGGGATGGACCCCATGACGACGGGGGCATTGGCAGGTTTGACGGTCATCGAGCTCGGCACGATCGGCCCGGGGCCGTTCGCGGCCATGATGTTCGCCGACCACGGGGCGACGGTGATCCACGTGGAGCGTCCCGGGGGAGTGCCCGCGGTGGGCCCGATCGGCAATCGTCGCACGGACATCATCCACCGCAACCGCCGCACCCTCGAGCTGGACCTCAAGACCCCCGAGGGCCGCGACGCCGTGCTGGACCTCGTCCGGACGGCCGACGTGCTCATCGAGGGCAACCGGCCCGGAGTCGCCGAGCGGCTCGGCGTCGGCCCCGACGTCTGCCTGGAGCTCAACCCGCGGCTGGTCTACGGGCGCGTGACGGGCTGGGGGCAGTACGGTCCCAAGGCCACCCAGGCCGGCCACGACCTGAACTACATGGCGGCGTCCGGCACGCTGTCGACGCTGGGGCGCGCCGGCCAGCCGCCGACGGTGCCGCTGGCCTACATCGGCGACCTCGGTGGCGGCTCGATGATGCTGTGCTTCGGCATCCTCGCCGCGCTGTACGAGCGCAACTCCTCCGGGCGGGGGCAGGTGGTGGACGCTGCCATCCTGGACGGAGCGACGCTGCTGGCCACGGCGTTCCACGGGTTCGCCCAGCTGGGCATGTGGGACGAGACGCGGCGGGGCGTGAACCTCGTCGACTCCGGCGCCCCGTTCTATGACTGCTACGAGACCGCCGACGGCGAGTGGATGGCCGTGGGGTCGCTGGAGCCCAAGTTCTTCGCCCAGCTGCTGGAACTGCTCGAGCTCGACGCGGACGCCCTGCCCGACCAGCACGACCGCGACGGCTGGCCCGCGCTGCGGGAGGCGATCGGCGGCGCCATCAGGCGCCGCACGCGTGCCGAGTGGACGGAGCGCGTGAAGGGCAGCGACGCCTGCCTGGAGCCTGTGCTGCGCATGAGCGAGGTGCGACACGACCCGCACAACGCGGCCCGCGCGACGATGGTGGAGGTCGATGGGCTGTGGCAGCCCGCGCCGGCGCCCAAGCTGTCCCGGACGCCGGCAGGCCCGATCCAGCCCGGCAACGCCACCGTCGACCACGCCGGCGGCGTGACCGCCTGACCCGACACCGGCGGGGCCCAGCCAGCCACCCGGTGTGCACTTCGAGGCGGCGATCCCATCGCTGGAGCGATGGGCTCGCCGCCTCGAACCGCACACCCACCCGGGTGTCAGTCCTCAGG
>NZ_SDMQ01000007.1 GCF_004324755.1 Propioniciclava sinopodophylli
CAGCAGCCTTGGCCCGATCAGCCTCGGCGATCAACACCACCCGCAAAGCCTCCACCTGACGCCCCAGCGCGACGACCTCGCTCACCAACCCAAGCCGCACCTCGGCGTCCAACCGACGGCGACCAGCATGGTCGATACTCGCCAGCAGCGAACGCGCACCAGCCAACGCCGTAGCGGTGGGGGTCAGCTGGTCCATGCACCCAACGCTAAACACCACCACCGACAATCAGAACAACACATTCGAACCTGTGGAGAACTCGGCCAACCTATCCACAGTCCTCTGAACCCCTTGACAACGCAGGACGCCGCCCGCCCGGGTGGGCGGACGGCGTCGGGGGGTCATTCGACCCGTCGGTCAGCGCTGGACGCGCGCGTTGCCCTCCCAGAGGTCCCAGACCTGCTTTTCGTCGGCGGCCATGCCGTAGTCGTACAGCGACGTCGCGGCGAGCGCGCCGGTGGCCCAGCCGAACTGGGCGCACTTCTCGACGTCCCAGCCCTGCAGGATGCCGTAGAGCACGCCGCCGACGGAGCCGTCGCCGCCGCCGATGCGGTCCATGACGTCGATGTGGCGGAGCGGGGCGAGGTAGAACTCGCCGTCGTTCCACAGCAGGATGCCCCACTCGTGCGCGTTGGCCGACTTGACCTCTCGCAGCGAGGTGCCGATCCAGTGGGCGTCCGGGTAGGTCTCCTTGATCCGGCCGATCATCTTCTTGAACTCGTCGATCTTGTCGTCGATCGACTCGCCGCCGGCTTCGGGGCCCTCGATGCCGAGGCAGAGCTGGAAGTCCTCCTCGTTGCCGTAGAGGATGTCGCAGTTCTTGGCGATCTCGTCGAAGGCGGCGGAGAGCTCCTCCTCGCGGCCCTTCCAGAAAGTGGCGCGGTAGTTGAGGTCCATCGCCACGAGCGTGCCGTTGGCGCGGGCCTTCTTGGCGAGCTCGACGCAGAACTTCGAGGTGGACGGGCTGAGGGCGGCGATGAGACCGGACAGGTGCAGGATCTTGACGCCCTCGGTGACGAAAAGCTTCTCGAGGTCGAACTGGGAGACGTCCAGCTCGCGGCCGACCTCGCCTGCGCGGTCGTTCCACACGCGCGGCGCGCGACCACCGAAGCCCGAGTCGGCGATGTTGAACTGGTGGCGCAGGCCCCAGGCGTCGCCCTGAGGCAGGTCCGGGCCCTCGTAACTCATATTGCGCTTGCGCAGGTCTGCCTTGATCATCGCCGAGATCGGGGAGCCCTCGACGAAGGCGGTCAACACCTTGGTGGGCTCACCCAGGTACGACACGACGGTGGCGACGTTGGTCTCGGCGCTGGTGGCCTGCAGGAAGAAGCGGTCCGAGGCGTGCACGGGGGAGCGGTTCTCCGGGGTGATCCGGACGCCCATCGACGTGGGGACAACAAGGGCCCACTGGGCATCTTCGCGGATTGGCATGGACAGACCTCTCTTGCGCTGTGAAACTGGCTTTTGGCCAGCTTAGGCAAGGGGTCTCGCCCGCGCCGGGGGATTCACTCAGTTGCCTCCACGTCACCCAGGACGGGGTCGGTGCGCACCGCCGTCCACCAACCGACGGCGATGCCGACGATGTCGGCCAGGGCGTCCAGCCACTCGCCGCCCCGCGTGCCCGACAGGACCGTCGCCTGCACGATCTCGCTGACCGGCACGTGAACCAGCATGGGAACCACGGCCATCCAGGCCTTCGGCACGACCTTCACCAGCGCCCACGTGGGCACGGCGAACAGGACGACGTGGGCGAGCTTGTCCAGGCCCGGGAACGACAACGCCCCCGCGTCCGGCGGGCTCGGGGTGTAGAGGCCCCAGAAGTGCACGCCGAAGGCGAGCACGACCAGGATCCACGGCACCCACGCGCGCGCCTGCGGGTCGCGCGGCTCCCCGATCACGCCAGCTTCTCCAGCAAGATGGCGCGGACGCGGGCGGCGTCCGCCTTGCCCCGCATCGCCTTCATGACCTGCCCAATGAGCGCGCCCGCGGCCTGCACCTTGCCGTCGCGGATCTTCTGGGCCACGTCCGGGTTGGCGGCGATGGCCGCGTCGACGGCGGCCCCCAGCGCTCCGTCGTCGGAGACGACCGCCAGGCCACGGCCTTCGACCACCTCGGCGGGCGAGCCCTCGCCTGCGAGCACGCCGTCGAAGACCTGGCGGGCCAGCTTGTCGTTGACCGTGCCGGCGTCCACGAGCGCCTGGACGTCCGCGACCTGCGCAGGCGTCACGCCGAGACCGGACAGGTCCACCCCGGCCTCGTTCGCGCGGCGGGAGAGCTCGCCCAGCCACCACTTGCGGGCGGCCGCGGGCGTCGCGCCGGCGGCCACCGTGGCGGCGATGAGGTCGAGCGAGCCCTCGTTGCCGACGACGTCGCGCATCTCCAGGTCGGTGAAGCCCCAGGCCTCCTGCAGGCGGGCGCGGCGCTGGGCCGGCGGCTCGGGCAGGGTGGCGCGCAGCTCCTCAACCCATGCGCGGCTGGGGGCGACGGGGACGAGGTCCGGCTCGGGGAAGTACCGGTAGTCCTCAGCCTCCTCCTTGGAGCGGCCAGGGCTGGTCCAGCCCTCCTCGTGCCAGTGCCTGGTCTCCTGGTGCACCCGGCCCCCGCCGGCGAGGATCGCGCCCTGGCGCTGGATCTCGTAGCGCAGCGCACCCTCCACCGAGCGCAGCGAGTTCACGTTCTTGGTCTCGGTGCGGGTGCCCAGTTCGTCGGAGCCCTTCGGCATGAGCGACACGTTCGCGTCGCAGCGCATGTTGCCGGCCTCCATGCGCGCGTCGGAGACGTCGAGGGCACGCATCAGCTCGCGCAGGTGCGCCATGTAGGCGCGCCCGACGGCCGGGGCGTGTTCTCCCAGCCCGCGGATGGGCTTGGTGACGATCTCCATCAGCGGCGTGCCCGCGCGGTTGTAGTCGACGAGGCTGTACTCGGCGCCGTGGATGCGCCCGGTGGAACCGGCGTGGGTCAGCTTGCCGGCGTCCTCCTCCATGTGGACGCGCTCGATCTCGATCCGGTACGTCCGGCCGTCGACCTCCAGGTTCAGGTGGCCGTCGAAGCAGATCGGCTCGTCGTACTGCGACGTCTGGAAGTTCTTGGTCATGTCCGGGTAGAAGTAGTTCTTCCGGGCGAACCGACACCACGGCGCGACCTGGCAGTTCAGCGCCAGCCCGATGCGGATCGCCGACTCCACAGCCTTGCCATTGACCACCGGCAGCGACCCCGGCAGGCCCAAGCACACCGGGCAGGTCTTCGTGTTCGGCTCGCCGCCAGGGCTGTTGTCGCAGCCGCAGAACATCTTGGACGCCGTGTTCAGCTCGACGTGGACCTCCATGCCCAGCACGGGGTCGTAGGCGGCCATGGCGTCGTCGTAGTCCATCAACTCGTCCATGTCAGGCCTCCTGCGTCCAGCGCTCGGCGATCCGGTCGGTCAGGAGGCCGCCGTCGCGCTCGGCGTACAGCCGCTCCAACGCGGCACCGAACCGGTAGACGCGGTCGTCGGCCAGCGGCGGGGCCATCACCTGGACGCCGACGGGCAGCCCGTCGTCGGGCGACAGCCCGCACGGGAACGATCCGGCCGTGTTGCCGGCCATGTTGGTCGGGATCGTGCACAGGTCCGACTTGTACATCGCCAGCGGGTCCGACAGCTTCTCGCCGATGCCGAACGCCGTGAACGGGGTCGAGGGCGAGACCAGCACGTCCGCCTGCTCGAACGCGGCGTCGAAGTCGCGGCTGATCAACGTACGCACCTTCTGGGCCGAGCCGTAGAAGGCGTCGTAGTAGCCCGAGCTCAGGGCGTACGTGCCGAGGATGATGCGGCGCTTCACCTCGTCGCCGAAGCCCACCGCGCGCGTGGTCGCCATGACCTCCTCCGTGCCGCGGACGCCGTCGTCGCCGACCCGCAGGCCGTAGCGCATCCCGTCGTAGCGGGCCAGGTTCGACGACACCTCCGACGGCATGATCAGGTAGTACGCGCCCAGGCCGTAGGCGAAGTTCGGGCAGGAGACCTCGACGATCTCCGCGCCGGCCCCCTCCAACAGGGCCAGCGCCTCGCGGAAGCGCTGCTCGACACCGGGCTCGTAGCCCTCGCCGCCCAGCTCCTTCACCACGCCGACCCGCAGACCGGAGATGTCGCCCGACCGCGCTGCGTCGACCACCGGCGGCACGGGCGCGTCGATGGAGGTGGAGTCCATCGGGTCGTGGCCGCACATCACCTCGTGCAGCAGGGCGGCGTCCAGCACCGTGCGCGCGCACGGGCCGGGCTGGTCGAGGCTGGACGCCATGGCGATGACACCGTAGCGGGACGCCGCGCCGTACGTCGGCTTCACGCCGACCGTGCCGGTGACCGAAGCGGGCTGGCGGATGGAGCCGCCGGTGTCGGTGCCGATCGCCAGCGGGGCCTGGAAGGCGGCCAGCGCCGCAGCCGAGCCGCCGCCGGAACCGCCGGGAACGCGGGTGAGGTCCCACGGATTGTGGGTCGGCCCGAACGCCGAGGTCTCGGTCGAGGAGCCCATGGCGAACTCGTCGAGGTTCGTCTTGCCGAGCAGGACGAGGCCGGCGTCCAGCAGACGCTGCACGATGGTGGAGCTGTACGGCGGGCGCCAGCCCTCGAGGATCCTCGAGGAGGCCGTCGTGGGCACACCCTCCTGGCAGAACAGGTCCTTCACCGCGACGGGGACGCCCGCCAGCGGGCCGAGCGCCTCGCCGGCGTCCAGCCGCGCGTCGACGGCGGCGGCCTGGGCCAGCGCACCCTCGGTGTCGACGTGCAGGAAGGAGTTGACCTCGGCGTTGGTGCGCTCGATCTGGTCCAGGAAGGCCCGGGCGACCTCGACGGCGGTCAGTTCGCGCGCGGCGATCCGGCGACCGAGGTCGGACGCCGTGGCCGTCAGGATGGCGTGGCTCACTGCTCCTCCCCCAGGATCCGGGGCACGCGGAACCGCTCGTCCTCGACGGCCGGGGCGCCGCCCAGTACCGCTTCGGCGGGCAGGCTCGGGCGCACCAGGTCGGCGCGGAAGACGTTGGTCAGCGGCAGTGCGTGCGACGTGGGCGGCACGTCCGCGCCAGCCACCTCGGACACCGACGCGACGGCGTCGAGGATGACGTCGAGCTGGGGCGCGAGGCGCTCCAGGTCGTGGGGTGACAGGTCGATGCGCGCCAACTCGGCGAGCCGGGCGACGTCGGCGGTGGACAGGGCCACGGTGCGACTCCTCGAGGACGGTTCAGGGACCCGCCCATCCTAGGGGTCGGTCGCCCCGCACCGGCCACGCCCGCACCGCGAGCCCCTGTGACGCGGGTGTTTCAATCGCGCTACAGGGCGCCCCCTGCCAGGCCGGGGGCTTGGTCGTCCGCTGCCCATGGGGTATTCAAGGGGGCATGTACCTGCTCCGCGTCGCCCTGCCCGACCGTCCGGGCTCCCTCGGCGCAGTGGCTTCCGCCCTCGGCGCCGCGCACGCCGACATCAACGCGGTGGAGATCGTCGAGAAGGGAGCCGGGCGCGCCGTCGACGACTTCATGCTGACGATCCCCGGCGACGTGCGCCCGGACGCCCTCGTCACGGCCTGCGCACGGGTGCCCGACGTGGAGGTGCTCTGGGTCTCCTTCTATCCTGAGAACTGGGGGCTGCACGCCGACCTCGACGTGCTGGACGCCATGGCCGAGCAGCCCGAGCGCGCCGAGGTGCTGCTGACCGACGCCGCCCCCGCGACCTTCCACTGCTCCTGGGCGCTGCTGGTCGACCGCGACCACGGGACGGTGCTGCACCGAAGCGCGCTGGCCCCGATCGGGACGCAGGTGCCGCCCGGCGTCTTCGGCGACCTCGGCACCGCGCACGTGGCCGACCTCCCGGCCGACTGGCACGACGGGTGGGGCGAGGCGGCGATCGCGGTGGCGCCGTGCCGAACCGGGCACAGCATCGTGGTCGGACGCCCCGGGCCCGAGTTCCGCAAGGCGGAGCTGGCCCGCCTGCGACACCTGGCCCTGATGGCCAGCGAGCACGAGCCCGCGACTCAGTAGCCGCGCAGCATCCGGTAGGCGACATAGCCGAATGCGACGACGGCCACGAGGGCGATCGTAGCGACGGTGATCGTCCACCACCGCTGGTTGCGCTTGGCCCTCGTGGACGGAACGTCCGCAGGAGCCCACTCGCCCACGCGCGGCTTCACGCGCGGTGATGCGGCCCCGTTCAGGTCCAGGTCGGTGTTCAGTCCCTCCACGGGCCCCAGCGTACGCGTCTCACGATGCGGCGCACCGAGGTGCGCGGGCGGTGTGGTTCCCCGTAGGGTTGCGCCCATGGCCACGACCGCACGCACCCACGCGCTGCCGTCGTTCACCGTGCCCGCGGGCTGTTGTCCGTGTTGTCGCGCCTGACTCCCTGACGCCGTCGTGCTCGGGAGTCTCGCACCGCAACCTCCCGACGATACGCACAGCCCCTGGAGACCAGCCATGACCCTCGACCTCATCTTCGTCGGCGCCGATTCCGGTCGCGCCACCCTCGCCCAGCTCGCCGCCGAGCTCGGCATCACCGTCCGCACCCTGGCCGACCGGGTGACGACGATGGAGATCTTCCCCGTGCACGTCGTCACCGTCCAGGTGGACGCCGACGCCCCCGGCCAGGACGCCGCCGCGTCGTGGTTCGCGCGCCGCGGCATCCACCGTCTGCCCGCCGCCGCGTGAGCCCCGGCGGCCGGGCAGGCCAGTACGGCCTTGCCCCCGCCCGCAGACTGAACCGACGGACACAGCCTCCTCTTCCTCGGCTTCGCCGCGGCCATACCTCGCCCTGCTCGTGAGGGGCTCCAGGATCGCAACGACCTCAGTCGTCCAGCGCGCTGAGCCCCCGCTCGAGCAGGTCCTCGAACTTCTCGGCGTCCAGGATGGGCACCCCGAGACTCTCGGCCTTGGCGTACTTCGACCCCGACGACTCCCCCGCCACCAGCACCGACGTCTTCTTCGACACCGACCCGGCCGCCTTGCCGCCCCGAGCCTCGATGGCCTCCTGCGCGCTGTCGCGGTTGTGGTTCGGCACCGTCCCGGTCACCACGATGGTGAGCCCTGCCAGCGTCTGCTCGACCCCGCCCGAGGCGTCCGCACCCTCGGGCTCGGGGTCGGCCAGGACGCAGCCGGCCGCCTGCCACTTCTCGACGATCGCGCGGTGCCAGTCCACCGAGAACCACTCCACGATGGACGCGGCGAGCGTGGGCCCGATGCCGTCGACCGACGACAGCTCCTCCTCCGACGCGGCGGCGAGCGCCTCCACCGACCGGAAGGCGCGTGCCACGTCGGGCGCGACGCCCTTGCTGATGTGCCGGATCGACAGCGCGACCAGGAACTTCGCCCACGGCCGCGTCTTCGCGCCCTCGAGGTTGGCGAGCAGCTTGGTCGCGTTGGCGTTCAACGCGCCCGCCTTGGTGGTGAAGAAGGGCGACGTCACCAGGTCGTCGGCGGTGAGGGCGAACAGGTCGCCCTCGTCCTCGATGAGCCCGGCCGACAGGAGGGCGTCCGCCGCCTGGAAGCCCAGGTTCTCAATGTCGAGCGCCGTCCGCGACGCGACGAAGAACACCCGCTCACGCAGCTGGCTGGGGCACGAGCGCGTGTTGGGGCAGCGCAGGTCCTTGTCGCCTTCCTTCTGGGCCGCGAGCTCGGTGCCGCACGAGGGGCAGTGGGTCGGCATGACCCACGCAGGCAGGCCCTCGGGGCGCAGCGCGAGCACCGGCCCCAGGATCTCGGGGATCACGTCGCCCGCCTTGCGCAGGATCACGGTGTCACCCGGCCGGACGTCCTTGCGGGCGACCTCGGACGCGTTGTGCAGCGTGGCCATCTCCACGGTCGAGCCGGCGACCGTCACCGGTTCCATCACGCCGTAGGGCGTCACGCGGCCCGTGCGGCCGGTGTTCACCTCGATGCGCAGCAGCTTCGTGTTGACCTCCTCGGGCGGGTACTTGAACGCGATCGCCCACCGCGGGGCCCGGGAGGTGAACCCGAGCTCGGACTGGCGCGCGCGGTCGTTGACCTTGAGCACCACCCCGTCCATCTCGTGCTCCAGGTCGTGCCGCTTGTCCTCGTACGTGGCGATGTACTCCAGGGCCGCCGCCAGGTCGGGCACCACACGGTTGTGGGCGCTGACCGGCAGCCCCCAGGCGGTCAGCAGGTCGTAGCCGTCGGACTGCCGCGCGATCTCGGGCCCGGTCGTCGCGCCGATGCCGTGGCTGTAGAAGGCCAGCCTGCGGGACGCGGTGACCTTCGGGTCCTTCTGGCGCAGCGAGCCGGCTGCCGAGTTGCGTGGGTTGGCGAACGGCGCCTTGCCCGCGTCCAGGAGCGAGTCGTTGAGTGCCTTGAACTCCTCGGGCCGCATGAAGACCTCGCCGCGCACCTCGACCAGGTCGGGTGCGCCCTCGTCCAGCACCTGCGGGATGGCGGCGATCGTGCGGGCGTTCGCCGTCACGTCCTCGCCCACGCGGCCGTCGCCGCGGGTGGCCGCGCTGACCAGGCGCCGGTCGCGGTAGACCAGGTCGAGGGCCAGCCCGTCGATCTTGACCTCGCACAGCAGCTCGGCCTCACCGACGCGCGCCGACCAACGCTCGACCTCCTCGACGGAGAAGGCGTTGTCGAGGCTCATCATGGGCTCCAGGTGCGTCACGGGCGCGAACGTCGCCCCCATCACCCCCACCTGCTGCGTCGGGGAGTCCGGGGTACGCAGCTCAGGGACGGCGTCCTCCAGCGCCTCCAGCTCGCGCAGCAGCGCGTCGAACGCGGCGTCCGACAGCGTCGGCGCGTCCAGCACGTAGTACCGGAACCGCGCGTCGTTGATCTGTTGGGCGAGCTCGGCGTGCCGGGCACGGTCCTCGACTTCGGTCACGGCGAGAAACCTACCGCGCCGCGCCGACAGTGTCGCGGGCCTCAGCCGACGATGCGGTAGCGGTCCCCCTCCAGCGCGAGTGTGCCCTGCCAGGTGGCGATCCGGTACCCGTCGACCTCCTCGACCCGTACACCGGGGGGCGGCTCATCGACCAGCAGCCGCAGCGGTTCGGGGACCGGGGAGAGGGGGTGGTTCCCCACGACGACGGCCTGGACGTAGGGCGCATCGAGGGTGGAGATCACCTCGTCGAGGTGGGCGTCCGGCCACGACGACGGCGGCAGCCCGGCCACGAGGACGCGGCCCGGCGGCACGTGGTGCGCGACGAGGACCAGCCCGGACTCCCGCTCGCCGAGGACGCCCACGGCGTTGGCGCCCGTGGCGACGATGGCGCCCGCCACCAGCAGCACCAGCGCCGTCCGCGCCCAGCGGGTGGCCCCCTCGGCCAGTGCGGGGAGCACCAGCCCCAGGGCCAGGGTCGGCAGCCACACCCAGTCGTAGTAGTAGTGCGGCAGGGCCACCCGCGACTGCGCGAACAGCACCCAGAAACTCGCCAGCGAGGCGAGCAGCAACGCCACGAGCCGGAGCGGCCGCACGAAACGCACCGCCAGCACCAGCGCCGCCACCAGCACCACGGTGGCCCAGGCGCCCAGCCCGTCCCACGCGTACCGGAACGTCGCCCACCACGGCGCCGCGTCGAACGCCTGGCCCGCCACGAGCACGGGGTGTCCGTCGGCGTTGTGCTCCCGCTGGTACCCCACCATCCGCAGCAGCGCGCCGGGTCCGCCCATCGGTGCCAGGAAAAGCAGCATCGTGCCCAGAGCACCGGCCGCGAAGGCCGCCACGTCCTTGAGGACGACCCGGGCCCGGCCGGGCCCGACGAAGAACACCAGCAGCGCCGGCAGCACGAACAGCGCGGACAGCTTCGCCATCGCCGCGGCACCGACCAGCGCGCCGGCCGCGGCGGCCCAGCGCAGCGAACGCGTCTGGAACCAGTGCCAGGCCGCGCCGTAGCCCAGGACGAGGAAGAGCACCATGAACGGGTCGAGGAACACCAGGTGGTCCAGGCGGGCGCGCGACTCGAAGCGGTGCGGCAGCAGGAGCCAGGCCAGGCCGGCCACCGAGCCCCACAGCCACCCGACGAAGTGGGCCGCGACCCACCACAGCGCCCCGGCGATGGCCAGCGCGACGAACCCCATCAGGACGCGCGTGGCGGCGTACCCGGCGTCGAGGCCGGGCCACGCGGCCAGGATCAGCTTGCCCAGCGGCGGGTGCTCGAAGTTGGGGGCGAAGTCGCCGGAGCGGTAGGCCAGGGCGGCGGTGCGGTAGACGTACTCGTCGTACCAGACCTCCGGCAGCCCGAGCCGCCAGAAGGCGAGCACGACGCCCAAAAACCCCAGGCAGCCGAGCGCGACCACCGCCCCGCGTGGGACCGTGGCGCACGGCACGTACCCGGCGCGTCGGGTGCGGGGATCGTCCACCGCCGCACTGTACTGCTCAGCCGGCCCCGAGCTCGCCGCCGACCCGCTCTGCCGTGGTCGCGAGCGCGCGCAACAGCGCCGAGACCTGCGACGCCGGCCAGCCGGCCAGCCCGCAGGCCGGCGTCAGCACCACCCGCTCGGCCAGTACCGGGCCGAGGTCGAGCGGTCGCAGCGCCCCCAGCACGCGGCGGGTCAGGGCGTCCGCCGTCGGCGCCACGCCGGACGCCGTGCTTGCGGCCCCCAGCCACAGCTCGCGCCCGTCCTCCAGCAGCGGGCCCAGCGCGTCCCAGTCGGCGCGGTTCATGAGGTCCTGGTCCAGGGACACGCCGGTGAAACCGGCGCCGTGGCGTCCGACGGCCAGCTCGACGTCGAGGCCGGGCGCGCAGCAGTGCAGCAGGTCGCCGCCCAGCTCGCGCAGCAGCTCGACCGCCTCGGGGCGGTCGACGGACCGGTGCCGGAAGTAGCCGCCCTCGGTGGGCACGCCGCCGGCCAGCACCGACGGCAGCGAAGGCTCGTCGACCTGCAGGAGCACCTCCACGCCGGGCAGGCGCCGCTCGACGTCGGCCACCAGCCCCCGCACGCCGGACGCGAGCGACTGGGCCAGGTCGCGGCGCGCGCCGCGGTCGCCCAGCACCCGCCCCCCGAGGGGACGGAGGACGGCCGAGGCCAGCGTCCACGGGCCGGTCACGGCGACCTTGAGCGGGCCGGCGAGCCCCTGGGCGTTCTCCTCGAGCACGTCGAGGTCGTCGCGCAGGGCGGCCTTGGCGCGGCGCTGGTCGAGGCCCGGCACGGCGGCCAGCCGCCACTCGCCGGCCGACAGCTCGGCCCCCAGCCCGTCCAGCAGGCCGAGGGCGCGTCCGACCATGCCGGCCCACGGCCCGCGGGCGGGGAACTCGGGCAGCCAGGGCACCGAGACGGCCTCCAGCGCCAGCCGGACGCCCGCGCCCAGGTCGGTGCCCGGCAGCGAGCCCAGCGCCGACGTCCTCATGCGGCGCCCGCGATCGTGGACGCCCCGACGACGAGGTCCCCGTCGTAGGTGACCGCCGCCTGCCCGGGGGCGATGCCGAAGGCGGGCTCGTCCAGCGTGATGCGGACGCCCGCGGCGTCCGCCTCGATCGTGGCCGGCAGGGGCGCCCCGTGGGCGCGCACCTGGAGGAGGCCGCGCCAGGTGCCGTACCGGGGGTCGGCGACCGCCCACGTGGGCCGGATGCCCGCGATCTCGGTCACCGCGAGGCCCGCGTGGGGCCCTACGGTGACGGTGTTGGTCACCGGCTCGATGGCCAGGACGTAGCGGGGCTGTCCGTCGATGGCGGGGACACCCAGGCGCAGGCCGCGGCGCTGCCCCACGGTGAACCGGTGGGTGCCGGCGTGCTCGCCCACGACCGCCCCTTCGGTGTCGACGATCGCGCCGGGGCGCTCGCCGAGGGCGCGGGTGAGGAAGCCGGCCGTGTCGCCGTCGGAGATGAAGCAGATGTCGTGGGAGTCGGGCTTGGACGCCACGCGTAGCCCGAGCGCCTCGGCCTCGGCCCGCACGTCGGCCTTGACCGTCCCGTACAAGGGGAACAGCGACCGGCGCAGCTGCTCCTGGGTGAGGACGCCGAGCACGTAGCTCTGGTCCTTGGCGGCGTCGGCCGCTCGGTGCAGCAGGGCCTCGTCGCCGGAGCGCTCCAGCCGGGCGTAGTGGCCTGTGGCGACGGCGTCGAAGCCCAGGGCGACCCCGCGTTCGAGCACCGCGGCGAACTTGATCTTCTCGTTGCAGCGCAGGCAGGGGTTGGGCGTCCGGCCGGCGGCGTACTCGGCGACGAAGTTGGTGACGACGTCGTCGTGGAAGCGGTCGGAGAAGTCCCACACGTAGAAGGGGATGCCCAGGGTGTCGGCGACGCGGCGGGCGTCGTGGGAGTCCTCCAGCGAGCAGCAGCCGCGCGAGCCCGACCGGTACAGCTCCGGGTTGCGGTTGAGGGCCAGGTGGACGCCGGTCACCTCGTGCCCGTCGGCTACCAGGCGCGCGGCGGCGACGGAGGAGTCGACTCCCCCTGACATCGCGACCAGCACCTTCATGAGACCCGTTTCCTCCACGAGGGGCGAGTCTACGCGGGCCGCACGGGGAGCTCGTCCGCCAGCACGTCCAGCCAGGGTGCGAGGTCCCAGCCCTGGGCCGCGACCCAGGCATCGTCCAAGTAGGTGTCGTGGTGACGGTCCGGGTGCGGCTCGCGCTCCAGCTGGGCGAGGATCGACTCGGCGATGTTGTTGTGGCCGCGCCAGTCGTCGGGGTCGAGGCGGTCGACGTCGGCGATGCCGCCGAGCAGGTCAGGTCGCACGGGTCTCTCCTGGGTCGGGCTGGGTGGGCCGGGCGCCGCGGGCGCGGGCGACGACGTCGGGCCACGCGGCGAGCAACGCGTCGACGTCGGCGGCGGTGGTGGTGTGGCCGAGCGAGAACCGCACCGAGGCGGTGGCGGCCTCCTCCCCCAGCCCCATGGCGAGCACGACCTCGCTGGGCTGGTGGACGCCGGCGGTGCAGGCCGAGCCGGTGGAGCAGTCGATGCCCGCGGCGTCCAGCAGCAGGAGGACGTCGTCGGCGCGCGTGCCGTCCACGGTGACGTGGCAGATGGCGGGGCTGGTGTGCGCGCCGCCGTTGACGCGGACCCCCCCGACGGCGGTCAGCCCGTCGACCAGCCGCTGCCGCAGCCCCGCCCACCGAGGCGCCTGGGCGGCGAGCTCGGCGACGGACGCCGCGGCCGCGGCGGCGAACCCGGCGGCCAGCGCGACCGGCACGGTGCCCGAGCGCAGCCGGCGCTCCTGCCCGCCGCCGTGGCTGACCACGGCCAGCGGGGCGTTCCGGCGCACCACAAGCGCCCCCACGCCGACGGGCCCGCCGAGCTTGTGGGCGGACAGGCTGAGGGCGTCCAGGCGGGAGGCGGTGAACGAGCAGCGCACGTGGCCGAGCGCCTGGACGGCGTCGCTGTGGGCACGGACGCCCGCGCGGCGGCAGGCCTCGACGAAGCCGTCGATCGGCTGGATCGCCCCGGTCTCGTTGTTGACCCACATCACCGAGGCCCAGCCGACGTCAGGGGGCAGCTGGGCCAAGCCTTCGCCGTGAACGACGCCGTCGGAGTCCACGGGCAGGCGGACGCCGGCCCCGCCCAGAGCCTGGACGGCGTGGGCCACGGCGGGGTGCTCGACGGCCGAGGCTGCCACGCGCGGGCGCCCGTGCTCGGCGCCCCACGCGGCGGCGCCGGAGATGACGAGGTGGTCGGCCTCGGTCCCCCCGCTGGTGAAGACGACTTCGCCCGGGTGGGCGTCGACGGCGTCGGCGAGCTGCTCGCGGGCGTCCTCGAGGAGCGACCGCGCACGGCGTCCGCTGCCGTGCAGCGAGCTGGGGTTCCCGGTCAGTTCCCAGGCGGCCAGCATCGCCTCGCGTGCCTCGTCGCGCAACGGCGAGGACGCCGCGTGGTCGAGGTAGTGCCGCACCGACGATCACCTCCTCCTGTTCCCGCATTCTAGGTGGTGGGGAATGGACCGGTTTGTTCCAATGCGGCAGAATGAAGCGCCCCGGGTGTTCGTCGCCCCCCCCATCACGGCCGGCCGGGCTCGTCTTCGTGGAAAGTGGTACCCGTGCGCCCAACGCTGCCTCGACCGGTGGACTCCTCCCTCCTCGGTGCCCGTGTCGTCGACGGCGGGACGAGGTTCGCCCTGTGGGCCCCGCGCGCCACCCGCGTCGAGCTGGCCCTGGTGGGCACCGACCGGCGGCAGACCAACCACGACCTGGTGCACAACCCCGACGGCGTCTGGGAGGTCTTCGTGCCGGGGGTGGGTGCTGGCCAGCGCTACGGCTACCGCGTCCACGGCCCCTGGAGCCCCGAGACCGGCCAGCGGTTCAACGCCGCGAAGCTGCTCGTCGACCCGTACGCGCGCGCCATCACAGGCGGCGTCGACTACGCCGGCCCGATCAGCGACCACACCCCCGAGTCGAACTACCTGCCCGACCCGCGCGACTCGTTCGCGTCCGTCCCGCTGAGCGTCGTGGTAGCCGACACGCCCCCGCCGCGACCGCTGGCCAGGCCGGTGCGCGCCGAGGACCTGGTCGTCTACGAGACCCATCTCAAGGGCTACACGCAGCTCCACCCGGCCGTGCCGGAGCACCTGCGCGGCACGTATGCGGGCATGGCCTACCCGGCCGTCGTGGAGCACATCAAGACGCTCGGCGTGAACGCCGTGGAGTTCCTGCCGGTGCACCACTTCATCTCCGAACCGTTCGTGATCGGCAAGGGCCTGGTCAACTACTGGGGCTACAACACGCTGGGCTTCTTCTCCCCGCACGCGGCCTACTCCAGCTCCGGAACGCTCGGCGGCCAGGTCACCGAGTTCAAGGAGATGGTCTCGGCCCTGCACGACGCGGGCATCGCCGTCATCCTCGACGTGGTCTACAACCACACCGCCGAGGGCGGGCACGAGGGCCCCACGCTCAGCTACCGGGGCATCGACCACGCGGGCTACTACCGGCTCACCTCCGACATGCGCAACGATTACGACGTCACGGGCACCGGCAACGCCGTGGACACGTCGGTGGAGGGTGTCCTGGACCTCGTGCTGGACTCGCTGCGCTACTGGGTCTGCGAGATGGGCGTGGACGGGTTCCGCTTCGACCTGTGCACCACGCTGATCCGGGACGCCCAGCACCACGTCCAGCAGGACCACGCCTTCAAGGAGGCGCTGGCCACCGACCCCGTCCTGTCCAAGGCCGTCCTGATCGCCGAGCCGTGGGACCTGGGCCCCTACGGCTACCAGGTCGGCCGCTGGGGCCAGGGGTGGAGCGAGTGGAACGACCGTTTCCGCGGCTTCACCCGCGACTTCTGGCGCGGCGCCATCCACGGCGTGGAGGAGCTCGCGACCCGGCTGGCCGGCTCGGCGGACATCTTCGACCACGACGGGCGCCCGGCGACCAGCTCGGTCAACTTCGTCACCGCCCACGATGGCTTCACCCTCCGCGACGTGGTCACCTACGACCTCAAGCACAACGAGGCCAACGGCGAGCGCAACCGCGACGGCACCGACGACAATCGCTCGTGGAACCACGGTTACGAGGGCGAGACGGACGACGAGGCGATCAACGCCGCCCGCCGCCGGACGATGCGCAACATGATGGCGACCCTGCTGCTGAGCTCGGGCATGCCGATGGTGCTGGCCGGCGACGAGATGGGCCGCACCCAGCAGGGCAACAACAATGCGTACTGCCAGGACACCCCGCTGTCGTGGGTGCACTGGACCGACGGCGAGGAGTGGGACGACCAGTTCCAGCTCACCCGCACCCTGCTCGCGCTGCGCGCCCAGCACCCGATCCTGCGGCCGGGCCACTTCCGCTCGAGGCAGGAGGTCGTCGGCGACCACGGCGAGGGGCTGGGCCGCACCGAGTCGGCCTGGTTCAACGAGTACGGCACGGAGATGACGATCGGCGACTGGCACGACGGCGGACGCCGCAGCCTCGGGTTCTACGTCTCCGACACGACCGACGCCTTCTACCTGTTCTTCCACGCCGGCCACGAGCCCGTCACGGTCACCCTGCCGGGTGAGCCGTGGTCCAGCGGCTACCGCATCGTCACCCATACCGGCACGCCCGACGAACTCACCCAGCGCTCGCTCGCTCCGGGGCGCCACCTGGTGGTGCCGGGCCGCACCGTCGTGGTGATGGAGGCCACCGTCGTGCGCCGCCGCAGGGCCGCCGAATAGGGCGCGCTGACGGTGCAGGTGCAGTAGCGTGAGCGGCGTGACGCAGCGCAACGTGAACAAGCCCAAGCCATCGTCCGCCACGGCAACCGGGACGCCCAGCCCGGCCCCCGAGCCGACCCGCATCCCCGTCGACCTGTCGGCGACCACCACCGTCGTGCGCGGCATCGGCCGCATCCCGGTCACCGGGGTCTCCCCCGTCATCGAGTGCGGCGCCTACGCCGCCAAGGCCACCGTCGGTGAGCTCGTCCCCATCCGCGCGAAGGTCTTCCGCGAGGGCCACGACGCCGTCAACGCGTCGGTGATCCTCACCGACCCCCACGGCCGCGAGACCCGCCACGACATGACCCCGCTCCAGCCCCGCGGCCTCGACCCGTGGGAGGTCTGGGTCCGCTTCGACGTCGAGGGACCCTGGACGTTCCGCGTCGAGGGCTGGTCCGACCCCTGGGGCACCTGGCTGCACAACGCCGAGGCCAAGCTGCCCGCCGGCGTCGACATCGAGCTCGTCTGCCTCGAGGGCCGCGACCTGTTCGAGCGCACCGCCCGCACGGCCGACGAGGCCGGCGACCCGGTGGAGGCGTCCATCCTGCGCGCCACCGCCCAGCTGCTCATCCCGCAGCGCCCGGCCGAGGACCTCCTCGACGTGGCCACCGGCAGCGGCCTGGCGAAGGCCATGCGCAAGTACGGCCCCCGCGAGCTGGTCACCCCCACCGCCGAGTTCCCCGTGTTCGTCGACCGCAAGCGCGCGCTGTTCGCGAGCTGGTACGAGTTCTTCCCGCGTTCGGAGGGCGCCACCTACGACGAGGCCACCGACACCTGGACGTCGGGCACCTTCGACTCCAGCCACGCGCGCATCGAGGCCGCCGCGGCCATGGGCTTCGACGTCATCTACTTGCCGCCGATCCACCCGATCGGCACGGCGTTCAAGAAGGGCAAGAACAACACCCTGGACGCGACCGAGAAGGACCCGGGCTCGCCCTGGGCCGTCGGTTCGAGCGAAGGCGGCCACGACGCCATCCACCCCGAACTCGGCGACTGGGACAGCTTCGACCGCCTGGTGGCCCGCGCCCAGGAGCTCGGCGTCGAAATCGCGCTCGACTTCGCCTTGCAGGCCAGCCCGGACCACCCGTGGGTCGAGGAGCACCCCGAGTGGTTCACGACCCGCCTGGACGGCACCATCGCGTACGCGGAGAACCCGCCGAAGAAGTACCAGGACATCTACCCGATCAACTTCGACAACGACCCCGAGGGCATCTACAACGAGGTCCTGCGCGTGCTGCGCCTGTGGATGAGCCACGGCGTCCGCATCTTCCGCGTCGACAACCCGCACACCAAGCCCGTTCAGTTCTGGGCGTGGATCTTCGCCCAGATCCGCGCCACCGATCCCGACGTGCTGTTCTTCGCCGAGGCGTTCACCAAGCCCGAGATGATGCATACCCTGGGCAAGGTCGGCTTCCACACCAGCTACACGTACTTCACGTGGCGCGTCACCAAGGACGAGCTCGTGGAGTACATGCTCGAGCTGTCGCGCGAGACGGACGCCTTCTTCCGGCCGAACTTCTTCGTCAACACGCCCGACATCAACCCGTTCCACCTGCAGTCGGGCAACCCGGCCATCTTCGCCATCCGGGCGATCCTGGCCTCGATGCTGTCGCCGGCGTGGGGGGTCTACTCGGGGTTCGAGCTGTTCGAGCACCTGCCGCTGGCCGCGGGGCGGGAGGAGTACCTGAACTCGGAGAAGTACGAGTTCCGCCCCCGCGACTACACGGCGCAGCCCAATCTGAACATGCTGATGGGCACGCTGAACAGCATTCGCCGCCAGCACCCCGCGCTCCAGCAACTGCGCCGCATCGACTTCCACACCGCCCCGCACGAGCAGGTGCTCGCGTTCTCCAAGGACGACGGCGCCGACCGCGTGCTGGTCATCGTCTCGCTGGACCCGGACAACACCGTGGAGTCCGAGGTGCACCTGGACATGTCCAAGCTGGGGCTCGCGCAGGACGCGCCGCTGCGCGTCCGCGACGAGCTCACGGGGGCGGAGTTCACGTGGGGGGCGCGCAACTTCGTCCGGCTCACGCCGGCCCAGCCGGCCCACATCCTGGCGGTGCTCTGATCCTGTGACGAGCACCGAGCTGAACGGCGCCTGGCTGCGCCACATGGAGACCGTCCGCTGGTTCGGCGGTAAGGGGGCCGGCGCGCGCCTCGTCGGCCGCGAACCGCTGCCCCCGTACACCGCCCCCGGCGCGACGCCCGCGTTGCGCAGCGAGGTGGCCGAGCTGTCCTACCCCGACGGGCACACCGAGCACTACCACTTGCTGGTGGCCCACTACCCGGTGGGTGCGGCCGTGCCCGGCACCGTGGTCGGCACCGACGAGGTGGATGGTCGGGCCGTCCAGGTCGTCGACGCCACCACCGACCCGGACGCGCTGGCGGCGTTCGTGGCCGCCACCCAGCCGGCGTTCGCCGACCGCCCCGTGAAGCTCTGGGCGGGCGAGCAGTCGAACACGACCCTCACGCTGGGCTCCGGGGACCTGTACAAGCTGTTCCGCCGCATCGAGCCCGGCCCGAACCTGGACGCCGAGGTGCTCATCGCGCTCGGCGGCGCCGGCGTCCCCGAGGTGCGCGGGCGCCTTCAGTGCGCGTGGCCGGCGGGGGCGTCCACCGACCTCGGCATGGTCATCGCGCGCGTGCCGGATGCCACCGACGGCTGGGACCTGGCGACCGCCGCCTGCATCGCAGGCGAGGACTTCACCGAGCGCGCCCGCGCGCTGGGCGTGGCCCTGGCCGACGTCCACGCCCGGCTCGCGGAGGCCTTCGGCACCGGCACCGTCGCGGGCGACGAGGTGGCCGACACCATGGGTGCCCGGCTGGTCGCCGCCGTTGCGGCTGCCGGCGAGCTTGCACCGTACGCGGACGCCCTGCGTGGCGCCTTCGACGTGCTGCGCGGCCGCGAACTCGCGGTGCAGCGCGTGCACGGCGACTTCCACCTCGGCCAGACGCTCCACAGCCCTTCGACAGGCTCAGGGAACGCGACAGGGTCAGGGACCGGTGTCTGGACGATCATCGACTTCGAGGGTGAGCCCGCGAAGACCGCCGCGGAGCGGCGCGCGCCCGACTCGCCGTGGCGTGACGTGGCCGGCATGGTGCGCTCGTTCGACTACGTCCGCAGCGCCCACCCCTCCCCCGATTCCGAAGCCGCCACCAACTGGGCGGATGCGGCTCGGGATGCCTTCCTGATTGGCTACTGTGGGGTGACCAACGGGGACGCCGTGCTCCCCGGGTACGTCATCGACAAGGCCGTGTACGAAGTGTTGTACGAACTGCGCAACCGTCCCGACTGGGTGGAGATCCCCATGCGGGCCATCCGGGCGGCGGCGACGCACGGGGACAACCCACCTGAGACCCTCACCGAGAAGGAGTAACGATGGCACACGATTCGTTCGGAGGCTTGAACGGTTGGGACCTGGAGGGATTCCACAACGGTGGCGACACCGAGCTCTGGAAGCGGCTCGGCGCGCATGTCGTGACGATCCACGACGAGGAGCGCGGGGAGGTCACCGGCACACGCTTCGCCGTGTGGGCGCCCAACGCCCGTGAGGTGCGCATCAACGCCGACTTCAACTGGTGGACCGGCGACGCCATGCAGCTCGTGCCGGGCTCGGGCGTCTGGGCCCTGTTCGTCGAGGGCGTGGGCGACGGGACGCTGTACAAGTACAACATCCTCGGCGCGGACGGCGTCTGGCGCGAGAAGGTCGACCCGATGGCCTTCTTCGCCGAGCAGGCGCCCGCGAACAGCTCCATCGTCTACACCAGCAAGATGGGCTGGGGCGACGACGAGTGGATGGAGGCGCGCAAGACCAAGAACTACCAGAACGAGCCGATGAGCATCTACGAGGTGCACCTGGGCAGCTGGCGCAAGGGCAAGACCTACCTGGAGCTCGCCGACGAACTCGTCGAGTACGTGACCTGGCAGGGCTACACCCACGTCGAGTTCATGCCGATCACCGAGCACCCGTTCGAGCCGAGCTGGGGCTACCAGGTCACCAACTACTTCGCGCCGCAGAGCCGCCTGGGCAAGCCCGACGAACTGCGCTACCTGATCGACCGCCTGCACCAGGCCGGCATCGGCGTCATCCTGGACTGGGTCCCGGGACACTTCCCCAAGGACGAGTGGGCCCTGGGGCGCTTCGACGGCACCGCCCTGTACGAGCACGCCGACCCGCGCCAGGGCGAGCACACCGACTGGGGCACCTACATCTTCAACTACGGCCGCAACGAGGTGAAGAGTTTCCTGGTCTCCAACGCCCTGTACTGGGTGCAGGAGTTCCACTTCGACGCGTTGCGCATCGACGCCGTCGCCTCGATGCTCTACCTCGACTACAGCCGCGAGCCGGGGCAGTGGGTGCCGAACGAGTTCGGCGGCAACCACAACCTCGAGGCCATCGATTTCCTGCGCTACGTGAACCGCCACCTGTACGAGCGGGTGCCCGGCGTGACGATGATCGCCGAGGAGTCCACCAGCTTCGGCGGCGTCACCCAGCCGACCAACCTCGGCGGCCTCGGGTTCGGCTTCAAGTGGAACATGGGCTGGATGAACGACTCGCTGCGTTACCTGGCGCTCGAGCCCATCTACCGCCAGTGGCACCACCACGAGATGACGTTCGCGATGGTCTACCAGTACAGCGAGAATTTCATCCTGCCGATCAGCCACGACGAGGTCGTGCACGGCAAGGGCTCGATGATCAACAAGATCCCGCAAGATGCGTGGCGCCAGTTCGCCACCCTGCGCGCGTTCTACTCGTTCATGTGGGCCTTCCCGGGCAAGCAGCTGCTGTTCATGGGCCAGGAGTTCGGCCAGCGGTCGGAGTTCAACGAGGCCGTCAGCCTCGAATGGTGGGTCAGCGACCTGTGGGGCCACCACGGCCTGCAGCGCATGATCAAGGACCTCAACGAGCTCTACGTCGCGCACCCGGCCCTCTGGAAGCTCGACAACGACCCGCACGGGTTCCAGTGGATCAACGCTGACGACGCTCCCCGCAACGCCTACAGCTGGGTTCGCCGTGACGGCGACGGGCAGCAAGTCGCCGTGGTCGTGAACTTCAGCTCCGAGCCCTGGTACGACTACGAGATCGGCCTGCCCGAGGTCGGCCGCTGGACGGAGGTCTTCAACTCCGACGCGACCGCCTACGACGGCTCCGGCATCGGCAACTTCGGTGGCGTGGACGCCGTCGAGGGTCAGTGGGGCGGCTACCCGGCGCGCGCCACCGTGCAGGTGCCGCCGCTGGGCGCGGTGTTCTTCCGCTACGACGGCGGCGAGCAGGCCGGTGACGACGCGGTCGAGCCGCGCCGCGCGATCATCGACGGCGAGGCAAGCCCCGACGGTGGCGTCGTCTCCGACGTCGTCGAGGTGGACGAGGCGGCGATCGACACGACCGCCCCGGCCGCCGCCGAGGACGTCGAGGCGTCCGAGTAGGTGCCTTTGCACGTCGACCCGGTGTCCGGGATCCTCTCCTACGAGGGGATCCCGGACCCGTCTGCGCTCAAGGCCATCGCGGCGTCCGCCTTCGACTCCGGCCTGGCCCGCGTCGAGGCGTGGGTGCCGGTGTCGCCCGAGACCCTGTCCGTCCGCCGCGCCTTCTACCGGGCGGGGTTCCGCCGCGAGGGCGTGCGGCGCGGCGAGGCCATAGGCGTCTTCTCCCTGCTCGTCACCGACACCGGCGACGATCAGCACACCTTCACCGCGGTGATGAACTCCGTCACGCCCCGCAAGCGCCTCATCGCGCACGCAGTGCTGATGGACGCCGCGGGGCGCCTCGCGCTGTGCGAGACGTCGTTCAAGAGTGACTTCGAGCTGCCCGGAGGCATCGTGGAGCCCGGCGAGTCGCCGCGGGTCGGGTGCGAGCGGGAAATCGTCGAGGAGATGTCCATCGACGTCACCCTCGACCGGGTGCTGGCGATCGACTGGCTCCTCCCCCACCTCGGGTGGGAGGACGCCACGGAGATGGTCTTCGGCGCCCCGCCCCTCACGGACGCCCAGGTGGCAGCCGTACGGCCCGACGGGCAGGAGATCCTCGCGATCCACTGGCTCACGCCCGAGGAGGCCGAGCCACGCCTGGCCCCCTTCGCCGTCGGACGCCTCCGCGGCGCGCTGGCGGCGCTGGCCGACGGGCGCACCCGCTACCTGGAGGGCGGCTCCCCCGTCGCCTGAGTCCCGAGACGGTTCGGTGCGGCCCCCGGCTTCTGACAGGGTGGACGCCGTGACGCACCTACCCGACGACAGCACCGCCATCGACCCCGAGCTCCGCTCTGACGTCCGCCGCGTGGCGACGCTGCTGGGCGAGAGCCTCGTCCGCCAGGGCGGGCCCGGTCTCCTCGAGCTCGTGGAGCGGGTGCGACGACAGGTGAAACGGGCCCGCACGGAGGCGTCCGACGACGCCGCCGCGGCCGCACGGGAGACCCTCACCGGGCTGGAGGCCGACGACGCCACCGCCCTGGTGCGCGCCTTCGCCACGTACTTCCAGCTGGCCAACACCGCCGAGCAGGTCCACCGCGTCCGGGCGATCGACGCCGCCGACGCCGAGAGCGGGTGGCTGGACCGGGCCGTCGCCGCCATCGTGGCCGAGGGCGGCCCCGAGCTGCTGGCGGACACGATCGCCGCAACCGACCTGCGCCCGGTCTTCACCGCGCACCCCACGGAGGCCTCCCGGCGCTCGGTGCTGCTCAAGCTCAAGGACGTGGCGGACGTGCTCGCCACCCCGACCGTCGAGGGCTCCGCAGCCCGCCGCCGCCAGGACGCGCACCTGGCCGAGACGATCGACCTGCTCTGGCAGACCGACGAGCTGCGGCTGGACGCCCCCACCCCCGTGGACGAGGCCCGCAACGCCCTGTACTACCTGAACACCGTCACCGCGAACGCCCTCCCGGCTGTCCTGGACGACCTCGCCGCCCTGGGCGTCGAGCACGGGGTGCGCCTGGAGGCGTCCAGCACCCCGATCAGGTTCGGCTCGTGGATCGGCGGCGACCGCGACGGCAACCCGTTCGTCACCCCCGAGGTCACCCGTGAGGTGCTGCAGCTGCAGCACGAGCACGCGATCACCCACGCGCTCGCCGTGATCGACCGCCTCACCACCGACCTGTCGGTCTCCACCCGGCACGCCGGCGTCAGCGCGGAGCTGGAGGCGTCCCTGCGCGCCGACCTCGACGCGCTCCCCGGGCTGGAGCGGCGCGTCCTGCAAATCAACGCCGAGGAGCCCTACCGACTCAAGCTGACCTGCATCCGCGCCAAGCTGCTGAACACGCGCGCCCGCACGCGCACCGGGGCTGTCCACGAGCCGGGGCGCGACTACGCCGACGCCGAGGGGCTGCGCGCCGACCTCGCGCTCGTCGCCGACTCGCTCGCCACTCACCACGCCGCGCTGGCCGCGCACGGACGCGTCCGCTCGGCCGCCCAGGCCATCGCGGCCACCGGCCTGCACCTGGCCACCCTCGACGTCCGTGAGCACGCCGAGGCGCACCACGAGGCCGTCGGCGCGCTCATCGACCACGTGGGCGACGTGGCGGTCCCCTACGCCGACCTCACCCGCGAACAGCGCCGACGCGTGCTGGCAGCCGAACTCGGGTCGCGGCGTCCGCTGGCCGGCCCCAACCCGCCCCTGGCCGGCCGCGAGCGCCGGACGTTCGACGTGTTCGCCGCGATCGGTGAGGCGCAGGAGCGCTACGGCCGCGCGGTCATCGAGACCTACATCGTGTCGATGACGCAGGGGGTCGACGACATCCTCGCCGCGGCGATCCTGGCCCGGGAAGCCGGCCTGGTCGACCTGCACGGCGGCACGGATGGGGCCACGGCGCACGCCGACATCGGCTTCGTGCCCCTGCTGGAGACGGTGGCGGAGCTGCGCGCCTCGGCCGAGCTCATCGACGGCCTGCTGTCGGACGCCTCGTTCCGCCGGCTGGTGGAGCTGCGGGGCAACCGCCTGGAGGTCATGCTCGGCTACTCCGACTCGAACAAGCAGGCCGGCGTGCTGACCAGCCAGTGGGAGATCCACCAGACCCAGCGCAAGCTGCGCGACGTGACCCGTCGCCACGGCGTCCAGCTGCGGCTGTTCCACGGCCGCGGCGGCTCGGTGGGCCGGGGTGGCGGCCCGACCTACGACGCCATCCTGGCCCAGCCGTACGGCGTGCTGGACGGCACCATCAAGTTCACCGAGCAGGGCGAGGTGATCTCCGACAAGTACGCGCTCCCGGCGCTTGCCCGCGACAACCTCGCGTTGGCCCTGGCCGCGGTCCTGGAGAGCACCGCGCTGCACCGCGGGCCCCGGCAGTCGGACGACGCGCTGGCGCGCTGGGACGCCGTCCTCGAGCTCGCCTCGGACGCCGCCTTCGACGCCTACCGCCGCCTCGTCGACGACCCCGACCTGCCCGCGTACTTCCTGGCCAGCACCCCGGTCGACCAGCTGGGCGCGCTCAAGATCGGCTCGCGGCCGGCCAAGCGCCCGGACTCGGGCGGCGGCATCGAGGGCCTGCGGGCGATCCCGTGGGTTTTCGGGTGGACGCAATCGCGCCAGATCGTCCCGGGCTGGTTCGGCATCGGGTCCGGCCTGCGGGCCGCGCGCGAGGCCGGGCACGCCGACGATCTCGCGGAGATGCTCCAGCAGTGGCACTTCTTCGCCACCGTCATCTCGAACGTGTCGATGACCCTGGCCAAGACCGACCTCGCCGTCGCGGGCCACTACGTCGACACCCTCGTCCCGGACGAGCTGCGCCACGTGTTCGACCTGATCCGGGCCGAGCACGACCTCACCGTCGCCGAGGTGACCCGCCTGACCGGCGAGGAGGTGCTGCTCGACAGCCAGCCGCGCCTGCAGCGCACGCTCGCGGTGCGGGACCAGTACCTCGATCCGATCAGCTACCTCCAGGTCGAGTTGCTGCGGCGCGTGCGGGCGCTGGACGCCGAAGGTGCCGACGTGCCGGACTCGCTCCAGCGGGCCCTGCTGGTCACCGTCAACGGCGTCGCCGCCGGCCTGAGGAACACGGGCTAGGAAACCCGCGACGCGGATCCTCCCTCGCAACGCGGAAGGGATCAGCGTGACGAGGGAGGAAGGGCGTTGGGAGCCGGTCCGATCAGAACAGCGCGCTCATCAGGTCGCGGCGGGCCGACAGGACCGCGGGCTCGGCGGCACCGACGGTCTCGAAGAGCTCCAGCAGACGGGTGCGGGCCTTCTCCCGCTCCGGGCCGCTGGTGAGCCGGACGGCCTCGACCAGCCGCGCGAAGGCCGGCTCGAGGCGTCCGTTGGCGACTTCCAGGTCGGCCATGGCGAGCTGGGCGTCCACGTCGGCGGGATCGGCCGCGGCTGCGGCCTGCGTGGCGGCGGCGTCCAGACCCTGGAGGCGCACCATGAGGCTGGCCTGCGCCTTCCCGGCGGACGCCTCGGCGTCGGCCGGGTTGGCCGCGAGGAGCTTCTCGAACTCGGCAACCGCGCCCGCGAAGTCGCCCTGCTCGAGGGCCGCGTCGGCGGCCTCGAACCGGGGGTCGGGCCCCGCAGCCGCCTCGGCACCCTCCGGGACGACAGGCTGGGCGCGGCCGCCCATGCCGTTGGAGTTGGCGAGCATGACGAGTTGGTCGATCACGGCCTTGGCCTGCGCCTTGTCGGTGGTGCCCTGGAACATCGGCGCGAGCTGCCCGCCCACCACGCCGACCACCATCGGCACCGCACTGACCTGCAGCGCCTGCGCGATGGCCGGGGCCTCGTCCACGTTCACCCGGACCAGGAGGAAGGCGCCCGCGGCCTCGTTGGCGAGTTCTTTGAGGTCGGCGGACATCCGGGCGGCGTTGGGCGCGCGCGGGGACCAGAACTCGACGACCAGCGGGTGTTGCATCGACAGGGCGAGGTGGGACTCGAACGTCCGGTCGTCCGCCTCCACCCACCAGACGGCACCCGCCGGGGCGGGCGGCGCGGGCTTGAGCGCAGACAGGTCGATGGCTCCACCACGGAACGGCACAGAAGTCATGCCGACCATTGTTCCACCGCCGGGCAATCGCCCAGAACCCTGCCCGCCGCCCCCGGGAACGGGCAAGATGGAGCCATGGTTCACGCACGCGCAGGGCAGCTCGCGCTGCCGGAAGATCTCATCAACGTCGACGACGTCCTCGCGGCGTACTACGACCTCGTGCCGGATCCCGGCAATCCCGACCAGATGGTCGTGTTCGGCACGTCGGGCCACCGCGGCTCCTCGCTGAAGACCGCCTTCAACGAGGCCCACATCGCGGCCACGACCCAGGCGATCATCGAGTACCGCGCCAGCCAGGGCATCACCGGGCCGCTGTTCATCGGCAAGGACACCCACGGCCTGTCGCTGCCCGCGTGGAAGACCGCGCTGGAGGTGCTGCACGCCCACGGGGTCGATGTCCGCGCCGAGCGCGAGGACGAGTACACGCCGACGCCGGCCGTGTCCCGCGCCATCATCGTCCACAACCGCGACCACGACGGCCCCCGCGCCGACGGCATCGTGGTCACCCCGTCCCACAACCCGCCGGCCGACGGCGGCTTCAAGTACAACCCGCCGCACGGCGGCCCGGCCGACTCCGACGCCACCAAGGTCATCGCGGCGCGCGCGAACGAGCTGATGGCCGACTGGAAGTCGATCAAGCGGACGCCGTACGAGCGGGCCGCGGCCGACATCACGCGCCACGACTACCGGACGCCCTACTGCGACGACCTCGTCAACGTCATCAACCTGGACGCCATCCGGGGCGCCGGGCTCAACATCGGCGCCGACCCGATGGGCGGGGCGGCCGTGCAGTACTGGGAGTACATCGCCGACACCATGAACCTCGGCCTGACCGTCATCAACCGCGTGGTCGACCCGGCGTGGCCGTTCATGACGCTCGACTGGGACGGCAAGATCCGCATGGACTGCTCCTCGCCGTACGCGATGGCGTCCCTGATCGACAACCGCGACACGTTCGACCTGTCACACGGCAACGACGCCGACTCCGACCGCCACGGCATCGTGACGCCTGACGCCGGCCTGATGAACCCGAACCACTACCTCGCCGTGGCGATCCAATACCTGTTCAGCCACCGCGGCGGCTGGAACCCCGAGGCAGGCATCGGCAAGACCCTCGTGTCGAGCTCGATGATCGACAACGTGGCCCGCAAGCTCGGCAAGAACCTCGTGGAGGTCCCGGTCGGCTTCAAGTGGTTCGTGCCCGGCCTGTCCGACGGCTCGATCGGCTTCGGCGGCGAGGAGTCGGCGGGCGCCTCGTTCCTCACGCTCGACGGCAAGACGTGGACGACCGACAAGGACGGCATCATCCTCGACCTGCTCGCCTCGGAGATTCTGGCCGTCACCGGCAAGACCCCGTCGCAGCACTACGCGGAGCTCGAGGCGGAGTTCGGCAAGACCGCCTACGCCCGCATCGACGCGCCGGCCAACCGGGAGCAGAAGGCCAAGCTGGGCAAGCTGTCCCCCGCCGACGTGACGGCGACCGCGCTGGCCGGCGAGGCCATCGTGGCGAAGATGACAGAGGCGCCGGGCAACGGTGCGGCCATCGGTGGCCTCAAGGTCGTCACCGAGAGCGCGTGGTTCGCCGCACGGCCCTCGGGCACCGAGGACGTCTACAAGATCTACGCCGAGTCCTTCAAGGGCCCCGAGCACCTCGCCCAGGTCCAGAAGGAGGCCAAGGAGGTCGTGGACGCCGTCCTCTGATCCGCCGACAGCCCCGGGGCGGTCGGCGTCAGACGCCGTCGAACTCCTCCACGGGTTCCATCCGGGCGCGCAGGCCGGCGCGCTGGATGACCCGCTGGATGGTCAGGTCGCGGCGCTCGATGTCGGGAACGAAGTTGATCTGCTTGAGGCCCTGGTCCTGGGCCGCCGACTCGAAGACGAAGTGCCCGTACCCGAGCAGCTGGCCCAGGAGGGTCTGCCGCACCGAGATGTCGAGGATGCGCGCGATCGGCATGGTCGCCATGTGCTGGTCGACCACGCCGTGCACCCGGAAAACCCGCATGTTGGTGATGACGAAGCGGTCCATGAACTCCACGTGGATCCGGTAGAACCCCCACGCGCCCAGACCGAGGCCGAGCAGCAACCCGACCCACCAGCCGGCGCCCAGCCACGGCATGGCGGCGAAGCACAGCATGCCGCCGACGACGATGAGCACGGGCACCACGCGTGTCACCCAGTGGCGCGACACCTCGTCGACGATGAACTCGCCCTCGTCCACGAGCATCCGGCGCGACGCCTCCGGGTGGAGGAATCGCGACAGGCCGGCCACGTCAGCCTCGGGCCAGCGAGTCGAAGAAGCGGCCGATCGAGTCGAATGTGCCGAGGATGAACTTCACGAATTCCGCTGCCGCCTCCGGGCGTGTGTACAGGTAGAAGATCGCGAACATGACGAGAAGGGCGAGCAGGATCGTGCGGATCCATTTACCCATGGCGGCCTCCAGGGGGAAGTCTGGTTGAACGGCGGTTACCGGAACAGTTTGCCGTACCGACGGGGCTGGCGGCCGTGCGGCGCGCCGCCGGGAGGTGGGACAATGACCCCATGGACAACACTGACCTGTTTGTGTGCATCGACCACGTCGGCCTCGCCGTCCCCAACCTCGACGAGGCCATCAAGCTCCACACCGAGGTCTTCGGGTGGCGCGTGCTCCACCGCGAGAGCAACGAGGAGCAGGGTGTCGAGGAGGCGATGCTGGGCACGGGTGACCAGCACGTCGAGAACGCCCAGATCCAGCTGCTCGCCCCTCTGTCGGAGAACTCCACCATCGGCAAGTGGCTGGCGAAGAACGGTGGACGCGGCGGCATTCAGCAGCTGGCCTACCGCGTTCGCGACATCGACGCGGTGTGCGCCACCCTGCGCGAGCGCGGCGTGACGCTGCTCTACGACGAGCCGAAGATCGGCACCGGCGGCTCCCGCATCCAGTTCGCCCACCCCAAGAGCACCGGTGGGGTGCTGCTCGAGCTGGTGGAGCCCGCGGCAAGCGCCTCGCACTGACGTCGACGGCCGCGACAGGCCCGCACACCGCGTGCAAGAGGGCCTGTCGCGACCCCGAACTCACCTTCCCCGGGTAGCATCGAGGCACTCCACGTCGGAGCTTGAGAGGACGCACCGGTGACGAACGAGCAAGACCAGCACGGGCTCGACCTGTTCGACCAGAACGCCAGCGCGGTACGCGGCTTCCCCAACGCCATGCTCGGGTACGAGAAGAAGGCCGTGGACGACTACATCCGCGACCTCGAGCGGCAGCTGTCGGTCGCCAAACACCAGATGCGTGAGGTCCAGCGCGAGCTGACCGCCGCGAACCTGCGCGTCGACGACACCGACTTCAGCAAGCTGGGCGCCCACACCGCGAACCTGCTCAAGGTCGCCGAGGCCCAGGCCGGCGAGCTGCTCCAGAGGGCCCAGTCCCGGGCCCAGGCGATGCTGTCGGACGCCGAGGCCGAGGTCGAGCGCACGCGCGCCCAGGCCGCCCAGACCATCGAGTCGGCGCGTCAGGAGGGCATCGCCTCCATCAAGGTGCTGCGCGACGACCTGGAGCGCCAGACCACCCACGAGCTCGACGCCGCGCGCACCGAGGCCCAGGGCCTCCGCGAGGCTGCCGACAACCACCACGCCACCGTCCTGGCCGATGCCGAGCAGCAGGTCGCCGCCCTCCTGGAGGGCGCGCGCCGCGAGGCGGACGCCATCCGCGAGGCCGCCACCCGCGAGGCCGCCGAGGCCCGCGCCGAGTTCGCGAGCGAGCGGGAGCAGGCGCTGGCCGCCCTCCAGGCCGAGCAAGTCGCCCTGACCGAGAAGATGACGGCGGCCACCGCTGAGGCGCGCAGCCGCTCCGAGGAACTCCTCGCCGCCCTGACCAAGGCCAGCGAGGACCTTCGCAGCCGCCAGCAGGCCGCCTACACCGAGGCCGAGGGCATCAAGACCGACGCCATCAACGAGGCCGCGGCCATCATCGACCGCGCGCGGGCCGACGCCCAGGTGAAGCTCGCCGAGACCGACGCCGAGCTGGTGGCCCGCAACGACCAGCTCAAGCGCGAGAACCGGCACCTCCGCCAGCGCAAGCAGGCCCTGCTCACCCAGCTGGCCCAGCTGTCGAGCTTCGCCACAGAGACGGCGAGCGAGTTCCCCGAGGACGAGATGACCGGCCCGATCATGGCTGCGCTCGCCGAGGAGCCCGGTGCCGGGGCCGACCCGGCGGTCGACGGGCCCGCCGAGGACGCCCCCGTACAGACCGAGCACGCCGAGGCCATCACCACCGATGACGAGCCCGAGGGTCAGGAAGGTCGGTGACGCAGGCCGCCCTTCCGGAGTCGGCGGAGCCGCCGGAGGCGGCCCGGAGCGACCCCCCTGAGGCCCCGAGCAGCGAGACCACAGCACCGGCGCCGGAAACGTCCGGGGCCGCGCAGGCGCCCTTCCCCGCAGGTCCCGCCACGGCCCCGGCCGCCCGGCCCTGGTGGCGGCGCCTGCGCCGCACGAGTCAGCTGACCCCGCCCGACCCGGACCGGGAGCTGGCCCTCGCCGCCGCGGCGTCCGGCCCCACCAGCCTGTTGTACCGCTCACCGTTCCAGATCGGCTTCCTGCTGACCCTGGGTGGCCTGGTGGCCTTCGGACTGCTGGGCATCGTCGTGGCGCTGCAGAGCGTGCTGATCCTCGTCGTCCTGTCTCTGTTCCTGGCGCTGGGCCTGAACCCGCTGGTGGAGAAGCTGCACCGCAGCGGCGCCCCGCGCGGCCTGGCGGTCACGATCGTGGCGCTGGCCCTGGTCGTGTTGATGATCCTCGGCGCGTGGGCGGTGCTGCCACTGCTGACAGATCAGGCCAACATCCTCATCCAGAACGCGCCGGGCTACCTGCAGGGCCTGCGCGAGAACCCGCAGGTGGCCGAGTTCGACGGCCAGTACGACGTCATCAACCGGGTGAGCCAGATGCTGACCTCCGGCGCGTGGGTCGAGTGGATGTTCGGCGGCATCATGGGCGCGGGCGCGGCCATCGCCAACGTGGTGTTCAGCCTCGTGGTGACGCTGGTGCTGACCCTGTGGTTCCTGGCCTCGCTGCCGTCGATCAAGGAGACGATCTACCAGCTCGCCCCCGCCTCGCGGCGCCCGCGGGTGAAATACCTGGCCGGCGAGATGTTCCGCCGCATCGGCGGCTACATGTCGGGGCTGTTCACCATCGTCCTGCTGGCGACGGGGTCGGCGTTCGTGTTCCTGAACGCCGTCGGCCTCGGCTCGCTGTCCCTGGCGCTCGCCGTCGTGGTCGCCGTGTTCGCGTTCATCCCGCTGGTGGGGCCGACGATCTCGATGCTGACCGTCTCGCTGGTCGCGTTCTCGAACAACACCACGACCGGCATCATCACGCTGGTGTTCTTCCTGCTCTACCAGCAGGTCGACGCCTACCTGCTCCAGCCGCGAATCTTTTCGAAGTCGGTCAACGTCCCCGGCCCCCTCATCGTGCTGGCGGCCATCTCCGGCGGCATCCTGTTCGGCATCGCCGGCGCCCTGCTGGCCATCCCGACGGTCGCCTCCCTGCTGCTGATCTACCGCGAGGTGCTGGTGCCCGCCCTCGACCGCGCCTGAGGCGTCCGGCACCTCAGAACAGGCGGTCCTCGGCGTCGTCGAGCCCGCGCAGTGCGTCGTAGTCGACGATCACGCAGCTGATGCCGCGGGCGGCGGCCACGACTTTGGCCTGCGGCTTGATCTGCTGGGCGGCGAACACGCCCTGGACCGGACGCAGGTGCGGGTCGGCGTTCAGCAGCTCGAGGTAGCGGGACAGCTGCTCCACCCCGTCGATCTCGCCGCGGCGCTTCACCTCGACGGCCACGTGCGTCCCGTCCGCGTCGCGGAACAGGATGTCGACCGGTCCGATGGCGGTCATGTGCTCGCGCCGCACCAGCGTCCAGCCCTCCCCGAAGGTGCCGGGGTTGTCGGCCAGCAGGGCTTGCAGGTGGGCCTCCACGCCGTCCTTGACCAGGCCGGGGTCGACGCCCAGCTCGTGGCTGGTGTCGTGCAGCACCTCGGCGATCGAGATGATCAGCCGGTCCGCGTCCTTGTTCTGCACCTCCCACACCTGCTCCAGGGCCGCTTCCTCCTCCACGTCGGGGTCGGCGTCGCGCTTGACCAGGGTGCAGGGCGGGTTCATCCAGTTCAGCGGCTTGTAGGCCCGGTCGTCGGCGTGGATCGAGATCGACCCGTCCGCCTTGAGCAGGATGAGCCGCTTGGCCATCGGCAGGTGCGCCGACAGGCGGCCGGCGTAGTCGACCTGGCAGCGGGCAATCATGAGGCGCACCCGGCGAGCCTACCGTCTACGATCGGGCGCATGGCCCGACGTCCCAGCAAGCACCTGCGCCCCGCGCGGCCGCTGTCCACGTCGCTGGCCCGTGCCGAGACCAAGCGGGACGGCGCCTGGGTGGTGCAGGCCATGGTCGGCGGCCGGTCGACCAAGCAATACACCTGCCCCGACTGCCACCGCTCCATCCCTGCCGGCGCCGCCCACGTCGTCGCCTGGCCACGGACGCCGCACGTGGGCGCGGCGTCCGCGGTGGACGACCGCAGGCACTGGCACACCGCCTGTTGGAACCGGAGGGGATGAGTGGACCTGCACACCACGTCCATCGGTGGGGGGACTCCGCGGGTGGCCTACCTGCACGGCCTGCTGGGCCAGGGCAAGAACCTCGCCACCATCGCGAAGATGGTCGCCGAGACCGACCCGGGCCTCCTCTACGACCTGCCCAACCACGGCCGCAGCCCGTGGGACGACGACTTCGGCTACGCCTCGATGGCGGACGCTGTGGCCGCCGACCTGCGCGACCGGCTGGGGCGGTCCGCGGCCGTGACCGTCGTCGGGCACTCGATGGGCGGCAAGACCGCGATGGCGATGGCGCTGCGCCACCCCTCCCTCGTGCGCGGCCTCGTGGTGCTCGACATCGCCCCGGACGACTCCTCGCACGGCTACGGCTTCCACCGGCTCATCGGCGCCCTGAAGGGCCTGGACCTCACCGCCTTCGAGACGCGGGCGGACGCCGACGCCGCCCTCGCCGAGCAGGTGCGGGAGGAGGGCGTCCGGTCGTTCCTGCTGCAGAACCTGCACCGCGCGCCCGGCGGCGGCTGGCGCTGGCTGGCCAACCTCGACCTGTTGGAACGGGCGCTCCCCCTGATCAGCGGCTGGCCCGCGGGCATCCGGGGCACCTACGACGGGCCCGTGCTGTGGCTGCGCGGGGGCGACTCGGGCTACGTCACCGAAGAGCACGTGCCCACGATGAAGGCCCTGTTCCCCCGCGCGCGGCTGGTCACCATCAAGAACGCCGGCCACTGGCTGCACGCCGAGCAGCCGCAGGCCGTCGGCAAGTCGCTGGCGATGTTCCTGGCCAGCCTGCGCCCCGAACTGGGGCGCTGAGCCTCAGCCGGCGGTGATCGACCGGATCACAGTCGGCAGGTTCGGACGCCCGGTGCCGTCGCCGTTGCTGGAGTCGTGGCCCTGGAAGGCCCGGTCAGCGATCACCTGGTTGCCCGCCTCGTCCAGCTTGCCGAAGACCGTGTAGTTGGGCTGGAGGCGGGTGTCGTCGTAGACGAAGAAGAACTGCGACCCGTTGGTGTCGGGGCCCGAATTGGCCATGGCCAGCACGCCGGCCGGGTAGCCGGTGGTGTGCTCGAGCTCGTCGTCGAAGCTGTAGCCCGGGCGTCCGGTGCCGGTGCCCGTCGGGTCGCCGCACTGCAGGATGAACATGCCCTGGGTCGAGAGGCGGTGGCACTCCGTGTCGTTGTAGTAGCCCTGCGCCACGAGGCTCTCGAACGAGTGCACGGTGCAGGGGGCGGCGGCCCGGTCCAGCTCGACGTCGACCTTGGCGTCGCCGAGGTCGATCACCATCGAGACGGTGCCCGTGGCGGGCACGTCGGTGCCGTCGGGGGCGTCGACCGGCTTCGCGGGCGTTCCGCCGGGGCGGTACTCGCAGGTGACGGTGCCGGGCGCAGCCGCGCGGGTCGTGGCGGCGGCCGAGGCCGCGGGCGCCCGGGTGCTCTGCGGGGCGACGGCGCAGCCGGCGGTGGCGAGGACGAGGAGGGCCGCGGACGTTGCGGCCAGGGCACGGGAAGTCACCCGCCCAACTTCACATAGGGTAGGTGCATGGTCAACTTGACGCGCATCTACACGCGCACCGGCGACGCCGGCAGCACTCGGCTCTCGGACATGTCCGAGACGCGGAAGACGGACCTGCGGGTCGAGGCGTACGGGCAGGTGGACGAGGCGAACGCCGTCCTCGGCCTGGCGACGACGCTGGGTGGCCTGCCGGACGCCGTGGTCGCGGCCCTGCGCGAGGTGCAGAACGAGCTGTTCGATCTGGGCGCCGACCTGTCCAACCCGGTTGTCGCCGAGCCGAAGTGGGAGCCGTTGCGCATCGACCAGTCCAGCATCGACCGCCTGGAGGCGTGGTGCGACGCGTTCGGCGACCCGCTGCCCGACCTGGTCAGCTTCATCCTGCCCGGCGGCACGCCGGGTGCGGCCTATCTTCACCTGGCCCGCACGGTCGTCCGCCGGGCCGAGCGCGCGGCCTGGGCCGCCGCCGAACAGTACGGCTTCGAGGTGGGCACCGGTGACGCGCCCGGCGGTGTCAACCCGCTCGCGATCACCTACCTGAACCGGCTCTCGGACCTGCTGTTCATCCTGGGCCGGGTCGCCAATGTCGACGAGGGTGATGTGCTGTGGGTGCCGGGCAAGGACCGCGCGCCGGTCGGCGAGCGGGCGCAGCGCCAGCGCGAGAAGATCGAGGCGGCCCAAGCCGACCTGGACTCCCGTCAGCGGTAGGTGCTCTTCTCGGGGCCGCCCGGGGCGCCCGCCTCGGTCCAGCTGGAGAAGGCGGTGAGGTCGGGGCGCGCCATGGCCAGCAGGTAGCCGGCGTTGCGCCCGCCCAACTCGGTCACGACGTGCCCGTCGTACAGTTCTGCGGCCTCGTCGGGTTCCGGGGGCCGGACGCGCACGACGCTGGTCTCGTGCCGGTGGAAGGTGATGCGGGGACGCAGGGACAGCGCGAAGACGCGGTACCACTCCAGGTCCTCATCGCGGAAGCGCGCGACGCCGAGCGTCCACCCCGCGCCCGGGCGCTTGAGGGAGCACTCGAAGACCCTCCCCCGGCCCGCCAGCCAGCGCCGCCGGGCGATGAGCCAAAAGACGGGGATGAGGGCGCACACGACCAGCAGGCCGACCACCGTAGCGGTCCAACTCCACCAGTCAGGCACCCCCAGCCCCGTTCACGTGTTCAGTGCCGGCCGGCCGCCTTCGCGGCCGCCCGTACCTGCGCGCTGGCGCGATGGTAGGACTGCATCGTCTCGGTGCTGACGTCCCCCTTCTCAAGCGCTAGCTGAGCCTGGTTGAGCTGGCGCTCCGCCTCCGCCTGGTCGATCTCGCCCGCCAGCCGCGCATACGCGTTCAGCAGCGAGACACGGTTCTCGGCCACGGAGAGGAAGCCTCCGTCCACCGCGATGATCTCGCGGTTTCCGTCGCTCGTGATGACCTCGACGGCTGAGGGCACCAGGACGCCGAAGAACGGCTCGTGGTGGGACAGGATGCCGATGTCACCCTCCGTCGTCCGCGCGATGACCTGGTCGGCGTCGCCTTCCCAGATGAGCCCGTCGGCGCTGACCACCTCGACCCGGAGCGGGCTGGAGTCGAACGCCATGCTCAGCCTTCCTTCTGGATGCGGTCCCAGTTCTCCATGACCATGTCCATGCCGCCCACGTTGAAGAAGGCCTGCTCGGCGATGTGGTCGACCTCACCGTTGCAGATCATCTTGAACGCCTCGATGGTGTCGGCCAGCGGCACCGTGGAGCCCTCGATCTGGGTGAACTTCGTGGCCATGTAGGTGTTTTGGGAGAGGAACTGCTGAATGCGGCGCGCGCGACCGACGACGATCTTGTCCTCCTCGGACAGTTCGTCGACACCGAGGATCGCGATGATGTCCTGCAGCTCCTTGTTGCGCTGAAGGATCTGCTTCACGCGGGTCGCCGTCTCGTAGTGGTCCCGGCCCACGTACTGCGGGTCGAGGATGCGCGACGTCGAGGTGAGCGGGTCCACGGCCGGGTACAGGCCACGCGACGCGATGTCACGGGAGAGCTCGGTCGTGGCGTCCAGGTGGGCGAAGGTGGTCGCAGGTGCCGGGTCGGTGTAGTCGTCGGCGGGCACGTAGATGGCCTGCATCGAGGTGATGGAGTGGCCGCGAGTCGACGTGATGCGCTCCTGCAGCTGGCCCATCTCGTCGGCCAGGTTCGGCTGGTAGCCCACGGCCGAGGGCATGCGGCCGAGCAGCGTGGAGACCTCGGAACCTGCCTGGGTGAACCGGAAGATGTTGTCGATGAAGAGCAGCACGTCCTGGTTCTGCACGTCGCGGAAGTACTCCGCCATCGTCAGGGCCGACAGGGCGACGCGGAGGCGGGTGCCCGGCGGCTCGTCCATCTGGCCGAACACCAGGGCGGTGTCCTTCATGACGCCGGCCTCGATCATCTCGTTGATGAGGTCGTTGCCCTCACGGGTGCGCTCACCCACGCCGGCGAACACCGAGGTGCCACCGAAGTTGTGGGCGATGCGGAAGATCATCTCCTGGATGAGGACGGTCTTGCCGACGCCGGCGCCGCCGAACAGGCCGATCTTGCCGCCCTTCACGTACGGGGTGAGCAGGTCGAGCACCTTGATGCCGGTCTCGAGCATCTCGGTCCTGGGCTCGAGGTCCTCGAACTTGGGTGCCGGGCGGTGGATCGGCCAGCGCTCGTTGATCTCGATGCCGGAGATGTCCTCGTTGAGGCAGTCACCGGTCACATTCCAGACGCGGCCCTTCGTGACGTCGCCGACGGGCACGGAGATCGGGGCGCCGGTGTCGACGACCTCGGTCCCGCGACGCATGCCGTCGGTGGGCTTCAGGGAGATGGCGCGGACGATGTTGTCGCCGACGTGCAGCGCGACCTCGGCCGTGATCTCACGGGAGAGCTCGCCGGCGTCGATCTTGATCTTCACCGCGTTCATGATGGCGGGCATCTGGTCGGCGGGGAACTCGACGTCCACCACCGGGCCGATGACACGCGCGACGCGGCCGACACCGGTCGTGGTGGGGTTCTCAGCAGTCAGGGTCATGGTTGCCTCTCTCGCCTCAGTCCTGGGCGCTCGACTCGGCGAGCGCGCTGGCTCCACCGACGATCTCGGTGATTTCCTGGGTGATCTCCGCCTGGCGCGCCTGGTTGGCCTCACGCGTCAGGGACTCGATCAGTTGGTTCGCGTTGTCGGTGGCCGACTTCATGGCCCGCTGCTGGCTGGCCAGGATCGATGCCGACGACTGCAGCAGGTAGAACCAGACGCGGCTGCGCACGTAGACGGGCATGACGGCGTCCAGCACCGTCGCGGCATCAGGTTCGAAGTCGTACTGCGGGATGTGGTCTTGCTCCCCCAGCTCCGTGACACCTTCCACGACCTCGAGCGGCAGCAGCCGACGGACGCGCGGGGTCTGGGTGAGCATGGACTCCATACGGGTGTAGACGGCGTGAATCTCGTCGACGCCGCCCTCCTCGTACGGGGTGAGGAAGTCCTTGATGAGCACGTCCGCGATCTCGTGGGCGTTGGCGAACGTGGGGGCGTCGCTGAACCCCTCCCACGTCTGCGCCATGCTCAGCTCACGGAACTTCATGTAGCCGATGCCCTTGCGACCGACGACGTAGCGCTTGACCTCCATCCCCTGCTCCTCGAGCCGGGCCCGCATGCGCGCGCCCGTCTTGTGGACGTTGGAGTTGAAGGCGCCGTTCATGCCACGGTCCGACGTGAGAACCAGCAGGGCCGCACGGCGCGGCCGCTCCACCCGGGTGGTGAGCGGGTGCTCGAGGTTGGCCGAGTGCGTCGCCAGGGCGGAGACCGCCCGGTTCAGTTCCCGGGTGTAGGGCAGGGCCTTGGATGCCGCCTGCTGCGCCCGGATGACCTTGGACGCAGCGATGAGCTCCATCGCCTTGGTGATCTTCTTGGTCGCCGACACCGACTTACGTCGCTGTCGAAGCTCCCTCAGACTGGACGCCATGCTCAGCCCTTCTTGATCACGATCTTCTCGGCATCGACCTCGTCGTCACCGAGCGCCTTGGCGCCGGGCTGGTCGGCTGCCGGGGCGGCCTTGTCAGAGGCGCGGAAGCCCTCCTTGACCTTCTTGATCTCGGCGACCACCGCGTTGGCGGTGTCGTCGTCCCACTTCTTCGTCTCGGCGATGGTCGCCAGGATCGGCGTGTTGTGGCGCAGGTGCTCCAGCAGCTCGCTCTCGAAGCGGAGGACGTCCTCGACGGCGATGTCGTCGAAGTGGCCGTTGGTGCCGGCCCACACGGAGACGACCTGGTCCTCGACCGGGTACGGCTGGTACTGGCCCTGGCGCAACAACTCGGTGAGGCGTGCGCCCCGGTCCAGCTGGCGGCGGGAGGCGGCGTCCAGGTCGGACGCGAACATCGCGAACGCCTGCATGTCGCGGTACTGGGCCAGCGAGATCTTGAGAGTGCCAGCGACACCCTTCATGGCCTTGACCTGGGCGGCACCACCGACGCGGGACACCGAGATGCCGACGTCGATCGCGGGGCGCTGGTTGGCGTTGAAGAGGTCGGACTGCAGGAAGATCTGGCCGTCGGTGATCGAGATCACGTTGGTCGGGATGTACGCCGAGACGTCGTTGGCCTTGGTCTCGATGATCGGCAGGCCGGTCATCGAACCGCCACCCAGCTCGTCGCTCAGCTTGGCGCAGCGCTCCAGCAGGCGGGAGTGGAGATAGAAGACGTCACCGGGGTACGCCTCGCGGCCCGGGGGACGACGCAGCAGCAGCGACATGGCGCGGTAGGCCTCGGCCTGCTTGGTGAGGTCGTCGAAGATGATCAGGACGTGCTTTCCCTGGTACATCCAGTGCTGGCCGATCGCAGAGCCCGCGTAAGGCGCGATGTACTTGAAGCCGGCGGGGTCGGACGCCGGGGCGTGCACGATGGTGGTGTAGTCCATCGCACCGGCCTCCTCCAGCGTCTTGCGCAGGGCCGCGATCGTGGAGCCCTTCTGGCCGATCGCGACGTAGATGCAGCGGACCTGCTGCGTCGGGTCACCGGTGGCCCAGTTGGCCTTCTGGTTGATGATCGCGTCGACCGCGATGGCGGTCTTGCCCGTCTTGCGGTCGCCGATGATGAGCTGGCGCTGGCCGCGGCCGATCGGGATCATGGCGTCGATGGCCTTGATGCCGGTCTGGAGCGGCTCGCGGACCTCCTGGCGGTCCATGACGCCGGCGGCCTGGAGCTCGAGCGTGCGGCGGTCGGTCACACCTGCCAGCTCGCCGAGGCCGTCGATGGGGTTGCCCATCGCGTCCACGGTGCGGCCGAGGTAGCCGTCACCCACGGGCACGGAGAGCACCTCGCCGGTGCGGCGCACCTGCGAGCCCTCCTCGATGCCCTCGGATTCGCCCAGCACGACGACACCGATCTCGCGGACGTCGAGGTTCAGCGCGATGCCGAGCGTGCCGTTGGAGAACTCCAGCAGCTCGTTCGCCATGGCCGAGGGCAGTCCCTCGACGCGCGCGATGCCGTCACCCGACGTCACGACGGTGCCGACCTCCTCACGGGTGGAGGTGTCCGGCGTGTAGTTGGAAACAAACCGGTCGAGGGCATCCCGAATCTCGTCGGGACGAATGGTCAGATCCGCCATGTCGAATGCGTTCCTTCGCTTGCGTCGCTGCTTGCTTGTGATCAGGTCTGGGTTGGCCGTCAGGCCAGCTTGCGCTGTGCGTCGGTCAGACGCCCAGCCACGGTTCCCTCGATGACCTCGTCACCCAGGGTCACGTGCACACCGCCGATGACACCCGGGTCGAGGACGACTCGCAGGTTCACGTCACGGCCAGTTTGGCGGGAGAGTGCGGCCTTGATGCGGGCCTGCTGCTCCTCGGTGAGGGGTCGGGCCACCGTCACGGTCGCCACCGCGCGCTCGCGCAACTCGGCGGCGGACTTCAGGTAGTCCTCGACGGTGAGGTCGAAGGTGCGCTTCCGTGCGGCCACCGCCCGGCGGGCGAGGCTCGCGACGGTCGGGAGCACCCGGCCCTCGATCAGGTCGCCGAGAAGGGCCTGGCGGGCCTCGATCGGCGTCCGACGATCACCGAGCGTGCGGCGCAGCTCGGGGTTGGCGTCCACCAGGCGCTCGACCTTGAAGAGCTGGTCCTCCAGCTCGTCGAGCTGCCCGGCCTCCTGGGCGACGCGGAGCAGGGCGCGGACGCCCTGGCGCTCCAGCGCCGTGATGAAGGACCCGGCGGTGCCCCAGCGGACACGCGCGGCCTCCGACAGCACCGCCACCGTGGCCCCGCTGACGCGGTCCCCGAACAGCGACTGCGTGAGCTGGGACCGCACGGCGTCCGGCGTGGACGGGTCTGTCAGCGCACGGCGGAGGGTGGGCTGGGCGCCCAGTGCCTCCACGACGGCGAACAGCTCGTCGGCCAGGACCTCGGAAGCAGGTTGCGCGTCCAGGACGGCGTCCAAGGCCTTCAGTCGGGACTCGGCGGCTGCGCTCATGCCTGCTCCACCGACTGGGTCTCGAGGTCGGCGATGAAGCGGTCCACCGTGCGGCGGGCGCGCTCGTCGTCATCCAGTGACTCACCGACGATGCGGCCGGCCAGCGTGATCGCGAGACCACCGATCTCGGAGCGGAGCGAGTTCACGGCTGCAGCACGCTCGGCCTCGATCTGGGCCTTGGCATTGGCGAGCAGGCGGCTGCTCTCCTCGGTGGCCTGCTGGCGCATGTCGGCCACGATCGCAGCACCTTGGGTCTTGGCCTCCTCGCGGATGCGCGAGGCCTCCTCACGGGCGCTGGACAGCTGGGCCTTGTACTCCTCGAGCGCGGCGGCGGCTTCGGCCTGGGCGGCCTCGGCCTTCTGGATGCCGCCCTGGATGGCGGCCGTGCGCTCGGCGTACGTCTTCTCGAACATCGGCACGACCACCTTCCACATCACCGCGAGGATGATCAGGAAGAGGACGATGCCGACGTAGAGCTCCTCGGGGTGCTCCGGGAGGAGCGGGCCCAGAGGAGATTCTCCGGCGAGGGGCAGCATGGAGGGCCTCACATCAGCTGAGGACGAAGGCGAGGGCGATGCCGATGATGGCGAGCGCCTCGACCACGGCGAAGCCGATCCACGCGGTGCCCATCATGGCGCCACGGGCCTCGGGCTGACGCGCGGTGCCGTTGATGACCGACGCGAAGATCCAGGCCACACCGAGGGCCGGGCCGAGGGTCGCCAGCGCGTAGCCGATCATGTTGATCGAGCCGTTGATCTCCAGGAGGGAGAGGAGCATGGTTCGTTCCTTTCGGATGGTTTCTTTCTGACGAAAGCTCGTGGGTTTAGTGGTCTTCGGCGATCGCCGAGGACACGTACTGGGCGGTGAGGACGGTGAAGATGTAGGCCTGGATGGAGCCGACCAGCAGCTCCAGGGCAAAGATCGCGAAGCTGAACAGGATCGACACGACACCGGCGACGTTCAGCAGCGGCACCGGGAAGGCGGTGCCCATCTGGTCGGCCGTGCTCAGCAGCATCGTGCCACCGACGACGAACACCACGATGACGAGGTGGCCGGCGAACAGGTTGGCGAACAGACGCAGGCCGAGCGTCAGCGGCCGGACGATGATGTTGGAAAGGAACTCCAGGGGGATGATCAGCGGCCACAGGAACTTCGGGACGCCTGCGGGGAGCGTCGCGTGCTTGAGGTAGCCGAAGAGGCCGTGCTTCTTGATGCCCGCACCGTTGTAGACGAGCCACGCCACCAGGGCCAGGCCCCAGGCGAAGCCGATCTTGGAGAAGGTCGGGAACATGAACAGCGCGAACTGGCCGAACAGGTTGTTCACCAGGATGAAGGAGAACAGCGTCAGCAGCAGCGGCAGATACTTGCGGAACTCAGGGCCCAGGATGTCGCGGGCGATGCCGTTGCGCACGAAGTCGTACGCGAGCTCACCGAAGGTCTGCTTCTTGCCCGGGACGACCGACTGGCCGCGCGCCATCCACAACCAGAACAGGATCACCAGGACGGCACCGATGACGGCCTGGGCGACGTGGTTGTTCACCCAGTCCGGGAGAACTCCCGGGAACAGGGGACGAGAGGCGAAGCTGTGCTCGCCCGGGGGCCATGCGCCGCCCTCCAGCGGAAGGATCAGCCCATCAAGCCCACCCATTGCGCCTCCTTGCATTTCCTTCGCCCGGACAGTCCCCCGGAGCAGGCGCTTGGCGCTCACGACCGGGTGCGTGGAGGACTCTAGCAACGGCCCGGGCGCCGAGTCACATTGATGACACCCTGAGAATTACGACGGATCGTCGTAGACGGGCACCCTCATGCGCGAATAGACGAACAGTTCCAGGACCAGCCAGCCGAGCACCGTGCCCACCACGGCAACGAACAGGGCGACCGGGTCGAGCCACGCCCAGCGCTCTGCGTTCGCCAGCACGGCGGCCAGGCAGACGCCCAGCAGGCTCACCCGGGTGACGTAGGAGGCGAACCACGCGAACAGGACCACCTTGGGCGAGGCGTCCGCCACCGCCATCTGAACGCCGAGCGCGATCGTGTAGAAGACGATCGTCACCGCCGCGCCGATGGCGGCCGTGGCGCCGGCGTTCGGGCCGCCGAGGGCGAGGAACAGCCCGACGATGGTCAGCGCGGCGACGTGTCCCCCGACCAGGCCCGCCTGCAGCAGCTGCTGGGCGCGGCGGACGTGCGGACTGAGCGGACGGCGCCGCCCGGGCTCAGTCATGGAGGGTCCTCCTGCGGGGGCGGAACGTGAGGAGGGCGGCCACCGTCAGGCCGACCGGCAGGACGAGCGCCGACCACCAGGCGTCCGCGACGCCGATCAGCACGACGCCGAACGCGATGACCGCCGACCACAGCCACAGCAGGGCGACGGCCATGCGGTGGGAGTGCCCCAGCTCGAGCATGCGGTGGTGGAGGTGCTGCTTGTCGGCCTGGTACCACAGGCGCCCGGCCGCGGTGCGCCGGATGTAGGCGGTGACCAGGTCGAGGAACGGCAACGCCATCACGGCGATCGGCAGCAGCAGCGGCAGGTAGGACGAGATGAGGACGCCTCCGCTCGGGTTCACCCGCGAGGGGTCCAGCTGGCCGGTGAGGCTGATCATCGACGTGGCGAGCAGGAAGCCCAGCAGCATCGAGCCGGAGTCCCCCATGAACATGCGCGCTCGGTGGATGTTGTGCGGCAGGAAGCCCAGGCACACCCCGACCACGGCGACGGTGAGCAGCGAGCTCGTCGTGGCGCGGACCAGGTCCTGCTCGTAGCTGAGCAGGTAGGCATACACGAAGAACGCCCCGGCCCCGATGCCGACCACGCCGGCGGCCAGGCCGTCGAGGCCGTCCATGAGGTTGATGGCGTTCACGCACACCAGGATGACAAAGACGGCCACCGCGATGGAGGCGACGTTGTCGAGGGCGATGATGCGGTCCGGCAGCGGGATCCAGTAGAACTTCACGCCGTTGAGCACGACGATCCCCGCGGCGAGGGTCTGGCCGGCCAGCTTGGCAATCGCGCCCAACTCGAACAGGTCGTCGGCCACGCCCACGGTGCAGATCAGCAGCGCCGCCCAGAACACGGCCCAGGCGTCGCGCTGGACCAGCTCGAAGCGGCCCAGCCACGGCAGGTTGGTCGCGAGGATGAGCGCGGCGGTGGTGCCCGCCAGCATCGCGATCCCGCCGAAGTACGGGATGGGTGTGGTGTGCACGTCGCGGTCGCGCACGAGCGCCACCGCGTTCCAGCGGAACGCCAACCGCCGCGCCAGGCTCGCCCCGACGTACGTGACGCCGGCGGCGACCAGGAGCACCAGGAGGTATTCGCGCACCTCAGCCCTCGTGCGATTCCTCGCTCTGCTCGACCAGGCCGGGGACGGCCTCGTTGAGCTCCTGGACGGTGATGCGGCCGGCGCGCAGGACGCGGGCCCTCGGCCCGGTCAGGTCGACGATGGTGGACGGCACCGGGCCCGCCATCTCCCCCGCGTCCAGGTACACCGAGCACGCGTCGCCGAGCTGGGCGACGGCGTCCGCGATCGTGAGTGCGGCGTCGTTCCCGTGCACGTTGGCGCTGCTCACGGCCAGCGGGCCGGTGCGGCGCAGCAGCTCGCGGGTGAACGCGTGGTCGGGCACGCGGACGGCGATGGTGTCGCCCCGGTCCCCCAAATCCATGCGCAGGGCGTCGCGAGCGCGCAGGACGACGGTGAGCGCCCCGGGCCAGAACGCCTCGGCCAGCCCGTGCAGGCGGTCGTCGAGGTCCGTCGCCAGCGCGCGCACCATCGCCACCTCCGCCACGAGCACCGGCGGGGGCAGGTCGCGGCCCCGCTGCTTGGCGTCGAGCAGGCGCTGCACGGCGGCCCCCGAGGTGGCCTGCGCGCCGACGCCGTAGACGGTGTCGGTCGGCAGCACGATCACCTCGCCGCGGGCCACGGCCTCGGCCGCCGCCGTGTGGGCCGCCTCGGCGTCCGTGATGTCAAGGACGATGTGGGTCACGGAGCCATCCTGCCACCCCGCCGGGCTGTCACGAACCGTGCCCGCTCGGTGAAGTCGGGATGGTCGGAGACGGCCGTGAACGATCCCTGGCGCACGAACACCCCCGGCGCCGACTCCTCCTGCACCTCGGCGTGTTCGGCGGCCACCCAGCCGCCGGGCCGCAGCAGGCGGGCGGCGACGTCGGCGACCACGCGCATGGCGTCCAGCCCGTCGGCGCCCGACACCAGGGCGAGCGTGGGGTCGAAGTCGCGCACCTCGGCGGGTACGTCCGCCCAGTGCTCGAGCGGGACGTAGGGGGGGTTGGCCACGACGAAGTCGACGGTGCCGTCCAGGTCGCCGAAGGAGTCGGCCATGTCGCCGAGGCGCACGTCGACGTCCAGGCCGGCGAGGTTGCGGACCAGGTAGGCGTGCGCGTCCGGGGAGAGCTCGACGCAGTGGTAGGCGGCGTCCGGGAACTCCGTCGCGAGCGCCTTGGTGATCGCGCCCGACCCGGCGCACAGCTCGACGACGACGGGGCGGGCCGCCCCTGCCAAGCGCTCCAACACCCAGCCGGTCATCACCTCGGTCTCCGGGCGCGGGATGAACACGCCGGGGCCGACCTCGAGCTCGACGGTGCGGAACGGCGCCAGGCCGGTCAGGTGCTGCAGCGGCTCCCCCGCGACGCGCCGCTCGACGAGGGCGTCCAGCCGGGCGCGCTGCGCCTCGTCGGGGGCGCCGGCCAGCAGGAGGCGGCTGGGCTCGGTGCCGAGGACGTGTGCCAGCAGGATGCGCGCCTCGTGGGCCGGGACCCGGCGGGACAGCCGCGCGACGAGGGTCGAGGCCGACTCAGGCACCGGCAGCACCGAGACGCTCGGCCAGGTCTGCGGCCTGCAGGGCCTCGATCACTCCAGACATGTCGCCGCCCAGCACCGCGTCCAGGTTGTGCGCCTTGTAACCGATGCGGTGGTCAGCGATGCGGTTCTCGGGGAAGTTGTACGTGCGGATGCGCTCGGAGCGGTCTACCGTGCGCACCTGCGACCTGCGCGCGCTGGACGCCTCGGCCGCGGCCTGCTCCTCGGCCAGGGCGGCCAGGCGCGCCTTGAGGATGCGCAGCGCGGACGCCTTGTTCTGCAGCTGGCTGCGCTCGTTCTGGCAGGTCACCACCAGGCCGGTAGGCAGGTGGGTGAGGCGGACGGCCGAATCGGTGGTGTTGACGCCCTGGCCGCCCTTGCCCGAACTGCGGTAGACGTCGACGCGCAGGTCGTCCTCGGAGACGTCGAGGTCGGAGTCGTCCTCGACGTCGGGCATGACGAGCACGCCGGCCGCCGAGGTGTGGATGCGCCCCTGCGCTTCTGTCACCGGCACCCGCTGCACGCGGTGCACGCCGCCCTCGAACTTCAGCACCCCGTACGGCGAGGCGTCCGGGCCGGCGCTGGCCGGGCCCTTCACCGCCATCGTGAGCGACTTGATGCCGCCGAGGTCGGACTCGGTGGAGTCGAGCACCTCGACCCTCCACCCACGCGCCTCGGCGTACCTGCTGTACATGCGGAAGAGGTCGCCGGCGAACAGGGCCGACTCCTCGCCGCCCTCGCCCGACTTGATCTCGACGAGCGCGTCGAGGGAGTCGTGCGGGTCGCGGGGCGCCAGCAGCTGGGCCAGGCGCTCCGACGCCGTCGCCAGTCGCTCCTCGAGCGATTGCGCCTCCTCGGCGAAGTCGGGGTCGTCGGCCGCGAGCTCACGTGCCGCCGCCAGGTCCTCGGTGAGGGCGTCGTGCTCGTTCAGGGCCCGGACGACGCCGGTCAGCTCGGAGTAGCGGCGTCCGACCTTGCGGGACAGCGCCGTGTCGGCATGCGTGGCCGGGTCGGCCATCCGCTGCTCGAGCTCGGCGTACTCGGCGCGCAGCGCGTCCGCGTTGGTCAACACCTGGTCTCCCCTCCTTGGGAACGAAAACAACGCCGGGTGCCAGCGTGATGCTGGCACCCGGCGTGCGAAGAAGTCAGTTGCCCTTCTTGGCGCCGTAGCGCTTCTCGAAGCGGGCGACGCGGCCGCCGGTGTCGAGGATCTTCTGCTTGCCGGTGTAGAAGGGGTGGCAGGCCGCGCAGACCTCGGCGCGGATGGTGCCGCCCTTGGCGGTGGAGAAGGTGGTGAACGTGTTGCCACAGGTGCAGCTGACCTGGGTCTCCACGTAGTCCGGGTGGATGCCCTGCTTCATGAAAGTCTCCTTGCGATGGTGTCGTGCCGGGTCGCCGAACGAACAGGGTGGGCCATGGGGCCCGGGCGTGAACCGGCACCGAGGGTCCATGGTAGTCGCACGGGCGCCCCGATCCCAAACCGGGACGCCGTGCGCGCGGAGTCAGTCGTTCGTGGGCGTCGTGCGGCTGATGACGTGCAGGAACTCGAGGTTGGTCTGCGTCTTCTTCAGGCGGTTGATCAGCATCTCGAGGGCGGCCTGGTCGTCGAGGCCGGACAGCACGCGGCGGAGCTTCCACATGATGGCGAGCTCCTCGCGGGTCATCAGCTGCTCCTCGCGGCGCGTGCCGGACGCGACGGCGTCGATGGCCGGGAAGATGCGCTTGTCGGCCATCTCGCGTCGCAGGCGCAGCTCCATGTTGCCGGTGCCCTTGAACTCCTCGAAGATCACCTCGTCCATCTTCGAGCCGGTCTCGATCAGGGCCGTGGCCAGGATCGTCAGCGAGCCGCCGTTCTCGACGTTGCGCGCGGCGCCGAAGAACTTCTTCGGCGGGTACAGCGCGGCCGAGTCGACACCGCCGGACAGGATGCGGCCGGACGCCGGTGCCGCCAGGTTGTAGGCGCGCGAGAGGCGCGTGATGCCGTCCAGCAGCACGACCACGTCGTGGCCCAGCTCGACCAGGCGCTTGGCGCGCTCGATCGCCAGTTCAGCGACGGTGGTGTGGTCGTCGGCGGGGCGGTCGAAGGTGGACGCGATGACCTCGCCCTTGACCGAACGCTGGAAGTCGGTGACCTCCTCGGGGCGCTCGTCCACGAGCACGACCATGAGGTGCACTTCGGGGTTGTTGGCGACGATCGCGTTCGCGATCGACTGCATCACCATCGTCTTGCCGGCCTTCGGCGGGGACACGATCAGGCCGCGCTGGCCCTTGCCGATGGGCGCGACCAGGTCGATGATGCGCCCGGTCATGTTGGTCGGGGTCGTCTCCAGGCGGAAGCGCTCCTGCGGGTAGAGCGGAGTCAGCTTGTTGAACTCGGGGCGGCCCTTGGCCTGCTCGGGGTCGGTGCCGTTGATCGTCTCGACGCGGACGAGCGGGTTGTACTTCTGCCGCTCCCCCTCGCGCTGGGAGCGCATCACGCCGGTGACGATGTCGCCCTTGCGGAGGTTCCACTTCTTGACCATCGACAGGGACACGTAGGCGTCGCCGGGGCCCGGCAGGTAGCCGCCGGTGCGGACGAACGCGTAGCTGTCCAGCACGTCGAGGATGCCCTGGATCGGGGTGAGGACGTCGTCCTCGGAGACGGTCGGCTCGGCCTCCATGCGGCTGAGGTCGGGGCCCTGGCCGCGGTTGTTCCGCTGGCGGTTGTTGCTGGTGCTGTTGCGGTCACGGTTGCGGCGGCGGCGGTTGCGTCGCCCGCCCTGGCCGTCGTCGTCGTAGTCGTTGCGGGACTGGTTGTTCTGGCCCCCCTGGTTCTGGTTCTGCTGCGGGGGGCGCTGCTCGGCCTCGGACGCGGCGGACTCGCCCTGGCCCTCGGCCTGGGCGCCACCCTCGCCCCCGACGTCGCGGTTGCGGTTCCGGTTGCGGCTGCGGCGGCCCGGCTCGGCGGCGAGCGCCTCCAGGCGTGACGCGACGTCGTCCTGGCCGATGGGGGCCTCCGACCGGGACTCCTCTTGGTGGGGCTCCTCGCGGCGCGCCTCGGCCTGCTGCTCGGGCCGGGCGGTGGGGGCCGCCTCGGGGGCGCCTTCGGGACGGCCGGCGCGACGGCGCGTGCGTGGGGCACCCTCGGCCTGGGCGGGGGCCTGCGCGGCTTCCGCGGTCGCCCGCGCCGGGGCGCTGCCGCCCTGGGCGGACCGAATGGCTGCGACGAGATCCGCCTTGCGCAGGCCGGCGGACTTCACGCCGAGCGAGCTGGCGACCTTCTTCAGGTCGGGCAGGAGCATCGAGTCGATGTTGGTCACGAAGGTCCTCTCGTGTTCCCCGCGCGGCACCATGCCGGTCGAGGTGTGCGGCGCAGCGCGAGCCCGAGGCCCGGCAAGCGCCGTAGGTTCAAGGGACAGGTCATCGCCGAATTAACCGGCCGCCCGACCTGTGCAGGCGATCACACGCTCACGTGCGGTGTTTAGCGTAGCACGCCGTCCCCGGCAGCCCGACCCGCCCTGACGCGGCGCGCAGCGACGACGCCGCTGGCCAGCACGAGCACCAGGCCCGCCGCAACGCCGAGGTTGACCACCACCTGCTGGCCAACGTTGTAGGTGGCCTCGACGCCGTCGCCGCCCGGGAGCTGCTTGAAGGGCGCCGCCACGACCCAGATCACGTAGAGGAGGCCGAAGACGCGCAGCCCCCGGGCCAGGTGACGGTCCTGGAGCAGGACGACTGCCAGCGGCACGATCCACACGTAGTGGTGGGACCAGCTGATCGGGGAGGCCAGCAGGCTGGTGATGCCGGCGACGCAGATGGCCAGGCGCTGCTCACCCGACCTGTACACCACCGCGGCAGACCAGATGCCCAGCACCGCCACGAGTGCGCTCAGCACCAGACCGCCCCGGCTGAGCTCGCCGAACAGGCGCGCCCAAGCGCCCATGATCGACTGGTTGGTGTGGAAGATGATGCCCGCGTTGATGCCCGAGTCGCCCGAGGCCAGGCCGCTCCAGTAGTGCATGCTCTCGCGCGGCAGCAGCAGGAACCCGAGACCGGTCGCGGCGACGAACGTGAAGAAGGCGACAAGGCCGGGGCGCGGGCGTCTGGCGAAGAAGAGGGTGGCCGCGACGGTGGCCGGGGTCAGCTTGACCGCAGTGGCCACGCCCACGAGGGCGCCCTCGGGCAGGAACCGCTGGGGCAGGAGGCGGCGTCCGGGCATCGAGTCGAGGACGGCGGCGGCTACCAGGAGCACCCCCAACTGGCCGAAGCCCAGCGTCTCCCGGACGGGCTCGACGAGCCAGACGGCGGCGGTGGCCGCCAGGGACAGCACCCAGCCGGAGAGCCCGAGCCGGTACAGGATGGCCATCAGGAGCAGGATGGTCACGGTGATCCACGCCACCTCGGCGGCGGCGAGCGGGATGATCGCCAGCGGCACGGTCAACAGCGCCGCGAACGGGGGGTAGATCCACGGCAGGCCCTCGGCGACGTAGAAGTCCTGGCCCTGCAGGAGCATGCTGCCGGTGCGGCGGTAGACGTCGAGGTCGATCATCGCCGGCTCCCACGGCACGAAGCTGCCGCCGGGGATGGTGACCGCCGCGATGTGCAGGCCGGAGACCAGCGGAGGCAGGAGCAGGAGCAGCCCCCACAGCACCGAGCGGACGGTCAGGGGGGCGCGCTCGGCGTCGACGCGTGTCGGGTCAGCCTGCGGCGACACGCTCGGCCGCCCGGAGGAACTCGGCGCGCAGTTCGTCGTAGTCGCGGGCGACGGGGTACTGCGGGAACTCGGCCACGACGTTGTCCGGCGGGCTGAACAGGATGCCGGCCTCGGCCTGGCCCAGCATGCCGGTGTCGTTGTAGCTGTCACCGGTGGCGACGACCTGCAGGTTCAGCGACTGAAAGGCCGCCACCGCCTTGGTCTTCTGGTCGGCCTGGCGAAGGTGGTAGGCGACGATGCGGTCGTCGGCGACCTCGAGGTTGTGGCACAGCAGCGTCGGGTGTCCCAGCTGCGCCATCAGCGGCATGCCGAACTGGTAGAAGGTGTCCGACAGGATCACGACCTGGAACCGCTCGCGCAGCCAGTCGAGGAACTCGGCCGCGCCGGGCAGCGGCCCGAGGCCCCCGATGACCTCCTGGATCTGCGACAGGGTGATGCCGTGCTCGTCGAGCACGCGCAGGCGGTGGGTCATCAGCTCGTCGTAGTCGGCGATGTCGCGCGTCGTGAGCCGCAGCGCGTCGACGCCGGTGCGCTCGGCGACGTTGATCCAGATCTCCGGGACGAGGACGCCTTCGAGGTCGAGGCAGGCCACCAGCACGGTCAGGCTCCTTCCACGCGCAGGACGCGCACATCGCCCAGGACGTCGCCGCCCCCGAGCAGTTCGTCGACGACCGCGCGGACGTTGCCATCGGGGGCGCGGTGGGTGGTGATGCCGAGCCGCGCGCCGCTCCCGCCGCTGGTCTGCTCCTGGCGGACGGCCGCGATCGAGACGCCGCGACGGGCCATGGCGTCCGCCACGCGCGAGAGCACGCCCGGCTCGTCGCGCACGGTCATGGCCACGTAGTAGGCCGACACGACCGAGGACGGGTCGGTGATGCCCGGCGTGGAGTAGGCGGACTCGCCGTGGCCGGCCACGCCGCGGACACGGTTGCGGGCCGCGGTGACCACGTCGCCGAGCACGGCGGACGCCGTGGGTGACCCGCCTGCGCCCGGTCCCATGAACATGAGGCGCCCGGCGTTGACCGACTCGATGAACACGGCGTTGTAGGCGCCGCGGATGCCGGCGAGCGGGTGCTCCAGCGGCACCATCGTCGGGTGGACGCCCACGGCGACCGTCCCGTCCGGGGAGACCGAGCACTGGGCCAGCAGCTTGATGACGCAGCGCAGCGACTCGGCGGCCCGGACGTCGTCCGCGGTCACCGACGAGATGCCCTCGCAGGCCACGTCGTCGAGGGTGACGCGGGTGTGGAACGCCAGGGAGGCCAGGATGGCGGCCTTCGCGGCGGCGTCGTGGCCCTCGATGTCGGCGGTCGGATCTGCCTCGGCGTAGCCCAGGCGCTGGGCGTCTGCCAGCGCGTCGGAGAAGGACACCTTGTGGGTGTGCATCTGGTCGAGGATGTAGTTGGTGGTGCCGTTGACGATGCCCTTGACGGCGGTGACGGCGTCGCCGACCAGCGACTCGCGCAGGGGCCGGATGATCGGGATGGCGCCCGCGACGGCCGCCTCGTAGTAGACGTCGACGTCGGCGGCGGCCGCGGCGTCGTAGATCTCGGCGCCGTGCTGGGCCAGCAGCGCCTTGTTGGCGGTGACGACCGACTTGCCGCCCTGGATCGCCGCGAGCAGCAGTTCGCGGGCCGGGTTGATGCCGCCGATCAGCTCGATGACCAGGTCGACGTCCTCGCGCGCGACGAGCGACGGGACGTCGGTCGTGAACAGCGCTGGGTCGATGCCCGGGCGATCAGTCGTCCGCCGGACGCCGATGCCGACGAGTTCGAGCGGGCGCCCGACGCGGGCGCGCAGGTCGTCGGCCTGCTCGAGCAGGATGCGGGCCACCTGCGATCCGACCACGCCGCAGCCCAGCAGGGCCACGCGCACGGGGGCATCACCGAGGGTCATCATGGAAGTTCAGTCCTCACCAAAGCTGTCGTCGAGGCCGGCGTCGAGCGCCAGCAGGTCGTCCAGGGTCTCCCGCCGGATCAACGTCGTGATCCTACCGTCCCGGACGGACACCACCGGCGGGCGCGGGGTGTGGTTGTAGTTGCTCGCCATGGAGCGGCTGTAGGCGCCCGAGGCAGGCACGGCGAGGATGTCGCCGATGCCGGTGTCGGACGGCAGGAACACGTCGCGGACGAGGATGTCGCCGCCCTCGCAGTGCAGGCCCACGACGCGGGAGAGCACCGGCGACTCCGGGCTGACCCGGTTGGCCAGCACCGCCGAGTACTCGGCCGCGTACAGCGCCGGACGGATGTTGTCGCTCATGCCGCCGTCGACCGAGACGTAGCGGCGCTGCTGTCCCCCGCCAAGCTCGACGTTCTTCGTCGTGCCCACGGTGTAGAGCGCGGTGCCCGCGGGCCCGGAGATCGAACGGCCTGGCTCCACCGAGAGGATCGGCTTGTCGAGGCCGAACGCGCGGCACTCGTGCTCGATGATCTCGTCCAGCCCGCGGGCCAGGTCCTGGGCCGTGGCCGGCGAGTCGTCGATCGTGTAGGCGATACCGAAGCCGCCGCCCAGGTTCAGCTCGGGCAGCGTGACGCCGGTGGCCTCCTTGAACTGGCTCATCAGGCGCAGCGTGCGCCGGGCGGCCACCTCGAAGCCGTTCGTGTCGAAGATCTGGCTGCCGATGTGGGAGTGGATGCCCCGCAGGTCGAGGTTGGGGCTGCCGAAACAGCGCACCAGGGCCACCAGGGCCTGCCCGCCGGCGATCGAGAACCCGAACTTCTGGTCCTCGTGGGCGGTGGCGATGTACTCGTGCGTGTGCGCCTCGACGCCCGTGGTGACGCGGATCTGCACCGCGGCCCGCACCCCCAGCTCGGCGGTCAGTCGCTCCAGGCGCGCGATCTCGTCCGGTGAGTCCACCACGATGCGGCCCACCCCCTGGGTGAGCGCGACCCGCAGGAGGGCGTCCGACTTGTTGTTGCCGTGCAGGCCGATGCGGGCGGGGTCGAACCCGGCGCGCAGCGCGACCGTGAGCTCGCCCATGCTGGCGACGTCGAGGTTGAGGCCGGCGTCGTGGATCCAGCGGGCGACGGTGGAGCACAGGAAGCTCTTGGAGGCGTAGTAGACCTTCCAGTCCTCGAATGCCTGGCGCCACGTCAGGGCGCGGCCACGGAAGTCGACCTCGTCGATGACGTAGGCGGGCGTCCCGACCTGCTCGATGATCTCGTTGACCGTCAGGCCGCCGATGCGGATGGCCCCCTCGTCGCCGCGCGCGACGGTGCCGCTCCACAGGCCGTCGACCAGGGTGTTCGCGTCGGTGGGCTTGACGAGCCAGTTCGGGGCGGCGGACACCGCGTCCGCGTGGATCGAGCCGGCGACGTGCATGTGGGTCATGGCCGTCAGTTTCCCAGACCCGCCGGGGCCGCCCGGACGCCCGCCAGCGCTCGGACGCCCGCGCCACCGTGCTACAGTCGTCGTCGGCCCATTCGGGCCAGGGCCCCCTTAGCTCAGGGGATAGAGCACCGCCCTCCGGAGGCGGGAGCGCAGGTTCGAATCCTGCAGGGGGCGCCCTTTCTCTTCAACCACTCAGCGCGGGACGCGCATCGCGTACTCGTTCGCGACACGGGCCACGTCCGCGAGGTACTGCTCCGAACGGTTGTAGCCGATCACCGCATTGCGCCAGCCGCCGGCGTTCCCCATGCCTCCCGAGGCGCACAGGTAGCGCCCGGCCGCCAGGGCCGCGTCGTCGATGTTGTGGGGGTCCTTCGCACCGTCGCCGTTGCCGTCCGCGCCGTAGGAGCGCCACGTCGAGGGGATGAACTGCATCGGGCCGACCGCCCTGTCCCAGGTGGCGTCGCCGTCGAGGGCGCCCTTGTCCGTGTCGGGGATGGACGCGAACCCCTCCCCGTTCAGCGCCGGACCGATGATGCGCGGGTTCGTGCTGCCGTCGGCGGCCAGCCTCGCCCCGCCGTAGGACCCGTGCCGCGACTCGATCTGCCCGATGGCGGCCAGGGTGTTCCAGCCGAGCGAGCACGACGCCTTCTCGCGCTGCAGGGTGAGCGTGGCGGTGGCGTAGGCCTCCAGGGCGCGGCGCGGCACGCCGGTGGCGTCCGCAACCTGGCTGAGCCACGTCGGGTCGGGGCGACTGCCCGGCGGCGGCACCCGCGTCGGCGCGGTGGTGCGGGCCGGTGCCTGCGTCGTCGGCGCGGCGGACGCCGTGTGCGCGGCCGGGGTGGTCGGCGCGGGTTGCGGCACCGGGGTGGGGGTCGGCGTCGAGAGGTCCACCGGGCTGGGCAGCGGCGAGGGCTCGGGCGTGATCAGGACAGGGTCGGCCGGCTCGACCGGAGCCGCCGGCGAGACCGCGGGCGGCTCGGGTGCGGACACGGTCGGCGCAGGGGGCTGCTGCGTCGCCAGCACGCCCCCGATGATGCCGCCGACCACGACGACGACGAGGGCCCCTCCGGCCGCCGCCAGCAGACCCGGGGACCGCGTCGGCGCGGGCCGGAGGTCGGGGGCGTCGGGCTCCATGCCCCCAGTGTGCGCCAGAACACGCGCCGCCGCGAAGTTTCGTCCGGGCACCGGACCTCACCAGCGTTTCCGCCACGCGGCACGGGGAGTTATGGGTCACCGGGAATCCTCGGTACCATCGCGAGCGGGGCGATGTCGACGGGTCGCCTCTGTGCGATCTGATGGAAGAAGGCGATTGTGGCGACGGCGCCCGGCAACAACTCCAACGACGACCTCTCGAACTTCGGGGCCAACGACTGGCTCATCGAAGAGATGTTCGAGGCCTACACGAAGGATCCCAACGCGGTGGATCAGTCCTGGCGCGAGTTCTTCGCCAGTCGTGCCGGGCAGTCCACCCCCGCCCCCGCGGCGGCCCAGCCTGCGTCCGCTCCCCCGGCCCCCGCCAGGAAGGAGGCGCCGCAGCAGGCCGCCCCCGCGGCGCCCGCGCCTGCCCCCAAGGCCGCCGAGGCTGCGCCGCAGAAGCCCGCGACGGAGCCCCAGGCGTCCGCCCCGGCGCCGACGACCACCAGCCCGGCCCCGCAGCCGCGCACCGAGACGAACACGCGCCCGAAGAACCCCGGCTCCGCCGGCGGTCTTTCGGCCAACCGTCCGTCCGCGGTCCGCAAGATCGAGACGTCCGCCGAGCCGACCCGCACCGTGATGCGCGGCGCCCCGATGCGCACGGCCAAGAACATGGATCTGTCGCTGTCCATCCCGACGGCGACCTCGGTCCGCCACGTGCCGATGAAGCTGATCATCGAGCAGCGTGACGTCATCAACAAGCACCTCGCGCGCACCACCGGCGGCAAGGTGTCGTTCACCCACCTGCTCGGCTACGCCATGGTCAAGGCCATCACGATGGTCTCGGACATGAACGTCGCCTACGACGAGGAGAACGGCAAGCCCGTCCAGGTCACCAACCACCAGATCAACCTCGGCTTGGCGATCGACATGCCGAAGCCGGACGGCACGCGCACCCTGATCGTCCCGAACATCAAGGCCGCCGACCAGATGAACTTCCGCGAGTTCTGGCAGGCCTACGAGGCGATGGTCAAGAAGGCTCGCAACAACGAACTCACCGTCGACGACTTCGCCGGCACCACGGCGTCCCTGACCAACCCCGGCGGCATCGGCACGTCGCACTCGGTGCCCCGCCTCATGCCCGGCCAGGGCCTCATCCTGGGCGTCGGCTCGATCGACTACCCGCCGGAGTTCCAGGCGGCGTCCGACCAGCGCATCAAGGAGCTGGGCGTCAGCAAGATCACCACGCTGACCAGCACCTACGACCACCGCGTCATCCAGGGCGCCACCTCGGGTGAGTTCCTGAAGGTGATGCACGAACTGATCATCGGCGACCACGACTTCTATGACGAGGTCTACCTGTCGCTGCGCGTGCCGTACCTGCCGCTGCGCTGGGCGTCCGACGACTCGGCGCACCGCTCTTACGAGCTGGCCAAGGGCACCCGCGTCCTCCAGCTGATCAACGCGTACCGCAGCTGGGGCCACCTGATGGCCGACATCGACCCGCTGGAGTACCAGCAGCGCAGCCACCCCGAGCTCGAGCTCGAGGCGCACGGCCTCTCCATCTGGGACCTCGAGCGCGAGTTCCCCGTGGGCGTCTTCGGCGGCCACGAGAAGGAGACCATGAGGCTGAAGGACGTGCTGGCCCAGCTCCGCACGGCCTACTGCGGCCACGTCGGCGTCGAGTACATGCACATCGCCGACACCGGCCAGCGCCGCTGGGTCGAGTCGTACTTCGAGAGCCCGATCATCCGCTGGGGTCGCGACGAGCACCTCCGCATCCTCGACAAGCTGAACGAGGCGGAGATCTTCGAGACCTTCCTGCAGACCAAGTTCGTCGGCCAGAAGCGCTTCTCGCTCGAGGGCGCCGAGTCCACCATCGTCCTGCTGGACGAGATCTGCGACAGGGCCGCCAACGAGGGCCTTGAGGAGGTCACGATCGGCATGCCGCACCGCGGCCGCCTGAACGTGCTGGCCAACATCGTCGGCAAGAGCTACGGCCAGATCTTCCGCGAGTTCGAGGGCTCCATCGACCCGAACCAGGTCATGGGCACCGGCGACGTCAAATACCACCTGGGCGCCGAGGGCCAGTTCACCTCACTCGCCGGCCGGACGGTCAAGACGTCGGTGGCCGCCAACCCGAGCCACCTCGAGGCCGTCAACCCGGTCGTCGAGGGCATCGCGCGCGCCAAGATGGACGCCGCGGGCACGCTCGAGGACGGCGCAGTCCTGCCCGTGCTGCTGCACGGCGACGCCTCGTTCTCCGGCCAGGGCATCGTCTACGAGACCCTTCAGATGAGCCAGCTGCGCGGTTACAAGACCGGCGGCACGATCCACATCGTGGTCAACAACCAGGTCGGCTTCACCACCGCCCCGTCGGAGTCCCGCTCGTCCATGTACTGCACGGACGTCGGCAAGGCCATCGGCGCCCCGATCTTCCACGTGAACGGTGACGACCCCGAGGCGGTCGCGCGGGTCGGGCGTCTCGCGTTCGAGTACCGCCAGAAGTTCAACGCGGACGTCATCATCGACCTGATCGCGTACCGCCGCCGCGGCCACAACGAGGGCGACGACCCGAGCTTCACGCAGCCGAAGATGTACGACCTCATCGAGCAGAAGCGCTCCGTGCGCCGCCTGTACACCGAGGCGCTCATCGGCCGTGGCGACATCTCCACCGACGACGCTGAGGGCGTGATGGAGAAGTTCCGCGCCCGCCTCGAGGGTGTGTTCAAGGAGGTCAAGTCCGCCGGCGAGGAGGACGACTCCTACCGCAAGGTGCCGTTCTACCCGGCGAAGCTCGGCAAGGAACAGGGCACGTCGATCACCAAGGAGACGATGCAGCGCATCGCCGACGCCCAGGTGACCTATCCCGAAGGCTTCGCGGTGCACCCGAAGGTGCTGCCGCAGATGCAGCGCCGCGCGGAGTCCATCGTGTCCGGCCCGATCGACTGGGCCACGGCCGAACTGCTCGCGTTAGGTTCGCTGCTCATGGAGGGCCGCACCGTCCGCCTCACCGGCCAGGACAGCCGCCGCGGCACGTTCTCCCAGCGGTTCGCCGCGGTCGTCGACCGTGTGACCAACGAGGAGTACATCCCGCTGAAGCACCTGACCGAGGATCAGGGCCAGTTCCACGTCTTCGACTCTCTGCTGAGCGAATACGCGGCGATGGGCTTCGAGTACGGCTACTCGGTGGCCTCGCCGCAGTCGCTGGTGCTGTGGGAGGGCCAGTTCGGTGACTTCGCCAACGGCGCCCAGACCATCGCCGACGAGTTCATCTCCTCCGGCGATGCCAAGTGGACCCAGAAGTCCGGCGTCACGCTGCTGCTGCCGCACGGCTACGAGGGCCAGGGGCCGGACCACAGCTCGGCGCGCATCGAGCGTTGGCTGCAGCTGTGCTCCGAGGGTGCGCTGGCAGTCTGCCAGCCGTCCACGCCGGCGTCCCACTTCCACCTGCTGCGCACGCACACCTATGTGAACTGGCACCGCCCGCTGGTGATCATGACCCCGAAGTCGATGCTGCGCTCCAAGGCCGCGGCCTCGCCGGTCGAGGAGTTCACCGACGGCAAGTGGCGTCCGGCCATCGGCGACGCGTCGATCACCGACCCGTCGGCCGTGCAGACGGTCATCCTCTGCTCTGGCAAGATCCGATGGGAGCTCGTCGCCCAGCGCGCCAAGCGGGGTCTGGAGGGGAAGGTGGCCATCGTCGCGCTGGAGCGCCTCTACCCGCTGCCGACCGACGACCTGGTCGCGGAGCTGGAGCGCTACCCGCACGTGACCGACATCCGGTTCGTGCAGGACGAGCCCGTCAACCAGGGCCCGTGGCCGTTCATGGCCCTGCACCTGCCCGAGGCACTGTCGAAGGGCCTGGGGGGCCGCGAGATCAAGCTCCGCCCGAGCGCTCGTCCCGAGGCGTCCTCGCCGTCGGTGGGCCTGCTCAAAGTGCACCAGGCGCAGGAGAAGGTGCTCCTGGACCAGGCGTTCGAGGGGATCTGATCCAGCGGTGTACTTCACCGACCGCGGCATCGAGGAGCTCGAGGCCAGGCGGGGCGCCGACGAGGTGTCCCTCGCCTGGGTTGCCGAGCAGTTGCGCACGTTCGTCGACCTGAACCCCGAGTTCGAGGTGCCCGTGGAGCGGCTGGCCACCTGGCTGGCCCGCCTCGACGACGATGACGAGTTCGATGAGTGAGTCCTCGATCGGCGTCTCCCCGGGCCGGGTGAACCTGATCGGGGAGCACACCGACTACAACGAGGGCTTCGTCCTACCCATTGCGCTCGGCCACGTGGCGACGGTCACCGCGACCGCCGGCGGCACGGGCGTCCGGGTGGGGTCGGCGCAGCTCGGCGAGTCCGTGGACCTGGACGAGCTGTCCCCCGGCCCCCGGGCCTGGTGGGGGTACGTCGCCGGCGTGGTGTGGGCGCTGCGCGAACGCGGACACTCCATCGGCCCCGTCACCCTCGACATCGACAGCGCCGTGCCCCTGGGCGGGGGCCTGTCGAGCTCAGCCGCCATCGAGTGCGCCACCGCCTTGGCGCTCGACGGGCTCGCCGGCCTCGGCCTCGACGCCCAGGAGCTCGCCGCGGTCGCCCAAGCAGCGGAGAACGGCTTCATGGGCGTCCCCACCGGCCCGATGGACCAGCGGGCCAGCCTGTGGTGCACCACCGACCACGCCCTGCTGCTCGACTGCCGCACGCTGACCACCGAGCAGGTGCCGTTCGCCCTGCCCGACGACCTCGTCCTGGCGCTCGTGGACACCCGCAGCCCGCACGTGCTGGCCGACGGCCACTACGCCGAGCGCCGCGCGGCCTGTGCGCGCGCGGCGGACGCCCTCGGCGTCCGGGCCCTGCGCGACGTCACCGAGGCCGACCTGCCTGCCGCGCTGGCCCGGCTCGGTGACGAGGTGCTGGTGCGGCGGACGCGCCACGTCGTCACCGAGAACGCCCGCGTCCTGGCCGCCGTAGAGGGGCTGGGGGCCGGGGACTGGGCGGTCTTCGGGTCGCTGCTCACCGCCTCGCACGCGTCGATGCGCGACGAGTACGAGATCACCGTGCCCACCGTCGACCTGGCGGTCGAGGTCGCGCTGGCGTCCGGTGCCCTGGGCGCACGGATGACCGGCGGCGGCTTCGGGGGGACGGTCATCGCCCTCCTGCCGGCCGGCCGGCTCGCGGCGTTCACGGCCGCGCTGCAGGACGCCTACGCCCGGCGGGGCTTCGACCTGCCCGCGGTCAGCACGACCCGCGCCGGCGCTGGTGGGATGGAACTCAGCTCCCGCGCGTGAACCACCCGGTGCTGGCGGGCAGCACCAGGCCGACCACGGCGGCCACCCCCGCGGCGGCGCCGAGCCAGGCCAGCGGCGCGTTGTTGAGCGCGAACTGCCCGAAGGCGAACGCGTGCAGCAGGCCCGCCGCGATGACGGGGCCCCGCGCCCAGCGTGCGCCGCGCAGCAGCAGCACCGACCCGGCCCCCACGAGCACGCCCCACAGCATCAGCGCCAGGGCCACGCCCCCGCTGAACGCGCCGTGGCCCTCGGCGAACGACAGGACCGCCATCACCAGGGTGAACAGGGCCAGGCCCAGGGTGGCGAAGGCGGACAGCAGGACGCCGGGCGGGAGGGCGCGGGTGGACTGGGGCACCAGCAGATTCTATGTCCACCGGTCGGACATCCCCGATCAGCATCGGCCGTGCCCTCTTGTTTTCGCGCCGACAAGTTGGCAAGGTAGTAAGGCGTGCCCGAATACCCCCGCGGGCACGCGACGTCCGTTTCACCTTCCCATCACGAGGAGTGGTTGCCGCATGGACTGGCGCCATCAGGCTGCATGCCTGACAGAGGACCCGGAGTTGTTCTTCCCCGTGGGGAACACGGGTCCGGCCATCATGCAGATCGCTGAGGCCAAGAAGGTCTGCGCGCGCTGCGACGTGCGGACCGAATGCCTTCAGTGGGCCCTCGACGCAGGGCAGGACCACGGCGTGTGGGGTGGGCTGTCGGAGGACGAGCGCCGCGCGATGAAGCGACGCAACGCCCGCGCCCGCGTCCGCACCTGACGCGACGTACCCGCCCCTGAGAGCGGGCGGCGAAAGGGGATGATGGGGCATGGCCTCCCAGCGTTGGGCCCTCGACCCGACCAGCCAGCGCGTCGCGCTGACCGTGCTGCGGCGTGGCCCCATCTCCCGGACCGACCTCGGTCGTGACCTCGGTCTGAGTTCCGCCAGCGTCACCCGCCTGACGCGCCCGATGGTGCAGGCCCGCCTGCTGGTCGAGTGCCAGCCCAAGGGCCGCAGGACCGGCCGCCCGGCCCTGCCCCTGGACATCGCCGCCGAGAGCGCGACCTTCGTGGGCCTCAAGATCTCGCACGAGGGGCTGCACGCCGTCCTCACGGACCTGCGCGGCACGATCCTGACCTCGGCGTCCTGCCGCGGCGATCGCCTCTCCCCCGCCGACGTCACCGCGGCCGTGTGCACGTTGGTCGACGAGCTCGCCGAGGGCCGCCCCCGGCCGGACGCGCTGGGCGCATCGCTCGGGGCCACCGTCGGGCCGGACGGCCTCGTGCGCGGCGCGCGCTTCCTCGGCTGGGACGCCCCCGTCGACCTGGCCGCGCTGCTGGAGGCGGAGACGGGCCTGCCCACGACCATCGACAACGACGTGAACGCCTTCACCGTCGCCGAGCACTGGTTCGGCGCGGGCCGCGACACCGACGACTTCGTCGTGGTGACCATCGGCGCCGGTGTCGGCGTCGGGCTGGTCGCCCGCGACGAACTGGTGACCGGGCGTCAGGGCGCGGCCGGCATGGTCGGCCCGGTGCTCGTGCTGGACGGCCGCAAGGCGGAGGACGTGCTCACCGGCGTCATCCTCATCGAGCGGATCTCCGCGGCCCTGGGGCGTCCGCTCACGATGGAGGACCTACCCTCGCTGCCCGACCTGGCCGAGGACGACCCCACCTTGGCCGCACTGCTCGACGAGGTCGCGGACGCCGTGGGTCAACTCGCCGGCACCGTGGCCGCGATCACCGCCCCCGAGGTCGTCCTGGTGGCCGGCGAGGGCGCGCCACTCCTGGGCGGCCGTGAGGGGCGCGTCCGCACCGAGGTGGCCCGCATGTGCCCCGACCACCTGCCGGCCCCCGAGGTCGTCGTGGATGTCGTCGGCGACGACGAGTGGGCACGCGGCGCCGCGGCGCTGGCGATCCGCGCCCACATGGGCGTGGGCCCCGACGCCTGAGCGGGGCCCCGCGTCAGGCCGTGCGCTCCCGTGCCCGCTCGAGCGGGATGACGATCCGCGCGCGCGTCCCCTCCGCGCCGGGGCGGCTGACCACCTCGAACGTCCCGTCGAGGTCGGCCACGAGCGTGGTCACGATCGACAGGCCGAGCGAGCGCGAGGATTCCAGCGAGAAGTCATCCGGCAGCGGGGCCCCGTCGTTCTCGACGTCCACGCGGAGCTGACCGTCGCTCTGGGAGGGGCGCACGATGACCTCGCCCGGGGCGTCCCCCAGGCCGTGCTCGAGGGCGTTCTGGATGACCTCGGTGAAGACCAGCGAGAGGTTGGTCGCGACATCGGCGGGCATGCAGCCGAAGCTGCCCACGCGCGTCATCGCCACCTTGCTGCGGGAGGACGCCACGTCGCGCACCATCGTCATGAGGCGGTCGGCCACCTCGTCGAAGCAGACGACCTCGTCGAACCCCTTGGACAGGATCTCGTGGACGACCGCGATGGCCGCGACCCGCTTCTGGGCGTCGGTCAGGGCGCTGGACGCCTCGGGCGAGGTGGTGCGGCGGGCCTGCAGGCGGAGCAGGGCCGCCACCGTCTGGAGGTTGTTCTTCACCCGGTGGTGGATCTCGCGGATCGTGGCGTCCTTGGTGACGAGCTCGCGCTCGCGGTTGCGCAGGTCGGTCACGTCGCGGCAGGTCACGAACCAGCCCACGTTGCGGTTCTCCAGCAGCAGCGGCTGGGCCCGCAGGCGGAGCGCGCCCCCCCGGGTCTCGACCTCCTGCTCGCGGACGCGCTGCGCCACGAGCAGGGGCGCAGCCACCTGCTCGACCGGCTCGCGGCTGCCTCCGGCCAACTCGGCCGCCATGACGCGCAGGTCGTCACCGAGGAGGTCGCCGCCCCAGCCGAGCCGGCGGAAGCCGCTCATCGCATTGGGGCTGGCGAAGGTGACGATGCCGTTGCGGTCCAGGCGCAACGACCCGTCGCCCACGCGGGGGGTCTCCCACGGGACGGGCTTGTCGCCGGCGGTCGGGAACGCAGCCGACCTCAGCATGTCCATGAGGATCTGGGCGGTCTCGAGGTACGTGTCCTCCAACGCGCCCGGCGCGCGGACGCCCATTCGGTTGGTGTGCAGCTCGACGACCGCGATGACCCGCTCGCCGCGGATGATCGGGACGGCGTGCACATCCACGGGGATGCCCGCGTGGAGCTTGTTGCCGCTGGTCGCGCAGATCTCCTGCGACAGGTAGGCCTCGGTGACGAGGCTCTCCGGGTCGTAGGCGATCTCCTCGCCCACCACGTCGTCCTCGAGCGCGGTGGGGCCCGTCGTCGGGCGGCACTGGGCCCCGGCCCAGAACACGTTGGGGTCCTCGTCGGGGATCCACAGGATGAGGTCGCTGAACGACAGGTCGGCCAGGACGTCCCACTGGTCGATCAACCCCGAGAGCCACAGCGTCTCCTCCGCCGTCAGGTCGCTGTGTTGGGCAACGACCTCGGTCAACGTGAGCATGCCGCCATCGTAGGCCGCCCCACCCAGCCCCGCCGCCCGTGCTGCCTTTCCGCCGAGGGCTTGGGTCCAGTCCGCCGAGGGCTTGGGTCCAGTCCGCCGAGGGCTTGGGTCCGGTCCGCCGAGGGCTTGGGTCCGGTCCGCCGAGGGCTTGGGTCCGGTCCGCACATGCGAAGAGCCCCCACCGATCGGTGGAGGCTCCCGGTTCTGGTCGGCAAGGACTCAGGCGTTGGGGCGCTTGCCGTGGTTCGCCTTGTTCTTCTTGCGGGCGCGGCGCTTGCGACCGGTCTTACCCATGATGGATCTCCTCTGCGTCGGGTGCGCCGGGCGGCGCGACGATCCATTCTGCCACGGGTGCGCACGCTCGCCCAATCGGGGTACCGGGATCCGACTCGCATGGCGAGCCGCAGCCCTCGGCGGGCTGGAGGCAAGCCCTCGGCGGGCTGGAGGCAAGCCCTCGACGGTCAGGGCGTACCGGGCCCCTCGACGACGGTGAAGCGGACGGTGTGGATCTGAGTCACCACGCGCAGACGCAGGGTCTCGGGTGCCGGCGGGCAGGCGCACGCACGGCGCACGAGCTTGCGCAGGGCGTCGATGAGGTCGGTCTCGTCCAGGCAGTGGGCGCAGGCGTCGATGTGGTGGCGCAGCTCGTCCGCCTCGCGCTCGGTCAGTTCGCCGTCCAGGAACTGGTGCACGCGCTCCTCGACGAAGCGGCAGTCGACCTCACGCATCGCTACCTCCCGTCGCGATGCCCAGGGAGGCCGCGTGGTCGGCGAGCAGCTTGCGCAGCTGGGTGCGGCCACGGTTGAGCCGCGACATCACCGTGCCGATGGGCGTGCCCATGATCTCGGCGATCTCCTTGTAGGAGAAGCCCTCGACGTCGGCCAGGTAGACGGCCATGCGGAAGTCGGGGGCCAGCTGACCCATCGCGTCCGTGACGACCGAGTCGGGCATGCGGTCCAGGGCGTCCATCTCGGCCGACCGCAGGCCGGTCGAGGTGTGCTTCTCCGCGGCGGCGAGCTGCCAGTCCTCGATGTCCTCGCCGAAGCCCTCCTGGGGCTGGCGTTGCTTCTTGCGGTAGCTGTTGATGTAGGTGTTGGTGAGGATCCGGTACAGCCACGCCTTGAGGTTCGTGCCCGGCTTGAACTGGTGGAACGATGCGAAGGCCTTGGCGTACGCCTCCTGGACGACGTCCTCGGCGTCGGCGGCGTTGCGGGCCATGCGCAGGGCGGCGCCGTACAGCTGGTCCAGGTACGGCAGCGCGTCCCGCTCGAAGCGGGCGGCCCGCTCCTCGGGGGTCTCGGTGGCGACGTCGACCTCGTCAGGTGCGTCGGTGCTCGGCAGGTTCATCGCATACCAGAGTACCGCCGACACCGCAGGGACGTGCAGCCCACCCCCGGCGACGGGAAGTGTCTCGGTGCTAGCCATGACGGGAGAACGCGGCCTCGCCGGTGTTTGTTCCCGTCGCTTGGCGGCCGTGGTAGGAATGGGGCATGAATCTCGTGCGCGGAATCGGCCGCCTGTTGTTGGGTGGCTACTTCATCGTCCAGGGCGCCAAGGCGGTCAAGGACCCGGCCCAGTTCGCCCCCGCTGCCGGACCCATCGCGCAGCGCTTCGTCCCCCTGGCGCAGCGGACCCTCCCGCCCGAGGCGTCCGCCTACGTGCCGGAGGATCCGGACACGCTCGTGCGCCTCAACGGCGCGCTGTCGGTGCTGGGCGGCCTCGGCATGGCCACCGGCCTCGGACGCCGTGGTGGCGGCTACCTGGCTGCGGCCTCGCTCGTGCCGCACGTGCTGGCCGCCAACGCCCAGGGCAACACCGAGGCCGAGAAGCAGACCATGCGCGCCCAGCTGCTCAAGAACCTGGCCCTGCTCGGTGCCGCCCTGGTCGTCTCGCAGGACACCGCCGGCCAGCCCAGCCTCCTGTGGCGTGCCCACGACACCCGCAAGCGGCTGGCCACCGAAGCCGAGCGCACCGCGTCCATCGTGGCGCGCCGCACCGGGAACACCGGCAAGGCCCTGGCCAAGGACATCCGGCACTTCAAGCGGCAGGCTGAGCTCCAGTCGAAGCTGGCGCTGAAGAACCTCGAGTCCGCTCTGCCGTGACAGGCGCCCCCCGCCCGTGACCCGCTGGGTCGCACCCACCGCCGCCGGTCCCGTCCGGGGCTCCGTCATCGTCCCCGGCTCCAAGTCGGCGACCGCCCGCGCCCACGTGCTGGCGGCGCTGGCCGACGGCCCGTCCCGCCTGGTTGGGGCGCTGGACGCCCGCGACACGCGCCTCATGCGGGGTGCGCTGGCCACGCTCGGCGTCGGGTACACCGACCACGACGACGGCACCGTGACCGTGACGCCCCCGGACGCCTTCCGACCCGGGGCCGTTGACGTCGGCTTGGCCGGCACGATCATGCGCTTCGTGCCCCCGCTGGCGGCGCTGGCTGAGGGCACCACTGCGTTCACGGGCGACCGCGAGGCCGAGGTGCGCCCCGTCGCTCCCCTGCTGGACGGGCTGGCCCAGGCCGGCGCCCGCATCGACGGGCGCGCGCTCCCGTTCACCGTCCACGGCACCGGGTCGGTGCGCGGCGGCGAGGCCACGATCGACGCGTCCGGGTCCAGCCAGTTCGTTTCCGGGCTGCTGCTGTCGGCGGCCCGCTTCGACGAGGGGCTCACGCTGCACCACCGGGGCGAGGCGGTCCCCAGCCGCCCGCACATCGGGTTGACCCTGGCCATGCTCCGCGACCGTGGCGTGGGAGCCGAGGAGGTCGGCCCGGCGTCCTGGCGCGTCGAGCCCGGCCCCATCGACGCCCGCGATGAGACGATCGAGCCCGACCTGGTCAACGCCGCCGTCTTCCTGGCCGCCGCCCTGCCGACCGCCGGGGCGGTGACCGTGGCGTGGCCCCGGCACACCGTGCAGGCGGCCGACACCATCCTGGGCGTGCTGGACGCGCTGGGCGGCGTCGTCACCCGCACCGACGGTTACGTCACCGTGTCCGGCACCGGGCGCGTGAAGGGCGCGGACCTCGACCTGACCGACGCCAGCGAGCTCACCTGCATCGCCGCCGCCCTGCTGGCCACCGCCGACGGGCCGGGAAGCATCCGCGGCGTCGCGCACATCCGCGGCCACGAGACCGACCGCCTCGCCGCGCTCGAGACCGAGCTGTCCCAGCGGGGGGCGGGCGTCCATCAGACCGCCGACGGGCTGGCCATCGAGCCGCGTCCGCTGGCGGGCGGCGCCTGGGGCACCTACGCCGACCACCGGATGGCCCACGCCGGCGCCGTCCTGGGGCTGTCCGTGCCCGGCGTGGAGCTGGACGACATCGGCGCCACCACCAAGACCATGGCCGACTTCGCGGGCCTCTGGTCCGGGCTGGTGGGCGCGTGAGCCGCCGGGCGCTCGAGCGCGACGAGCACCACGGCTTCGGACGCCCACAGCGCCGCACCAAGCCGCGCACCAAGGACCGTCCCGACTACTCCGACGCCGAGGTGGGGCTGGTCATCACGGTCGACCGTGGCCGCTACTCGGTCGACCTCGACAACGAGCACGGCCATCGCCGCGTGCTGGCCGCGAAGGCCAGGCAGCTCGGCCGCAAGGGTGTCATCGTCGGCGACCGCGCCCGCGTCGTCGGTGACACGTCCGGCGCCGAGGGCACGCTGGCCCGCATCGTGGAGGTGACCGAGCGGGAGACCGTCCTGCGCCGCACCGCCGACGACAACGACCCGTTCGAGCGCCCGATCGTCGCCAACGCCGACCAGCTCGCGATCGTCACCGCGCTGGCCGACCCGCCCCCGCGGATGGGCATGATCGACCGCATCCTCGTCGCGTCCTACGACGCCGGCCTCGAGCCGCTGCTGGTGCTCACCAAGGCCGACCTGGCTCCGCCGGACGAGCTGCTGGCCGCCTACGCCGGCCTCGACGTGGAGGCCATCGTCGTCGAGCCCGGCGCCGACCTCACCCGCCTGCGCGCGTTGCTGGCCGGCCACCGCACCGTCTTCGTCGGGCACTCCGGAGTCGGCAAGTCCACGCTCGTCAACGCCCTGATCCCGGACGCCCACCGCGCCACCGGCGTCGTCAACGAGGTCACCGGGCGCGGGCGGCACACGTCCACCTCGGCGATCGCCCTGGAGCTGCCCGAGCCGGGTGGCTGGGTGATCGACACCCCCGGCGTCCGGTCGTTCGGGCTGTCGCACGTGACCACGGACTCGGTGCTCGCCGCCTTCGACGACCTCTACGAGCTCGTCGACGAGTGCCCCCGCGGCTGCAAACACGACTCGACCGCCCCCGAGTGCGCGCTGGACGCCGCCGTCGCCGAGGGACGCCTGCGTCCGGAGCGGCTGGAGTCGTTCCGCCGTATGGAGAAGGTCTGGACCAGCCCTGCCGCGTGGGAGTGAGCCTCACCGGTTGCCGTGGGCGCGACCACTAGGGTGGTACGCATGCCGGACGCCTCCTACGTCGACGACGTGCGCCTCGCCCACGTCCTCGCCGACAACGCCGACGCCATCACGGTGGGCCGCTTCAAGGCCCAGAACCTGACGGTGACGAGCAAGCCCGACCTGACCGAGGTCACCGACGCCGACATTGCCGTCGAGGACGCGATCCGCGCGACCCTGAAGCGCGCCCGCCCGCGCGACGCCGTGCACGGCGAGGAGCGTGAGGACACCGGCTGGGGCCCCCGCCGCTGGGTGATCGACCCGATCGACGGCACCCGCAACTTCGTCCGGGGCGTTCCCGTGTGGGCCACGCTCATCGCGCTCATGGAGGGGGACCGCGTCGTGGTGGGGCTGGTCTCCGCGCCGGCCCTGCAGCGCCGCTGGTGGGCGTCCGAGGGCGGCGGCGCCTACACCGGCAAGTCGCTGATGAACGCCTCGCGCCTGCAGGTCTCGGCGGTGGACGCCGTGGCGGACGCCTCGCTGTCGTACTCCTCGATCCACGGCTGGGTTGACTCGGGCCGCGGGCAGGGGTTCGTCGACCTCATGCGCGAGTGCTGGCGCACGCGCGCCTACGGCGACTTCTGGAGCTACATGCTCCTCGCCGAGGGGGCCGTCGACATCGCGACCGAGCCCGATCTTGCCCTGCACGACATGGCCGCCCTGGACGTCATCGTCCGCGAGGCCGGTGGCCGCTTCACCAACATCGACGGCGTCGACGGCGTGGCCGGCCCGGGTGCGCTCGCCACGAACGGACGCCTCCACGAGGAGGTGGCCGGCGCGCTGGCCCCGGTCGAGCCCACCGCCGAGCTGGAGCCACTCCCCTGACCACGCCGGCGTCGGCGCCGGTCGTTTGCCTGCAGGTGATCCGGCACCGCGACCCCGCGGCTGCCGCGGCCCGGTTCGTCACCACCGTGCTGACGGACTTCTTCTGGCTGCAGTTCTCCGTGCGCCTCGGGCTGCGCCGGGTGCGGGTCGTCGACGTCGACCACCCGCTGGACGCCCTGGTGCCCTTCGAGCCCGCCCGCGTCGGGGTGTACCTGGACTTCATCGCGTTCTGGATCCGTCCTCTGGACGACGTGCGGCGCCTGCACGGGGCGACGGCGCAGCGCCGGGCCGCGGTGGAGTTCCTCGGCCTCATCCGTCGCTGCTACCAGGAGGCGGCCGAGGTGTACGGCACGACCATGTCGACCACGCGGCGTCCGCGGTACCTCAGGGGGCGGTTCCTCGCCATCCACGCCTTCGACCCGCACCTGCTGTGCGTGCCCAGCCTGCACATCATGGTGGTCGTCCTGGCCTGGACCTTCTACCGCCGCCTGGACGCCGCCCTCGGCGCCCGCCTGTTCGGCGGGGCGGTCGCGATCGCCGACACGGTGCTCTACATCAAGCAGCACTCCGTCAACTGCATCCCGGCGGCGCTGTACGCCATGGGCCGCATCACCCCCGACGACATGACCGAGGCCGACGTGGAAGCCTTCACCGCCGCCCTGTTCGCCGACACCGCCTCGGTGGCGCCGGACGCCGCCGCGGCCATCCGCGCGCACGTGCTGGAGACGTGGCGGGCGCTGGTCGCCGACGGTGCGTCGGACTCCTCGTGGCAGCCCGCCGTGCTGCGGTTGCTGGCGGAGCTGGACCGCGCCTGAGCTCCCGTGGCCGCACGCGGATCGGGCTTGTGCGTGAGCCGAGTCACTGTTTCAATGATCGAAAATGCATGCCGAGCCGTGAAATCACCGGGGCCACCCGTCCCGGCGGCGCACGCACCCCGTCGAGAGGAACTGCCATGGCCGAGGGCTTCACCCAGCACGACCCGTCCCGCACCATCCGCGCCCCGCGCGGCACCGAGCTCTCCGCCAAGTCCTGGCAGACCGAGGCCCCGCTGCGGATGCTCATGAACAACCTGGACCCCGAGGTCGCCGAGCGTCCCGAGGACCTCGTCGTCTACGGCGGCACCGGCCGCGCGGCCCGCTCCTGGGAGGCCTACGACGCCATCGTCGCCACCCTCAAGGACCTCGAGGAGGACGAGACCCTCCTGGTGCAGTCCGGCAAGCCGGTGGGCGTGTTCCGCACCAACAAGTGGGCCCCGCGCGTGCTGATCGCCAACTCCAACCTCGTGGGCGACTGGGCCACGTGGCCGGAGTTCCGCAAGCTCGAGGCCGAGGGCCTGATGATGTACGGCCAGATGACCGCCGGCTCCTGGATCTACATCGCCACCCAGGGCATCCTGCAGGGCACCTACGAGACCTTCGCCGCGATCGGCCGCAAGAAGTACGACGGCACCCTCAAGGGCACCCTCACCCTGACCGGCGGCTGCGGCGGCATGGGCGGCGCCCAGCCCCTGGCCGTCACCCTCAACGGGGGCGTCTGCCTGATCGTGGACGTCTCGGAGGACCGCCTGCGCCGCCGCATGGGCAAGCGCTACCTGGACGAGGTGGAGACGGACATCGACAAGGCCGTGGCGCGCGTCATGCAGGCCAAGAACGACGGCGAGGCCGTCTCCCTGGGCCTCGTGGGCAACGCCGCCGAGGTCTTCCCCGAGCTGCTCGAGCGCCAGAAGCGCGGCGAGATCGAGATCGACATCGTCACGGACCAGACCTCCGCGCACGACCCGCTGTCCTACCTGCCGATCGAGATCGACGAGAAGGACTGGCACGCCGAGGCCGAGGCCGACCCGGACACCTTCACCAAGAAGGCCCAGGAGTCCATGGCCCGCCAGGTCGAGGCCATGGTCGGCTTCCAGGACATCGGCGCCGAGGTCTTCGACTACGGCAACTCCATCCGCGACGAGGCCCGCAAGGCCGGCTACTCCCGCGCCTTCGAGTTCCCGGGCTTCGTCCCGGCCTACATCCGCCCGCTGTTCTGCGAGGGCCTCGGCCCGTTCCGCTGGGCCGCCCTCTCCGGCGACCCGGAGGACATCCGCGTGACCGACGAGGCCCTGAAGGAGCTGTTCCCCGAGAACGAGCACCTGCACCGCTGGCTCGACGGCGCCGCCGAGTTCGTGGAGTTCGAGGGCCTGCCGGCCCGCATCTGCTGGCTGGGCTACGGCGAGCGCCACAAGGCCGGCCTGCTCTTCAACCAGCTCGTGGCCGAGGGCAGGGTCAAGGCGCCGATCGTGATCGGCCGCGACCACCTCGACTCCGGCTCCGTGGCCTCCCCGTACCGCGAGACCGAGTCCATGCTGGACGGCTCCGACGCGATCGCCGACTGGCCGCTGCTGAACGCCCTGACCGCCACCTCCTCCGGCGCCACCTGGGTGTCGATCCACCACGGCGGCGGCGTCGGCATCGGCCGGTCCATCCACGCCGGCCAGGTGGGCGTTGCCGACGGCACCGAGCTGGCCGCGGCCAAGCTCGAGGCGCTGCTCACCAACGACCCCGGCATGGGCGTCATCCGCCACGTCGACGCCGGCTACTCCCGCGCCGCCGAGGTGGCGAAGGAGCGCGGCGTCCGTGTGCCCATGGAGGCCACGATCCGGGACTGACCCCGGTCACGTCGCCGGACGACGACGGTGCCGCCGCGCCGCCGCCGTCCGACGACTTCACCGCCGCGAGCCGGACGGGCGGCCGCCCGTCCGGCTCGCGATCGAAAGGACACCACGATGGACTCGTCCCGCCCCGCAGACCACGAGCTGCACACCGACACCACCGCGATGGCCGCGATCGAGGCCGACGCGCCCCGCCCGCCGGCGCGCTGGCGCATGATCGTCTACTCGGCGATCGGCATCGTCATGTTCTTCGTGCCCGTCACGATCAACGGGGCGAGCTCCATCCCCCTGGACCACCTGGTGACCTGGGTGCGCGGGCTGCTCGGCCCGGCCGACCGCTGGGTGGGCCTGGCCATCATCGCCGCCGGCGCCGTGTACCCGTTCGCCTCGGGCCGCTGGCGGACCAGCACCACGCGGACGGTCTTCGCGTTCCTCGCCGTGCTCGGCCTGGTCGCCTCGGCGATGGTCGTGTTCGGCGTGGGCCCGAGCTGGATCCTGGACAAGAGCATCGGCCCGTTCCTGATGGACAAGCTCGTGGTCCCCGTGGGCCTGATCGTGCCCATCGGCGGCGTCTTCCTGGCCCTCGTGATCGGCTACGGCCTCATGGAGTTCGTGGGCGTCTACCTGCGCCCGGCCATGCGGCCGATCTGGCGCGTGCCCGGCCGCGCCGCCGTCGACGCCGTCGCCTCCTTCGTGGGCTCCTACGCCCTGGGCCTGCTGCTGACGAACCGCATGTACACCGGGGGCCGCTACACGGCCCGCGAGGCGGCGATCATCGCCGTCGGCTTCTCCACGGTGTCCGCGACCTTCATGGTGATCGTCGCCAAGACGCTGGGCCTGATGGACATCTGGCTCTGGTACTTCTTCGGCACCCTCGTGGTGACGTTCGTGGTCACGGCCATCACCGTGCGCATCCCGCCGCTGAACCGCATCCCGGACGAGGTGTACCCCGGCGCGGTGCACTCGCCCGAGCAGGCCGTCACCCGGGACCGCTTCCGCGTGGCCCTGCGCGCCGCCGAGCAGACCCTCGCCGAGGCTCCGCCCCTGCCGAAGAACATCTGGGTCAACTTCCGGGACGGCCTCGTGATGGTGCTCCAGATCCTGCCCTCCATCATGTCCGTGGGCCTGATCGCCCTGGTCCTGGCCACGTACACGCCCGTGTTCGAGTGGATCGGCGTGATCTTCTACCCGCTGTTCTGGGCGCTGGGCTACTCTGACCCCGGCCTGCTGGCCTCGGCCTCCGCCACCTCGATCGCCGAGATGTTCATCCCGGCCACGATGGCGGCCGGTCACGAGGACCTCGTCGCCCGGTTCGTGATCGGCGTCGTCTGCGTCTCCGCGATCATCTTCTTCTCCGCGGTGGTTCCTGCCATCCTGGCCACGGACATCCCCGTGAAGATGTGGCACCTCCTGGTGATCTGGGTCGAGCGCGTGGCGCTCACCATCGTGCTGGCCACGCCGCTGGCCCACCTGGTGGCCGCGCTCACCTGAGGCCCGCCCCACCGCCCCACCCCTGTCCGTCCCGCAGAGAGGCCCCCATGCGCTCCACGCTCATCACCGACATCGCCGAGCTGACCACCGTCGACCCCGAAGGGCGGGTGCTCACGGACGCGGCCGTCGTCGTCGAGGACGAGCGCATCGCCTGGATCGGCCCCGCCGCGGACGCCCCGGACGCGGACGACCGGGTGTCCGTCGAGGGCCGCGCCGTGCTGCCCGGCTGGGTGGACTCCCACACGCACCTCGTGTTCGACGGGGACCGCTCCGCCGAGTTCGAGGCCCGCATGGCCGGCGAGTCCTACGCGGCCGGCGGCATCGGCGTGACCACCTCCGCCACCCGTGCCGCCTCGGACGACCGCCTGGCCGAGCTGGTCCGCGGCCGGGTGGCCGACGCGGTGGCCGGCGGCACCACCTACCTCGAGACCAAGACCGGCTACGGGCTCACCGTGGAGGAGGAGGCGCGCCACGCGCGCCTGCTGGCCGGGCTGCGCGAGGAGGGCCTCGTGGACGAGGTGACCTTCCTCGGTGCCCACCTCGTGCCCCCGGGCCGGGACGCGGAGGACTACCTCGACGACGTCGTCGGACCGATGCTCGAGGCCGTGCGGGAGCACGCGGGCTGGGTGGACGTGTTCTGCGACACCGGCGCCTTCGACGCCGAGCAGACCCGCCGCGTGCTCGCCGCCGGCGTGGCGGCGGGCCTGGGCGTGCGCCTGCACGGCAACCAGATCGAGCAGGGCCCGGGCGTGGGCGTGGCCGTGGAGTTCGGCGCCGCCTCCGTGGACCACGTCAACCACCTCTCCGACGCGGACGTCGAGGCCCTGGCCGGCACCTGGACCGGCTGGGACCGCGCCTCGGCCACCGGCACGCCCGGCACCGTGGCCGGCTGCCTGCCCGCGTGCGACCTGTCCACCCGCGCCCCGCTGGCGCCCGCGCGTCGCCTGCTCGACGCCGGCATCGAGGTCTCCCTGGCCTCGAACTGCAACCCGGGCACCAGCTACACCACGTCCATGAACTTCAACGTGGGCACCGCCGTGCTGCAGATGCACCTGACCCTCGCCGAAGCCGTGCGCGCCGCCACCCTCGGCGGGGCCCTCGGCCTGCGGGCGCAGGACCGCGTCGGCAGCCTCGAGGTCGGCAAGCGCGCCGACCTGCACGTGCTCGACGCCCCCGCCGCCATCCACCTGGCCTACCGCCCCGGCATGCCGCTGACCCACGCGGTCTGGCGCGCGGGCCGCCGGGCCGTCTGATCGACCGACAGCAAGGAGAACGCATCACCATGACCACCCCTCCCGTCACCGTCACGCTCGGCACGTCCGGGGCCACCCTGGACGACGTCGTCGCCGTGGCCCGCCACGACGCCCGCGTGGTGCTCGCCGACGACGTGCTCGAGACCGTCGGCGCGGTGCGCCGCCACGTCGAGGCGCTGGCCGAGGCCGAGACCCCACCTACGGCGTCTCCACCGGCTTCGGCGCGCTCGCGGACAAGCACATCCCGCTCGAGTCCCGCGCGCAGCTGCAGAAGTCGCTGATCCGCTCCCACGCCGCCGGCATGGGCCCCGTGGTGGAGCGCGAGGTCGTCCGCGCGCTGATGTTCCTGCGGGCCACCACGCTCGCCTCCGGCCGCACGGGCGTGGCCCCGTGGTGGTCGAGACCTTCGTGGCCATGCTCAACGCGGGCATCACCCCCGCCGTGCGCGAGTTCGGCTCCCTGGGCTGCTCCGGTGACCTCGCACCGCTCTCCCACGTGGCCCTGGCGCTGATGGGCGAGGGCGACGTCGTCGGGACGGACGGCGCGCTGCGTCCGGCCGGCGAGGCGCTCGCCGAGGCCGGGATCGAGCCGGTCGAGCTGCGGGAGAAGGAGGGCCTGGCCCTCGTCAACGGCACCGAGGGCATGCTCGGCATGCTCATCATGGCGCTGGCCGACCTCGAGGAGCTCGCCGACACCGTGGACCTCACCGCCGCGATGTCCGTGGAGGCGCTGCTCGGCACCGACCGCGTGTTCGTGCCGGAGCTGCACCTGCCGCTGCGCCCCCACCCGGGCCAGGCGACCTCCGCCGACCGGATGCTGAAGATCCTGGCGGGCTCGCCGATCGTGGCCAGCCACAAGGAGGGCGACTCCCGCGTGCAGGACGCCTACTCGCTGCGCTGCGCCCCGCAGGTGGCCGGCGGCCTGCGCGACACCCTCGCGTACGTGCGCACCGTGGCCGAGCGTGAGCTCGCCGCCACCGTGGACAACCCGGTGGTGCTCGACGACGGCCGGGTGAGCTCGAACGGCAACTTCCACGGGGCGCCCGTGGCGTACGTGCTGGACTTCCTGGCCATCCCGGTGGCCGACGTCGCCAGCATGTCCGAGCGCCGCACCGACCGCATGCTGGACCCGGCCCGCTCGCACGGGCTGCCCGCGTTCCTCGTGGACGACCCGGCCGTGGACTCCGGCATGATGATCGCCCAGTACACGCAGGCCGGGCTCGTCTCGGACATGAAGCGCCTGGCCGTGCCCGCGTCCGTGGACTCCATCCCGTCCTCCGCGATGCAGGAGGACCACGTGTCCATGGGCTGGCACGCCGCCCGCAAGCTGCGCTCGGCCGTGGAGAACTTCCGGCGCGTGCTCGCCGTCGAGCTCGTGGCCGCCGCCCGCGCGATCGAGCTGCGCGCCCCGCTGCAGCCCTCCGCCGCGACCGGTGCCGCCGTCCGCGTGATCCGCGAGGCCGGTGTCCCCGGCCCCGGCCCGGACCAGTACATGGCGACGCAGCTGGCCGCCGCCGAGCAGGCCCTGCGCGACGGGTCCGTGCTGGCCGCCGTGGCGGAGGCGCTCGCGGGCGTGTCCGCCGACGCCGAGCCGCAGGACCTGGCCGAGGAGTCCGAGGGCGCCGGGGCCGAGGGGCACTGACGCTGCCGAGCGGCCCGACGCCACAGAGTAATCACGACATGCCGCGTGCGTCTGGAATGGACGGCGTGTCGTGACCACTCTGTGTGCGGAGGGGGCGGCCGGGGAATCGGGCCCGGTCGGCCCGGCTCAGGCCGCCAGGTCCACGTCCTTCGTCTCCTTCATGAACAGGCCGGTCAACCCGGTGAGGCCGCCGACCACCATGAGGTAGATCGGGAACACGCTGGTCCACCCCTGCGCCGTCAGCCACGTGATCAGGTACGGCGCCGTGCCGCCGAAGATCGCGGTGGCCAGCGAGAGCATGGTGGCCACGCCCTTGGCGCGCACCGCCGTGGGCAGCACCTCGGACCAGACGGCGCCGTTGACGCCGAACAGCAACGCCACGGCCAGCAGCGCGGCCCACGGCAGCGCCGAGCCCCTGCCCCGTGGGCGGAGGGACGCTGAGGCGCGCGGCCCCCCCGCGCCTGAATGGACCCCCGGCCCGCCTCAGGCCAGCAGCGAGGCGTCCGTGCGGTGACGGCTGACGATCGTGTGGATCAGCCGGGCCGCGGCCTTCGCCGTGCGGCCGTCCACGTCCAGGGCGGGGTTGAGCTCCACGACGTCGGCCAGGGCCAGCTTCCCGGACTGGGTGGCCTCCAGCGTGCACGCGTGGATCACCTCGTACGGCACGCCGAAGCCGGCCGGTGCGCTCACCCCCGGGGCGACGGCGGCCGGCAGCACATCCAGGTCGATCGTCAGGTAGAGCACGTCCACCGCGTTGATGAAGGAGCGCACCCAGCGGCGCACGCCGGTGACGTCGGCGGTCTGGGCCTGCTCGTCGGTCACCCACGTGACCCCGCGTTCGCGCGCGGTGTCGAACAGGGCCCGGGTGTTGTTGGCCTCGCTGATGCCCACCACCGCGTAGGAGAGCTGATGCTCCGCCCCCTCGGCGTCGCGCAGCGCCTGCAGGAACGGGGTGCCGGAGCTGGGCCGCGGCGCCTCGCGCAGGTCGAAGTGCGCGTCCAGGTTGAGGATGCCCACGCGGGTGCCCGCACCCACGCGCGTCGAGCCGGTCAGGCCCGTGATCGAGGCGTAGGCGGTCTCGTGTCCACCACCGAGCACCACGGCCAGGTCGTGCGCGTTCAGCAGCCCGCTGACCACCGTGCCCAGCTCGACCTGGCCCGCCTCGAGCTCCCCCGGGGCGTCGTCGTCGCCGCGGGCCACGGACACGTCGCCCGCGTCCACGAGCGCGCCCGTGCCCTCGAGGTACGCCAGCGAGGCGAGTGCGCCGCGCAGCGCCTCCGGGCCGTCCTCGGCGCCCACGCGGCCGTGGTTCCGGCGCACGCCCTCGTCCGAGGCGAAGCCGACGAGCGCCGTGGACCGCGCGCCCGACGTCGGAGCGCCGGCGCCGGGGTGGCGCTGCGTCGTCGTGGGATCGCCGCGGCCGTCGGCGGGGCGGACGACCTGGTGCCAGCGCAGGTGCTCGGGGGCGTCGCCGTCGGTGCGGCCGGTCCAGGCGGGGGAGAGGGACGGGGAGGGGAGCTCGGAGGTCATGGGACCATCCCACGCCATCGACGGGCGGGTGCGCAACGAGGGCCGGACGACGCCCGACACGGGGCGTCGCCCGTCTAGCGGTCCAGCTCCTGGCGCCGCGAGCTGATCACGCCGGTGACGAAGCCGGCGAGGTTGAGCCCGCCGTGGAAGCGGGCGTGCTCGATCTTCACGCAGCGATCCATGACGATCTCCAGGCCCGCGGCCTCGGCCTGACGCGCGGCGTCCTCGTTCCAGATGCCCAGCTGCAGCCACACGGTCCGGGCGCCCACGCGGGCGGCGTCCGCCACCACCTCGGGGGCGTCGGAGGACTTGCGGAACACCTCCACGAGGTCCGGGGTGACGGGCAGGTCGTCCAGCGAGGCGTAGACGCGGTGGCCGAGGATCTCCTTGCCGGCCGCGGCGAGCACGGGATTGACGAAGTAGACGTCGTACGTGGTCGAGCTCAGCAGGTACGTGGCCACGAAGTAGGACGCACGGGCCGGCTTGTCCGAGGCGCCGACGATCGCGATCGAGCGGGTGCGCCGCAGGATCGCCAGGCGCTCGGGGGCGCCGGGGCCGGTCCAGGTGCGCTCGGGGTGGGTGGTGCTCACGGCTCAGGCCTCCTTCGGCGCGGCCGGGGCGCCGTCGTCGTCGCGGGTGCGGCCGGTGGCCGCGGTGAGGGCCTGGTCCAGGTCCCAGAGGATGTCCTCGACGTCCTCGATGCCCACCGAGATGCGGATCAGGTCCGCCGGGATGCCCGCGGCCACGAGCTGCTCGGCGGTGAGCTGCTGATGGGTCGTCGTGGCGGGGTGCAGCACCAGCGTCTTCGCGTCGCCGATGTTGGCCAGGTGGGAGGCCAGCTGCAGCGCGGAGATGAAGCGCGACGCCGTCGCGCGCCCGGCCTCCGGACCGGAGGCGCCGTCGTCGGTGTCCGTGGCTGCCGGGGCCACACCGAAGCTGAACACCGAGCCGACGCCCCGGGGCAGCAGCTGCTGCGCGCGGGCGTGGTGCGGATGGTCGGGCAGCCCCGCGTAGCGGACCCAGGAGACGCGCGGGTCCTCGTCCAGCCACTGCGCCACGGCCTGCGCGTTGGCGAGGTGGCCGTCCATGCGCGGGGCCAGCGTCTCGACGCCGAGCAGCAGCTGGAACGCCGACTGCGGGGCCAGCGACGGGCCGAAGTCGCGCAGCTGCTCCGAGCGGAGCTTGGTGAGGAAGCCGTACTCGCCGAAGTTCCCCCACCAGGAGACGCCGCCGTACGAGGGCACGGGCTCGGTCATCGACGGGAACTTGCCGTTGTCCCACGGGAAGCGGCCGGACTCCACCACGACGCCGCCGAGCGTGGTGCCCTGCCCGCCGAGGAACTTCGTGGCCGAATGGATGACGATGTCCGCGCCGTGCTCGATCGGCCGGATCAGGTAGGGCGGGGTGAGGGTCGCGTCCACGACGAGCGGCACGCCGTGCCGGTGGGCGACGTCGGTCAGGCCCGGCAGGTCCACGACGTCACCGGAGGGGTTGGCGACGATCTCCGTGTAGACCGCCTTGGTGTTGGGCTGGAGGGCGGCCTCGAAGTCCGCGGCCTCGGCGGAGTCCACGAACGTGGTCTCCACGCCGAACCGGCGCAGGGACACGTCCAGCTGGGTGATCGTGCCGCCGTAGAGCTTCGAGGACGCCACGATGTGGTCGCCGGCCCCGGCGAGGGCCGCGAAGGTGACGAACTCGGCGGCCATGCCGGACGCCGTCGCGACGGCGCCGATGCCGCCCTCCAGCGTGGCGACGCGCTCCTCGAACGCGGCGACCGTGGGGTTGCCGATCCGCGAGTAGATGTTGCCGTACTTCTGCAGCGCGAAGAGGTTGGCGGCGTCCTCGGCGGACTCGAACACGAACGAGCTGGTCTGGTGGATCGGCACCGCGCGGGAGCCGTGGACGGCGTCCGGGACGGCGCCCGCGTGCAGCGCCTGGGTGCGGAAGCCGAACTCGTGGTCAGCCACGGGGGTCCTTTCGATGGAGGCTTCGGGACAGTCCGTCCCATTGTCCCGGGCGAGGCGCGCCGGGGGCAGGGTGGGCACGTCGCAGAGCGTCACGCGGGGCCGGCCGCACCCCGGAGGCACGGACGCCCCGCCCCCGGGGGTCCGGGGGCGGGGCGTGGGTGCGTGGGGGTCAGGCCTGCGCGGGGCCGCGCCGGCCCGCCAACGCCCCGAGGAGCAGGGCGACGACGAGCACGCCGACGCCCGCGAGGCGCACGCCCCAGCCGCCGTCGGCGGACTGGCTGCTGTAGACGACGGCGGCCACGAACGTCACCACGGCGGCGATGCCGGAGCTCACAGGCACCGACTGCTCGCCGCGGCGGCGGGCCGCGGTGAACATCCAGGCGAGGACGAAGGCGCTGACCGCGACGACGGCCAGGAGGGCGAGAAGGAGCGCGTTCATCGGCGGAGCTCCATCACGAGCTCGGCGCACGAGCCGAAGCCGAACAGCGTCCAGACGTTGCCCCCGAGGAACCCGGAGATGCGGGCGGCGTCCTGCTTCCGCGGGGCGCCTGCGCCCGCGGCGGCCGCGGCGGCAGGGGAGGCTGACATCGTGGTGAGGAGCGCGGCCGTCGCGACGCCGGCCACCCATCGTTGTGCACGTCTCATGCTGGTCTCCTTGTCGAAGTGCTCATGCCGGGCCGCCGTCCGGCACACCGGGGATGGCGTCGCGCCCCCGGACCATGGGGCCCGGGATCTCAGGCGTCGGAGTGCGGAGCTGTCACGCGGATGTGATGCGACCCACGCAAACCATAGACGTGTCATGCGATGCGTCGACCACACCGTCACGTCGCGTCGATGGCCGCTCCATGGCGTGGCACGGCTGTGGGGGCAAGCCGTGCGGGCGAGAGGTCGGGGCGGGGTGTCAGGGCGTGCGGTCCACGGGCACCAGCTCCACGTCCTCGAGCCGCCCGCCCCGCACCACCGCGCGCATCAGCGTGCACACCGGCTGCCGCCGCCGGTCCGTGCAGGAGCCGGGGTTCAGCAGCCGCAGGCCCGGGTTCGCGGTCTCCGGCCCGGCCACGGTGTCCCACGGGATGTGGCTGTGCCCGAAGACCAGCACGTCCGCATCCGGGAACGCCGCGGCCATGCGGCGCTCACGGCCGGCCGCCGGGCCCGTCTCGTGGACCATCGCGATCCGCACCCCGCCGATCTCCACCCGCGCCACCTCGGGCAGCCGCGCCCGCAGCCCCGGCCCGTCGTTGTTGCCCCACACGCCCACCAGCCGGACGGCCCGCGCGTCGAGGTCGTCGAGCACGTCCTCGGTCACCCAGTCGCCGGCGTGGAGCACGACGTCGGCCCGCGCCACCTCGGCCCGCATCTGCGCGGGCAGGGCACGGGCACGCTGCGGGATGTGGGTGTCCGCGATCAGGAGCAGGCGGACGGCGACGTCGTCGGGCACGGTCCGCCTCACCGCGCGGCGAACGCGCCGAGCCAGAGCGCCAGCGGCAGGCCGACGATGAACACGGCCACGAATCCGCGCACCAGCCACCGGCCCGCCGGGGTGGCGAGGTTGACCGTCACACCCACGCCGTAGCCGGGGCGTTTGGCGGGGAAGACGGCCGGGTCCTCGGGGTCGCGCTTGAGCCCCAGGGGCGTCCACACCTCGTCCTCGGCGAGCTCCGCGGCCGTGGGCCGGTACCCGAGCTCCGCCGCGACGCGGTCCGACCAGCGCGTCCACCGCCGAATGCCGGCCCGCATCGCCGGGAAGATGCCCACCATGAGCACGGTCAGCGTGAGGGGCAGGAGCCACCACGGCATCGTCCACGCCCCGGCGGCGAGCACCTCGGCCGTCGTCGGGGCCAGCACCAGCACGATGAGCACGCACGACCACCCGAGGCACTCCTGGACCCCGCGGTGCACCCCCGCCTGGCGCACGCGCCGCCACGGGGACAGCCCCGGATCCGTGGGGACCAGGGCGGTGACCATCGCGGAGACCAGGGCCAGGAACCCCGTCATGCCGAGGCCGATCAGCGGCCCCGCCGCCACCGTGCCGAACGAGGTGTCCTCCCACGCATCCGGCCGCCCGTCGACGCCCCAGTGCGTGGGCACCCGCTCCGGCAGGCCCGGCAGGGCGACGAGGGCCCACCCCAGCAGTGCCAGGCACAGCGCGGCCGCGAGCAGGAACGGCAGCCACGGACGCAGCCGGCCACGGCGCAGGGCGTCGCGCTCGGCGGCGGGGACGTCGTCGGGGGCGGGATGGGGCGGGTGGGGCATCCACCCAGGCTAGCCACGGGCCCCGCCCGCCACACCCGGTGATCGGCCCGTCCAGACGGCGGCTGCGCACGCCGCGATGACCAGCAGCATCCCCGCCAGGTCCAGCGGGGTGAGCTCCTGCCCGCGCACGGCCCACGCGGTCAGCGCCGCCGCGATCGGCGAGAGGCACGTCAGCAGGGAGAACAGTGCGGTCGGCATGCGGCGCAGCACCTGCAGGTCGATCCCGTACGGCACCGCCGTGGACAGCAAGGCCACGGCCAGCCCCACGACCAGCACCACGGGGGAGAGCACGGCCGCCCCCGCCGTCGCGACGCCGACCGGCAGCGCCACGAGGGACCCGGCCGCCGTCGCCAGGGCCAGCCCCTGCACCCCCGGCAGATGGGTCCCCGCGCGCCGCGAGAGCAGGATGTACCCCGCCCAGCACGCCGCCGCGGCCAGCGCGAGCGCCACCCCCACCGGGTCCAGCCCCGCCCCGCCGATCCCGCCGTCCGCGCTGAACCCCTCCCGGCCGAGCACCCCGATCCCGGCGAGCGCGAGGGCCGCCCACGCCGCCGACCCCCACGACGGCCGCGCCGCCACGGACAGCGCCAGCGGCCCGAGCACCTCGAACGTCACGGCCACGCCCTGCGGGATCCGCGCGAACGCCTCGTAGATGGCCAGGTTCATGCCGGTCATGGCCGCCCCCAGCCCGACGACGGCGGCCCACCCCCGGGTGCCCAGTCCGGCGAGGGCGGCGCGGCTCGGCCGGGTGACGAGCAGCAGCACGGCCGCGGAGAACACCACGCGCAGGGCGACCATGGCGGACGCGCCGACGTCGTCGAACAGCAGGCCCGCCACGGACGCGCCGAGCTGCTGGCTCAGCAGCGAGAGCAGGACGAGCAGGACGAGACGCACGGGCTCAGCCTAGGGGCGCGCCGCGCCGCCCCGGCCCCGGCCGGCGCGCTCCCCGCGTCCGGCCCGCCGAATGTGACCGCCACCCCCGGCCCGCCCCGGCGCCGCTCTTAGCGTGGGACTCCACGTGCCCCACGCCCCGCGGCATCGTGCCCGGCGGGGTGCCCGCCTCCGGACCGAGGAGATCGACATGCCGTTCACCGACCAGACGGACGCGTCCGCGCCGCCCGCAGCCACGCCCACCCCGCTCGGCACCGTCCCGGCGCTCGCGCGCCCCGCCGACCTGCCCCGCGACCTGGCCGGCCTGCGCCGCCACTTCGCCCCGGTGTTCGCGCGGATCGCCGCCGGCTCCCGCGAGCGCGACCGCCGCCGGATCCTCCCGTTCGAGGAGGTCCGCGCGCTCAACGAGGCCGGCTTCGCCACGCTGCGGGTCCCCGCGGAGGCCGGTGGGCCCGGTGTGGACGTGCGGACCGCCGTCGCCCCTGCTGATCGACCTCGCGGAGGCGGACGCGAACGTCGCGCACCTCTACCGCTCGCACCTGGGCTTCCTCGACTCCCTCCGCTTCCAGCCCGCCGCCGTCCGCGAGCGCTGGCATGCCCGGATCCTGGCCGGCGCCACGGTCGGCAACGCGTCCACCGAGAAGGGCGGCAACGCGCTGGGCACGCTCAACACGGTCCTCACCCCGGCACCCGCGGGCGACGGCCCGTGGACCCTGACCGGCACCAAGTTCTACGCGACCGGCTCGATCTTCTCCTCGCACACGCGCGTCTCCGCCGCCCACGGGGCGTCAGCGCACCTCGACGCGGACTGCCTCGGGCATCGCCTTCAGGGCCGCGACCACGGCGTCCGACACCTCGCCGGCGATGTCCAGCACCACATAGCCGGTCTGGCCGCGCGTCGCCAGCGTCTGGCCCTCGATGTTGGTGCCGTGCTCGGCGAGGATCGTGTTGATCGTCGCCAGGACACCCGGCACGTTGCGGTGCAGGTGCATGATGCGGCGGGCGCCGGGGCGCTGGGCCTGGACGGCCGGCAAGTTCACCGACAGCACCGTGGAGCCGTTCTCGGCGTAGTCGGCCAGCTTGTTCGCCACGAAGTACCCGATGTTCTCCTGCGCCTCCTCGGTGGAACCGGCGACGTGCGGGGTCAGGATGACGTTCGGGGTGCCGCGCAGCGGGTTGTCGAAGCCGGGCCCGTTCTTCTTCGGCTCGGTGGGGAACACGTCGATCGCGGCGCCGGCGATGTGGCCGGAGTCGAGGTGGCGCTTGAGCGAGTCGGTGTCGACCACGAACCCGCGCGACAGGTTGAGGAACAGCGAGCGGGGCCGCATCATCGAGAACTCGGCCTCACCCCAGATGCCCCGGTTGGCGGTGCGGCCGTCCACGTGCAGCGAGATGGTCTCGGCCTCGGACAGCAGCTCCTCCAGCGACTCCATCCGGCGGGCGTTGCCCAGCGCGAGGCGGTCGACGATGTCGTAGAACAGCACCCGCATGCCGAGGCTCTCGGCCACCACCGACAGCTGGGAGCCGATGTTGCCGTAGCCGACGATGCCCAGAGAGCGCCCGCGGATCTCGTGGCTGCCCTTGGCCGACTTCACCCACTCGCCGGCGTGCATGCGGGCGTTGTGGTCGGTCAGGTGGCGTGCCATCGCGATGATCTCGCCGATGGCCAACTCCACCACCGAGCGGGTGTTGCTGTAGGGGGCGTTGAACACGGCGACGCCGTGCCGGGTCGCCTCATCGAGGGCGATCTGGTTGGTGCCGATGCAGAAGGCCCCCACGGCCCGCAGCCGGGGCGCCGCAGCGAACACCTGCGGCGTCAGCATCGTGTTGGAGCGGATGCCCAGCAGGTCGACGCCGTCGAGGGCGGCGATGAGGTCGTCCTCGCCGAGTGCGCTCGGCAGGGTCTCCACCTCGTAACCGCGATCGGTCAGGAGCCGGATGCCAGCCGGGTGGATGTTCTCGAGGAGGAGCGCCTTCACCCGGGGGATTCTACGACCGGGCGCGGAACGTCGGGATCGCGGCCACCAGTCGGGCGGTGTAGGGGTGCTCCGGGGCCGTGAACAGCCGCTGGGTGGGGCCGCGCTCGACGATCCGTCCGCCCTGCAGGACGACGGCGTCCGGGCACACGTGGCGGACGACGGCCAGGTCGTGACTGACGAACAGCAGGGTGAGGCCGAGGTCGTCCACCAGCGCCATCAGCAGGTTCAGCACGTGGGCGCGCACCGACACGTCGAGGGCGGAGACGGCCTCGTCGGCGATGAGCACCTGCGGCGAAGGCGCCAGCGCCCGGGCGATCGCGATGCGCTGGCGCTGCCCACCGGAGAACTCGTGCGGGTAGCGGCTTGCTGCGTCGGCGGGCAGGCCCACGGCGTCCAGCACCTCGGCGACGCGGCGGCGCTGGTCGAGGGCCCCCAGCTCGCGGCGCACCAGCGGGCTGCGCAGAGGCTCGGCCACGACGTCGCCCACGCGCATGCGGGGGTTCAGGGAACTGCGCGGGTCCTGGAAGACGAACTGCACGGACGCCCGCAGGAAGCCCAGCTGCCGTTCGGGCACGCCCGAGACCGGCCGGCCGCCGAAGTGGACGGTGCCGGACGTGGGCCGGTCCAGGCCGGCCATCAGCCGGACGAGCGTGGACTTTCCCGACCCCGACTCCCCCACGATGCCCAGGCGCTGGCCGGGCTCGACGGTGAGGCTCACGTCTTCCAGCGCGACAACGCTGCGGCGTCCGGTGGTGTACACGCGGGTGAGGCCATGGACCTCGAAGAGGGCGGTCATCAGGGCACCCGGACGTGGTCGGCGACGGTGGGCAGGCGGGTGCCGGGCTCCAGCAGGTCGAGGCGCGCGGTGGCGACCAAACCGGCCGCATAGGGGTGCCGCGGGTCGGTGAAGACTTGCTCGGCGGTCCCCCGCTCGACGACCCTTCCGTTCAGCATCACGACGACGTCGGAGCACAGCTGCGAGACCACGGCCAGGTCGTGGCTGATGAACAGGCAGCTGGCGCCCACGGCCTCCAGCACCTCGTCGAGCACCCGCAGGACGGTGGCCTGCACGGTCACGTCGAGCGCGGTGGTGGGCTCGTCGCAGATGACCAGGCCCGGGCGGTTGACCAGCGCCATCGCCGTCACGACGCGCTGTCGCTGCCCGCCCGAGAGCTGGTGAGGGTAGCTGTCGGCGACGCGCTCGGCGTCGTCGAAACCGACCGCCCGCAGCATGGCGAGCACGGCCGTTCGGGCCCGGCCGGCGTCGCGGTCACGGTGCAGGCGGAACGCTTCGGCCACCTGGCGGCCGGCCGTCATCGTCGGGTCGAGAGCCGTCATGGGCTCCTGGAAGATCATGCTCATCCGGTCACCACGCACGCGGGACAGCGCACGGTCGGACAGACCGACCAGTTCGGTGCCGTCGAGCCGGATCGAGCCGGTCACCCGCGCGTTGTCGGGCAGCAGCCCCATGATGGCCAGCGCGGTCACGGTCTTGCCCGAGCCGGACTCGCCGATGATGCCGAGTCGCTGGCCCGCGGCCAGGTCGAGGTCGAGGCCGCGGACGACCGGGTCCTTGCGCCCGAACGCGATCGACAGATCGCGCACCTGCAACAGGCTGGTCACGAGACCTCCTGCAGCTTCGGGTCGAGGAAGTCGCGCAGGCCGTCGCCGACGAGGTTGAACCCGAGCACGGCGCCCGCGATGGCCAGGCCGGGCCAGACCGCCTGGCCGGGATGGCTGAAGAGGTAGGTCTGGGCGTCCCCGAGCATGCGCCCCCACGAGGGAACGGTCGGCGGCGTGCCCAGCCCGAGGTAGCTCAGGGCCGCCTCTGCGAGGATCGCCATGGCGAAGCTCACCGACGCCTGCACACCCACGAGGTGGGCGATGTTGGGCAGGACGTGCCGCACCGCGATGACGGGCACCGGGGTGCCGGACGCCCGCGCTGCGAGCACGTAGTCGGACGCCAGCACCGACAGCGCCCCCGCCCGCGTGACCCGGATGAACGCCGGGATCGTGGCGATGCCGATGGCCAGCATCGCCGTCTCGGTCGAGGCGCCGAACACGCCGGCCAGCAGGATGGCCAGGAGCAGGGCCGGGAAGGCGTAGGCGACGTCGACCGCCCGCATCATGCCCTCGGCGCCCCAGCGCGGCAGCCACGCGGCGAGAATGCCGAGCGGCACCCCCACCAGGGCGGCGATGCCGACGGCGATGATGCCCACGTACAACGCCGACCGGGCGCCGACCAGGATCCGGCTGAACGTGTCGATTCCCATGTGGTCGGTGCCCAGCACGTGCGGCCACCCGGGCGGCGCCAGGCGCGGTGCCGAACCGACGCCGGTCGGGTTGAACGGCGTCCACACGAACGACAGCAGCGCCAGCGCCACGACGCCCGCGACCAGGACCAGCCCGATCCAGAGCTCGGCGCGCTTCACGAGGACTCCCGGGCGCGCAGACGGGGGTCGATCAACACGTAGCTGACGTCGACCAGGGCGTTGATCGCGAGGACGGCGAGCACCAGCAGCATGACGATGCCGCGCACGACGGCGAGGTCGTGCTGGCTCACCATGTCCAGCAGCAGGGAGCCGAGGCCGGGCAGGACGAACACGCGCTCGATGACGATGGCGCCGACGATGACGGCGGCCAACTGCAGGCCCACCACGGTGACCAGGGAGAGGGCGGCGTTGCGGACGCCGTGGCGTGCGAGCGCCCGCCAGCGCGTCCAGCCGATGGAGCGAGCGGTGCGGTAGTGGTCCTCGCCCAGCACCTCGAGGAAAGCCGAGCGGACGTAGCGGACCAGCACGGCCGCCTGAACGACACCCAGCGCCGTGACCGGCAGGACGAGGTGGCGCGCCCAAGCGACCGGGTCGCGGCCGATCGGCACGTAGCCGTTCGGTGGCAGCCAGCCCAGCGTGACGCCGAAGACGAACACGAGCAGGATGCCCGCCCAGAAGGCCGGGACGGCCATGCCCACCTGGGCGGCCGTCGAGGTGAGGAAGCCCGGCCACTGGCGCCGCTTGAGTGCCGCCACGGCCCCGAGCGGCAGCGCGATGAGCAGGGCGAGCAGGAGTCCGCCCACCACCAGGGAGATGGTCACCTCGGCGCGCGGGCCGATCAGGGTGGCGACGGGCAGCCCGGAGAACCAGGAGCGCCCGAAGTCCCCGGTGGCCATGCCGAACACCCAGTCGAGGTACTGGACGACGAAGGGCCGGTCGGTGCCCAGCTCGGCCCGCTTGGCGGCGAGCTGCTCCGCCGTCGCGCCGTGGCCGAGGATGACGGCGGCGACGTCACCGGGCAGCGCCTGGGTGATCACGAAGATCACCACGGACGCGAGGGCCAGGCTCAGCGCGAAGATGCCCAGCCGCGCCAGCACCTGGCGGGCCACCTGCCGTCAAGCCTTGGCGATCGTGGTGACGTCGAACGCCAGCGAGCTGTTCGCGTTTTCCGGCACGCCGGTGACGCCGGTCTTGGTGACGACCAGGTTCGGGAGGGCAAACAGCCATACGGCGGCGGCGTCCTCGGCGATGAGGCGGGACGCGGTGCGCATCTCGGCCTCGTACTCGGCCACGGTGCCGGCGTCCGCGCGGGCCACTGCCTCCTGGACGGCGGGGTTGTCGTAGCGCCAGTAGTAGGCCGGGTTGGCGTAGGTGACGACGTCGCGAGGTTCGACGTGCGCGACGATCGACAGGTCGTAGTCGGCCTTCTGGAGGACGGTGTCGACCCAGCGGGCCGGGAACTGCAACTCCTCGACCTGGGCGGTGATGCCCACCGCGCCGAGCTGCGAGGCCACGAACTGGGCCGCCTTGCTGGCGTACGGGAGGGCCGCCGGCTGCAGGCGCAGGGTGAGCTGCGGGTGGCCGGCCTCGGCGAGGAGGCGCTTGGCCTCCTCCGGGTTGTACGGGTGGGTGCCGGTCAGGTCCTCGTACCAGACGTCGGTCGGCACGGACATCGACCCGATCAGGGTGCCCTTGCCGAACCACACGGTGTCCAGCAGCGCCTGGCGGTCGATGGCCATGGTGATGGCCTTGCGGACGCGGACGTCCTTCAGCGCCTCGTTGCCGGTGCCCGGCGTGACGCCCTCGGGCGTGGCGCCGTTGTTGATCGACAGGGTCACCTCAGCGTCGGTGCTGCCCTCGATGACGGTGAAGCGTGAGGTGTCGGAGAACTGCGCGAGGGTCTCGGGGGCCTGCAGGTTCGAGATGATGTCGAGCTGCCCCGAGAGCATGGACGCATTCATCGCGTTCGGGTCCTTGAAGTAGCGGAACGTGACCTCGTCGAAGCGCGCCGGGGTTCCCCAGTACTGAGCGTTCTTCTCCAGGACGATCGAGTCGCCCGGCAGCCAGCGGCCCAGCGTGAGCGGCCCCGACCCGGCTGTCTCGGAGTTGGCGGCCGCGAAGCCGGCCGGGTTCATCACGATGCCCGCGGCGCCGGCCATGTCGAACAGCCACGTGACGCTCGGGCGCGTCAGGGTGATGTCGATGGTGGTCGGGTCGACGACCGCGGTGGCGGCGACGACCGACATGGCCTTCTTCAGCTTCGGTGCGGTGGTGCCGTTCTGGATCCGGTCGATGTTCGCGGCGACCGCCTCGGCCGTGACGGGGGTGCCGTCGGAGAACCTGGCGTTGGGGCTCAGCTTGAACGTGTAGGTGAGCCGGTCCTCTGACACGTCCCAGGCCTGGGCGAGCAGCGGCTTGAGGTGGCCCTCGGCGTCGATGCGAACGAGCGTCTCGAAGACGTTGTAGAGCAGCGCCTGTGTGCCGGCCGCGGCGTCCGTGGCCGTCGGGTCGAGCGTCGCCGGCTCGGCGGTCGCGCCGACGACGAGGGTGCGGGTCTCCGCGGGTTGCTGTGTCGCGGTCGCACCGGGGTCGGGCGCCGCGGGCGTCGTCGTGGGCGCTCCCCCGCCGGTGCACGCGGTGAGCGCGAGCGCCATCGCTGCCACGGCTGCACCGATGGTGCGTCGTGCGCGTCGCGTCGCGCCGATCGGCGGCTCTGACTTGGCCATGCGTTCCTCCCGGGTCACCGCTGGGCGCGGACAAGCCTACTGCACCACCCAACGGGCCGCCGATTTGGGTTCGGTGCGCGGGTGGGGTAATGTAGTCAAAGCAACAACGACGCGGGGTGGAGCAGCTCGGTAGCTCGCTAGGCTCATAACCTAGAGGTCAGGGGTTCAAATCCCCTCCCCGCTACCACAGTATGAGGCCCGACCCCGCAAGGGGCCGGGCCTCGTCGTTTCTCCACCGGCCCAAGCGAAGCGGTGTGCTTGGATGGGCAGGTGACCACTGCCGTTCCACTCGGGTACCCGATCCATACCCAGACGCTGCCGAACGGCCTGCGTGTGATCGTGAACCCCGACCACGCCGTCCCCTTCGTGGCGGTCAACCTCTGGTACGACGTCGGCTCCCGCGACGAGGAGCCCGGGCGCACCGGCCTGGCGCACCTGTTCGAACACGTGATGTTCCAGGGCTCGGCCAACGTCGCCTCCGGCGAGCACTTCAACACCCTGCAGGCCTCGGGCGCGACCGGCAACGCGACGACCTGGTTCGACCGCACGAACTACTTCGAGGCCGTCCCCGCCGGCGTGCTCGACCTGGCCCTGTGGCTGGAGGCAGACCGGATGGCCAACCTGCTGCCCGCCCTCACGCAGGAGAACCTCGACACGCAGCGCGAGGTCGTCAAGGAGGAGAAACGGCAGCGCTACGACAACGCCCCCTACGGCGACACGATCGACCACCTGCTGGCGCTGGCCTTCCCTCCCGACCACCCCTACGGCCACACCGTGATCGGGTCGATGACGGACCTGGACGCCGCGTCGCTGGCCGACACCCACGCGTTCTTCACCACGTGGTACTCCCCCGGGAACGCGGTCCTCACCCTCGTCGGCGACGTCACGGCCGAGGAGGGGTTCGCCAAGGCACAGGCCTACTTCGGCGGGCTGCCCAGCCGGGACGTGCCCGAGCGCGCCGCCGTGGAACCGCTCGCGCCGCACACCGGCGTCCCCCGCACGGTGACGTCCGCCCCGGTGCCGGCCAACATGCTCTACCTGCAGTGGTTGACCCCGCCGCGCGGCACCCGCGCCGCCGACGCGGTCGACATCGCACTTTCCGTACTGGGCGCCACCGAGGTGTCGCGCCTGTACCGCCGGCTGGTCCGCGACGACGCGAGCTGTTCGGGCGCCGGCTCGTCGTCCGTCCCCCTGGTGAAGGGCAACTCGCTGTCACTGGCGTACGCCCGCGCCCTCGACGGGCAGGACCTCGCCGCCATCGAGGAGGCCCTGTGCGCCGAGGTGGCGCGCCTGTGCTCCGGGGGCCCCACCGAGGCAGAGTTGCAGCGCGCCCACATCCAGTTCGAGAGGGAGTGGCTGGCCGAGTGCGCCCGCCTGGAGTCTCGCGCTGACCTGTTCAGCGGCTACGCGACGATGTTCGGCGACCCGGAACGGGTGAACCGGCGGATCGTCGAGTACGGCAGCATCCGCGCCGACGAGGTGCGCGAGGCGGCTGAGACCTGGCTCCGGCCCGAGAACCGGGCCGTCCTGGAATACCGACGCGGACCGATGGGACCCGAACAATGGTGACGATGCCCGCACGCCCCACGATCCGCCAGCCCCGGCCGTGGTCGTTCCCGACGGGCGCCACGACCACCCTCGACAACGGGCTGAAGGTCATCGTGCACGAGCTGCCCGGCCAGTATGTCGTGTCGGTGGGCCTGCTGCTCGACGTCCCCCTCAGCAGCGAACCGGCCGACCGCGAGGGCGTGGCCCTGCTCACGGCCAGCACGCTGACCGAGGGAACCCACTCCCACCCCGGCACGACGTTCACCGAGGCGGTCGAGGCGTCCGGCGCGGTGGTCGAGGCCAGCGTCGGCTACAGCCACGTCCACGTGCTGGCCGACGTGCCCGGTGCCCACCTGCGCCCCACGATCCGGCTGCTCGCCGAAGCCGTCCGGGAGCCGCAGCTCCTCGACGCCGACGTGGAGCGCCACCGCATCCTCCATCTGGCCCAGCTCGAGCAGCAGCTCGCCACGGGTTCCGGGCGCGCCAACCACGCCCTGCGCCGCGCGCTGGTCGACCCCGGGTTCCGCGCCTCGCGGGCCAAGCACGGCATGCCGGGAGCCCTGGCCGAGGTCACGGGCGCCGATGTCCGGGCCCACCACGCGGCGACCAACGGCCCTCGCGGCAGCGTGCTCGTGCTGTCGGGCGACTTCGACCAGGGCGTGCTGGACGAGGTGCAGGCCGCCTTCGGCTCCTGGGAAAACCCCGACCAGCGGTCGGTCGCGCACGAGGTGCCCACCGCGCGCGCCCGCGGGGCGTGGCTCATCGACCGGCCGGGTTCGGTGCAGGCCGACGTGCGATGGGGTTGGTTCAGCATCGACCGCACCGACCCGCGCTGGCCCGACCTGCAGGTCGCCACCAACGCGCTGGGCGGGGCCTACCTGAGTCGGCTCAACCGCGTCCTGCGGGAAGAGAAGGGTTTCAGCTACGGCGTCAGCCTGGTCAACTCGCCGCTACGCAGCGGCGGTTACACCTACACGCACGGATCGTTCCGCAACGAGGTCGTGGGCGAGGCGCTCTCCCTCATGCCGTCGTTGCTGGACGTGGCGGCCGACCCCGTCACCCCCGACGAGGTCGCCCGTGCTCGCGACTACCTGGTGGGCACCACGCCCCTGCGCTACGCGACGGCCTCCGGCGTCACGGTCGGCGTGCTGAGCCTCATCGGCGCCGGACTGGGCCCAGACGCCGTCGAGAAGCAACTGGAGGGCTACCGTCGCGTCACGCCCGACAGCGCGTCCGCGGCGGCCGCCGAACTCGTCGCTATCGACGCCGGCTCGCTGGTCGTGGTCGGCGACGCGGGCGCCCTGGAGGGACCGCTCCGCGCCGCCGGCTGGGAGCCAACCGTGGTGCCGGCCGGCGTGTGGATCTGAGCCATCAGCGGCCCACCACTCAGCGGCCCAGCGCCCGGATAGCCTCCTCGGTCGCGGCCTTGGCCTCGGCCAGGCGCGCCTGGTAGCCCGCCAGGTCGCCGGCCTTGAGCGCCGCATCGGCAGCGTCGAAGGCGGTGTCGGCCCGGTTGAGCGCGTCGATCGCGGCGGCCTCGTCCACCACGCCCGTGGGCGGGGTGGACGTGCCGGGGTCGGCCTGGCCCGGAGCGGGGGTCGCCTGGGGCGGGGTCTGCCCCGGCGTCGGCTGGGCAGGGTCCGGGGTCGTCACCGGGAGCTCGCCCGTCTCGGCACCCGCGTCACCGACGAAGACGCGGTCGAGCGCCTCCTGCAGCGTGCTGCCGATGCCCACGTGTTCGCCGAAGCGGACGACCACGAACGTCAGGGCCGGGTACGCGCCCGCATTGCCGCTGCGCTCGGTGTAGATCGGCTCGACGTACAGCAGGCCGTTGCCCATGGGCAGCGTGAGCAGGTTGCCGAATTTGATGGACGCCGACCCCCGGGTCTGGGTGTACGGCAGCAACCGCTCGGCGACCTCGGGGTTCTGCGTGATCGCGTTCTGCGTCTGGCCCGGGCCGTCGATCTGGCGGCGGTCGGACATCCGCAGGATGCGCAGCTGGCCGTAGTTGGGGCTGGAGGCGTCGGCGTTCACCGCGAGGTAGCTGGCCAGGTTCTGACGGTTCTGGGGCACGAACACGGCGGTCTGGCTGAAGATCGGCTCATCGTCGCCGGGCCACTTGATCGACAGGTAATAGGTGGGTTCCTTCTGCCTCTCGTTGCTCTGCACCGGGTCGATCGGGACCTCCCACACGTCGGTGCCGTTGTACCAGACGCGCGGGTTGCCGACGTGGTAGCGACCCAGGACCTCGCGCTGCACCTTGAACAGGTCCTCCGGGTAGCGCAGGTGATCCATCAGGTCGTCGCTGATCTCGCTGCGCGGGGTGACCGATCCCGGGAAGGCGGCCTCCCACGTGCGCAGCAGCGGGTCGGTCTCGTCCCACGCGTACAGCGTCACGGCGCCGTCGTAGGCGTCCACCACGGCCTTGACCGAGTTGCGCATGTAGTTGATCGGCTGGTCCAACTGGACGCCGAGCGCGGTGCTCTGCGTCGTTGACGTGGCGTCCCGCAGCAGGACGCGCTGGCTGTTCGGGTAGGTCGCCGACGTCGTGTAGGCGTCCACGATCCACACCAGGCGGCCCTCCACGACGGCCGGGTAGGTGTTGCTGTCCACGGTCAGCCAGGGGGCGACCTTCTCGACACGCTGCTTGGGTGTGCGGTCGTACAAGATCTTGGAGTTCTCGTTCACGCGGTCCGACAGCAGGATGTTGATGTCGGCGAAACGGGTGGCGTACAGGAGGCGTCCGAGCAGGTTGCCCATGGGCACGCCACCGCTGCCGTCGTACTCGTTGTACTGCTCGCCGCCGCCCTCGGCGCCGCCGGGCGAGTCGAGCTCGATCGGGGCCTGGCCCTCGGCGCGGCCCACGATGGCGAAGTTGTTGGACTGCTCGCCGTAGTAGATGCGGGACTGGGTCTCCTCGATCTTGCCCACCGGCGGGATGTCGCGGGTGATCCAGACCGGCTCACCGTTGCCCTGGCGGCGGTTGCCGTAGGCCGACACGAAGCCGTGGCCGTGGGTGTACACCGTGTGCAGGTTGTTCCAGTTGGGGTCGGGGATGTTCGCCTGGTTCAGCTCGCGGGCGGCCACGACCACATCGGTCTCGGCGCCGTCGATGGTGTACCGGTCGATGTCGAGGATCTCGGGGAACGCGTAGTAGCCGCGCACCTGCTGGAGCTGGTCGAACGTCGGGCCGATCACCTGCGGGTCCATGAGGCGGATGCCGGGCAGGGCCGCGGCGTCCTCCTTGAGCTGCCCGGGTGAGACCTGGGTGACGGCCTCGTACTCCTCGATCTCACGCTCGGCGATGCCGTAGGCCTGGTTCGTCGCCTCGAGGTGCAGTGCGATGTAGTCGTTCTCGCGGTCGGGCTCGTTCGGGCGCACCTGGAGGGTCTGGACGATCCACGGATAGATCATCGACAGGATCAGGCTCGAGACGAGCATCAGCACGACGCCTGCGCCGGGGACGATGGTGCGCCGCCAGAAGATGTTCACCACGAACAGGGCCGCCACGATGAAGGCGATGACGGCGATGACCAGCTTGGCGTCCATCCGGGCGTTGGCGTCGGTGTAGTGCAGGCCGGTGAACAGGGTGCCCTGCTCCAGGACCAGCGCGTAGCGGTCGAGCAGGTTCTGCAGGCCGTAGACCACCAGCACGGCGGCGCCGAGGGTCGACAGGTGCACGGTGGCCGGGCGGGTGGCGCGGCGCCCGTCCCCCTGGCCCGGCGCCAGGTTGCCGACGGCGAAGTGCACGGCGGCCGCAGCGACGAAGGCGAACACCAAGCCGCTCATCAGCAGCGACATCGCCAGGCGCCAGACCGGGTACTCGAGCATGAAGAAGGTGATGTCGAGGCCGAAGGTCGGCTCGACCACCCCGGACGTCTGCCGGTTCCACCACGCGAGCACCGGCAGTGTCTGCGTCGCGGTCGACAGGCCGGCCATGAAGCCGAACATGCCGGCGGGCAGCAGCATCGCGATGGCCGCGTTCTGCTCCAACAGGTCGCGGTAGCGGTCGAGCACGGCGGACGTCCCGCGCCGGCGGTGCTCCGGGCGGGTGCGGTAGGCCGCGAGCATATTGCCCCACAGCAGGCCGCCGACGACGAGGGTGCCGAGCACGAACAGGACGATCTGGACCACGAGTTGGGTCACGAACACGCCGGTGAACCCGATGGAGTCGAACCAGAGTTTCTCGGTCCACAGGCTCGCGGCGAGCATGAATGCGCCGATGAGGGCGGCCAGGATGACGGCCGTCACCACGAGGGGACTGCGGCGGGGAGAGGTTGGGACTTGCACGACGGCGGGCTCCTTGGGAGGTAGCTTCGGGTTACGGCTGGGTCAGGGTGCGGGCGAGCGCGTCACCCAGGCCGGGGACGAGGTCGTCCGCGGCGAGGAGGTCCTCGGGGTTGCTGCGCAGGCGGGCGACGCCGTAGCGGCCCCCGGCGCGGGTGACGCCCACGACCACGCGGACCTCGCGGCGCTCGGGGTGTTCGGCGACGAAGGTCGCCGCCTCGTCCGCGTCCTCGGGGATGGTGGCCTCGACGTGCGGCGGGACGAAGAGGCGCTCGATGGCCAGCGCGCACCCGGCGACAGCGTCGGGCCACATGATGTGGTCGAGGTCGTCGATGAGGTCCGCGCCCGTGTGGAAGCCGTCCTGCTCGATGGAGCTCAGCGCCCCCTCGGGCAGCCCGTCCGGGCGCGCAAGCTGCTCAGCCAGCGACGGCTCGGCCGCCACGAGCTCAGCGGTCGGGACGAGCGCGAACAGGCGCGCGGGCTGGTCCCAGCCACCGTGCGTGACGTGCCGCTCGATCTCGAGCAGCGCCGCCGCGAGGGCGTCGTCGGTCATGTGCATCCCTTCACGAGCCCCTTGGTGGCCGGGTCGGCCAGCATCTCGAGGGAATTGATGGTGTCCTCCAGCGAGGCGACGCTCACCACGCGGACCGGAGAGGCGATGTCGGCCAGGTCGCCACAGTTGGCGGCGGGCACGAAGAAGACATCCGCCCCGTCGCGCTCGGCACCGGCCAGCTTCTCGCGGACGCCGCTGACGCGCGTCACGACGCCGGAGCCGTCGATGGCGCCCGTGCCGGCCACGGTTCGGCCGCCGGTCAGGTCGCCGGGCGTGATCTTGTCGAACACGGCCAACGCCATCATCAGGCCGGCGTGGGTGCCGCCCAGGGAGGGGTCGAGCGCGAGCTCGATGCGCGGCGCGTAGCTGTAGCCCATCACAAGGTTTCCGCCCCAGACGGGCAACAGGCCGTTCGTCTTGGAGGGCGCGGTGTCGATCTTGACCACGACGGGCTCCCGATCGCGCAGGACGGTGAACTGCACCTCCTGGCCGGCGGCCCGGGCCTCGATGGCCGCGCGGGCGTCCGCCACGGTGGGCGTCGGCGTGTCGTCGATGGCCAGGACGAAGTCGCCCGGGAACAGCTTGCCGGCGGCCGGGCCGGTGCTGGAGACCGTCTGCACCATCGGGATCTGCTCGACCTCGATACCCGCGGCGCGCAGGGCCGCGGCCGCGGCGTCCGCCTGAGAGGACGCCATCAGTTGGGCGTCACGCGCGCGGATGTCGTCGGCCGAGGTGCGGGCCGGGTACACGTGCTCGCGCGGGTAGACGTCGCGGTCCGGGGCCCAGTGCGCGTACAGGACCTCGGGGAGGCTGACCGGCGCGTCCGCGCCCGTCATCGCGGCGGTCGTCACGAGGACGTGACCGCTGGACTCGAAGGTTTCCAGGCCCTGCACCCGGACGACGGGGACGCCCTCGGGGGCGGCCAGCAGGTCGTGGGTGGGGCCCGGGGAGAGGGTGACGAAGCCGACGGGCCACATGGCCACGATCGCGGCGGCGACCACGAACAGCAACGCGGACACCGCGGCCGTCCACGTCTGCTTGGTCATGCGGGCGATCCTACAGGGGGCCCCGGACGCCCCCTTGCCCGGATGCCCCACAATGGAGGTGCCGAAGAAGGGAGCGCCAGATGGCAGCCGAGGACCAGCCCAACCCGATGGAGGAGTTCCTCCGCCAGTTCGGGATCCAGCCGGGACCGGACGGGACCTTCGACCTGGGCCAGCTCATGGGCCCCTTGCAGCAGGCGATGCAGCAGTTCAGCCGCCAGATGTCCGCCGCGGGCGCCGGTTCCGGCGACGGCCTCAACTGGAGGTTCGTGAAGGACATCGCGCGCAAGGTCACCGCCGCGGCCGGTCCCGACCCGAGCCCGTCGGCGTCCGACGCCGTCGCGATCCGCGACACCGTGGGCCTGGCCGACCTGTGGCTCGACCAGCACACCGCCTTCGACCGCACCAACGCACCCGCCGCGACGTGGAGTCGGGCCGAGTGGGTCGAGGGCACCATCGCGACCTGGGAGCAGCTGGCCGGCAGTGTGTCCACGTCGCTGGCCGGGGCGGTCGGTTCGCTGCTGCAGCGGGCCGAGCCGGAGGCCGCGCCGATGATGGCGATGATGGAGCCGATGATGAAGATGGCCGCGACCGGCATGCTGTCGGCGCAGGTCGGCCAGGGCATCGGCCAGCTCGCCACCGACGTGGTGAGCGGATCCGACCTCGGCTTCCCGCTCACCGCCAAGCCGGTCACGGCGCTGCTGCCCACCAACATCGCCCACTTCGCCGAGGGCCTCGACACGCCCATCGCCGACGTCCGCCTGTACCTCGCCCTCCGCGAGGCCGCCCGCCAGCGCCTGTTCGCCAACGTGGCCTGGCTCGGCCCGCAGATGCTGGCCCTCATCGAGCACTACGCCCGCCACATCACCATCGACGCCAGCGCTTTCGAGGAGGCGATGGAGGCGCAGATGCAGGGCGGGCTGACGCCCGAGCGCATGGAGGAGTTCGGCCAGCAGATGGCCGGCCGGCTGTTCCAGCCGACGCTGACCTCCGAGCAGGTGGAGATCCTCGGCCGCCTGGAGACCCTCGTGGCCAACGTCGAGGGCTGGGTCGACGACGTCGTCGCGCAGACGACCGCCACCCTCATGCCGCGAGCGGACGCCCTGCTCGAGACCGTGCGCCGCCGCCGCGCCTCGGCCGGCCCGTCGGAGACGGCCCTGAAGACGCTGCTGAACCTCGAGCTGCGCCCCCGCCGCGTCCGCGACGCGGCCAACGTGTGGGCGGCCGTCCGCAGCGCCAAGGGTGTCGAGGGTCGGGACGCCGTGTGGGCGCACCCCGACCTCGTGCCGACCGGCGCCGACCTGGACGACCCGCTGGGCTTCGCCGAGCACGGCCACGTGGGCGGATCCGCGGCGCCGGAGATGGACGACCTCGACGCGATGCTGGCCCGGCTCATCGAGCAGGAGCGCGGCTCCGACGGGGACGCGCCCCGCGAGGACGGGGAGGGCTGAGCGCCCTCACTCCTGCGCGTGTCGGCCCGTGAAGTCGACACCCTCCAGGAAACCGCGCGCCCGCTGGGACTCGGCGTGCGCGTTGACGATGCCCCAGAAGCGGGCGCTGTGCTCGCGCTCGGCCAAGTGGGTCACCTCGTGCAGCAGCACGTAGTCGACCACCCAGTTCGGCATGGTGCGGAGCCGCTCGCTGATGCGGATCTCCCCGGTCTGGATGGTGCACGACCCCCAGCGCGAGGCCATGTTGCCCACCCAGCGCACGCCTATTGCCGGCTCGGGGCCGTCGGTGTGGGACGCGACGTAGGTGCGGTACAGCTCGACGGCGCGGGCCGTGAGCTCGGAGTCGGCACGTGGCGGCCGCTGCCTGGCCTCCTTGGCCAGGAAGCGCTCGACCAGCCCCGGCACCATCTCGCGCCGCTGCCGGCCGCTCATGTGCTCGGGCACGACGACCACCAGGTCTCCGCCCTCGCGGAACGCCGTCATCGTGCGCGTCCGCCGGGACGAGGACCGGATCACGTAGCTCTCCTGCGCCATGGGGACGAGCCTAGGACCGCCCACCGACAATCGGCACGGATGCACCGTTTGACCCCCGCGCGGGTGCCCACTAGGTTGTGCGCAGGACCCCCGGATGGGGTCGGATGTCCGCAGGGGAAGGCAGACGTCCGACACACCGGGGGTCTTGCCTTGTCGCCAACCGCGACGCGCGGCGTTCCTGCCCTATGCTGGACGGGTCAGTCCCAGCGGGCGAGTCCGGTGGGGAACCGAACAGCCAGGAGGAAACCCGTGTCGAATGACACCTACAGCGGCAAGTTCTACTGCGTGAAGTGCAAGGACCACCGCGAGGCCGAAGGCGCCGTCTCGGTGAACGAGAAGGGCACCCGCATCGCCAAGGCCAAGTGCCCCGAATGCGGCACCAACCTCACCCGCTTCCTGCCGAAGGCCTGACCCGAGGCACAGGAAACAGACCCGCGAGGGGCACCGGTTCTCCGGTGCCCCTCGCGCCGTCTCGGGGCGTCGTCCCACCCGCGCGGCAGGAGGTGTTGTCCGGTTGTTGTCCGTCGTCCGGGCACCGCGTGTCGGGCAGCCGCGGCGGGCAGGGTGGGGCGCATGTCCACCCCCATGTTCTCGCTGGCCCGTCCCCTCAGCGTCCTCGTCCGCCCCGACAACGCCCTGCAGCTCGGCCTCGACGCCGAGGGCGGGCTGGTGTTCCCCGACGTCCCGCCGGGCGCGGACGCCGCGGTCCGCGCGTTGCGCCAGCCCCGCACGCTGCTCGAGGTGAGCCGCCTGGTGCCGGCGCTCCCCCGCGGCTGGCTGGACGGGCTGGTCGAGACCCTTCTGGACGCGGGCGCCCTGCGCCGGGTGGAGGCGGCAACGGCGCCCGCGGTCCTGGTGCTGGGCGGCGGCCCGCTCAGCGACCAGGCGGCCCGCCTGCTGGCCGCCGAGGGCTGGGCCGTGCGCGACGGCGTCTCCGGTGCGGTGGGGGGCGACGTGCCGGTGCTGGTCTGCGCGGCCACCGCGGAGCCCGACCGTGTGCTCACGCGCGACCTCACGGCATCCGGCCAGGCCCACCTCGTCGTGCGCGCCGAGCCGGAGCGGGCGGTCGTCGGGCCGTTCGTCGTCCCGGGGCGGGCGGCCTGCGTGGGGTGCACCGACCTGGTCCGACGCGACCTGGACGCCGGGTTTCCGCACCTGCTCGCTCAGCTCTGCCGCTCCGAACACACGCCTGCGCCCCGGCAGGCGGCATGGGCCGCGGCCGTGGCGTCCGCCCAGCTGGAGGCGTGGCGCGCCGGCCGCACCCCCGAGGCGCTGGGCGCGACCCTGGAGCTGGACGCCCACACCGGCGGCTACGGCGTCCGGGCGTGGCCGCGCCACCCGGACTGCGGCTGCGCGATGGCGTGGGGATAGCTCAGCCGTGGGCGGCCAGCACGTCGAGGACGGCCTGGCCGTACCGCTCCAGCTTGGTGCGGCCGACGCCGCTGATGCCGGACAGCTCGGAGAGCGACCCGGGCCTCTGCTCGGCGATGGCCATCAGCGTCGCGTCGGTGAAGATCACGAAGGCCGGCATGGACGCCTCGTCGGCCTGCGCCTTGCGCCAAGCGCGCAGCGCCTCCCAGGTGGCCTCGTCGTAGGCGGAGGGGCAGTCCGCGTGCCGCTTCAGCTTGCGCTCCGCGCCACTGGTCAGCCCGCGGCCGCAGACGCGGCAGGAGGCGGCCAGCGCGCTCCCCCGGCCCTGCCGCCGCCGACCGGACGCCGCGGGCGCGGCCTGCCGGGGGGCGACGATCCCGTCGAGGAACCGGCTCGGGCTGCGTCGCTGCCCACCGCCGTTGCGGGTGACCGACCACGACAGGCGCAGGTGCTCGCGCGCCCGCGTCACGCCGACGTAGAAGAGGCGACGCTCCTCGGCCACGGCCTCGGGGGCGGTGGCCAGGACGAACGGGAGGCTGCCCTCGTGGACGCCGATGATGGCCACGGCGTCCCACTCCAGGCCCTTGGCGGCGTGCAGCGTCGACAGGGTGACCCCCTGCCCCGTCGGCGCGTGCTGGGCGCGCGACCGGTGCTCGAACTCGGCGACGAGGGCGGCCACGTCGGCGTCCGGGTGGCTGCGGACGAACTCGGCGCCGACCCCCGCCAGCGCCGACCAGGACTCCCACCGCTCGCGGGCCGTGCCCTGCCCGGCGGGCGGCTCGGTGGTGAAGCCCAGACCCGCCAGCGCGCCACCCAGGACGGCGTCGGGCGCCTCGTCGGGCGTGGCCTTGGCGGCACCCCCCAGCGCACGCAGGGCGGCCCGCACCTCGGCGCGCTCGAAGAACCCCTCGCTCCCCCGGGTCGAGAACGGGATGCCGGCGTCGGCCAGCGCCGCCTCCAGGGCGGGCGACTGGGCGTGGATGCGGTACAGCACCGCCATCTCCGACCACGGCGTCCCCGCGCGGTGGCGCTCGGCCAGCCAGTCGGCCACGCCGGCGGCCTCCGCGGACTCGCTGGGCGAGCCGACATAGGTCGGCTCGGGGCCGTCCGGCCGCTGAGCGCGCAGCTCCACGCCGGGGCCGTTCCCCTTCATCACCTGGTTCGCCAGGGCCACCACCTGCGGGGTGGAGCGGTAGTCGCGGACGAGCTGGACGACCGTGGCCGCCGGGTGGCGGCGGGTGAAGCCGGTCAGGAAGCCCGCCTGGGCGCCGGCGAAGGAGTGGATGGTCTGGGCCGGGTCGCCCACGACGCAGATCTCCTCCGAGTCGCCGCGCCACAGGTCGAGCAGCGCCTGCTGGAGCGGGCTGACGTCCTGGTACTCGTCGACCACGAAGTGGCGGTAGGTGCGGCGCACCTCGCCGGCCACGTCGGCGTCCTCGGCGAGCAGGCCTGCGGTGCACAGCAGGATGTCGTCGAAGTCGATGACGCCGCGGGCCGCCTTGACCGCCTCGTAGTGGGCCAGCACGCGCCCGACCTGGTCGGGGGCCAGGCTGTTCACCTCCCGGCCTCGGCGGGCCGACAGGGCGGCGTACTCGCCGGGCGCGACGTTGCTGACCTTGGCCCAGCTGATCTCGCCGGCGACGTCGCGCAGCATGCCTGTGTCGGGCACGAGGCGCTCGCGGCGCAGGGCGTCCGCCACCAGACCGAGGCGGTTGTCGGCCACCGGCGGCAGGTCACTGCCGTAGGCGCGCGGCCAGAAGTACTGGGCCTGGCGCAGCGCCGCGGAGTGGAACGTGCGCGCCTGCACGCGGTGGACGCCGAGGGTGCGCAGCCGCTGCCGCAGCTCGCCGGCGGCCCGGGTGGTGAAGGTGAGGGCCAGGACGGCCGTCGGGTCGAAGGCGCCGGTCGCGACGCCGTAGGCGATCCGGTGCGTCATGGCGCGCGTCTTGCCGGTGCCCGCCCCGGCCAGGACGACCACAGGCCCTTCCAGCGCCTGCGCGGCACGGCGCTGCTCCGGGTCCAGCCCGGAGAGGATCTGATCGGCGTCGGCGGTCACATCGAGACACTGTAGGCGTCCGCACCGACAGTGCCGCGGAAAGTGTCGGCGGCCCCCTCTAGGGTGAGTCCCGATGAACCAGATGCTGCACACCTCCACCGACCTCGCCGGGCTGGCCGAGGCTTTCGTGGCCGCCACCGCGTCGGTCGGCGACCCGTTCGCGCGCCCGCTGGTGCTGGTGCCGGGCGCGGGCGTCCAGCGGTGGCTGAGCCAGCAAGTGGCCCGGGGCAGCAGTGCGGACGGCGAGGGCGTCAGCGCGGGCTTCGACGTCCACCCGCTGGGGGCACTGGAGTCGCTTCTGGCCGGCGAACTCCGCGACGACCCGTGGCAGCCCGAGCGTCTGGTCTGGGCGGTGCTGGGCGCCGTCGAGGCGGGGGTGCCCGGCCTGGAGCCGCTGGCCACGCACCTGGCGGCCAACGACCAGCGCTACGCGAACGCGCTGCGCGTGGCCCGCCTGCTGCGCCGCTACGCCGACCACCGCCCGGCCCTGCTGGCGCGCTGGTCCGCGAATCCGGTCGAGGGGGCCGAGGCGCTCGGCTTCGACGGCTGGCAGGTGCGGCTCTGGTCGGCACTGCGCGACCGCATCACCGCGCCCGACCCCATCGAGCGGCGCCGGGCTCTCGCGGCGGCCGTGGCCGACGGAACCGTGCCGGTGCCGTGGCCGGCGGTGCACGTGTTCGCCCCCCGCCGGGCGACCCCGGTGCACCGGTCGCTGCTGCGCGCGCTCGCCGAGCGGTGCGAGGTCCACGTGTGGCTGCCGACCGCGGGCGGCGCTGACACCGCCAACGCGCTGGCGGACGCGCTGGGCCGCACGGGCCGGGAGTGGCACGCTGCCTGGGCCGGGGCCGCCGACGGCCGCGTCGAGCACCCGGGCTCCCCCGTCGCGCCGACAACACTGGGCCGGCTGCAGGCGGCGATCCACGCGGGCACGCCGGTGCCGGCCCCCGTCACCGACGGCAGCCTGACGATCCACGCCAGCCACGGCCCGGGCCGCCAGGTCGAGGTCCTTCGCGAGGCGCTGGTCGGGCTGTTCGCCGACGACGCGACCCTCGAGCCGCGCGACGTCGTGGTCGCCTGCCCGGATCCGGACGCCCTGGCCCCGCACCTGGCGGCCGCGTTCACCGACACCGGGGGCGGAGCCACCCAGGGCTGGCAGCACCCCGCCACCCAGCTGCGCCTGCAGGTCGTCGAGGCGAACGCCGCGGGCGCCAACCAGCTGTTCGCGCTGCTGCGCGACGTGCTCACCCTCGGGGCGACCCGGGCGACGAGCACCCAACTGCTGGCGCTGGCGTCCCACCCGTTCGTCGCGCGGCGGTTCGGCTTCTCCCACGACGACCTGGACCGGCTCGCCGACCTCGTCGGCGCGGCTGCCATCCGCTGGGGCATCAACCCCGAGCACCGCGGCCGTTTCGGGCTGTCCGACATCCAGCAGAACACGTGGCAGCTCGGCGTCCAACGGCTGCTGCTGGGTGAGGCGCTCAGCGCCGACCACCTCGCCAGCGTCGGCATCGTGTCCACCGTCGACGACGTGACCTCCACCGACACCGCGCTGGTGGGCGCGCTGGCCGAGCTCGTCAGCCGGACCGCCCGCCTGGTCCGCTCGTTCGCGGTGGACGGGTCGGTGGCCGATTGGGTCACCCGGCTGCGGCAGGCCGTCGAGCAGCTGGCCGACGTGCCCTTCGCCGAGGGGTGGCAGCTGGCGCAGGTCTGGGCGGTGCTGGAGTCCATCGAGGCGCGCGCGGCCGCCTCCGCCGCGCGCCTGGCGCCGTCCGACGCCCTGGCCCTGCTCACCGACGCGTTCGCGGAGCGGGGTCTGCGGCCGGCGTTCGGCAGCGGCGCCCTCGTGGTGTGCTCACTGGAGGCGCTGGCCCGCGTCCCGCACCGCGTCGTGTGCCTGGTCGGGCTCGACGAGCGCAGCTTCCCGCGACGTGGCCTGGGCGACGGCGACGACCTGCTCGCGCGCGACCCGGCGCCCGGCGACCCCGACCCGGGGTCCGACGACCGGCAGGCGGTGCTGGACGCCGTTCTCGCCGCCCGCCAGCACCTCGTCGTGGTCTACCAGGGGCAGTCGACGCTCACGCCCGAGCCGCACCACCCGCCCGCGGGCGTGCAGGAGCTCATCGAGGCGATCGGGCCCTCGGCGGTCCGGCGGGCGCCGCTGCAGGCGTTCGCGCCGGCCAACTTCGCCGGCGAGCCCTCCTCGTTCGACGCCGGGGCGCTCCGCGGGGCCCGCGCCCTGGTCGCGCCGCGCGCGCCCCTGCCCGACCGGTGGGCGGTCGGCCACCTGCACCGCACGGAGCCGCTGGCCGAGCTCGGCGTCGAGCGGCTCGCCGCGCTGCTGCGTCACCCGGGCAAGTTCCTGCTGAAGGAGCGCGCCGACCTGACCCTCGGCGACGACGAGCCGCTGGCCGCGTCCATCCCGCTGGAGTTGAACGCGCTGGAGTCGTGGAAGGTGGGCGACGCCATGCTGGCCTCGCTGCGCGCCGGCCACCGGCCCGATGCCGTCACCACCGCGCAGTGGCTGAGCGGCGACCTGCCCCCGCGGCAGCTCGGGGCGGGCACCATCCGTTCCATCGCGGAGAAGGCACAGAGCGTGCACCGCGGATTCCTCAAGGTCGCCGACGCCCCGCCGCGGATGCAGGTGGTCGACCTGGACGTGGACGGGGTGAGGCTCACGGGCCGGCTCGTCACCCGCGGCGGGCTGCTCGCCGAGTCGCACTACGGCGCGGTGCGGGCCGACCACCTCGCGGCCGCGTGGGTGCGGATCCTGGCGCTGACCGTCGCCACGGGGCGCCGCACCGACGCCGTGCTCGTCGGCGGCCGCGGCCCCAGCCGGCTCGCCGCCCCGCCGGTCGAAAGGGCGCACGACTTCCTGGCCGACCTCGTCGAGCTGGCTCGGCACGGCACCGAGCAGGTGCTCCCCCTGCCCCCGCGCGTCGCCGAGTTCTGGGCCGAGCAGCGCCACCGTGGTCTCGACCCGACGCTGCAGAAGGAACGGCTGGAGAAGCTCTGGCAGTGGGATTCGGACGCCGTGTGGCGGCTGTGGTTCCCGCGTGGGACCAACCCGTGGTCGGTGCGCCGCCGCTCCGACGACCCGTGGGGAGTCCCGGGCGAACAGACGCAGCTCGGGGCGCTGGCCGTCCGGTTCTGGGACCCGATCAGGAGGGCCGCCGCGTGAGGAGCCTCTTCGACCTGACCGCGCCCCTGCCGCGCGGCACCACGGTGCTCGAGGCCTCGGCCGGCACCGGCAAGACGTTCGCCATCGCCGCCCTGGCCGCCCGCTACATCGCCGAGGGCGTCGCCGGCATCGACGACCTGCTGCTCATCACCTTCTCGCGGGCCGCCACTGCCGAGCTCCGGTCCCGCGTCCGCGAGCGCCTGCGCGACACGGCCGACGCGCTGGGGGCCGCGACCCACGGCGTCCGGCCGGAGGAAGTGGTGGCCGCCGGCCTGGCCGACGCGCCGCCGGAGGAGGTCGCGCTGCGCCGTGACCGCTTGGCCGACGCGTTCGCCCGTTTCGACCGCGCGGCGATCATGACCACGCACGAGTTCTGCCACGGCATGCTCGCCGGGCTGGGCGTGCTCGCGCCGCAGACCCCGCAGTCGACGCTCGTGGAGGACCTGCGTCCGCTCGCCGATGAGGCCGCCGAGGACGTCTACCTGCGCATGTTCGCCGACGCGCCCGAGGGCGCCCCCTTCCCCTTCGGGCGGGTGTGGGACGCCGACCCCGGCGCCCGCGACATCGCCCGCCAAGCTGTTTTTGAGGTCGCCGACCTCGTGGGCGCGGGTACGCCCGGCACGGCTGGCGTCCGGGTGGAGTTCGCCGAGGCGGTCCGCGCAGAGGTGGCGAGCCGCAAGCGCGAGCGCCGCCTGTTCTCCTTCGACGACCAGCTCACCCGCCTCGCGGACGCGCTGTCCGACGAGGGCGGCGGCGAGCAGGCGCGGGCCCGCCTGGCCGCGCGCTTCCCCGTCGTGCTCGTTGATGAGTTCCAGGACACGGACCCGACGCAGTGGCGGGTGCTGCGCAGCGCGTTCGGCGGCCGCTCCACCCTGGTGCTGATCGGCGACCCCAAGCAGGCCATCTACGGCTTCCGCGGGGGCGACGTGCACACCTACTCGCTGGCGGTCGAACAGGCCGACGGGCGCACCACCCTCGGCGTGAACCACCGCTCCGACCCCGAGGTGGTGGAGGGCGTCGGCCTGCTGTTCGCCGGTGTGGAGCTCGGCGAGGCCATTGTCGCGCCGCCCGTGGCACACCGCCACGAGCCGCGCCTGGTCGGCGAGCCCGGCACTGCCTGGGAGCGGGGCGTGCAGGTGCGGGCGCTGGAATCGGACAAAGCCGTCCACCCGGCCACCGCCCGCCGCGCCATCACCACCGACCTCGTCGGCCTCGTGGGCGGGCTCCTCGCCCCCTCATCCCCACTGCGCGCCCACGACCGTGCGCTGCGCCCCTCCGACATCGCCGTGCTGGTGCGCACCAACGACCGCGGCCAGGAGCTCGCGGCCGCGCTGCGTGCCGCCGGCCTGCCCGCCACGTTCAACGGCACGAACAGCGTCCTGGCCTCGGACGCCGCGGCCGACTGGCTCACCCTGCTGCGCGCCCTCGACCAGCCCCGCCGCCCCTACCTGCAGCGGGCGCTGCTGACCGACTTCGTGGGCGCGACGGTCCGAGACCTGGCGCTGGCGGACGCCGACCAGCACGGCGCGTGGTCGCTGCGCATCCACACGTGGGCGCGGGTACTGGAGCGCTCGGGGATCCCGGCCCTGTTCGCCGCCTTCGACGCCGACGCCGACTTCCGTGCCCGGCTGCTGTCGCGGCCCGACGGCGAGCGCCTCGTGACCGACCACCGCCACATCGCCGAGCTGCTGCACCAGCACCACATGCGCAGCCGTGCCGGCCGCGCACGCGACCTCGCCACCTGGCTGGTGGCCGAGCGCGACGGCGGCGGGGGCGGCAGCGACACCACGCGCCGCCGCGACACCGACGCCGACGCCGTGCAGGTGATGACGATCCACCGGGCCAAAGGGCTCCAGTGGCCGGTCGTCCTGCTGCCAGAGGTGGGGCACCAGCGCGAGGCGGAGGTCGACACCGGGCGCCTGTTGGTGCTGCCCGCCGGCGACTCGCGCATCCTCGATGTGGCCGGGCGCCGCAGCCCCGCCCGCGCCGACCGGTGGCGGCGCTGGCAGCAGGAGGACGCCGACGAGGCCCTGCGCGCCCTCTACGTCGGGCTCACCCGCGCGCAGTCCCGGGTGGTCGCCTGGTGGGCCCACCACTGGGACGCGGCGGCCTCGCCGCTGCACCGGCTCCTGCACGCGCCCCACGACCCGGCGCACCCGCGGCGTCCGGCCCTGAGCTACCCCACCACCGACCTGACCGCCGGTGGGTCGCCGCTCCATCTCGGCTGGCTGGCGGGCTCGCAGGTCGCGTGCGTGTCAGCCGGCGAACCCGTGCCGGCGCCGTCCGCTCCGGCAGCACCCGTGGAGGCGCCGACCCTGTCGGTGCGCCCGTGGGTCCGCTCCGTCGACCGGGCGTGGCGCCGGACGTCCTACTCCGGCCTCACCGCGGCCGCGCACGACTTCGCTGCCCTGGCCGACTCGATGATCGCCGACGAGCTCGTGGACGACCTGGCGGTCGATGCCGACCCGGCGTGGTCGGTGCCCTCGCCGATGGCCGACCTGCCCGCCGGCGCGGCATTCGGCACCTTGGTGCACGCGGTGTACGAGTACACCGACGCCACGGGGGACGCGTGGCGCCCGGCTCTGGCCGAGGCCGTTCGGGCGGCCCTGCGCCGCTGGCCGATCACGGGCGTGGCCCCCGACGCCCTCGCGGTCGCGCTGGAGCCGAGCTTCACCACGCCGCTGGGCCCGCTCGCCCCCGGGCGCACGCTGCGGTCGTTCGGCCACGCCGACCACCTCGCCGAGATGGACTTCGAGTTCGCGCTCGACCACCCCGACGCGACGCTGGCCGACGTGGCCCGCCTCCTGGCCGATCACCTGCCCGCCAGCGACCCACTGGCCGACTACCCGGCACGGCTCGACCACCCCGGCCTGGGCGACCAGACGCTCCGTGGCTTCCTCACCGGGTCCATCGACTCGGTCCTGCGGATGCGCACGGGCTGTGCCACCGACGGCTTCCTGGTGGTCGACTACAAGACCAACCGCCTCGCGCCGCCCGACGAGCCCCTGACCTTGGGCCACTACACGACCCGGGCCATGGCCGAGGCGATGATGGCCAGCCACTACCCGCTGCAGGCGTTGCTGTACTGCGTCGCCCTGCACCGGTTCCTGAGGCTGCGCATGGCCGGCTACGACCCCGGGCGCCACCTGGGGGGGGTCCTCTACCTGTTCGTCCGCGGCATGGCGGGGCCGGACACCCCCGTCGTCGACGGGCAACCCCTCGGCGTGTTCGCCTGGAAGCCGCCCGCCGCGCTGGTCGTCGCGGTGTCCCGCCTGCTCGCCGGAGGTGCCGCATGACCGACGCACACGTGGCCGTCAGCGCCACCGGCCCGCTGGCCGATTTCAACCTGGCCGGCGCCCTGACGTGGGCCGACATCCACCCCGCCCAGCAGTTGGGCCACCTGTTCGGCGAGAAGGACCCGCGCGTCCAACTGGCCCTCGCCCTCACCGTGCGCGCCCTCCGCTCGGGCTCGATCTGCCTCGAGCTGGACCGGCTACGCGAACTCGACCTCGGCGAGGAGGCGGTCTCGATCCCAGCCGACTGGTGGCCCGAGCAAGCCGGCTGGCTGGACGCGCTGCGCTCCAGCCCCGCTGTCACCGTCGGCGACCAGGGGGCCGGCGACCGCCCGTTGCGGCTGGTCGACGACGCCCTCTACCTGGAACGTCACTTCGCCGACCAGGAGGCCGTCCGCAAGGCGCTGCTGGCGCGGCTGGCCACGGCGCCGGCGACCGGGACGCCCGAGGGGCAGGACGCCGCCGTCGACCTCGCCCTGACCAGCCCCGTCACCGTGATCGCGGGCGGTCCGGGCGTGGGCAAGACGTACACGATCCGGCGCATCATCGAGCGGCTGCGCACCGACCAGCCGGACGCCCTCATCGCGCTCGCCGCCCCCACGGGCAAAGCCGCCGCCCGCATGACCGAGTCGCTCGGCGACGGGTCGCTGACCGCGTTGACGCTGCACGCGCTGCTGGGTTGGAAGCCCGGCTCGCGCAACCGGTTCCTGCACGACGCCGAGCGCCCGCTGCCGCACGACGTGGTGATCGTGGATGAGATGTCCATGGTGTCGATGGTGCTGATGAACCGGCTGCTGGCCGCGCTCAAGCCCTCGGCGCGGCTGGTGATGGTGGGCGACCCCGACCAGCTCAGCTCCGTGGACGCGGGCAGCGTGCTGGCCGACATCACGCGCGCCCCGGCGACGACGGGCGTCGTGGCCCGCCTGACCCGCAACTACCGCTTCGCCGGCGCCATCGCGACGCTCGCCACGGCCGTCCGCGATGGCGACGCCGAGGGGGCGCTGGCGGTGCTCGCGGGGCCGGACGCCGGCGTCCGGCTGGCGGGGGTGCCGGAGGGCTCCCCGGCACTGCGGGAGCGGGTGGTGTCAGCGGGCGCCGCGGTGTTCGAGGCGGCGTCCGACCACCGACCCGCCGACGCGCTCGCCGCGCTGGAGCAGCACCGCCTGCTGTGCGGGCACCGGCGGGGCCCTTTCGGGGTTACCCACTGGACGCGGCAGGTGCAGAACTGGCTGCTGGCGGACGTACCCGGCTACTCCGTGGAGGGCGAGTTCCACACCGGGCGCCCGGTCATGGTGACGGCGAACCGCACCGAGTTCGGCCTCTACAACGGCGACACGGGCGTCATCCTGCACGACGGCGACCGCCCCCGGGCGTGGTTCTCCTCAGGCGGCGGGCTCGCGTCGTGGTCGCCCTTCCTGCTGGACGGCCTGGCGAGCGTGCACGCGATGACCGTCCACAAGGCCCAGGGAAGCCAGTTCTCCCACGTCAGCGTGGTGCTGCCGCCGCCCGGTTCGCCCCTGCTGACGCGCGAACTGCTGTACACGGCGGTGTCCCGTGCCCGTGACAGTGTGCTGCTGCTGGGCGACGAGGAGGCGGTGGTCGAGGCGATCACCCACCCGGCCCGGCGGATGAGCGGGCTGGCCCGCCGCCTGGGCTGATGGGTGAGCGGCTCTGACTGGGGGTTTTGCCGCACACCGTGGCCAGTGGCGCGGTTTGTTCGATACAATGGATGTCAATCGAACGACGACGTGAGAGGAAATCGGTGCAGTTCACCATCGGTCAGACCGTTATCCACCCCCACCATGGGCCCGCCACCGTGCGCGGCTTCGCCAGCCGGATCTTGAAGGGGCGGGTGATCGACTACGTCGACCTCGAGGTGCTGGCCACCGCGATGTCCGTGAGCGTGCCCCTGGCCAGCCTCGCCGACGTGGGCATCCGGAAGGTGGCCTGCCCCGCCCAGATCGCCGAGCTGACCGCCGTCCTGTGCGCCGACTCCCCGCCCGCCGAGAACCAGTGGTCCCGCCGTGTGAAGGGCCAGCGCATCGAGATCGCGACCGGTGACCCCCTGCGCATCGCTGCGGTCGTCCGCGACCTGATCCGCCGCCGGGAGGAGCGCGGGCTCTCCATGGCCGAGAAGGAGATGCTGACCGAGGGCGCCCAGCCGTTGGTCGCCGAGGTGGCCCTCTCCGTCGACACCACCGAGGAGGACGCGCTCGCGGTCCTCGAGGCCCTCGTCACCGAGCGAAGCAACGAGGCTTTGCGCCGCCGCGGCCTCCTCGCCCGCGCCTGACGTCAGTCGGACAGCCGTGCGGCGAGGCGCTGCACGGTGGGCCAACTGCGCGTGGTCGTCGCTTTCCCGTAGGCCCGTTCCAGCCACGCCATGAATCCCCCGGTCCGCCCGGGTTCGGAGTTGTCGGTCACCGTGAGCAGGACGCCGTGCGCCCGGTCGAAGCCGACGACGTCCGTGAGATGGAGCTGGGGCGGTTCCGGTGGCGGGTTCGCGACGGACGCCGCGTCCTTGACGAACGTGGCGGTCAGGTAGGTGCCCTTGCCGTGGGTGAGCCCCGGGAAGGGGTCCGTTGCGGCCAGCGACCCCATCGACCCGGCGGCCCGGACGATCGCCCCGCGCAAGTGCGCGTTGGACATGTTCTTCCCGCTCGGCGCGATCCCACGGAGCAGCGCCACGTACCGGTGTCCCTGTGCCACGCCCCCAGCCTCCCACGTTCGCGCGCCGCGGCGCCGTACACCGCCGAGGGCTTGCCTTCACACCGCCGAGGGCTTGCCTTCACACCGCCGAGGGCTTGTCCCCGGGCCCTTGAGGTGCGAGCCAAGCGAGCCTCGAAGGGCTCTCGGCGCACAAACCAGGGGCTCTCGGCGCACAAACCCGGGGCTCTCGGCGCAGGGGGCGGTCAGGCGCCCACGTAGGTGGCGAGGTGCCGGGCGGTGAGGGTGGTGCGGTCGGCCACCAGCTGGGCGGGGGTGCCCTCGAACACCACGCGTCCGCCGTCGTGGCCGGCGCCGGGGCCGAGGTCGATGATCCAGTCAGCGTGGGCCATCACGGCCTGGTGGTGCTCGATCACGATGACGTCCTTGCCGGACTCGACAAGCCGGTCCAGCAGGCCGAGCAACTGCTCGACGTCGGCCAGGTGGAGGCCGGAGGTCGGCTCGTCGAGGATGTAGGTGCCGCCCTCGCTCGCCATGTGTGTGGCCAGCTTCAACCGCTGCCGCTCGCCGCCCGACAGGGTGTTCAGCGGCTGCCCGATGTGCACGTAGCCGAGTCCGACGTCGGCCAGGCGGGCGAGGATCTTGTGCGCCGCCGGCAGCTTGGCCTCACCGTCGGCGAAGAAGGCCAGCGCCTCGTCCACCGGCATGTCCAGCACGGCGCGGATGTCGCGTCCGCCCAGCTTGTACCCCAGGACCGCCGACTGAAAGCCCTTGCCTTCGCACTCCTCGCAGGTGCTCGCGACGGTCTCCATGAAGCCCAACTCGGTGAACACCTGCCCCGCGCCATTGCACGTCGGGCACGCGCCCTCGGAGTTCGCGCTGAACAACGCGGGCTTCACGCCGTTGGCCTTGGCGAACGCTTTGCGGATCGGCTCGAGCAGCCCGGTGTAGGTGGCCGGGTTCGAGCGGCGCGACCCCTTGATCGCTGCCTGGTCGACCGTCACCACGCCCTCGCGCTTGCCCAGGGCCCCGTGGATCAGCGAGCTCTTCCCCGACCCCGCCACCCCGGTCACCACGACGAGGACGCCGGTGGGCACGTCCACGTCCACGTCGGCCAGGTTGTTGGTGGACGCCCCGCGGATCTCGAGGACGCCGGTGGGCGTCCGGACCTCCCCCTTCAGCTGGGCGCGGTCGTCGAGGTGGCGTCCGGTCAGGGTGCCGGACGCCCTCAGCCCGGCCAGGTCGCCCTCGTAGACGACCTCGCCGCCGTGCGAGCCCGCCCGCGGGCCGATGTCGACGACATGGTCGGCGATGGCCATCACCTCGGGCTTGTGCTCGACGACGAGCACCGTGTTGCCCTTGTCGCGCAGTTGGAGCAGCAGCTCGTTCATCCGCTGGATGTCGTGGGGGTGCAGCCCGACCGTGGGCTCGTCGAACACGTAGCTCACGTCGGTCAGCGACGACCCCAGGTGGCGGATCATCTTCAACCGCTGCGCCTCACCACCCGACAACGACCCAGACGGCCGGGCCAGGCTCAGGTAGCCCAGGCCGATGCCGACGAACGAGTCCAGCAGCGCCTGCAGGTTGTCCAGCAGCGGGCCGGCGGACGGGGCATCCAGCCCCCGCACCCAGACGGCCAGGTCGCTGACCTGCATCGCGCAGGCGTCCGCGATCGAGATACCGCCCAGCTTGGCGCGACGCGCCCCCTCGGCCAGGCGGGTGCCGTCGCAATCGGGGCAGGTGCCGAACACGACCGCGCGCTCCACGAACGCCCGCACGTGGGGCTGCATCGCCTCGGGGTCCTTGCTGAGCATCGACTTGGAGATCTTGGGGATCAGGCCCTCGTAGGTCAGGTTGATGCCCTCGACCTTGATCTTGGTCGGCTCCTTGTGGAGCAGGTCGTGCAGCTCGCGCTTGGTGTAGTCGGCGATGGGCTTGTCGACGTCGAAGAACCCGGACCCGGCGAAGATGCGTCCGTACCAGCCGTCCATCGAGTAGCCGGGGATCTTGAACGGGCCCTGGCTGAGCGACTTGCTGGCGTCGTACAGCTCGTCGACGTCGACGTCGGAGATGGCGCCGGTGCCCTCGCAGCGCGGGCACATGCCGCCCACGACCTTGAACTCCTTGACGACCTTGGCGGCGCCGACCCCCTTGTCGACCTTCACGGCTCCCCCGCCGGTGACCGAGGGCACGTTGAACGAGAAGGCCTGCGGCGACCCGATGTGCGGGGTGGCCAGCTTGCTGAACAGGATGCGGAGCAGGGCGTTGGCGTCCGTCACGGTGCCGACGGTCGAGCGGATGTTGGGTGTCAGGCGCTCCTGCCCGACCACGATGGCGGTGGTCAGTCCGTCGAGGTGGTCGACATCGGGGCGGTCGAGGGTGGGCATGAAGCCCTGAACGAAGGCCGGGTAGGTCTCGTTGATCAGGCGCTGGCTCTCGGCGGCGATGGTGTCGAACACCAGCGAGCTCTTGCCCGAGCCGGACACGCCGGTGAACACCGTCAGGCGGCGCTTGGGGATGTCGAGGTCGACGTCGCGCAGGTTGTTGACCCGCGCCCCCCGGACACGGATGACGTCGTGACCGTCTGCGGTGTGGGCCATGGCTCCCCCTCGGGTCTCGCTGTGGGTGCGGGCGGGCCAGCATACGCCGCCCCGGGCGCCTCAGGCGTCCAGTCGGCCCTCACGCCACGCGGTGATGATGCGGGAGGCGATCGAGGAACGCATCGGGAGCGTCAGCTCGCCGGCGTCCACGAGGCTCTCCAGCTCGGCAGGTGTGTAGAAGTTCGCCCACTCGATCTCGGCGCCGTCCACGGCGACCTCGGCGCCGATCGCCCGCGCCACGAACCCGAGCATCAGGGAGCGCGGGAACGGCCACGGCTGGCTGCCGACGTAGCGCAGCGCGGACAGCTCCAGGCCGGACTCCTCGCGAATCTCGCGGTGGACGGCCGCCTCCAGCGACTCGCCTGCCTCCACGAAGCCGGCCAGGATCGAGACGCGCGTGGGCTCCCAGCCGGCGTGGTGGCCGAGCAGCAGGCGCCCGCGGTCATCGAGGATCGCGACGATCACGGCCGGATCGGTGCGCGGGAAACGCTGGCGCTCGCAGCCGCTGCACCAGCGCATGTGGCCACCCTCGCGCACCTGCGTGAGCGTGCCGCACCGGCCGCAGTAGGGCGCGACCCGGTGCCAGTTGACCAGCGCGACCGCGGTGGTGGCGATGTCGGCCTCGGTCTCGGGCAGGACGCCGCCGAGCTGGCGCAGCGAGGCCGAGGGCCCCTCGGGCGTGGCGGCCACGGCGAACCACGGCTCGCCGTCGACCACGCCGACCAGGTAGTGGTGCTCGGCGTCGTAGTCGCCGCCGGGGCGGATCCAGCGCAGCTCGTGGCCAGTGGGGTCGGACGACACGTTCGAGCGGTCGTCGACGCCGATCACCTTGGCCCCCGGGTGCGTCCACAACCCCGCAACCCAGGCCTCGTCGAGGCGCCCGTCGGGGGCCCGGTCGAGCCTGCTGTTCGACACCCACGGTTCCATGGGCCCAACCTAGCGACCCGGGGCGAGCCTGCCCACCATCCGCTCCAAGGCGTGCCGGCCCGGCAGCCCGGTGGGCCGGACGACCTGCCCGGTGAGCACGTCCACGAACGCGGCATCCACGTCGGCGACCCCGATGCCCTGCAGTTCGGCCCACGCCAGCCGGTAGACGGCGAGCTGGAGCGGATTGGGGCGCCCGCGGCCTGTCTTCCAGTCCACCACCTCGGTGCGCCCGGCGTCGGTGAACACCGCGTCGATGCGCCCGCGGACGACCTGGCCGGCGAGGAACAGCGAGAACGGCACCTCGGTGGCGTAGGGCGTCCGGTCGGCGAACGGCCCGGACTCGAACGCCTCGACGAGCGCGGCCAGCCCCGCGTCGGTTCGCACCTCCTCGTCCGGCTCGGCGAGCAGCGTGGGCGCGGCGGTGAACCGGCGCTCCAGCCACGCGTGGAAGAGCTCTCCCACGCGCGCGGCGCGCCGGGGCGGTGCGGGCATCGGCCGGGCCAGGCCGGCGAGGTAGCCCTCGGCGTCGGACTCCAGCGCGATCAGCGCGGTCGCGGACAGGTAGGGCGGCAGCGCCAGGGCCGCGTCGGCGCGCCGGAGGGCGGCCTCGGCCAGCAGCTGGTCGGCCGCGGCGTCCCAGGACGCGACGGTGGCCTCCTCGTCCAGCAGCAGGCCCGCGCCGTCCGCGACCGGGGCGCCCTCCCGAGCTCGGGTGACGGCGGTGGCCGCCTCCCGGCGCCGTTCGCGGGCGGCTGCGTCGCCGGGCGCCGGCCACGGGAACCCGCTGTCGTGGCCCAGCAGCGGGTTCTCCGCCGAGACCTCTTCGGCGTGCACCTCGGCGGCGAACCGCTCCAGGGTGCGCAGGTAGGGCGAGGGCGTGCGCGGCTTCTTGAGGTCGCTCCAGGCGTGTGTGGTGGACACGAGGTGCTGGCGCGCCCGAGTGACCGCCACGTAGGCGAGCCGGTCGTCGCCGCGCCGGGCCTCGGCCTTGAGCGCCTCGGCGTACTGCTTGGTCGCCGGATCGGTCACGTCGGTGAGCTGGGGCACGTTGGCGGCGTCGCCGCGCAGGTCGGCCGGCAGCACGGCCGAGGCGCTGAGCCAGTTGCCCTGGATGCGGTCGGACGGGAACACCTTGTCGGCCAGCGCCGGCAGGTAGACGTGCTCCCATTCCAGGCCCTTCGACTTGTGGATCGTGAGCAGCTTGACCGAGTCGGACGCCGCCGGCACGGCCTGCTCCAGGCCCACCCCGCGGTCCTCCTCGGCGGCCAGCCACGCCAGCAGGCCGGTCAGCGACCCGTCACCGTCGACGTCGGAGTAGCCGGCGACCTGCGCCACGAAGGCGTCCAGCTGGCGCGTGCCCCCCGGGCCCCGCAGTGCCAGCTCGACCTCCAGCCCGAGCATGGTCACGACGCGGCGGATCAGGTCGTTGACCGGCCCGCCCGCGTGGGGGCGCAGGGCGGCCAGCTCGGCGGCGCAGGCGCCCAGCCGGCGGCGCCCCTCGGCGGTGTAGGGGCCGTCGCCGGGGTCTGCGAGCGCCTCGGCCAGGCTGGGCGCGTGCGCGGCCTCGGTGGTGTCGATGATGCGGGTGATCTCCTCGGCGGCCGAGACCTCCTCCGAGCGCGTCTCGCCGGCGAGCTCGCGCGCACGGCGTCCGAGCGTGGCCAGGTCGGCCGGCCCGATGGCCCAGCGTGGGCCGGTGAGGACGCGCACGAGGTCGGGGTTGGCGGTCGCGTCGCCCAGCACCCGCAGGACCGCGACCACGTCGGCCACCTCGGGCACCGCCAGCAGTCCGTCCAACCCCACGATCTCGACGGGGATGCCCCGGGCGGCCAGCTCGGCGTACAGGGGACGGATGTGGGCGTTTCGGCGCGCCAGCACCGCGATGTCGGACCAGGAGCGCGCCCGCCCGGAGTCGTGGGCGGCGGCGATGTCGTCGGCGACCCACGCGACCTCACCGGGCCACGTGTCGAAGGTGGCGACCCGGATGTCGCCCGGCGGCGTGCCCTTGGGCGCGACGAGGTCGGTGTCGATGCCGTCCCACTGCAGCTCCTCGTCGGCGCGCAGCGGCCCGGAGAGCGCGTTGGCCGCGTCCAGGATCTGCTGGCCCGAGCGGCGGTTGACCGTGAGGGCGTACGGGGTGGCCGGGCTGCCGTCTGTGTTGGGGAACTGTTCGGCGAACGTGATGATGTTGGCCGCCGCCGCGCCGCGCCACCCGTAGATGGCTTGGCACGGGTCGCCCACGGCCGTGACGGGGTGGCCACGGCCCGCTCCGGCGTCCGGTCCCGAGAACAGGGCGCGCAGCAGCTCGGCCTGCGCGCTGGAGGTGTCCTGGTACTCGTCCAGGAGCACCACGGCGAACTGCTCGCGCAGGAGCGCACCGACCGACGGGACGGTGCGGGCGAGTTCGGCGGCGACGCCCATCTGGTCGGCGAACTCAACCGCCCCCAGCTCGCGCTTGAGCCGCTGGTAGCCGTCGACGAGGCCGGCGACCTCGACCCGTTCGGCGGCCGCGGCGGCGGCCTTCTTCAGCGAGGCGTAGAGGTCCTTGGTGCGCGAGCGCGGCGACTGCTCGACCTCGGACAGGAACTCAACGGTGTGCGCGACGACCGCGTCGGTGGCCACGAGGTGCGAGGCCAGGTCGCCGTCGAGGGCGAGCACCTTGTCGGTGACCGACTCGGGGCGCAGGCGGGCCAGCTGGTGGAACGGGCCCGGCGCGGCGGCGACCACCCGCGAGGCGATACGGAAGCGGGCGGCGCCGGTCAGCATCCGCGCGTCACCCTCGACGCCGATGCGCAGGCCGTGGTCGGCGACCAGCCGGGCGGCGAACGCGTCGTAGGTCATGATCAGCTGCTCGCCGGCGTCGTCGAAGCCGTCGGTGTCGACCACGCCGGCGCGGGCGAGGGCGTCCCGCACGCGCACGCTGAGCTCGGCGGCCGCCTTGCGGGTGAACGTGAGCCCCAGTACCTGCTCGGGGCGCACCTGCCCGGTGCCCACGAGCCAGACCACGCGGGCGGCCATCACGGTCGTCTTGCCGGAGCCGGCGCCGGCGATGATCACGCCGGGCGCGAGCGGTGCGGTGATCGCCGTCAGCTGCTGGTCGGAGAACGGGATGCCCAGGGCGTCCGAGACCTGGCGGGGGTCGGTGAACCGGGCCATGTCAGACCACCTGCCCGCTGCGCGCCGGGCAGCTCGACCGGACGGGGCACCACTGGCAGTGCCCGCCGGGGCGCGCGTCGAACGAACCCTCGGCCAGCACGCGCCGCGCCTGCGCGACCTGGTGATGGACCCAGGTCGGGTGGGCGAGCTCGTCGGGGTCGTCGCTGAGGTGAGGCTTCTCGGCCAGAGAGGGCTGGCGGTAGTCCTTGGGCCAGCCCGGCGTCGCGTCGTGGCGCAGGTAGACCAGGCTCGCCCCGGCCGAGTGCGCGCCCGGCGCGTGCTGCTCGAACCCCCCGGCCTCGATGGCCAGCTGGTAGACGCCCAGCTGCACGGACGCCGCCGCCTCGGCCTGCGTCGGCAGCGAGCGCCCGGTCTTGAAGTCGACGACGCGCAGGTCGCCGGTGGGCGTCCGTTCGAGCCGGTCTACGCTGCCGGCCAGCACGACCACCTCGCCGTCGACCTCGATCGCGGCCTCGAACGGCACCTCGACGCCCACCACGTCAGCGTGCTCGTGGCCCGACTGCCAGGCGACGAACCGTTCCACGGCCGCATCCGCCTCGGCGCGCTCGGACGCGGACAGCCACGCCGCGGGGAACGGGATGTCGGCCCACACCGCGTCCAGCAGCTCGGACGCCGTCGCGTACGTCAGCTCGCCGCTGGCCGCCCGTTCGGCGACCGCGTGCATGACCGACCCCAGGATGGTCGTCGAGCTGCGCGGGGGCTCTGCCTTCACCTCGCGGTTGAGGAAGTACCGCCGCGGGCAGGTGAGGACGCCCTCCAGCTGGCTGGGACTGAGGCGCACCACCTCGCCGCGGGGCGGGGAGGTCAGGCTCGTGGGCGCGAGCAGGCCCCACCAGCGGGCCGGGTCGGCGTCGGGCGCCAGCGGGCGGCCGTCGGCGTCGGTGGCGTCGGCGAGGCGGGCCAGCCGCGCGGCGGCGGCCTCGCGCAGGCCGGGGGCGGCCTCCGCGTCCTGCGCCACCCGGCGCAGCTCGGCCACCAGCGCCCGTAGGGTGTGCAGCCGCACGGGCGGGTCGACGACGTGGCGCACGGGCACGCCCAACTCGGTGAGGAAGCGCGAGGGGCGGTCGTCCTCCCCCTCGGTGCCCTCGACCGCGGTGACGAGCAGGCGCCCCTGGGCCCGCGAGCAAGCGAGGAGGAACAGCCGGCGCTCGCTGGCGACCAGCTCGCGGGTTACGACCCCCTCGCCCAGCCCGGCCGAGGACAGCCGCTGGGCGTCGAACACCGATCCACGGCGGCGGACGTCGGGCCACACGCCCTCCTGGACACCCGCGACCACGGTGAACGCCCAGTGCCGGCCCTTGGCCCGGTGCGCCGTCAGCACGCGGACGCCCCGGCCCGCGACCGCCGACTCCCGCTGGCTGTCAGCCGGGATCTGTTGCTGGGCGACCTCGGCGAGAAACCACCGGACGCCGTCGGCGCCCCCGGGTGCCGCCGACTCATGGGCCAGCTGGAACAACGCCACGATGGCGTCCAGGTCGCGGTTGGCGCGTGCGGCGCCGTCTCCGGGGCGCAGGGCCTCGGCGCGCAGGCGGGCCGGCCAGTCGGTGCCGGCCCACAGCTCCCACAGGACCTCGTCGGGGCGGGCGCCGGCGGTCACCCGGGCGGCGGCCACGGCCAGCAGGTCGCGCCGGTCGGCCAGGTCGTCGACGCCCTCGGGCACGGGGCGGAGCCCCGCGAGCGCCTCGGCGACCAGCGTGGGCGCCGGGGTGCCGCCGACCTCGGCGTCCGCCCCGCGCAGCAGCCGCCCCAGCGTGCGGATCGAGACGGCGTCGAAGCCGCCCCAGCCCGACAGCAGCAGGCGGTGGGCCTCATCGGCGTCCGGGACGCCCCCGCGACCGGCGACGTCGAGGGCCAGCAGGAGCGGGCGGACCGCCAGCTCGGAGGCCAGGCCGATCTCGTCGCCGGCGACCTCCACGGGGATGCCCGCATCGGCCAGCGCCCGCGCCAGCGGCGGGATCTGCCGCCGCCCCGAGCGCACGAGCACGGCCATCTCGCCCCACGGCACGCCGTCATCGAGGTGGGCAGCCCGCAGCTCGCCGGCGATGTGGCGCGCCTGGGTGGCCCCGTCGGCGAACGTGCACGCCTGGACGCGGCCCTGCCCCGTGGGGCGCGGGGCCCGGTAGGCCTGCGCGGCCCCCGCGTCGACCGCCGGGGCGCCCAGCCGGCGTGCGACGGACGCCAGCGCCTCGGCCTGGGTGACCCCCTGCCCCCAGGCGGTGTCGAGCACCGCCACCTCGGGGGCACCGGCCGGCGTCGTGAACAGCCGGACGAACTCGGCCGAGGCGCGCGGGTGGGCGCCACGGAAGCGGTAGATGGAGGTGTCGGGGTCGGCCAGCGCGACGACGGGGATGCCGTCGGGCACCAGGCCGCGCACGAGCGCGATCTGGGCCGGGTCGAGCTCGCACCAGTCGTCGACGTACACCGCGCCGAACTGCCGGCGCACGGAGTCCGCCACCTCGGGACGCCCCAGCAGGATGCGGGCGCGGTGCACCAGCTCGGCGTAGTCGAGCGCGCCCTCGGCGTCGAGCACGTCGAGGTACTCGGCGAGGAACTCCCCCAGCGCCACCCAGCCGGGCTCCCCGGCCGCGGCACCGGCATCCGCCACCTGGTCGGGGTCGAGACCGAGCTGCCGGGCGCGGGCGAGCACGGCGCGCACCTGCTGGGCGAAGGCGCGGGTGCCGACGGCCGCCTCCAGCTCGGCAGGCCAGGAGCCGCGCCACCCGCGCAGCAGCTCCCGGATGCGGAATTCCTGCTCGGGGGCGGTGAGCAGGGTGGGCAGCGCGTCCTCCGCGTCGGCCCAGCGGCGCAGCAGCGCAAGGCAGAAGGCGTGGATGGTCATCACCTGCGGCGCCAGCGTGGTGCGCCCTGCGCGTCGCACGATGGCGTCGCGCAGCTCCGACGCCGCCTGCCGGGTCGCCGCGAAGACCAGCGCGGGCGCGGCGCCGGACGCGATGCGCGCGGCCACGGCGTCCGCCACAAGGGTCGTCTTGCCGGTGCCGGCGGCGCCCAGCACGAGCACCGGCCCCGTCGCGTCGGCCACCACGTTTCGCATGTCCCCCATCCCAGCACACCCCACCGACACTCTCCGCGCGGGGACCGTCGGCGGGTACGGTTTCGGTCATGGCGGACGTGATGGCCGAGGTGGAGGGGCGGACGCTCAAGCTCTCCAACCTCGACAAGGTGCTCTACCCCAACGGGTTCACCAAGGGCGAGGTCATCGCCTACTACCACGCGATCGCGCCCGTGATGCTGCCTCACCTCGCCGGACGACCCGTCACCCGCATCCGCTTCCCCAACGGCACCGACAAGCCGAGCTTCTTCGAGAAGAACGTGCCGGCTGGCACGCCGGAGTGGGTCCGCACCCACCACGTCGTCGGATCGAGCGAGGACATCGTCTTCCCCATCGTCGACGACACCCCCACGCTCATCTGGCTGGCCAACCTGGCCGCGCTCGAGCTTCACACGCACCAGTGGCGTGTCGCGCCCGACAGCGACGAGACGACGATCGACGACGCGCTGCCCGTCGACCAGCTGGTCATCGACCTCGACCCCGGGCCGGGCGTCGAGATGCCGCTGATCGCCACCGCCGGGCTGCTCATCGCCGGCGAGCTCGGGGACGCCGGTCTCGTGGCCCACGCCAAGACCTCGGGCTCGAAAGGCCTGCAGCTGTACGTGCCGCTGGAGCCCACCCCCGTCCGGCCGGTGCTGGAGTGGGTGCGCGGGTTAGGCGAGCGCCTCGTCCAGCTGCACCCCGCCCTGTTCGTGACCGAGATCGCGAAGGTCGCCCGGGCCGGGAAGATCCTCATCGACGTCAACCAGAACCTGCCGGGCCGCACGACCGTCACCCCCTACTCGTTGCGCGCCAAGGGCGAGCCCACGGCGTCCACCCCCCTGCGGTGGCAGGAGGTCGAGGAGGCCACCGCCGGCGCCCCGCTGCGGTTCACCTCCGCCGACGTTCTCGCCCGGGTCACCGAGCACGGCGACCTGTTCGAGCCGCTGCTGGCCGGACGGCGAGGGGTGTTGCCGCCGCAGGTAGGGTGACGGACGCACACTCAGGCAAAGAGACGAGGGGTCAGGAATGGAAGTCAAGGTCGGCATCCGCAACGTGGCGCGCGAGGTCGCCGTCGAGACCAACGCGACGGCGGCAGAGCTCGAGGCCTCCCTCGGCGACGCGATCGCCGGCAACGGCGTGTTCACGCTGGCCGATGACAAGGGCCGCAAGGTGCTCATCCCGGCGGCGCAGGTCGCCTACGTCGACCTCGGGGTGGAGAACGCCCGCCCCGTCGGTTTCGGCGCGCTCAACAGCTGAGCGCTACGATGGGCGGGTACGCACGGCTCATGTGCGTCCCCGCCGCCTGAGCGCACCCACGCGCGTCGCGCCTTTCGCAGCGGGTAACGTTGCCCGGCCTCGCGGCCGGAAAGTAGTGAGGCACGACCCTGACCGAGACCACGACCCTGCCCGTGCAGGTTGACGACACCACCAACGAGACCACCACGAAGCCGACGTTCGCCGACCTGGGCGTCCGCCCCGAGATCGTGGAGTCGCTGGCCCGCAAGGGCATCACCCACCCGTTCCCGATCCAGGCCATGAGCCTGCCGATCGCGATGAGCGGCACCGACATGATCGGCCAGGCCCGCACGGGCACCGGCAAGACGCTGGCCTTCGGCATCAGCCTGCTGGAGCGCGTCGTCGTCCCGACCGACCCGGGGTATGAGGCCCTGGAGTTCCCCGGCAAGCCGCAGGCCCTGGTCATGACCCCCACCCGCGAGCTCGCCCTCCAGATCACCGGCGACCTCGAGGACGCCTCGCAGGTCCGCAAGGCCCGCGTCCTCACCGTGTACGGCGGCGTCGGCTACGAGCCGCAACTGGAGGCCTTGGAGCGCGGCGTCGACGTCGTCGTCGGCACCCCCGGGCGCCTGCTCGACCTGGCCAACCGCCGCAGCCTCGACCTCTCCCACGTCAAGGTCCTCGTCCTCGACGAGGCTGACGAGATGCTCGACCTGGGCTTCCTGCCCGACGTGGAGCGCCTCATCTCCCGGACGCCCGCCTCGCGGCAGACGTTGCTGTTCTCCGCGACGATGCCGTCGGCGATCATGGGGCTGTCGCGCAGCCACCTGACACAGCCGGTCAACATCCGCGCCGAGGCGCACGACGCCGAGATGACCGTGCCGAACACGACCCAGTTCGTCTACCAGGCCCACGACCTCGACAAGCCGGAGATCGTCGCCCGCATCATCCAGGCCGACCACGCCGGGAAGGTGATGGTCTTCACCCGCACCAAGCGCGCCGCGCAGCGGCTGGCCGACGACCTCGAGGAGCGCGGCTTCTCCGCCACGAGCATCCACGGCGACCTGTCGCAGGTGCTGCGCGAGAAGGCCCTGACGAAGTTCCGCGAGGACCGCGTCAAGGTTCTCGTCGCCACCGACGTCGCCGCCCGCGGCATCGACGTCTCCGACATCACGCACGTCATCAACTACGAGTGCCCCGACGACGAAAAGGCCTACGTCCACCGCATCGGCCGCACGGGCCGCGCCGGCGCCAAGGGTGTCGCCGTCACGTTCGTCGACTGGCAGGACGTGACCCGCTGGAAGGTCATCAACAAGACCCTCGACCTCGACCACCCCGAGCCGCCGGAGACCTACTCGACGAGCCCGCACCTGCTGGAGGACCTGCACATCCCCGCCGGCACCAAGGGCCGCCTGCGCGACCCCAAGCCGCGCGAGGAGGCGCCGCGCCCCCCGCGCAAGCCGCGTGAGGAGCGCCCGCACCGCGAGCGCACCCGTCGCCGCCTGCACAACGGCGAGCCCGTCAGCCAGGACGCCCCGGCCACGACCCCGGCTCCTGCCGGGGCCACCGGCCCGGACGCCGCGGAGCAGCCCGCCGGCGAGGGCCAGCCCCGCCGTCGTCGCCGCCGTGGACGCGGCCGGGGCGAGGATGGCGCACCCGCGGCGTCCGAGACGCCGGTCGGCGACGCCTGACGCCCGACGCACGGGGTCGACGGGGGTGGCGTCGACGCCGACACCGACGTGGCTTCGGGGCGCGGACGCCCCGGGGTCACTCCCCCACCAGCCCGTCGATCGACTCACGCAGCAGGTCGGCGTGCCCGCAGTGGCGGGCGTATTCCTCGACCATGTGCACGAGGATCCAGCGGAGCGTGAGCTGCTCGTCGCTCCCCCAGCGCGTCACCGTCAGGTCCAGGGCGGCGGCGCCCTCGTCGGCGATGGCCTCGGCCACGATCACGCGCGAGCGCTCGACGCACTCCTCCCACCGGCCGCGTAGCTCGGCCCCGGTTGAGGTGGCGGCGCTGGTCCAGTCGTAGTCGGGGTCGGCGTCCCAGTCGGCCGAGGCGAAGGGCTCGATCGGCGCGACGCGGGCGACGTTGAGGCTCAACCAGTAGTCCTCGACGAAGGCAAGGTGGTTGAGCAGACCGCCCAGCGTCATGCTGCTGGGGGCCAGCGTGGCGCGCAGTTGCTCGTCGTCCAGCCCGTCGGTCTTCCAGGCGAACGTCGCGCGGAGGAACTCCAGGAATCCGAGGAGGGTTTCCGCCTCGCCCGCCACCGCCGGCGGCTCGGGACGCCGTGACGCGCCGCTGTTCTGTTCAGCCATGGCGGCAATCTAGCGCCCCAGCACCCATCTGCCGAGGAAGGTGCCTCAGCCGTCGAAGCGGTCGGGCTCCTCGGCGTTGAAGGCGAGCGGGCGCCCGCCCTCGGGGCGCACGACGAGGCGGTCGAAGCCAGCGCCCTTCGAGGGCTTGGCCGTGGTGGTGTGCGGGCCGAACAACGCCGCCACCTGGGTGGCCGGGTCGGCCGAGCGCTTGCGGTTCTGCCGCAGCCAGCGGCGTCCGGACGCCACGAGTGCCAGCTCGGTGGACTCACGCACCAGCAGCTCCACGCCCTCGCCGGCGTCGTTGGTGCCGTAGTCGAGGCGGATGGCGCTGGGCAGACCAGGGAAGCCGAACTCGACCCTGTCGCGGGAGAGCGGCTCGCGCCCGCCCTCGGCCCGCACCACGGACGCCGCACGGTCGGCCTCGGCCTCGACGGCGGCCCAGTACGACTCCGGGAGCGCGACCGACGAGAACCCGGCCGGGTCCACCCGGGCCAGGAATGCGTCGATGAGCGTGGCGGCGTCCGACTCGGCGAACCCGGCGAAGGAGTCCTGCTCAGGGACGCCGGCCGAGCTGCGCACAGCCACCACGGGGACGGTCTGTCCCTCCAGCTGGCCGGTGCCGACGCCCAGCACGTCTGACCACGCGCGTCGGCGCCCGAGGATGGTGCGGTAACCCTGTTCGTCGACGCGGACCAGGCCCTGGCCCAGCCCCTCGAGCGCCAGCACGACCGCCATCACCAGGAACGGCAGGGCGATCATCACCAGCACGCCGGAGTCGACGTGGGGCGCCTTGACGAAGCCGATGATCGCGGCCACGCCAGCCCAGCCGAAGACGAGGACGCCGACCAGGCCCCAGAAGCCGCGGCGTCCGGTGCTGCGGGAGATCAGCCAGGTGGCGTCCTGCGCGGCCCGCTGCGTGGCGGCGGCCATCAATACACCATGCCCATTGCCTCGCGGACCTCGGCCAGCGTCGCGTCGGCGATGGCGTTCGCGCGCTGGTTGCCCTCGCGGAGCACCGCCTCGATGTGGCCCGGGTCGGCCTCGAGCTCGAGGCGGCGGGCCCGGACGGGCGCCAACTTCTCGTTCAGAGCCTCGGTGAGGTACTTCTTCAGGCCACCACCACCGCCGTCGCCGATCTCGGCGGCGATCTCGGCGGGGTCGCGGTCCGCGCACAGCCCGGCCAGCGTGAGCAGGTTGGAGACCTCGGGGCGGTTGACGGGGTCGAAGGTGATGAAGCGGTCGGAGTCGGTGACGGCGCGCTTGATGACCTTGGCGGTCTCGTCGGCGGTCATCCGCAGCTCGATGGTGTTGCCCTTCGACTTGGACATCTTGGTGCCGTCCATGCCCAGGATCAGCGACCCGGACGACAGCAGCGCCTCGGCTTGCGGGAACACCGGCTCATGGGGGTCGACGCGCCCGTAGCGCTCGTCGAATCGGCGGGCGACCACGCGGGTCTGCTCCAGGTGCGGCAGCTGGTCCTTGCCGACGGGCACGAGGTTGGCCTTGCAGAAGAGGATGTCGGCGGCCTGGTGCACCGGGTAGGTGAGCAGGAGGCCCGACATGGGGCGTCCGCCGGTGGCGTCGTGCTCGGCCTTCACGGTGGGGTTGCGGTACAGCTCCGAGTCCGAGACCAGCGACAGGAACGGCAGCATCAGCTGGTTCAGCGCAGGGATCGCGGAATGGGTGAAGATCGTGGTGCGGGCCGGGTCGATGCCCACCGACAGGTAGTCGGTGACCAGCGAGTGGACGCGCTCCCGGATGGGGCCGGTGCCGTCGCGGTCGGTGATCACCTGGTAGTCGGCGATGAGCACGAGCGTCTCGACGCCGGCGTCCTGCAGCCGCACGCGGTTCAGGATCGAGCCGAAGTAGTGGCCGATGTGCAGGTGGCCGGTCGGGCGGTCGCCGGTGAGCATGCGGAAGACTGAGGGGTCCTTCGCGATCTGGTCCTCGATCGCCCGGCTGCGCTCCTCGGAGCGCCGCAGGGACGCCTCCGACGTGGACGCGGCCAGGGCGTCGGCGGCCTCGGCGTCGGCCTCGTTCGCGGTGACCGGCTCGGTCATGGAATTCTCCTTCTCGTCGTCGCGCCCACGGCACGCAAAACGGCCGCCCGTGGGACGGCCGTGTGGTGGGTCGGTGTCGGGGCCGTCGTTACGGCCGCCACCAGACCCTCTGCTCCATGCCCCGCATCCTATCGCGCTGCGGACGGGGTCACGGACGCCCGCCACGCGCGCGGATGCGGTCCACGATCTCGGCGTACACCTCGGGCGGCGTGAGCCCCGCGCCCAGCGGGTTGCGGGTCTTGCCCAGGCCGTGGTGGTCCGACGAACCGGTCGTCAGCAGGCCCAGCCGGGACGCCACGGCGCGCAGCTCGGCGCGGGTCTGTTCGTCGTGGTCGGGGTGGTCCACCTCGACACCGTCGAGGCGGTGCTCGTAGGCCAGCTCGGTGAGGTAGGACTCGGGCAGGTCGGCGCGCCGGCCGCGTCCCCACGGGTGCGCCAGGACGGCGACGCCACGCGCACGCCGGATCAGCTCAATCGCGCGCGTGAGTTCGGTCGAGTACCGGTCGACGTAGGCGGGGCCGCCCTCGTGCAGCCAGTGCCGGAAGGCGTCGTCCCGGCTCGCGACATAGCCCCGGGCGACCATCGCGTCGGCGATGTGCGGGCGTCCCAGCGACGTGCCGGACGCCTGCGCGAGGACGTCGTCGACCGTCAGCGGCATGCCGAGCTCGGTGAGGCGCGCCACCATGCCCGGGACTCGGTCGGAGCGGCCCACCCGGACGCGGGCCAGCTCGTTGAGAAGCTCCTCGTCGTGGGGGTCGCAGCCGTAGGCGACGACGTGGACGGACACCCCGTCCTTCTCGGTCGAGAACTCCATGCCCGCGAGCACCTCGACGCCCACGTCCTGGGCGGCCAGCTTGGCCTCGCGGAGCCCGTCGAACGTGTCGTGGTCGGTGAGCCCGATCACGTCCAGGCCGGCCTTGGCCGCCTTGCGCACCAGTTGGGTGGGCGTGTCGGTGCCGTCGGAGACCAGCGTGTGGGTGTGGAGGTCGATGCGCACCCCACCATTCAACCGGACGCGGAGCTCCGGCGCGCGGCGGCACCCCGGCCGAACGGGCGGCCGGGGTGCCCACAGCTCAGACCAGCAACGCGCGGATGGTGCGCAGAGCGACCGACATGCGGGCGAGCGACGTCTCCTCGCCCGTGATCTCCTCCAGCTGGGACGCCTCGTGCCCCAGACCGCCGCGGGCGTCCACCCACGCCGCCAGCGCGGCCTCGCCGTCCTCCTCGTCCGGCGACGCCTCCAAAACGCCGGCGACCAGGTCGGAGTGCAGCTTGGTGAGGTCGTCACGGAGCGCGGCGCGCGCCATCGTCTCCCACTTGCTCGTGCGCGGCAGCTCGTTGACCCGGTCGATCAGCTGGTCCAGGCCCAGGCGGGCCGCCAGCCCGAAGTACGCCTGCTCGACCGTCGCGAGCGGACGCCCCAGTCGGGTGGACAGGTCCACGATCGACAGCGCCAGGTGCAGGTACGGCGCCACCGCGGTCGTCCGCGCGAGCTCCCCAGGGACGCCCGCCTCGATGAGCGCCTCGGCGACGCCGTCGACGCGCTCGGCCTGCAGCGGCGTGGCGTACCGCCCGAAGTCGGCGCTCACCTCGGCGACCGGGTCGGTGAAGGCGGCCGCCTCCCCCTTGATGTCGAGGTCGCCCCGGCGGTTGTGCAGCAGCCAGCGCGTCGCACGCTCCACCATCTGCAGCAGCGCCACGCGGATGCGCAGCTCCACTTCGGCGGGGATGCCGAGCCCCGGGAGGGCCAGCTCGTGCCGGGCCACGCCGAAGATCGTGCGCGCCGCAAGCTGGGCGCGGATGATCGCGGTGATCGTCGAGGACGTCTCGCTCGCCAACCGGCTGTAGGCCGTGATGCCCTGGGAGTTCACGAAGCGGTTGACGGTGACCATCGTCACGATCTCGCGCCTCAGCGGGTGGGCGGCCACCGCGTCCTCATAGCCCTCGGCGCGCAGCGGCTTGGGGAAGTACGTGACGAGCCGGTCGGCCAGGTACGGGTCCTCGGGCAGCTCCGAGTCCACGACGAGCTTCTCGAGGTGGATCTTCGTCCACGCCAGCAGCGAGGCCAGCTCGGGCCGGGTGAGCGCCCCGCCCTGGGCGATGCGGGTCGCCATCTCCTCGCGGCCCGGGAGCGACTCCAGCGCTCGGTCCAGCAGCCCGATGCCCTCCAGCGACCGCATCCAGTCCTCGTGCGCGGCGGCCATGCCGTGCTGGGCCTGCTCGGTCGACAGGGCGCGGTTCTGGTCGACGTTGTGGGCCAGCACCAGCTGGGCGACCTCGTCGGTCATCGACGCGAGGAGTTCCACGCGCTCGTCGTCGCCGAGGCGTCCGGCCGCGACCTCGGGCTGCAGCAGCACCTTGATGTTGACCTCGTGGTCGGAGGTGTCCACGCCCGCGGAGTTGTCGATGAAGTCGGTGTTGACCCGCCCCCCGCTCTGGGCGAACTCGATGCGGCCTGCCTGCGTCCAGCCCAGGTTGCCACCCTCGCCGGCGACCTTGGCCCGGACTTCGCGCCCGTCCACCCGCAGCACGTCGTTGGCCTTGTCGCCCACCTGCGCGTGTGTCTCGGTGGACGCCTTGACGTAGGTGCCGATGCCGCCGTTCCACAGCAAGTCGACCGGCGCCATCAGGATGGCCCGAATCATCTCGTTGGGCGTCAGAGCCCGGACGCCGGCGTCCAGCCCCAGCGCCTCCCGCACCTGCGGGGTGACGGTGATCGACTTGGCCGTCCGCGCGTGGACGCCGCCGCCGGCGGAGATGAGGTCCTCGTCGTAGTCGGCCCACGACGAGCGCGGCAGGTCGAACAGGCGCTTGCGCTCGGCCCACGCCATCTCGGGGTCCGGGTCAGGATCGAGGAAGACGTGCTGGTGGTTGAACGCCGCCACCAGCTTGGTGTGCGGGCTCAGCAGCATGCCGTTGCCGAACACGTCGCCGGCCATGTCGCCGATGCCCACGCAGGTGAAGTCCTCAGCCTGGCAGTCGATCCCCAGCTCGTAGAAGTGGCGCTTGACCGACTCCCACGCCCCCCGGGCGGTGATGCCCATGCCCTTGTGGTCGTACCCGACCGAGCCGCCGGAGGCGAACGCGTCACCGAGCCAGAACCCGCGCTGGAGGGCGATGCGGTTGGCGATGTCGGAGAAGGACGCCGTGCCCTTGTCGGCGGCCACCACCAGGTAGGTGTCGTCCTCGTCGTGACGCACGACGTCCGGTGGCGGGACGACCTCGCCGTCGACCAGGTTGTCCGTCAGTGACAGCAGCGAGGAGATGAAGATCTCGTAGCAGGCGACGCCCTCGGCCAGCCAGGCGGCCCGGTCGACGCGGGGGTCGGGCAGGTTCTGCGGCACGAAGCCGCCCTTGGCGCCCACCGGCACGATGACGGTGTTCTTGACCATCTGCGCCTTGACCAGGCCGAGCACCTCGGTGCGGAAGTCCTCCGCGCGGTCCGACCAGCGCAGGCCGCCGCGGGCCACCTTGCCGTAGCGCAGGTGCACGCCCTGGACGCGCGGGCTGTACACGAAGATCTCGTGGGCCGGGCGCGGCTCGGGCAGGAGGTCCAGCTCGCCGGGCGCGATCTTGAACGCGAGCGCCGGGCGGTCCTCGGCGAACGCGTTGGTGCGCTTGATCGCCAGCAGCACCGAGACGAACATCCGCAGGATGCGGTCCTGGTCGAGGCTCTCGACGGCGTCCAACGCGTTGAGGATGTCGGCGACCTCGTGGCCCAGGTCCTCGGATCGTGCCTCCATGGTGCCGTGCTCGCCCGGGTCGAAGCGGGTCTGGAACGCGGTCACGATCGCCGCGGCGATGTCGGGGTTGGCGTTGAGGGCGGCCGCCACGTACACCTGGCTGTAGGGGATGCCGGCCTGCTGCAGGTAGCGGGCGATGCCGCGCAGCCACGTCACCTGCTCCCAGGTGAGCTGGGCGGTCATCACGAGGCGGTTGAGCTTCCCCGCGTGGGCCAGCCCGGTGTAGGACGCCGCGAAGGCTTCTGCGAACCGCTCCCGGTCGGGCAGCTCCCAGTCGGCCAGCGTCTGGCCGGGAGGCAGGTTGAACCCGAAGTCGTAAACCCACACGGGCTCCCCGCGCAGGTCCCACATGAACGGCCGCTCGTCGATGACGGTGACGCCCAGGGCGTCCAGGTGCGGCATGACGCGAGACAGCGACATCGTGGAGCGGGTGATCACCTTGAAGCGCAGGTCGGCGTCGTCGAGGGCGGCGTCCGGCTTGAACAGGGCGAAGCGCAGGTCGTCGGGCCCGGTGAGCTCGTTGGCGAGCTTGAGGTCGGCCAGCGCCTGCTTGGCGGTGTAGGCGGACTCGTAGGCCTCGCCGAACTCCACGCCACGCTGCTCGGCGGGCAGGGTGTCGGCCACGTCGTTGAAGTCGTCGTCCCAGCTGCGGGACGCGCGGGCCACCTCGGCCTCCAGCCCCGCCCAGTCGACGTCGGGCTCGACGCCGTCGGGCAGGCGGACGATCAGCAGCAGCCGGGCCATCTGGCTCTCGTTGACCAGGGCGCGGAACTCCACGGAATCCCCGCCGAGGCGCTCGCGGAGCAGGTTCGTGATGCGCTCGCGCGTGACCGTGCGGTAGCGGTCGCGGGGCACGTAGACGAAGCACGACCAGAACCGCCCGTGCGGTGCCCGCTGCACGATGAGCCGGGTGTGCCGCTGGTCCTGGACGCCGGCGATGCGGCGGACGAGGCCCACGAGGTCGTCGACGGTGTCGGCGAACCAGTTGTCGCGCGGCAGCGACGCCATGGCCTCGCGGGCCAGCTCGCCGTTGTGCGAGGCCGGGTCGAGGCCGAGCTTCTCCCACACCCACGTGGCCTTGTCCTTGACCAGCGGGATGGACAGGACGGGCTCGGAGTAGGCGCGCGAGGACCACAGGCCCAGGAAGCGGCGCTCCCCGACCAACTCCCCCTTCGGGGTGTAGCTGCGGACGGCCACGTAGTCGAGGTTCCCCGAGCGGTGCACCGGCGAGCGCCGGGAATCCTTGGTGACGACCATCACCTCGGGGTCGGGGGTGATCTGGGTGGCATGGAAAGGGTCATCGCCGGCGTCGCGCAGCAGGCCCAGGCCGGTGCCCGGCACCGCCGTGAACCGGTCGCCGGAGACGGTGTACTCGCGGTAGCCGAGCAGCTCGAAGTGGTCCTCGTCCATCCAGCGCAGCAGGCCGGCTATGCGCCGCACCCACGCCTCGTCGATCGGCTGGTTCGACTCCTCGACGTGGGTGATCGCCTCCTCCAACCGGATGCGCAGGGCGCCGAGGTCGTCGTGCGCGGCCCGGGCGGCGGACAGGCCCTCGGCCAGCAGGACGCGGGTGGCGTCGCCCAGCTCGTCGGCGGCGGTGCCCAGGGGCGGGTAGGCCTCGACCGACAGCCACGACTCGCGCGTGCCGGGCCCGGTCGCGTCGTCCACGCCGGTGAGGACGCCCTCGGCGTCACGGGTGACGGCGAGGATGGGGTGGCGGATGCTCCGCACCGTCCAGCCCAACTCGGTCAGGTCCATCGTGACGGTGTCGACGATGTAGGGGCGGTCCTCGGTGACGACCTGGATCACGGTCGACCCGCCGGCGCTCCAGCCGTCGGCCCCCTCCTGCGGGGTCTTGATGCCGATGAGGTCCTCGCCCGGCGCACGGACGCGCCCGAGCGCCAGGTGCAGGTCGGCCAGGCGGGGCGCGTGGGTGAGCGGGGACACGTCGTCGACGCCGACCACGTCCTGGCCGTGGTAGGCGGCGACGAACGCCTCGGGCGGTACGGGACGGTCGGGACGATCGATCCTGTCGAGCGCCTCTGCGACGTCGGCGAGGTACTGGGTCATCGAGCCATCGGGTGCCATGGACGTTCCGCTCCTTCGCGTTGGCGTGACCATCAGCCTAACCGGCGTCACCGACGGAGGGGAGGCTCGCCCGGCCATGTTGTGCGCGCAGTGGGGTTCCTACCGGAATAATCGGGGCATGCAGCTCACCAGCCGTCATGATTTCCCGGCGCCGCCCGCCGACGTGTTCGCCATGCTCACCGACGAGGCGTTCCTGCGGCACGCCGCCACCGAGATGGGCTCACCGGACGCCCGCGTCGCGGCCTCGGCGTCCCGGACGGCGGTGGAGGCGACGATCGAGGCCCCCGACGTCGTGCGGGCCTTCGTCGGGGCGACCCTGCGCGTCCTGCTGGAGGTCGACTGGGGCGCCGCCCGGCCCGGCGGGACGCGTGCAGGCACCTTCACCATGACCGTCCCCGGCACGCCGGTCACCGTGGCGGGCACGACCCTGCTGGCGCCCACGGCGTCCGGCACCGAGGTCACCTACGACGGCGAACTCACCGTGAGGCTGCCACTGGTCGGCGCCCGGGTCGAACGCGAGGCCGCCCCCGCCATCCTGGAGGCACTCGAGGACCAGGCTCGCATCGGGCGCGCCTGGCTCGCACGCCCGGCCGGCTGAGCCACCCGGCGGCTGAGCCTGTCGAGGCCACGGCAGGCTCGGGGAACCGGGTTCACTGCATGTGCGGGTAGCCCGTCGAGGTCGGGGGCACCAGGGTCTCCTTGATCGCGCGCGGGCTGGCCCAGCGGATCAGGTTCCACATCGAACCGGCCTTGTCGTTGGTGCCCGAGGCGCGCGCGCCGCCGAAGGGCTGCTGGCCCACCACGGCGCCGGTCGGCTTGTCGTTGATGTAGAAGTTGCCCGCGGTGAACCGCAGCCCGTCGAGCGCCCGCTGCACGACGGCGCGGTCGGTGGCGAAGATCGACCCGGTCAGCGCGTACGGCGAGGCGGTGTCCACCAGGCCGATGACGTCGTCGAAGTCGCCGTCGTCGTACACGTGGACGCCCAGGATCGGCCCGAAGTACTCGGTGCAGAAGATGTCCGAGAGCGGGTCTGTGCCGACGACGACAGTGGGCCGCACGTACCAGCCGGTGCTGTCGTCGTAGGTGCCGCCCGCGATCACCTCCATGGTCTCGTCGGCGTGGCAGGCGTCGATCACCTTCGCGAGCTTGTCGAACGAGCGCTTGTCGATGACCGCCGAGGTGAAGTTGGCCAGGTCGCGCACGTCGCCCACGGCCAGCGCCTCGGTCTGGCGGACCAGCTCGTCACGGATCTGCGCCCAGATCGACGTCGGGATGTACGCGCGCGAGGCGGCCGAGCACTTCTGGCCCGAGTACTCGAACGCGCCGCGCACCAGAGCAGTGACCAATGCCTCGGGGTCGGCGCTCGGGTGGGCCAGCACGAAGTCCTTGCCGCCGGTCTCCCCCACCAGGCGCGGGTAGCCGCGGTAGCCGGCGATGTTGGTGCCGACCTGCTTCCACAGGCCCTGGAACACCGGCGTGGAGCCGGTGAAGTGGATGCCGGCCAGGTGCGGGTCGGCCAGCGCCACGTCGGAGATCTCCTTGCCGTGACCCGGCAGCATGTTGATGACGCCGGCGGGCAGGCCCGCCTTCTCGAGCACCTCGGCGAAGAAGTGCGCCGCGAACGACTGCGTCAGGGCGGGCTTCCACAGCACCGGGTTGCCCATCAGCGCCGCCGAGGTCGGCAGGTTGCCCGCGATCGCGGTGAAGTTGAAGGGCGTGATGGCGTACACGAAGCCTTCCAGAGGCCGGTACTCCATCCGGTTCCACACGCCGGGTGAGTTGGCCGGCTGCTCGGACATGATCTGCTGCGCGTAGGCCACGTTGAACCGCAGGAAGTCGACCAGCTCACACGCCGAGTCGATCTCGGCCTGCTGCACGGTCTTGCCCTGCCCCAGCATCGTCGCCGCGTTCATCGTCGCCCGGTACGGACCCGCGATCAGGTCGGCCGCCCGGAGGAAGATCGCGGCCTTCTCGTCGAACGGCAGCGCCGCCCACGACGGAGCCGCGGCCAGGGCCGCGTCGATCGCCGCGCGGGCGTCCGCACCGCCGGCCTGCTGCACGGTGCCGAGCACGTGCGCGTGGTCGGACGGCATGGTCACGTCGAAGGTGTCCTCGCCCGTGCCGGGGCGGTGCTCGCCCCCGATCACGGCGTCGATCGGCACCGGGGCGTCCCCGGCCAGCTCGGCCAGGCGCGCCTCCAGCTCGGCACGCTCGGGCGACCCCGGGGCGTACCCGAGCACGGGCTCGTTGACGGGCTGCGGAACCGACGTGCGTGCATCCATGCCCCCGAGGATAGCCGCACAGGGGGGCACCCGCGCCGCAGCACGGCGAAAGGATGCCTCGGTCGAAAGGTCCCCCGCGGGCAATCCTGCCGCAACAGCCTCACTTGACGGGCAATATCACCATCAGCCGGCCTTCTTCGTCTTCTTGGCCGGCTCCTTGGCCCCGGCGGCCGCCGCCGCCTCGCGCCGCTTCTTGGCCGCCTCGACGGACGCCTTGAGCGCGGCGACCAGGTCGACCACATCGCCGGTGCCCTCGCCGGTCTCCTCGGCCGCCGTTGGCACCGCGGGCGCGTCGCCCAGCTTGGCGGCCACCACCTGCTCCAGCGCCTCGCGGTAGGAGTCGGTGAACTGGGTCGGGTCGTAGGGGGCGGTCAGCTGCTCGATGAACATGCCCGCCATCTCGACCTCGCCCTTGCCCGCCTTGATCTCGTCCGAGGGCGCCGCGAAAGCGCCGTCGCGCAGTTCGTCGGGCCACAGCAGGGTGTGCATGACCAGCAGGTCGTCTGCGGCCCGGATCAGCGCCAGCGACTCGCGCGAGCGCAGCGCCACCTTCACCACGGCCACCTTGTTGGACTTCTTCAGCGCCTCGCGCAGCAGCACATACGGCTTGGCGCCGGGCCCCTCGGGCTCCAGGAAGTACGACTTGTTGTACGCGGTGGGGTCGATCTCGCCCATCTCGACGAACTGGACGATCTCGACCTGCTTGGCCGTGGGCAGCGGGAGGTCATCGAAATCGGACGCCTCGAGCACCACCATGCGCCCATCGGCGGCCTCGTAGCCCTTGGCGATCTCGCCGTAGGGCACCTCTTCACCGCACACCTCGCAGACACGCTTGTACTTGATGCGACCGCCATCGGCGGGGTGCACCTGACGGAACGTGACGTCCTTCTCCTCGGTCGCGGAGAACAACTTGACCGGGATCGTGACGAGGCCGAACGAGACGGCCCCCTTCCACAAGCTTCTGGGCATGGCCCCTAGTGTGACAGGCGTTCCCACTCGGTGGAACTGTGCCAGAGCAGCTCGGTGCCCCGCAGCAGGTCGCTGACCGCGTCGGCCTCCCAGGCCTCCTCCAGCCCCACCCCGGCCAGGTCGGCAGCCACGGCGGCCGCGCGGGCGGCACCGTCCGCGTCGTCGGCGAAGAGGCTCTCGACGGCGCCCCACCGGACGCCCTCCGCCACGACGGCGCCGAACTCCGCGGGTTCGGAGCCCGAGGCTTCCGTCTGGCACACGGCCACCAGCCGGACGCCGTGGGCCAGCAGTCCGGCCACGCCGGCCACCTCCAGCAGCGTCAGGTCGGCGTCCTCGATGTCGTGCGACGGCAGCCCGAACGTCTCCAGGAACACCGGCGTGGCGGCGAAGCCGGACACGTCGCGGCGGCCGGAGGAGGCCCAGGCGTCCAGGTCGGGCGGAGACAGCGGGACGAAGACGAGCATGCCTCCAGAATGTCACGCTCCGTCCACAGGTGGGAGCTGCGATCACTGGCCCCGGGCCCGCCCGGCCCCCGAGGCTGGGCGCGTGACCCACCTCGTCGCCGCACCCGCCCCCCGGACCCGGCCCACCCTCCAGGTGTGGGAACCCGCGCCCCTGCCCCCCACTCCGGCCCAACAACCGCTCCCCGGCGCCGAACTGGGCGCCGTGTCCGTGCCTCAGGCGGGGCTGTCGGAGGAGGCGGAGCGGGCCGCGCACGCGGTCGCCCGCGCACTGGCCGAGGCGCTGGCCGGGCAGCGCCCCCTCGCCCAGCTGCGCCCGTTCCTCGCCCCGCGGGTGTGGATGCTGCTGGAGCACCTGGTCCGCGGCGGGGCGGCCGGCGGCATGCGGCTCATTCGGGTGCGGCCCCAGTCGCCCCGCGACGGCGTCGTCGAGGCGTCCGCCCGTCTGGCCAGTGCCGAGCGGAGCTGCGCGCTGGCGTTCCGCCTGGAGCGCCGGGCCCGGCGCTGGGCGGTGACGGTGCTGGAGGCGGGCCTGGCCCCGGACGGCCGATGGCCCGCCCGCTCGTGAGCGGACGGGCCATCGATCCCGGCGTTACTTGCGCTTCTTGTTGGAGCGCCGCTGCTTGCGGTTGGTCGGCTCGGGGCTGGCGTCTGCCCCGGCGGCCGTACCCTCCTCGTCGCCGTGCACCTCGATGCCGCCGGTCTCGTCCGGGCCGGAGTAGGTCAACTGCTGCGCGGCGCCCGCCACGTCGACCGGCGCGCCCGCGGCGTCCCGCACCACGCCGACCTGCGGCGCCTGCGGGGTGACGTTGACCTCGAGGTTGAACACGTACCCGATGGACTCCTCCAGGAACGCGTCCATCATGGCGTTGAACATGTCCCCGCCCTCGCGCTGGTACTCCACGAGCGGGTCGCGCTGAGCCATCGAGCGCAGGCCGATGCCCTCGCGCAGGTAGTCCATCTCGTAGAGGTGCTCGCGCCACTTGCGGTCCAGCACCGACAGCACGACGCGACGCTCGACCTCGCGCAGGACGCCGGGGGTGAGCTGCTCCTCGCGCGCGTCGTAGGCGTTCGCGACGTCGGTGACGAAGTCTGCGGCCAGCTGGTCGGCGGTGGCCTGCCCGTCGGTGTAGTCGTCCATGTCGAGGCCGACGGGGTACAGGGTGCGCAGCTGAGTCCACAGCGGCTCCAGGTCCCAGTCCTCGGGGAAGCCCTCGGTGTGCTCGCGGACGACCTGGTCGACGACCTTGGCGGCGGCGCTGCGCAGCTGTTCATCGACGTCGGCACCCTCGAGGACGCGGCGGCGGTCCCCGTAGATCGTGTGGCGCTGGCGGTTCATCACGTCGTCGTACTTGAGGACGTTCTTGCGCATCTCGAAGTTCTGGCTCTCGACCATCTCCTGCGCCTTGGCGACCGAGTTGGTGACCTGCTTGTTCTCGATGGGCACGTCGTCGGGGACGTTGAGGGCCAGCAGGACGCGCTCGATGAGGTCGGCCTGGAACAGGCGCATCAGGTCGTCCTGCAGCGACAGGTAGAAGCGCGACTCGCCCGGGTCACCCTGACGCCCGGAACGGCCGCGGAGCTGGTTGTCGATGCGGCGGCTCTCGTGGCGCTCGGAGCCGACGACGTACAGCCCGCCCAGGTCCACGACCTGCTCGTGCTCGGCGGCGCACTGCTCCTCGACCTGCGGGTAGAGGCCGGCCCAGGCCGCCTCGTACTCCTCGGGGTTCTCGACCGGGTCGAGCCCCTTGTCGCGCAGCACGGCGTCGGTGAGGAACTCGGCGTTGCCGCCCAGGATGATGTCGGTGCCGCGGCCAGCCATGTTGGTGGCGACGGTGACCGCGCCCTTGCGCCCGGCGAGCGCGATGATGGCCGCCTCGCGCGCGTGGTTCTTCGCGTTCAGCACCTCGTGCGGGACCCCCGCCTGCAGCAGCCGCTTGCTGAGCAGCTCGGACTTGGCCACGGACGCCGTGCCCAGCAGCACCGGCTGCCCGGCGGCATGGCGCTCGACGACGTCGGCGACGACCGCATCGAACTTGGCGTCCTCGGTGCGGTAGATGAGGTCGGGCTGGTCGGCGCGGACCATCGGCCGGTTGGTGGGGATCGGCAGGACGCCGAGGCCGTAGATCTTCTGGAACTCGCTCTCCTCGGTCTTGGCCGTGCCGGTCATGCCCGCGAGCTTGTTGTACATGCGGAAGTAGTTCTGCAGCGTGATCGTGGCGAGGGTCTGGAACTCCTCCTTGATCTCCACGCCCTCCTTGGCCTCCAGCGCCTGGTGCAGGCCCTCGGAGTAGCGGCGCCCCGCCAGGGTGCGGCCGGTGAACTCGTCGACGATGACGACCTCGCCGTCGCCGGTCACCATGTAGTCCTTGTCGCGCTTGAACAGCTCCTTCGCGCGGATCGCGTTGTTGAGGTAGCTGATCAGCGGCGTGTTGGCCGACTCGTAGAGGTTCTCGATGCCGAGGCGGTCCTCGACCAGGGCGATGCCCGGCTCCAGGACGGAGATGGTCTTCTTCTTCTCGTCGACCTCGTAGTGGGTGTCGCGGATCATCCGCTTCGCCAGGCGGGAGAACACGGGGTACCAACGCTTGTTGTCCTCGGCGGGGCCGGAAATGATCAGGGGCGTGCGTGCCTCGTCGACGAGGATGGAGTCGACCTCGTCCACGATCGCGTAGTGGTGGCCGCGCTGCACGCAGTCCTCCAGCGAGAGCGCCATGTTGTCGCGCAGGTAGTCGAAGCCGAACTCGTTGTTGGTGCCGTAGGTGATGTCGGCGGCGTAGGCCACGCGGCGCTCGGCCGGGGTCATGTGCTGCAGGATCACCCCGGTGCTCAGCCCCAGGAAGTGGTGCACGCGGCCCATCTGCTCCGACTGGTACTTGGCCAGGTAGTCGTTGACCGTGACGACGTGGACGCCCTTGCCGGTCAGCGCATTCAGGTACGAGGGCAGCGTGGCGGTCAGGGTTTTGCCCTCACCGGTTTTCATCTCGGCGATGTTGCACAGGTGCAGTGCCGCGCCGCCCATCAGCTGGACGTCGAAGTGGCGCTTGCCGAGCACGCGCTTGGCGGCCTCGCGCACCGTCGCGAACGCCTCGGGCAGGATGGCGTCCAGCGTCTCGCCGTTCTCGAGGCGCGCGCGAAACTCGTCGGTCTGGGCGCGCAACTCCTCGTCGCTCATCGCCTCGTAGTCGGGCTCGATGGAGTTCACCTGCTTGGCGATCGTCTCCAGGCGCTTGATCTGGCGCCCTTCACCCAAGTGCATCAGCTTGTCCAACAGGCCCACGTGTCTGTGCTTCCTCGTCGTCTTGCGGCAACCGGCTCGGCGCCACCCCCATGGTAGGGGGTCGGGCTCAGACGGCGGACGCCAACGCCGCGGCGAGCGTGCCGCGCGGGACGACCGCCACATCGGCCAGCCCCAGCCAGCCCCCCATGAGGTGCAGTTCGGACGCCAGCGCCGCGGCCACCTCGGCGACCCGGCCGGGTGAGCCTGTCGCAGCCCCTCGGGTGGCCGGGCCCGACGAGGCCCACTCCTCCACCCACGCCGACTGCACCCGTAGGACGCCGCCGACGCGGTCGGCCTTGAGGTCGACGCGCGCGGCGGGCCGGTCGCCGTACCAGAACAGGTAGACGTAGTACCCGTACCGGCGCTGCGGCTCGGGCACGTAGATCTCGATGCGGTAGTACGTGCCGAACAGCTTCTCCAGGCGCTGCCGCTCGAACACCGACGAGTCGAACGGGCTGACCAGGGCCTGCGCGTGCAGGCTGCGGGGCATTCGGGCGTCGTGCCACAGCCAGTGCTGCCCCGGCACGCCGGCCACCTCGACGGGTTCGAGCAGGCCGCGGTCCGACAGTCGCGCCACGGCCTCCCGGGTGGACGCCCTGCGCAGGTAGAAGTACTCACTCAGCGCCGTGAGGTCGGCGACGCCGAGGGCGCGGGCGGCCCGTGCCACGAGGGCGTCGTGGCAGTCGGCGTCCGGCGGGTCGGGCGTGGCGAGCACGGCTGGCGGTAGGACGCGCTCGGTGAGGTCGTAGCGGCGCTCGAAGGCGGAGTTGCGGCCGGCAACGCTGAGGGTGCCGACGTTGAACAGGTGTTCCAGGACGTACTTGGCCTCCGACCAGTTCCAACCCCAGTGCACCTTCTGCCGCTCCTCGTCGTGCTCGACCTCGCGCGGCGTGAGCGGCCCGGACGCCGCGACGTCGGCCAGGATACGGTCGACGAGGTCGGGGTGCCGCTGCAGGATCTCGGCGACCCGGCGGTGGTCGGCCGCGGCCTCGGCCCGCTTGCGGATGCGCAGGGCGGGTTCCAGCTTCACGTCGATGAGGCTGGCGGCGTGGCCCCAGTACTCGAACACGCGCCGGGGGGCGGACGACCACGCCCGCTCGAGCAGCGCTGGGTCGTAGGGCCCGAGCCGGGCGAACAGGGGCATCAGGTGGGCACGGACGGCGACGTTGACCGAGTCGATCTGGAACTGGGCGACCCGGTCGACCTCGGCCTGGACGTGCCGCATGCTCGGCGCGGCCGGGCGCGGGCGTCCGAACCCCTGGGCTGCCAGCGCGACGCGTCGGGCCTGCGCGTGGGACAGGCGGCGGCCGGGCATCAGGATCGCTCCCGACGCCCGGCCGCCCCGTGGTTCTGGGTCACCCCTCGGCGTCGACGTCCAGGTGGATCACGCCGTAGTCGTAGGCCTTGCGGCGGTAGACGACGCTCGGCGCGCCGGACTCGGCGTCGACGTAGAGGAAGAAGTCGTGCCCAACGAGTTCCATCTCGTCCAGCGCCTGGGCGAGGCTGAGCGGAGTGGCGGGGAAGATCTTCTCCCGGACGACCAGCGGGCCGTCACCGGTGACCTCCAACCCGGCGATGCGTCGGACCTGCGGCCCGTCCTCCCCTGCTGCGGGCTGTGCTGCCGGCGGCACCTCGAGGGTGTCCGACACGCGGAGGCCGCGGTGCACCTTGCGCCGGTCGGAAGCGCGGCGGAGCTGGGACTTCATCTTGTCGAGCGCGTGCTCGAACGCCACGGACTTGTCGTCTGCCGACGCGACGGACCGGACGACCGGTCCCTTCCCGATGAGGGTGATCTCGACCTGGGTGGCTTGGTCGGGTTGCTTGTGCTGGTTCGCGGAGACCTGCACCTCCACCCGCTGCACACGATCACGGAACCGTTCGATCCCGGAGATGCGCTCGGCGACCTTTTCCCGGAAGTCGTCGGAAATGGTGATACGACGGCCGGTGACGATGACGTCCATGTCAACCTCCTTGTTCAGGGAACACAAAGGCACCGCGCCCACTCCCCTGATGTGGGTCAGGGGCTGGCGTTGGTGCCATACCCACAACCTAGCGCGGAACAGTCCCACAATCACGCGTTCGGTCGTGTTCGTCCCGGTTCAGGCGCGCGACGCCGGGGACCTGCGGGGAGTCGCCGCCACGACCGCGCAGGCGGACGCCGGCGTCCCGGCCGCGGCCAGCGCGCGGCACGCCTCGGCGAGGCTGGAGCCGGTCGTCGTGAGGTCGTCGACCACCACCCGGACACCCGCGCGACCCTCCCCCACGGGCCGCGCAGCGAGGGCCCCGACGAGGTTGTCCCGGCGGCCCTGCTCCCCCAGCGACGCCTGATCGGCCACGCGACGCGCGTGCCTCAGCCGTGGCTCCACGCTCGCCCGAACGCCGACGCCGGCCAGCGTGCGCGCCGCCACGCGCGCGAGGGTGAGGGTGGTGTCGAGCCCGCGCTCGCGCACCGAGCGCGCCTGGGACGGCATCGGCACGAGCACCAGCCCCGCGATCGGCACGCCGGTGCCGCGGGCCGCGGCCAGGACGCCGAGCGCGAGCAGTTCCCCCAGCAGCGCGCCCAGCCACCAGCCGGTGCGCTCCTTGTAGGCGACCACGCAGCGGCGCCACACGTCGGCGTACGGCGCGGCCGCCCAGACCGGGACGCCGCAGGTGGGGTCGGCCACCGCGAAGGGCTCCACGCCGGACAGCAGCGCGGCGCAGGCGGCGCAGAGCCCGGCCCCGGGCGTCCGGCAGCCGGGGCAGGCCGCCCCGAGCAGGAGCCCGGCGGCGGCGTCCACGAAGGGTCCCGGCACGTCCGAGACACTAGGCGGCGCCTGTCAGGGGTAGAACACCGCGGCGAGGTCGACGTCGTGCTGGCTCCAGCGCAGGTCGCTGTTGTAGCGCCACACCCGGCCGTCGGCGGCGCGGACCATCGCCGGGACGCCGGGGGCCACGGCCAGCTCCACCAGGTCGTTGGCGTCCGTCGGCCCGATGGGGACGATGGTTGCGCCGTCCTGAGCCAGCGCCTGCACCGGGGTCGTGCGGCCGTCGTTGACCAACACGAGCAACGAGTCTGCCGCGCGCCAGCCGACATCGAGGGCGGTGAGCTGGGCCACCGACGTGGTGGCGACGCTGAGCTGGCGCCAGCCCTCCACGGTCACGTCGGCGCCGTCGTGGACGACCCGGGCCAGTCCCACCACCTGCTGGCCGCCGGGACGCTGCACGATCAGGGCGATGCGGGCGCCGTCGGGCGAGAGGCGGAACGAGGTGATGCGGCCCTCGGCCAGACCCTGCACGCGCACCGGCGTCCAGCCCCCCGCCTCCGGGACGCGTGCCAGCTCGCCGGCGTCGTTGCTGACCCAGACGTCGCCGTGGCGGTCGAACTGCGGACGGCGCAGGCCCGCCGACTCGGCGACCGGCGTCAGCACGGCCTCGCCGAGCGGGGCGAGGTAGAGCACCGACCGGTCGCCGGTCACGGCGGCGGCCACCAGGGCGTCCTGCCGGACGGCCGCGTGGGTGGCGCCGGTCACGCCGGGCGCGACCGGGAGGTGGTCGATGCGCTGGTTCCCCTCGACGACACGCACGATCTGGCCCCCGCTCAGGGCGAACAACTGCCGGCTGCTCTGGCGGGCGGTCGGGTCGGCCTCGGGGAACGCGCTCACGGGGATCGTGGACCCGTAGGGGGCGATCGCCCACGGCTCCTCACCCGCCCAGCCGACCGCGACGGACACGACCGACTCGAACGAGCGGTAGCTCCACACGAGCTGGGTGGCCAGGGCCGCCTGCTCGGCCGGCGTGAGGTCGCCGGCGAGGCGGCGCAGGGTGACGCGGGCCACGCCGGTCGCGGACACGGTCACGCCATCCAGGGCGACGCCGGGCACGGGTCGCTCAACGGCGGGCGCCAGCCAGCCGGTCGCGCCGCCGACGGCGGCGGCCGCCGCCCCCTCGTAGGCGCCGGGCCCGCGTGGGTAGTAGCGCGGGTCGGGCACGAGCCACCGGCTGCCCGGCCCCCAGAAGTAGGGAGTCACCCGGGTGAAGGCGCTGGAGAACAGGTACTCCGAGATGAGCAGGCCCTCGGGCGGGGCACCGATGCGCCACTGGCCGTCGGCGTTGCGCACCAGGCCGAAGTCGTGGTCGATCGTCTCGGTCGACTGGCTGTAGGCCCCCGCCGGGTCGAGCGTGCCGACCACCGGGGCGCGCAGGAGGGCGCCCTCCTCGGTCGCCACCACGGGGTTGCCCTCCGCGTAGATGCGGACGCCCGCCTCCGGCCGCCACTGGTCGGACGCCGCCTCGGTCAGGTAGGTGCGCGCGACCCGGTAGTCGGGCTGGTAGGACGCCATGGCGTGGAGGAAGCCCTCCACGACGGTGATCGGTGAGGCGTTGCGCCCCGGCGGGGCTGGCGCGATCTCGACGCCGGGGTTGAGGCGCCCGGGCGTCGCGGAGACGCGCTCGACCGGCCCCGAGATCGGGACGCCGCTGCAACCGGCCGCCGCGACGGCGAGCACCACGAGCAGGACGACCAGGCGGAGCCGCTTCATGCTCCCCTCCTCTCGGCCGGCACGACCGCCAGCGGGGACTCGGACACGGTACAGCCCGGCGTCAGGGGCAGGGTGAGACGGAACTGGGCACCGTGGCCCGGGCGTCCCCACGCGTTCAGCCAGCCGCCGTGCAGCTGGGCGTCCTCGAGCGCGATCGAGAGGCCCAGCCCGGACCCGCCGACGGTGCGCTGGCGGGACGAGTCGGCTCGCCAGAAGCGGGTGAAGACCTGGTGGGCCTGGGCGGCGCTGAAGCCGACCCCGTGGTCGCGGATGGTGACGGCCACGGCGTCCGTGTTCGTGGCAACGCGCAGCACCACGTCGTGGCCCTCGCCGTGCTCGATGGCGTTGCTGAGCAGGTTGCTGATGATGCGGCGGACGCGGCGCGGGTCAACCCGGCAGCGGGCCTCATCCGGGGCGTCGAGGACGAGCTTCGTGTCGTACGCCTCGGCCAGCGGTTGCTGCGCGGCGATCTCGGCGGCCACGAGCTGCACCATGTCGACCTCGTCGACCTGCAGCTCGGCGGCGCCGGCGTCGAAGCGGCTGATCTCCAGCAGCTCGGTGAGCAGATACTCGAAGCGGTCGAGCTCGCCCTTGAGCAGTTCGGTGGAGCGGCGCGCGGGGGCGGAGAACTCGTCACGGCCCTCGTAGAGCACGTCGGCGGCCATGCGCACCGTGGTCAGGGGCGTGCGGAGCTCGTGGCTGACGTCGGAGACGAACTGGCGTTGCACGAGCGAGAGGTTCTCCAGTTCCTGGATCTTGCGGCCCAGCTCGACCGCCATGTGATTCATCGACCGACCCAGTCCGGCCAGGTCGTCGGAGCCGCGGATCGCCATGCGCTCGTCGAGGTGGCCGGCAGCGATCCGCTCCGACGTCTCACGGGCGGCGCGGATGGGCCGCAGCGCCTGCAGCGAGATCAGGTACATCAGGCCGGTCATCAGGGGCAGGAACACCACGGCGGCGAGCAGGGCCGAGCGCTGGACGACCTCGAGGGTCTGCTGCTCCTGGTCCATCCCGAACAGGAAGTACACCGGGTAGCGGCCCGAGCCGGGCGCGAGCAGCGCACCGCCGACGACCAGGCCCGCCCGCGGCGTCCGGCCGTCGGTGAACGCGATCGAGGTCGGGGTGGTGAACAGGTCCTGCCCGCCGGAGGCGACGGCCTCGCGGATCGGCACGGGCACGGACGCCACGTCGACGCCGGCCGAGGTGATGTCGGAGACGGGTCCGGAGATGATCAGGTCGTACTGGTCGCCCACGTTGCCGCGGCTGGCGACGTCGCGGGCCAGGCGGGTCAGGTGCTCGTTCACCGTTGAGGTGCGCAGGTCGGCGTCACGCAGCGAGGCCTGCATGCCCTCCAGCACGGCGGACGCCTCGGAGACCGACTGGTCGGTCTTGGCCTCGAGGATGCCGCGGGTGGACTGGTCGACCAGCAGCCAGCCGGTGATGCCGAACACGACCAGCGCCGCCAGCACGCTGTTGGTCACGACCCGGAACGACAGCGACCGTGACCACCACCGGGCCGGGGCCCGGAGCACGCGGCCCAGCCGGCTCATGGCGCGGTGGGCGTCCCCGCGCGGTAGCCGATGCCCCGGACGGTCACGATGGTCTCGGGGTGCTCCGGGTCACGCTCGATCTTGCTGCGCAGCCGCTGCACGTGGACGTTCACCAGGCGGGTGTCGCCCGGGTGCCGGTAGCCCCAGACCTCCTGCAGCAGGAGCTCGCGCGTGAACGCCTGGCGCGGCTTGCGGGCCAGCGCCAGGAGCAGGTCGAACTCGAGCGGCGTCAGCGAGATGGGCTCGTCGCCGCGGTGCACGGTGTGGGCGTCCACATCGATGGTGATGTCGCCGATGCGGAGCGCGACCGGGTCGTCCCCCGGCGGCGCGGAGCGGCGCAGGCGCGTCTTGACGCGGGCCAGGAGCTCCTGGGTCTTGAAAGGCTTGGGCACGTAGTCGTCCGCGCCGGCCTCCAGGCCCTCGACGACGTCGGTGGTGTCGGACTTCGCGGTCAACATGACGATGGGGACGTCGGACTCGGAGCGAAGGTCGCGGCACACGTCCACCCCGTCGCGCCCGGGCAGCATGAGGTCGAGCAGGACCAGGTCCGGGCTGAACCGCCGGAACTCGTCCACGGCCTCATCCCCCCGGCCGACCCACGCGGTCTCGAAACCGGATGCCTGCAGCACGATCTGCAGCATCTCGGCCAGGGCCGCGTCGTCATCGACCACGAGTACCTTGCTGCCGGTCACACTCACCGATTCCCCCTCAGTTCAGCTCCGGTGTGGGCGTCCACGTTGCCAACCAGCCTAGTTCCCCGCCCTGACGGGCCAGCACCCGACGCCACAACGACTCCGGATCGGAGTCGAAGACGTCTGCGTGGCGGGCCGCGACGGGGTGCCACATGCCTTGGGCGACCTCGCCCTGCAGCTGGCCCGGGGCCCAGCCCGCATACCCGGCGAAGATGCGCAGGTCGCTGTAGGCGCCCGCCGCGAGCTCGAGCGGCGTCTCCAGGTGGAGCAGGCCGACCCGGTCGAACAGGTGCCGCCAGCCGGGCGGCTCCTCGGTCGGGTGGACGGGAGTGGCCAGGCAGATCGCGCCCTCCTGGGAGACCGGGCCGCCGTCGAACAGGCGGTGCGGCCACGTGGTCAGGGCGTCCCAGCCCGGCAGGACGCCGGACAGCTCGATCCCCGTGTAGGCGTTGAGCACGACGCCCAGCGCCCCGGAGTCGTCCACGTCGAGCAGCAGGACGACGGCCCCGTCGAAGACGCCGTCGGACAGCTCGACGCCGGCGACGAGCAGCGTCCCGGGCTGGAGGGGTGCGCTGGCGGTGTCCGGGTCCACCCCAGCATCATGGCACGAACATGCCCCGGCCCCGGCCTGGTGGGGCCGGGACCGGGGCATCGCAAGGGGTGGAGGTGGCGGGAGTCGAACCCGCGTCCTCGAGAGGCGAACCAGGTCTTCTCCGGGCGCAGCCGATGGTGTCGTTCTACTCGGCCCCCGTGCTCGTCATCGGCACGTCACGGACAGGCCCAGCCCTGGTTGAGTCCCGATCGTCCGCCACGGCGTCAGACGACCAGCAAGCCTTCTAGATGAGGCCAGGATCCGGGTCGAAGGCTAAACCCGGGCTGACCCTTCGATCACTGATCAGGCAGCGAGAGCGAAGTCTGCGCGATTGGTTTCGGCAGTTATTGGTTTCCAGCGTTCGTTAACGAGATGTCGCTGGCTCCTCGGCCCGCTTCTCCTGGGACTACCGTCCCAAGTCGAAACCAGTCACCCCCTGTTGAGTTGTTCTCCCGCACCGCCTGTCGAGGGCCCGGGAGCACTCCAGTATACGTCGGCCGACGCCTACCTCCCAATCAGCGGCCGTCGGTGCGCAGCGGCGCGACGCGCAGGACTTGCATCACCGGGTTGTGGAACGGCTGGCCGGACAGGGCCCGGGCTCCGCCCATCACGGTGAGGACGAGCCAGCCGAGCCAGCCGGTGACCATCAGCGTGGCCACCAGCTCCCCCGGCAGGAGCAGTCCCCCGACGACCGCGGTGACGATGCACGCCAGGCCGGAGACGAGTTGGAAGTTGAACGCCTTGGCCGCCTCGCGTCGCCCCGGCGTGCCGGGTGTGGCGACCGCGTAGAGGAACAGCGGCCCGAAGATCCAGCTGACCAGCGCCGACAGGTGCGCGACGGCGCCCAGGCCGGTGACCTGCGGGTGCTTGGCGACCACGGGTCGCGGGGCCATGATCCGCGCGGGGAGGCCCGCGAGGCCGGCGTTGAGGTCGCGTCGGGTCTGTGCCGACATCACCATCCCCAGCCGCTGGTCGAGTTCGAACTCGTCGAGTCGCCCGTCGCAGTAGGCGTCCTGTAGCAGCGTCTCCGCGCGGAGGCGTTCGGCGTCTCCCACGCGCAGGTCGCGGGAAGGAAGGTTGGTCATGCGGCCAGTCTGCCCGGCGATCAGCGGATCCCCATCGGGCCTTCCCCCCGACGCCCCCTGAACGGGGGCATCGGAGGTGGCCCCGGCGTCAGCGGACGCCGACGAGGTCGCAGACGAAGACGAGGGTCTCGTTGGGCTTGATGACGCCCCCGGCGCCGCGCGCGCCGTAGCCGAGGTGCGCCGGGATGGTGATGCGGCGGCGTCCGCCCACCTTCATGCCGGCGATGCCGGAGTCCCAGCCCTGGATGACCTGGCCGGCGCCCAGGCCGAAGACCAGCGGCTCACCGCGGTCGTAGGAGTTGTCGAACTCGGAGCCGTCGGACCAGGCGACGCCGACGTAGTGCACGGCGACCTGCTGGCCCGGCTTCGCCTCGGGGCCGGTGCCGACCTCGAGGTCGTCGAGCACGAGCTCGGTCGGGGCGTCGGTGTCGGGGATCTCAATGGTTGGCTTGTCCATGGGCCCCAACCCTACTCACCAGCTGCCGCCGCCGCCTCCGCCGCCACCGCCGCCAGAGAAGCCGCCACCGAAGCCGCCGCCACCGCCGAAGGCCGAACCGCCACCGCCGAAGCCGATGTCGTTGCTGAAGCTCGGGCCGTGCGAGGCCACCGAGGGGGCCGTCGAGGTCGGGATCGTGTGGCTCAGCGAGTCGAGGTGCCACAGCAGCAGGTGGGCGTCGAAGGTGGACGCCCCGTACCAGGAGGCGTCCGGGCGGGCCATGCGGCCCATCGCGATCGCCTGCTCGCAGACGCGGACCCAGCGGTCGGCCAACCCGAACAGTACCGCCCAGGGGAGGTACTTGGTGAAGATGTCCTCGCCCTCCTCGAACTTCAGCTGGTCGGCCTCAGCCGTGGCGATGTAGGTGCGGAACCCCTCCACCTGGTCCGTCCACGCGCGACCCAGGGCGGTGCGCTGGCCGCGTGCCATCTTGCCCTGCACGACGATGAGTGTGATCACCAGAGCGACGGTGGCCGGGACGAGGAACCACCCGAAGCCCGCCAGCAGGCGGACGTCGAAGAAGAAGAAGGCGATCATCGCCATCCACAGCAGCCCCATGATCGAGCCGCTCTTGCGCCCGCGGGCCACGCCGCGGAACCAGCGGTTGCCCAACGCCACGGTCCGCGCGTCGCGCTCGAGGGCGTCCGAGGCGTCGGCCAGCTGGCCGGCTCGGTCGAGCCGGACGGTGCCCTTGCCGCCGCTGAACAGTTCCCCGAGCAGCAGGGCGCTGGGGTCGTCGGGAGCCCGGCGCGGGTCGCGCAGCTCAGCTACGGGCCGGTCGCCGGACTCCAGCGTGATCGCCCCGTGCGTGGCCAGGCCGACCAGCGTGGCGGTGAGGTGCTCGGTCCTGTAGCGCCCGTCCAGAAGGAAGCCCGCGTAGGTGAGCGGCAGCTTCGGGGGCGCGAACGACACCGGAACCGGCACGTCCGGGTCGTTGCGCTCGACCCGGGTCGCCTCCCCCGCCAGCGGCACCGTCCCCGGCGGGACGCCCGCGTAGCGCTCGTCGTGGCCACGGCGGCGGTAGTAGAGGAAACCCGCGATCGGAATGGCGACCGCCGCGGCAGCCCCGGCGCCCTGCATCACGCGCGTGGCCCGCATCTCGGCGGCGTCCCCCCGCTCGCTGACAATCGGGGTGGTGTTGCTCACCGACGCCGGGTCGAGTTGCACGCCGATCGTCATCAGCGAGCCGGTCGGGATGCCGTCCGGCTGGGTGAAGGTGACCGTGTCGCCGGAGGTGACCGCGCGGGCGCAGGTCTGGGTCGAGCGCGGCGGGCCCACGAAGCACGTCGCCCCCTGGACGCCGCCGGGCACGGTGACGGTCACGGTCGAGGAGCGGATGGCGCCCATCGTCGAGCCGGTCACGTCCCAGTACAGCTCCGGCACGCCCGTCGACTGGGGGGTGCGCAGCGCGCCACGCACGTCGTAGGAGAGGACGTAGGTTGCGGTGGGCGTCCGGATCGTGCGGTTGGCGTCGCCGATGCGGATGCGCATCACCGACTCGCGCTCGGTGTTGGAGTAGTTCGACACCTGCCACGCCGTCGACACGTCGCTCGGGCTGGCCACCTGGATGTTCGTGACTTCGTAGGACATGTCCTGGTCGTCGTCGAACGGCTCACGCGTGACGAGGTAGCGCTCGTAGCCGTGCCGCCCGGAGTTCGGGCCGAAGCGCAGCTCGATGGTCTCGGTGACCCTCAGCAAGCCGTCCGCCGTCACCGTGTAGTCGACGTCGAAGCGGTCGTACGTGTCGCCGGCGGCGTGCGCCGGGGTCGCGACGCCCAGGACCCAGCCCAGCGCGAGGAGCAGGCCGGCCAGCGTGGCCAACACGCGGCGGAGGCCCGCGCGCACCTCAACGCCCCCGCTTGTTGCGGGAGGCCAGGGCGCGCTGGGCCTCGCGGTTGGCGTCCCGCTCGGCGATGGTTTGGCGCTTGTCCCAGTCCTTCTTGCCGGTGGCGACGGCGATCTCGACCTTGGCGTAGCCGTCGCTGAAGTAGATGGACAGCGGCACCAGCGTGCGGCCGGAGTTGGCCACCTCCTTCTCCAGCTTCGCGATCTCGCGGCGGTGGAGCAGGAGCTTGCGGTTGCGCGTCGGCCCGTGGCTGTGGGTGCCGAACTTGTACTCCGGGATGTTCACGCCCCGCAGCCACACCTCACCGTCGTCGATCGTGGCGAACCCGTCGGTCAGCGAGGCGCGGCCGGCGCGCAGCGACTTCACCTCCGTGCCGAGCAGCACGAGGCCGGCCTCGACACGGTCACCGATGTGGTAGTCGTGGCGGGCCTTCTTGTTCTGGGCGACGAGGACGCGCCCCTCGGGTCGCGGCATGGCCGACGGCTCCTTCCTGACGCGAGAGTGCCGCCCAGCATATAGCGGGGCGGCACTCGCAACGCGCGCGGCCGTCAGGCCACGTAGCGGACGGCGTTCACCGGGACGCCGTCCAGACGCAGCTCGAAGTGGAGGTGCGGCGTGGTGGACAGGCCGGTGCTGCCGACGTAGCCGATCAGCTGGCCGCGCTCGACGCGCTGCCCGACGCTGACGACGTTGCGTGAGTTGTGCGCGTACCCCGTGGTCACGTACTTGCCGTTGATGGCGTCGCCGTGGCCTATCAGGATGAAGTTGCCGTAGCCGCCGTTGGGGCCCGACTTCAGCACGGTGCCGGACTGGGAGGCGTAGATCGGGGTGCCCGTGGGGGCGCCCAGGTCGACGCCGTTGTGCATGCGCCAGTACTTCAGGATCGGGTGGAAGCGCATGCCGAACGGCGAGCCGTAGTTCGCGTTGACCGGGCGCTGGAAGCCGTGAGCCGACACGCGCGAGGACGACCGGGACGGGGTGCTCGCGCGGGGCGGCTGCGCCGACGAAGGCTTCTGGGTGTCCCGTGCCTCCTGCTCGGCCTTGCGGCGCGCCTCCTCCTCGGCCTTGCGGCGCGCCTCCTCCTCGGCGCGGATCCGGGCGATCTCGGCCTGGATCTCGCCCTGCAGTCGCTGCTCGTCGGCCTGGAGCGAGCGGAAAGCGGCCTCGTCGGCGTCCAGCTCGGACTGGGCTGCGGTGCGGGCCACCTCGTTGGCGGCGACCAGGCGGGCCACCATGGCGCGCTGGGCCTCGGCCTGGCGCTCGAGCTGGGCGATGCGGGCGACCGACTTCTCGGACTCGGCCTTCTCGCCGGCGATGCGGGCCTCGATCTCGGCCTGCAGGGCGCGGGCCGCCTCGAGCTCGTCGCGCACGGCGTCCAGTCGGGCCTTCTCGGCGGCCTGGGTGTCGAACACGGTGGTGTTCCACTGGAGGCGCTGGCTCATCTCGGCCGGCGTCTCGGCGCCGAACAGGACGGTCAGGTCGCGCAGGTCGCTCTGCTGCTGGAAGGACTCGCGGGCGGCCTGGCCGATGAGGGCGACCTGGGCCGCGACCTCCGCCTCGGCCTTGGCGACGCGCTGCTTGGCGAGCTCGAGCTCGGCGCGGGCGGCCTCGAGCTCGGCGGCGATTCGCGCGTCATTCTCGCGCGCGATGTCCAATTCCACGGAAATGTCGGCAAGCGCCGCCTGCGCATTTTCCAACTCATTCTGGGAGGTCAGGAGTGCCTGCGTCGCGGCATTCACATTCTGCTGCGCGGAATGGACACTGTCCTGAGCCGTATTGCGCTTGGTGCGGGTGTCGGCGACCTGGTTGCGGAGGTCGGACAGCGTCTCGGCGGACGCGAGGGGCGCGACCAGGGCGACGGACAGCACCGCCACCGTGCACACCCCCGCCAACCGACGCGCCCGACGTGACGCGCACACGGCTTCGTGGACCTGGCTCACTTCTTGACTCCCAACGGTTTCGCGTGTGCGAACCGCGCAGGAGAAGGCTCACACCTTCAGGAAGCGGCGGGTCGCAACCAACGTGGGGATCATAGAGAGGGCGATGGCGACGGCCACAAGCCAAACCACGGCAATCCCGACATGGTCCCAGCCGACCCACGTGAATCCCTGAAGGGCAGGTTTAGCCTTTTCCACGATCGCGAACTGCTGGATGGCCGCCAGCGTGGCGCACGCCAGGGCCGCCCCGCCGAGGGCCACGATCAGGCTCTCGAGCAGGAACGGCAACATGATGTAGGTGTTCGAGGCGCCGACCAGGCGCATGATCCCGATCTCCCGGCGGCGGGTGAAGACGGCCATCCGGATGGTGTTGCCGATCTGCAGGGCGGCCGCCAGCAGCAGCAGTCCAGACGCCCCGATGGCGAGCCACCGGCCCCAGTTGAGCCACTCGAACAACGGATCCAGGAATTGGCGCAGGTCCTGCACGTTCTGGACGCCGGGCATCATGCTCGTCTCGGCAACCACCTTCTGATATTCCTCAGGATTCGTCAGCTTGATCCTGAAAAGATCCTGCATGTCCTCAGCTTTCATGGACGCGAGGACGGGTGAATCGGCGTAGGTCTGCTTGAATTCGGCGAAGACCTCTTCCTGGCTCTGGTAGTAGACGTCGGCCACCTCGGGGTTGCCGTTCAGGGCGGCGCGGATGGCGGTGCGCTCGGCGTCGGTCGTTCCCTGACCGGGCGTGCAGTTCTCGCCCTGGGTGGCCGGCGTGCACAAGAAGACGTTGATCTCGATGCGGTCATACCACCGCCCCTTGATCAGGTCGACCTGCTGGGTCACCAGCACGCCGAGGCCGAAGAGGGTCAGCGAGACCCACATGGTGACGAGGACGGCGAGATTCATGCTCGCGTTGCGGCGGAGCCCCGAGAACAGCTCGGTGAGTGCGTGGCGCATGGTGTGTCTTCTCCCCTACCCGATCACTGGTACCCGTAGACGCCCTGGGCCTGGTCGCGGATGAGCTCGCCGTTGCTGAGCTCGATGACGCGCCGGCGCATCTGGTCGACGACGGTGGAGTCGTGGGTGGCCATGAGGACGGTCGTCCCGTCCTTGTTGATCTGGTCGAGGAGCTTCATGATGCCGACCGAGGTGCTCGGGTCGAGGTTGCCGGTCGGCTCGTCGGCGAGCAGGATGCGGGGTGCGTTCACCACCGCCCGGGCGAGCGCGGCCCGCTGCTGCTCGCCGCCCGACAGCTCCTCGGGCAGGCGGTCGGCCTTGTCGGCCAGGCCCACCATCTCGAGGGTAGCCGGAACGGTGCGGCGGATGTCGCGGCCCGGGCGTCCGATCACCTGCAGGGCGAAGGCGACGTTCTCGTGGACGGTCTTGCCGGGCAGCAGCCGGAAGTCCTGGAACACGGTGCCAATGCCGCGGCGCAGCTTGGGGATCCGCCAGCCACGCATGCGTCCGAGGTCGCGGCCGTCCACGACGACCTGGCCCGACGTGGCGCGCGTCTCGCGCAACACGAGGCGGAGGAAGGTGGACTTCCCCGACCCCGACGGGCCGACGAGGAAGACGAACTCCCCGTCCTCGATGGTGGCGGAGACGCCGGACAGCGCCGGTCGCTTCTGCCCGGGGTACGTCTTGGTGACGTCGGTGAACGTGATCACAGGTGTGTCCCAGCCGGGGTCGACGATGGGGAAGGATCCTGAGATTTTTCAGGCCGGCCGATCCTCAGCGTAGGCGACCCGGACGCCCGCGCCACTGCGGCACGCCGTCCCGGTCGGCTGAGCCTGTCGAAGCCCCTTACACGTCCTCGCCGAGCTCGACCTGCTTGCGCCAGCGGATGCCGGCGTCGATGAAGCCGTCGATGTCGCCGTCGAAGACCGCGTCGGGGTTGCCCACCTCGTGGTTGGTCCGCAGGTCCTTAACCATCTGGTACGGGTTCAGGACGTAGGAGCGCATCTGATCGCCCCACGACGCCTTGACGTCACCCGCGAGTTCCTTCTTCTTGGCGTCCTCCTCCTGCTTCTTCAGCAGCAGCAGGCGCGACTGGAGCACGCGCATGGCGGCTGCGCGGTTCTGGATCTGGCTCTTCTCGTCCTGCATCGAGACCACCAGGCCGGTGGGCAGGTGGGTGATGCGCACGGCGGAGTCGGTGGTGTTGACCGACTGGCCGCCGGGGCCGGAACTGCGGAACACGTCGACACGGATGTCGGACTCGGGCACGTCGACGTGGTCGGTCGACTCGATCAGGGGGATCACCTCGACGGCGGCGAAGGACGTCTGGCGCCGGCCCTGGTTGTCGAACGGGCTGATCCGGACGAGGCGGTGGGTGCCGCCCTCGACCGAGAGCGTGCCGAACGCGAAGGGGGCGCTGACCTCGAAGGTGACCGACTTCAGGCCCGCCTCCTCGGCGTAGCTGGTGTCCATCACCTTGGTGGCGTGGCCGTGCCGCTCGGCCCAGCGCAAGTACATGCGCAGCAGCATCTCGGCGAAGTCAGCGGCGTCCACACCGCCGGCGCCCGCGCGGATGGTGACCACGGCGTCCCGCTCGTCGTACTCGCCTGACAGCAGGGTGCGGATCTCCAGCGCGGCGATCTCGTCCTTCAGCCCGCCCAGTTCCTTCTCGGCCTCGGCGCGGGAGGCCTCGTCGCCCTCCTCGGCGGCGAGCTCGAACATGATCGGCAGGTCGTCGAGGCGTCCGCGCAGCTTCTCGAGCCGCTCCACCTCCGACTGCAGGCGGGAGAGCCGGGACGTGACGCGCTGGGCGTTCTCCTGGTCGTCCCACAGGTCGGGGGCAGCCACCTCCTCCTGGAGGCCCGCGATCTCGGCGCGCTTTGCGTCGGGGTCGAGGACGGCCTCGATGCTGGTCAGGGCGCGGTCGAGATCCGCGATCTCGGTGCTGATGTCTAGGGCTGCCACGGGGGACCACTCTACCCCGAAGCCCGGTGGCCCCTGAGGCGCGAGCGCCGGAGGCCCCCGAGGTGCGAGCGAAGCGAGCCTCGAAGGGCCGCCACCCGAGTGGGCGCAGAGGGACTCGAACCCCCGACCCCCTCCTTGTAAGGGAGGTGCTCTAACCAACTGAGCCATGCGCCCGCGAGACGCCATTGTGTCAGTGCCCCCGGCGGCCGGGCCAACTCGGGCGACACATCTGAGTGGCGGCTTTGGGGCCCGGGTTGCATATCTGGCTGACGCAACCCACGCCCAGGCACGCCATACGTCAGCCAGCATTGTCGCCCGGGACGCCCTGGAGCCCGGGTTGCATATCTGGCTGACGCCACCCACGCCCAGGCGCGCCAGGCGTCAGCCAGAGTTGTCGCCCGGGCCACCGAATCGGCCCGCAGGCCATTTGCCCACGTCCTCGGCCCTCGGCGGCTCGCTTCGCTCGCACCTCAAGACTTCACGTGAGGCTCGCCGGCGCTCGCACCTCGCGACGGGACTCTGCGTGACCGGTTCGCCACCCAGCCCAGCGCGGCGGCCGGGATGATCAGGGCCCCGGCGACGAGCGCCAGGCCGCCGTACCCGATCGCCGCCAGCAGGACACCGGCCGTCATCGCCGACGCCCCTCCCCCGTAGCTCATCAGGGCGTCGGTCGCCCCCTGCAAGGGCACCCGGACGGCGCCGGAGTCGACGTCGGCCAGAAGCACAGACCCGGAGATGATGGACGCCGACCAGCCCAGCCCCAGCAGCACGAGCGCGAAGATGATGGCCAGCAGGCTGTCGCGCGCCAGGAAGGCCAGCGCGGCGGACGCCCCCAGGGTCACCAACCCCACCAGCGCCGTCCGCATCGGCCCGGACCGGTCGGCGAGCGCCCCGAACACAGGGCTGAGGGCGTACATGCCGAGGATGTGCAGGCTGATGACCAGCCCGATGACGCCCAGGCCGTGCCCACCGTTGCCGAGGTGCACCGGCGTCATCGACATGATGCCGACCATCACCGCGTGCGCCACCACGATGAGCGCCACCGCGAAGCGCGCCACCGGGTGCCGGGCCGACCAGCCCAGCGCGGCCAGGGCCGAGATCGGGGCGGCGGACGTCACCTGGGTCGCGGCGGCGGCCGGGCGTCGGGCCAACAGCAGCAGGACGGCCGCGGCCGCGGCGGCGAACGCAGCCAAGGAGAAAAAGTAGGGGCCGGCGAGGGCGGGCAGGCCTACAGCGGACCCCAGCTGCCCGCCGGCGGCGCTGAGGTTCGGGCCGGCGACCGAGCCGATGGTCGTGGCCCACAGCACCATTGACATCCAGGTGCCGCGCCGCTCCGTGCCGGCCAGCTCGGACGCCGCGTACCGCGTCTGCAGGTTCGTCGCCTGGGCGGCGCCGAAGGCCAGCAGGCCCGCGAACAGCACGGGCAGGCAGCCCAGCGCCGCCCCCAGGATGATCACGGCGGCGCCGAGCAGCGCCACTCCGTAACCGAGCGCCAGGGCCGGACGCCGACCGCGCCGGGCCGCCAGACCGGCCAGCGGGACGGCCATCAGCCCCGCCCCGAACACCGACAGCGCCTGCCCCAGCCCGGCGAAGGCGACCGAGCTCAGGCTCACCACCAGCAGCGAGCCCACGGCGATGCCGGACGCGACGCCGACACCACCGAGGACGTTGGAGGCGATGAGCGCGACGAAGGAGCGGCGCGTGGACGGTCCGGACACGGAGCACAGACTAGGTCGAAGGGACGCCGAGGGCGTCCGACGCGAGGGGCGGCCCTAGCGTTTGCCAGCGCGGGGGCGCACGATGCGCTGCGCCTGCCACTCGCGGGAGACCGAGGCCGGGCTCGCCAGGACGAGCCCTGCCGTCGCCGTGCCCTCGGCGATGTCGGCGGGCTCCACGTAGCCGTCGCGGCCGACCTTGGGGGTCATCAACCAGATGTGGCCCGTGCTGGAGAGGTCACGCAGGGCGTCCACGAGGCCGTCGCCCACGTCGCCGTCCTCCTCGCGCCACCACAGCAGCACCGCGTCGACCGCCTCGAGGGCGTCCTCGACGAGGTCGGCGTCGATGGCGTCCATCACGGCGTCGCGCAGGGACTCGTCGACGTCGGTGTCCCAGCCCAGTTCCTGGATGATCTGGCCGGGTTCGAACCCCATGGCCAAGACCCCCGTCACACCACCCTGCTTACCGGGCACCGGCGTGCTGCCCAACGTAGGACACCCCCTCGCGAAATCGACTTGCGTGGCTCTAGCGTGCCAGACGACGGCGAAGCGCGCGAGGATTCGTGGGCCGCGCGCGCTCCGTGTCAGTACGTCAGGACTCGCCGCCGGCGTTGCCGGACGAGCCGGCGGTCACGTCGAGCAGGCGGTACTTCTCGGCCGCCTGACCGGGCCAGGCCGGATCGACCTCGCCGCGGGCGGCCAGCATCTGCAGCGCCTTGACGACCATCGAGGGGCCGTCGATGTGGAAGAACCGGCGGGCGGCTGCGCGGGTGTCGGAGAAGCCGAAGCCGTCCGCACCGAGCGAGGCGTAGTCACCGGGCACCCACTGGGCGATCTGGTCCTGGACCTGTTTCATGTAGTCCGACGTCGCGATGACCGGGCCCCGGGCATCCTTCAGCTTCTCGACCAGCCAGCTGTCGGCGTGCTGGTCGTTCGGGTGCAGGAAGCGGGCCTCGTCGACGCGCAGGGCGTCGCGGCGCAGCTCCGTCCACGACGTGACCGACCAGACGTCGGCCACCACGCCCCAGTCGTCGTGCAGGAGCTGCTGGGCCTCCAGCGCCCACGGCACGCCGACGCCCGAGGCGAGCAACTGCACCTGGCGGGCGTCGCTGTTGACGCCGTCCCAGTTGCCCTTCGCGAGCAGGTACATGCCCTTCTTGATGCCCTCGACGTCGACGCCCTCGGGCTCGGCCGGCTGCGCCAGCGGCTCGTTGTAGACCGTCAGGTAGTAGATGACGTCCTCGGGGTTCTCGCCGTACATGCGCTCGAGGCCGTCCTGCATGATGTGCGCGATCTCGTAGCCGTAGGCCGGGTCGTAGTGCACGACGGCCGGGTTGGTGGCGGCCAGCATGGGCGAGTGGCCGTCCATGTGCTGGGTGCCCTCACCGGTCAGCGTGGTACGGCCCGCGGTGGCGCCGATCATGAACCCGCGGGTCAGCTGGTCGGCGGCGGCCCAGATGGCGTCGCCGGTGCGCTGGAAGCCGAACATCGAGTAGAAGATGTAGATCGGCACCATGTGGACGCCGTGGGTCGCGTAGGAGGAACCCACCGCGGTGAAGGACGCCATCGAGCCGGCCTCGTTGATGCCGGTGTGGATGATCTGCCCCTGCTTGGACTCCCGGTAGGACAGCATCAGGTCGTGGTCCACCGGCGTGTAGTTCTGGCCGTGCGGGTTGTAGATCTTGATGGTCGGGAACAGCGAGTCCATGCCGAACGTGCGCGCCTCGTCGGGGATGATCGGCACCACGTGGGCGCCGAACTCCTTGTCGCGCAGCAGGTCCTTGAGCAGGCGGACCCACGCCATGGTGGTGGCGACCTCCTGCTTGCCCGAGCCCTTCTTCACCGAGTCGTAGGCCTTGGCTTCCGGCAGCTTCAGCGGCTTGGGGCTGTTGCGGCGCTCCGGAACGGGGCCACCCAGGGCGCGGCGGCGCTCCAGGGCGTAGGCGATGCGGTCGTCGCTGGCGTCCGGGCGGACGTAGGGCGGCTGGTACGGATCCTCCTCGAGCTGGGCGTCCGTGACCGGCATGTCGAGGCGATCGCGGAACTGCTTGAGGTCGTCCAGGGCCAGCTTCTTCATCTGGTGCGTTGCGTTGCGGCCGGCGAAGTGCTGGCCGAGGAAGTAGCCCTTGATGGTGTGCGCGAGGATGACCGTCGGCGCGCCGGTGAACTTCGTGGCGGCGTCGTAGGCTGCGTACACCTTCTGGTAGTCGTGGCCACCGCGGGTCAGGCTCCAGATGCGCTCCGGCTCCCAGCCCTCGACCATCTTCGCGGCGCGCGGGTCGCGCGCGAAGAAGTGGTCGCGGACGTAGGCGCCGTCGTTGGCCTTGAACGTCTGGTAGTCGCCGTCGGAGGTGGCGTTCATGAGGTTGACCAGCGCGCCGTCCTTGTCGGCGGCGAGCAACGGATCCCAGCCACGGCCCCACACGACCTTGATGACGTTCCAGCCGGCGCCGCGGAAGAAGCTCTCCAGCTCCTGCATGATCTTGCCGTTGCCGCGCACGGGGCCGTCGAGGCGCTGCAGGTTGCAGTTGACCACGAACGTCAGGTTGTCGAGTTCCTCGTAGGAGGCCAGCTGCAGGGCACCGCGGCTCTCGACCTCGTCCATCTCGCCGTCGCCGAGGAAGGCCCACACGCGCTGCTGCGAGGTGTCCTTGATGCCCCGGTTGTGCAGGTACTTGTTGAACTGGGCCTGCCAGATCGCGTTGATCGGGCCCAGACCCATCGACACGGTCGGGAACTCCCAGAAGTCGGGCATCTGGCGCGGGTGCGGGTAGCTGGGCAGGGCCCGGATCTTCCCGTCCACGATGTGGCTCTTCTCCTGGCGGAAGCCGTCCATGTCGGCCTCGTCGAGGCGACCCTCGAGGAAGGCGCGGGCGTACGGGCCAGGGCTCGCGTGGCCCTGGAAGAAGATCTGGTCGCCGCCACCGGGGTGGTCCTTGCCGCGGAAGAAGTGGTTGAAGCCCACCTCGTACAGGGTCGCCGACGAGGCGAACGTCGAGATGTGGCCACCGACGCCGACGCCCGGGCGCTGGGCGCGGTGCACCATGACCGCGGCGTTCCAGCGCAGGAGGCGGCGGAACTTGCGCTCGAGGTCCTGGTCGCCGGGGTACCACGGCTCGGACTCGGCCGGGATGGTGTTGACGTAGTCGGTCGCCGTCAGCGACGGGACGCCGAGGTGGCGCTCACGCGAGCGCTCCAGGAGCTTCAGCATGACGTAGCGCGCCCTGTTGCGGCCCTGCTCGTCGATCAGCCCGTCGAGGGATTCCAGCCACTCGGCGGTCTCGTCGGAGTCGATGTCGGGCAGGTTCGTGGGCAGGCCGTTCAAAATGGGGCCCGCGTTGTCGCGAGATGCCACGGAAGGTGTCCTTTCTCAGACCGTCAAGGGCAGGCAGGGCGCACACGGCCCCGCCGGGACTCACCCTGATCCTAGCTGGCCCAGCGAAGGGGCGACACGTCAATTGCTCATGGTGGCCCACGCCAGCACGCGCTCGACCGGCCAGCAGGTGACGATCCGTTCAGGGTCCAGGCCGACGGACGCCGCCCGCGCGGCCCCGTACTCGCTGAAGCCGAGCTGGCCCGGCGCGTGGGCGTCGGTGTCGATGGAGAACAGGCAGCCCATGTCCGCGGCGAGGGCCAGCAGGTCGTCGGGCGGGTCCTGACGCTCGGGGCGGGAGTTGATTTCGACGGCGACGTCGAACTGCCGACAGGCCTCGAAGACGACCTCGGCGTCGAAGCTGCTCCGCGCGCGGACGCCACGGTCGCCGGACACGAGGCGGCCGGTGCAGTGCCCCAGCACGTTGGTGCGCGGGTTGGCGATGGCGGTGACCATGCGGACCGTCATGGCGTCGGCGTCCATCGACAGCTTGGAATGCACCGAGGCGACGACCACGTCGAGCGGGTCGAGCGCCTCCGGCTCGCCGTCGAGGGAGCCGTCGTCGAGGATGTCCACCTCGGCCCCGGAAAGGACGCGGAACGCCGCGTCCCCCGTTCCCTGAGCCTGTCGAAGGGCCTCGTTCAGCGCGGCGATGTGCTCGCGCTGCTCGCGCCGGCGCTCGGTGGAAAGCCCGTTCGCGATCCGAAGGCGCGGGCTGTGGTCGGTGATCGCCAGCCACTCGCGCCCGAGCCGGGCGGCCTCCAGCGCCATCTCCTCCAGGGTGCTGGACCCATCGGACCACTCGGTGTGGGTGTGCAGGTCGCCGCGGATGTGTTCCAGCAACGGGTTCGGGCCCGCGACGAGGGGGCCGTCGGTGGCCTGCAGCTCGGCGAGGTAGTCGGGCGTGCGACCGGCGTAAGCCTGGCCGATGACCTTCGCGGTCGTGGTGCCGATGCCCGGCAGGGTGGACCAGGCGCCCGCGGCGTCCACCCGGGCGCGCTCGGTGCCGGGCAGGCCCGCGAGGACGTCCGCGGCGTTCCGGAACGCCTTGGCGCGCCGGCTCTGGCCGCCGTGGCGGTCCAACAGCCTGGCGATCTCGCGGAGGTCGACGATCGGGTCACGCACCCCGCCATGGTGCCACCCCCTCCGCCGAGGACTCCCCTAACTACCGCCGAGGACTCATGGTCGTCACGACAACCATGAGTCCTCGCCGGTAGTTGCACGAGTCCTGGGCGGGGGGGACGGGGGCACTAGAGTGCGCACGAGCAGGAGGTGGCGATGGGAGTCGAGGAACCGGACTGGATGCCGGCGCCCCGCGCACGCTCCGCCATGTCCCGCCGGCTCGCCTCCGCTTCCGCCGCGATGACGACGGCAGCCCTGGCCGAGATCACCCGCCGTTACCCGTGGTTCTCCGACCTTGACGCCGACAACCGCTCGTCGGTGACGCTCGTCGTCCGCGCCGGCGTGGACGGCTTCGTGCACTGGTTCGCCGGCACGACCACGTCGGCCGAGCAGCGCAACATCTTCTCCGCCGCGCCCCGCTCCCTCACGACGCGACTGGCGCTGCAGCAGACGGTCGACCTGATCCGCACGACGGTCGAGACCGTCGAGCAGCAGATCAACACAGCCCTGCCCCGCTCCGACCGGCAGACGCTCACGCTGGCCGTCCTCCAGTACAGCCGCGAGATCGCATTCGACGCCGCCGAGGTGTACGCCCGCGCCGCTGAGACCCGCGGCGCCTGGGACGCCCGCCTCGAGGCGCTCGTCATGGACGCCGTCGTGCGCGGCGACGCCGACGAGTCCGTCGTGTCGCGGGCCTCGACGCTGGGCTGGCACTCCCCCGAGGGCCTCTGCGTCGTCATCGGCGAGCTGCCGGCCTCGGACGCCGCCCTGCGCGAGCTGCGCACGCACGCCGCCAAGGCGGGGCTGGACGTGCTGGCGTCGGTCCAGGGGCCGCGGCTGGTCGTGCTGCTCGGTGGCGACTTCCAGACAGAGGACGAGGCCCTCGACCACGTCGCCGACCTGACCGGATCGTTCGGTGACGGCCCCGTGGTCGTCGGCCCGGTCGTCGGCGACCTCGTCGAGGCCGTGATCAGCGCCCGGGCGGCGACGTCGGGTCGCCGGGCTGCCCCCGCCTGGGCGGACGCCCCCCGCCCGGTCTCGGCCCGGGCGCTGCTGCCCGAGCGCGCCCTGGCCGGCGACGGCCACGCCCGCCGCGAGCTGGCCCACGACATCTTCGGGCCCCTGGCCGGGCACGCGGGCGACCTCGTCTCCACGCTGGAGGCCTACTGGGCCTCCGGCACGTCCATCGAGGCGACCGCCCGGCGTTTGTTCATCCACCCCAACACGGTCCGCTACCGTCTCGGCCGCATCGAGGATCTCACCGGGTACGCCCCCAGCGATCCGCGCGGCTCGTACGTGCTCCGCCTCGCCGGGACATTGGGCCGCCTCCTCGACTGACTCTTTGTGGGAAACCCACAAAGTCCCTCGCCAAACACTGTGTGGCAATCGGACGCGACCCGGCGGCCGCGCCGCCAAGATGGAACACGTGCTTGCGATCGTCGCGCCCGGACAGGGCGCCCAGACCCCCGGTTTCCTCGCCCCCTGGCTCGAGGACGCCGCAGTTGCCGCCCGTCTGGCGGAGCTGTCGGCCCTCGTCGACCTCGACCTGGCCCACCTGGGCACCGAGGCCGATGCCGACACCATCCGCGACACCGCCGTGGCTCAGCCCCTCCTCGTGGCGGCCGGCCTGATCGCCGGCGAGGCCCTCGCCGGGGGCGTCCCCTTCCCGGGCGTGGACGTGCTCGCCGGGCACAGCGTCGGCGAGGTGACCGCGGCGGCCGCCGCCGGCGTCCTGACCGCGAGCGACGCCATCGTGCTGGTGCGCGAGCGCGCGAACGGGATGGCCGAGGCGTCCGCCCTGCGCCCGACCACCATGGCCGCGGTCGTGCGCGGCGACCGCGACGAGGTGCTGGCCGCCATCGAGGCCGTCGGCGCGACCGCCGCAAACAACAACGGCGCCGGGCAGATCGTCGCCGCGGGCACCGCCGAGCAGATCGCCGCCCTCCACGAGAACCCGCCCGCCAAGGCGCGCGTCATCGGCCTCTCCGTGGCGGGCGCCTTCCACACCGAGCACATGGAGCCCGGGCGCGTCCGGGTCGAGGCCGCGGCGTCCGGCATGACGGCCCACGACCCGAACACCACCCTGCTCTCGAACGCCGACGGCGCCGCGGTGGCCTCCGGCGCGGAGTACCTCGCCCGCCTCGTCTCGCAGGTCACCTCCCCCGTGCGGTGGGACCTGTGCATGGAGACGATGGTCGACCTCGGCGTCACCGGCATCCTCGAGCTTCCGCCCGCCGGCACCCTGACGGGCATCGCCAAGCGCAACATGCCCGGCGTGGAGCTCTTCACCCTGAACACCCCCGACCAGCTCGACGAGGCCCGCGCGTTCTGCGCCCGGCACGCCGGCGTCCGATCCACCGAGGAGAACTGACATGCCGATCAAGGCGAGCACCGGCGCGGCGTACGCGCGCGTCGAGGGAATCGGGGCGGCCATCCCGTCCCGGGTCGTCGACAACCACGAGATGACCCAGTTCATCGAGACCTCGGACGAGTGGATCCAGCAGCGCACCGGAATCGTCGAGCGCCGCTGGGCCGCCGAGGACGAGACCGTCGAGTCGCTGAGCCTCGAGGCCGCCCGCAACGCGCTCGCGCACGCCGGGGTCGAGGCCTCCGACATCGACGCCGTGATCGTCTCCACGGTCAGCCACCTGATCCAGACCCCGTCGCTGGCCGCCATCGTCGCCGCCAAGCTCGGCACCGACGGCGCGGCGGCCTTCGACATCGCCGCCGCCTGCGCCGGCTTCTCGTACGGCCTGGCCCAGGCCGACTCGCTGGTCCGCTCGGGCGCCGCACGCCGGGTGCTCGTGATCGGCGCGGAGACCCTCAGCCGCATCACCGACACCAGTGACCGCGCGACGGCCTTCCTGTTCGCCGATGGTGCCGGCGCCGCGGTCGTCGGCCCCTCCGACGTGCCCTCGATGGGCCCGGTGGTGTGGGGCTCCGACGGCGACCAGGCCCACGTCATCAACATGAACCGGACGTGGCCCGAGGCGGTGGAGTCCGGCCTGCCCAGCCAACTCACGATGCAGGGCCAGGCGGTGTTCCGCTGGGCGACCGGCTTCATCGCCGACGCCGCCCGCCGCACGCTGGACGCGGCGGGTCTCGCCCCCGAGGAGCTCGACCTTTTCGTACCCCACCAGGCCAACAACCGCATCACCGACTCGATGCTGCGCCACCTGAAGCTGCCCGACACCGTGACCGTGGGCCGGACGATCCGCCACTTCGGCAACAACTCCGCCGCGTCCATCCCGATCGCGCTCGACGCGATGATCGCCTCCGGCGAGGCGAAGTCGGGTGACACCTGCCTGATCATCGGCTTCGGCGCCGGCCTGGTCTACGCCGGCCAGGTCATCACGATCCCCTGACCGACCCAGTTTCCGGCCGATCCCGGCCGGGTAGGAACCCAACCACAAGGAGTAGGAACATGGCCACCACCGAAGAGATCCGCGCCCAGCTCGCCGAACTCGTGAACGACGTCGCCGGCGTGCCGGTCGAGGACGTGCAGCTCGACAAGTCCTTCGTCGACGACCTCGACGTCGACAGCCTCGCCATGGTCGAGATCATCGTCGGCTGCGAGGAGAAGTTCGGCGTGACGATCCCCGACGAGGAGAGCAAGAACCTCAAGACCGTCGGCGACGCCGTCGCCTACATCGAGCAGCACAGCTGACCAGGCCGGACGCCCGGGTGCCTGGGCCCGTCGAAGGCCACCGAACCCGGGCGTCCGCCCACCCCTCCTGTCCCACCCACCGTTAGGAACTCCGATGAAGGCTGCACCCATGAAGGACATCGTCATCACTGGCATGGGCGCCACGACCCCCCTGGGCGGCGACCTGGCCAGCACCTGGCAGGCCATGCTCGCCGGTGAGTCCGGCATCGTCGAGATCACCGAGGAGTGGGCACCCGACCTCCCCGTGCGCATCGCCGGCTACGTCAAGGTCGACCCCAGCGAGAAGATCGACCGCGTCAAGGCCCGTCGCCTGGACCGCAACACCCAGCTCGCCCTGATCGCCGCCGAGGAGGCCTGGCTCGACGCCGGCCTGGGCCTCGGCGAGGACAACCCGATCGACCCCGAGACGCTGGCCGTCTGCCTCGGCAGCGGCATCGGCGGCCTCCACACCCTGCTCGGCCAGTGGGACGTGTACAAGGAGCGCGGCCCCCGACGGGTGACGCCCTTCACGATCCCCATGCTGATGGCCAACGCGTCCGCCGCCAACGTGGGCCTGCTGGTCAACGCGGCCGCCGCCGTGCACGCGCCGGTCTCTGCCTGCGCGTCGTCCAACGAGGCGATCTCGCTGGCCGTAGACCAGATCCGCCTCGGCCGCGCCGGCATCGTCGTGGCCGGCGGCACCGAGGCCACGATCCACCCGCTGCCGATCGGTGCCTTCGCGCAGATGCAGGCCCTCAGCAGGCGCAACGACGACCCGGCGGCCGCGTCCCGCCCGTGGGACAAGGGCCGCGACGGCTTCGTCCTCTCGGAGGGCTCGGCCGTCCTGGTGCTGGAGTCGTTGGAGCACGCGCAGGCCCGCGGCGCCAAGATCTACGGCACGATCGCCGGCGCCGGCGTCTCCGACGACAACCACGACATCGTGCAGCCGGACCCGGGCGGCCTCGGCCAGTCCCGCGCCATGGAGAAGGCCCTGCGCAACTCGGGCCTGCAGGCGTCCGACATCATCCACGTGAACGCGCACGGCACCTCGACCCCGCAGGGTGACATGACCGAGGCCGGCTCGATCCGCCGCGCGCTCGGCGCCTCCGCCGACCAGGTCGTCGTGACCTCGACCAAGTCGATGACCGGTCACCTGCTGGGCGCTGCGGGCGCGCTGGAGACCGTCGCCACCGTCCTGGCGCTCAAGGAGCGCCTGGTGCCGCCGACGATCAACCTGCACGACCCCGAGGACGGCCTCTCGATCGATGTCGCGGCGAACGAGCCGCGCCCGCTGCCCGAGGGCGACCTCGCGGCACTGAACAACTCATTCGGCTTCGGCGGGCACAACGTCGCCGTCGCGGTCACCAACGCCAACGTCACCCGCTGACCGAAGGCCTCACAGGCGCGGGTCGGGCTGGGCCCCTGCGTGGCGGACGCTGTCCGCCGCGGCGGCCAGCGCGGCCCGCGCAGCCGTCGCCTTGTCCGCCCCCTGCACGATGGCGGACGCCAGCGTGCCGATGAGCGCGTCCGCGGCGCCCACCGTGTCAGCGACCTGGTCGGCGGGCACGACCTCCCCGGTGAACCGTTGGCCGTCCCACTCCAGGCCCTCCTTGCCGCGCAGCACGACCAGCGAGGCCGGACACACGCCGGACGCCTCGAGCCGCGGCAGGTCGGCGGCGGGCAGGACGAGCGGGTCGGCCGCCGCGATGACGTCGGCGGGCAGGTCCGCCCACGGCGCCAGGTTGACCATCACGCGCGCACCGTAGCGGCGGGCGAAGCGCACGGCATCCGCGACCGTGTCGACGGGCGTCTCCAGCTGCGTGAGCAGCAGATCTCCCTCCCCCAGCCCACGAATGGGACGCAGTGGGTTCGGGCCGACCTTCGCGTTCGCGCCCGGCAGGACGATGATCGCGTTGGTGTGGCCGTCGGACAGGATGATGGCGTGCCCTGTCGGCACCAGCGGGATCCGCTCGACCTGGAGCTTGATGCCCTGGGCGAACAGCCGGTTCAGCGACGCGCGCCCGGCGTCGTCGTCGCCCACCGCGCCGACCATCACCACCTCGGAGCCGCCCCGGCGCGCCGCGACCGCCTGGTTCGCCCCCTTGCCTCCGGCGTAGCGGGACAAGGAGTGCCCGACCACTTTCTCACCGGGTTGCGGATAGGCGCCGACCGTGGTCTCGAGGTCGACGTTGATGGAACCGAGGACGATGACGCGGCCCATGGCCTCCTGCCTCCTTCACCGTGTGCGTGCCTCCATCTCACCACCAAACAGCGGCACCGGGGAGCCAATGCACGACCTCGTGTCGTAGGAGGCTGCGTGCGGCCGCTCAGCCGACCTCGGTCAACCAGCGCACGGGTTCCCCCTCGGCGGCCTGGCGGAAGACGTCGAGCTCGGCGTCCCAGGCGGCGCCCAGCAGGTCGTCCAAGGCGGCGCGCAGGGCCCGGTCGTCACCGCGGCTGGTCACCAGCGCGTGGCGGATGCGGTCCTCGGGCACGAGGATGTCGCCGTGCAAACCCATCGTCGCGTGATGGATGCCCAGCGACGGCGTATAGGCGTAGCGCTCACCCTCAGAGGTCGCGGTGGCGGTTTCGGTGACCTCGAAGCGTAGGCGCGGCCACCGCTTGAGCGCGCTCGCGAGCGTGGTGGCGGTGCCGACCGGTCCGCGCCACACGTACTCGGCGCGGTAGGCGGCTCGCTCGGCCGGCTGCGGGCGCCAGTCGAGGGAAACGGGCACACCGAGGACGCCGCCCACGGCCCACTCCACGTGCGGGCACATCGGCGACGGCGCGGACAGGACCTGTAGGACCCCGTTCGTCGTGGTCATGGCGCTCCCCCTCCTGGTCTGAAGTGCTGCCTTCCCCTGCATCACCTCGTACCAGCGCGGAATCACGCCGTTGTGGTTCATTGTGCACCCCGCGTCAAGCCGGGGCGCGGCCACGCTCAGGCTCGGGACGCCTCCGCCAGCAGTTCCGTCGCGTGGGCACGGGCGGCGTCGGTGCCGTCGAGGCCCGCCATCATGCGGGCGAGTTCGTCGACGCGCTCGGCGCGGGCGACCTCCCGGACGCCGGAGGTGGTGACCTGGCCGTCGTCGGCCTTGAGGACGACGTAGTGCCGGTCGGCGAACGCGGCCACCTGCGCCAGGTGGGTGACGACGATGACCTGCGCGTGCTCGGCCAGACGGGCGAGACGGCGCCCGATCTCGAGGGCCACGGCACCGCCGACGCCGGCGTCCACCTCGTCGAACACGAACGTGCGGCCGTCCGCGCCCGCCGCGAGGACGACCTCGAGGGCCAGCCGCACGCGCGACAGCTCCCCGCCGGAGGCGACCTTCGCCAGCGGTGCGGGCGCGGAGCCAGGGTTGGCGGAGAAGAGCAGGGCCACGGCGTCCGCGCCATGGGGGCCGAGGTCCTCCAGCGGGCTGACATCGAACGCGAGGCGCGCGTTCGGCATCGCCAGGGCGGCGAGCTCGGCCTCGACGAGGCGAGCCAGCTCGGCCGCGGACGCCTCGCGGGCTGCCGTGATGCGGGCGGCGAGCCCCTCCAGCTCGCCGCGCCCGGTCGCGAGCAGGCCCCCCAGCTGGGCGATGCGGTCGTCCGAGCCGGTGAGCCGCGTCACGTCGACCGCGGCCTGCTGCGCCCAGGCGAGCACCTCGTCGATCGTCTCGCCGTACCGGCGGGTGAGCCCCTGCAGGGTGGCCAGCCGCTCGGCGATCCACTCCAGGCGGGCGGGGTCGGCATCCAGGCCGGCCATGTAGGAGGCCAGGTCGCCCGCGGCGTCCGCCAGCAGGAAGGACGCCTCGTCGACCCGGCGGGCCAGCGACTCCGCCTGCTCGTCCTCGGGGGCGATGGCCGCCAGCGCCTTGCGGGCGGTACCCACCAGCCCGAGAGCGCTCGGCCCGTCGGTGGCGGACTCGTCGTCGCCGGCCAGGGCGACGATGGCCGCGCGGGCGCCCAGGCGCAGGTCGTCGACGGATTGCAGGCGGCGCTGCTCGGTGACCAGTGCCGCGTCCTCGCCGGGCTGGGGGTCGGCCTTCTCGACCTCGGCCAAGCCGAACTCCAGCAGCGCCAGCTCGCGGGCGCGTGCCTGCGCGTCGGTGGTCAGCTGCACCAGTTCGGCCGCCCAGGCGCGCTGTTGCACCCACCGCGTCCGGTAGTCGGCCAACAGGGCGGACGCCTCGGGCCCGCCGAAGGCGTCCAGCACCTCGCGCTGGCGCTCGGCCGAGCCGAGTCGGATCTGCTCGCTCTGGCCGTGGATCGTGATGCGCTCCCCCACGGCCTCCGCCAGCCCGGGCGCGGTGACCTGGGCCCCGCCCAGCAGCGCCCGGGACCGCGACGGCATCAGGACGCGCGAGAGCAGCACCTCGGCGTCCTCGACCTGCCCGCCGGCGGCGTCCACGGCCGCGGCCAGCTCGGGGTCGATGCTGAGGCGTCCCTCGACCAGGGCACGGTCGGCGCCGTGGCGGATGAGGCGGCTCTCGGCCTTGCCGCCGGTGAGCAGACCGAGCCCGGAGACGACCATGGTCTTGCCCGCGCCGGTCTCGCCCGTGACGGCGGTGAACCCCGGACCGAGCTCGAGCGTGGCGTCGTCGATCACGCCGAGGCGGGCGATGCGGAGCTCAGTCAGCATCCTCGACCCCGCGGGCGGCGGCCTTGCGGGCCTCGGCGTCGCGCTCCGCCTGGCCGCGCCAGCCGTGGATGGGCAGGGCGAACTTCTTGACCAGGCGCTGCACGAACGGCTGCTCCGACGTGCGGGCCAGCCGCAGCTTGTGCGGGCTGCGGCGGACGGTGACCTCGCTGAGCGGCGACACGTCGGTGCTGCGCCGGCCGTCGCACCACAGGACGCCGCCCGAGGGCGGGTTCTCCAGCATGCGGATCACGACCGTGGAAGTGGGGCTGAGCACGAGCGGCCGCGCGAACAGCGCGTGCGCCAGCAGCGGCACCACGAGGAGGGCGTCCAGGTCCGGCCACAGGACCGGGCCCTGGGCGGAGAAGGCGTAGGCGGTGGAGCCGGTGGGCGTGGAAACGAGGACGCCGTCGGTGCCCCAGCGCGACAGCGGGTGGCCGTCGATGTCGAGCACCACCTCGACCATGCGCTCGCGGGCGGCCTTCTCCAGCGACACCTCGTTGATCGCGAAACTGGACCAGACCACGGCGCCGCCCGGCTGCTCGCGCAGCTCGACCTCGAGGCAGAGGCGTTCCTCGACCCGGTAGTCGCGCTTCACGACGCGGTCGACCAGGTCGTGGGCCTCGCTGGTCTCCAGCTCGGCGAGGAAGCCGACGTGGCCGAGGTTGACGCCCAGCATGGGGTAGCCGGCGAGCACCGCCCACTCGGCGGCCCGAAGGATCGTGCCGTCGCCGCCGAACACGACGACGAGCTCGACGTCGGCGCCCGGCGTCTCGCAGAACACCTCGATGCCCTCGGCGGGCAGCGAGCCGGCCAGCGCCTCGTACGCGTTGTCGCGGACCCAGCACACGAAACCGTGGCCGACGAGGCGCGCGATGAAGTCGCGGGCCGCCTCCAGGGCTTCGGGCCGCTGGTGGTGGATGCCCAGCGCGATGTGTCGTCGAGTCACGCCCGCCAGCCTAACGCGCCCCGCCGACAGTGACCGGAGCGGCCACGAGCTTGAGGAAGACCTCGCGGTTGCCCGACTCGCCGGGCAACCGGCTCATCCCCCGCCAGACCTCGTGCCAGCCCGCCTCGGTGGCGGCCGCGGCGACGAGGTCCGCCGCCTCGCCGGTCCGGGCCGGGTCGGCGATGACCCCGCGCGAGTCGAGGGCGGCGCGGCCGAGCTCGAACTGGGGCTTGACCATGAGCAGCGCCTCGGCGCCGTCGCGGGCCACCTGGCGCAGGGGCCCGACCAGCAGCGTCAGCGAGATGAACGAGACGTCAGCCACCACGAGGTCGACCGGGCCCGCCACGTGGGCGGGAGTGAGGTCGCGCAGGTTGAGGCCCTCGTGGGACGTGACGCGGGGGTCGGACGCCACGGTGTCGACCAGCTGCCCGTGCCCGACGTCGACGGCCGTGACGTGGGCGGCGCCGCGCGCCAGCAGCACCTGGGTGAAGCCGCCGGTGGACGCCCCGGCGTCCAGGGCGCGCACGCCGGTCACGTCGGTCGCGGACGCGTCGAGGGCCCCGATCAACTTGTGCGCGGCCCGGGAGACCCAGGGGTCCGCCTCGGCCGTGATGGCGTCGGCCTCGTTCACGGGCGCGGACGCCTTGCGGGCGGGGCGTCCGTTGACGAGCACCCGGCCGGCGGCGATCAGGTCGGACGCCTGCCCGCGCGAGCGCGCCAGCCCCCGGGCGACCAGGGCGGCGTCGAGCCGCTCGCGCGCCATATCAGCGTCGCGGCAGCGGCGGCTGCTGGGTCGGGTTCAGCGCCTGCTGGACCACGTCGAGCACGGCGGCGATGTCGTCGTGGTGGGCGTGGACGTCGTCGGAGAGGGAGAACTCCGCCAGGGCTGCATCGATGGCGGCGTGCCCGGTGACGGCCAGCGCGGCGAGCGGGGCGTCCTCGCTCTCGGCCTCGTGCTCGCGGTTGGCGGGTTCGGTGCTCACGCCCCGCATGCTAGCCGCACGCTCAGTCGTCGTCGCCCAGGCCGCGCGCCATGAGGGCGTCCCCCGTGGTGCGTGCGTAGGCCACCGCCTGCACGACCACGGGGGTGACGGACGCGAGTGGGTTGCGGTCGACGCCGCGCGCGCGGGCGGCGTCGCGGACCTCGCCGAAGGAGGCGATCACGTACGGGATGGACCGCACGAGCACGGCGACGGCCAGCCCGAAGCGCTCGGGGTTGGCGCCGAACCGGCGCAAGGGGCCGACGGCGGCCACCAGCGCGTCGATGAGGCTGGGCATCGGCGTGGTGATGAGGATCAGCCGCCCGGCGTACAGGGCGGCCAGCGTCGTCCCGACGACCTTGACGGCCATGACGGGCTCGCCGAAGAACACGTGGTAGCCGGCGACCAGGGCGAACAGCACCACGAGCGCAACGGGCATGCCCCAGGCCAGCCGGAGGGGCGCCCGGGTGGTCGCCACCAGCGCCAGGGTCAGGGCCAGCGCGCCCAGCACCACCAGCGGGCCGCCGAAGACGGCCGGGAGCGTCAGCGCCAGGAAGACCAGGTACTTCCAGCCCACCCCCATGCGGTGCCACACGGTCGTGCCCGGCACGTGGATGCCGAGGAGCGCCCGCGCCGCGTTCACGCCATCATCCGCTCGTAGTGGGCGATCGACTCGGCCGGGGCGCCGTCGGCGACGATGCGACCCTCGTCCACCACGAGCACCCGGTCGGCGTCGCGGGCCAGGTCGAGGTCGTGCGTGGCGAGGACGACCCGCTGGTCGAGCTCGGCGACGATGCGTCGCAGCGCCAGCCGGTTGCGCAAGTCCAGCAGGGTGGTCGGCTCGTCGGCCACCAGGACGGCGGGCTCGACCGCCAGGACGGCCGTGAGTGCGACCAGTTGGCGCTCGCCCCCCGACAGGTCGTAGATGCTCTGCTCGGCGACGTGCGCCAGGCCGCGGGCTGCCAACAGGCCCCGGGCGGCCTCGCGACGGCCGGTGCGGTCGCGCACGGTACGGCGGAGGCTGAGCTCGACGTCCTCCAGCGGAGTGGGCATCACGAGCTGGCTCAGGGGGTCGGTGAAGACGAACCCCACCCGGCGGCGGACGCTCTTCCCGTCGGTGGCCGGGTCCAACCCGTCGACCGTCACGCGCCCTGAGGACGCCAGCACGAGCCCGTTCAGGAGGCGGAGCAGGGTCGACTTGCCGGAACCATTGGCGCCCACGAACGCCACGCGCCGCTCACCGAGGTCCAGGGTGATGTCGTCAAGCAGCGTCCGGGTGCCCCAGCCCTGCCCCGGCGCACGGGGCACCGGGACGCGGACGGAGACGGACTGCAGCGAGATCATCAGGAGCGGACGGCCTCCGGCAACTGGTCCAACTGGACGCTCGGGTGCACGAGCAGGCCCGGGAACGCGCGGTGGACCGCCAGCGCGACGAACGAGGCGGCGATGTTCTTGATGATGTCGCCGGGCCAGTACACGAGGTCGGCCAGGAACGCTTTGTCGAGCGGCAACCCGGCGTTCAGCGCGATGCCCGCGATGCCCATGGGGTGCACGAACGCGAACGAGCCAGCGAGGCCGGCGAGCAGGAGCAGCGCCCAGCGCAGTCCGTTGCGGCCCTCGGTGCGGGTCAACACGATGCGTGTGAGGAAGCCGATCAGCAGGGCGGCGAGCGGGAAGGCCAGCAGGTAGCCCGCCGACGGCTTGGCCAGGACGCCCAGGCCGGACGCCCCGCCCGCGAACACGGGCAGGCCAGCGAGGCCGACGATCACGTACAGGGCGGTGGCGGCGAACCCGCGCCACGGGCCGAGGATCATGGCGGTCAGAGCGACGGCGAGGGTCTGCAGCGTGATCGGGACGCCGACCGGGCCGACAGGGATAGCGGGCGCCAACGTCGCCGCCGAGATCACGCCGGCGAAGACGGCGACCAAGGCGAGGTCGGTGACGGTGGACGGGCGACGCTGGTTCATGTGTTCATCTCCTGTTGAACGGTGTTCAACAGTCAGCCTACGGCAGCTGGTCGAAACGCGCGAACACAGGGTCGTCGATGGACACCCGCCCTTCCCACACGAGGTTCGCCAGCGCCCAGGCGGCGTCCAACTGGCCCTCGCGCGTATCCAGCTCGCCCTCGACCGTGGCGCGGTCGGCCACCCGCACCCGGACGGCTCCGCAGGTGGCGCCGTCGGCGTCCACCTGCGCGGTGCGTTGCGGCTCGAACAGTGACTCTACGTTCCAGCCGATCGCGGTGGGCCGCCCCTCCTCCGGCGCCGAGCAGAGGTCCCGGACGCCGTGTGCCCCGGTGAACACCATCAGGGAGTCGATGCCGGCGGCCACCGCGCCCATGATGTCGGTGTCGATCCTGTCGCCGACGAAGACCGGACGCCGTGCGCCCGATCGGGCCAGCGCTTCGTCCATCAGCGGGCGGTGCGGCTTGCCGATGACCTCGGGGTCGTGGTCGGTCGTGTTGCGGATCGCCTGCACGGCCGCGCCGGCACCCGGCACCAGACCGTGCTCGGTGGGCCGGGTGGAGTCGGTGTTGGTCGCGAACCACCGGGCGCCGCGCTGGACGGCGATCGCCGCCTGGTCCAGCCGGGGCCACGTCAGCGCCGGGTCGTAGCCCTGGATGACCGCCGCCGGCTGCTCGGCGTACGTGTCGACCGGCACCATGCCCGCCAGACGGACCTGCTCGACGAGGTTGTCGGTGCCGGCGACCAGCACCTTTGACCCGGCCGGAAGCTCGCGGCGCAGCAACCCGGAGGCCGCCTGCGCGCTGGAGACGACCTCGTCCTCGCGGGCGTTGAAGCCCAGCTCGCTGAGGTGGTCGGCGACCCGGGCCGTGCTGCGGGCGGCGTTGTTGGTCACGTAGACGGTCGCGACGCCGGCCTCGTGCAGGCGCCGGACACCCGCCACCGCCCCCTCGACGGCCAACGGGCCGAGGTAGAGGACGCCGTCGAGGTCGAAGAAGACCGCGTCGTAGGCGTCGACGAACGCCGTCACCGCGCGTCCTCCCCGTCCTTCTCGGACGCCTGCTCGTCCCGCGGGTCCTCCTCGGGCTCGTCCGCGTCCGGCGGGGCCGCCCCATCGACCTCGGCCGCGGCCGGCTCCGCATCAGCCTGCACGGCCTCCTCGATCTCCTCGACCGGCTCGGGCTCGCCGACCAAGGCGTCCTCGTCGACTTCGAGCACCAGCCCCCGGAGGGCCGCGACCCGGTCATCGGCGTCCGTCTCGCCGTCGGTGTCGAGCGCGGCGGCTGCCGCGAACCACTTCTCCGCGCTCTCGGCGTCACCGGTCCGCTCGAGCAGGTCGGCGTAGCCGTAGCGCAGGCGGGCCCGGGCGCCACGGGAGCCCCGGCCCGCGGACGCCTCGATCTCGTTCTTCAGCAGGCGCAGCGCCTCGGGCGTCTGCCGCAGGTCCACCCGGCAACCGGCCTCGACGAGCCGCAACTCCACCCGCTGGTTGAAGTCGGGCTGGGCGTCGAGCCCCTCGCGGATGAGCTTGAGCGCCTTGTCCGGACGCCCGAGCGCGCGCTCGCAGTCAGCCATGGCCGCCAGGAACTCGGTGCCGCCGTTCATCCGACGCAGGGCGCGGAACTCATGGAGTGCGACCTGGTACTCCCCCGCCGCGTAAGCGGCCTCACCGGTCGCCTCGCGGGTGATGGACAGCCGCGCCGCACGCCGCCGGGCGGCCTCGGCGTGGGCGTAGGCCAGCTTCGGGTCAGTCTCGATCAATTGCCCCGCCATCAGCAGGTGCGAACCCACCACCTGCGCGAGCTCGGGGGTCAAACCACGGAGTTCCGCACGGACCGCGCGGGGAAGGTCGCGCAGGTCGAGGTCGGTCGGGGTCTCCGGCTCGTCCTCCTTGGGCGCGAGGCCGGGACGGGGCACGTACGGCTCGCGCTCCTCCTGGTCGTCGAAGCGGTCGGAACGCGGGCCCCGGCGCTCGTCGCGGTCGTCCCTTCGGGGACGCTCCTCACGCTGCCACGGACGGCGCTCCTCGTCGCGCCGATTCTCCCAGCGGGGGCGTTCCCCGTCCCGGCGCGGCCGGTCGTCGCCGTGGGGCGGGCGACGGTCGCCACCACGATCGCTCGGACCGCGCCGGTCGTCATCACGCCGGAAGGCAGGGCGATCATTGTCGCGCCGGAAGCCACCTCGGTCATCGCGGCGGTCACTGTCGCGGCGCGGGCGCTCGTCCCGCTGCCAGGGACGGGAGTCGTCCCCACGGCCGCCCCCCTGGCGCGGGCGGTCGTCATCCCTGCGGAAACGGGGATGATCGTCATCGCGGCGGAAGCCGGAACGCTCCCCGCCCGGGCGATCGCCATCGCGCCGGAATCCCGGTCGGTCGTTGTCGCGCCGGAATCCCGGGCGGTCGTTGTCGCGCCGGAATCCCGGGCGGTCGTTGTCGCGCCGGAAACCCGGGCGGTCGTTGTCACGCCGGAAACCGCCACGGTCGTCGCGGCGCTCACCCTCGCGGCGAGGGCGCTCGTCGTCGCGACGGAAGGCCGGCCGATCGCCATCACGCCGGAAGCCCGGTCGGTCGTTGTCACGCCGGAAACCGCCACGGTCGTCGCGGCGCTCACCCTCGCGGCGAGGGCGCTCGTCGTCGCGGCGGAAGGCCGGCCGATCGCCATCACGCCGGAAGCCCGGTCGGTCGTTGTCGCGCCGGAAGCCGGAACGGTCGCCCCCGGGACGGTCTCCGTCGCGGCGGAACCCCGGGCGGTCATCGGCCCGGCGGGGGCCGCCACGGTCGTCACGGCGATCGCCCTCGCGCCGGGGGCGGTCATCGTCACGGCGGAAGCGGGGACGGTCATCCTCCCGACGGATGCCAGAGCGCTCCCCGGTCGGGCGATCCCCATCACGCCTGAAGCCTGGCCGATCGTTGTCGCGCCTGAAGCCGGAACGCTCCCCGTCACCCTCACGGGAGGAACGGCCCTGCCCCCCCTCGCGGCGGAATCCCTGCCCGCCGTCGCGCCCTTGGGGCCGATCGCCGTACGACCGTCCCCGTCCGGCGCCGTCACCTCGCGGCCCCGATGGGCGTCGGTCCTGGCCGCCACGATCGCGCGGGGCCTTGTCACGGTTCTCTTCAGTCACCGGGCAAGTCTGCCGCCGCGCGCGGCACAAGGCAAAAGGGCTCATCGCAATCCAAGGTGGAGGGGCGGGTAGTTTGGGCGGCGCGTCAGTCCGCGATTGAGGGCCGTGGTCTCCCGAAGATGGAAGTTCTCACACTGCCCATTGGAAGACCTCGACGTGCCCACGCTACCGTCGTTCGCCTTGGCCCGACCCCGTTCGCTGGACTCGACGAGTTCGGCCTGGCGGTCGTCGGCCCGTACCACGAGCCGAGGCGTGAGGTCTCGTCTGCTGGGTCGTCGATGATGACCACTGGTGCCGGCGGTGCGGCTGCGAGGGCGGCCTTCGTGGCACCGTAGTCCGTCGGCTGGCGGCACGAGCAAGGCCGCCGAACCGCGGACCAAGCTCTCCGCGCGAGGGTTGCGGTGGGCGTTGGAAGGCCTCGTGCTGGCCCACCTGACCGTCGCCCAAGCGGGCGTGTCGGTGGCCCCGTCCAGCTACTACCCCCAGACCCGGCAACCGTTGAATCGGGCGCTGCGTGACGCCGACCTGGTCGTTCGCTGACCCAGCTGGGGTGACGAACTACCGGGTGTACCGGGGTCCGCAAGCCGCCCAAGGAGTTGAGTCCAGCAGATGTTCGGCTTCGACGTCCTGGGCATGCCGAACGCGCAGTGCGACCACGTCGCTGCCTAGTGCCACCGCGCGCCCACCGAACTCTGTGGGGACCTCCGCCTGCGGGTCCCCGAGAACTGCGATCCCCCAGTGCCATGGTCGCGTCAGACTCAGCTCAGACAGCGGTTGCATGGCCGATCGTAGTTCGCTGCGGCGGGCCGGAAAGGCTCCCTCATCCGGCAAGCCCGATGGACCGAGGAGCGGCATGTCAGGACTTTCGTGTGACCACCGCGCTGTGACGCAGGGCCCGAGGGATCTCCGCGACTCGGGCGACGATGGCGATGAGTTCCTCCACGGTCGCCTCTTCTTCAGGAGAGTCCACCTCGACCGTGTACTCGATGCCGGTGGACGACCAGGACTCGGAGAAGCCTCCGTCTGCGCACACCCTGACTCCTTCCACCGGAACGCCCAGTCGGGACGCCTCCCGGTACACGTCGTTGAGCACGCAGGCCGCAACGGAGGCATGGAGAAGATGCGCACCGGTGAACGTGATCGCCAGATCCACCCCACCCGCCGTCCAACGGTGGTCGAGGTGGACGATGTCGCCTTCAGCGGGATCCAGACGCAGGCTTCCTGCCGCGCACGCAACTTCAAACTCACCCATGGGGACTACCGTGCCTCCGCACCCACGGCGACCGCAACGGACTCGCGGCGGCACGAGCGATCGTTTCCGGGGCTGGTTTGGGGCCCGCACCAGGCATGCGTAGCGTGATGGTGGCACGCCGATCGTCCGGAATTGCCTTGGGATGCAGGCCTTGACATGACAGGCTTCTGGCGTGGGCTGGTGCGGTACTTCCTGTGGGCAGGCGGTAGGCGCACTGACCGAGGTCATCGTCCTCGGCCGGACCGCGAACAAGCGCGCCGCGGAACCTCACCCACTCCACCGCCAGAGCACTCCTGAAACCGGCGGATTCAGATCGCAACTACACCGTGGACGGCGATGAGCCGCAAGAGCCCGCGGCGACCCGTAGACACAAAGAAGGCCCGAACCTGGTGGTTCGGGCCTTCTTGTTCACCCTGTTGGGGTGTGTTCGGCGGTGTCCTACTCTCCCACACCCCCTCGGGTGCAGTACCATCGGCGCTGCAAGGCTTAGCTTCCGGGTTCGGAATGGGACCGGGCGT
>NZ_SDMQ01000008.1 GCF_004324755.1 Propioniciclava sinopodophylli
GGTGCCGTCCTGAACGGCATCTCGCCTTCCTGGCCCGAGCGAGCGACGTGGACTCCCACAACCGCCCTGCTGGCAGCACTGGCTTGGCGAGCTCGCCGGGACGGCTGAGACGTTCCTCCGAGCGGCATGTCCGGATGTTCTGCTCGTCGCTGTGGGTTGGCTTAGAGGCCGCAGGCTGGGACGGGGCCGATGGGCACCACCTAGTGCTACCTCCTGGCTGCGTAGCGAAGCGAGTCAAGCGGGTGTTCCGGCTCAGCCCCTTCGCGACGACGACAACTATTCGAATCAGTTACATGGGGCCGAAGTCCTTAAGTGGTGCCCGACTTTCGGGACGGATGAGTTGGATGCGCTTATGGCGGTACCGTTCGTGGAGGGGGTGATTCTAGTGCGGCGATATCCCATCGTGTGGGTGCTGGTAGTTGGCTCCGTCGCGGCGTTAGTCACCGGCTGCACGTTGAACATCGAGGTACCCACACGAACTGCTGCATCACAGCCCGCGATGACGATCGCGCCCACGGTTGTGAGCAGCGTGACCTCATCCCCTTCGGAGTCTCCTTCGTCCCCTGCCGCCCCTTCGCAAACCAGCGCGAGGACTCACACGCCCGTGCCAGCCCCCATCGACACATCCATCGAGACCCTGGAGGAGTACTCCGAGTTCGTTAGCCCGTCTGGACGGATCTTTTGCGGAATGACGCGTAACCGGGCTTGGTGCACCTTCCCGGACGGGATGGACCGTTCCAGCATTCCGCCCGCGACGGAGGTGTGCGCGCCCGACAGTGGCCCCGTCGGTTCCGTCGAGGTGTCCCCGACGGGCGTCAACTTCCACTGCGGGGATGTGGGGGCAATTGGGGCACCGCCAAACAGGCCAGAAACCCGATGGGCGGACGGCCACAATTTCGGCCTCGTGAACGGCATGGTGACGTTGCCTTATGGCTGGACTTTGGCTGCCCCTCGGGTCTACTGCGTCAGTGCTGAGAACGGCGTGAACTGCGTTCACGTGACGACTGAGGAGGGGTTCCGCGTGGCTCGCGCCGGAGTCACGCAGGTGCGCGCCTGACGCACACGGAGCGATGCTCGGTCGTCGCTGCCAAGGGCACGTTTGGGGAGCGGAGCGGTGTCGGAATGATTTGGCCAGGGTGAACACGAGCACTGTCATCGCCGTGCTGGACACGTTGGCCGGCTTAGTGACCCGCGGGTGCTCCTGCGGCGGGTGTTGCCAATCGCGTTAGCCTCGGTCTTTCGTCGGGCTGGCTTGGGTCGTTGTGACGGCTTGAGGATCACCGTGTTGGTGTGATTCTGCCGGGTGGGTGTGACGGTTTCCCGGAGGTGGCTCCGGTGGGCAGGGGGTTCCAGGGTCCCGGTGGGTGTTTCGGCTTGTCGGGGCAGGGTCCGGGCTGTCGTGTCAGGTGCTGTCCAGAGTGGTGAGGGTGGTCAGGGCGCCGATGAGGACGGCCGCCCAGGGGTGGTGGGCGGCGTAGCGGAGCCGCACCTGTCGGCTGCCCCGGACCAGGACGGCGGGGATCGTGTACAGCCGGTAGCGGAGCCTCTTGGGTTCCCACCGGCGGGCACTGTCAGCGTCGGCCAGGGCGAGCATCTGCATCCAGGCGGTGAGGTCGCAGGCGAGGGCGACGATGGCGCACCAGACCTGGTTCTGCGCGAACGAGTACAGGGGCAGGTTCGTCAGCCCAGTGTCTTTGGCGAGCCGGATCCGGTCCTCGCAGCGGGCCCTTCGACGGTGGCGGAGTTCGAGGTCGGCCAACTGGCCGCGGGTGGTGTTGGTGGCGAACGCGGTGATGCGGTGGCCGTCGACGTCGGTGATCCGTAGTTGGGCGCCGGGATGGGGGCGTTCTTTGCGGATGATGACCCGCATCCCGGGTGTCCAGCCCGACAGGTCGAGCAGCCCGGTGAGTTCGGCGACCCAGGCGCCGTCGCGGGGCTGGCGGTCGGCGTCGTAGGCGGGGGTCCACACGCGGTCTGGGATCTTCTCGATCAGCATGCCGGCGTCGCTGGGCAGGGTCCAGCCGACCGAGTACTGGACCCGTTGGCCGGTGAGCCAGTCGAGGAGTTGGTGGCTGTGCCCGGCACCATCGGCCCTGACCAACACCCGTTTCCCGGGCCGCGTGGCGGACCGGCCCGGCAGCTGCTTGAACGCTTGCCGCAGGACGGTGATGTGGTCGGCGGCGGTGTTGGAGCCGGCGTTCCCGGGCCGCAGCAAGAGGGCGAGGGGCTCCCCGGTCCCATCACGGCCGTGGTCGACGAACACGCACAAGGGGTGGAACCCGTAGCCCTTCTTGAACGTCGGCTTGGCGTGCTCCTTGTCCGAGTGCGCCGTCACCAACGTGGCGTCCACGTCCACGATCAACGGGTGCTCCACGCTCATGCCGGAGTCGGGGGCGTGCTCACCGGCCAGCAACCAGGCGCGGGTCCGGGCGGCGGCGCGGGCGGCGTCGATGGCCTTCAACACCCGTGGGGCATCGGCGGCGAGCAGGCTGATCAGCCTCGAGATGGTCGGGTCGGAAGCCACCATCCCGTAGACGGCCGGCTCGGACCGGAGCAGCGCAGCATCGGCGAGGCAGTCCCCACCCAACGCCAGAGTGATCGCCAGGTCGGACAGGATCTTGCCCGGGTCGTGGGTCGCGAGCGGTTTCCGCCACCGCGCCAACGCCGTCGACAACTCGCGGGTGAGGCCGGTCACCACCGCTGTCTTCGTGAGCAGCATGCCGCCGGCGTGGCCCACGACCCGGGTGGCTCCGGCGTCGTGGCGGGGTTGGGGATACGCGGCGGTACGCTTCACGTTGAAAGTGCTTCCTTCGCGTGGGGTGAGTGGGACTTCGCAATCACATTCTCCCAAGCCGGAAGCACTTTCGCTGTTCAAACCACCGAGTCAGACCCCACCCTCATGAAAGCGCGAGGCTAGTCTTGCCAGTCTCTGGCGCTGCCCTGCCAGGCCGAGAGCGCAGCCGACCATCCGACTTTGCCGCAAGCCTGGCGGCTCGTCCGGGGAGATGCAGGTCGAAGCACCCTAATCGGCTCGATCCTTCGGGCGCTTTGGTGGCTGACCAGGACACGTCTAGTCGGAGTTCGCGAAGCCTAGCGAGGCGTAGATCGCGAGCGCTGCCGGCGACGTTCCGCCCCCGATTCGCAGACTCAGCGCTGCGTCTCCGGCCAGCGCACAGATCTGGACTGCGTGCTGTACCAGGGACCGCCCAACCCCGCGACCGCGAGCCTGGGGAGACACGAATAGGTCGATGATGAACGGACCTTCCAGACCTTCGTCCCAGATGGACCGCTCGACCACCATCACGGCTCCTACGGGATGGTGGTCGATCCATGCAGTGGCGCTGGCATCGGTACGGAGGATGCCGAACTCACCTCGGAAGGTGGCGGCGATCTCCTGCTGGGCGTCGGACAGGTCAGCGGCCGCGGCACCCGACGGGTAGCTCACGAGGTAAAGGTCGGCTAGATCGTCCGCGCTAGCGGCTGCGAGGGTCCCAGGGCGACGTGGGAACTGCTCGCCCCAAGAAACTGGCGGTCGACAAGAGGGAGAGTCAGAAGGTCCTTGGGCATGGGTGATCCGATCGAGGGCAATACGGGCAGCGAGCGTCTCAGAGGCGGAACATGTTGCAGCACTGTACGGGCGAGCGGCAAGGAGGAGCGATCGCGCTCAGCGATCGGTCAGGTACTGTCGACAGAGCTCGGCGACGATCGACTTCCAAGCCGTCGAGGTCACGGTAGTGGTACAGCTGGAACGGCTGCTGAGTCCAGGCGGACTGCTTTCGCAACTCCAGCGCGACGCACTGCTCGGCAAGGGCTCCGAAGTACTCGCGTCCCCCACAGTGCCGACTGCGGCGTTGGTGAAGCCCGTGAGATGGGCGGACAAGCCAGTGTCGTTCAAGGCGACCTTGGGACGGCGCGCGATGCGACCGCGCGGCGACCTCGTCCATGGAGGAAGGAGGACCAGAAGCCGGCTAAACGCTGCCCAAGAACTTGCAGATTTGAGCAGCGAAACTTGCGGATTTGAGGTGCTGAACCCGAAGGTTCGCGCCCAACGTGAGTCGGTCAGTTGCCGCCGAAGCGCTGTTGCGCCGCCAGACGGGTCGTGTCCAGCGCGGACGCCCAGGATCCGACGGGAGTACACGGCGTCGCGGGTCGGGTGTACCGCCGGGGTCGATCTGATCCGCGCTGGCCACGTCGTTCTCGGCGCTGCTCATCTGCAAGCTCCAGTTGTGCGCCTACCGGCCGCCAGTGAGCAGCGCAAGGATCTGGTGGACCTGATCGACCTGCGCGAGCGCGTGAGGCGCGGGGTCAACGCGGGTGACACGGTCGATCGACATCGACTTGACCTGTTCACACATCGCCACGGTGGTTGCCGAGTCTCGGGACGCGAGCTTCACGTGGGTGGACCACCCGCGATCGGTGTGCGTCAGCGGCACCGCGATGAGCAGACCTCGGGCTCGATGGAGCGCTGGCTCGGACAGCACCAGCCAAGGCCGGTGCTTGGCCTGCTCGCGGCCGTTGGTCGGGTCCATGCTCGCCCAGACGACATCACCACGGGCAATCTGCTGGATCACTCGCCCGCCTCGAACCGGGCGATGGAATCCTCGGCGTCGCCGGCGAACGCCGCGTCCGCCTCGGCAAGGTCGTCCAGATACTCCTGGTCGGGGGTCTCGGCTTCGAGCGCAGCCCAGAACTCAGCCTTGCGCCTCTCTTCGAGCATCTCCTCGATGAGCTGGGCCTGGGTCAGGTGCGCCGCTCGGGCAGCGTCGCGCACGCGGTCACGCACCACGCGAGGAACCTTGATGGTAGCCACATCAGTCATACCCAAATGGTACCTCGCCGGGATGCCGGAGTTATGGGCTCAACTGAGCCAGAACGGACGCAGCATGGCGTCGACGTCCTCCGGACGGACGTGCAGGATGCGCCGTCCGCTGGAGAAGACCGGGAGCTGACCGGACGCGATCCGGCGACGCAGGGTCTTCCGGCTGATCCCCGTCCGCTCGGCCGCCTGGGCCAGGGACTCGTAGCGCTGCTGTTCCATGGTGAACTCCTTCCGCAGCCTTAAGCCTCAGAAGGGACCCAATCCGGACACCGGAGGACCAGGGGATGTGAGATCTGCCACCCGACGACCGGGTCGCGCAGACGGGCCTCAGATCTCCGCGAGCTTTGCTCATGTTCTCGGCGAGCCGCGAGCGGGACGCCCGCGTCGCGTGCTGGTAGCGCTCGACCATCCCGGCGGTGGCGTGGCCCATCATGGCCTTCAGCTCGGCGGTCGGGGCGCCGGTCATGCCGGCCAGCGAGGCCGCGGAGTGACACATGTCGTGGAAGGTGAGATCTTCCCGGCCGATGACCTTGCGCGCCTTGCCATAGGCGTAGCGCAGCGCCTTCTCCGACATCGGCGAGACGCCGTCTCCACCCGGGAAGAGGAAGCCGTCGCGTCCGGTCATCGGGAGCGCGGCCACGTACTTCGCCAGGTACGGGATCGGGTGCGGCGGGATGCCGACGTCGCGGGTGCCGGCCGCCGCCTTCTGCGCGCCGACGTGCACCTGGCCCTTCGTCCGCGTCACCGCTTGCCGGACGCGCACCACGCCCTCGGTCAGGTCCAGGTCACGTCGGCGCAGCCCACGCACCTCCCCCGACCTCAGGCCGCACCACCCGGCCAGCAGCACCGGCAGGCCCTGCTTCGGCGGAAGATCCAGCAGCTTGTTGAGTTCGGCGGGCGTAGCCGGCTCGATGTCGCGCGTCCGGCGCACCTTGCCGACGTTCCGGACGCGGCACGGGTTGCGGTCGATCAGGCCCTCGTCCTCGGCCTCGCGCAAGATCGAACGCAGCAGCGAGTAGGCGTGCTTGCGCTGCACCGGACGGTCCGCCGAGAGCACCGTGGAGTACCAACGCCGAATGCGATCCGGCTCGAGGTGCTTCAGCTGGATCGCTCCCAGCGTCGGCGCGATCAGCTTCTCCAGCAGCCGGCCGTACTCCTCGCGCGTCCGCGGCGTCAGCTCGCGCTCGGCCAGGCAGTGCCGCGCGTAGCCGGCCAGGGTGTCCAGGTCGTCCGGCCTGCCCTTCACCTTCACCGGCGGACGCCACTCCTCCCGCGAGATCGAGCGGTGCACCTCGCCCAGCCAGTGCTCGGCGTCGATCCGCTCAGAGAACAGGTGCGGCGCGTCGTGGCGCTGCCGATCGGCGCCGACGTAGCGCGCACGGAAGTACCCACTCCGGCGCTCGATGCTGCCGAAGGACCGCCCCTCCTGACCCATGGGAACCTCCTGATCGGCAGGAAACCCGAAATCCAGTATATCGCTCTGACTAGGGGTTTCGCTTGCCCCAAGTTTGCCCCAATTGGGGCTTAACTGGGGCACCAGAGGTCTTGACATGGCCTCTTCTGGGTGCAGGTCGCCTGTCGCCCCTGCGGCGTTTTGCCTAGTCAGCCAGGCATAATGCCCGGGCGGGGCGGGGGGCACACATGGTCGGGGCGACAGGACTCGAACCTGCGATCTCCTGCTCCCAAAGCAGGCGCGCTAGCCACTACGCTACGCCCCGGTGACTCGGGCGAGTCTACGGGCCTGCGGGGCACTGTGCCCAACCGGCGCCCAGAACGAACGACGGAGAAACCATGTCCGATCGACCTGCGGTGTCCTACGACGCCGACGGACCCGGTGCCGAGATGGTGCGCACCTGGCTGCTCCAGTTGGGGGCCGACCCGGTCGACCGGGCCGCGCCCGGGGCGTCCGACCTGCCCAGCACACCCCAGCACGCGGACGTGGAGCGGGCGGAGGTCGCGAGCTTCGTGCGGGGCCTGCGGGGGAGTGAACGGACGCGGTGGGAGCGCTTCGACGACCACGGTTCGGCCGAGAACTGGCCGCGCGGCAGCTTCTGAGAATCCGCTAGGCTGTAGCGGCGCGTGAGCGCACGCGGATGTAGCTCAATGGTAGAGCCCCAGTCTTCCAAACTGGCTACGCGGGTTCGATTCCCGTCATCCGCTCCGAAGGTTCAACCCGAATCGTCGTCCACACACAGGAGTCAACCAAGTGCCCAGCACCGTCGAGAAGCTCGGCCCCTCGCGGGTCAAGCTCACCATCGAGATCCCCTTCGCCGACCTGAAGCCCCATCTCGACAAGGCTTACAAGGACATCGCCGGACAGGTGAACATCCCTGGCTTCCGCAAGGGGAAGGTGCCCGCCGCGATCATCGACCAGCGCTTCGGGCGCGGCACCGTGCTGCAGGAGGCGATCAACGCCGCGCTGCCGGACGCCTACGCCGCCGCCGTCGCCGAGAACGAGCTCGTGCCCCTGGGCCAGCCCGAGGTCGACGTGACCAAGCTCGAGGACAACGAGCTGGTCGAGTTCACCGCCGAGCTGGACGTCCGCCCCGACTTCGAGGTGCCGGACTTCGCCGAGCTGTCCGCCGAGGTCCCCGCGATCGCCACGTCGGACGCCGAGGTCGACGAGCGCATCGAGGTCATGCGCCAGCGCTTCGCCACCCGCTCCGACAAGGACGGCGCAGCCGAGGAGGGTGACATCGTCACCATCGACCTGGTCGCCTCCAAGGACGGCGAGGAGATCGAGGACGGCTCCGCCGAGGGTCTCACCTACAAGGTCGGCTCGGGCGGCATGCTCGACGGCCTGGACGAGGCCGTCACCGGCAAGTCCGCCGGCGACGAGGTCGAGTTCACCTCCGAGCTGGTCGGCGGCCCCGCCAAGGGCGAGCAGGCCGACATCAAGGTCACCGTCACCAAGGTGCAGTCCGAAACCCTGCCCGCGCTGGACGACGAGTTCGCCCAGATGGTGTCCGAGTTCGACACCGTGGACGAGATGAAGGCCGACCTGGCCGAGGCCGTCGCCCGCATGGCTCGCGCCGAGCAGGTCAACGCCGCGTCGGACAAGATCGTCTCCGACCTGGTCGCCAAGACGCCGTTCGAGCTCCCCGAGGCCCTCCTGGCCACCGAGGTCGAGAACCGCAAGCAGCAGATCAACGACCAGCTCGCCCGCGCCGGTTACACCATCGAGCGCTACCTGGAGGACACCGAGGAGGAGACCGCCAAGGACGCCGACGAGTTCTGGGCCCAGGTCGCCACCAACGCCGAGACCTCCCTCAAGGCGCAGATCATTCTCGACAAGCTGGCAGACGACCGCGAGGTCACCGTCAACCAGCAGGAGCTGACCGAGCTCATCTTCCGCCGTGCCCAGCAGGCCGGCACCTCGCCCGAGGCCGAGATGCAGCACATGATGGAGCACAACCACGCCCCCGAGTGGATGGGTGAGCTCCGCCGCGGCAAGGTCCTGCGCGAGGTCGTGCTGGCCTCGTCCGTGACCGACAGCGACGGAAACGTCGTCAACGTTGCGGCGGTCCGCCCCGACGGCAGCATCGACGAGACCGTCGAGGCCCCCGAGCCTCAGGCCCCGGCCAAGAAGGCGTCCGCGAAGAAGGCCCCGGCGAAGAAGGCCGCCGCCAAGACCGAGGACGCCAAGGCCGACGACGCAGGCAAGAAGAAGGCCCCGGCCAAGAAGAAGGCCGACGCCGAGGAGGCGAAGGCCGAGGAGGCCTGAGTCCCTGACCCACCCGTGACGTGCGGTCCCCGACACCGGGGGCCGCGCGTTCGGCGTCCGGGCCCTCTCTGCCGTCAGCGAACACCGGCGTAGCGCCCTCCGAAATGTCGCCGGCAGCGGGTAGCGTCTGGCACGTGACGGAAAACATGCTTCCCGGCCTGCGAGCCGCAGCCGGCGCCTCGGGCGTCGGCATGAGCGACTCGGTGTACCAGGCCCTCCTGGCCAACCGCATCGTCTTCCTCGGGTCCGAGGTCCGCGACGAGAACGCGAACGCGATCTGCGCGCAGCTGCTGCTGCTGAACGCGGAGGATCCCGAGAAGGACATCTACCTCTACATCAACTCCCCGGGCGGTTCCGTGACCGCCGGCATGGCGATCTTCGACACCATGCAGTGGATCAGCAACGACGTGGCCACCGTCGCGATGGGCCTGGCGGCCTCGATGGGCCAGTTCCTGCTCAGCGCCGGCACCAAGGGCAAGCGCTACGCGCTGCCGCACGCGCGCATCATGATGCACCAGCCCTCCGGCGGCCTGGGCGGCACGGCGTCCGACATCAAGATCCTCGCCGAGCAGATCATCGCCACCAAGCGCGAGATGGCCGAGCTGATCGCCCAGCACACCGGCCAGCCGATCGAGCAGATCGAGGCCGATTCCGACCGCGACCGCTGGTTCACCGCGCAGCAGGCCCTCGAGTACGGGTTCATCGACCACGTGTACGAACGCGCCGCGCAGATCCCGGGCTCTGACGCCCCGAACCAGTGACCAGGAGCTGAACCCAATGGACATTGCAGGCATGAACAAGATGCTCGCCGGCGGCACCGCCCCGGCCGGGCCGATGATGGACTACTTCATCCCCCAGTGGGAGGAGCGCACCAGCTACGGCGTCCGGCGCGTCGACCCCTACACCAAGCTGTTCGAGGATCGCATCATCTTCCTCGGCACCCCGATCGTCGACGACATCGCCAACGCGGTGATGGCGCAGCTGCTGGTGTTGCAGTCGATGGATCCCGAGCGCCCGATCTCGATGTACATCAACTCACCCGGTGGCTCGTTCACCGCGTTGACGGCGATCTACGACACGATGCAGTACATCAAGCCGGATGTGTCGACGGTCTGCCTCGGCCAGGCCGCCTCGGCCGCCGCCGTGCTGCTGGCCGCCGGCGCCAAGGGCAAGCGCTTCGCCCTGCCGAACAGCCGCATCCTCATCCACCAGCCGGCCACCGAGGGTGGCTACGGGCAGGGTTCGGACCTGGAGATCCAGGCCAAGGAGATCCTGCGCATCCGGTCGCTGATGGAGCAGATGCTGGCCAACGACACCGGCCAGACAGTGGAGAAGGTCAGCCGCGACATCGAGCGCGACAAGTACCTGACCGCCACCGAAGCCGTCGAGTACGGCATCGTGGATGAGATCTTCACCTCGCTGAAGGACGTCCGCTGACGCCTGGCGTCTGAGGAAGAAGGGGGAGCGTCATGGCACGCATCGGGGAGACCTCCGACCTGCTGAAGTGTTCTTTCTGCGGGAAGAGCCAGAAGCAGGTGCGCAAGCTGATCGCCGGTCCGGGTGTGTACATCTGCGACGAGTGCATCGAGCTGTGCAACGAGATCATCGAGGAGGAGTTCTCCGAGGCGACCGACGTGGGCCTGCTGGAGGAACTCCCCAAGCCCCGTGACATCGTCGCCTTCCTCGACTCCTACGTCATCGGCCAGCCGACCGCCAAGAAGGCGCTCGCCGTGGCGGTGTACAACCACTACAAGCGCGTCCAGGCCCAGGCCACCAGCCCGCGTCGGGCCGCCGAGGACGAGTTGGTGGAGCTCGGCAAGAGCAACATCCTCCTCATCGGCCCGACCGGTTGTGGCAAGACCTACCTGGCGCAGACGCTGGCGCGCATGCTGAACGTGCCCTTCGCGATGGCGGACGCCACGGCCCTGACCGAGGCCGGCTACGTGGGGGAGGACGTGGAGAACATCCTCCTCAAGCTCCTCCAGGCCGCCGACTTCGACGTCAAGAAGGCCGAGACCGGCATCATCTACATCGACGAGATCGACAAGGTCGCCCGCAAGAGCGAGAACCCGTCGATCACGCGGGACGTGTCGGGCGAGGGCGTCCAGCAGGCGCTGCTGAAGATCCTCGAGGGCACCACGGCGTCCGTCCCGCCGCAGGGCGGGCGCAAGCATCCGCACCAGGAGTTCATCCAGATCGACACGACGAACATCCTGTTCATCGTGGGCGGCGCGTTCGCCGGACTGGAGGACATCATCAACGCCCGCGTCGGCAAGCGCCCGCTGGGCTTCAACAACGACTCGGCCGTGCGCCGCAGGGACGGGAACAACCCGTTCGAGGAGGTCCGCCCCGAGGACCTGCACAAGTTCGGCCTGATCCCCGAGTTCATCGGCCGTCTGCCGATGATCTCCACGGTCAACCCGCTCGACCTGGACGCCATGGTGCGCATCCTCGTCGAGCCGCGCAACGCGCTGACCAAGCAGTTCCGCAAGCTCTTCGAGCTGGACGGCGTCGACCTCGAGTTCACCGAGGACGCGATTGCCGCCATCGCCGAGATGGCGCTGGCCCGTGGCATCGGTGCCCGCGGCCTGCGGTCGATCCTGGAGGAGATTCTCCTCAACGTGATGTTCCACGTTCCCTCCGACGACACCGTCGGCCAGGTCGTGGTCACCGCCGAGGTCGTCCGCGACGGCGCGGAGCCGCGCATGCTGCCGCGCGCGGCGTCCTCACGCAGCAGCAGGCGTAGCAAGTCGGCCTGAGCCGACCGGCCTGCTGTTACTCGCTCGGCACCAGTTGGGCGGTGACCATGACGGCCTCCGCGCCCTGCCACGTGATGGGCGTCGTGATGCGTCCCACGGCCCGCAGGTCGGCCTCCGCGCCCTGGAGCCGCTCGATCGTGGCGTCCGGCCCGGCGACCAGCGCCGAGATCAACTCGGTCTTCATCGAGACCTTCGCGTTCGACTTCACGCCTCGGATGCCGATGAGCGCCGCCGACACGTCCGCCAGCAGGGCCGCGTCGCCGCCGGTGGGCAGCTCGGACGCGCTCGGCCAGGCCGCGTGGTGCACCGAACCCGACTTCCACCACGACCACACCTCCTCGGTCACGAACGGCATGAACGGCGCGAACAGGCGCAGCTGCACGTCGAGCGCCAGGGTGAGGGCCGCCCGGGCCGAGGCCGCGGCGTCCGGCCCCTGGGCGCCGTAGGCGCGCTCCTTGACCAGCTCGAGGTAGTCGTCGCAGAACGTCCAGAAGAACTGCTCGGCGGCCTCCAGCGCGGCCGAGTAGTCGTACGCCTCGAAGCCGCGGGTCGCCTTGTCGACGACCTCGGCCAGCGCCGCGAGCATCGCGCGGTCGACCGGCGTCGACACGTCGGACGCCGTGGGCAGGGCCTCGGCCTGCGCCGCGATGCCGAGCACGAACTTGGACGCGTTGAGCACCTTCATCGCCAGGCGGCGGCCGACCTTCATCTGGGTCTCGTCGAAGGGGGAGTCCATGCCCGGGCGGGCCATCGCCGCGCGCCAGCGCACGGCGTCCGCCCCGAACTTGTCGAGGATCTCGGTCGGCACGACCACGTTGCCCTTGGACTTGGACATCTTCTTGCGGTCCGGGTCGACCACGAAGCCCGAGATGGTCGCCCGCTTCCACGGCAGGGCGTCGTGCTCCAGGTGCGAGCGCACGACGCGGCTGAACAGCCACGTGCGGATGATGTCGTGGGCCTGCGGGGCGATGTCCATCGGGAACGTGAGGTTCCACAGCTGCTCGTCGCGCTCCCAGCCGCAGGCGATCTGCGGCGTCAGCGACGAGGTCGCCCAGGTGTCCATGACGTCGGGGTCGCCGATGAAGCCGCCGGGCACGCCGCGCTGCGCCTCGTCGAAGCCGGGAGCGGGCTGCGAGGCCGGGTCGACCGGCAGGGACGCCTCGTCGGCCAGAATGGGGTGGTCGTAGTCAGGCTCGCCCTCGGCGTCCAACCGGTACCAGACCGGGAAGGGCACGCCGAAGAAGCGCTGGCGGCTGATCAGCCAGTCGCCGTTGAGGCCGTTCACCCAGTTCGAGTAGCGGTGCCGCATGTGCTCGGGCACCCACGCGAGCTCCTCGCCGCGGGCCAGCAGCTGCTGCTTGAGCGCCTCGTCGCGGCCTCCGTTGCTGATGTACCACTGGCGGGTCGACACGATCTCGAGCGGCTTGTCGCCCTTCTCGTAGAAGTTCGCCATGCGCTGGGTGGGCTTGGGCTCGCCGTCCAGGTCGCCGGAGGAGCGCAGCAGCCCCACCATCGCCTCCCGGGCGCTGAAGGTGGTCTTGCCGGCCAGCTGGGCGTAGGGCTCACCGTTGACGAGCCACTCGGGGGTCTCGGCGGCGAGGCGGCCGTCGCGCTGCAGCACCACCCGCGTGGGCAGGTTGAGCTCGCGCCACCAGATCACGTCGGTGAGGTCACCGAAGGTGCAGACCATCGCGATGCCGGCGCCCTTGTCCTTCTCGGCGGCGGGGTGTGCGAGCACGGGGATCTCCACGCCGAACACCGGCGAGGTCACGGTCGTGCCGAACAGCGGCTGGTAGCGCTCGTCGTCGGGGTGGGCCACCAGCGCGCACACGCTGGGGATCAGTTCCGGCCGGGTGGTCTCGATGTGGATCGGCCCGTCGGCGCCGTGGAAGGCGACGCGGTGGTAGTGGCCCGGGTATTCACGTGCCTCGAGCTCGGCCTGGGCGACCGCGGTCTGGAACGTCACGTCCCACATCGTCGGTGCCTCGGACAGGTAGGCCTCGCCGCGGGCGTGGTTGCGCAGGAACGCCCGCTGGGCGACGGTCTGCGACTCGTCGGAGATGGTGGCGTACAGGGTGTCCCAGTCCACCGACAGGCCGAGATGGCGCCACAGGTCCTCGAAAACCTGCTCGTCGACGGCGGTCAGCTCGTGGCACAGCTCGACGAAGTTGCGGCGGCTGATCGGTACCTGGCGCTTCGGGTCCGGCTTGGCCGGCGGAGTGAAGTCGGGGTCGTAGGGCACCGACGGGTCGCACCGGACGCCGTAGTAGTTCTGCACGCGGCGCTCGGTGGGCAGGCCGTTGTCATCCCACCCCATCGGGTAGAAGACGTGCTTGCCCGTCATGCGCTGGTAGCGCGCCACCAGGTCGGTGTGGGTGTAGGAGAACACGTGACCCACGTGCAGCGAGCCGGACACCGTCGGTGGCGGCGTGTCGATGCTGAACACCTGCTCGCGCGACTCCGGGCGCACGAATGCATAGGTGCCCTGCTCCTTCCAGCGGGCCGACCACGTGTCCTCGAGGCCCTCGAGCACGGGGCGCTCCGGTACGACCCACGACGACGTGGTCGACGTGGGCACGGGAGGGAGCGGCTGAGAAGTCATGCGCGCGATCTTAGTGCGCCGGGTAGGCTGTGCCCGCCATGACAACCCACGCCGAGATCTCCCGCGCCCTGCAGGCGCGCTGGCCCGAGCACCGCGTCGCACCCAGCCTCCACCGCATCCGCGCCCTCACGGACCTGCTCGGCGAACCGCAGCGCGGCTACCCGATCATCCAGGTGGCCGGCACCAACGGCAAGGGCAGCACGGCGATCATGATCGAGGCCCTCCTGCTGGCGCTGGGGCTGCGCGTGGGGCGCATCGCGTCCCCGCACCTGCACGACCTCACCGAGCGCATCAGCATCGACGGGCGCCCCATGGCGGTCGAGGCCTTCGACGCGCTGGTCGCCGACGTCCTGCCCCTGGTGGAGATGGTGGACGCCCAGGCTCTCGACGGCGTCTCGATGACCTTCTTCGAGGTCATGACCGGGCTGGCCTACGAGGCGTTCGCCCAGGCACCGGTCGACGTCGCCGTCGTCGAGGTTGGCCTCGGCGGCACCTGGGACGCGACCTCGGTGGCGGACGCCGACGTGGCCGTCGTGTGCCCCGTCGACCTCGACCACACCCACCTGCTCGGCGGCACCGTCGAGGAGATCGCCGCCGAGAAGGCGGGCATCATCAAGGCCGGCTCGGTGGCCCTGCTCGCCCACCAGCAGGCTGAGGCGGACGCCGTCCTTGCGGCCCGCGCGGTCGACGTGGGCGCGCGGGTGCTGCGCGAAGGCGTCGACTTCGGGCTGATCGAGCGCTCCGTCGCCGTGGGTGGCCAGGTTCTCCGCGTCGAGACCGCCAGCGGGCCCGCCACCGACCTGCTCCTGCCCGTCCACGGCGAGCACATGGCCCGCAACGCCGCGCTCGCCGTCGCCGCAGTCGAGGCGTTCCTCGGCGGCAAGCCGCTGCCGCACGACGTGATCGCCGAGGGCTTGGCCGCCGTCACGTTGCCCGCCCGGCTGGAACGCGTCCGCTCCGGCCCCCCGATCGTTGTGGACACCTGCCACAACGTGCACGGCACCCGGGCGACCCTGGCCGGGCTGCGCGAGGCGTTCGACTTCACCCCGCTCATCGCGGTGGTCGGCATGATGGCCGACAAGGACGTCGAGGGCGTACTGGCGTTGATCGCCGAGGAGGCCACGACCGTCGTGTGCACCCAGGTCGCCTCCACCGACCGCGGCCTGCCGGCCGATGAGCTGGGCGAGCTCGCCGCCGAGCACTTCAGCGACGACAACGTGCACGTCCGGGCCTCCCTGCCCGACGCACTCGAGCTGGCGGTCACCCTCGCGGACGAGGCGGGCGCCGGCGCCGGCATCCTCGTCGCCGGCTCGGTGATCCTCGCAGGTGAGGCGCGCACCCTGCTGGTCCACGACGAGGAGGCCGACCGATGAGGCTCCCCGAGGGCAACCCCATGACCAAGACGCTGGCCCTCACCCTGATCTTCGAGGTGGTCGTCTTCGTGCTGGCCGTCCCGGGCATGATCCAGGTCAACGACGTCCCGCCCGGGCTGGCGTTCGGGGCCGGCGGCGCCGCCGCGCTGCTCGCCGGCGTGGCCGGTGGCCTGATCGGACGCCGCCCCGTCGGGTGGCCGCTCGCGTGGCTGGCGCAGCTGGCCGGCATCGCGCTGGGCTTCCTCACCCCGTGGATGTGGGCGGTCGGCGGCGGCTTCGCCGCGCTGTTCGCCGTGGAGTTCTTCCTGGGCAGGAAGATCACGGAGCAGCACTAGGCTGTCGGCATGACCGAACGTTCCCTCGTCCTGATCAAGCCGGACGCCGTCGCCCGTGGCCTCACCGGGACCGTCCTGGCCCGCTACGAGGCCAAGGGGCTCAAGCTGGCCGCCCTCGAGCTCCGGACGATCGACGCCGCGCTGTCGGACGCGCACTACGCCGAGCACCTCGAGCGCCCCTATTACCCGAGCCTGCGTGAGTTCATCACCGCCGGCCCGCTCGTGGCGCTCGTGCTCGAGGGCGAGCGCGCCATCGAGGCTGTCCGCGCCCTGAACGGCGCGACCGACGGTGTCAAGGCCGCCCCAGGGACGATCCGCGGCGACCTGTGCCTGTCCGGCTCGCAGAACATCGTGCACGCGTCTGACTCGCCGGAGTCGGCGGCCCGCGAGATCGCGCTCTGGTTCCCCGGCCTGTGACTCAGCTCGCATACCCACCCCTGGACCCGCGACGCCTGCCCGTCCACCTGCAGCCGTCCCTGCCCGTGGGGGAGCAGGACTACTACGCCTTCTGGCGCGCGCCGCGCTACCGCTGGTGGAAGGGGCTGCTGGCCATCGCCCTGGCCGGCTTCGCCTTCCTGGTCGCCTCCACGATCCTCAGCTTCGTCGGCTGGGCCATCGACGACGTCGACTGGACGGTGGTGGCCACCGGCGCCCTCCCGCCCGTGGGCCCCGGCTTCTTCATCGCCAACAACATCGCCCTGGCCCTGTGCATCCCGTTCGCCGGGCTGTCCGCCTGGCTGTGCGTGCAGCAGCGCCCGGGGTGGCTCTCGTCGGTGGAGGGGGGCGTTCGCTGGGGCTGGCTGCTGCTGCTCCTGGCGGTGTTGCTGCCGCTGTGGGCCGTCGTCATCGGCGGCCTGACGCTGCTCGGCCCGCTCGACGACGTCCGAATCCGCGACCACACCCTGGTGATGATCGTCGGCATCCTGCTCACCACGCCGCTGCAGGCTGCGGGTGAGGAGTACCTGATCCGCGGCCTGCTGGGCCGCGCTGTGGGCTCCTGGTTCAGCTCGCCGGTGTTCGGCGTCGTCGCGGGAACCATCGTGACGGCAGCGGTGTTCATGGCGATGCACGGCGCCGACGACCCGTGGCTGAACGCGTTCTACGTCGTGTTCGCGGTGGTGGGCTCGTGGGTGACGTGGCGCACCGGCGGGCTCGAGGCGGCCGTCGCGCTGCACGTGGCCAACAACCTGACGGCCACGGCCATCCTGCCGTTCATCGATTTCTCCGACCTGTTCAACCGCGAGGCCGGAGCGGGTGACGCGTCCGTCCTGGTCAACGTCGGCCTGCTGCTGGCCGGCGCCGGTGTGGTGGAGCTGCTGATGCGCCGCCGCCGGAACCTGGTGATCCGGTCCGCGCCCGGGCGTCCGCAACTGGACGCCCTCGCCGCGCCCCCGCCCGGATTCGGCGGCCCGCTCGGGGGAGCCTTGCCCCCTTGGTAGGCTGAGGCCGGATTCCCAGCCACCGATCCCCTCGAAAGGTGTGACCGCGTGCTCCTCAGCCTCATCGCCCTGCACTTCGTGCTGGGAATGACGGCGCCCGTGTGGACACGTCTGCTGGGTCGCAACGCCTTCCTGGTGGTCGCCATCGCGCCCGCGATCGGGTTCGGCTGGCTGCTCACCCTGTCCCCGGCGGTCACCGGCGGCTCCGCGTTCGTCGAGTCCACGCGGTGGATCCCGGCGCTGTCGGTCTCGCTCACGTTCCACGTCGGCCTGCTGCAGTGGCTGCTGTCGCTGCTGGTCACCGGCATCGGCGCCATCGTGCTGTTCTACTGCCGCTGGTACTTCACGAATCCGCCCTCACGCACGCTCGGCCTGCTGGTGGCCTTCGCGGGCGCCATGCTGGGCCTGGTGACCGCCGACGACCTCGTGCTGCTCTATGTGTTCTGGGAACTGACGACGGTTTTCTCGTACCTGATGATCGGCCACGACTCGTCCCGCCGCGCCAACCGCGCCGCGGCCACGACGGCCCTGATCGTCACCACCACGGGCGGGCTGGCCATGCTCGTGGGCATCGTCACCTTCGGCGTCCTCACCGGCAGCTTCCGCCTGCAGGCGATCCTCGCCGCTGCGCCGGAGGGCATCGCCCCAACGGCCGCAGCCCTCCTGATGCTCGTCGGCGCGCTCAGCAAGTCGGCGCTGGCCCCCTTCCACTTCTGGCTGCCGGGCGCGATGGCGGCGCCAACCCCGGTGTCGGCCTACCTCCACGCCGCGACGATGGTGAAGGCCGGCGTGTACCTCGTGGCGGCGCTGGCCCCGGTGTTCTCCAACGTCCCGTTGTGGCGCGAGGTGCTCACGATCCTCGGCGCCCTCACCATGATCCTTGGCGGCTGGCGCTCGCTGCGGCAGTCAGACCTCAAGCTGCTGCTGGCCTACGGCACCGTCAGCCAGCTCGGCTTCATCACCATGCTGGTCGGCCTCGGCACCAAGGCCGCCGGGCAGGCCGGCTTGGCGATGCTGCTGGCCCACGGGCTGTTCAAGGCCACACTGTTCCTCACCGTCGGCGTCATCGACCACGCCACCGGCACCCGCGACATCACCAAGTTGACCGGGCTCGGGCGCCGCATGCCCGTGCTCGCCGTCGCGGCAGGGCTCGCGGCCGCCTCGATGGCCGGCCTGCCGCCCCTGTTCGGCTTCGTGGCGAAGGAGGCGGCGCTCGACGCGCTGGTCAAGATCGGCTCGGGCGGCGACGGCACCGGCGTGCTGCCGGCGCCGGCCTTCCTGCTCGTCGGGGCGGTCGTGGCCGGCTCGATGCTGACGGCCGCCTACTCGCTCCGGTTCTGGTGGGGGGCCTTCGGCGCCCGCCGGCGTCCAGTCTCGGTCGAGGTGAAGCACGTGCCGGCCGCCGGCTTCATCGCGGGTCCGGTCGTGCTCGGCCTCGCCGGGCTCGTTCTCGGCTTCAGCGGCGGGCCGCTCACCGACCTGCTCGCCAGCTACACCCGCACCATGCCCGTCGGCTCGGAACCCCACAGCCTGGCGCTGTGGCACGGCTTCACCACGCCCCTGCTGCTCTCGGCCCTGGCGATCGGCGGCGGCGTGGTCCTGTTCTGGCAGCGCGACACGGTGGCGCGGGTTCAGGCGACCTTCCCGCAGGTGCCGGCCGCGAACGACTTCTACCGCTGGTCCATGCGCCTGCTCGACGTCGTCGCCGTCGAGGTGACCGCCCGCGTCCAGCGCGGTTCGCTGGCGTCCTACCTCTCCACGATCCTGACCGTGTTCGTGGTCGCGGTCGGCGGCACGCTCATGCTGATGCCAGTCTGGCCCCAGAACGCGGTCTGGTTCGACAACCCGGCCCAGGTGGCCGTCGGTCTGGTCACGGCGATCGCCGCCGCCAGCCTCATCGCCGTCCGTGGTCGCGTGCGCGCCATCATCACCGTCGGCGTCACGGGCTACGGCACGGCCCTCCTGTTCCTCGTGCACGGCGCCCCTGACCTGGCCCTCACGCAGGTGCTCATCGAGACCGCCTCGCTGCTGGTGTTCCTGCTCGTGCTGCGGACGCTGCCGAAGTACTTCACCGACCGCCCGCTGCACAGCTCGCGGTGGGTCCGCATGCTGCTGGCCGTGGCGGTCGGCGCCACCGTCAGCGCGTCCGTGCTGGTCGCCACGGCGTCCCGGACGGCGCAACGCGCCTCAGCCGGCCTCGAGACCGCGGCGTACGAGTTCGGCTATGGCAAGAACATCGTCAACGTCATCCTCGTCGACACCCGCGCGTGGGACACGCTCGGCGAGATCTCGGTGCTGGTCGTGGCCGCCACCGGGGTGGCCAGCCTCATCTTCCTGCGCTCGCGCGTGCAGCAGCGGCGTACCCGCAAGATCGCGGCCAACACGAGCAGCGGCGCCTGGCTGCGCGCCAGCGGCACGCTCAACCCGGCCGCGCGGTCGCTGGTCTTCGAGGTCACCACGCGCCTGCTGTTCGGCATCATGATCATGGTTTCGATCTACCTGCTCATCGCCGGGCACAACCACCCCGGCGGCGGCTTCGCCGGTGGCTTGGTCGCCGGGCTGGCGCTGGTCGTCCGCTACCTGGCCGCCGGCGGCCGCGAGCTGGAGGAGGCCGCCCCGGTCGACGCCGGACGCGTGCTGGGCATCGGCCTGTTCATCGCGGTCGGCAGCGCGCTGGTGCCATGGGCGTTCGGCGGGCGCATCTTCCAGAGCTACGACATCCACCTCACCATCCCCGGGCTGGACGCCATCACCACCCCGTGGGGCGTCGTCAACGCGTTCGGTGACCTGCACCTGGTCAGCTCGACCGTCTTCGACATCGGCGTTTATCTCGTCGTGCTCGGCATGATGCTCGACCTCGTCCGCAGCCTCGGCGCCGGCGTCGACACCCAGGCGGAGGAGGAGCGGACGCCGCTCCCGCGCCCGGAGTCCACCACCGCGCTGCCCGCCAGCGCCCGGGGGAGGAACTCGTGACCGGCAACCTCACCTTGGCCATCGTCGCCGCCGTCCTCATCGCGGCCGGCGTCTACCTTCTCACCGAACGGTCGCTCACCCGCATCCTCGTCGGGGTGCTGGTGATGAGCAACGGCGTCAACATCCTGTTCCTCATTGCCTCCGGGCCCGCCGGGGCGCCGCCGCTGATCGGGATGTTCGCCGCCGAGGACATGGCAGACCCGCTCCCGCAGGCCATGGTTCTCACCGCGATCGTCATCACCATGGCCGTGTCGGCGTTCGTGGTGACGATGGCCTACCGCAGCTTCCAGCTCAACGGCCACGACGAGGTCTCCGACGACATCGAGGACCGCCGCATCCGTGAGCTCGCCGAACGCGACGACGTCTCCGACAGCTTCGAGGACATCCGCTTCAGCGACACGGGCGAGGACCGGGTGAGCGAATGAACAACCTCCTCACCATCCCCGTCCTGCTGCCCATGCTGGGCGCGGCACTCACGCTCATTCTCGGACGCCGCCCGCGCACGCAGCGCCTCGTGTCGATCCTCGTCCTTCTGGGCGTCGTCGCTGCCGCCGGCACGCTGGCGTGGCAGGCCGACACCCAGGGCGTCCAGAGCCTGTGGGTGGGCGCGTGGCCCGAGGGCTTCGGCATCGCCCTGGTCGCCGACCGCCTCTCGGCGATCATGCTCACCGTCGCCGGGATCGTCACCCTCGCCGTCCTCGTGTTCTCCGCCGGGCAGGAGGAGGACGAGGTCCGCAAGGAGACGCCGGTCTCGATCTTCCACCCGACCTTCCTGCTCATGTGTGCCGGCGTCTCGAACGCCTTCCTCGCCGGCGACCTGTTCAACCTGTTCGTCGGCTTCGAGATCCTGCTGTTCGCCTCCTACGTGCTGCTCACCATGGGCGGGACCGGTTCCCGTATCCGCGCCGGCTCGATCTACGTCGTCGTGAACCTGCTCAGCTCCAGCCTGTTCCTGATCGCGCTGGCCACCACGTACGCGGCGGTCGGCACGGTCAATCTGGCCCAGATCGCCCAGCGGATCCCCGACCTGCCCGAAGGCACCCAGGGGATCATCCAGTACATGCTGCTGGTGGTCTTCGCCATCAAGGCGGCGGTGTTCCCGCTCTCGGCGTGGCTGCCCGACTCCTACCCGACGGCGCCCGCGCCGGTGACCGCAGTGTTCGCCGGCCTGCTCACCAAGGTGGGCGTCTACGCCATCCTGCGTACCCAGACCCTGCTGTTCCCGCACAGGCCGCTCACCGAGCTCCTGCTCGTCATCGCGCTGCTCACGATGGTGGTCGGCATCCTCGGCGCCATCGCGCAGGCCGACGTCAAGCGACTCCTGTCCTTCTCCCTGGTCAGCCACATCGGCTACATGGTGATGGGCATCGCGCTGGCCAGCATCCAAGGCCTCACCGGCACCATCTACTACACCGCCCACCACATCACCATCCAGGCGACGCTGTTCCTCGTCGCGGGGCTGATGCAACGGGTGGGCGGCAGCAGCAACATCGACCGCTTGAGCGGACTGATGACCACCTCGCCGCTGCTGGCCACGCTCTTCATCATCCCCGGCATGAACCTGGCGGGCATCCCGCCGTTCTCCGGGTTCATCGGCAAGCTCGGCCTGCTGAACGCCGGCGTCGCCGCCGACACGCCGCTGGCGTGGACTCTGGTCGGCGCGAGCGTCGTGACCAGTCTGCTGACGCTGTACTCCATCGCCAAGGTCTGGAACCGGGCGTTCTGGGGCACCCCGGTCTCGTTCACGACCGAGGACGAGGAGGGCGAGGACGAGGTGCACCCGGGGCGTCCGATGCCCGCGGTGATGGTCCTCTCCACCTGCGCCCTGATCGCGTTCAGCCTGCTGCTGACGCTCGCAGCCGGTCCGTTCTACGCCTACGCCGAGAACGCGGCCGAGGCGCTGCTGGACGGCGCCTACGGGCTGGCCGTTCTGGGGGAGGTGGTGCCATGACCGAGCCCGAGCCGGTCCGCGCGCGCAGGTTCCGCTGGCAACCCCGCCAGATCGCGGTGCTCGCCCTCGTCTGGCTGGTCCTGGTCGGCGAGGTCAACCTCGTCACCGTGGTGGGCGGCATCGCGCTGGGGGTGTTGGTCACCGTCGTGTTCCCCCTGCCCCCGATCGGGTGGCCCGGCCGCCCGCGGGTGTGGGGCACCCTGCGCCTGCTGTTCCATCTGGTCAAGGACCTCGCGGTGGCGTCCGTGCGCCTGGCGATCTTTGCGTTCGGCCGCAGCATCCCGACGCCGGGCATCGTCCGCATTGACCTGCGCTCGGACGTCGACCTCTACCAGGTCAACACGGCCGAACTGGTCTCGGTCGTCCCCGGCACCATCGTCGTGGACGCCCGCCGCCGCAGCCGCACGTTGTACCTGCACGTCTTCGACCTGCCCGACACGGACCTCCGCGACCAGGTCGTCCACGACACGCTCGCGCTCGAGAGCCGTGTCGTGCACGCGCTCGGCTCTCGGGCCGAGATGGACGCCCTCGACCACCCCCAGGACCGCGACGACCCCGAGTTCAAGGAGGTGACATGACCCTCGTCACCCAGGTGCTGATCGGTGCCACCGTCGTCGTCCTGGTCGTGTCCGCCCTGTTCGCCCTGTACCGGCTCGCCAAGGGCCCCACCGGCCTGGACCGCGGCGTCGCCTCCGACGTGATCATCGCGGTGCTGATCGCGGGCATCGCCACGCACGCCATCGCGGCGCGAATGTCGGTGGGGCTCATCGTCATCCTCATCCTGTCGCTGATCGGCTTCACCAGCGCCGTCGGCCTGGCCCGGCTGATCACGGGCACCTCGGCGCGCGAGCGCCGGTTCCTGGAGGCGGAGGCGCGGGCCGCCAACATCTCCCGCGAGCGCGCCGAGCGGGAGCGGCTGCAGCGCGAGCGGCTCGAGCGGGAGCGCGCCGAGCGTGAGTTGAACGAGATGGAGGGGGAGGCATGACCGAGTTCCTCGACCTGCTGGGCGCCCTGCTGGTGTTCGCGGGCTCGATCTTCTGCCTGGCCGCCGCCGTGGGCATCGTCCGCTTCCCCGACGTCCTCACCCGCCTGCACGCGGCCACCAAGCCGCAGGTGTTCGGGCTGCTGCTCATCCTCTCCGGCGTGGCGCTGACGCTGCGCACCTGGCACGTTGTGGTGCTGGCCGTGTTCACCGTCGGCCTGCAGATCCTGACGGCCCCCGTGTCGGGCCACATGATGGCGCGGACGGCGTACCGCACCGACCAATGGGACGACCAGCACGCCTCGATCGACGAGTTGGCCGACGACCTGGAGGCCGCGGGCTTCCGCAACACCACCGACGACGACGGCGGGCTCGTGGCGGGGCGGGATCACCTCGTCTGACTCGTTTACCATGGGGGACCTATGACTGTTGACTCCGCAACCAGGCCAGACTCGCTGTTCGCCCGCCTCGAGCCCCTGCTCGCGCGGGTCGGCAAGCCGATCCAGTACGTCGGCGGCGAGGTCAACTCCATCAGCAAGCGCTGGGACGACACCGAGGTGCGCTGGGCGCTGATGTACCCCGACGCGTACGAGGTGGGCCAGCCCAACCAGGGCATCGCGATCCTGTACGAGATCCTGAACGAGCGCGACTGGATCCTGGCCGAGCGCACCTACTCGATCTGGCCCGACCTGGCCGCGCTGATGCGGGGTGCGGGCGTCCCGCAGTTCACGCTCGACAACCACCGAGCGGTCCGCGCGTTCGACGTGCTGGGCATCTCCTTCTCGACCGAGCTCGGCTACACCAACATGCTGGCCGCGATCGACCTGGCCGGCATCCCGCTGCACGCCGCCGACCGCCGCCTCGACGACCCGCTGGTGATCGCCGGCGGCCACGCGGCGTTCAACCCCGAGCCCATCGCCGACTTCATCGACGCCGCGGTCATCGGCGACGGCGAGGAGGCCTCGCTGCGGATCTCCGAGATCATCCGCGCGTGGAAGGCCGAGGGGCGGCCCGAGGGCCGTGACGGCCTGCTGCTGCGGCTGGCGTCCGACGGGGTCGTCTACGTGCCGCGGTTCTACGACGTCACCTACCTGCCGGACGGGCGCATCCAGCGCGTCGCGCCGAACCGCTCCGGCGTCCCCTTCAGCGTCGCCAAGCACACGCTGATGGATCTGGACGCCTGGCCCTACCCGAAGGCGCCCATCGTCCCCATCGCCGAGACCGTGCACGAGCGGTACTCGGTGGAGATCTTCCGCGGCTGCACGCGGGGCTGCCGCTTCTGCCAGGCCGGCATGATCACCCGCCCCGTCCGCGAGCGGAACATCGAGACGATCGGCACCATGGTCGCCGGCGGGCTGGAGGCCACCGGACTGGAGGAGGTGGGTTTGCTTTCGCTGAGCAGCGCCGACCACTCCGAGATCGGGGACGTCACCAAGGAGCTGGCTGACCGCTACGACGGCACCAACGTGTCCCTGTCGCTGCCCTCGACCCGCGTCGATGCGTTCAACATCGACCTGGCCAACGAGCTGTCCCGCAACGGGCGCCGCTCGGGCCTGACGTTCGCGCCCGAGGGCGGCAGCGAGCGGATGCGCAAGGTGATCAACAAGATGGTCACCGAGGACGACCTGATCGACACTGTCGCCACCGCCTTCGGCAACGGCTGGCGCAACGTGAAGCTCTACTTCATGTGCGGGCTGCCGACCGAGGAGGACGAGGACGTCCTGGCGATCGCCGACATGGCGGCCCGCGTCATCGAGACCGGACGCCAGGCGGCCGGCACCCGCGACATCCGCTGCACCGTCAGCATCGGCGGTTTCGTACCGAAGCCGCACACCCCGTTCCAGTGGGCGGCGCAGGCGTCGGCCGAGACCATCGACCACCGCCTGTTCGCGCTGCGCGACAAGATCCGCGCCGACAAGAAGTACGGCCGGGCGATCGGCATGCGCTACCACGACGGGCGCCCCGGCATCATCGAGGGCCTGCTCTCGCGCGGCGACCGCCGCGTGGGTGCGGTCATCGAGGAGTGCTGGCGCCAGGGCGGCCAGTTCGACGGCTGGAGCGAGCACTTCAGCTACGACCGCTGGGTGGCGGCCTGCGAGACCGCGCTGGTCGGCACGGGCGTCGACCTGGACTGGTACACCACGCGAGAGCGCGAGTACGCCGAGGTGCTGCCCTGGGACCACCTCGACTCGGGCCTGGACCGCGACTGGTTGTGGGAGGACTGGCAGGACGCCCTCGACGAGCAACCCGTCGAGGACTGCCGCTGGACGCCGTGCTACGACTGCGGCGTGTGCCCCCAGATGGACACCGAGATCCAGATCGGTCCGACCGGACGGCACCTCCTGCCGATCACCCCGGTTCGCGGGTGACCGCGGGCCCGCGCCTGCTGCAGACTGGGGGTATGGCAGCCAAGGATCTGTGGAGCACCGACCCCCGCGACGCCCTGCGCGTCGGACCCGACTTCGACCTCGCCTCGTTCGACCGCAACGGCCAGCCCGGCTGGGACGGGGACAAGGATGACGGACAGGCGTACCTTCCCGAGCGCGGCGAGGAGATGTCCGAGCTGCAGGAGCGGCTGTTCGCGGAGGGCCGTGAGGGCGGGAAGCGCTCGGTGCTTCTCGTTTTGCAGGGCCTGGACACAGCGGGCAAGGGCGGCATCGTCCGGCACGTGGTGGGCATGGTCGACCCCCAGGGCGTGGCGCTGGCCTCCTTCGGCGTGCCGACCGAGGAGGAGCGCTCCCACCACTACCTGTGGCGCATCGAGAAGGAGCTGCCCCCGCCCGGGCGCATCGGCGTCTTCGACCGCAGCCACTATGAGGACGTGCTCGTGGTGCGCGTGGACGAACTGGTGCCCGAGGACGTCTGGCGCGCCCGCTACGACGAGATCAACGCCTGGGAGAAGGAGCTGGTCGAGGGGGGTACGACGATCATCAAGGTCGCCCTCATGGTGTCCTATGCAGAGCAGGGCGAGCGCCTCATGGAGCGACTGGAGCGCCCCGACAAGCACTGGAAGTTCAACCCCGGCGACCTGGACACCCGCAGCAAGTGGCCGGCCTTCCAGGAGGCGTACGCCGACGTGTTCCGGCTCACCTCGACCGAGGACGCGCCGTGGTACGTGGTCCCAGCCGACAAGAAGTGGTACTCCCGGCTCGCGATCACCGAGATCCTCACCCGGACGCTCGAGGAACTCGACCCGCAGTGGCCGGTCGCCGACTTCGACGTCGAGGAGATGAAGAAGGCCCTGGTGGCCACCGGCGAGGACGCCCCCGCCTGAGTCCGCCCGCACAACGCACTGTGGCGCGCCCCGGCGGGGCGCGCCACAGGTGGTTCAGGGGGCTCAGATGAGGCCGAGCTCCTTGACAGCGGCCTGCTCCTCGGCCAGCTCGGCGACGGAGGCGTCGATCTTGGCGCGGGAGAAGTCGTTGACCTCGAGGCCCTGGACGATCTCGTACTTCCCGTCCTTCACGGTGCACGGGAACGAGGAGATCAGGCCCTCCTGGACGCCGTAGGAGCCGTCCGACGGCACGGCCATGGAGACCCAGTCGCCGTCCGGAGTGCCGAGCGCCCAGTCGCGCATGTGCTCGATGGTCGCGTTCGCGGCCGAGGCGGCCGAGGACGAGCCGCGGGCGGCGATGATGGCGGCGCCACGCTTGGCGACGGTCGGGATGAAGTCGTTCTCCAGCCAGTTGTGGTCGTCCACGAGCTCGGCGGCGGACTTGCCCCCCACCTCACAGTTGAACAGGTCGGGGTACTGCGTGGCGGAGTGGTTGCCCCAGATCGTCATCTTCTTGATCTCGGTCACGGGCACGTTCAGCTTCGCGGCGAGCTGGCTGATGGCGCGGTTGTGGTCGAGACGGGTGAGGGCGTTGAAGCGCTCGGCGGGGATGTCGGGGGCGTTGCTCATCGCGATGAGAGCGTTCGTGTTGGCCGGGTTGCCGGTGACCAGAATCTTGACGTCGTCGGCGGCCACGTCGTTGAGGGCCTTGCCCTGAGCGGTGAAGATCGCGCCGTTGGCGCTCAGCAGGTCGCCGCGCTCCATGCCCGCGGTGCGGGGACGCGCGCCGACCAACATGGCCATGTTCACGCCGTCGAAGACCTTGGTCGGATCGTCGCCGATCTGGACGCCGGCCAGCGTCGGGAACGCGCAGTCATCCAGCTCCATGACGACGCCCTCGAGCGCCTTCAGGGCCGGGGTGATCTCCAGCAGGCGGAGCTCGATCGGGGTGTCGGGGCCCAGCAGCGCGCCGCTGGCGATGCGGAACAGCAGGCTGTAACCGATCTGGCCGGCGGCACCGGTGACGGCGACCTTGACGGGTGCATTGCTCATGATTCCTCCACTTTGAAGACGGCTTCGGGGCAGTCCCTGTGCACCTCCGAACCTAGCACCAGCGCCCGCCCGGCTTCACCTTCGCGTGGGCGCTAATAGGGTGGCTGCATGCGCCTCTACCTCGTCCGCCACGGCCGCACCCCCAGCAACGTCGCCCGCCTCCTCGACACCGCAATCCCCGGCGCCGAGCTGGACCCGACGGGGCACGAGCAGGCCCGCACGCTGGTCGAGCGGCTGGACGGCCACACGGTTGACGCCGTGTACGCGTCCGACCTCATCCGCACCCAGCAGACCCTCGCGCCGTTCGCCGAGCAGCGCGGGCTGGAGCCGACGATCCTGGGCGGGCTACGCGAGATCCAGGCCGGTGAGGACGAGATGGCACCCCGCTGGGGCCGCTACGTGGGCTCGCTGAAGGCCTGGGGGGAGGGCGACCTGGCCGCCAGCGTGCCGGGTGGCGAGGACGCGCACGCCTTCTACGAGCGCTACGACGAGGCGATCGCGCAGATCGCCGCCGCCGGCCACGAGTCGGCGCTGCTGGTCAGCCACGGCGCCGCGCTGCGCATGTGGATCGCGGCGCGTGTGCAGGGCATCGACCTGGCCGAGGTCGTCGGACGCCGCCTCGGCAACACCACCGTGGTCACCCTGGAGGGCGACCCCGAGCAGGGCTGGACGTTCGTGGCCTGGGACGAGATCGAGGAGCCCGACGAGTGGCCGGCCTCCCCGACGCCGGAGCCCGAGCTGGTCGAGCTGTCCCGGGCCGAGGCCAGCGCCGCGGCCCCCGGTTGGCGGTACCTGTTGGGGCGCCTGCACCTCACGACCGAGTGGGCGGACTTCGGCGAGGCGGCCTCCTTCGTGGCGGTCGTCGCCGAACTGGCCGGGGCCCTGGACCACCACCCCGAGGTCGACCTGCGCGGCAACCGCGTCCACCTCGCGGTCGGCACGCACGAGGTCGGGGCCGTCACCTCGCGTGACGTCACCCTGGCCAATCGCGTCTCGGTGCTGGTGCACGAACGCGGCGGCCACCCCGTGCCGACGGCGCTGACCGAGGTGGAGATCGCCATCGACACCATGGACGCCACCGCGATCCTGCCGTTCTGGAAGGCCGTCCTGGACTACGCCGAGGACGGAGACGACGCGCTGATCGACCCCCAGCGGATCGGCCCGCCCGTGTGGTTCCAGCAACTGCACGAGCCCCGCGACGTGCGCAATCGCATCCACCTCGACGTGACCGTCGCCCACGACGTCGCCGAGCGGCGCATCGCCACTGCGTTGGCGTCCGGCGGGCGGCTGGTGTCGGACGCCAACGCGCCGGCATTCACGGTCCTGGCCGACGCCGACGGCAACGAGGCCTGTGTCTGCACCTGGCAGGGTCGCGACTGACCAAGCACGTGTGGCAGATCTGGCTGACGCTCCCGACAACCGTGTGGCAAGCCTGAGTGACGGGTTGGACGCCCGGGCGTGCAACCCGTCACTCAGACTTGCCACACGGGCCGGGGAAAGCGCACTCAGTTGCGTCGCACGAACCTCCGCAACGCCGCAGGGCCGCGACGACCAGGTGGTCGTCGCGGCCCTGCGGGTGCGTGGGAACCCACTCAGTGGGCGATGGCCCCGTCGGCGCCGGCGCCGGTCATGGAGCGGACCTCCATCTCGGCGGCCTTGCCCAGGTCCGGCTTCTCGTTGGAGAGGACCGTGCCGAGCCAGCCCATGAAGAAGGCGAGCGGGACGGACACGATGGCCGGGTTGTCGTACGGGAACCAGGCGAAGCTGGCGCCGGGGAACATCGCGCTCGCCAGCGGCTCGGCGCGCCCGATGGGCGTGGAGACCGCGGGGGAGAAGATGATCAGGCCCAGCGCGCTGATGAGGCCGGAGTAGATCGACCACAGCGAGCCCTGCGTGTTGAACCGCTTCCAGTACAGCGAGTACAGGATGGACGGCAGGTTGGCGGACGCCGCGACGGCGAAGGCCAGCGCCACGAGGAACGCGATGTTCATGCTCTTGGCGAAGATGCCACCGAAGATGGCGAGCGCGCCGATGACGAGCACGGTGTTGCGGGCGACCTTCATCTCGGCGGCGGGGTCGGCCTTGCCGTCCTTCATGACCGAGTTGTAGATGTCGTGGGCGAACGACGCCGACGACGTGATGGTCAGGCCCGCGACCACCGCGAGGATGGTGGCGAAGGCGACGCCGGCGATGACGGCCAGGAAGATCTGGCCACCGAGGCCGCCGCCCGGCAGGAAGAACGCCAGGGCGGGGGCGGCGGCGTTGGCCTTGCCGGGCATGCCGTTGATGGCCTGCTGGCCGCCGGGGACGAGCGCGGCGGCGCCGTAGCCGAGCACCAGGGTGAACAGGTAGAAGGCGCCGATCAGGCCGATCGCCCAGGTCACCGACTTGCGGGCCTCCTTGGCGGTGGGGACCGTGTAGAAGCGCATCAGGACGTGCGGCAGGCCGGCGGTGCCCAGGACGAGGGCGATGGACAGCGAGATGAAGCCCAGGGGGTCCTTGTACTTGTCGCCGGGGGCCAGCATCTGGGGCTTGTCGTTGGCTTCCACCGCGGCGCCCATGACGGCGTCGAGGTTGAAACCGAAGGCGGCCAGCACCCAGACCGTCATGATGCCGGCGCCCGCGATGAGCAGGACGGCCTTGATCATCTGCACCCACGTGGTGCCCTTCATGCCGCCGATGAGCACGTACGCGATCATCAGGATGCCGACGATGACGATGACGATGTTCTGCGCCATGTCGCCGGACAGGCCCAGCAGCAGCGACACGAGGCCACCGGCGCCGGCCATCTGGGCGAGCAGGTAGAAGAAGGAGATCGCCAGGGTCGAGAAGGCAGCCGCGAGGCGCACGGGCTTCTGCTGCATGCGGAAGCTCAGCACGTCGGCCATCGTGTACTTGCCGGTGTTGCGCAGCGGCTCGGCCACGAGCAGGAGGGCCACGAGCCAGGCGACGAGGAATCCGATCGAGTAGAGCAGGCCGTCGTAGCCGTTGAACGCGATGGCGCCCGCGATGCCGAGGAAGGACGCGGCGGACAGGTAGTCGCCCGCGATGGCGAAGCCGTTCTGGGTGCCCGAGAAGGAGGCACCGCCGGTGTAGAAGGAGCCCGCCGCCTTGCTCTGGTTCGCGGTGACGCGGATGACCACGGTCAGGGTCGCGACAACGAACAGGGCGAAGATGACGATGTTGAAGACGGGGTTACCGAGGGTCTCGAGGAGGATCACTTGGCCGCTCCTTCCAGGCGCTCGCGGATGCTGGTCGCGATGGGATCGACCTTGGTGCGGGCGTGGCGGAGGTACAGCCACGTGATGACGAAGGTCGTGACGAACTGCATGAGGCCGAGGAAGTGGCCCAGGTTGAAGTGCGGCATGCCCAGGAAAGGCTGGGACATGAAGGCCTTCGCATACACGGACGCGAGGACGTAGGCGAAGTACCACACGAGAAAGGCGATGGTCATCGGGAAGGCGAAACCGCGGAACGTCTTGCGGAGTCGGTCGAACTCCTCCGAGTTCTGTACCTCGATGAACGCCTCCTCCGAGATCTTCGGCTTGGGCGCGTTGGGGTCAGACATGAAACCTCCGTTGGTCAGATCTGCCGACTGCTGGCAGCCGCACACTAGTGCCCGCTCCACACGGGTCGTCAACACTACTACGGGCTGTCGTAGGCAATCGTTGTCATTCCGTGACTATTCCTCGACGTCAAGTATCTCGGCATCGAAGTATGTGGTTCTTCAACGGACGATGCCGATGCCCGACGCCGCCGTCAACGGAAGATGACGGTCCTGTGCCCGTCCAGGAAGACCCGGTGCTCGGCGTAGAGGCGGACGGCCTCGGCCAACGTCCGGCTCTCCTGTTCCTGCCCCAAAGCTACGAGTTCGGGGACCGTTTTGGTGTGGTCGACACGCGTGACGTTCTGTTCCACGATCGGGCCCTCGTCGAGGTCCTCGGTGACGAAGTGGGCGGTCGCGCCGATGAGCTTCACGCCGCGCTCGTGCGCCTGCCGGTAGGGGTTGGCCCCCTTGAAGCCGGGCAGGAACGAGTGGTGGATGTTGATGGCGCGTCCGGCCAGGGTGCGGCACAGCTCGGGGGAGAGGATCTGCATGTAGCGGGCCAGTACCACCAGCTCGATGTCCTCGGCCTCCACGCGTTCCAGGACGACGCGCTCGAAGTCGGCCTTCGTCTCCGGCAGCACGACGTGGTCGGTGAAGGGCACCCCGTAGAAGGTCGCCAGCGCGCGGAGGTCGGCATGGTTGGCCATGACGCCCGACACCTCGATCGGCAGCAGGCCGGAGCGCTGCCGGAACAGCAGGTCGTTCAGGCAGTGGGCCGCCTTGCTCGCGAGGATGAGGGTGCGGCGCGGGCGTCCGACCTCGTCGAGGTGCCAGCTGGCCTGCAGGTAGGCGGCCAGGGGGCGCACCGACTCCTCGAAGGCCGAGCGCTCGAAGCCCGACTGCACCTGCACCCGCATGAAGAAGCGACCTGTGTCGGAGCTGAACTGCTGCAGCTCGGTGATGTTGCCCTGGGCGGCGGCCACCGCCCCGGTCACGGCGTGCACGATGCCGGGACGGTCGGGGCACTCGAGGGTCAACACCCAGTGGGACGAAGCGGTCACGCCGGCCGACTCTACCCTCCGGGACGAGGCGTGGGCGGGGGTGTTACAGACCGGCGGCGTCGAACACCTGCGCAGCCTTCTCGCGCCCGCGCGCGACCAGCTCGTTGGCCCGGTGGAAGTCGAAGGTGGAGGCGATGTCCTGCGGGAACTCGACCAGCACGTCCGGCGGGCTGGCCGCCATCCGGAAGCGCGTGATCAGCTGCTCGGCGGTCTCCAGCGACAGGGAGACCACGTCGGAGGTGCGCAGACCCTTGGGCAGGGCCTCGAAGTCGAAGTCGCGGGGGTCGCGCTCGTCCACCTCGGTGAACCGCGCCGCCCACCACTGCCGGACGCCGCGCAGGGTGTCCGAGTCCAGCACGCTCCGCAGGCGCTCGGTGAGCTCGCCGAGCATGCCCTCGGTCTCGGCGGCGGCCGTCACCGGGCGGGTGCTGGTCTGTTCGTTCGCACGGCGTCCGGACAGCGACACCGCGACCGTGCGATCCGCCGGCGCACCCAGCAGGGCGTCGACGGGCACGGGGTTGAGCAGGCTGCCGTCGGCGAGCAGGCGTCCGCCCACCACCACGGGCGTGAACACGCTCGGGATGCCGATGGAGGCGCGCATCGCGGTGACGACCGAGCCGCGCTGGAACCACACCTCGCGGCTGTGCGTCAGGTCCGTGGCCACGGCGGTGAAGGGGATCGGCAGCTCCTCGATGCGTGCACCGTCGAGGATGGCGGCCACCCGCTCCATGACCCGCTGCCCCCAGAAGACGCCCGGCCCGGTGAAGGCCGGGTCGAGCAGGCGCAGCACGTCGGTCTGGCGCAGGGTGCCCACCCAGTCGGTGTAGTCCTGCAGCCGACCGGCCGCCTCCAGGCCGCCGATCACCGCGCCCATCGAGGTGCCCGAGATCGCCACCACCTCGTGGCCCCGCGCGTGCAACTCGTCGAGGACGCCGATGTGGGTATAACCGCGTGCTCCGCCGGAGCCGAGGGCGAGTGCGATCCGCATGCCGCCAGCGTACTTGCAGGCTCGTGCCAGTACAGTGAGGCGGGTTGGACGCCATCGACTCGACCAGGAAGTGGGCGCAGGAGAAGTGACAGCAGATCTCGTCGTCGTCGGATCCGGGCTCTTCGGGCTCACCATCGCCGAACGGGCCGCGAACGACCTGGGGCTCAAGGTGGCGATCATCGACCGCCGCCACCACATCGGCGGCAACGCCTACTCCGAGGCCGAGGAGCAGACCGGCATCGAGGTGCACCGCTACGGCGCCCACCTGTTCCACACCAGCAACGAGCGCGTCTGGAACTACGTCAACCGGTTCACGACCTTCACCGACTACCAGCACAAGGTCTACACGCGCCACAAGGGCGAGGTGTACCCGATGCCGGTGAACCTGGGCACGATCAACCAGTTCTTCCGGGCCGCCTACAGCCCCGCCGAGGCGCGTGCGCTGATCGCCGAGCAGGCCGCCGAGCTGGGCGACAAGGTGCCCGAAAACTTCGTCGAGAAGGGCATCAGCCTGATCGGGCGCCCGCTGTACGAGGCGTTCATCATGCACTACACCGCGAAGCAGTGGCAGACGGACCCCGAGCAGCTCGAGGCGTCCATCATCAGCCGCCTGCCGGTGCGCTACACGTACAACAACCGCTACTTCAACGACACCTGGGAGGGCCTGCCCACCGACGGCTACACCGCGTGGCTGGAGCGGATGGCCGACCACCCCAACATCGAGGTGCGGCTCGAGACGGACTTCTTCGACGCCGGCCAGGAGATCAACCGCGACAACGTGCGCGGCAACGTCCCGATCGTCTACACCGGCCCGGTCGACCGCTACTTCGACTACGCCGAGGGCGAGCTCAGCTGGCGCACGGTCGACCTGGAGGAGGAGGTGCTCCCGATCGAGGACTTCCAGGGCACCTCGGTCATGAACTACCCCGACCCCGACGTGCCGTTCACGCGCATCCACGAGTTCCGGCACTTCCACCCCGAGCGCGACTACACCAAGGACGCGACCGTCATCATGCGCGAGTACAGCCGCTTCGCCGGCCGCGACGACGAGCCGTACTACCCGATCAACACCGACGCCGACCGCGCGGGCCTGCTGCGCTACCGCGACCGCGCCAACGCCGAGCCGGGCGTCCTGTTCGGCGGACGCCTGGGCACCTACAAGTACCTCGACATGCACATGGCCATCGGGTCGGCGCTGTCGATGTTCGACAACAGGATCAAGCCGCACTTCACCGAGGGCGCGCCCCTGGAGAGCGGTGGAGTGGACGCATGACCGACCTCGAGGTCCTCTGGCGGGTCGCCTTCCCGACGCCGGACCGCCTGGACACCGCCCCCCTCTACGTCGACACCCGTCGCGCCCGGACCAACCCGTCGCAGGTGCCGGGCCGCGAGGCCGAGGCCGAGGCGCCCGTGGACATCCTCGACGCCGCGGTGACCCACAACGACTGGTTCACGTCCCGGCGCTCCCTCACCCTGCCCGCCGGCCACCAGGTGTCCCTGGCGGCCTACTTCAACGCGTTCCCCGCCGCCTACTGGCGGCACTGGACGACGGTGCGCGAGGTCACCCTGCGCCTCGACGTCGAGGGGCACGGCATGGTCGCCGTACAGCGCTCCACGGCCAGCGGGGCCGTGCAGCGCGTGGAGACGGTCGCCGTGGACGGCGGACGGCGCACGGTCGAGGTACCGATCTCGATCCAGCGGTTCGCCGACGGCGGCTGGCTGTGGTTCGACCTGCTCAGCGGCGCGGGCGACCTCGTCCTCCACCAGGCCGACTGGATGGCGCCGGCGCTCGACCGCGAGGCCGGCCGCGCCACCCTCGAGATCACCACCATGAACAAGCCGTCCTACTGCTCGGCGAACCTGGCCAAGCTGGCGGAGCACACCGAGCTGCTGGAGCGGCTGGACGAGGTGCTCGTCGTCGACCAGGGCGACCAACTCGTCGAGGACGACCCGGGCTTCGCGGCCGCCGCCGAGGCACTGGGCGGTAAGCTGCGCGTCATCCGCCAGTCGAACCTCGGCGGCTCGGGCGGGTTCGCGCGCGGCATGTCCGAGGCCGTCCAGAACGGCTCCACGTGGGTCCTGCTGATGGACGACGACATCCGGCTGGAACCCGAGAGCCTCGTCCGCCTGATGACGTTCAGCGACCGCTGCGCGCGGCCGACGCTGGTCGGCGCGCACATGTTCGACCTGAACGACCCCACCGTCCTCCACGCCTACGGCGAGGCCATCGACCGGTTCCGCTGGCACTACGCGGCCGCTCCGGGCGTCGAGCGCGGCGAGGTGGACTTCCGGGTCGAGTCGCTGCGCAACACCCGCTCTTTGCACCGGCGCATCGACGTCGACTACAACGGCTGGTGGATGGACCTGATCCCCACCTCCGTCATCCGCGAGATCGGCCTCAGCCTGCCCATCTTCATCAAGTGGGACGACGCCGAGTACGGGATCCGCGCCCAGAAGGCCGGCTACGCCACGGTGACGCTGCCCGGCGCCGCGGTGTGGCACGAGTCGTGGCTGGAGAAGGAGGACCTGATCGGCTGGCAGGGCTACTTCCACGCCCGCAACCGCCTGATCACCGGCCTGCTGCACTCCGAGGCCCCCAAGGGCGGGCGCCTGCTGCTGGAGAGCTTCAACCTCAATGTCAAGCACCTGCTGGCGATGGAGTACTACACCGAGGCGATTCGGTCCCTGGGCTTCGAGGACGTCCTGGCGGGCCCCGAGCACCTGTTCGGGCTGCTGGACCGCCGTATCAAGGACGTCCGCGCGATGGCCGCGGACTACACCGACGCCCAGCTCAAGCCCGAGGCGTCCGACTTCCCGGACCCGCGGCCGCGCGACATCCCGAACTTCACCAGGCTGCCGGAGCACCCGCGCACCAGGGACCTGCTGCCCGTCGCCGCGCGCATGGGCATCAAGCGGTTCCTCGACCGGGAACGGCCCGAGAACGCGGCCAGCCCGCAGCAACACCTGCCGCACACGCGCAAGCAATGGTGGCGCCTGGCCGGCTACGACTCGGTGCTCGCCTCGAGCGCGGACGGCCTGGGCGTGCGCTGGTACCAGCGGCGTCCGGACGTCTACCGCGCCGAGATGGCGCGCACGGTCCGGCTGGTGACGAGCCTGGTCCGCGAGTGGGACGACCTGCGGCGCCGTTATCGCGCCGCGCAGCCCGACCTGGTGTCGCTGGACGCCTGGGCGAAGGTGTTCGACGAGCACACGGTGGGTGAGACCCGGCCATGACCCCGCCTGAGGTGGCGACCGGGCTGGTGGCACCCGGTCGCGGTCGCGGGCTGCTGGACGTCCATCGCAACCGGTACCTGCTGAGCCTGATCACCCGCAAGGAGATCCAGGTTCGCTACCGCGGGTCGGTGCTCGGCATCCTGTGGAGCTACATCAAGCCAGCGATGCAGTTCGCGGTGTTCTTCGTGGCGATGGGCCTGTTCCTGGGCCTCAACCGGGGCCTCGAGAACTACGCCGTTTACCTGTTCAGCGGCATCATCCTCATGAACCTGTTCAACGAGTCGTTCCGCAACGCCGCCAGGTCGGTCGTCGAGAACTACAACCTGATCAAGAAGATCTACCTGCCGCGCGAGCTGTTCCCGGTCTCCAGCCTCTGGGTCGCGCTGGCGCACTTCTTCCCCCAGGTCGTGGTGCTGGTCGTGGCGTGCCTGTTCTTCGGCTGGGTGCCCGGCCTCGCCCAGGTCGGGGCCGTCCTGCTCGGCACGGCCATCGTCGCCGTGTTCTCCCTCGGCATCGGGCTGCTGTTCGCCACCGCCAACGTCTTCTTCCGCGACGCGGAGAACATCGTCGAGCTGCTGGTCATGATCACGACGTGGGCCTCGCCGGTGCTCTACACGTGGACGATGGTGCGCGATGCCATGGCGCCGTGGATGTTCGCCCTCTACATGCTCAACCCGCTCACCGTGGCGACCGAGCTGTTCCACTTCGGCTTTTGGCAGCCGACCCTCGACGCGTCCAGCACCTGGGCGCTGCCGGACGCCTTCTTCTCCCTCTGGGTGCCCGTGGCCATCGGGGTGTCCCTGCTGTTCCTGTTCCTCGGCGACCTGGCCTTCCGGCGCCACGAGGGCACGTTCGCCCAGGAGCTCTGATGACCGACCGCACGCCGCCCGGCCAAGAAGTCGTCCTGCGCCTCGACCACGTCACCAAGGAGTTCGTGCTGCGGCACACCCGCTCCCTGAAGGAGGCGCTGGTCTGGCTCGTCAAGGGCCGCAAGGGCGACCTGAGCGCCAAGTTCAAGGCGTTGGAGGACCTCAGCCTCACCGTCCACGACGGCGAGTCGGTGGCCCTGCTGGGCCTCAACGGGTCGGGCAAGTCGACCACGCTCAAGATCATCTCCGGGGTCATGCGCCCCGACACCGGCACGATCGGCGTCCGGGGTCGCGTGGCGGGCCTGATCGAGGTCGGCGCTGGCTTCCACCTCGACCTGCCCGGCCGAGACAACGTGTACCTGAACGCGGCGATCCTCGGCATGACCAAGGAGGAGATCGACGCGAAGTTCGACGACATCGTGGCCTTCTCCGAGATCGGCGACTTCATCGACACCGAGGTGAAGTTCTACTCCTCCGGCATGTACCTGCGCCTGGCCTTCGCCGTGGCCGTGCACACCGACCCGGACGTCTTCCTCGTCGACGAGATCCTCGCCGTGGGGGACGAGCCGTTCCAGCGCAAGTGCATCGCCCGCATCCAGGAGCTGGTCTCCCGCGGGAAGACGCTGGTGGTGGTCAGCCACGACCTCGAACTCGTCCAGCAGATCTGCGAGCGGGGCGTCGTGATGGAGAAGGGCCGGATGGTCTTCGACGGCACCTGCGCCGAGGCCGTCGGCTTCCTGCGCGAGCGCAACCGCGGCGCCGCGTGAGGCTCAGGCGTCGCGCCAGCGCGTGAACGCCGCGTAGGCCGGACGCCGCAGGGCGGGCGGCACGAAGCGCCACACCCCCCGGACCACCAGGTTGCGGGCGAACTGCGCCGGCGTGGTGAACCCCAGCCGCAGCATGCGGCCCTGCAGCACCAGCTCGGAGCGGAACAGCTCCCAACCGCCGCGCCGACGGTACGCGCCGGCGCCCACGCGGTAGAGCACCAGCGGCTCGGCCGCGTTCGTCACGCGGGCGCCGGCGTGCAGCATGCGGACGAACAGCCAGTAGTCCTCCAGGCGGGCCAGGTGCTGGTAGCCGCCGGCCGCCGCCACCGCGCTGCGGCGGTAGACCACGGACGGGTGGTTGAAGGGGTCGGCCAGGCGGGCGAGCCGGGCGATCTCCTCGGGATCGGCGGGCCAGGCCCGCTGCAGCCCGGGCTGGGCCTCGTCGGCCTCGAACTCCACGACGGCCGAGGACAGCAGGTCGACGTCGGCCATGAGGGGTACCTGCCGTGCGAAGCGCTGGGGGAGGGAGACGTCGTCGGCGTCCGCACGGGCGACGACCTCGTGGCGGCAGGCGGCGAGCCCGGCCTGCAGGGCCCCGGCCAGCCCGAGGTTGGTGGGCAGCGCGACGACCCGCACCGGGACGCCGGCGGTGAGCTCGCCCGCCTCGGTGCGGCGCAGGACGGCGGCGATGGGGGCGGGCACCGGCCCGTCCACCACGACGACGAGCTCGTCGGGCCGTAGCTCCTGGTCGCGGGTCACCGACGTGATCGCGCGCTCGAAGAAGCCGGCGTCGTCGCCGCGGTAGACCGGCAGCAGGACACTGAAGGGCTCAGGCACGACCGGCACCCCGCTCGACCTGGGCGACGTCGGCGGCCACCGGGGTACCCGCCAGAACCGCGACGGTCGGACGCGGTGCGTGCAACCCCTCGGCGAGCCCGCGGCGTCCGTGTCCGGCCAGCGCCCGCCGGTCGGCGGAGCGGCCGAGCATCCTCGCCCAGCGCAGGGCCGTCGACCCGGCGTAGAGGGCGCGGTCGGCCGGGCCCAGGGCGTCCGAACGCGTGAAGACCCACAGCTTGTTGCGGACCTCGTTGGTGAAGCGGGGGCCGGGGTCGGCGTCCGAGCTGCCGAAGACCTTGGTGAGGTGGTACACCCGGGACGCCGGCACGTACAGGCCGACCCCGTCACGCAGCAGGCGCGCGGTGTACTCGAAGTCGTCGTTCCACAGGAAGTAGTCGGCCTCGGGCAGGCCGTGGCGGCGGATCGCGTCCGCGTCGATGAGGATCGACACGAAGGACGCCGACCGGATCGGGTAGCCGCCCGCCAGTTCCGCGGCCCCGCGGGTGGTGCGGTCGGCGCCGGGTCGGGGACGCGGCCGGTTCATCGGGTGCTCGCGCCCGTCGCTCCAGTCGGCGCGGGAGGCGGCGACCGTGACGCGGCCCGGGTAGCGGACGCGGGCGGCCAGCAAAGCGGCGAGCGCCCCGGGGGTCGGCACGGTGTCGTCGTCCATCACCCACACCAGCTCGGCCCCGTGCCGGACGACGGCCCGCGCGATGCCGGCGGCGAACCCGCCCGCGCCGCCCGTGTTCTCGGGCAGCGTGACGACCTCGGTCACGACCGGGTGGGACGCCGCCAGCTCGGCAGAGTCGTCGGTGGAGGCGTTGTCGATGACGACGACGCCGTCGGCAGGCCGCTCCTGGGCGGCCAGACCGGCCAGCGTCTGGGCCAGCAGGTCGCGCCGGTTCCAGGCCACCACGACGGCCACCACGCGCTGGTCCAACGAGGCGTCGACTCCCATGGCGGCCACCCTATCCGCTCGCGTCCGGCGCCGACGGCGTGCCCCGGTACGCTGTGCGGGTGAGTCCGACCCTGTCGAACGTGCTGCTGATCTTCCTGTTCATCCTCATCGGCGGTGTGTTCGCCGCCGCCGAGATGGCGCTGGTGTCCCTGCGCGACAGCCAGGTGCGGGGGCTGGCGTCCAAGGGCAAGCGCGGCGCCACGGTGGCGCGGCTGGCGGCCGACCCCAACATCTTCCTCTCCGCGGTGCAGATCGGCGTCACCATGTCCGGCTTCCTGGCCGCCTCGTTCGGCGGCGCGACGCTCGCCGAGGACCTGGCCCCGGTGCTGGTCGGCTGGGGCCTGCCCGAGCCCGCGGCCCGCACGCTCGCCCTTGTGCTGGTGACGGTGGCCATCTCCTATTTCTCGATCGTGCTGGGCGAGCTCACGGCCAAGCGCCTGGCCATGCAACGCGCCGAGACATTCGCGCTGACGCTCGGGCCGCTGGTCAACGTGATCGCGACCATCACCCGGCCGGTGATCTGGTTCCTGGGCTTCTCGACCAACATTGCCGTCCGCCTGTTGGGCGGCGACCCCAAGGCCTCGCGCGAGGAGGTCACCGACGAGGAGCTCCGCGCCATGGTCTCCAGCTCGGCCACCCTCGGCGACGAAGAGCGCCAGATCGTGGACGAGGTGTTCGCCGCCGGCCAGGTGACGCTGCGCGAGGCGATGGTGCCGCGCACCGAGGTCGACTTCCTCGACGGGGACATGCCCGCACACAAGGCCATCCGCCTGATCGCCGACGGCGCCCACTCCCGCTACCCGGTCGTGGGCCGCGACGTGGACGATGTGCTCGGCTTCCTGCACATGCGCGACCTGTTCGACCTCGACCCGGCCGAGCGCCAGGCCCCGGTCAGCCAGCTCGTCCGCCCCATCAACGCCCTCCCCGGCACCGTCCGCATCCTGCACGCCCTGTCGGTCATGCAGGCGGCCGGCGACCACATGGTCATCGTCCGCGACGAGTACGGCGGCACCGCCGGCATCGTCACCATCGAGGACCTCGTGGAAGAGCTCATCGGTGACATCACCGACGAGTTCGACCTGGAGGGCCCCGACGGCGCCACCGGCGGCGCCGACGAGCTGGACGGCCTGACCACGCTGGAACAGTTCGCCGAGCGGTTCGACCTCGTGCTGCCCGAGGGCCCCTACGACACCGTCGCCGGCTACGTGATGGCCGAGCTCGGCAGCCTGCCGCAGCTGGGCGATGCGGTCGCCCGCGCGCTGCCGCCGGCGGGGGAGGGCGCCGACACCCCGCAGGAGGTGGAGTTCACCGTCACCGAGCTCGACGGGCGCCGCGCCTCCCGCCTGCGCCTGGCCCGGCTCGGCGCCGGTGCGACGGGCGAGCCGATCCAGTAACCTGCCCGAGCGAGACGGGTGCGTCCACCGGGAGGGAAGGGCATGCCAGCTGACGACGGCGCGGCCCTGCTCACCTCCGAGGGAGTGGGCGGGTTGCTCGAGGCCGCCGTCACGCACGCCGGCGGCACTCTGGTGGCCTGGACGCTGGACCACATCGACGCCAACCCCAGCCAGTCCACGACCGCGACCTACTCGGCGATCGTCGACTGGCCCTATGGCCGGCGCGACGAGCTGCTCGGCGTGAGCGCCCGGGCGCACGGGCTGTCCGGCTCCGACAGCCGCGCCGAGATCTTCGCCGACGGCGACCGGGAGGTCGCGGTGTGGCTCTACCCGTTCGACCCCGACCTGCCCGGCCTCGCCCGCGCCGCGTACCCGACGTCGATGGCGGCCGTCCTCAACGCCTACCGTGCGGTCGCCGAGCCGATCACGCCCGAGCAGCTCGACCTCGAGATGGTCACCTACCGCCCCCGCCGCCGGGCCGTGCTGCGGGCGTCGGTCCACGGCGGAGACACGTTCTTCGTGAAGGTTCTGCGGGAGAGGCTGTTCGCCGACGTGTCCCAGCGCCACAAGCTGCTCTTGGACGCCGGCGTCCCGGCCCCGCGCATCGCCGCCGGCACCGCCGACTTCCTCCTCGTCCTCGGCCAGCTGCCCGGGCGGCCGCTGGCCCGCGCGGTGTTCGACCCGGTGGCGCCCTGCACCGCCGAGGGGCTGATCGAGGTGCTGGACGCCATGCCCGCCGCGGTGGCCGACCTGGAGCGCCGTCCGCCCTGGGCCGACTCGGTCGAGCACTACGCGCGCATGGTGGGGGCCGCGCTGCCCGAGGAACAGGAACGCCTCGACCGGCTGGCCCGCGCCGTGCGCGACGGCCTGGCGGGCCTGCCGCCCGGGGAGGAGCCGACGCACGGCGACTTCCACGAGGGGCAGCTGCACGTCGCGGACGGGCGCATCGTCGGCATCCTCGACGTCGACACCATCGGCCCCGGACGCCGCGCCGACGACCTGGCCTGCCTCATCGCGCACCTCTCGACGATCCAGCGGATGAACGCCGAGCAGGAGGCCCGCGTGCACACGCTGCTGCGCGACTGGGTGCCGGTCTTCGACGAGCGGGTCGACCCGGTCGAGTTGCGCCTGCGAGCCGCCGCCGTGATCATCTCGCTGGCCACCGGCCCGTACCGCGGCCAGGAGCCCCACTGGGAGCGGGAGACCGTCCAGATGCTCGACTCCGCCGAGGCGCTGGTGCGCCAGGTCAGCTGAACCGGAGAAGTTAACCACATAACAAAGCGGTATCAACCCTCCGGCGGCACCTACGCGGAGCGGTGACGCCGGGTGTCGCCGAGTACGCTGCCCCTCAGCCCGGGTACACCAAACCGGCTTCGACCCTCACGTGCCTAGGAGGCATCCAGTGAAGAAGTCCATCGTCATCTCCGGCTTGGCCGCAGCCCTGCTGCTGGCCGGCTGCGCCACGCCGCCCCCCGCCAGCACCGCCGCCCCGTCGGCCACCGCCGGTGGCGCTACCACCGCTGCCGCGCCCGCGTCCGATTTCACCGCCTGCATGGTGTCCGACGCCGGCGGCTTCGACGACAAGTCGTTCAACCAGACCTCCTACAAGGGCCTGACGGACGCCGTCGCCCAGCTGGGTGTCAAGCAGAACGAGGCCCAGTCCAAGACGACCTCGGACTTCGCCACCAACATCGACCAGATGGTCAACGCCGGCTGCAACATCGTCGTGACCGTCGGCTTCATGCTGGGGGACGCGACCCTGGCCGCCGCCAAGGCCAACCCCGACGTCGACTTCGCGATCGTCGACTTCGCCTACTCCGACGAGTCCGGCGCCAACACCGCGCCCGAGAACCTGCGCGGCCTGGTGTTCAACACGGGCGAGCCCGCCTTCATGGCCGGCTACACCGCGGCCTCCCTGTCGCAGACCGGCAAGGTCGGCACCTTCGGTGGCGCCAAGATCCCGAGCGTGACCGCGTTCATGGAGGGCTACGCCCAGGGCGTGAAGTACCACAACGAGAAGAAGGGCACCAACGTCGAAGTGCTCGGCTGGAACTCCGAGTCCCAGGACGGCCAGTTCATCCCCGGCGCGAGCCCCTTCGAGGACCTCGCCGGTGGCAAGCGCGTCGCCGACACCCTGGTCGCTCAGGGCGCCGACGTGATCCTGCCCGTCGCCGGCCCCGCCGGTGAGGGTGGTCTGCAGGCCGCCCAGGCTTCCGGGGGCAAGGTCATCGGCATGTGGGTCGACACCGACGGCTACGTGAGCATGCCGACCTATAAGTCGATCATCGCCACGTCGGTCGGCAAGGCCATGGACGTCGCCGTGTTCGAGGCCATCAAGGCATCGAAGGAGGGCACCTTCAACAACGAGGTGTACGTCGGCACCCTCGAGAACGAGGGCGCCTACCTGGCCCCGTTCCACGACTTCGACTCGAAGGTCTCGGCCGAGACGAAGGCCGAACTCGAGCAGATCAAGGCCGACATCATCGCCGGGACCATCACGATCGAGGCGTGACCCGCACCACCTGATCCGCGAGGGGAGGCCGATACGGCCTCCCCTCGCGCTTCCCCTCCTCATTCCCCGACCCTCATGGAAGGATTCCGGCGTGACCAACGACACGTCCGGCCTGCGGCTTCGCGGCATCACGAAACGGTTCGGCACCTTCACCGCCAACGACGCGGTCGACCTGGACGTCGTGCCCGGCGAGATCCACTGCCTCCTGGGCGAGAACGGCGCCGGCAAGTCCACCCTGATGAACGTCCTGTACGGGCTGTACCAGCCCGACGGCGGCCAGATCCTGATCGAGGGCGTCCCCCAGAAGTTCACCAACCCGAAGCAGGCCATGGCGGCTGGCATCGGCATGGTGCACCAGCACTTCATGCTGGTGGAGCCGTTCACCGTCGCCGAGAACATGATGCTCGGCAACGAGGGCGGCTTCGTCCTCGACAAGAACGCCGCCCGCGCCAAGGTGCGCGAGCTGGCCGAGCGCTACAAGATGCCGGTCGAGCCGGACGCCGTGATCGAGGAGCTGCCGGTCGGCGTCCAGCAGCGCGTCGAGATCCTCAAGGCGCTGGCCAACGACGCCAAGTACCTCATCTTCGATGAGCCCACCGCCGTCCTCACGCCGCAGGAGATCGACGAGCTGATGGCCGTCATGCAGGTCCTGCGCGACGAGGGCAAGGCCATCGTCTTCATCACCCACAAGCTGCGCGAGGTCCGCGCGATCGCCGACCGCATCACCGTCATGCGCCGCGGCAAGATCGTCGGCCACGCCGAGCCCGGCACGTCCGAGGCGGACCTCGCCGAGCTCATGGTCGGCCGTGCCGTCGACCTGCGCATCGCGAAGTCGGCGCCAGCCGCGCAGGACGTCCGCCTTCAGGTCCGCGACCTGAAGGTCGCCAACGCCGCAGGCGGCATCGTCGTCGACGGCGTGAGCTTCGACGTGCGTGGGGGAGAGATCCTCTGCGTCGCCGGCGTCCAGGGCAACGGCCAGTCCGAACTGGCGGACGCGCTCATCGGCAACATCCCGCCCCTGTCGGGCACCCTGACCCTCGACGGGGTCGACATCACCCGTGCGCGTCCGGCGGCCACCATCGGTGCGGGCATGGGCTTCGTGCCCGAGGACCGGGAGGACGACGGGTTCGTCGGCACCTTCTCCGTCGCGGAGAACCTCGTGCTCAACCGCGTCACCCAGGCCCCGTTCAGCAGGGGCGTCGCGCTCGACCTGGGCGCCATCGCCGCCAACGCCGAGAAGCTCAAGGACGAGTTCGACATCCGCACCCAAGCGGTCTCGAGCCCGATCTCGTCGCTGTCGGGCGGCAACAAGCAGAAGGTCATCCTGGCCCGCGAGCTCTCCCGCGACCTGTCGCTGCTGGTGGCCAGCCAGCCGACCCGCGGCGTGGACGTGGGCGCCATCGAGTTCCTGCACCGCCGCATCGTCGAGGAGCGGGACAAGGGCACCGCCGTCCTGCTGGTCTCGACCGAGCTGGACGAGGTCGAGGCGCTCGCCGACCGCGTGCTGGTGATGTACCGCGGCAAGGTGGTCGGCGTCGTCGGCCCCGACACCCCCCGCGACGTCATGGGCCTGATGATGGCCGGCGCGAGCCACGAGGAGGCCGTCCGTGCGGCCGCGGAACAGCCCACCCCGCTGGTGGAGCAGGTGCACGAGGCCGCGGTGCACCACACCGAGGCGTCCGAGGGCCAAGAGGGGAACCGATGACCGAACTCACGACTCCGGCGACCAAGCGACGCGCCACGTTCCAGTGGCGCGGCATCGCCATCACCGTGGCGGCCTTCGTGCTGGCGCTGCTCGTCGGCGCGATCTTGATGATCGTCAGCGACCCCGAGGTCGCCGGGCAGTTCGCCTACCTGTTCACCGCCCCGGCGCTCCCGCTGGGGGCCGCATGGGCCAAGGTCTCCTCTGCCTACGCCGCGCTCGCGGTGGGGGCGCTCGGCTCCCCGGCCGCGCTCGCCGCCACGACCCGTGAGGCCGCCCCGCTGATCTGTGCGGGCCTTGGCGTGGGCCTAGGCTTCCGCGCCGGCCTGTTCAACATCGGTGCGCAGGGCCAGGCGATCGTCGGAGCGATCCTCGCCGCGTGGGTGGGCTTCGCCCTGCAGCTGCCACCGGTCCTGCACGTGATCGTCGCCCTGCTCGCCGGCCTCCTCGGCGGCGCGTTGTGGGGTGGCATCGTCGGCTACCTCAAAGCCAAGACCGGCGCCCACGAGGTCATCGTGACCATCATGTTCAACTACATCGCGGTGGGCATCCTCGCGTGGCTTCTCACCACGCCGGCCTTCCTGCGGCCGGGCCGCCAGGACCCGATCTCGCCCGAGGTGCACCCCACCTCCACGTTCCCCGGCATCTTCGGCCAGCTCCACGTGGGCTTCCTCGTGGCCCTGCTCGCGGCGTTCGGCACGTGGTGGCTCATCGAGCGCTCCACCATCGGCTTCACGATCCGTGCGGTGGGCGCCAACCCGAACGCCGCCGGGACCGCCGGCATGGACGTGGCCAGGACGACCATCATCACCATGGCCATCGCGGGCATGCTCGCCGGCCTGGCTGGCGTCCAGGTCGCGATCGGGCCCGCCGCCAACGGCGTCCCGACCCCGCTGAGCCAGGGCATCGTGGGCTCGGTCGGCTTCGACGCGATCACGGTTGCGCTGCTCGGCCGTTCGCGTCCCCTCGGCATCGTGTTCGCGGGTCTCCTCTTCGGCGGCCTGCACGCCGGCGGCCTGTCGATGCAGAGCATCGCCGGTACCCCGCTCACCCTGTCGATGGTGCTGCAGGCCCTCATCGTGCTGTTCGTCGCCGCGCCCGGCCTCGTCCGCACGCTCGTCCCGTTCCTGCGCGAGCGTCGCGCCGTTGTCGCCGGAGGTCAGGCATGAGCACCGCCACCATCGCTCTCCGTGACGAGGTCATCCGCCTCGACCAGACCGAGTCGCGTGAGGCCCGGCGCGCGCGCCTGTCCTCGGGCGGCCTCATGGCCGGCATCGGCCTGGTCCTGCTGGTGCTCGCCTTCCGCACCAAGGGTGAGGCCAGGTACGCGCTGTCGGGGTATTTTGACGCCGTCCAGCTGCCGACGTTCAGCCTGCCGGGCCTGCCCACCGTCCTCGTGTGCGGCCTCATCACCCTGGCCGTGGGTGCCGGGTTCCTCGGCGGACGCCTCAACCCGCGCCTGCGGGCGGGCGCGGCGACGCTGGCCGGCATCGCCGTGATGCTCGGCCTGGTCACCTGGGCGGCCTCCGGTGTCGGCCTGCCGTTCCAGATCAGCAACCAGCTCGCCGGCACCATCGCGCTGGCGACCCCGCTCGTGTTGGGCACCCTGGGCGGCGTCCTGTGCGAGAACTCCGGCGTGGTCAACGTCGCCATCGAGGGTCAGTTCCTCGTCGCGGCGTTCACCGCGGCCACGGTCGGGTCGGTGACGAAGTCGATCCCGATGGCGCTGGTCGCGGCGGTCATCGCCGGCGTCCTCATGGCGGCGATGCTCGCGGTGTTCGCGATCCGCTACATCGTCGACCAGGTCGTTCTGGGCGTCGTGCTGAACCTGTTCGCCTCAGGCCTGACCGGCTTCATCTTCGACCAGCTGGTCCAGCCGAACTCGAGCCAGCTCAACAGCGCCCCGATCATGCAGGCGATCCCGATCCCGCTGCTGTCGTCGATCCCGCTGCTCGGGCCCGTCCTGTTCAACCAGACGATCCTGGTCTACCTGGCGATCCTGTCCGTCTTCCTTGTGGCGTTCCTGCTGTACCGCACCCGGTGGGGCCTGCGCGTCCGCTCGGTGGGCGAGCACCCCGAGGCGGCCGACACGGTCGGCATCTCCGTGCGTGCGGTCCGCTGGCAGGCGGTGCTTCTGGGCGGCGTGTTCGCCGGCCTGGGCGGCGCGTTCTTCACGATCGGGTCCACCGGCGCCTTCAACAAGGACATCACGGTCGGCAACGGCTTCATCGCCCTCGCGGCGCTGATCATGGGCCGCTGGCACCCCGTGCGCGCCGCGCTGATGGCTGTGTTCTTCGGCTTCGTGACGCAGCTGGCCACCCAGCTGCAGAGCCTGTCCACGCCGATGCCCAGCCAGTTCCTGCTGATGCTGCCCTACATCGCGACCGTGATCGCGGTGGCCGGGCTCATCGGGCGCTCGCGCGGCCCGGCCGCCGACGGCGTGCCCTACACCAAGTAGGCCGGCGTGGACATCGACTTCGACGCCCTGCGCCGCGAGGCCCGGGCTGCCTGCGCGCAGGCGTACGCCCCCTACTCGGGGTACCCGGTGGGTGCGGCCGCCCTGGTCTCGGACGGCCGGGTCGTGTCGGGCTGCAACGTGGAGAACGCCGGCTACGGCGTCACGCTCTGTGCCGAGTGCGGGCTGGTCTCCGACCTCGTCCGGGGCGGGGGTGGACGCCTGGTGGCGTTCACCTGCTGCAACGGCAAGGGCGAGGTCATCATGCCGTGCGGCCGTTGCCGCCAGCTGTTGTGGGAGCACGGCGGCGCGCCGATGCTGATCGAGACGCCGCAGGGCATCCTCACCCTCGACGAAGTACTGCCCCAGGCCTTCGGGCCCGAGGCGCTCGGCCGCTGACCACCCGGGAGGGAACGATGGCACCCAAGACCGATCTGGTCGGCTTGCCCAAGGTCGTCCTGCACGACCACCTCGACGGCGGCCTGCGCGCCGCGACGGTGGCGGAGCTGGCCGCCGAGGCCGGACACGCCCTACCCGCCGGGGCGCCCGGGCTGGCTGAGTGGTTCTTCGACGCCGCGGATTCCGGCTCGCTGGTGCGCTACCTGACGACCTTCGAGCACACCGTCGCCGTGATGCAGACGCGCGAGCAGTTGCGCCGCGTGGCGCGCGAGTGGGTCGAGGACCTGGCTGCCGACGGCGTCGTCTACGGTGAGGCCCGCTGGGCGCCCGAGCAGCACACGCGCCTCGGACTTTCGCTCGCCGACGCGGTGGAGGCGGTGGGGGCCGGCCTGGCCGACGGCATGGCCGCGGCCACGGCGTCCGGCCGGCCCATGGTGGCCCGCCAGCTGGTGACCTCCCTGCGGCACACCCTGCCCAACCCGGAGGTTGTCGAGCTGGCCGTTGCGCGGGAGCATCTCGTCGCCGGGTTCGATCTCGCCGGCCCCGAGGACGGCTTCGGGCCCGAGCTGCACGCAGCGTCCTTCGCCCGGCTGCGGGAGACCTACACCCCCTTCACCGTGCACGCGGGCGAGGCCGCCGGGGTGGCCTCGGTGGCGGGCGCGGTGCAGCTGGGGGCGCTGCGGTTGGGCCATGGTGTCCGCATCGCCGAAGACATCACGCTCGACGCCTCCGGTTACCGGCTGGGGCCGGTCGCCCGCTGGGTGCTGGACCGGCGCATCCCGTTGGAGGTCAGCCCGACCTCGAACCTGCAGACGGGCATCTGCGCGACGGTGGGGGAGCACCCCTTCGGCCTGTTGGAGCGCCTCGGGTTCGTGGTGACGGTGAACTGCGACAACAGGCTGATGAGCCGCACCAGCCCGAGCCACGAGATGGGCCTGCTGGGCGACGCCTTCGGCTACACCACCGACGACCTGCGGCGGTTCACGGTGGACGCCGCGCGCGCGGCCTTCCTGCCCCACGAGGAGAGAGAGCGCCTCGTCGCCGATGTCATCGAGGCGGGCTACGCCGCGGCCTGAGGCCTGTCAGAAGAACAGCTTGTAGCCCAGCCCGTGGGCGACGATCCCGGCGATGCCGAGGGCCACGGCGCCGCCCACGATGCTGAACGCGAGCCAGGCCAGCGTGCGGCGCAGGGGCGCGTTCGCGCCCGGCTCTGAGGCCACCGCCAACTGGCGGACGCCCAGGGAGAACAGGGCAGGCAGGCCCGCCCCGAGCAGCAGCCCGATCGCCAGCACCTTCCACACGGCGTCGATCGCCGCCATCGTCTGCGTCATCGGACCAGCTCCTGCGGGACCGGGACGGTCGTCGACCGGTCCTCGGGCTCCCAGTCGTCGTTGACGTTGTGGTGCCCGATGGGCTTGATGCGGGAGTGCAGCCACATCCACAGCGACAGCACCACGAGGATCATGAAGATGGCGATCGGGCCGAGCCACGGACCCAGAGACGTCCCGATCCACCACATCACGGCGCCGACCAGGCCGGCGCAGGGGAGCGTGATCAGCCACGCCAGGCCCATGCGGCCGGCGATCGACCAGCGCACCTCGGCGCGGCGTCCGAGGCCCGAGCCGAGGATCGACCCGGTGGCCACGTGGGTGGTGGACAGCGCGAAGCCCAGCTGCGAGCTGGAGAGGATGACCGCAGCCGAGGATGCCTCGGCGGCCATGCCCTGCGGCGAGGAGATCTCGACCAGGCCCTTGCCCATCGTGCGGATGATGCGCCAGCCGCCCAGCCACGTGCCGGTGGCGATGGCGCCGGCGCAGGCCACCTTCACCCACAGCGGGATGGCGTGGGTGTCGACCCAGTGGCCGGACGCGATCAGGACGAGCGTGATGACGCCCATCGTCTTCTGGGCGTCGTTGGCGCCGTGCGCCAGGGAGACCAGGGAGGCGGTGCCGACCTGGCCCCAGCGGAAGCCCTTGTCCATGACCTTCTCCGGCACGCCGCGGGCGATGCGGAAGACCAGCCAGGTGCCGACGGTCGCCACGAGGACGGCGATGAGCGGGGAGGCCAGGCCCGGCAGGATGATCTTGCCGACCACGCCGTCCAGCTTGGCTCCCTCGCCGGCCCACTTGACGCCGTTGACGCCGAGGCCCGCGATGGTGGCGCCGATCAGGCCGCCGAACATCGCGTGCGACGAGCTCGAAGGCAGGCCGCGCAGCCACGTGAACAGGTTCCAGACGATGGCGCCGATCAGGCCGGCGAGCAGGATCATCAGCAGCGGACGACCCCCGTCGGTGAGCAGCTCGGTGCGGGGCGACCCGTCCGGGTTCTGGATGCGGATGACCGCGTTGGTGACGGTCAGGGCCACCTCGACTGACAGGAACGCACCGATGAGGTTCAGCACAGCGCACAGCGCGACGGCGACCTTGGGTGTGAGTGCCTTCGTCGCGATCGAGGTTGCCATCGCGTTGGCGGTGTCATGAAAACCATTGGTGAAGTCGAAAGCCAGCGCCGTCACGACGGCCAGCACCAGCAGGACCAGCTCAGGGGTCACACACGAAAGCGTAACCCCCCGTTGACTCCGAATTCATCTACGCGCATCCGGTTGCCGGTGGGGCTGGACGCCCCGGGCGCGCGTCGGGCCGGTGCCGGGGCCTGCCCTAGACTTCGGGCCATGACCTCTCGGATCCTCACCGCCGCTGCCTGGCCGTACGCGAACGGGCCGCGCCACATCGGGCACGTGTCCGGCTTCGCCGTGCCCGCGGACGTCTTCTCGCGCTACCAGCGCATGGCGGGCAACGACGTCCTGATGGTGTCGGGGACCGACGAGCACGGCACGGCGATCCAGGTGAAGGCCGACTCCGAGGGCGTGACCGCGCGCCAGACCGCCGACAAGTACCACCAGGTCATCGTCGAGGACCTGCAGGGCCTCGGCCTGTCCTACGACCTCTACACGCGCACGACGACGCTGAACCACCGCTCGGTCGTGCAGGAGCTGTTCACGTCGCTGCACCGCAACGGCTACGTCGTGGCGAAGAAGCAGATGGGCGCGCTGTCGCCGTCCACGGGCCGCACGCTGGCCGACCGCTACATCGAGGGCGAGTGTCCCTTCTGCGGCGACCCGGGCGCCCGCGGCGACCAGTGCGACAACTGCGGCCGCCAGCTCGACCCGATCGACCTGAAGAACCCCCGCAGCCGCATCGACGGCGAGGTGCCGCAGTTCGTCGAGACCGAGCACTTCTTCCTCGACCTGCCCGCGCTGGCCGAGCAGCTCCAGCAGTGGCTGGCCACCCGCACCGACTGGCGCCCCAACGTCATCCGGTTCTCGGAGCAGTTCGCCAAGGAGCTCCAGCCGCGCGCCATCACGCGCGACCTCGACTGGGGCGTCCCGATCCCGCTTGAGGGCTGGTCCGAGGCGTCCATGAAGCGCATCTACGTGTGGTTCGACGCCGTGATCGGCTACCTGTCCGCCTCGGTGGAGTGGGCCAAGCGGGTCGGCGATCCTGATGCCTGGAAGAAGTGGTGGCACGACGGTGGAGCCGAGTCCTACTACTTCATGGGCAAGGACAACATCACGTTCCACACCGTCATTTGGCCAGGCATCCTGCTGGGCGCCAACGGTGCGGGCTCGCTCGGCGGCACCCCCTCCGATGTGCTCGGCACCCTCGACCTGCCCACGGAGATCGTCAGCTCGGAGTTCCTGACGATGTCGGGCTCGAAGTTCTCCAGCTCGCGCAACAAAGTGATCTACGTGCGCGACTTCCTGCGCGACTTCGGGCCGGACGCCCTGCGCTACTACATCGCGGTGGCCGGCCCGGAGAACCAGGACACCGACTTCACGTGGGACGAGTTCGTCCGCCGCACCAACTTTGAGCTGGCCAACGAGTGGGGCAACCTCGTCAACCGCTCGGTGTCGATGGCGCACAAGAACGTTGGGTCTATCCCGGCGGCCGGCGCCCTGACGGACGCCGACCAGGCGCTGCTGGACGCCTGCGCGGGCGGCTACGCCACCATCGGTGAGCTGCTGGGCAGGGCCAAGTTCAAGCAGGCGATCACCGAGGCGATGCGCATCGTGTCACTGGCGAACAAATACCTCTCGGACGAGGAGCCCTGGAAGAAGAAGGACGACCCGGCCCGCCGCGACACGATCCTCCACGTCGCGCTCCAGGCGGTGCAGGACTGCAACACCCTGCTCACGCCGTTCCTGCCGCACGCCGCGCAGAAGGTGTACGAGGCCCTCGGCGGCACCGGCGTGTGGGCGGCCCAGCCCGAGATCGTCACCGTCTCGGAGGAGGGGGCGCCCGACTACCCGGTGCTCATGGGCGACTACGCGTCCGAGGCGGCGCGCTGGGAGTCCGCCCCGATCGCCGTGGGCACGCCCCTGGCCAAGCCCACGCCGATCTTCGCCAAGCTGGACGAGACGCTGGGCGAGACCGGGCCCGAGTGGGCCCCCGTGCAGGCGGGCTGACCCGTGACGGCGTCCGGGCCCGAGCAGTGGGTGGCCGTGGATGAGCGGCTGGCCGTGTTCGCGCGTGAGGACGCCGTTCTCGCCGCGGCGCGCACCTCGACCGAGGTGACGAGGCCCGGCATCGAGGTGTCACGCCAGATGGGCCGGATGCTGCACATCCTCGCGGCGGCGACCGGCGCCCGGCGGGTGCTGGAACTCGGCATGCTCGCGGGCTACTCCACCATCTGGCTGGCGCGCGCGGTCGGCCCGTCCGGCCGCGTCGTCTCGATCGAGCTCGACCGCGACAACGCCGCGGTGGCCCGCCGCCACCTCGAGGACGCCGGCGTGTCGGCCTGGGTGGACATCCACTGCGGGCCCGCCGCCGACGTGACGGCCCGCATGGTGGCCACAGGCGTGGAGCCGTTCGACCTCGTGTTCATCGACGCCGACAAGGCGAACCTGGCGACCTACGTCGAACGGGCGCTCGAGCTGGCCCGGCCTGGCGCGCTGGTGATCGTGGACAACGTCGTGCGCGGCGGCCGGATCCTCGACCCGGGCGACGACGAGCAGGTCCGGGGCGTCGTGCGCGCGCTCGGTGCGCTTCAGGGCGACGACCGCGTGCAGGTCTCGATCACCCAGACCGTGGGGGAGAAGGGCTGGGACGGCTTCGCGGTGATCCGCAAGGTCGCTCCCTGACGCCTCCCCGGGCGGGCCGGCCGCTCAGGCCGTGGCCACGGCGTCCGGCTCGGGGTCACGGGCGTAGCGGGCGGCCAGCCAGGAGCAGGCCATGAGCTGCGCCTGGTGGAACACCATGAGCGGCAGCATGATCAGGCCGATCGGCTGCCCCGCGAAGAGCACGGTGGCCATCGGCAGGCCCGTGGCCAGCGACTTCTTGGTGCCGCACATCTGGATGGCGATCACGTCCGCACGGTTGAAGCCGAGGCGCCGGGCGGTGAACCAGGTCAGCCACAGCATGAACGCCAGCAGCACCAAACACAGCACGACGAGCGCGACGATGTCGACCCACCCGACCATCGACCAGATGCCCTCGCGGATGCCTTGGGAGAACGCCGCGTAGACCACCATCACGATGGACGCCTGGTCGAACAGCTTGAGCTTCTTGTGTCGGGCCACGAAGTCGGCCGTCCACCGGCGCGACAGCTGGCCGAGGATGAACGGCAGCAGGATCTGGACGACCAGGTCCAGGATCGACCCCAGGCCGACATCGGCGTTGCCGGTGGTGTTCATCAGCGCGATCGCCAGCAGCGGGGTGAGGAACACGCCCAGCAGGTTGGACGCCGACGCGCTCACGATGGCGCCGGCCACGTTGCCGCGCGCGATCGAGGTGAAGTTGATCGAACTCTGCACGGTGGAGGGGCACAGCGTCACGTAGACCATGCCGGGGATCAGTGCGGGGGCCAGCGCCCACCCCGGCAGTTGGCCGATCGCCAGGCCGATCAGCGGGAACACCACGAAGGTAAAGGCGAGGATCGTCAGGTGCAGGCGCCAGTGTTTCAGGCCCCGGACCGCCTCCTCGCGGTGCAGGCGGGCGCCGTAGAGGAAGAACAGGCAGAAGATGGCGACCTTCGTGGCCCACGACAGCACCTGCGCGCCGACCCCGGTCGCGGGCAGGAACGACGCCACCACCGCCGCGGCGATGATCGCCATGAGGAAGGGGTCGAGCTTCACGCGTGCCGTAGCTGCCACGCGGACACCCTAGTGGCTGGCCCCGCTAAGGTTTCGGCCATGGTCGAGGTGAGGGACTTCCGGGAGATGGGGGAGGCACTGGGCGATGCCTGCGCCGTGCTGCGGAGCAACGCCGTGGTGGCGGGGCTGGACGCGGAGGTGCCGACGTGCCCGGGCTGGACCGTCCGCGACCTCGTCGCCCACCAGGGTCTCGTGCACCGCTGGGCCGCGGCCTACATCGCGCGCACGGGACGTCCGGCCCCCGATGCCATCGTCCTCGCCGAGGCCGACGCCGCGCCCGACCTGCTCGACTGGTTCGACGAGGGGATGGTCACCCTGCTCAACGCGGTCGCGGCCGCGCCGGCCGACCTCGACGTGAAGTTCTTCCTCCCCGACGCGCCGCCCCCGCGCGACGCCTGGCTACGGCGCCAGGTGCACGAGACCTCCATCCACGCCGCCGACGCCATGGCGGCCCGCCTGGGCCGCCCCCCGCGCGGAGACGAGCTGTGGGTCTCGCCCGGCCTTGCCGCGGACGGGGTGGACGAGGTGCTCACCGGTTTCCTCGTCAAGAGGCGCCCGGAGACCGACCTGCCGGGGCCGCGCAGCGTGCTGTTCACCGCAACGGACGCCCACCGCGCCTGGTGGGTGAACCTCACCCACGACGGCGCCCTCACCACGCGCGTCGACGGCGAAGCGCCGGAAGCCGACGTCACCGTCTCCGGCACCGCGCGCGAGCTCTACCTCACCGTCTGGAACCGCGGGCGCGCGGCGACGGCGTCCGACCCGGGCCTGTGGGACGAGTGGGCCGAGCGCGTCAAGGTCACCTGGTCGTGAACCGCGTCGCGGTCACGGACGCCGCCGACCCACGGCTGTCCGACTACGTCGCGCTGCGCGACACCTCGCTGCGCAGGTCGCTGGAGTCGGAGCGGGGCCTGTTCATCGCCGAGGGCGAGAAGGTGATCCGCCGCGCGATCGAGGCAGGGCACCGGCCCCGCTCCTTCCTGCTGGCCGAGCGCTGGATCGGCGGGCTGTCCGACCTGATCGAGCGGCACCCCGGCGCCCCGGTGTACGTCGTCACCGAGGCCCTCGCCGAGCAGGTCACCGGCTTCCACGTACACCGGGGGGCGCTGGCGTCCCTGCACCGGGCCGAGCCCACGCCGATGGCCGACCTGCTCGGGCTGGGCCGCCTCGTCGTGGCCGAGGACATCGTCGACCACACCAACGTCGGAGCCATCATCCGCAACGCCGCCGGCCTGGGCTGGGACGGAGTCCTGCTCGCACCGCGCGCCGCCGACCCGCTGTACCGGCGTTCGGTGAAGGTCAGCATGGGCACGGTGTTCTCCCTGCCCTGGGCGCGGGTGGACGACTGGGCCACCGCGATCCCCACCCTGCAGGGGGCCGGCTTCACCGTGGTGGCCCTGGCGCTCACCGCCGACGCCGTGTCGCTGGATCACTACGCAGCCGGGGCGCGCCCCGACAAGCTCGCCGTCGTCGTGGGCACCGAGGGCGACGGCCTGTCGCGGCGCTGGGTGGAGCAGGCGGACGCCGTGGTCCAGATCCCCATGCAGCACGGCGTGGACTCGCTCAACGTCGCCGCGGCGACCGCCGTGGCCTGCTGGGCCCTGCGCTGACCGCCGAGGGCTTGCCTCCACCCCGCCGAGGGCTTGCCTCCACCCCGCCGAGGGCTTGCCTCCACCCCGCCAAGGGCTTGTGCTCAGCGCATCATTCTTCGTCGCCAGTGGTCTTCTTCGGCGTGACCGGCCAGTCGTCGGGGTAGAGGTGGACGAGGTCTGCGTGCTGTTCCTCGAGCTTGCGGTAGGAGCGCGAGGACAGACGGTCGCCGAACACGATCCCGTTGAGGTGGTCGGTCTCGTGCTGCAGGCAGCGGGCCAACAGCCCGTCGCCCACCACCGTGACCTCGTTGCCCCACGGGTCCTGCCCGACACACGTGGCGGTGTCGGGGCGCGCGAGCGGCTGGTAGCCGCCCGGGAACGACAGGCACCCCTCCTCGGTCTTGTCGAGGGTACGGTCCTTGCCGGTCGGGGTCGTCACCACCGGGTTGCAGATGGCGCCCACCTGGATGCGCTCGTCGCCGTCCGGGCACTCGTACACGAACAGTGAGAGCCCGAGTCCGACCTGCGTCGCGGCCAGCCCGACACCGCGTGCGGCGCGCATCGTGGCGAACATGTCGCGCACCAGCGTGCGCAGGTCGTCGTCGAAATCGGTGACCGGCTTGGTCTGCTCATGCATCACCGGCGTGCCCCACCGGGTGATGGGCAGGATGGTCCCGCCGGTCATGAGTTCCTCGATGGCCATGTCTTCTCCGTCCGCGTGGCTGGGCGCTGGGCAACCCGACCATTCTGGCACGCTGGCCGACATGGACAGCCTGCCCCCCGAACCCGTGGCGACGGGGCTGGCGCGCGACCTGGACGCCTGGGCGGACCACCTGCGGCTGGGCCGGAACCTGTCCGAGCACACCCGCCGGGCTTACGCCGGGGACCTCGTCGATCTGGCCACCTGGGCGGCCACGCGGGGCGTCTCGGCGTGGGGGCAGGTCGACCACCGCCTGCTGCGTGCCTGGCTGGCCGACCTTCACCGACGAGGGGCGGAGCGGACGACCATGGCCCGCCGCGCCACCGCCGCCCGCGTCTTCTTCGCCTGGTCCCACGCCGACGGGCGGATCGCCTCCGACCCGGGCAGCGCCCTCCAGGCGCCCCGGGCCTCCCGGACGCTGCCGCCGACCCTGGACCGCGGCGCGGTCGAGGCCCTGTTCGACCACCTCGAGGCGCGCGTCGCCGCCGCCGAGGACGACGCCGAGCGGGCGCTCGCGCGCCGGGACCTCGCCATCATCGAGGTGCTCTACTCGGCCGGCCTGCGGGTTGCCGAACTGTGCGGGCTGGACGCCACCGGCATCGACGAGGCGCGCGGGCTGCTGCGCGTCCGGGGCAAGGGCGACAAGGATCGTTCGACGCCCCTGGGCGAGCCCGCGAGGCGCGCCCTCGACGCCTGGCTCGCCGACCGCCACCGCCTCGCCGGGCCGGACGCCGGCGCCGCCGTCTTCGTGGGGGCGAGGGGGAGCCGCATCGACCCGCGGGTCGTCCGCAGGGTCGTCCACGACGCCCTCGACGCCGTGCCGGATGCCCCCAGCCTGGGCCCCCACGGCCTGCGGCACGCGATGGCCACCCACCTGCTCGAGGGCGGCGCCGACCTGCGGGCCGTGCAGGAGATCCTCGGCCACGCCTCGCTCGGCACGACGCAGATCTACACCCACGTCACCAACGAACGGCTGCGCGACGCCTTCCGCCAGGCGCACCCGCGCGCATGAGGCGTCCGGCCCACCAGTGCCGTCATGGTGCACGAGGCCAGGAACCGATTCGACCGAGTGCAGCGTGCTGGAGTTCCTGGGGGGACCACGATCGTGCGCTCACCGGCGACGACCGCACCGCCGGGAACACGATCACCACCGTCCAGCAAGCGTTGACCTTGTTCTTCCAGCCAGACATTCGCCGTCGGTGCATGCCGCGTCCGGGGCATCCGGCCACCGACATCGCCGACATCATCCGGCGCGGGGGCACCATCTACCTGCTGGGACGCGAGGACCCCTACGCCAGCGCCAGCCCGCTGATGACCGCCCTGGCCGAACACGTCCTCGACACCGCCCTCGCCCTCGCCACGGCCAGCGAGCACAACAAGCTGTGCCCGCCGATGCTGGCCTGCCTCGATGAGTTGCCCTCGACCGCACCCCTGCCCACCCTCCGCATCCGGATGGCCAACGAACGAGCGTTGGGCATCTCGTTCATCTGGGCTGCACAGACGTGGCGGCAGCTCGCCGCCCTGTACGGCGAGCAGGAAGCCCGCGCCTTGCTCGGCCTGACCAATGTGCTGGTCATGTTCGGCGGCAGCAAGGACGGCGGGTTCAACCGGGAGATCTCCGAACTCGTCGGCAGCGTCCGCGTCGCCCGCACCACCTGGCAGACCGGCGGCAAGGGTGGCCGCAGCGTCAGCGGGGAGGACATGGCCATCCTCAAACCCGAGGAAGTCCGGCAGATCCCCACCAAGCAGGCCCTCGTCGTCCCCGAGAACGCACCCCCGATCATCGCCAAGCTGTCGCGCTGCATCGAGGGCAAGACCGGACGCCAACTGTTGGCCGAACTCGATGCCACCCGCACCATCGTCGAGCGTGCGCGTGCTGACGAGGTCTCCATCGAGGCCCGCCAACTCGCCGCCCTGGCCAACGCCCGCCGGCACGCACTCACCGAGGCGGCCGACCACGATGGATAGGACACCGGACAAGTCGCTGGTGTGGACGTTCCCCACCCCCAACACCCCACTGTTGGCCGTCGCCTACCGCGACCTCTACCTCGCCGCAGAGGGCACCGCCCAGCAGAAGGAGATGCTCGGCGACCCGGCCCTGCTCCCGCGCCCGTGGGACCCGGCCACCTGCCAGGACCCGCTCCTGCGCCAGGAAGTGTGGGACTGGCTGGAGGAGTTCGTGGTCTGGTTCAACCGTGAGTACGTGTGGGACCCCAACGCCGGCATGATCCCTTCCTGCTGGCCCCAGCACCCCCACCTCGTCCACGAGATTGCCGTGCTCGCCGACCAACGCCGGCGTGCCGGCATCGCGACCACCAGCGACCTGCTCGAGGACTGGCACCGCTACGCCGTGCCCGCCTTCATCGACCGGATGAAGGCCGCCTGAAGAACCAGTGCGACGACAGCCACCCCAGCTGGCCTGCCCGCGGCCGCCACGCCCGCCTCTTGAACGAGTTCGACACCCGCCTGCGCGCCTACGCCAGCGACGTCACCACCCTCACCCAGCACCACCGGGCCGCCCTCCTGGCCGAACCCGCCGAAACCCGAGCTCAGCCCGGCCAGCCCGCCGCCCCGGCCCATGCTCCGCCTGGTCGACGGCAGCGCCGTCGACCCCGACACCGGGGAGATCCTCCGATGACCCACCAACCCGACCAGCAGCTCGACCTGCTCGACTTCATCCCCTACACCGACGGCGGCCGGCAAGGCGCCCCACCACCGCCCCCCGAGATCACCGAGCGCCGGTGGTGCCACCGCTCGCTCGTCGTGGCCGCCCTGGGCCACAACTAAGCCGGCCCACTTATATAGAGAATCCGACATACCCGGGAGAATCAGAAGGGCCCAAACGGGCGTTGCTCCTGCTTGCGCTTCATCCGCAAGTCGTCATACGCGTTCTCGACACGCTCTTGCTCGCGCGCGCTGCGGATCTTCACCTCCTGCTCTCGTGTCAGCTTCGGCGGCCTGATGAAGGCGAGAATTCGCTCTATGAGGGTGCGGTGCTGGCCAGGCGTTACGTTCATGGGGTCTATTCTCGCCTAACTGGGACGATCGAAGTGAGTCAAGGGGGAACGGTGACGGAGATTCTCAGCTTGGCGCACGTGGAGAAGGCCTATCGGATGGGTGATGGTCGCACGCTGTTAGCTGCTGATGATGTGAGCTTGACACTAGCGGCGGGGAGTCGCACGGCTGTGGTCGGGGCGTCGGGGTCGGGCAAGTCCACGCTGTTGCACCTTGTGGGCGGGTTGGACCGTCCTGATGCGGGCACGATTTCGGTGTTCGGTGAGGAGATCACAGAGCTTGGGGCGAAGGCCCTGGCGGATTTCAGGTCTGGTGTTGGGTTCGTGTTTCAACAGTTCCATCTGATTCCGGCGTTGTCGTTGCTGGACAATGTGGCTGCTCCGTTGATCGGCCGTGCAGGTGCTGCCCGGCGTCGCGCGCGGGCGGCCGAGATGTTGGAGGCGGTCGGGTTGGTGGATCGGGCTTCGGCGTTGCCCTCCCAGTTGTCGGGGGGGCAGCAGCAGCGGGTAGCGATCGCGCGGGCGCTGGTGGTGGAGCCGAAGCTGTTGTTGGCCGATGAGCCGACCGGGAACCTGGATTCGGTGACTGCGGCGGAGATCCTCGACCTGATCGCCCGCGTGCACGCGGAGTTCGCCACGACAGTGTTGTTGGCCACCCATGATCCGGAGGTCGCGGCATCGTGTGATGCGCAGGTGCATGTGAGCGACGGCCGGGTGACCGGCATCTCGGGCGGCGTGTGATGGCGGGGTTGATGTGGTCGCGGTTGCGGTTGGACTGGAAGCGGTCGCTGGCGACGCTGGTGGCGGTGATGTTCGCGGTGACGAGCTTCGTCGTCCTGACCGGCGCGACCGTGACCCAGCGGGTTGAGGTGCTACAGAGCGCCGATGCGGCGTATCGGTCGAGCTATGACGTTCTGGTCCGTCCGAGTGCGGCGTTGACCGATCGGGAGGAGGAGACGGGTCGGGTCCGACCGAACTTCCTGTCCGACACCTATGGCGGGATCACGATGGAGCAGGTCGCCCAAATCGAGGACGTTCCTGGTGTGGAGGTGGTGGCGCCGATCGCGATGGTCGGGATTATGTGGGCTCCGGTGCGTATCCCGATCGACCTGGGTGACGAGGTTGCAGCGTCGGGGACGCAGGTGTTCCGGATCGCGACGACCGCGGTCTCGCGGGGTGGGTTCACCATGCCGAGCCAGTCGGCCTACCTGTACGTCACCGACCGTGCGTTGGCGCCCGGTGAGGTGGGTGAGATGACCTACCCGGTCGAACAGGTGGACGGGGCGGCGGCCTATCCGTGCCTGGCTCCCCAACCGCAGGGACGTGACCAGATGGTGGCCGACCCGTTCGAACCGGCCGCCCGCTACTGGGGCTACTGCATCTCCAGGCAGGACCCAAAAGCGATATTCGCCGGCGAGCTACGGGTCTCGATCCCGGTGTTGGTGGCCGCGATCGACCCGGACGCCGAAGCAGAACTGGTCGGCTTGGACCACACTGTCACCTCCGGCCGCTACCTCACCGCAGAGGATCAGCTGCAGTTCCGGGCCTCTGAGGACCTGGGGGCGCCGTTCCCGCGGGAGGACGCGCCGGTCGCCCCAGCCCTGCTGGCCGAGATGGCCGCCGAGGTCGACTACGGCTTGGAGATCGACGTCGAGGAGCTGGACGCCGACAGCGTGGTCCCGGCCCTGCTCGCCGCCAAGAACCGCGCCGACCAGGCCGACCTGATCGCAGCAGCCCCCGCCGCGCGCCAGGTGACCACCGAGTGGTTACCCATGGCTGACCTGCAGTCCCACCTCGTCGCATCGACCGCACCGAACCCCGAGCGCGGCCCCGATAACTCCGACGAGATCTGGACCCTGACGATCATGCGCCCCTCCGGGGTGGACTTCACCAGCCACACCCAAGACACCGGCGGACTGGCAGCCGAGGCGTCCGAGCCCGACCTCAACGCCTACTTCGGACACGGGTGGAGCAGTGGGTACGACCCGATCCCCGGCAGTGTCGCCGACAGCGCCTACCGCCAGATCGACGTGCTGGAGTCGGAGAAGTCCACCCACTTCGGGGTCCTCGCCTTCGAAATGGTCGGCACCTACGACCCCACCCGCACCCAGGTGGGTTCACCCCTGAGCCAAGTCCCCTTGGAGACCTATCGGACCGGTCAGGTCACCGTCGCAGACGAAGCCACTGCCACTGCTCTCGGTCAGGAACGCTTCCTGAGCAACCTCAACCCGGCCGATTATCTGATGACCGCCCCCAGCGTCCTCATCCCTTTGGACGCGCTCGGGATCATCGACGAGAAGTACCTACCCCGCCCCGGCGCGGGAGCGGTGGACGCCGGCGCGCCGATCAGCGCCGTCCGCGTCCGGGTCGCTGATGTGACCGGATGGGACGCCGCCAGCCGCGAACGCGTCCGGTTGGCCGCACAACTTATCCACGACCAGACCGGCCTTGCCGTCGACGTCACCATCGGCTCCGCTCTCGCCCAGCAGTCGGTCACCCTCACCCAGACCGACGGCCGACCCGACCTGCACCTGGTCGAGCTGTGGACCCAGAAGGGCGTCACCACCTTGGTCGTGGAATCGGTCGACCGCAAGAGCGTGCTGTTGTTTGGCCTGATCCTGCTTGCCTCCGGCCTGACCGTGGCCACCGTCGCCAACGTCGCCGTTGCGGCGCAACGCACCGACCTGGGCGTGCTCGCCAGCATTGGCCACACCCCCGCCCGCATCACCGGCCTGGTTCTGGCCCAACAAGCCACCCTCGGGTTCATCGCCGGACTCGCCGGCGCGCTGCTCGCCTGGCCGATTGCCACACTGATGCGCATCGACTACGCCCCCCTGCGAGCCGTCGCAGCCATCCCCGTCGCGATCGCCTTGATGCTGCTGGCCAGCATCCCCGCCGCTCTGTGGGCAGCCCGCCTCGCCCCGATCGACTTGCTCCGACCGCCCGTGCGCGCTGGACGCCGCAGCGCGCCGGTGAGCAACGAAGCCGCCCTCGGCTGGGCCCAACTCGCCCGCCGACCCCTGCGGCTCATCCGGGCCGCCCTTGGCGTGGCTATCGCCGTTACCGCGCTGGGTCTACTGCTGGCAATCGCCTGGTCCTTTCGCGGCGCCATTGTCGGCAACCTTCTCGGCGACGCCATCGCCCTCCAAGTGCGTACCGTCGACATCATCGCTGGAATCGTCCTCGCCCTCCTGGCGGCCATCGGGGTGGCCATGACCCTCAGCTTCGGCGCCCTCGAGGACGCCCCCGACTGGGCCGTCCTCACCGCCATCGGCTGGACACCCCAACGCATCAGCCGAGCCATCCTCACCCAAGGAGCAGCCATCGGCATCTTTGGGGCAACTCTCGGAGCCATCGCTGCCATCGCCTTTGCGGTGATCTTCACCGAAGCCACCCTGAACGATCTAGCCATCCCCATCGCCCTGGTGGCCCTTGGTGCTATCGCTCTCAGCACCGTTGCTTCAACCATCCCCGCCGCAACCATCCGACGGCTACCCCCAGCACGCGTCCTCGCCGGACGATAAGCGGCTCATCACAATCCACGGTGTAGTCGGGGTCTGAATCCGCCGGTTTCGAGTAGTGATCTGGCGATGTAGTGGGTGAGGTTACGGAAGCCGAGGGCGCTGCCGCGGCGGTGCTCGAGTGGGGTACGGACGCCTGCGCTGCACCCATGCGACCGGTAACTCCGGCGGCCGCCGACCGGGAGAGAGACCGGCCGCGCGCGTAAGCATCCAAGGCGGCGACATCGTTCTCCGAGAGACTCACGCTCAACTTCACCTGTCCCCTATCACCGCTCTTCCTCCTCCAGTAGCAGACTGCTCAGCTGAGCCAGCCCAGCGGGTCGACGTGGCGTCCGTCGGCCTTGACCCCGAAGTGGAGGTGGCACCCTGTCGACCAACCCGTGCTGCCCATCGTGCCCACCAGTTGGCCGCGCGCGAGCCGGTCGCCGGCCCGGACGCGGTAGCCCTCGGCGTGCAGGTAGACCGTCTGCAGGTTGACCCCGTCCACGCTGCCGTGGGAGAGGACGAGCCGCCACCCGCCCGAGCTGTCGTACCCCATGTGGCTCACCACCGCGTCAGCGGCCGCGTACAGGGGCGTCCCGCACGCCGCGGACAGGTCGATGCCGTTGTGCATCCGCCACTCGTTGAAGATCGGGTGCAGCCGCATGCCGAAGCGGGAGCCGAGGCGTCCGACCGTCGGTGGGGTCAGCCGGCCGTTGCCCGCCGGACCCAGCGGGCTCGAGGCCGCGAGCGCGGCCTCCCGCGCCGCCGCGCGCTCGCGCACCTGGGCCGCCGCCGCCTCGGGCAGCAGCCGATAGGTCGCCGTCACCAGGGAGAGTGGGTCGCGGTATGCCTCGCCGTGCCTGAGACCCCAGTGCAGGCAGGCTGCCGTCGGGCACGGCTGGTGCCCAGGCTCGAGGCGTCCGACCGCCTCGCCCGCCGCGACCCGCGCCCCGATCGGCACCACCGCCACGACCGGCTCCAGCGTGGTGCGCTCGGTGCCGTGGTCGACCACGACCACCGGCCGCCCCGCGACCTCGCCGGCGAACGACACCACCCCGGACGCCGGCGCCACGACCGCGTCCCCGGGCTCGCCGGCCAGGTCGACCCCGCGGTGCCCGGCGCCCCAGCGCACCTCGGGCGGGTCGTAGCCCCGCACCACGGGGCCCGCCAGCGGCCACAACCCGGACGCCACGGCCGGCGGCGCCACAGCGCCCACCAGCACAAGCACGCACAGCACCGTCCAGACCACTCGTCGCATGCCGGGACACTAGGCAGCGCCTGTCACGTCACGTCTGCCCCGGCCCTTCGAGGCTCGCTGCGCTCGCACCTCTGAGACGGTGGGCCGATTGGCGGCGCGGGGCGGGCGCGCCGTAGGATGAGCCCAGCGACCCGGCAGATCCGGGTCGACTTCGCGTGCAGGCCACGTCGAACCCCCGAGGTCCCCGGTGACGGGGTGGGGGGAGCGGCGCTGCACCAGGCGGGGCCGATCGCCGGCCCCACGAACCGAACCAGGCGGTCTCGCCCGGGCGCGTGCGCGTGCCCAGGGCCCGTCCGCCGAGAAAGGAACGGCCATGGCCGTCGTGACCACGCGTCAGCTGCTCGAGAGCGGTGTCCACTTCGGGCACCAGACCCGTCGTTGGAACCCGAAGATGAAGCGCTTCATCTTCGGTGAGCGCAACGGCATCTACATCATCGACCTCCAGCAGTCCCTCACCTACATCGACAAGGCGTACTCCTTCGTCAAGGACACCGTCGCGCGCGGCGGCCAGATCCTGTTCGTGGGCACCAAGAAGCAGGCCCAGGAGGCCATCGCCGAGCAGGCCACCCGCGTCGGCATGCCCTATGTGAACCAGCGCTGGCTGGGCGGCATGCTCACCAACTACGCCACGATCTCCAAGCGCACCGCGAAGATGAAGGAACTCGAGGCGATCGACTTCACCAACGTCGCCGCGTCCGGCCTCACCAAGAAGGAGCTCCTGCAGCAGGAGCGCAAGAAGGAGAAGCTGGAGAAGACCCTCGGTGGCATCCGCGACATGCACAAGCTGCCGCAGGCCATCTGGGTCGTCGACACCAAGAAGGAGCACCTCGCGATCGACGAGGCGCGCAAGCTGCGCATCCCGATCGTCGGCATCCTGGACACCAACTGCGACCCGGACGAGGTCGATTACGCGATCCCGGGCAACGACGACGCCATTCGCTCCGTCGCGCTGCTGACCCGCATCATCGCCGACGCCGCCGCCGAGGGCCTGCTGGCCCGTAGCTCCGGTGGCGTGTCCACCGGTGCCGCAGAGGTCGAGCCGATGGCCGAGTGGGAGCGCGAGCTCCTCGGTGCCGCCGAAGCCCCGCAGGCCGCCGCTGAGACTGTCGCCGACACCGATGAGCGTGCGGTTGCGGTCGAGGTCGACGAGGCCGCCCCGGTCCCCGCTGCGGCCGGTGACGAGCCGGTCCCGGCCGCCGTGTCCGCCGCCTCGCCCGTGTCGGCCGACTCGCCCGTGTCCGCGGACTCCCCGGATTCGCCCGAGTCGCCGGCCAGCCCGGCGTCGGCGTCCGACGACAAGTGACTCCCCGACAGAACAACCAGGAAGCGAGATAGTCATGGCGATCACCGCCCAGGACGTCAAGAAGCTCCGCGACGCCACCGGCGCCGGGATGATGGATGCGAAGAAGGCCCTCATCGAGGCCGAGGGCGACTTCGAGGCCGCCATCGAGATCCTCCGCGTGACCGGCGCCGCCAAGGTGTCCAGCCGCTCCGACCGTGAGGCCAGCAACGGTCTCGTGGCCGCCGCCGGCACCACCCTCATCCAGCTGGGTGCCGAAACCGACTTCGTCGCCAAGAACGACGAGTTCGTCGCGCTCGCCACCCAGGTCGCCGAGGCCGTCTCCGCCGCGGGTGCCACCGACGTCGAGTCCGCCAACGCGGTCAAGCTCGGTGACGTCACCGTGGCCGAGGCCATCGCGACGCTGGCCGCCAAGATCGGCGAGAAGCTCGAGCTCGCCGCCGTGGCCAGCTACGAGGCGCCCGCCGCCATCTACCTCCACCGCCGCAGCCAGGACCTGCCCCCGCAGGTCGGGGTGATGGTCGAGTATGAGGGCGGTGACGACGAGTTCGTCCGCGGCATCGCCATGCAGATCGCCGCGATGCAGCCGCAGTGGGTCTCCCGTGAGGACGTCCCCGCCGACGTGCTCGAGAAGGAGCGCCACGTCGCCGAGCTCACCGCCAAGGAGGAGGGCAAGCCCGAGAACATCATCGGCCGCATCGTCGAGGGTCGTCTCGGTGGCTTCTTCAAGGAGGTGACCCTGCTCGAGCAGGCGTCCGTCTCCGACGACAAGAAGACCGTGGGCCAGCTGCTCAAGGAGCACGGCGTGACCGTCAAGCGCTTCGTGCGCCTGTCGGCGGGCGCCTGACCCTTCGACAAGCTCAGGGACCCGAGCATCAACTAGAGTGGCGTGCACCGTGCTGGTCGCGGTGCACGCCACTTGACACGTCCGAACGCCACCGACCAAGGAGAACGCATGCCTGCCTACGACCGGATCCTGCTGAAGCTCTCGGGTGAGGCGTTCGGTGGGGGATCGGTGGGCGTCGACCCCGACATCATCTCCGGCATCGCGGGCGAGATCTCCGACATCGTCGCCGCGGGCACCCAGGTGGCGATCGTCACCGGCGGCGGCAACTTCTTCCGGGGCGCGCAGCTGCAGCAGCGCGGCATGGAGCGGCGCCGCGCCGACTACATGGGCATGCTCGGCACGGTGATGAACTGCCTCGCCCTCCAGGACTTCCTCGAGCAGGCGGGCGTCCCCACCCGCGTGCAGACCGCCATCACCATGGGCCAGGTAGCCGAGCCGTACGTGCCGCTGCGGGCCGTCCGGCACCTCGAGAAGGGCCGCGTCGTGCTCTTCGGCGCCGGCTCGGGCATGCCGTTCTTCTCCACCGACACCGTCGCCGCCCAGCGCGCACTGGAGATCGGCGCCGACGTCCTGCTGATGAGCAAGAACGGCACTGACGGCGTCTACGACTCCGACCCGCGCACCAACCCGGACGCACGTCGCTACGACGAGCTGTCCTACAACGACTTCCTCGCCCAGGACCTGAAGGTGGCCGACGCGACCGCCATCAGCCTGGCCCGGGACAACGGCCTGCCCATGGTCTTCTTCGACCTCGGCGTCCGCGGCAACATCGCGCGGGTCGTCAACGGTGAGAAGATCGGGACGACCGTCCACGCCTGACCAGACCACCACGAGTAAGGAGCATCGACGATGATCCCCGAGATCATGGCGACCGCCGAGCAGAAGATGAAGGCGACCATCGAGCACGTCAAGGACGAGCTCGCCGGCATCCGCACCGGGCGCGCCCACCCGGCCATGTTCAACAAGATCATGGTCGACTACTACGGCACCCCGACCCCGCTGCAGCAGCTTGCGACCTTCCAGGTTCCCGAGGCCCGCCAGGTGCTGATCAGCCCCTTCGACCGCAACGCGATGAACGCGATCGAGAAGGCCATCCGTGACTCCGACCTGGGCGTGAATCCGGCCAACGACGGCCAGCACGTGCGCATCGTGCTGCCCCAGCTGACCGAGGAGCGTCGCAAGGAGTACATCAAGATGGCCCGCAACAAGGCCGAGGAGGCCCGCGTCGCCGTCCGCAGCAACCGCCGTCACGCCGTCGACAGCATCAAGAAGCTGGAGAAGGACAAGGAGATCGGCGAGGACGACGGCCGCAACGGTGAGAAGCAGCTTGACACTTTGACCAAGAAGTACGAGGAGCAGGTCAACGAGCTGCTCAAGGCCAAGGAAGCCGAGCTCCTCGAGGTCTGACGTGACGGACCACGCTGCGGCGCCCCCCAGGAAGAAGCGATCGGCCGGGCGCGACCTGCCGGCCGCGATCGCGGTGGGCGTCGGGCTGGTCGCCCTGCTGGTCCTGACGCTCGCCTTCTGGCACTGGGGCTTCATCCTGCTGGCGGCCCTCATGCTGAGTTTGGGCGCGATCGAGGTGCACCAGGCCATGAAGCGACTGGGCATGAACGCTGCCATCATCCCGATCGTCCTCGGTACGGTCGGGATGATCGTCGGAACCTACGCCGCAGCGACCGTCCCCGACGCGCTCCTGTGGCGGATGCCCTGGCACTCCGTGTTGCTGATGTTCCTGGGCGCCACGGTGCTGGCCGCGCTCATCGTGCGGTTCCCCAAGGGGCACGAGAACTTCGTCCGGGACGCGTCGGCGTCGGTGTTCATCATCGGCTACATCGCCCTGCTGGGCTCCTTCACCGCGCTCATCCTCGCCGGTGAGAACGGCGCCGCGCGCATGGTGACGTTCCTGCTGTGCGTCGTCGCCAACGACACCGGCGGCTACGCGGTGGGCGTCCTGTTGGGCCGGACGCCCCTGGCGCCGGCCATCAGCCCCAAGAAGACCTGGGAGGGGCTGGCCGGGTCGCTCGGCTTCGCCATCGTGGCCGGGTCGGTGCTGGCCCACTTCGTCCTCGACGTCGGCTGGTGGGTCGGCGCGTTCGTCGGCATCGTCTGCGTGTTCTTCGGCACGGCCGGCGACCTGATCGAGAGCTCGATCAAGCGCGACGTCGGCATCAAGGACATGAGCTCGATCCTGCCCGGCCACGGCGGCGTCATGGACCGCCTCGACTCGATGCTCGTGGCCGCCGCCCCCGCCTGGCTGGTGATGTACCTGTTCGTCCCCGGCGGGTAGCCTTCGGTGCGATGACTGAGGGACTGACCGAGGCCGAGCGCGCACGCGCTGACGAACTGGACGCGCACGCCCGTGCCGGGCGGGTGTTCCCGCTCGTGTTCGACGCGCCGCGCCGCGGCAAGCCGCCGCGCCACTGGGCCGACCTGGCCCCCGACGAGCGCCGCGCTGCCGTCACCGAGGCGGGCCTGCCGGGCTTCCGTGCCTCCCAGTTCGACCACCATTACTACACCCAGGCGAGCACCGACCCGACGGCGTGGACGGACCTGCCGGCGTCCCTGCGCGAGCAGGTGGCGGTGACCTTCTTCCCCGACCTTCTGCACGAGGTGCGCTCCCAGACCGCCGACGAGGGCACCACGGTGAAGACCCTGTGGCGCCTGCACGACGGCAACCTCGTCGAGAGCGTGCTGATGGAGTACGGCGTCCCCGGCAAGCCCTCCAGCGGCGGCGGACGCCACCGCGCCACCCTCTGCATCTCCTCCCAGGCCGGCTGCGGCATGGCCTGTCCCTTCTGCGCGACCGGCCAGGGCGGCCTGCAGCGCAACCTGTCCACGGCCGAGATCGTGGGCCAGGTCGTGGCCGCCAGCCAGCGCGTCCGCCTCAACAACATCGTGTTCATGGGCATGGGCGAGCCGATGGCCAACTACCCGGCCATCATGGGCGCGATCCGGCGCATGGTCGACGACCTCGGGCTGTCGGCGCGCGGCATCACCGTCTCGACCGTCGGGCTCGTGCCGCGCATCGAGAAGCTTGCCACCGAGGGGCTGCCGGTCACGCTCGCGGTCAGCCTCCACGCCCCCGACGACGAACTGCGCGACACGCTCGTGCCGATCAACACCCGCCACAAGGTCGACGAGGTTGTCGACGCCGCCCACGCCTACTTCACCGCGACCGGGCGCCGCGTCTCGATCGAGTACGCCCTGATCCGCGACGTCAACGACCAGGCGTGGCGCGCGGACGCGCTGGCCGACCTGCTCACCCGGAAGGGGCGGGGCGCGCACTGGGTGCACGTCAACCCCATCCCGCTGAACCCGACGCCCGGCTCGAAGTGGACAGCCTCGCGGCGCCACGACGAGCAGGAGTTCGTCCGACGGCTCAACGCCCGCGGCATCGCGGCGACGATCCGGGACACCCGGGGGCAGGAGATCGACGGCGCCTGCGGGCAGCTCGCCGCCAAGGAGCGCTGATGGGGTACTTCTCCGCCAGCCCGGCCGGGCGCCCCTTCCGGCTGTTCGGAGGACGCCACCTCGCCGCACTGGCGGGCACGAGCCTCGGCATCGCCGGCACGATCGCGCTCGGTCGCCGCCAGGACGAGGCCGGACGCCGCCGCACCAAGGCCGTCGTCATCGCGGCCCTGTGGGGCCAGGAGCTCGCCTACCACGCCTGGAAGGCCCGCCACGGGCAGTGGAACGTGCGGGAGATGCTGCCGCTGCACCTGTGCTCGGTGCTGGTGTGGGCCGGCGGCATCAACTTTCTCCGGCCGACCCGGCTCGGCGACGACCTCACCTGGTACTGGGGGCTGACGGGTGCGCCACAGGCGCTGCTGACCCCCGACCTGGCCGACTATGGCGACCGGCACTTCCGATTCCACCAGTTCTTCATCAGCCATGGCTTCCTGCTGACGGTGCCGCTGTGGCAGGTGTTCGTCGAGGGCCGACGCCCGACCCCGGCCGGGGGCGTCCGCGCGTTCGCGATGCTGCTGGCCCAGGCTGGGCTCGCGCACGTGGTCAACCGCCGCATCGGCAGCAACTACCTGTTCGTCACCCGCAAGCCGGACACCGCGAGCATCCTCGACAAGCTGCCTCCGTGGCCGGGCTACATCCCCTATCTGGTGGCGATGGCGGGCGTCCTGTTCGCCGCCGAGTACGCCCCGTTCGCCGTGGCAGACGCCCTGCGCGACCGCCGCCCGCGGCGCCGCGCCTGATCAGCTCAGCAGCGCGAGAACCTCGTCGACGCTGTCGACCAGATGGATCTGCGACTCCATCAGCCGTCCCTTCGCCAGCGCCTTGAGCAGCGGCCAAGCCGGGACGGTCCGCGTCCAGTACTCGTGGCCCAGCAGCACCATGGGCCGGATCTCGTGGGTCTCCAGGGCGTAGAAGTTGCGGGTGAGGGCCTGGAAGATCTCCTGCGTGGTTCCGGCGCGGCCGGGGGAGTAGACGATGCCCGCTCCGCACAGGCGCAGCAGGATGTCCTCGCGGATGGCGTTGTCGAAGTACTTCGCGATCGCAGTGCCGAAGACGTTGGGCGGCTCGTGGCCGTAGAACCACGTCGGGACGCCCACGGACAGGCGCGAGCAGTCCCAGCGCTTCTTCACCGCGAAGCCCGCGGCTGCCCACACGCCCGCATCCGGCGCGAAGGAGGGCACCTCGGCGAGCACCGAGCAGGCCAGCGGCAGGGCCTCGGCACCGTCGCGGAAGCTGGCGCCGAGGTTCGCCGCCTCCATCGCGCCCGGCCCCCCGCCGGTCAGCACAAGGTGCCCCGCCTCGGCGAGGCCGTGCCCCAGCCGGGCGGCCTGCACGAACTCGGGCGTACCGCGTCCGACCGAGTGGCCGCCCATGACGCCCACGCCTGCCCCCGGCGCGGTGACGATGTCGATCAGCGCGTCGCTGACGAAGTGGTCGTGCAGCGACTGCGCCAAGGTGGCGTCCAGCAGGCGGGAGCGCTCGCGCAGCGTCCAGCCGTAGACCTTGGCGTCCGGCGTGGCGGCGTAGCCCCCCTCCAGGCCGGCGTAGAGGTCTTCGGGGGCGTAGAGGCGCGAGGGGTAGGCGTCGAACGGCAGCTGCGGCAGCCGGGGGAAGATCGCGGCGCCGCGCTCGGCCAGGCTCGCCGCGACCCGGTGCTTGAGCCGGCAGCCGAGGAAGAAGGCGTTGTGCACGGGGGTGCGCTCCAGAACCTCGCCGCGGCCGCGCAGGTCGAGCGCCTGGACGACGCACCCGGCCAGCGACCGCTCGCGCCGCACGTGCTCGTCGAACGCCTCGATGGTCTCGATCTCGGCACGCATGGTGAGAGACTAGCTCCCGTGCGTGACGTCGTGATCCTTGGCAGTACCGGCTCGATCGGGACGCAGGCGTTGGACGTGGTCGCGTCCCGCCGCGACCGGTTCCGGGTGGTGGCGCTGACCGCGGGGGGCTCCCAGCTGGCGCTGCTGGCCGACCAGGTGCGGGCGTTCGCGCCGCGGTTCGTGGGCGTCCCGACCCCCGACGCCGCCGAAGAGCTGCGCGCCCTGCTGGGGGAGACAGACGTCGAGGTGGTGGGCACCGACGCGAACGAGATGGCCGCCCGGCTGCCCGCCGACGTCGTCCTGAACGCCATCACGGGTGCGGCCGGGCTGCTGGCCACCCTCGCGGCGCTGGAGTCCGGCACCACCCTGGCGCTGGCCAACAAGGAGTCCCTGGTCATCGGCGGGCGGCTCGTGACGGACGCCGCGGCCCCGGGCCAGCTGGTTGCCGTCGACTCCGAGCACTCGGCGTTCGCCCAGGCGCTGCGGGCCGGGCGGGCGAGCGAGGTGCGCCGGCTCATCCTGACCGCCTCGGGCGGGCCGTTCCGGGGGCGGACGCGCGCCGAGCTGGCCGACGTCACGCCCGAGCAGGCGATGGCCCACCCGACCTGGGACATGGGCCGGGTCATCACTATCAACTCCTCGACCCTGGTCAACAAGGGCCTCGAGCTGATCGAGGCGGCCCTGCTGTACGGCGTCGACTACGACGCCATCCACGTGGTCGTGCACCCCACCAGCGACATCCACTCCATGGTCGAGTTCGTGGACGGGGCGACCATCGCCCAGGCCAGCCCGCCAGATATGCGCCTGCCGATCGCGCTCGGCCTGGCCTGGCCCGACCGCGTGCCGGACGCCGCGGCGTCCTACGACTGGTCGGTGCCACGCACGTGGCACTTCGAGCCGCTGGACGACGCGTCCTTCGGCGCGGTCGAGCTCGCACGCCGCGCCGGGAAGGCGGCCGGCACCGCGCCCGCGGTCTACAACGCGGCCAACGAGGTGTGCGTGGACGCCTTCTGCGCCGGCCGGATCGGCTTCTTGGACATCGTGGATACCGTGGAGGCCGTGCTGGACGAACACCTCGCGACGGGCCACGTGCCCGACGATGCCCTGACCGTCGAGGCCGTGCTGGCCGCCGACGCCTGGGCCCGCGAACGGGCCACCTCGGGGTCGCGCTGATGGAGCTGTTCTGGACCATCGTCTTCGGGCTGCTCTTCTTCGGCCTGCTGATGGCCTCGGTCGCGCTCCACGAGGTCGGCCACTTGCTGCCCGCCAAGCTGTTCGGCGTCCGGGTGCCGCAGTACTTCGTCGGCTTCGGACGTACCCTGTGGTCGATCCGGCGGGGCGAGACCGAGTACGGCGTCAAACTGTTCCCCCTGGGCGGGTTCGTCCGGCTGCTCGGCATGTACCCGCCGACCCGGCCGGGCGCGAGGCAGACCTGGCTCCAGCGATTCGCCGACGACGCCCGCGGCTACGAGTGGGACGAGGTACGCCCCGGTGACGTCGAGGGCAACCGGCTCTTCTACCAGAAGAAGACGTACCAGAAGCTGATCATCATGGCCGGCGGCATCACGGTGAACCTCATTCTGGCTTTCCTGCTGTTCTGGGGCGTCACCGGCCTGCACGGCACGTGGCGCGAGCAGCCTGTCGTCCGAAGCATCCAGCAGTGCGTCATCACCGAGCAGCGCGAGGACATGGCCTGCCGGCCGTCCGACCCGCTGACGCCGGCCGCGCAGGCCGGCCTGACCGAGGGCGACCGCATCCTGAGCTTCAACGGTGCCCCGATCGCCGAGTACGCCGACCTGACCGAGCTCATCCGGGCGAACCTCGACCGCCCGGCGACGCTGGTCGTCGAGCGCGGCGGCCAGCAGGTCACGCTGCCCACCGTGAACACCCGCGTCACGGGCGTCCGCGACACCCTCGACCCTTCCCGCGTCATCCCCGCCGGCTGGCTCGGCGTCGTGCCCGTGATGGAGAAGGAGTACGGCGGCCCCGTCGACGTGCTGCAGGACATGGGCCAGATGGCCGCCCAGTCGGTCGTCGCGCTGGCCCAGTTCCCGGTCAAGGTGTTCCACGTGATCGCCGACATGGTCACCGGCCAGCCCCGCGACGTGTACTCGCCGATCAGCATCTTCGGCGCCAGCTCGCTGGCCGGGCAGGCCGCCGTCCAGGAGGCGCCCATCGCCGACCGGGCCGCCATGTTCGCCAGCCTGCTGGGCTCGATCAACCTGTTCCTGGCCCTGTTCAACCTCGTCCCGCTGCCGCCGCTGGACGGAGGCCACATCCTCGGCGCCCTGTGGGAGTGGGTGCGCCGCACGGCCGCCCGCCTGGCCGGCCGCCCCGACCCCGGCCCGGTCGACACCGCCAAGATGGTGCCGGTGGCCTATGCGGTGGGAGGATTCCTCCTGCTGTGCGGCATCGCCCTGATCGTGGCCGACATCGTCTCGCCCGTGAAGATCTTCTGAAGGAGACAACCATGACCGTGAACCTCGGAATGCCCGTCACGCCGCCGCCCGTCCTCGCGCCGCGCCGCCCAACCCGGCGGATCAACGTCGGGAAGGTCGCCGTCGGCGGGGGAGCGCCCGTGTCGGTGCAGTCGATGACCACCACGAAGACGACCGACATCAACGCCACCCTGCAGCAGATCGCCGAGCTGACCGCGACCGGCTGCGACATCGTCCGCGTCGCCGTGCCCAGCCAGGACGACGCCGACGTGCTGCACATCATCGCGAAGAAGTCGCAGATCCCGGTGATCGCCGACATCCACTTCCAGCCCAAGTACGTGTTCGCCGCGATCGACGCCGGCTGCGCCGCCGTCCGCGTGAACCCGGGCAACATCAAGCAGTTCGACGACAAGGTCGGCGAGATCGCCAGGGCGGCCGCGGACGCCGGCATCAGCCTGCGCATCGGCGTCAATGCCGGCTCCCTCGACAAACGCATCCTCGCCAAGCACGGCGGCCCGACCGCCGAGGCCCTGGCCGAGTCGGCCCTGTGGGAGGCGTCCCTGTTCGAGGAGCACGGCTTCGGTGACTTCAAGATCTCGGTCAAGCACAACGACCCGATCGTCATGGTGAACGCCTACCGGCAACTCGCCGCCCAGTGCGACTACCCGCTGCACCTGGGCGTGACCGAGGCCGGCCCGGCGTTCCAGGGCACCATCAAGAGCTCGGTCGCGTTCGGCATCCTGCTGGCCGAGGGCATCGGCGACACCATCCGCGTGTCGCTGTCGGCGCCGCCGGTGGAGGAGGTCAAGGTCGGCCAGAAGATCCTCGAGGCGCTCAACCTGCGCCAGCGCCAGATGGAGATCGTCTCCTGCCCCGGCTGCGGTCGTGCCCAGGTGGACATCTGGGGCCTGGCCAACGACGTCACCGACGGGCTGGAGGGCCTGACCGCCCCGCTGCGCATCGCCGTCATGGGCTGTGTCGTGAACGGCCCGGGCGAGGCCCGCGAGGCCGACCTCGGCGTGGCCGCCGGCAACGGCAAGGGCCAGATCTTCATCAGGGGCGAGGTCATCAAGACGGTACCGGAATCCGAGATCGTCGCCACGCTCATCGAGGAGGCCAACAAGCTGGCCGCGGAGATGGAGCACACCGGGCAGGCCCCGGAGGTCGTCGTCCGCTGACCGGCCCGGGGCAGTGACGCACCTACAGCTGCGAGCGTGGTGAGCTCATCGAACACGTGCCACGCCCGCCACGGGCTCGGCGCCTTCGATGGCCGGATCCTGCTCCGGGGCGCGTGAGCGGCCACTACCCTGAACGCCATGCGTGCGCGAGTGCTCGACGAGGGTGACAGGCCGGTCGTCCAGCGGCTGTTGGACACAGACCCGGTCGGCCATTGCTTCGTCGCCTCCCGGGTCGACGCCGGCGTCCTGCGGGCCCATCGCGCGGGGGAGTTGTGGGGCTACCCGGCCCACGCTCCCCGATCGTTGCTGCACGTGGGAGCCAATGTTTTCCCGGTCAACGCCGACGACGAGGCGCTGGACGCCTTCGCCCTCGACCTGGGTCGTTGGCGCAGCTTCGTCGCACTCGTCGGACCCGTCCCCGCCGCCTTCGGTCTGTGGAACCGCCTCGTCGACGCATGGCCCGAGGTCTACGACCGCGCGCGGGTCGTCCGGGCCCGCCAGTTGCTGATGTCGTGTGCCGAACCCAGCGGGGTGGAACTGGACCCCCGCGTACGCCGGGCGTCGGCGTCCGACTTCGAATCGTACCTGCAGGCCGCGGCGCACATGTACCGCGAGGAACTGGAGGAGGACCCGCTCGGGACCAATCCTGCCGGCTACCGCGCCTACGTGCGGTCCCTGGTCGAGCGAGGGCTGGCCTACGCGATCGTGGAGGACGGCCGGGTGATCTTCAAAGCCGACCTCGGGGCAGTCTCCGCGAGGGTGGCGCAGGTGCAGGGCGTGTGGGTGAGGCCCGACCTACGTGGCCGGGGCGTCTCGGCGCCGGCCATGGCGGCCGTCACCACCGCGATCATCGAGCAGGGTCGGGTGGCTTCGCTGTACGTCAACGACTTCAACGCGCGCGCCATCGCCAGCTACCGCAGGGTCGGTTACGAGGTCGTCGGGGAGTTGGCCTCGGTCCTCTTTTGAATCGTGTACTTTTCCCCTATTCTGGTCACCAGAGGGGAGTACTTCCCAAGTCCGTGTCCGGCCAGTGCGGCACCCCAAGGTGTCCCGGCGCGACGCCTGTTCCGGCAGGCGAAGGAGACCTCGGCCATCGTCAAGACCGAGGAGTTTCCATGCCGCCTGTCGGCACCCCCCTTCTGTGGGCCATCACCCTCGGCGCCGTGCTCGTGCTCGTCGCCGTTGACTTCGCCCTGACCCGCCGTCCGCACGAGGTCTCCATGAAGGAGGCGCTCGGGTGGTCGGCCTTCTACATCGCGTTGCCCCTTGCCTTCGGCGCCTGGGTGTGGGGCGGTTACGGCCCCCAGCGGGGGCTTGAGTTCTTGACCGGTTACCTCGTCGAGAAGACGCTGAGCGTCGACAACCTGTTCGTCTTCATGGTGCTGCTCGCGGCGTTCGCGGTGCCGGCCGAACTCCGCCAGCGGGTCCTCCTGTTCGGCATCGTCGGGGCGCTGGTGCTCCGCGGCGTGTTCATCGCCGTGGGTGCCCAGCTCATCGCCAGCTTCTCGTGGGCGTTCCTCCTGTTCGGGGCCATCCTGCTCGTCACCGCCGTGAAGGTGCTCCGCGACGCGCTCGCGCCCAGCCATCACGCGATCGACGTCTCGCAGCTGCGTTCGGTGCGCCTCGTGCGCCGCTTCATGCCGGTCACGGACGACTACCACGGCCCGCGCCTGTCGGTCGTCGAGGGGGGTCGTCGCGCGCTCACGCCGATGGCGCTGGTGGTGCTCGCCATCCTCAGCGTCGACGTGGTGTTCGCGGTCGACTCGGTCCCGGCCGTGTACGGCATCACCGATGACCCGTACCTCGTCTTCGCCACCAACGCGTTCGCGCTGCTCGGCCTGCGTGCGCTCTACTTCGTGCTCGAGGGCGCGCTCGGGCGCCTCGTCCACCTCGGTTACGGCCTGGCCGCGATCCTCGCCTTCATCGGCGTGAAGCTCGTCCTGCACTGGGCGCACGGCCTGTGGTCGTGGGTGCCCGAGGTTCCCACGCTGGCCTCTCTGGGCGTCATCGTGGGCATCCTCGCCCTGGTGGTGACGACGAGCCTCATCGCCACCCGGAACGGGTCCCACCCCCGGGGTGACGCCGCTGCCGCGACGGACGCCGAGTCCCAGCCGGCGCGGCGCGAGGCCTGAGGTGTGGCTGTGGGCCTGCAGGGCGCGGAGGCGACCGAGGTCGGCTGAGGCCGCCCTCATCCCCTAGGCTTGGCGCTCGTGATCACACGCCTGTCCGAGCTGTTCGTCCGTACCCTCCGCGAGGACCCCGCCGACGCCGAGGTGCCGAGCCACCGCTGGCTCGTCCGCGCGGGGTACGTCCGCCGCGTAGCTCCGGGCATCTACAGTTGGCTGCCGCTCGGCCTGCGCGTGCTGCACAAGGTCGAGCAGATCGTCCGCGAGGAGATGGACGCCATCGGCGCACAGGAGGTGCGCTTCCCGGCGCTGCTGCCCCGCGAGCCGTACGAGGCCACCAACCGCTGGACGGAGTATGGCCCCAACCTGTTGCGGCTGACCGACCGCAAGGGTGCCGACATGCTGCTCGGCCCCACCCACGAGGAGATGTTCACCCTCATGGTCAAGGACCTCTACTCCTCCTACAAGGACCTGCCACTCAGCCTGTACCAGATCCAGACCAAGTACCGGGACGAGGCCCGTCCCCGCGCGGGCCTCCTGCGCGGCCGCGAGTTCGTGATGAAGGATTCCTACTCCTTCGACATCGACGAGGCCGGACTGCAGGCGTCCTACGACCGGCACCGCGAGGCCTACCAGCGCATATTCGACCGGCTCGGACTGGAGTACGTCATCGTGTCGGCGACCTCTGGCGCGATGGGCGGCTCGGCCTCGGAGGAGTTCCTCGCCGTCGCCGAGATCGGCGAGGACACCTTCGTCCGCAGCGCCGGCGGCTATGCCGCCAACGTCGAGGCCGTCAAGCGCCCGCTCGCACCCCAGCAGGACGCCACGAGCGTCCCCGCCGCACACGTCGAGGACACCCCCGATACGCCGACCATCGAGACCCTCGTCGCGCTGAGCAACGAGCGGTACCCCCGCGCCGACCGCGCGTGGAAGGCCGCCGACACGCTGAAGAACGTCCTGTTCATGCTCAAGCATGCCGACGGCACCCGGACGCCGCTGGCCGTCGGGCTGCCCGGCGACCGCGAGGTGGACGCCAAGCGCCTCGAGGCCGCCGTCGAGCCCGCCGAGGTCGAGCCCTTCGGTGACGCGGACTTCGACCAGTACCCCCAGCTCGTGAAGGGCTACATCGGCCCCGGCGCCGCCCTCGGGCTGGACGCCGACGGCAACGGGATCCGCTACCTGACCGACCCCGACGTGGTGCACGGCACCCGCTGGATCACGGGCGCGAACGAGGCCGGACGCCACGTCTACGACCTGGTCTACGGTCGCGACTTCGCCTCCGACGGCGTGCTGGACGTCGCCGAGATCCGCGAGGGCGATCCCGCCCCCGACGGCTCCGGCCCGCTGGCGCTGGCCCGCGGCATCGAGATGGGCCACATCTTCCAGCTCGGCCGCAAGTACGCGGACGCGCTGGGCCTGAAGGTGCTCGACCCGAACGGCAAGCTCGTGACGGTGACCATGGGCTCCTACGGCGTCGGCGTCTCGCGCGCGGTCGCGGCCGTGGCCGAGTCGACCTGCGACGACAAGGGCCTGGCCTGGCCGCGCAACGTCGCCCCGTTCGACGTGCACATCGTCGCCACCGGCAAGGACGAGGCGGCGCTCACGTTCGCCAACCGCCTCGCGCACGAGCTGGACGAGGCCGGCGTGTCGGTCCTGCTGGACGACCGCAAGGCGTCCCCGGGCGTGAAGTTCGCCGACGCCGAGCTGCTGGGAATGCCCACCTCGGTCGTGGTGGGCCGCACGTTGGCCGACGGAGTCGTCGAGGTGCGCGACCGCGCCAGCGGCGCCAAGGAGGAGCTGGGCGTCGACGTCGTGGCCAACCACGTGGTCGCGCTCGTCAAGGGGTGACCGGCCTCGAGCTGCCGCTACTGACGATCGCCCTGCTCGTCGCGGCCTCGTTCCTGGCCGGCTGGGTCGACTCGATCGTCGGTGGGGGCGGACTCATCCAGCTGCCGTCGCTCTTGATCGGGCTGCCCGCGGACACGCCCGTCCCGACGATCGCCGGCACCAACAAGCTGCCCAGCGCCATGGGCACGGCGGTGGCCGTCATCACCTACCTGCGGCGGGTGCGCATTCCGTGGGCCGCGCTCCTGCCCTTGATCGCCTTCTCCTACCTGGGCTCCTCGCTGGGCGCCCAGCTCACCCACTTCCTTGACCGCGCCGCCTTCACCCCGCTGGTGCTGGCCGCCATCGTGGGCGTGGGCTGGTACACGTGGCGGCGTCCGCAGCTCGGCCTGCACCACGAGGTGCGGCACGCGGGCTGGCGCGGGTTCGCGTGGCTGGCGCTGATCGGGCTCGTCGTGGGTCTGTGGGATGGCTTCATCGGCCCCGGCACCGGCTCGTTCTTCCTGATCCTGATCGTCGCCGTCATGGGCTTCGACTTCCTCACCTCCACCGCGTTGGCCAAGATCGCCAACCTGACCACCAACATCGCCGCGATCGTCGTGTTCGGCATCTCTGGCAACATCCTGTGGGGCCTGGGCGCGGCGATGGGCGTGGCCAACCTGCTGGGTGGTCTCCTCGGCGCCACCATGGCGCTCAAGCACGGCAACGGGTTCGTCCGCAAGGTGTTCCTGGTCGTGATCGTCGCCCTCGGCCTCAAGCTCTGCTGGGACATGGTCGCACCGCTGTTCGCCTGAGGCGTCAGGTCGACGGCAGCCCCGGCCAGCGCTCCAGCAGCCCGCCCCAGCGCGGCACGTCCGCGGCGACGTCGCCGAGCGCGGTGACCAGCAGCGGGCGCAGGGCGGCCGGTCCGTGGGCCAGCGCCCGTCCGAGCACGGGCAGGGCCGCGGCTTGCAGGCGGGCCGCCAGCGCGCGCCCCGCGGCGGCGTCGGCGGGCCGATCGACCGCGTACCACGGGGGAGCGGGCGTCGGGGTCGCCGAGGCGGCCGTGATGCCGGCGGCGAGGTCGTCCCGCAGACCCGACCAGAACTCCAGTCGGCCACGCAGCGCGTCCGTCTCGTCGGCCGCCAATCCGGGCGCGCCCGCCGCGACCTGCAGCCCGTACAGGGTGGCCGCGGCCGCGTCGAGCGCGGCCTGGGCGGCGGCGTCCGGCTCCTGCGGCGCCGGCAGGCGGACGCCGCGGCCCGGCTCGCGCGCCCCGGAGGCCTCCGGGAACTGTGCGGCCAGCGCGACCGTCCACGCGGCCATGGACGCCCAGACGATCGGTCGGGCCGTGCTCGCGTCGAGGGCCTGGGCGGTGAAGGCCTCCTGCGCCGTCTCCAGCGCAGCGGCCAGGCCGGTGGGCGTGGGCGGGGGGGCGGGCGTGCTGGTCGCCTCGGCCGCCGGGGTCGGGACGGGTACCAGCGAGGGGGTCGGGGCGGCCGTCGCCACGGGCGCGGACAGCGACACGGCCGGGAACTGGTCGTCGGTCACGTCCAGCGCCCATCCCAGCAGGTCGGCCTGCGCCCGCGTCAGCGGGCCTGACGCCGCGGTCACCAGCTGGGCGCGCAGCTCCTGCAGCGCCTCGTGCCCGGGCACGGAGGGATCGGGCGTGGGGGCGCTGACCGGGGGCACCCCGGACGGGAGGACGCCGCACCCGGTGAGCGCCGCCAGCGCGGCACCCCCCAGCAGGACGCGTCGGGTCAGCACGCGAACGAGGCTACACCGGGGGCCAGCGGCCGGCGGGCTACACTGTCCTTCACACAACTGCACGGCCACAACAGGAACGGAGCGCCATGAAGGAACAAGCCATCGCCGCACTCGTGGGGCCCGTTGCCGAGCAGCACGGCCTCGAGGTCGACCGCATCGAGATCGCCAGCGCCGGACGGCGCAGCTTCCTGCGGGTCTACCTCGACGGCGACGGCCCGGACGGCCGCGGCCCCAGCCTCGACGAGATCGCCGACGCCACGCGCGCCCTCTCGGTCGCCCTCGACGAGTCGGACGCCACCGGGCAGGCCCCGTACACCCTGGAGGTCTCCAGCCGCGGCGTGAGCCGTCCGCTGACCGAGGCCAAGCACTACCGCCGCAACGTCGGACGCCTGGTCGCCCTCACCCTCGCCGATGGCCAGGTCACCGGGCGCATCGAGGCCTCCGACGCCGACGGCGTGGACCTGGACGTGGACGGGCACACTCGTCGCGTCGCGTACACCGACATCAGCAAGGCCGTCGTGCAGGCCGAGCTCCGCAAGGACGCCGGCGACGACGAGGAGGAGTGAGCAGGACATGGACATCGACATGACGGCACTGCGTTCCCTGGAGCGCGACAAGGAGATCCCCATGACGGTCCTCGTGGGCGCGATGGAGGAGGCCATCCTCAACGCCTACGAGAAGTCGGCCCACCCGGTGAAGGGCGCGCGCGTGGAGCTGGACACCAAGACCGGCCGCTTCGCCGTCATGGCGCCCGAGACCGACGACGAGGGCGTCGTCGTCGGTTGGTACGAGGACACGCCGGAGGGCTTCGGCCGCGTCGCCGCGGCGACGGCCCGGCAGGTCATCTTCCAGCGCCTGCGCGAGGCCGAGGACGAGCAGAAGTTCGGCCATTTCTCGGCCAAGGAGGGTGACATCGTCACCGGCGTCGTCCAGGCCGACCGCGACTCGCGCACCGTCCGGGTCGACCTCGGCCCGCTGGAGGCCATCATGCCCCCGGCCGAGCAGGTGCCCAACGAGACCTACACCCACGGCCAGCGACTCAAGGTGTACGTGGTGGCCGTCCGCCGCGAGCCCAAGGGCCCCCAGGTGGTCGTCTCCCGCACGCACCCGAACCTGGTGCAGCGCCTGTTCAAGCTGGAGGCGCCCGAGATCGCCTCCGGCGTGGTGGAGATCAAGGCCGTGGCCCGCGAGGCCGGCTTCCGCACGAAGATCGCCGTGGTGAGCCACGACACCAACGTGTCGGCCAAGGGCGCCTGCATCGGCCCGATGGGCCAGCGGGTCCGGGCTGTCATGAACGAGCTGAGCGGCGAGAAGATCGACATCATCGACTGGTCCGAGGACGGCGCCAAGTTCGTCGCCGAGGCGCTCAGCCCGGCCAAGGTGTCGTCGGTGATCGTCACCGACCAGTTCGCCAAGGCAGCCCGCGTCATCGTGCCGGACTACCAGCTGTCGCTGGCGATCGGGCGCGAGGGGCAGAACGCCCGCCTCGCCGCCCGCCTCACCGGCTGGCGCATCGACATCCGCCCCGACACCCAGGCCTGAGCCCCGGGTTCACGACACGGACGCCGCCCGCAGCGCATCGCTGCGGGCGGCGTCCGTCCCTTCTCCCCAGGAGTGCGGTCAGCGGCCGCCGCGGCCCATTCCCTTGCCGCCCCCGCCCGGGCCGCCGTCGCCAATGACGCCGGCCTCGACGGCCTTCTTGACGGCGTCGGCCTCGGCCTGGGTGAGCTTGCCGTCGGTGACGGCCTGCTCGAGGCGGTCCTGCAGCGCGGCCGCGCGCTCGGCGTCGCGCTCGCTCTCCAGCGCGGTGAGTGCTTCGGCGACCTTGGCCTCGTCGACGCCCAGCGCCTTGGCCAGCTCTGCCGCGAGCTCGGCGCGGCGCTCCTCCTGCGTCGGGCGCGTGGTGGAGTCGTCGGCCTGGCGCGCCTCGCGCAGCGCGTCATGCGCGGTCTGGAGGGCCTCGGACACCTTCGCCTCGTCGAGGCCGAGCTTCTCGGCGAGCTCGGCGGCCTGCATGCCGCCGCGGTGCTTCTCGCCGGCCTCCCCGCGCCCGCCCTGCTGGGACTGGTCCGCCTGGGGTGTGGTCGTCGTGGGCGCCGCCGTCGGGTCCGCCGCCTGCGCGAGGCTGGAGATCCCCGCGACACCCCCGAGGGCGAGAGCGGCGGTGCCGAGGGTCAGTCCGACCTTCTGGATGCTGTTCATGGTGTTTCCTTTCGGTGCTCCTTGCATGATCACCATTCAGCCGCTCGGATCTGTCGAGGGCCTTCGGCGTTCCTGTCAACGCCCTGTGAATGCCCGGACGGCCGGCCCCGGGTGGGGCCGGCCGTCCGTAGTGGGTCGGCGTACAGCGACGTCGGTGCACGCCAGCATTCTCAGTGGGCGATGGCCTCGCCCGCGCCCGCACCGGTCATGGAGCGGACCTCCATCTCGGCGGCGAGCTCCTGGTCGCCGCGCACCGCGGAGGTGACCGTGCCGATGTAGCCGGCCAGGAAGGCCAGCGGCACCGAGACGAGCGCCGGGTTCGTGAGCGGGAACCACGCGAAGTTGACCGCCTCGCCCAGCATCGCGGACTTGGAGCCCGAGATGGAGGGGGAGAACAGGATCAGCACGACGGAGCTGATCAGGCCGGCATAGATCGACCAGACCGAGCCGCGCGTGTTGAACCGGCGCCAGTACATCGTGTACAGGATGGACGGCAGGTTGGCCGATGCCGCCACCGCGAACGCCAGCGAGATCAGGAAGGCGATGTTCTGGCCGTTGGCGAAGATGCCGCCGATGATCGCCAGCACGCCGATGACGACCGACGTGATGCGGGCGACCTTGACCTCCTGCTCGGGATCGGCCTTGCCGCCCTTGAGGATGGAGTTGTACACGTCATGGGCGAACGAGGCGGACGCCGTGATCGTGAGGCCGGCGACCACCGCGAGGATCGTCGCGAAGGCGACGCCCGAGATGACGCCCATGAAGATCTCACCACCCAACTCGAGGGCGAGCAGCGGGGCTGCGGCGTTCGCCCCACCGGGTGCGGCGAGGATCGCGGCCGGGCCGACCAGCTTGGCGGCACCCATGCCGAGCACCAGCGTGATCAGGAAGAACACGCCGATCAGGGCGATGGCCCAGACGGCGGAGCGACGGGCCTCCTTGGCGGTGGGCACCGTCTAGAAGCGCATGAGAACGTGGGGCAGGCCCGAGGGGCCGGCGACCAGCGCGATCGACAGCGACAGGAAGGACAGCTTGGTGAACTCCGAGGCTCCGTACTGCTGCATGGGCACCAGGAGGTCCTTGCCGTTGCCGTAGGCAGGGTCGAGGGCCGCGGTCTGGGCCTGGGCCATCAGCTCCGACAGGTTGAAGCCGTCGCCGAGCAGCACGAGCAGGGCCATGACGGAGGCGCCGCCCACGAGCAGGACGGCCTTGATCATCTGCACCCAGGTGGTGCCCTTCATGCCGCCGATGAGGACGTAAGCGACCATCAGCAGGCCGACCAGGGCGATCACGAGCGACTGCATGTTGCGGTCGGACACGCCGAGCAGCAGGGCCACGAGGCCACCGGCGCCGGCCATCTGGGCCAGCAGGTACACGAACGAGATGACCAGGGTGGAGGTCGCGGCCGCGGTGCGGACCGGCTTCTGGTTCATGCGGAAGCTGAGGACGTCGGCCATCGTGTACTTGCCGGTGTTGCGCAGCGGCTCGGCCACGAGGAACAGGGCCACGATCCAGGCCACGAAGAAGCCGACGGAGTAGAGCAGGCCGTCGTAGCCGTAGAGGGCGATGGCGCCCGTCACGCCGAGGAAGGCGGCGGCCGACAGGTAGTCGCCGGTGATGGCGAGGCCGTTCTGGCGGCCCGAGAAGGCGGCGCCGCCGGTGTAGAAGTCGGTGGCCTTGGACTTCTGGCGCGTCACGACGATGACGATGCCCATCGTGGCGACGACGAACAGGGCGAACACCCCGATGTTGATCATCGGGTTGCCGTACTGGGTGGTTTCCAACAGCGTCATGCCTGGACCCCCTTCTCGAGCTGGGCCTTCAGGGCACCCGACACGGGGTCGAGCTTCTTGGTGGCGAATTTGACGTAGATGAAGGTCCAGGCGTACACGACGGCGAACTGGAGCAGGCCGATCGTCATGCCGACGCTCAGTGAACCGACCAGCGGGGTCGCCATGAAGTCGACGGCGTAGATCGACAGCAGCACGAAGGTGAAGTAGGACACCAGGCCGGCGACCGTCATCGGGAACGCGAAGTTGCGGAACGTCGAGCGCAGATTCAGGTACTCGGCGGTCTTGGAGACGGCGACGAAGGAGTCGGTGGTCGGCGCCTCGTGCGGCTTCTCGGTGTGGACCAGCTCAGGCAGCGGCCAGTGGTCCTCGGGGAGGTGGAACTCGGTTTCGTCGGCCCAGGGCTTGCCCTGTGACTCGTCACGGTCTGGCGACATGCAGGCGCTCCTCACGCGGCAGTGGGGCCGTCGTTGGCCCCGGTCTTCTCCAGAAGGTAAGGCATGGAGCAAAGAATCTCAACATCGAGATTGTCGAGATCAAGTAACTTGATCTCCGCCCTACACTTCTCCCCTCAGCGGCAGCGTGCCACGGGCGCATCGTTGCGGGCCACTAGGGTTGTCCCGTGCCGATCAGGACGTGTGTGGGGTGCCGGAGGACCGACGACCAGGCCTCGCTCGTGCGCGTGGCCCGCGGGGCCGCGGGCGGGGTCGTGGTGAGCCGTACCGCACCCGGACGCGGTGCGTGGCTGCACCCCGGGTGCGGGGCCGCCGCGCTGAAGCGCCGGGCGATCCCGCGGGCGCTCCGGTTGCCGGTGAGTGAGTCGGCGGCGCTGGCCGAGGTCGTCGCGCAGGTCGACGCGCTGGGCCCCGCTTGGGCATTTCGGCCCCCGAGCGACTAGACTATTTGACGCGCTTCGCGCAGCTCGTGCGCGAACACAACCAGAAGGTGGGCTAACGCTCATGACCACTCGATGAGTTCCCAGAAATGAGCATCAACAACTAACTGGCCTGCGCACTCGCGGGCCTGAAGGAGAGTAGTGGCCAAGGTCCGCGTCTACGAACTCGCGAAAGAGTTCGGACTCGAAAGCAAGGATGTCCTCAAGACACTCCAGGACATGGGCGAGTACGTCCGGTCCGCATCATCCACGATCGAGCCGCCGGTTGTCCGGCGGCTGACCGAGAAGCTCAAGGGCGGCCAGTCCGGCAAGCCCGCCCCCGGCGCGCCCGCTCCCGCGGCGCCTGCCACGAAGCCCGCGGCCCCCGCCGCAGGTTCGCCGCGTCCCGGCGCCCCCGGCCCGCGCCCCGGCGCACCGCGTCCGGCCGCCCCGCAGCCAGCCGCCCCCGCCGCCCAGTCGCCGGCCCCGGCTCCCGCCGAGGCGATCCCGGCCCCGGTTCCCGCAGAGGCGGCTCCGGCCCCGCAGGCACCGGCCCAGCCGGCCGCGCCCGCGGCGTCCGCCGCACCGCAGGCCCCGGAGCAGCGTCCGGCAGCCCCCGCTGCCCGTCCCGGTGCCCCGGCGCCCCGCCCCAGCGCCCAGGCCCCCGCGCCCGCGCCCGCGCCGCGTCCGGGTGCTCCGGCCCCCCGTCCCGGCGCCGCGGCTCCCCGGCCTGGTGCCCCCGGCCCCCGTCCGGGCGGTTCGGGCGGCCTGCCCGGCAACCGTCCCGGTCGTCCGTCCGGCGCCCCGCGCCCGGGCAACAACCCCTTCGCACCCAGCCAGGGCATGGGCGTCCGTCGCCCGCGTCCCGAGGGCCCCGGCGGCGCACCGCGTCCCGGTGCGCCGGGTGCGGCGGGTCGTCCCGGCCCCCGCCCCGGTGGCGAGGGTGCCCCGCGCATGCCGCGTCCGGGTGGCACGGGCGGACTGCCCGGCATGCCGCGCCCGAACCCGGCTATGATGCCCAAGCAGGTCTCCAACCAGCTCAGCCCCGCGGGTGCCCGCGCGGGTCGCCCCGGTGGCGGCCCCGGCGGCCCCGGCCGCGGTCGCCCCGGCGGTGCCGGTGGCGGTCGTCCGGGCATGGGCGGCGGCCCCTCGACGGGCCCGATCGGTGGCGGCGGTGGCCGCGGCCGTGGCGGTCGCGCCGGTGGTGGCACCCAGGGTGCGTTCGGCCGTGGCGGTGGCCCGGCCCGGCGCGGACGGAAGAGCAAGAAGGCGCGTCGCGCAGAGTTCGACCAGATGGAGGCCCCGACGATCGGTGGCGTGCGGATCCGCAGCGGTGAGGGCCAGAAGGTCCGCCTCCGTCGCGGAGCGTCGCTGACCGACCTGGCCGAGAAGATCGGCGTCGAGCCGGCATCGCTGGTGCAGGTGCTGTTCCACCTGGGCGAGATGGTCAACGCCACCCAGTCGGTGGCCGACGACACCCTCCAGGTGCTGGGCGCGGAGTTGAACTACACCATCGAGGTCGTCTCCCCCGAGGACGAGGACCGCGAACTGCTCGAGTCGTTCGACATCGAGTTCGGCGAGGACTTCGGCGACGAGGACGACCTCGAGTCGCGCCCGCCGGTGGTCACCGTCATGGGCCACGTCGACCACGGCAAGACGAAGCTGCTGGACGCGCTGCGCCACGCCAACGTGGTGGCCGGCGAGGCCGGTGGCATCACGCAGGCCATCGGTGCCTACCAGGTCGCCACCGAGATCGGTGACGTCGAGCGTCGCATCACCTTCATCGACACCCCGGGCCACGAGGCGTTCACCGCCATGCGTGCCCGTGGCGCCAAGTCGACCGACATCGCCATCCTCGTGGTCGCGGCCGACGACGGCGTGATGCCCCAGACGATCGAGGCGCTGAACCACGCGAAGGCGGCCGACGTGCCGATCGTGGTCGCGGTCAACAAGGTCGACAAGGAGACCGCCGACCCCGTCAAGGTGCGCGGCGAGATGACCGAGTACGGCCTGATCCCCGAGGAGTACGGCGGCGACACGATGTTCGTCGACGTCTCGGCGGTCACGCACCAGGGCCTGGACAACCTGCTCGAGGCCATCGTGCTGACGGCGGACGCCGCCCTCGACCTGCGCGCCAACCCGGACATGCCCGCCCAGGGTGTGGCCATCGAGGCGCACCTCGACAAGGGCCGCGGCCCCGTGGCCACCGTCCTGGTGCACCGCGGCACGCTGAGGACCGGAGACTCGATCGTCGCCGGCTCCGCCCACGGCCGCGTCCGCGCGATGATCACCGACACCGGCGAGACCGTCGACGAGGCCCCGCCCTCGATGCCGGTGCAGGTGCTCGGCCTGACCTCCGTGCCGGGGGCCGGCGACAACTTCCTGGTCGTCGAGGACGACCGGATGGCCCGCCAGATCGCCGACAAGCGCGAGGCCCGCCAGCGTGCGGCCTTCCTGGCCAAGACGACGCGCCGCAAGACCCTCGACCAGCTGTTCGAGCAGATCGAGAAGGGCGAGACCCAAGAGCTCAAGCTCATCCTCAAGGGCGACTCGGCCGGTTCGGTCGAGGCGCTGGAGGACTCGCTGGCCCAGATCGACGTCGGCGACGAGGTGTCGCTGCGCGTCATCGACCGCGGTGTCGGTGCCATCACCGAGACGAACGTTTCGCTGGCCGCGGCGTCCGACGCCGTCATCATCGGCTACAACGTCCGCCCGCAGGGCAAGGCGACGCAGCTGGCCGACTCCGAGGGCGTCGACATCCGCTACTACTCGGTCATCTACGCGGCGATCGACGACGTGGAGGCCGCCCTCAAGGGTCTGCTCAAGCCGATCTTCGAGGAGAAGACGATGGGTCAGGCGGAGATCCGCGAGATCTTCCGCAGCTCGAAGTTCGGCACGATCGCCGGCTGCATGGTGCTCGATGGTCACATCAAGCGCAATGCGAAGGCGCGTCTGCTCCGCGACGGCGTGGTCGTCACGGAGACCTCGATCGCGTCGCTGCGGCGCGAGAAGGACGACGTCACCGATGTCCGCGAGGGTTACGAGTGTGGTCTCACGCTCCACAACTACAACGACATCAGGAACGGCGACATCGTCGAGACCTACGAGATGCTGGAAAAGCCGCGCGACTGAGCTCGGCGACCTGACCTGACCTGATCGGATCGCTCCCATCCTGATGCAGCCCACGCATCAGGGTGGGAGCGATCGCGTTGCGTGCCTGTCTCCGGCGCCCCACTAGACTGCAGATTCCGTTCGAGAGAGAGGAAACCCGACCATGGGCAACCCGAGGTACATCAAGGTCGCCGAGCAGATCAAGGTGATCGTGGCGGAGCTCATCGAACGCCGCATCAAGGATCCGCGCCTGGGCGACTTCGTCACGGTGACCGACGTGCGACTCACCGGTGACGGCCGCGAGGCCACCGTGTTCTACACCGTCCTGGGTGGCGAGGAGGAGCGCGTGGGCACCGCCGCGGCCCTCAACTCGGCCACGGGCATGATCCGCTCCACGGTCGGCAAGAACCTGGGCATGAAGTTCACCCCGACGATCGCGTTCGTGCTGGACGCCGTGCAGGAGACCGCCGCCGAGATGGAGGCCCTGCTCGCCAAGGCGCGCGCCTCCGACGCCGACCTGGCCGCCCGCTCCGCCGGGGCCACCTACGCCGGCGAGGCCGACCCCTACAAGAAGCCCCACGAGGACGAAGCGGACGACGCGGACGCCTTGGGCGAGGGCGACGAGGCCTGAGCCGGTGGCCGAGCCGTCCCTCCTGGTCGTCGACAAGCCCTCGGGCATCACGAGCCACCGGGTCGTCGCGCGGGCGCGCCGGGCGCTGGGCACCAAGAAGGTGGGCCACGCCGGCACGCTCGACCCGATGGCCACCGGGGTGCTCGTCCTCGGCGTCGAGAAGGGCACCCGGCTGCTCGGCCACCTGCTGCTCACCACCAAGACTTACGAGGCCACGATCCGGCTCGGTCAGGCGACCAACACCGACGACGCCGACGGTGAGGTGACGGACGCGGCGGGCGCGACCCTGGCCGCCGTGGGGTCGCGCCTGCGTGCCGGGGTGGAAGCCCTGACGGGCACCATCTCGCAGGTGCCCAGCACCGTGTCCGCGATCAAGGTCAACGGCCAACGCGCCTACGCGCTGGCCCGCAGGGGTGAGGACGTCGCGCTGGCGGCTCGGGAGGTCACAGTCTCCCGCTTCGACGTCGCCGACGTGCGCCGGGCCGACGTCGACGGGCTGGGCGTCGTCGACGTGGACGTCGTGGTCGATTGCAGCTCGGGCACCTACATCCGGGCCCTGGCGCGCGACCTGGGCGCCGCCCTCGGCGTGGGCGGGCACCTGACCGCCCTGCGCCGCACCCGCGTGGGGCCGTTCGGGCTCGACCACGCAACGTGGGACGCCGACCTGCCCCAGTTGGAGCGCGGCGAGCTGTTCGACGTGCGCCCCTACCCGCTGGGCGCCATCGCCCCGCTCGCCTTCGCCACCGTCGAGGTGGACGCCGGCGCCGCCCGCGACATCGGCTACGGCCGCGCCCTCTCGCTCGCGGTGCCCGCCGACCCCACCGCGCTCGTCCACGACGGGCGGCTGCTGGCGCTCTACCGGCCCGCGGCGTCCGGCAGCGAGCCCGTCGCGGTGCTGGCCTGAGCGTGTGGCGTTGTAGGGTGAGCGGGCAGCGAAACCGGAGGGAGCAGGCGTTGACAGGGTCCGTGGTGGTCATCGGCAACTTCGACGGCGTGCACCCCGGGCACCAGCAGGTGCTCGCCGCGGCCAAGCGGGCCGAGCCGGGCGTGCCCCTGGTCGTCCTCACCTTCTGGCCGCACCCGGCCTCGGTCGTCCGCCCCGACGGGGGCCCCAAGCTGCTCACCAACCTCGAGGACCGCGTCGCCCTGCTGCGCGCTGCCGGCGCCGACGAGGTGCGGGTGATCGACTTCACCCGCGAGCTGTCGCAGCAGACCCCGGCCGAGTTCGTCGAGTCCCACATCCTCCCGCTGGCGCCCCGCCGCGTCGTGGTGGGGGAGAACTTCCGCTTCGGCCACAGGGCGGCCGGTGACGTCGCAGCGCTGACCTCGCTCGGGGAGGGCCGTTTCGCGGTGACCGGGCTGCCGCTCGTGCACGTCGGCGACGAGGAGACCTGCAGCTCCGGCGTCCGGGCCGCCCTCGAGTCGGGCGACGTGGTGCACGCCGCCGAGCTGCTGGGTCGCCCGTTCCGCTTCCGCGGCATCGTCCGCCATGGGGACAAGCGCGGCCGCGAGCTGGGCTTCCCGACCGCGAACCTGCCGGTGCCCAACGAGTACGCCTGTCCCGCCGACGGTGTCTACGCCGGCTGGGTCACCCGCATGGACGGCCGCGACGCCCACGGCAACCCCCTGCCCGCCGGCGAGCGGACGCCCGCGTGGCCGGCCGCCATCTCGGTGGGCTCGAACCCGACCTTCGACGGCCACGACCGCCGTGTGGAGAGCTTCGTGCTCGACCGCGACGACCTGGAGCTCTACGACGCCCCGATCGCGGTCGACTTCTGCTCGCGCATCCGCGGGCAGGTCCGCTTTGACGGCATCGAGGCGCTGGTCGCCCAGATGGACGCCGACGTCGAGGCCACGCGTCAGGCCCTTGCTGAAGCCCGCACCGCGGGATAGCGCCGCCCGTTGAGCCGGGCCCCCTTCCTCTTCGGCGCGCGCGGGCGGGGCCGAGCTGGACGCCGTCGTGCAGCCAGACATGCGTCGAGGGCCCCACCCGCACGGGTGGGGCCCTCGACGTCGGCGGTCAGCGGACCGTCAGCGACTTGCGGAAGATCGCCTCGATCGGGTCGTTGGTGCCCTCGCCCTCGCCGTCGATGACGGACAGGTTGATGGCCGAGCGGTGCTCGCCCGTCGGGGCGTAGCCCAGGCCGACGTAGAGGGGGATGGCGGCCGGGTTGTCGGGAGTGACGCCGAGGAAGACCTCGTCGTAGCCGAGCTCGCGGGCCAGCTCCTCCAGATGTTGGGTGAGCGCGGCGCCGAGGCCCTTGCGGCGACCCTGCGGGTAGACCCACAGGAGCTTCATCTCGGGGACGAGCGGCGTGCCGTCGTCGTCGCGGGTGTCGAGGATCACGCGGCCGGCGATCTCGCCGTCGATGAGGCCGACGACGACGTAGTAGCCGCCCTTGGCCTGCTCCTCCAGGTACGAGGCCGAGAGACCCTTCGTCTTGGCGGTCTCGTTGGCCTCGAGGGCCGGAAGGTCCTCCGCCGTCGCGAGTCGCGTCTCGATCGATGCCCTGCCAGCCCCGGCCATGTCCTCACTCCTCCTCATGTGCGCATCCCCACGCACTGCCCCAGTGTTGCGGATGCTCGGCGAAACGCAAGTCCGTCTTACCCGGCGGGCATCGTCGGCCGACGATGCCCGCGTGGGCCCACGCACCGCCCCCTTGGGGCTCAGCTGAGCTCCTTGATGTGCGTGACGACCTCGGCGACCGCCTGCTGGGCCGAGCCGTACAGCATCGAGGTGTTGTCGGCGAAGAACAGCGCGTTCTCGATGCCCGAGTAGCCCGCACCGCGTCCACGCTTGATGACGATGCACTGGCGCGCCTTGTCGGCGTCCAGGATCGGCATGCCGTAGATGGGGCTGGATTTGTCGGTGCGGGCGACGGGGTTGACCACGTCGTTCGCGCCGATGACCAGGGCCACGTCGCACAGCGGGAAGTCGGAGTTGATCTCGTCCAGGTCGAAGATCTGGTCGTAGGGGACGCCGGCCTCGGCCAGGAGCACGTTCATGTGGCCGGGCATGCGACCCGCGACCGGGTGGATGGCGAACTTCACGTCGACACCCTCGGCCTCGAGCAGCTTGGTCATCTCGTAGACCTTGTGCTGGGCGCCGGCCACCGCCATGCCGTAGCCGGGCACGATGATGACGCTCTCGGCGTAGCGCATCATGGCGGCGGCGTCCATGGCGGAGGCCTCCTTCATGGTGCCGCCGGGGCCGTCGACGGACTGGGCCTCGCCGGAGATGGGTGTGAACAGCACATTGGTGAGCGGCCGGTTCATGGCCTTGGCCATGAGCAGGGTCAGCAGCGTGCCGGCAGCGCCGACCACGATGCCGGCGATGATCAGGGCCGGGTTGCCCAGCACGTAGCCCTCCAGGCCGACGGCCAGGCCGGTGAACGCGTTGAGCAGGGAGATGACCACCGGCATGTCGGCGCCGCCGATGGGGGAGGTCAGGGCCAGGCCCAGGATCAGGGCCATGAGGAAGAAGGCCACCACGAGGATCGGGTGTGGGCCCACCACCACGATCGCGATGCCGAGGCCGAGGGTGACCAGCGTGTGGATCACGTTGCCCAGGTTCTGCACCGGCCAGCGGACCGCCTTGCCCATGACGCCCTGCAGCTTCGCCCACGCCAGCACCGAGCCGGAGAAGGCGACCGAGCCGATGAACGCGCCCAGCATGGCCAGCACGGCGTGCAGGCCGGTCGGGGGCACCGGGCGGGTGAACTCGACCGCGGCGATCAGGGCCGCAGCGCCGCCGCCCATGCCGTTGTAGATGGCGACCATCTGCGGCATGTCGGTCATCTTGACGACCTTGCCGAGCCAGGCCGCCACACCGCCGCCGACGACGATGGCGACCACGGCCAGGACCAGGTTGATCGTCTTGTCCGGCGCGAAGTAGGCCAGCCCGCCGCTCTCGCCGGGGATGAAGAAGGTCGCCAGGGTCGCGAGCACCATGCCCACGCCGGCCCACTTGATGCCCGCGGCCGCGGTCTTGGGCGAGCTCATCGCCTTCAGGCCGAGGATGAACAGGACGGCGGCGACCAGGTAGACGCCGTTGAGCACCCAGGTCATGCCTCGACCGCCTTCTTGTCCTTGGTGGTGAACATGCCGAGCATCCGCTCGGTCACGATGTAGCCGCCCGCGGCGTTCGCCGCGCCGAGCAACACCGCGAGGAAGCCCAGCACCAGCTGGATGGGCGTCTCGGCGTGGGCCAGCGCCCACATCGAGCCGACCAGGACGACGCCGTGCACGAAGTTGGAGCCGGACATCAAAGGCGTGTGCAGGATCACTGGCACCCGCGAGATAACCTCGTAGCCGACGAAGGCGGCGAGGATGAAGATGTAGAGGTAGAGCAGGTCGATCATGCGGTCGGCTCCTTCGACGCTGTGGCTTCGGTGGGCAGCGGGGTGGGCTGGGGCAGGCCGAGCACCTTGGCGACGCCCGCGTGGACGACCCGGCCGTCGTGGGTCAGCGCGGTGCCCGCGATGACCTCGTCGCCCCAGTCGATGGAGAGCCTGCCGTCGGCGATCATCGGCGTGGTGAAGCTGAGCAGGTTCTTGGCGAACATCTCCGAGGTGTGGACGGGCATCCTGCCGGGCAGGTTCACCGGGCCCACGACGCGGGCGCCGCCGACCTTGACCTCCTTGCCAGCCGCGGTCCCCTCGACGTTGCCGCCGCCTTCGGCGGCCATGTCGACCACCACGGACCCGGGCTTCATGGCCTCGACCATCGCGCGGGTCACGATGACCGGCGCCTTCCTACCGGGGACGGCCGCGGTCGTGATCAGCACGTCGGCGTCCGCCACGGCCTTGGCCAGGGCGGCGCGCTGCTGGTCGACCTCCTCGGCGGTCAGCTCGCGGGCGTAGCCGCCCTCGCCGGCCGCGTGGACGCCGGTGTCGACGAACTTGGCGCCCAGGCTCTCGACCTGCTCGCGGGTCTCGGGGCGGACGTCGTAGCCCTGCACCATGGCGCCCAGGCGCTTGGCGGTGGCGATCGCCTGCAGGCCGGCCACGCCGGCGCCGATGACCAGCACGCGGCTGGGCCGAATCGTGCCCGCGGCATACGTCAGCATCGGGAAGAACTTGGGCGCGCGGGCCGCGGCGATCAGCACGCACTGGTAGCCGGACGCCGAACCCTGCGAGCTGAGGATGTCCATCGACTGGGCGCGCGAGATGCGCGGCAGCAGCTCCAGCGCGAAGGTGGTCGCGCCCGTCGCGGCCAGGGCGTTCGCGTGCTCGGCGCTGGCGTACGGCGTCAGCAGGCCCATCAGCACCTGGCCGGGGCGCAGGGCCGCGGCGTCGGCGTCCGACAGGTTGCCGATGGTCCAGACGATGTCGCTGCCGGCGATGACGTCCGCGGTGGAGTCGGCCCACTCGACGTCGCCGAGGGATTCGGGGGTGGCGAACGCGGTGTCGGTCGCCCCTCGCTGCACGAGCACGCGGGCACCCAACCCGGCCAGCTTCTTGACGACGTCACCGACGATGGGGGAGCGGGTCTCGTGCTCCGCACTCGCCGGGATCCCGATCACAACGCTCATGGCACTCCTTTGCGCTTGGCCCGCTCAGGCTACTACGACGTGTCGTGGTGTGCACGGCCTCACGGCATCGAGAGTTTCGACTTCGACAGGTTGAAAGGGCATCCGACGTGGGCGATTGGGAGGTGCGGTGCGGCGTCCGGTAGAGTGGTCCACCGGCGTCAGAGCGCCCGCGGATCAAGAGAGCCACCCGACCGGGAACGGCACCGCGCAACGGACGAGGGGAGCAGCACATGGATGCCGCAACGAAGAAGGCCATCATCGAGGAGTACGCGACGACGCCGGGCGACACGGGCTCTCCCGATGTCCAGATCGCCCTGCTGTCCAAGCGAATCTCGCACCTGACCGAGCACCTGAAGCAGCACAAGGGTGACCACCACAGCCGTCGTGGCCTCATGCTGCTGGTCGGCCAGCGCCGGCGCCTGCTCAACTACGTCGCCAAGAACGACGTCGAGCACTACCGTGCGCTGATCGCGCGTCTCGGCCTGCGCCGTTGACGTACACGTCCCCACATCAGGGAGTGGCCTGCGCGGCCGCTCCCTGATGCGCATGTCCAGGCGCTAGCCTGAACACCACAACTGAACACATGTCCACCGCTGCACCTGGCCCGCGCTATTCGGTCCTCGGTAGTGGCCTCCGGGGCGACAAGCGTCCCGTGGGCCTCGATCGAAGACCGAAACCCTACGAATGAGTGGCCGGAGCTCAGGTGTTGCACGCTTGAAAGGAAATACTCCATGGCCATGGAGGGTCCCGAGGTCCGCTTCACGGAAGCGGTCATCGACAACGGTTCGTACGGCAAGCACGTCGTGCGCTTCGAATCCGGCCTGCTCGCGCAGCAGGCGAACGGCTCCGCCGCCGTGTACCTCGACGAGGACACGATGCTGCTGAGCGCCACCACCGCCCAGAACAACCCGCGTGACGCGATCGACTTCTTCCCGCTGACGGTCGACGTCGAAGAGCGCATGTACGCCGCGGGCCGCATCCCCGGCTCGTTCTTCCGCCGCGAGGGCCGCCCGTCCGAGGCCGCCATCCTCGCGTGCCGCCTGATCGACCGCCCGCTGCGCCCCTGCTTCGTCAAGGGCCTGCGCAACGAGGTCCAGGTCGTCGTCACGGTCATGGCGCTGAACCCGAACGTCCGCTACGACGTGCTCGCGATCAACGCCGCGTCGGCGTCCACCACGCTCGCCGGCCTGCCGTTCGCCGGCCCGGTCGGTGGCGTCCGCGTCTCCCTCATCGGCGACCAGTGGGTCGGCTTCCCGACCGTGGAGCAGATGGAGGCCTCGGTCTTCGACATGGCCGTCGCCGGCCGCGTCCTGCCCGACGGCGACGTCGCGATCATGATGGTCGAGGCCGGTGGCACCGAGACCACCGTCGACCAGGTCCGCGCCGGCAAGAAGGCTCCGACCGAGGAGGTCGTGGCGTCCGGTCTCGAGGCCGCCAAGCCCTTCATCAAGGCCCTCTGCGAGGCCCAGGCCGAGCTGGCCAACCAGCTGCCCAAGGCGATGAAGTCCTTCCCGGTCTTCCGCGACTACGAGGACGACGTCTTCGAGGCCGTCGCCCAGGTCGCCACCGAGCGCCTGCAGGCCGTCATGAGCATCGCTGGCAAGCACGAGCGCGAGACCTCCACCGAGGATCTGCTCGCCGCCGTCCGCGAGGAGGTGGGCCCCCGCTTCGAGGGCCGCGAGAAGGAGGTCACCGGCGCGTACCGTGCCCTGACCAAGAAGGTCGTCCGCCGCAAGACCCTCACCGAGGGCGTCCGCATCGACGGCCGCGGCACCCGCGACATCCGCACCCTGTCGGCCGAGGTCGGCGTGATCCCGCGCGTCCACGGCTCGGCGCTGTTCATGCGCGGCGAGACCCAGATCCTGGGCGTCTCCACGCTGAACATGCTCGACATGGAGCAGAAGCTGGACACGCTCTCGCCCGAGACGACCAAGCGCTACATGCACAACTACAACTTCCCGCCGTACTCCACCGGTGAGACCGGTCGCGTTGGTTCCCCCAAGCGCCGCGAGATCGGCCACGGGGCGCTCGCCGAGCGCGCGCTGGTGCCGGTGCTGCCGGGCCGCGAGGAGTTCCCCTACGCGATCCGTCAGGTGTCGGAGGCACTCGGCTCGAACGGCTCGACGTCCATGGGTTCGGTCTGCGCCAGCTCGCTGTCGCTGATGAACGCCGGCGTGCCGCTGAAGGCCCCCGTGGCCGGCATCGCCATGGGCCTCATGTCCGAGGAGATCGACGGCGAGATGCGCTACGTCGCGCTCACCGACATCCTGGGCGCCGAGGACGCGCTGGGCGACATGGACTTCAAGGTCGCCGGCACGCGTGACTTCATCACCGCGCTCCAGCTCGACACCAAGCTCGACGGCATCCCGTCGGAGGTGCTCGCCTCGGCGCTGCAGCAGGCCCGCGAGGCGCGCCACACGCTGCTCGACGTCATGAGCGAGGCCATCGACACTCCCGACGAGATGAGCCTGTATGCGCCGCGCATCATCACGGTGAAGATCCCGGTCGACAAGATCGGCGAGGTCATCGGCCCCAAGGGCAAGATGATCAACCAGATCCAGGATGACACTGGCGCCAACATCTCCATCGAGGACGACGGCACGATCTTCATCGGCGCGACCAACGGCGAGTCCGCCGAGGCCGCCCGCTCGCTGATCAACGCGATCGCCAACCCGACCATGCCGGAGAAGGGCGAGCGGTACCTCGGTACCGTCGTCAAGCTGATGGCGTTCGGCGCGTTCGTGTCGCTGCTGCCCGGCAAGGACGGCCTGTTGCACATCAGCAAGCTGCGCACGCTGAACAACGGCAACCGCGTCGAGAACGTCGAGGACGTCCTGTCGGTCGGCCAGAAGGTCCAGGTCGAGATCTCCGAGATCGACGACAAGGGCAAGCTGTCGCTGGTCCCGGTCGTTGAGGGCGAGAAGAAGGCCGAGGACGCCGAGGCTCCCGCCGAGGCATGATCCCGAGCCACGGCTCACCACGAACGGCGTCGCTCCTGAGGGGCGGCGCCGTTCGGCGTCCCGGGTCGGCCCACCGGGTCGCGCCCCTCGTGGGGGCTGGTTTCCCGACACTTCGCGGTGGCAACACCACTTTGCCGGTGTTGCACTGCCGGTGGAGTGGCGCTGGGCCAGCGTAGTGGGGCGGAGCCAGTCACGATGTCTGTCGGCGGCCGTGGTCGAGGGCCCGCCGCACCCGTTCCGCCAGTTCGGCGGGTCGGAGGAGTTCGCTCCAGCCCCAGCGCACGAGCCACCAGCCTTCGTCGCGGAACGCCTGCTCGCGCCGCTTCTCCGCCATGATCACGTCCTCGGGGCGCCCGAGCCCCCCGTCGTACTTGAGAGCACCGTCGAACTCACCGATCACCCGCTCGTCCTCCCAGCCGAAGTCACCCAGGCCGACGACGATGCCGGACGCCGTGCGCACCACGCGCTGCAACACGGGCGCGGGGACGCCCTGGAGGAGAAAGTGGGCTCGGCTCAGGGACTCACCCGGCGAGCCGGCTCGTCCATCGGCGAACGCGACCACCCGGCGCGCCCGGCGCATGCCCGGACGCCTCCTGGCTCTGTCCAGCGCCTGTTCGAGCGCGACGCGTTGCACCCCCTGACGGAGCGTGGCGTCCGCCGCGGCGACACCCCACTCGAACGGGACGGTCCGCGCCAGATCGACCACGGTGCGGGCCAGCGATGTGACCGGGACGCCCTGCACCACCGTGCGCTCGTCGTCGGGCACGGGGGCACGGAAGGCGCGAAGCGTCGGCGTCCGCTCACCGTTGGAGTGTGGCCGGGTGACCCAGACCGACGAGAGCAGGGACTGAGGCACCGGGAGACCCAGGAGCACGGCAGCCGAGATGTGGCTCACGACGGTTCCTTCGCCCAGCGCGTGCGCCGCGGCACGGACCCGGGCGATGTGCGCCGCACCGGGTCTGGGCGCCGGCGCCTCGATGAAGGATCCCCGTCTCACTCGGGTGATGCGTCCCTCCCGTACGGCGCTCCGCACCTGGGCGGGGCCCCAGCCTTTGAGGGCGGCGAGTTCGGAGGTCGACCAGATGCGAGGTTCCATGGAGACCAGCCAACCGGGTGTCGGCGGGCCCAGCTGTTGTCCAGCGGGCAGGGGGTGTTGTCCGTAGGCCAACCTGTGCCGCGTCGTCCACCTCGCTGCCCAGGGTGCAGGGAGCTGGCGTTGCGACGCCGGCTTCCTTGCACTCGGGCAGTGACGTGGGCGGATGCCGGCCGGGCGCACGACCCGGGGCGGCCCTAGGATGGCCGCATGTTGAAAGTGGCGGTGTTCGGGGCGAAGGGGCGCATGGGCGTCGAGGTGTGTCGTGCGGTCGAGGCGGCCGACGACCTGGAGCTGGTCGCCGCCCTCGACGTGGGCGACGATCCGGCCCTGGCGGTGGACTCCGATGTGGCCATCGACTTCACCGTGCCGGACGCCGTGATGGGCAACCTCGAGTGGTGCGCCGCCCAGGGCGTCCACGCCGTCGTGGGCACGACGGGCTTCACCCCCGAGCGCCTGGACCGCGTCCGGGAGCTGTTCGCCGACGGGCGGGCCAACGCCATCGTGGCGTCCAACTACTCCATCGGCTCGCTGCTGATGATGAAGTTCGCCGAGATCGCCGCCCCGTTCTTCGAGTCGGTCGAGATCATCGAGCTGCACCACCCGATGAAGGTGGACGCCCCCTCCGGTACGGCCATCACCACCGCCGGCCGGATCGCCGCGGCGCGCGCCACCGCCGGCCTGGGAGAGACCCCCGATGCCACCGAGACCGACCCCCACGGCGCCCGCGGCGCCAAGATCGACGGGATCAGCGTCCACAGCGTTCGCCAGCGCGGGCTGTTCGCCAACCAGGAGGTCCGGTTCGGCAACGAGGGCGAGCAACTCGTCATCGCCGAGAACGGGTTCACCCGGGCGTCCTACATGCCGGGCGTCATCGCCGCCGTCCGAGCCGTGCCCGGTCTGCCGGGCGTGACCGTGGGCATCGAGTCACTGCTGGGGATCTGAGCGCATGAAGCGCTTCCTCGGGGTCCTGGTCGTGCTGGTGCTGCTGCTCGCCGGCTTGGTCGTGGGGGGCGCCTACGTCTTCGACGACCGCATCCGGTCCACCGTCGAGGACCGGGTCGCCGTCGAACTGCAGCGCAGCGTGCCGTTCGCGACGCGCCCGACGGTGCGCATCGAGGGCGAGCCCCTCGCGCTGCACCTGGTCACGCGCGAGTTCCCGAGCGTGAACGTCCGGGCCCGCGAGATGCCGGTCCAAGCCGCGGAGGCGATCACAATCCCGCTGTACGACGTCGACTTCACCCTCGCCGGCGTCCGCTACGAAACGGACGCCGTGCACGCGGCCTCGTTGACCGGTGGCGGGTGGCTCGACTACGCCGACCTCGCGGCCGTGGCCGGGGTGCGGATCCAGCCGACCGAGGACGGACGCCTCGCGCTGGAGCGGGACGTCGAGTTCCTCGGCATCGCCTTAACCGGACGCCTCGTCGGCCGGGCCGCGCTCGACCGGGCCATGCAGACGATCAGCCTGACCGACACCGAGCTCGACCTGGCCGGCGTCGCCATCCCGCCTGACGCCACGCAGGCGCTCGTGGACGCGATCCTGCAGCCGATCCCGGTGGCGCTGCCCTACGGCCTCCAACTCAGCGCGCTGGGACCGGGGGAGCAGGGCCTCGACGTGGTCGTGGACGCGACCGACGTGACGTTCCCGACGCGGTGATCAGGCCAGCTCCACCGGGTTGGGGGAGCGCTCGCCGTTGCGGACCTGCCCGGGGGGCGTCCCCTCGCCGAAGGGGGACCCGTCGAGCTCCTCGCGGTGGTGCGGGCTGAGCCACGCCACGGGGTCTGGCCCCTTGGGCACGATCTGGTTCGGGTTCAGGTCGGTGTGCACGAGGTAGTAGTGGCGCTTGATCTGCTCGAAATCGATCGTGTCGCCGAACCCGGGGGTCTGGAACAGGTCGCGGGCATAAGCCCACAGCACGGGCATCTCGGTCAGCTTGGAGCGGTTGCACTTGAAGTGGCCGTGGTAGACGGCGTCGAAACGCACCAGCGTGGTGAACAGGCGCACGTCGGCCTCGGTGATCGAGTCGCCGACGAGGTAGCGCTGCAGCGTGAGGCGGTCCTCGAGCCAGTCGAGCGCTTCGAACAGCCGTAGGTAGGCCGCCTCGTACGCCTCCTGCGAGCCTGCGAACCCGCACCGGTACACGCCGTTGTTGACGTCGTGGTAGATCCGCGCCATGACCTCGTCGATCTCCTCGCGCAGTCCCTCGGGGTAGAGGTCGGGCGCGCCGGGCCGGTGGTGCTCGGTCCACTCGGTGGAGAAGTCGAGTGTCATCTGGGCGTAGTCGTTGGTCACCACCGCGCCGGTGGTCACGTCGACCAGGGCGGGGACCGTGATGCCGCGCGAGTAGTGCGGGTCGCGCTTGAGGTAGGCGTCCTTGAGCCGGTGGATGCCGAGCACGGGGTCGACCTCACCGGGGTCGAGGTCGAAGGTCCACGAGTCGGCGTCGTGGGTGGGGCCTGGCAGGCCAAGGCTGATCGCGTCCTCAAGGCCCAGTAGACGCCGCACGATGATCGTCCGGTTCGCCCACGGGCAGGCTCGCGCGGCGATGAGGCGGTACCGGTCTGGTTCGACGGGCACGGCGTCCTCACCGTCGTCGACGGTGCGCTTGACGCGCGTGGCGATGTAGCGGGTGTCGCGGTCGAACTCCTCACCCTTGCGGGAGTACACACCGCCCTTGCTGTGCTCGGGTCGCTCGGCCATGACACCACCGTCTCACGCCGGGACGCCCCACAGCCACGTCTCGCAGCAGGGGACCTCTACAGCCGACGCAGCGTGGCCCGGGCGGTCGCCTCGTCCAGCACGAGGTCGGTCGCGACCCCGGCTCGCAGGGCCCCGACCACCGCCGGCGCTCGCAGCGGGTCGGCCACCACGCAGATCCGACGGGGCACGCGGGCCAGCTCGCCCGGAGTGAGCCCGGTGGCCCGTTCGTTGGCGGCGATGTCGGCGTAGCTGCCGTCCTCGCGCAGCAGTACGGTGCAGATGTCGCCGACGACGCCGTCGGCGGCCAACTGCAGGCGCTCGTCCTCGTCGAGGTAGCCGGTGGCGTACACGTGGGAGGGGATGGAGCCGGTCAACGAACCCACCCCGAAGATGGCGACGTCGAGGCGGGCGAGCTGGTCCAGCACATGGCGTACCGACCGCTCGCGCCACATGGCGGCCTTGGTGTCGGGGTAGTCGAAGAACGCCGGCACGGGGAAGAGGACCACCGCGGAGTCGAACGCGTCACCGATCGACTGCATGATTTCGCGGATGTAGGGCACGCCGGACGACCGCTGGTTGGCGCCCCCGTTCATTTGGATGATCGCGCTGCCCGTCAGCGGCCGGTGGCGCAGGTGCTGGGTCAGCGACGCCATGGTGACGCCCCACGCGACCCCGATGTTCATCGAGTCGCCGACGACCTCCGTGAGCAGGCCGGCGGCGCGTTGGGCGACCTGGTCGATGCGTGCCATGGGGGAGAGGCCCCCGCGCAGGGCGACCAGGTGAACCCGGACACCGAAGGCGTCCGACAGGGACCGGGCGACCGGCGCCTGCGAGCTCGACCCCTCGGCGATGGTGATGCGCACCAGACCGGTCTTGCGCGCGTCGGCCAGCAGGCGCGACACCGTCGAGCGAGAAACGTCGAGCCCGTGGGCGATCGCCTCCATCGTCTCGCCCTGAATGTAGTAGCGCGTCGCCGCGCGGTACATCTGTTCGTACCGCTCGTTCACTGCTTGCCTCCTTGCTGCACGTTCGTGCAGAAGCGTGCACCATCCGTGCAGTTGGGGCAAGATGAGGCCGTCAGCGACGAAGACGACGCACACCGGGAGCCCAAAGATGACCATTCCTGCCCTCAATCCGACGCAGCGCGCGCGCGACCTCGAGGCGGTGACCGAAGAGACGTTCGACATCCTGGTGATCGGGGGCGGCGTGACCGGCGCCGGCGCCGCGTTGGACGCCGCCACGCGCGGGCTGAGCGTGGCGATCGTGGAGGCCCAGGACTGGGCCTCGGGCACGTCCAGCCGCTCGAGCCGGCTGATCCACGGCGGCCTGCGCTACCTCTACAACCTTGATTTCGCCCTCGTGGCCGAGGCCCTCGCCGAGCGCGGTCGCCTGCTGACCAAGCTCGCCCCCCACCTCGTCAAGGCCCAGCCATTCCTCTGGCCCCTGAAGCAGCGCGTCATCGAGCGCGCCTACTCCGCGGTCGGTGTGGGCCTCTACGACGTCCTCGCCGTGGCGGGCGCCGGCGGCCGCAAGACCGTTCCGATCCAGAAGCACCTGAGCAAGCAGGGGGCCAAGGAGCGCTTCACCGACGTGCGCGACGACGCCCTCATCGGTGCGATCGAGTTCTACGACGCCCGCGTCGACGACTCGCGCATGGTCATCAACCTCGTCCGCAGCGCCGTGCGCCACGGCGCCCGGGCGCTCTCGCGTGCCCAGGTGGTCGGCTTCGTGCAGGACGCCGGGGGTCGCGTCGGCGGCGCCACGGTCAAGGACCTGGAGTCGGGCGAGGAGTTCACCATCAAGGCGCGGGCCGTGATCAACGCCACCGGCGTGTGGACCGAGACGACCCAGGCGTACGCCAAGACCACCAAGGGCCTGAAGGTGCTCGCCAGCAAGGGCATCCACATCGTGGTGCCGCGCGAGCGCATCAACGCCCGCTCCGGCATGTTCCTGCGCACCGAGAAGTCGGTGCTGTTCATCATCCCGTGGCGCCACTACTGGGTGATCGGCACCACCGACACCGCGTGGCACGAGCAGCTGAAGCACCCCGTGCCCACCGCGGCCGACATCGACTATCTGCTGGACCACGCCAACGCCGTCCTGTCCGCCAACCTGACCCGCGACGACGTGATCGGCACCTACGCCGGGCTGCGGCCGCTGCTGCAGCCCGTCGGGCACGACGAGGCCAAGTCGGCCAAGGTGTCGCGCGAGCACACGACGCTGGAGGCGGCGCCCGGCCTCGTGGTGATCGCCGGCGGCAAGTACACGACCTACCGCGTCATGGCGGCGGACGCCGTCGACGTCGCCCTCGGCAAAGTGCGCGCCAAGGAGCTGCCGTCGATCACCAAGGACGTCCCCCTGCTGGGCGCCGATGGGTTCGATGCCTTCGCGCGGCGGGCGGCGTCCCTCGGCGCGGAGTACGCGCTGACCTCCGAGCAGGTCGAGGACCTGCTCGACCGCTACGGCTCGGAACTGCCTGCTCTGTTCGCCCTCATCGACGAGGATCCCTCTCTCGGCCAACGGCTCGAGGCGTGCCCGTGGTACCTGCGGGCCGAGGTCGCCTTCGCGTGCCTGTACGAGGGTGCCCTCCACCTCGAGGACATCCTCATCCAGCGCATCCGGCTGAACTCGACCACGCCCGACCGTGGGGCGTCCGCGGTCGACGAGGTGGCGCAGATCGCCGCTCCCTTGTTGGGATGGGACGACGAGCGCACGGCGTCGGAGAAGGCCAACTACACCGCGCGAGCCGCCGCTGAGCTCGCGGCCCAGGAACAGCCGAACGACGCTGCGGCGTCGCAGGCCCGCATCGAGGCTACGGATGTGACGCCGTCCTCGTTGTAGAACACCCCTGGCTCGTCGTAACCGCGGCGGGCCACCATCACCCAACCAGTGGCGACCCCGCTCCCCGCGGACGCCGTTTCGGCACTCGCACCGTCGATGCCAGAAAGTGAGATCACGTGTCTCTAGGAACCGTCTTCCTCTCGGAGGTCGTCGGCACGGCGATGCTGCTGTTGCTCGGCGGTGGCGTCGTCGCCAACAACATCCTGCCCAAGAACAAGGGCGCCGGCACGGGCTTCCTGCACGTCAACTGGGGCTGGGGCCTGGCGGTCTTCGCCGGTGTTCTCGTCTCCTACAAGTCCGGTGGCCACCTGAACCCGGCCGTGACCCTCGGCCTCGTGGCCGCGGGCAATAACGAGTTCGTGCCCGGCATCGCCGTCAACGCGATGTCCATCGCCACGTACATCAGCGCGCAGATGGTCGGCGCCTTCATCGGTGCCGTCCTGTGCTGGCTGGCCTACAAGAAGCAGTTCGACGATGACGCCCCCGCGGGCGCCAAGCTCGGCGTCTTCTCGACCGGCCCCGAGATCCGCAACCCGCTGTGGAACCTCGTCACCGAGGCCATCGGCACCTTCGTGCTGGTGCTGGTCGTCCTCGCGTCCGGCAACTGGGGCGACTCGGCCACCAAGACCCCGGCCGGCCTCGGCTGGCTCGGCGCCCTCGGCGTCGCCCTGCTGGTCGTCGGCATCGGCGCCTCGCTCGGTGGCCCCACCGGCTACGCCATCAACCCGGCTCGTGACCTCGGCCCGCGCATTGCGCACGCCGTGCTCCCGATCCCGAACAAGGGCAGCTCCGACTGGGGCTACAGCTGGGTCCCGGTTGTGGGCCCCATCATCGGCGGCGTGCTCGCCGGCCTCATGAGCGGCGTGCTGCTCCCCGCCTGACCCACCCCGCACCATGGGTGGCCGGACGCCGGGCGTCCGGCCAGCCACCCCGACTGAACAACACAACGATGTGAAGGAACACCATGACTGGCAAGTACGTCCTCGCCATAGACCAAGGCACCACCAGCTCGCGTGCCATCATCTTCGACCACAGCGGCCAGATCGTGGCCACGGGCCAGAAGGAGCACGAGCAGATCTTCCCGCGCGCCGGATGGGTCGAGCACGACCCCAAGGAGATCTGGGACAACATCCGCGAGGTCGTCGCCGAGGCGCTGGCCAAGGCGTCCATGAACAAGGACGACATCGTGGCCGTCGGCGTCACCAACCAGCGCGAGACCGCGATGGTGTGGGACAAGAACACCGGCGAGCCGGTCTACAACGCGATCGTGTGGCAGGACACCCGCACTGACAAGATCGTCAAGGAGCTCGGCGGCGGCGACGACGACAAGTACAAGGCCAAGGTCGGCCTGCCCCTGGCCACCTACTTCTCGGGCCCGAAGGTCAAGTGGATCCTCGACAACGTCGAGGGTGCGCGCGAGAAGGCCGAGGCCGGCGACCTGATCATGGGCAACATGGACACCTGGGTCATCTGGAACCTCACCGGCGGCACCGACGGCGGCGTGCACGTGACCGACGTGACCAACGCCTCCCGCACCATGCTGATGGACCTCGACACGCTCGCATGGGACGAGGGCATCGCCAAGGACATGGGCATCCCCATGTCGATGCTGCCCGAGATCAAGTCGTCGTCCGAGGTCTACGGCGAGGGCCGTGCGCACGGTCTGCTCGGCGGCGTCCCGATCGCCGGTGACCTGGGCGATCAGCAGGCCGCGACGTTCGGCCAGGCCGCCTTCGAGGTCGGCATGGCCAAGAACACCTACGGCACCGGCTGCTTCATGCTGATGAACACCGGCGAGGAGAAGGTGCCCAGCAAGAACGGCCTGCTCACCACCGTGTGCTACAAGATCGGCGACAACAAGCCGATCTACGCCCTCGAGGGTTCGATCGCCGTCACCGGCTCGCTGGTGCAGTGGCTGCGCGACAACCTGAAGATGTTCGACTCGGCCCCCGAGGTCGAGGAGCTGGCCAACTCGGTCGAGGACAACGGTGGCGCCTACCTGGTGCCGGCGTTCTCCGGCCTGTTCGCGCCGTACTGGAGGTCGGACGCCCGCGGTGCGCTCGTCGGCCTCACCCGCTTCGTCAACCGTGGTCACATCGCCCGTGCCGTGCTGGAGGCCACCGCCTACCAGACGCGCGAGGTGCTGGACGCCATGGAGGCCGACTCCGGCGTGAAGCTGGCCGAGCTCAAGGTCGACGGCGGCATGACCGCCAACGAGCTGCTCATGCAGTTCCAGGCCGACCAGCTCGGCGTGGACGTCGTCCGCCCCGTCGTCGCCGAGACCACCGCGCTGGGTGCGGCGTACGCCGCCGGCATCGCGGTCGGTTTCTGGGACGGCGAGCAGGACGTCATCGACAACTGGGCCGAGGACAAGCGCTGGACCCCGTCGATGGACGAGGACGAGCGTGCGCGCCTCTACCGCAACTGGAAGAAGGCCGTGACCCGGACCTTCGACTGGGTCGACGACGACGTCACCTGACGCTGATCAGACCGGACGCCGCCCGCGGGAGTTTCCCGCGGGCGGCGTTCCGCGTTGCCAGACGGAGCGGCGTCCAGGTGTCAGTTCTGGCCGTCGGTGGGACAGGTGCCGGAGCGAGCGCCGTGGGTCACCGCAGCGCGGTGTGCAGGCGAATCATCTTGACCGACGCCGCCTCGTCCTCGGTACCGACGGTGCGGTGGCTGCCGTCGGGGCCCCAGCCGGCCGAATCGAGGAAGCGGCGCAGGGGGTCGTCGGTCGAGCGCACCCACCACGTGGCGCGGGTGAAGCCGTCGGCACGCAGGGTGTCGGCGACGGCGTTCAGCAGCCGTGACCCGTGGCCCTGGCGCTGGGCGGGCGGGTCGATGATGAACTCGCCCACCATCGCGTCCTGCCCCGGGTGGGCGTCGGTGTCGTCGCTCGGGCCCACTGCGGCGAACCCGACCACCCGGCTCTGCTCTATTGCGACCAGGACGCGGAACTGGGCCAAGGGCGGCCGGGCGATGGCGGACGCCCATGATTCGGTCATGCTGGACAGGTCGACCGACGCGAGAACGTGCTCGGCGACGTCGGCGGGGAACAGCTGCTGCCAACTGCGCCGCTGGATGGCGGCGATGCGCTCGGCCTCGTTCGGCAGGGCCAGGCGGCAGGAGTCGGCGGTGCGCGCGGGTTGGTTCACGCCGTTCATCGTAGCGGCGCGGACCGACCGTCCGTCCCGAGGCCCCGCTACAGTGGCGGGGTGCGTGAAGCCCTGAAGACACCGCCCCAGCTCGCTCCCGACACTCTCCGGATCACCCCTCTGGGCGGCCTGGGGGATGTCGGCCGCAACAGCGCGACCTTCGAGGTCAATGGCGAGATCCTGATGGTCGACTGCGGGGTGCTGTTCCCCGACGAGACCCACCCCGGTGTCGACCTGATCCTGCCCGGCCTGCACCTGGTCAACGACCGCCTCGACGACATGGTCGCGCTCGTCCTCACCCACGGCCACGAGGACCACATCGGCGCCGTGCCCTACCTGCTCCGCCGCCGTCCCGACATCCCCGTGCTCGGCAGCAAGCTCACGCTGGCGTTCGTGCGCGAGAAGCTCAAGGAGCACCGCATTCGCAACACCGACCTGCGCGAGGTCGAGGAGGGGTCGCGCACCCGGATCGGCGGGTTCGACCTGGAGTTCATCGCGGTGAACCACTCGATCCCCGACGCGCTGGCGGTCCACATCCGCACGGCCGGCGGCAGCGTGCTGCACACCGGCGACTTCAAGATGGACCAGCTGCCCCTCGACGGGCGCATCACCGACCTGCGCGCCTTCGCGAAGGTGGGGGAGGAGGGGCTCGACCTGTTCATGGTCGACTCCACCAACGCCGAGACCCCCGGCTTCACCACGCTGGAGAAGGACATCCAGCCGGCGATGGAGCGCGTCTTCGCCCACGCGAAGGGCAAGCTGATCGTGGCCTGCTTCGCCAGCCACGTGCATCGCGTCCAGCAGGTGATGGATGAGGCGGTCAAGGCCGGCCGCAAGGTCGTCTACGTGGGCCGCTCGATGGTGCGCAACATGACGCTGGCCGCCCAGCTGGGCTACCTTGACGTGCCCGGCAACACGCTGATCGCGCTCGATGACATCGACAAGTACGCTGACCACGAGGTGGTGATCATCTCCACCGGATCGCAGGGCGAGCCGCTGAGCGCCCTGAGCCGCATCGCCAACCACGAGCACCCGATCATCCGCGCCGGCCACGGCGACACGGTGCTGCTGGCCAGCTCACTCATCCCCGGCAACGAGAACTCGGTCTACCGCGTCATCAACGGCCTGACCAAGAACGGCGTCAAGGTCGTCCACAAGGGCAACGCGCTGGTGCACGTCTCCGGCCACGCTTCGGCCGGCGAGCTGCTCTACTGCTACAACATCGTCCGCCCGCGCAACGTGATGCCGGTGCACGGCGAGGTGCGCCACCTGGTGGCGAACGCCGAGCTGGCCATCGCCACGGGCGTCCCGCGCGAGAACACCGTCGTCGTCGAGGACGGCGCAGTGGTCGACCTGCGCGAGGGTCGCGTGAAGGTCGTCGGACGCCTCGAGTGCGGCTACATCTTCGTCGACGGCTCGACGGTGGACGCCGTGGGCGACGCCGAGCTGGACGAGCGCCGCATCCTCGGCGAGGAGGGCTTCATCTCCGCGATCGCCGTGGTCAACCTGCACTCCGGGTCGCTCGTCGAGGGCCCCATCATCACCGCCCGCGGCTTCGTGGGTGCCGAGGGCATCTTCGACGACATCACCGCCGAGGTGGCGACGGCGCTGCGTGAGGCGTTGGAGGAGGGTGCCGACGACACCCACCAGCTGCAGCAGGTCATGCGCCGGCGCATCGGGCGTTGGGTGAGCAAGCGGTTCCGGGCGCGCCCGATGATCGTCCCGGTGGTGCTCGCCACCTGAGTCACCGCCCAACGCGACCTTCTTCCTCGACGCGGACGACAACGTATCGGCGATGACGGGGGGTTGGGTCTGCCCCTGAGGTGTCGATTTCGTCCCGGGCGTGAACTCGGGTACGATGGACAGGTTCCGATTTCGAACCTCGGCCCCGACGCGTTCCCCGTCGCGGGGGTCGAACACCAAAGGAGTAAAGCCATGGCCGCCGTGTGCGACGTCTGCGCCAAGAAGCCGACCTTCGGCCACAACGTGCCGTGGTCGAAGAAGAAGACCAACCGTCGTTGGAGCCCGAACATCCAGTCTGTGCGCGCCGTCATCAACGGTGGCACCAAGCGCATGAACGTGTGCACCTCCTGCATCAAGGCAGGCAAGGTCGCGCGCTGACCCAGCGCCCCGCAAGGCACTCCGAGGACCCGCCACGGCGGGTCCTTCGTGCGTCCCGGCCGGGCTGCGGAAGTGGCGGAGCCGGTGGCTAGGATCGCCGCCATGGTGACCCAGCGGTGGCAGACCCGCGCGTTCGCGGAGCTGAACGCGCCGCTCGGCGACGTGGTGGCCGGCCAGGCCAAGCTGTTCGAGGCGCTGCGCATCCACACCGTGGGCGACCTGCTGCGCCACCTGCCCCGGCACTACCTGTCCGGCACCGAGCTGACCGACCTCGCCACGCTGGAGGAGGGCGAGCACGTGGCCGTCATGGCGCGCGTGGAGCGCATCGACCTGCACGAGGGCCGCGGCGGCTCCCGGGGCAACAGCCGGCAGCCGAACTCGCGCCTGGAGGTCACCCTCACCGACGGCCACGGCCGCATCAAGGCCTCCTTCTTCGGTCGCGACCACACCGTGAGGTGGTGGCAGCGCGGGCTGAGCCAGGGCGTCCGCGGCATCTTCGTGGGCAAGATCGGCTCCTTCAACGGCCACCCCCAGATGACCCACCCGGCCTTCGTGATGCTGGACGCCGCGGGCCGGGTCGTCGGCAACTCCGAGGAGAAGGAGAAGATCGCCGAGCTGTCGCGGTCGGGGCTGGTCGGGCTGTACCCGGCGACGGCGAAGCTGAAGACGTGGACGATCGCCGAGTCCGTGCGGCTCGCCCTGGGCGTCCTGGACGGTGTCGAGGACCCGTGGCCGGCTTGGGTCCGCGAGCAAGCCGGCGTCGTTGGCCTCACCGAGGCCTACACCGGCGTGCACCGGCCGGAGGGGCGCAGCGACGTCGAGCGCGGCAACCGACGCCTCCAGTTCGACGAGGCCTTCTCCACCCAGCTGACCATGGCCTACCGGCGCGCCGAGAACGCACGGCAGTCGGCCGGGCCGCGCGCACGGCGTCCGGGTGGGCTGCTGGACGCCTTCGACGCCCGACTCCCGTTCACCCTCACCCGCGGGCAGCAGGAGACCTCTGAGGAGATCCTGGCCGACCTGGCCCGCAGCCAACCCATGCAGCGGCTGCTGCAGGGCGAGGTGGGCTCGGGCAAGACGCTCGTGGCGCTGCGAGCGATGCTGGCGGTCGTGGACGCCGGGGGCCAGGCCGTCCTGCTGGCGCCGACCGAGGTGCTCGCCCAGCAGCACCACCAGACGATCCTCGGGTTGATGGGGGAGCTGGGCATGGGTGGCGGCGTCCTCGGGGCACCGGAGTACGCGACCGATGTGGTCTGCCTCACCGGCTCCATGAGCGCCGGCGCCAAGAAGGCGGCCCTGCTCAAGGTCGCCTCGGGCGAGGCCGGCATCGTCGTGGGCACCCACGCGCTGCTGGCCGACCACGTCCAGTTCGTCGACCTCGGCCTCGTCGTCGTCGACGAGCAGCACCGCTTTGGGGTCGAGCAGCGCGCTGCCCTGACCGACCGGGCGGTCGCCAAGCCCCACGTGCTGGTGCTCACCGCCACTCCCATCCCGCGGTCGGTGGCCATGACCGTGTTCGGCGACCTGGAGGTCTCCACCCTGGCGGAGCTTCCGCGCGGGCGCGCCGAGGTCACCACCACCGTCGTGGACGCCGGGCGGAAGCCCGCCTGGGTCGAACGTGCCTGGGAGCGCGTGCGCGAGGAGGTCGCCCAGGGCCGCCAGGTGTTCGTGGTGGCGCCGCGGATCGGCGCCCCTCGACAGGCTCAGGGAACCGAATCGGAGGGGCTCGGGGTCCTGCAGCTGGCCGAGCAGCTCGGTTCGGGGCCGCTGTCAGGCGTCCGGTTGGGCGTCCTGCACGGCCAGCTGGCCGCCGATGCCAAGGAGGAGGTGATGGGGGCCTTCGCCCGCGGTGAGCTCGACGTGCTCGTGGCGACGACGATCGTCGAGGTCGGCGTGGACGTCCCCAACGCCTCGATGATGGTGATCTGGGACGCCGACCGCTTCGGCATCAGCCAGCTCCACCAGCTGCGCGGGCGCATCGGCCGCAGTTCGCTGCCCGGGGTGTGTCTGCTCGTCAGCTCCGCCGAACCCGAGGCGGCGTCGTGGCAACGCCTGGCGGCCGTGGCGTCCACCCGCGACGGCTTCGTGCTGGCCGAGCTCGACCTCGCCCAACGGCGCGAGGGTGACGTGCTCGGGGCCAGCCAGTCGGGCGGGCGCTCCACCCTGCGCCTGCTGCGGGTGCTGGAACACGCCGACATCATCGACGCGGCACGCGCCGTGGCGGAGGACGCGGTGCGTCGCGACCCGGACTGCGGTACGCCCGGGTTCGCCGACGCGGTGCTCCAGACCAACCTCGTCGCCGACGGCGACTGGATCGACCGGAGCTGAGGCCTCAACCGAGGGGGTGGAAGTCCTCGGGCTCGGGGCCGAACGCGAACGCGCGGCCGGCGATCTCGTCCACCTCGAGGCGCACCCAGTGCACCTTCAGGGTGGCGACCCACGGCGTCAGCCCGAGCTGCTCGACGGACTGGATTTCCCCGGGCCCGAGCTCGCGGGCCGTCCCGTGTGCCAGCACGCTGACCGCGCCGGTGTGGTCCCACTCATCGACCTGGAAGGCCATCCGGCCGCCCAGCGCGACGGCCAGCATCTTGCTGCCCTCGGCGGTGCGGAACACGATCGAGCGTCCGTCCACCACGTAGTTCACGGGGAAGATGTCCGGCTCACCGCCGATCACGATGGCGAGGCGTCCGATGCGGTGCTCGGTGAGGAACTGCCAGGACTGTGCCTCGTCGAGGGCCTGTGTCAGGTCGTCTGCCGTCGTCATGCGCCCAATGTAACGCGCCCGCTACCCTGCCACCCGTGAGTCGCATCATTGCCGGAAGTGCGGGCGGGCACCGCCTGGCCACCCCCAGCCACAGCCGCACCCGGCCGACGAGCGATCTGGTGCGCGAATCAGCGTTCAACCTCATCGCCGACTGGGCGGGCACGGTGGGGGAGCCGGCCGACGCGATGCTGGAGCGCTTCTCCTTCCTCGACCTGTACGGCGGGACGGGCGCGGTCGCACTCGAGGCCGCCAGCCGCGGCGCCGGCCCGGTGGTGTGCGTGGAGAAGGACCGCGGCACCGCGGCGCTGGCGCGCGGCAACGCGGATGCCACAGGCCTGCCCGTTCAGGTGGTCGCCCAGTCGGTGGACGCCTACCTCGCCGGGACGCCGCACACCTTCGACGTCGTGTGGTTCGACCCGCCCTACGAGGTGCCCACTGCGGTGGTGGAGGCGCAGGTCGCCGCCGTCGTCGACCGGTGGCTCGCGTCCGACGGCCTGGTCATCGTGGAACGCTCGAGCCGCGACACGCCGCCCTCATGGCCGATATCCCTCACCGACGTGCGAAAACGACGTTACGGTGAGACCACGCTGTACCTTGCCGCCAAGGAGGACGATGCATGAGGGCGATCTGCCCCGGCTCCTTTGACCCGGTGACCCACGGTCACCTCGACATCGTCGTGCGCGCCTCGCGCATGTTCGACGAGGTGCTCGTCGCGGTCGGCCGCAACAGCGCCAAGAACTACCTGTTCAGCCCCGACGAGCGCGCTGCGATGCTGGCCGACGCGACGTCCGAGCTGCCCAACGTGCGGGTCGACCTGCTGGACGGTCTGCTGGTCGACTACTGCCGCGAGCGGGAGATCGACGTGATCGTCAAGGGTCTGCGCTTCGCCGGCGACTTCGAGTTCGAGTTGCAGATGGCGCAGATGAACTTCGCGCTGTCCGGTATCGAGACGATCATGTTGCCGACGGCGGCCAAGTGGGCGCACCTGAGTTCGACCATGATCCGCGAGGTGGCCAAGCTGGGTGGGGACGTCACGCAGTTCGTGACACCCGCGGTGGCCGAACGGATCCGGGGCAAGATGGCGACCGACAACCAAGGAGGACGGGCATGACCACCCCCAACGAGGCACTGGCTGCCATTCGGCACATTGTCGAGCAGGCCAAGGGCGTCCCGATGACCTCGAACGTGATGGTCTCGCGGGCTGAGCTGCTCGGCCTCATCGCCCGGGCCGAGGCCGCGGCGTCCGTCACCGCCGCCGACCCGGAGATGGGCGAGGCGGCGGCGACTCTCGCGGACGCCCGGACCGAGGCGGAGCGCATCGTCGCCGAGGCCCGCGAGGAAGCGGTGGCGCTGGTGGGCGAGTCCGAGGTCGCCCAGGCTGCCGAGGCCGAGGCCGAGGCGCTGCGCCTGGAGTCCCACACGTGGGTCGACAACCATCTCGCCGAGTTCGAAACCGGCCTGCAGCGCGCGATCGAGCAGGTCGAGACGCTGCGCGACCGGCTCGCGTCGCGGTCCCAGGGCGACGACACGCTCTGATCCGGGCCTGGGGGGAAGGGGTCCGCCCACGGCCATCGGCCCGGTTGGACTCCGTTCGGACAAGTCGGTAAAGTAGCCATTCGGTTATGACGCTGTCGTGCCAACACGTGAGGGGCCTGCGATGACGAATCGCTCCATCGACCCCCGTTCCGGTCTCGTTTTCGACATTCGCGAATTCGGGCACCGCGCGGGCGGGAGCACGGAGATCGTCGACGACGTACCCGCACGTGAGGGCATCGGCAACGACGTGATCGGAGTGCCGACCGAGTCTCCGATCCACCTCGACCTTCGGCTCGAGGGGGTGGGTGACGGGGTGTTGGCCACCGGCGTCGCTGAGGTTCAGTTGCGCGGGGAGTGCGCTCGGTGCCTGACCGAGATCGAGGCGGACGCCGAGATCGACCTGCAGGAACTGTTCCTCTTCCCGGGCGTGGATCCGGACGACGAGGAGGCCAGCCGTGTCGAGGCCGAGATGATCGACCTCGAACCCGTCCTGAGGGACGCGGCGATGCTCGACCTGCCGTTCATCCCCTTGTGTCGGGAGGATTGCGCCGGGTTGTGCCCCACCTGTGGGGTGAACCTGAACGACGATCCCGACCACGAGCACGGTGAGGTGATCGACCCTCGTTGGGCGAGCCTGACCGTGTGGACCGAAGGCGACCAGAACTGAAGCGGGCACCGTGCCCCAGATTCGAGGAGTTTGACGTGGCTGTTCCCAAGCGGAAGATGTCCCGCAGCAACACGCGCGCCCGCCGTGCACAGTGGAAGATGTCCGCGCCGCAGCTGGTGACCTGCGCCAACGCCGCCTGCCGTGCGAAGCACCTGCCGCACACTGCGTGCCCGAGCTGCGGCCAGTACGGCCCCCGCGCGGCGCGCCGCCAGGTCTTCGAGCTGTGACCGACGCGGCCGTGGGCCGCGTTCATGACCTCTTCGACGAGCTGGGGATCGACATCGATCCCCAGCTCCTCGAGCTCGCCCTGACCCACCGGTCCTGGGCGTACGAGAACGGTGGCACCCCGCACAACGAGCGCCTGGAGTTCCTGGGCGATTCGGTGCTCGGCGTCGTCGTCACCGAGCACCTCTACCGCTCCTACCCGGACGAGCCGGAGGGCTGGCTCGCCAAGATGCGCGCGGCGGTGGTGAACACCTACGCGCTGGCCGACGTGGCCCGCACGCTGGGGCTGGGTTCGCTGATCAAGCTCGGCAAGGGGGAGATCGGCACGGGCGGGTCCGACAAGGATTCGATCCTCGCCGACGCCACCGAGGCCGTCATCGCCGCCGTCTTCCTGTCGGCCGGCCGGGATGCTGCCGAGCGGTTCGTGCACACGCTGATGGACCCGGTCGTCGCGATGGCGTCCGCCGAGGGCCGCTCGACCGACTGGAAGACCGCCCTGCAGGAGCTGGCCGCCGAGCACGGGCTCGGGGCCCCCACCTACGAGCACGTGTCCACCGGACCCGACCACGACAAGCGCTTCGAGGCGGTCGCCGTTGTCGCCGGCGTGGCCCACCCCGGGTCGGTCGCGCGCTCCAAGAAGCTCGCCGAGCAGGGGGCGGCCAAGCTCGCCCACGAGGCGCTGACGCGCACGCTGGCCCCGCTCCCGCCCGCGGCGGGCTGATGCCCGAGTTGCCCGAGGTCGAGGTCGTCCGCGCCGGCCTCGAGCCCGCGATCGCCGGACGCCGCATCGACGGCGTCCGCGTGCTGCACCCCCGCCCCGTTCGCCGCCACCTCGCGGGCCCGGACGACTTCGCGGTCACCTTGGCGGGCCGGACGTTCGCCGTCCCCCGCCGGCGCGGCAAGTACCTCTGGCTGCCCCTGGCCGACGGCGACGCCGTGCTGGCCCACCTCGGCATGAGCGGCCAGTTCCTCCTCGACAGCCCTGGCTCCCCTCTGCAGCGGCACGTCCGCGTGCTGTTCGACCTGGCCGACGGCGTCCAGCTGCGCTTCGTCGACCAGCGCATGTTCGGCGGCCTGTCGTTGGCCCACGGGGGAGCGGAGCTGCCGGACGAGGTGGCTCACATCGCCCGCGACCTGTTCGACCCCGATCTCGACCGGACAGCCCTCGTCGGCCGGATCCGTGGGAAGCGCAGCGCGATCAAGCGCGTCCTGCTCGACCAGACGGTCGTCTCCGGGATCGGCAACATCTACGCCGACGAGGCGCTCTGGGCGGCGCGCATCCACGGGGGGACGCCGGCGTCCGCGCTGTCGGACGCCCAGGTGTCGGCGCTGCTGGACGCCACCCACGCGGTGATGGCGGCGGCCCTGTCGGTCGGGGGCACGTCGTTCGACGCGCTGTACGTCAACGTCAACGGCGAATCGGGCTACTTCGACCGCACGCTCCAGGCGTACGGGCGCGAAGGCGAACCGTGCAGCCGGTGCGGCGGGGCGATCGTCCGGGAGCCGTTCATGAACCGCAGCTCATTCCGCTGCCCGGTTTGCCAGCCGCCGGCCTAGTTGTCGCCGACCGGTTCGCCGAGCTGCCGCCGGGCCGCAGGACGGGCGCGAGAAGCTGTCAGCGGTGCCTGTGACTGTGGGTGCCTGGACGCTCCCACCCTCCTCGACGTCCAGGGATTCATCCGCCGCGTCCGGCGCCGGGCCGACCTCAGCCAGCGAGGTCTCGCCGCTGTCCTCGGCGTCGACCAGTCCCTCGTCGCCCGGTGGGAGACCCCCACCGCGTGCTGGCTCGCGCCCCACTGCGACGACGGCCGCGCGTGCGCGTGCGAGCCGAGCCGTGGAGCCGCGCGGTGGCAGCAAATGGTGTGCTGGGCCGAGGCGTAGAGGCGCTACGATCGGTCTCTTGTGAGCCCCTCCACCTCCTTCCTCGGTCGCTACGAGAACACGGCGCGGCAGTTCGTGAAGTTCGGGCTCATCGGCGGCGGGGGCGTCCTGGTGAACATGGCCACGGTCGCCGTCGCGAACGCGATCGGCGTAGGCATCTTCGGAGTCGTCGACAAGGACCCCTTCATCCCGCTGCCCGGCACCGAGCGCGCCCTGCGGTTCTACATCCTCTACGCGGGCATCGCGTTCCTCGTCGCCAACGTGTTCAACTTCATGCTCAACCGGCACTGGACGTTCAAGGACCACCACGGCAAGCCGGCCCCCTTCTTCAAGGAGTTCCTGCCGTTCCTCATGGTTGGCGGCGTCGCCCAGCTGGTGGGCTTCGTCATCCTCTACCTGCTGCGCAACGAGACCTCCCCGCTCTACCTGAGCCATCCGTTCTTCACCTACGACGGGCCGTGGTGGACGCTGCGCCTCTACTGGGCCCAGCTCATCCAGATCATCTGCGTGATGCCCATCAACTTCGTCGTCAACAAGCTCTGGACCTTCCGCCTCGTGCGGCAGCGACACGCGGCGTCGGCCGCCGGGGATAGCGTCGGGCCTTCGTAAGGTGGGCGTGTGTACCTCAAGTCCCTGACGCTGCGCGGCTTCAAGTCGTTCGCGTCGGCGACGACCCTGAACTTCGAACCCGGCATCACCTGCGTCGTGGGTCCGAACGGGTCCGGCAAGTCGAACGTCGTGGACGCCCTCAGCTGGGTGATGGGCGAGCAGGGCGCCAAGACCCTCCGCGGCGGCAAGATGGAGGACGTCATCTTCGCAGGCACCACCGGACGCGCGCCCCTGGGCCGCGCCGAGGTCAGCCTCACCATCGACAACACCGACGGCGCGTTGCCGATCGAGTACACCGAGGTGACGATCAGCCGCACCATGTTCCGCTCCGGTGGCTCGGAGTACGCGATCAACGGCAACCCCGCCCGCCTCCTCGACGTCCAGGAACTGCTCAGCGACTCCGGCATCGGCCGCGAGATGCACGTCATCGTCGGGCAGGGCCAGCTCGACACCATCCTGCAGGCGACCCCCGAGGTGCGCCGCGGCTTCATCGAGGAGGCCGCGGGCGTCCTCAAGCACCGCAAGCGCAAGGAGAAGGCGCTCCGCAAGCTGGACGCCACCCAGGTCAACCTCGACCGGCTCGCCGACCTGGTGGCCGAGATCCGTCGCCAGCTCAAGCCCCTGGGCCGCCAGGCTGAGGTCGCGCGCAAGGCGGCGGTCGTCCAGGCCGAGCTCCGCGACGCCAAGGCCCGGCTGCTCGCCGACGACTACGTCATGGCGTCCCTCGCGCTGGAGTCCGACCTCGCCGCCGAAGCCGAGATCAAGGCGCGCCGCATCGCGCTGGAGGAGGCCCTGGAGGCCGCCCGCGAGTCCGAGGCCGAGGCCGAGGCGTCCGCCCGCGCCGCCACCCCCGAAGTGAACCGCGCACAGGAGACCTGGTACGCGCTCGCCGCGCTGCGCGAGCGCATCGCCAGCACCCTGACGATCGCGAACGAGCGCGTCCGTAACGCCGTCACCGCGACGGCCGAAGAGCGGCGCGGCCGCGACCCCGAGGCCATCGAGGCCGAGGCGGCCGGCATCCGGGAGTCCGAGGAGGCGATCGCCGCGCAGGTGGCCGAGCGCGCCGCGGCCCTCACGTCCGCCTCCGCCGCGCGCGAGCAGGCCGAGACGGCCCACGCCGAGGCCGAGAAGCAGTACGCGGCCCAGCTCCGGGCCATCGCCGACCGGCGCGAGGGGCTGGCCCGGCTCGCCGGCGAGGTGAACTCGCTCAAGTCCCGCACCGAGGCCGCGGACGCCGAGATCGAGCGGCTCCGCTCGGCCGGTGCCGAGGCCCGTAAGCGCGCCGACGAGGCCCGCGCCACGTTCACCCGTCTCGAGACCGAGCTCGGCGGCCTCACCGAGGGCGAGGAGGGTCTCGACGCCACGTACGAGGCCGCGGACGCCGAACGCGTCGCCGCCGCGCAGGCGCTGGAGCAGATCCGCGCCGACGAACAGCAAGCCCAGTCGGAACGGGCCTCGATCGCGGCCCGGCTCGAGGGGCTCAAGGTCGGCCTCGACCGGCCCGACGGCTCGGGGGCGCTGCTCGCGGCGTCCGAGCAGTTGGCCGGGGTTCTCGGTTCGGTGGGCGCACTCGTTCGCGTCGAGGCCGGCTACGAGGCTGCGGTGGCCGCCGCCCTCGGCGGGGCCGCCGAAGCCGTCGCCGTCACCGGGGTGGACGCCGCCGTCTCCGCGCTGTCCCACCTCAAGACCGACGACCTGGGCCGCGCCGGGCTGCTCCTGGGCGGCGCCGACACCGTCGACGACCGCGCCGACTGGCCCGCCCTGCCCGCCGGCGCCCGCTACGCCATCGACACCGTCACTGCCGACGCGGCGCTCGTCCCCGCGCTGAGCCGCCTCCTGCGCAAGGTCGCCGTCGTCGACGACCTGGCGGACGCCCGCGCGCTGGTCGGCTCGCTCCCGGACACCACGGCGATCACCCGCGACGGCGACCTCCTGTCGGCCTGGTTCTCCATCGGCGGGTCGTCCGCGCGCCCGAGCCTCATCGAGGTCCAGGCCGCCGTGGACGCCGCCACCGACGCGCTTCGCCGGGCCCAGCAGGACGTCGAGCGACTCGCCTTCGCGCGGGCGTCCGCCACGACGACGCTTGAGGAGGCCACCGCCCGCACCGAGGCGGCTCTGGCGCGCCTGCACGAGTCCGACGCCCAGTACTCGGCCCTGGCCGACCAGCTCGGTCGCCTCAACCAGGCCTCCCGCGCGGCGATGGCCGAGGCGGAGCGGCACGACGCGTCCGTCGCTCGGGCCGAGGAGGCCCGCGACCGCAACGCCGCGTCGCTCGCGGCGCTCAGCGAGCGGCTCCGCGTGGCGCAGGACACCACCGAGGTGAGGGAGGCCGACCCCGCCGAGCGCGATCGACTGGCGCTGGAGGCCGCCCGCGCACGGCAGGCTGAGATGGAGGCCCGCCTGGCGCTGCGCACCGACGAGGAGCGCGCCCGCGCCCTGGCCGGCCGGGCCGATTCCCTGCTGCGGGCCGCTCGCGCCGAGCGCAACGCCCGCGCCGAGGCGGCCGCCCGTCGCGAGAGGATGCGCCGCGAGGCGGAGGTGGCCCGGGCCGCGGCCGCGGCGTCCGAGTGGTTGCTCGGGGTCGTCGCGACGTCCCAGGAGCAGGCCGGTCGGGCCCGCAAGGCCGCCGACGAGCGCCGGGTCGAGGCGGACCGCCGCGTCCACGACGCCCGGCAGCGCAGCCGCGACCTGGCCCGCCAGTTCGAGGGGATCGTGGACGTCGCCCACCGCGACGAGCTGGCGCGCGCCGAGCAGCGCATGCGCATCGAGGCGCTGGCGGAGAAGGCGTTGGACGAGCTGGGCCTGTCGGGCGAGGTGCTCGCCGCCGAGTACGGCCCCGACCAGCTCGTCCCGGTGCTGACGCGGCCCGACGGCACCGCCCTGACCGAGGACGACGAGCAGCCCGAGCCGCGCCCGTTCGTCCGGGCCGACCAGGAGAAGCGCTTCCGGACCGCGCAGCGCAACCTCGATCTCCTCGGGCGCGTGAACCCGCTCGCTCTGGAGGAGTTCGAGGCGATGAGCGAGCGCCACCAGTTCCTCGCCGAGCAACTCGACGACCTCAAGCGCACCCGCACCGACCTGCTCGGCATCATCGCCGACGTGGACGCCCGTGTGGAGCAGGTGTTCGCCGAGGCGTACGCCGACGTCGAGGTGGCCTTCGAGCACGCGTTCGCCCGACTGTTCCCCGGCGGTGAGGGACGCCTCGTGCTCACCGAGCCGGGCTCCTGGCTCACCACCGGGGTGGACGTCGAGGCGCGGCCCGCGGGCAAGAAGGTGAAGCGCCTGTCGCTGCTGTCCGGCGGCGAGCGCTCCCTGGTGGCCGTGGCGTTCCTCGTGGCCCTGTTCAAGGCGCGCCCGAGTCCGTTCTACATCCTCGACGAGGTCGAGGCCGCGCTCGACGACACCAATCTCGGCCGCCTCCTCGGCATTTACGAGGAACTGCGCGAGAACAGCCAGATGCTCGTCATCACCCACCAGAAGCGGACCATGGAGATCGCCGATGCCCTCTACGGCGTGACGATGCGCGAGCACGGCATCTCCACCGTGATCAGCCAACGTCTGCGTGATGGGTGACCCGACCGCTCGGGCATACTGATAGCACCAGGAGGTGAACCGATGCCGATCATGATCTTCACGATGCTCGTCGTGCTCGTGCTGGCCGCCGGCGTCATCGCCGTGGTCGTGATGGGCATGGAGGGCACCGGGCGCACCAAGCACCCGGAGATCGCCGAGGCCATGCAGCGCACGGCCCGCCACCTCAACGGGGAGGGCGAGCCGCCCCGCGCCCTCGTCGCCGTCTTCGACGAGATGGACGAGGTGGGCGACATCAACGTCCGCGAGCTGCCCCGAAAGCTGCGCACCGCGGCGTCCGCCGCATCGGCCGCCTCCGCCCGCTCGGCGCGCACCGCGTGGTCGTCGTTGTCCGCCCGTTCGGCCGCCTCGGCCAACCCGCCGGAGACCGAATCCGCCGACGAGGAGCCCGCCGCGGATCCCTCGGCCGCCATCAGCGCGGCGCTCGCGGCACCCGCCCCCGAGGACCCCGCCGAGGTCGACCCCTACGGCGTGTGGGGCCCCGCCGACCTCGAGGCGGTCGGGGGTGACACCGTCGACCGCAACGCCACGGTCGACGGCGACACCGTCGTCCGCGTGCGCCTGCCCGAAGGCGACGACCGGGCCTGAGCCCCACCACTAGGATGGCGGCGTGCTGACCCCCATCGACCCCATCGTCTGGATCATCGTCGGCGGTGTCGTGGCGCTGGCCGCCATCCTGACGACCGTCCTCGTCGTCCGCAACCGGCGCCAGCGGGAGCTGACCCGCCGGGACCGGCGCCCGATCGAGGCCCCGGCCGCCCGACCCGAGGCGCCGGTCGAGCCGGGAGCCCGCGAGGCCGCGGTCGAGGCGCCCGCGCCGGCCCCGACGGCCGACCGGCCCGAGGCCGCCGGCACGCGCCTGGCGCGCCTGCGCCGCCGCCTGGCCGGCTCGAACAACGTGCTGGCCCAGGCGCTGCTCGGCCTGATCAGCACCGACCGCCTGGACGCCGACACCTGGGACGACTTCGAGGCGACCCTCATCGGCTCCGATCTGGGCGTCGGCCCGACCACCGAGCTGGTCGACACGCTGCGCAAGGAGCTCTCCATCGACGGCGTCAACGACCCGACGCGCGCAAGGACGGTGCTGCGCGAGGAGCTCGTGAAGCTGGCCGACCCGACGTTGGACCGCACGCTGAACGTCACAGGCTCCGCCGGGCTGCCCGCGGTGGTTCTGGTCGTCGGCGTGAACGGCACGGGCAAGACCACCACCGTCGGCAAGCTCGCCCGCCTGCTGGTCGCCGAGGGCAAGACCGTCCTGTTGGGCGCCGCCGACACGTTCCGGGCCGCGGCGTCCGAGCAGTTGCAGACGTGGGGCGACCGCGTCGGCGTCGAGACCGTGCGCGGGGCAGAGGGCGCCGACCCGGCGTCCGTGGCGTTCGATGCGGTGAACACCGGCGCGGACAAGGGTGTCGACGTGGTGCTGGTCGACACGGCCGGACGCCTCCACAACAAGTCCAACCTGATGGACGAGCTGGGCAAGATCCGGCGCGTCATCGAGAAGAGGGCCCCGATCACCGAGTGTCTCCTGCTGCTCGACGCGACCACCGGGCAGAACGGACTCATCCAGGCGCGCGTGTTCAACGAGGTCACCGACGTCACCGGCATCGTCCTGAGCAAGCTGGACGGCTCGGCCAAGGGCGGCATCGTCGTCCAGGTGCAGCGGGAGCTCGGCGTCCCGGTCAAGTTGATCGGCCTGGGCGAGGGCGTGGACGACCTGGCCCCCTTCACCGCCGAGGGATTCGTCGACGGCCTCCTGGGTGAGTAGGTCCCCTTGGATCCACTGAAACCCTGATGCGTCCCACGCATCAGAGTCCCAGTCGCGTGGAAACCACCACCAACCGCCCGCAGCGTCAGGCTTCGGGGAGCCGCCCCAGGAGGAACGACGGGGGGACGAGCGCCCAGGCCCCGCGGCAAGGATCCGACGCCCGCGGCGTCCCCGGGGGGCGAGGTGGGCCGGTCACGGTAGGCTGGGGCGGCACCGATCCGTCTTGATGAGAAGGCACGCATGTTCGACACCCTGCAAGACCGCCTCCAAGCCACGTTCCGCAACCTGCGTGGCAAGGGACGGCTCACCGACGCCGACATCGACGCGACCGCGCGCGAGATCCGCCTGGCGCTGCTCGAGGCCGACGTCAACCTGGGGGTCGTCAAGGAGTTCGTGGGCGCCGTCAAGGAGCGCGCCAAGGGCGAGGAGCTCAGCCAGGCGCTGAACCCCACCCAGCAGATCATCAAGATCGTCAACGAGGAGCTCGTCGAGATCCTCGGCGGGCAGGCCCGCCAGCTGCGGTTCGCCAAGAACCCGCCGACCGTCATCATGCTCGCGGGCCTCCAGGGCTCCGGCAAGACGACGCTCGCCGGCAAGCTCGGCCTGTGGCTGCGCGAGCAGGGCCACACCCCGATGCTGGTCGCCGCCGACCTCCAGCGCCCCAACGCCGTCAACCAGCTCCAGGTCGTGGGCGGGCGCGCGGGCGTCCCCGTGTTCGCTCCCGAGCCGGGCAACGGCGTCGGCAACCCGGTCGAGGTGGCGCGGGCGTCCATCGAGGAGGCCAAGCGCAAGTACTACGACACGGTCATCGTCGACACCGCCGGACGCCTCGGCGTGGACGCCGAGCTCATGCAGCAGGCCGCCGACATCCGTGACGCGGTCGACCCAGACGAGATCCTGTTCGTCGTCGACGCGATGATCGGCCAGGACGCCGTCAACACCGCCAACGCGTTCGCCGAGGGCGTCGGCTTCGACGGCGTCGTGCTGTCCAAGCTCGACGGCGACGCCCGCGGCGGCGCGGCCCTGTCCATCGCCAAGGTGACCGGTAAGCCGATCATGTTCGCCTCCAACGGCGAAGCGCTGAAGGACTTCGACCTCTTCCACCCCGACCGGATGGCCTCGCGCATCCTCGACATGGGCGACCTGCTCACCCTCATCGAGCAGGCCGAGAAGACCTTCGATGTCGAGCAGTCGCGCAAGGCCGCCGAGAAGATCATGGGCTCGGGCGACTTCGGGCTGGACGACTTCCTGCAGCAGATGCAGGCCGTCCGCAAGATGGGCCCGATGAGCAAGATCCTCGGCATGATGCCGGGCATGGGGCAGTACAAGGACGCCCTGGGCGCCATCGACGAGCGGGAGATCGACCGCATCGAGGCGATCATCTACTCGATGACGCCGGCCGAGCGGGCCAAGCCGGAGATCCTCAACGGGTCCCGCCGCTCACGCATCGCCAGCGGCTCCGGCACTACCGTCCAGGACGTCAACGGCCTGGTGAACCGCTTCATGGAGACCCGCAAGCTCATGCGCCAGATGGGCAAGGGCGGCGGCATGCCGGGCATGCCCGCCGGCATGGGCGCGATGGGCGGAATGCCCGGCCTGCCCGGGCGACCCGCCAAGCAGCAGCCCAAGAAGGGCAAGAACGCGCGCAAGGTCTCCGGCAACCCCGCCAAGCGCTCGGGCAACCCCGCCGCGGCGGCCGCCCAGCAGCCGCAGACGCCCCAGACCGAGGCGGAGATGCAGGCCGCGATGGCCGACTTCCAGCTGCCGCCGGAGCTGCAGAAGATGCTCAACCAGAACAACTTGGGCCCCTTCGGCTGACGCCGGGTCGCCCGGTGGGGCAAGCTGGGGCCCATGGCGCACTCGCACGACGACGTACCGCTGGACGCCCTCGGTCAGCCCCTGTTCGCCCACACCCACACCCACGACGGGTCGACCCACACCCACGTGCGCAGGGTGGCCGACGATGACGCACGCCTGAGCCCGGCCCGCCCGCGCCTCCACCTGCGCGGCGTGGTGCTGCCCGGCAACGAGGTGGTCGACCTCTGGGTCGTCGACGGGCACGTCACATATGAACCCGTCGCGGACGCCCTCACCGTCGCCACCGACTGCTGGATCATGCCGGGCCTCGTGGACGCCCACTGCCACATCGGCATGGGCCCCCAGGGTCCGACCGACGCCGAGGACGTCGAGCGTCAGGCCCTCACCGACAGGGACGCCGGCACGCTCCTGGCCCGCTCCCCGGGCGTCCCGACCGACACCAGCTGGGTGGACGACCGCGAGGACCTGCCCCGCCTGATCCGGGCCGGACGCCACATCGCCCGGCCCCGGCGCTACATCCGCAACCTCGCCGAGGAGGTCGAGCCCGACGGGCTCGTCGAAGAGGTGCGCACCCAGGCCCGCGCCGGCGACGGTTGGGTCAAGATCGTCGGCGACTGGATCGACCGGGACGCCGGCGACCTGCGCCCGCTGTGGCCCGCCGACGTGGCCGCCGCGGCGATCGAGGCGGCCCACGACGAGGGGGCGCGGGTGACTGCGCACTGCTTCGACGAGCAGTCGGTGACCGAACTCGTGGACGCCGGCATCGACGGCATCGAGCACGGCACCGGCCTGGACGACGCCACCATCGCCACCATGGCCGAGCGAGGGGTCTCGCTCGTCCCGACGCTGGTCAACATCGACACCTTCCCCGAGATCGCCGCGGCGGGGGAGGCGAAGTTCCCCACCTACGCCGCCCACATGCGCGCCCTCCACGAGCGCCGCTTCGAGACCATCGGCAAGGCCGTGGACGCCGGCGTCCCGGTGTTCGCGGGCACGGATGCCGGGACCGTCATCCCGCACGGCATCCTCCCCGACGAGATCGCCCTGCTCGCCCGGGTCGGCGGCCCCGAGTTCGCGTTGGGCGCCGCGTCCTGGCGCGCCCGGGAGTGGCTGGGCGCGGACGGTCTGGAGGAGGGGGCCTCCGCCGACCTGGTCGTGTTCGCCGAGGACCCTCGCACCAACCTCGCCGTGGTGCGCCACCCGGAGCTGATCGTGCTGCGTGGGCGGGTCGTGCGCTCGGCGGGCTGAGCTCGTCGACGCCCTTCGACGAGCTCAGGGAAGCGGGTCGGTTGGGCGGATCCGGGCCGGTTCTGGCAGAATGATCGATGCGCTGTGCCCGCGGGTGCCCTCTCACGCCTTCGGTTGCAGTCCACCCGAGTTGGTGCGCCGGTTGTCCCACGCCGGAGTTCCCGCTCACCCGATCCCGTCCCTGCGCGTTGCAGGGGCATGTTCCAACAGGAGAACCACACACGTGGCCGTCAAGATTCGTCTCAAGCGGATGGGCAAGATCCGCAACGCGCAATACCGCATCGTCGTCATCGACTCCCGCGCCAAGCGCGATGGCCGGGCGATCGAGGAGATCGGCATCTACCAGCCGAAGTCCGAGCCCTCGGTGATCCAGATCAACTCCGAGCGCGCCCAGTACTGGCTCGGTGTCGGCGCCCAGCCGTCCGAGACCGTCGAGAAGCTGCTGAAGCTCACCGGTGACCGCGACACGTTCGCCGGCGGCAAGGGTGAGTCCACCGTCGCCGCGCAGCCGGAGAAGGCCGACAAGCTGGCCGCCTTCAACAAGGCGCTGGCCGAAGCCGACGACGAACCCGCCTCCGGCGCGATCACCTCGCGCAGGAAGAAGGGCGAGGCCCCCGCCGACGAGGCCGAGGTCGAGGCCGCTCCGGCCGAGGACGCCGCGTCCGACGAGGCGTGACCGTGCTCGCGGACGCACTGGAACACCTCGTCCGCGGGCTCGTGTCCAACCCCGACGACGTCGTCGTGTCCGACTTGGACCGTCGACGCGTCCGGACGCTGGAGGTCCGCGTCAACCCCGAGGACATCGGCAAGGTGATCGGGCGCCAGGGCCGCACTGCGAGTGCCCTGCGCACGGTCATCACCGCTCTGGCCGGCCGCGAGCAGGTCCGCGTCGACTTCGTCGACGTGGATCGCCGCCAGCGCCGCAACTGAGCACCCACGGTCCCCGGCCCCGTCTCGTACGGGCCGGGGACCGTTCCGCGTCCCCCACCTGGCAGGAGTGAGAGATGGGCGAGTTCGTCGACGTCCTCGTCGGCACGATTGGCCGCGCGCACGGACTGCGCGGCGAGGTGACCGTGCACGTCCGCACCGACGAGCCCGAGAGGCGGTTCGCGCCCGGCGCCGTCCTCACCGTCGGCGGGAGGCCGCGCACCGTGGCGTCCGCCCGTTGGCACTCCGGCACCCTCCTGCTCGCCCTGGACAAGGTCACCGACCGCACCGGTGCCGAGGCGCTGCGCGGCCAGGAGTTGTGGGCGTCCGTGAGGGCCGACGAGGCCCCCGCCGACGAGGGCGAGTACTGGGACCGTCAACTGGTCGGCCTCGGCGTCCTCGATGCCTCAGGGGCGACGGTGGGGACGATCACCGAGGTGCTGCACCTGCCCGCCCACGACACGCTGGTGGTGCGAACGCCGTCCGGCGAGCGGCTCGTCCCGTTCGTGGACGCCCTCGTGCCGGTCGTCGACCTGGCCGCCGGGCACGTGCAGGTCGCCGACGTCGAGGGCCTGCTCACCGACACCGAGGACGCTTGATGTACTTCGACATCGTCTCGATCTTCCCCGACTACTTCGCCCCCCTCGACCTGTCGCTGGTGGGCAAGGCGCGCCGGGCCGGGCTGGTGGACTGGGAGGTGCACGACCTGCGCACCTGGACCCACGACCGGCACAGGACGGTGGACGACACCCCCTACGGCGGGGGAGCGGGCATGGTCATGAAGCCCGAGCCCTGGGGGGCGGCGCTCGACCACGTCCTTGACCGGGCGTTGTCGCTGCCGACGCTGGTGGTGCCGACCCCGTCCGGGGAGCCTTTCCGGCAGGCGACCGCGCACGAGTTCGCCGACCTGAAGCACATCGTGTTCGCCTGCGGCCGCTACGAGGGCATCGACGCCCGCGTCGTCGAGCACGCGGCCACCCGCATGCCGGTGCGGGAGGTCAGCCTGGGCGACTACGTTCTCAACGGTGGCGAGGTGGCCGTGCTCGCGATGGTCGAGGCGGTCGTCCGCCTGCTGCCGGGCGTGGTCGGCAACCCCCACTCGCTGGTGGAGGAGTCCCACTCGGTCGAGGGCGAGGGGCTGCTGGAGTACCCCGTCTACACCAAGCCGCCGAGCTGGCGCGGGCTGGACGTGCCCGACGTCCTGCTCTCGGGCAACCACCAGCGGGTAGCACAGTGGCGCCGGGAGCAGGCACTGGAGCGGACGCACGACCGGCGTCCGGACCTCCTGGAGGGGCGACCCGCGGACATTTACGCAAGGCCTGCAGAGCGTTAATACCCATAGTCGCACCGCATTTGGTGACTTCGATCACCTCTCGACCGAAACGTCCATCCCGATGGGGCATCCGCGGCGAAACTTGGCTAAGTTGTGGACGTGGCGACAACAACACTGACTCCTCATCAGCGAGCAGTCCGGTCAACGGTGACCATGAAGGTCGTGATGGCCATCACCGGTCTCATCATGGTCGGCTTCCTGCTCATGCACATGTACGGCAACCTGAAGGTCTTCCTCGGTGCCGATGCCTTCAACCACTACGCGCACTGGCTCAAGGGCGACATCCTTTACCCGCTGGTGCCGTCCGGCTGGTTCATCTGGATCTTCCGCCTGGTCATGCTGGCCTCGATCGTGGCGCACATCTGGTCGGCCGCCGTGCTGACCGGCCGCGCCCACGCGGCCCGCAGCACCAAGTACGTGACCACGAAGCGCCTGTCGCAGACCTACGCCGCGCGCACCATGCGCTGGGGTGGCGTCATCCTGCTCGTCGGCCTCATCTTCCACCTCCTGCAGTTCACCACGCAGACGGTGCAGACCGGCTTCACCGCCGGCGCCGAGCCGTACGAGATGACCGTGGGTGCCTTCGGCAACTGGTGGCTGGTCCTGCTCTACGCCGTCTGGGTCGGGATCGTGTGCTCGCACGTCCGCCACGGTGTCTGGAGCGCCCTCACCACGCTCGGCGCGAACACCTCCCCGGCCGCACGCTCGTTCCTGAACGGGCTCGCCTGGGTGATCGCCGTCGTCCTGTTCGTGGGCTTCATGATCATGCCGCTGGCCGTTCTCTTTGGATGGGTGAACTGATGACTGTCACTGATTACTACAAGGCCGGAGCGGACATCCGCGACACCAAGGCCCCCGCCGGCGCGATCGAGAAGAAGTGGTCGACGCGCAAGTTCCAGGCCAGGCTGGTCAACCCGGCCAACCGCCGCAAACTGACGGTCATCGTCGTCGGCACCGGCCTCGCCGGTGGCGCCGCCGCCGCCACGCTCGGTGAGGCCGGCTACAACGTCCTGAACTTCTGCTACCAGGACAGCCCCCGCCGCGCACACTCCATCGCCGCGCAGGGTGGCATCAACGCCGCCAAGAACTACCGCAACGACAACGACTCGACGATGCGGCTGTTCTACGACACGGTCAAGGGCGGCGACTACCGCGCCCGCGAGACGAACGTGTACCGCCTGGCCGAGGTCTCTAACAACATCATCGACCAGTGCGTCGCCCAGGGCGTCCCGTTCGCCCGTGAGTACGGCGGCCTGCTCGACAACCGTTCCTTCGGTGGCGTGCAGGTGCAGCGCACCTTCTACGCCCGCGGCCAGACGGGCCAGCAGCTGCTGATCGGCGCCTACCAGTCCCTGGAGCGCCAGGTCGCCGCCGGCACCGTGCAGATGCACACCCGCCACGAGATGCTCGAGCTGATCCTGGTGGACGGCCGAGCGCGCGGCATCGTGACCCGCAACATGGTCACCGGCGCCATCGAGGCCCACACGGCCGACGCGGTCGTCCTGGCCACCGGCGGCTACGGCAACGTGTTCTTCCTGTCGACCAACGCGATGGGCTGCAACGTCACCGCTTCGTGGCGCGCGCACCGCAAGGGCGCCTACTTCGGCAACCCGTGCTACACGCAGATCCACCCGACCTGCATCCCGGTGCACGGCGACACCCAGTCCAAGCTGACCCTGATGTCGGAGTCCCTCCGCAACGACGGTCGGATCTGGGTGCCCAAGCGGGCCGAGGACTGCACGAAGGACCCGCGCCAGATCCCCGAGGAGGATCGCGACTACTACCTCGAGCGCATCTACCCGGCGTTCGGCAACCTGGTCCCGCGCGACATCGCGTCCCGCCAGGCCAAGAACATGTGCGACGAGGGCCGCGGTGTCGGCCCGGCCGTCGCCGAGGTTGACCACAGGACCGGCGAGGAGCGCCAGGTCCGTCGTGGCGTGTACCTCGACTTCGCATCGGCGATCGAGCGCCTGGGCCAGAAGGCCGTCGAGACCAAGTACGGCAACCTCTTCGACATGTACGCCCAGATCACGGGCGAGAACCCGTACGAGACGCCGATGCGCATCTACCCGGCCGTCCACTACACGATGGGTGGCCTGTGGGTCGACTACGACCTGATGAGCTCGATCACCGGCCTGTACGTGACCGGTGAGGCGAACTTCTCCGACCACGGCGCGAATCGCCTCGGCGCCTCGGCCCTCATGCAGGGCCTGGCCGACGGCTACTTCGTCCTCCCGAACACCATCAACGACTACCTCGCTGATGCCCCGTTCGAGAAGATCGGCCAGGACCACCCGGCCGTCGTCGAGGCGCTCGCCGGCGTCAACGAGCGCATCAACCGCCTGCTCTCCATCCAGGGCACCCGCACGGTCGACTCCTTCCACAAGGAACTCGGCAACATCATGTGGGAGTACTGCGGCATGGAGCGCACGGAGGAGGGCCTCACGTTCGCCATCGGCCGCATCCGCGAGCTCCGCGAGGAGTTCTGGAGCAACGTCAAGGTGACCGGCGTCAACGAGGACTTCAACCAGACCCTCGAGCGCGCGGGGCGCGTCGCGGACTTCCTCGAGCTCGGCGAGCTCATGTGCGTGGACGCGCTCGTCCGCCGCGAGTCCTGTGGCGGCCACTTCCGTGCGGAGTCCCAGACCGAGGACGGCGAGGCGCTGCGTCACGACGACGAGTTCCTCCACGTGTCGGCGTGGGAGTTCACCGGGCCGGGCAACGCGCCGATCCTGCACAAGGAACCGCTCGAGTACGAGTTCATCGAGCTGAAGCAGAGGAGCTACAAGTGATCATCAATCTGCGAGTCTGGCGCCAGGCCAATGCCCAGTCGGCCGGCAAGATGGTCAGCTACCGCGTGGAGGGCGTGTCCGAGGACATGTCGTTCCTGGAGATGCTCGACCTGTTGAACGAGGACCTGACGGTCAAGGGCGAGGAGCCCATCGCGTTCGACCACGACTGCCGCGAGGGCATCTGCGGCATGTGTGGCATCGTGATCAACGGTGCGGCCCACGGCCGCGCCAACTCCCCGGTCCCGACCACCACCTGCCAGCTGCACATGCGCTCCTTCGCCGATGGCGCCACCATCGACGTCGAGCCGTGGCGGGCCGGTGCGTTCCCGGTCATCAAGGACCTGGTCGTCGACCGCACCGCGTTCGACCGCATCATCCAGGCCGGGGGCTTCATCTCCATCAACGCAGGGTCGGCCCCCGAGGCCCACTCGGTGCCGGCACCGAAGATCCAGGCCGACCGCGCGTTCGACGCGGCGACCTGCATCGGCTGTGGGGCGTGCGTGGCCGCCTGCCCCAACGGGTCGGGCATGCTGTTCACCGCCGCCAAGATCACCCACCTGGCGATGCTCCCGCAAGGGCAGCCGGAGCGGTACAGCCGCGTCAAGACGATGGTCGCGCAGCACGATGCCGACGGCTTCGGCGGCTGCACCAACATCGGCGAGTGCGCGGCGGTCTGCCCCAAGCAGATCCCGCTGGACACGATCAGCGCCCTGAACCGCGACCTGATGAAGTCGCTGTTCAAGAAGGACGGCAAGTAGCCGTTCCCGCTACACGTCAGGCCGGTCCCGCCCACCGCGGGGCCGGCCTGCGGCGTTCCCGGGCGCGGGGTGTCCGATGGCTCAGTCGGTGGTGAGCGGCCGGCCGCCGATCGTCCACCGCACCGGTCGCCCGGCGGTCGTGGCCTCGAACACCATCTTCACCAGCACGAGCACGATGACGACGAGCCCGGCGGAGGTGACCGGCGCGCCCAGGGCAGCCAGGAGTTCCCGAAGGCGGGCGACCAACGCACCGAGGCCGGTGGGCTTGCCCCCCGGAAAGGTGAACGACCCCAGCATCAGGGCCCACGCCAAGATCGTGGTCACGTGCAGCACGAGCATGCGGGGGTAGGGCTGCACGAACGCCTGCATGGGGCTCGTCCGGTGGCGGGCGCCCGCACCGAACCACACCGTGACCAGGTCGGCGGCGTGCCGCACGAGCACGAGCAGGGCCGGGACGAGGAGCGCGCCGACGGTGAGCTCGGCTCCCATCCAAAACGACAGGATGGAGACGAACACGAGGTGGACCAGGCAGAAGGCCCCGTAGTGCAGCGTGAAGAAGAACGGACGCCGCGTCTGCGGCTCGACCTCAGCAGTGAGGATCCGGACCAGGGTCCCCACGCCCATCAGCACGTTCTCCACCCAGAACAGCAGCAGCACGTTGCCAGCCGGCCAGCCCCAGAACAGAACGCCGGCCACGAAGACGAGGTTGAGGGCCAGGGCCAGGCCAATCTCGCGGCGGCGACCGACGGGTCGGGAGGGGGTCTCGACGGGGTGGGTCACGCCGCCGATCCTAGCCACCCTGTTCCCGACCCTAGCCAGCGGATTGTGCGGCTGGCTACGGCGCATCCGCGGTCACTACGGCGCTGAACTGGACAACGCGGGGTTGGCCACGCTCTGACGACGCTCGTCGGGTGGTCGCGGCGCCAACCGGCCCGACCCCCCGATTTCGTCGCCCCGCGGGGCCTGTGGCAGACTTGGGCAGGTTGCGCTCGTGCCCCTGCCACAGGGGGATCGGCACGGGTCGACCACCCAGAGCAGAACCACGAGGTGACCTGTGGCACCGGCGAGGAACATCACATGAACAAGATCGTTGCCGACATCGCGGCGGCCCAGCTCCGCACCGACGTCCCCGAGTTCCGCCCCGGCGACTCGGTCAAGGTTCACGTCAAGGTCGTCGAGGGCAACCGCTCGCGTATCCAGGTCTTCGCCGGCGTCGTGATCGCCCGCAACGGCTCCGGTATCGGCGAGGCCTTCACCGTCCGCAAGGTCTCCTTCGGCACCGGTGTCGAGCGCACCTTCCCGCTGCACTCCCCGATCATCGACAAGATCGAGGTCGAGCGCCGCGGTGACGTCCGTCGCTCGAAGCTCTACTACCTCCGTGGCCTGCGCGGCAAGGCCGCCAAGATCAAGGAGAAGCGCGACAACTGATCGCGCGCGACTCCATGGGCGACGAACCGGGCGGGGGCCTCGGTGGCTTCCTGAAGGAGGTCACCATCGTGGTGGTCGGCGCGTTGATCGCGTCGACGCTGCTCCGGCTCCTGCTGGTCCAGGTCTTCTCGATCCCGTCGCGTTCCATGGAGTCCACCCTCAACGTGGGGGACCGCGTCGCCGTGCAGAAGGTGCAACCCTTCCAGCGCGGCGACGTCGTCGTCTTCCGGGACGACCTGGAGTGGCTCGGCAACCCCGACACCTTCGGGCAGGAGCCGTGGCAGGACGTCCTCGTCTTCATCGGCCTGATGCCGGACGCCTCGGCCAACCACCTCGTCAAGCGTGTGATCGGCGTCGAGGGCGACCACGTTGTCTGCTGCGACGCCGACAACCGCATCACGGTCAACGGCGTCGCCCTGGACGAGACCGCCTACCTCTATTCCGAGCCCGGGGGCCTGCAAGACCAGCCGTCCACGTTCCCGTTCGACCTCGTCGTGCCCGTCGGCCGCATCTTCGTCCTGGGCGACCACCGCAGCGCCTCGGCCGACTCCCGCTGCCACCTGGACGAGCGCATGCTGGGCACTGACCACCTCGGCGGCTTCCCGTCGGTCGAGTCGGTCGTGGGTGCGGCGGCCTTCACCCTCTTCCCGTTCGACCGCTGGCGGGGCTACAGCACCCCCGAGGCCTTCGCGGCCCTGCCCGCGGCGTCCGCCCCCGCCCCGGCTGCGCCGGTCGTGACCGTGGGCGGCGACAAGAACACCTGCTGAGGATGGCGTTCGTCATCCGGCGCGACGCCGGGCTCTACGGCTACGAACGCGCGCTGTCCCGCGCGGGCTTCACGGCGGTCGCCGGGGCGGACGAGGCCGGGCGGGGCGCCTGCGCCGGCCCTCTGGTCGCCGCCGCGGTGGTGCTGCCGGCCCGCCCGCTGGAGGGGCTGAACGACTCCAAGAAGCTCACGCAGAGGGCCCGCGAGCGGCTCTACGACCTCATCACCGCCAAGGCGCTGGCCTGGGCCGCCGTCCGGATCGAGCCGGCCGAGTGCGACGCGCTCGGCATGCACGTGGCCAACCTCGAGGCCCTCCGTCGGGCCGTCGCACGCCTGGACCGCCGCCCCGACTTCGTGCTGACCGACGGGTTCCCCGTCGACGGCTTCGGCGTCCCCACGCTGGCGATGTGGAAGGGGGACGCGGTGGCCGCGTCGGTGGCCGCGGCGTCCATCATCGCCAAGGTGACCCGCGACCGGATCATGACCGCCTACGCAGCCGAGCACCCCGGCTACGCCTTCGAGGTGCACAAGGGCTACTGCACCCGCGAGCACCAGGCGGAACTGGACGCCCAGGGTCCCTGCGCGATCCACCGGATGAAGTGGGACAACGTGGCACGAACGGTTAGGCTGGGGCGAACATGAGCACCGAGGATCTTGAGCAGTACGAGTCCGAGCTGGAACTCCAGCTGTACCGCGAGTACAAGGACGTCGTCGGCATCTTCACCTACGCCGTCGAGACCGAGCGCCGGTTCTACCTGTGCAACGCGGTCGACCTCAAGGTCCGCACCGAGGGCGGTGACGTCTACTACGAGGTCTCCATGGGGGATGCCTGGGTGTGGGACATGTACCGCCCCGCCCGCTTCGTGAAGTCGGCCAAGGTGCTGACGTTCCGCGACGTGTCGATCGAGGAGATCGCGCACTCCGAGCTGCAGGTTCCCGACCACCTGTAGGTGGCTGGGCCCGACGAGGTCCCGCTAGCCTCGCGCCATGACGCGACTCGCCGAAGCCGCCCGCGCACTCGACGCGCCGCTGGCGGCCCTGGATCTGGCCGCCTTCGACGGGTCGGGGCGTCCGTGCCGCGGCTCGTGCCCGCCCTGAACCGGTTCAGCGCTCGCACACTCGGGAGGCGTGAGTACGCCGACGTCTCGCACCGGGTGTTCTGCAGCCCGCGGCGGGTGAGTTTCGTCGAGTCGGAGTACGCGGTGCCGCTGGACTCCGTCGCCGTCGTCCTGCAGGAGCTGTGGGCCTGGTCCAGCCGCACGCGGGCGCCGACGTCGGGGACTCGTTCGACGTCTTCGAGCGGATCGTCGCCGAGCATGGCGGACGGCCCCACTGGGGCAAGCAGCACACCCTCGGCGTCGACGAGCTGCGCCGGGTGCACCCGAGGCTGGACGACTTCCTGGCCGTCCGCGACCGCCTCGACCCCACCCGCGTCCTGGTCAACCACCACCTGGACCACATCCTCGGTCCCTGAACCGCCGAGAGCCCCGGCTGCTTGCGCCGAGAGCCCCGGCTTCTTGCGCCGAGAGCCCCGGCTTCTTGCGCCGAGAGCCCCCGTCCACAGGGCACCGGACACCGGATCCGACGTTGTCCACAGGCCGCGAAATCGGGTGACGCCCGACGGGCCGCTCCGCCCAACGTCCGGGCATGGACCCACGACGAACCACCGGCGACCGCGGCGAGGACCTCGCGGCCACCTACCTGACAGACCGGGGCTGGACGGTCCTGGCCCGCAACTGGCGGTGCGTGCACGGCGAGATCGACCTCGTGCTGCGCGACCCCGACGGCGCCGCGGTCGTCTGCGAGGTGAAGACCCGCAACGGCTCCGGCTGGGGCTCGCCCCTCGAGGCGATCACCCGGGCCAAGGCACTGCGACTGCGTCGCCTCGCCGCCGCGTGGGCGCGGGCGCAGGGCGCACCGGTGGATGACCTCCGGGTCGACGCCGTGGGCATCACGTGGCACGCGGACGGCACCGCCGCGATCGAGCACGTGCGGGGGATCGAACCATGAGGCTCGGGAGAGCCCGCTCGGTGGGGCTGGTCGGGTTGCAAGCCACGCTGGTCGACGTCGAGGCGTCCGTCGGTGGGGGCCTGCCGCGCACGGTCATCGTCGGCCTGCCGGACGCCGCGCTCAACGAGGCGCGAGAACGGTGCCGGGCGGCCCTGGGAAACAGCGGGTTGGGCACGTGGCCCCAGCACCTCGTCACCATCAACCTGTCGCCCGCCTCGCTGCCGAAGGCCGGGACTCACTTCGACCTCGCCATCCTCGCAGCGATCCTCGTCGCCAGCGACGTGGTCCCCCAACTGCGGCTCGACGACTCGGTCCTCATGGGGGAGGTGGGGCTGGACGGGAGCGTCCGGCCGGTCCGTGGCGTCCTGCCCGCCGTGCTCCGGGCCGCCGAGGCCGGGGTCGGCCACGCGATCGTGCCGTGGCACCACGTGCGCGAAGCGCGCCTGGTGGAGGGCATCACCGTGCACGGCGTGGGGTCGCTGCAGGAGCTCGCGGCCCTCCTGCGCGGCGCTGAGGTGCCCGAACGGCTGCCGGACGCCGACCCCGAGCCCGTGTCGTTGCGCGAGCCGGATCTGGCCGACGTGGCAGGACAGCTGGAGGCTCGCTGGGCCATCGAGGTGGCGGCGGCCGGAGGCCACCACCTCTACCTGAAGGGGCCGCCGGGGGTGGGGAAGACCCTGCTGGCAGAACGGCTGCCGGGGATCCTGCCCGACCTGGGGGCCGCCGAGGCGCTGGAGGTGGCGGCCATCCGCTCCCTGTCGGGGCTGCACGTCGGCAGCGAGCTGCCCCGGCGTCCACCGTTCGCGTCGCCTCATCACTCGGCCACGGTGGCCGCCGTGGTCGGCGGCGGCTCGGCCATCCCGCAGCCGGGGGCGATCTCGCTGGCCCATCGCGGCGTCCTCTTCCTGGACGAGGCGCCCGAGTTCAGCGCCCGGACGCTGGAGGCGCTTCGGACGCCCCTGGAGTCCGGACGCATCGAGCTGGCGCGGGTGCGGGCCGTCGCGAGCTACCCGGCCCGGTTCCAGCTGGTGCTCGCAGCCAATCCCTGCCCGTGTGGCCAGTCCGGCCTGAGGTCGAACGCCTGCACCTGCACGCCGATGGCCGTCCGCCGGTACGGGGAGCGGCTGTCGGGCCCGATCCTCGACCGGATCGACATCACGCAGACCCTGCGGCCCATGACCCAGGCCTACCTGCGCGCGGCGCGCGGGAGCGCCGAAAGCAGTGCCGTGGTCGCCGCGCGCGTGGCCTCGGCGCGCGCTCGGCAGCTCGAGCGGCTGGCGCCGCTGGGGTACAGGACGAACGCCGAGGTGCCCGGCCCCGTGCTGCGCCAGGACCTGCCCCGTCCCGGCGGGGTGGCCCTGCTGGACCAGGCGGTGACCCGCGGATTGCTGAGCGCCCGCGGCGTCGACAAGACGATGCGGCTGGCGTGGACGATCGCCGACCTGGCCGGGGCTGCGAAACCCCGCCAGACCGACGTCCAGCTGGCGCTCGCCATGCGCCGCGGCGACGAGATCGAGGAGGTGCGCTGTGGGTGAGGACCGGGACCGCATGTCCAGGTTGGCCCTGTCGTGCGTGGTCGAGCCGGGGGACCTGCGCCTCCGTACCCGCCTGCGCCAGCACACGCCCGAGGAGTTGTGGGCGTCCGTCGCCGGATCTTCCTCCGTCGACGCCTGGGCGCGCCGGGCCGCCGTGCTCGACCTCGCGCCGATCCTCGCCGCGGCGGACGCGGTGGGTGCCCGGTTCCTCGTCCCGGGCGACGACGAGTGGCCGGAGCGGGTGGAGGACCTCGACCGGGGGGAGCCGGTGCAGGAGTCGGTCGGTGCACCGCTGGGGCTGTGGGTGCGGGGTGCCGGCGACCTGGGCCGCCTCGTGGGGGACGCCGTCGGGATCGTCGGCTCTCGCGCGTCGACGGCCTACGGCGACCGGACCGCGACCGAGATGGCGGCCGACCTCGTGACCCTGGGAGCGACCGTCGTCTCGGGAGGCGCGTTCGGCATCGACGCCGCGGCCCACCGGGGCGCCCTGGCCGCCGAGGGACCCACGGTGGCCGTCCTGGCCGGGGGCCTCGACGACTTCTACCCGCGGGCCCACACGGCGCTGCTGCAACAGGTGGCGGACGCCGGCGTCCTGGTCAGCGAGGCGCCACCGGGCCAGCCGCCCTCGCGCCGGCGCTTCCTGACCCGGAACCGGCTGATCGCGGCCCTGTCCGCGGGCGTGGTGATCGTCGAGGCCAACTCCCGCAGCGGGGCCCGGAACACCGCCACGTGGGCGACGTCGATCGGTCGCCACGTGATGGCCGTCCCCGGGCCAGTGAGCAGCGCCGCGTCCTACACACCGCACCGCCTGATCCGGGAGGGCGAGGCAACACTCGTGACCTGCGCCGCGGACATCCGGGAGATGGTCGCGCCGATGGGGTCGGAGCTTGCGCTGCACCACAGCCAGCCACGCCTGCTGGACCTGCTGGACGCCGCGGAGTCGGCCGTCTACGAGGCGCTCCCCAGCCGGGGGAGCAGGGACACGGGCGACTTGGCGCTGCGGGCCGGGCTGTCTCTCCCGGCCACCCTGATCGCACTGGAAGGTCTGCGGACCAGGCAGTTGGTCGCGGTGGCGGCGAACGGCGGATGGATGCTGGGGGCCGTCCAGGACCGGCCGGTCAGGTCACCGCAGCAGGAGGCTGGCGGCGGAGACGGCTGACGCCACCATGGTGACCACCTCGAACTGGCGCTGGGTGACGTGCTTGATCACCAAGGCACCCAGGGCGGCTCCGAGCAGGACGGCGGGGATCATCACCAGGTCGAGGGCCAGGCCCTCGACCGTGAACAGGCCCAAGGAGGCGGCCAGAGGCACCTTGGAGAGGTTGATCAGCGCGAAGAACGTCGCGTTGGTGCCGATGAAGCGGGCCTTGTCGATGCGGGCCGCGAGGAAGTACAGCGCCATCACGGGGCCAGCTGCGTTGGCCGTCATCGTCGTGAACCCGGCCGCGGTCCCTGTCAGACTGGCGCGGACCCAGTGGGGGTCCGTGTTGGGTGAGACGTCGACGCTCGGGCGAGCGAAGCGCTGCCAGACCTGGATGGTCACCATGACGAGCAGGAGCGCACCGATGGTCCGCCGCATGGTGAGGTCGTCGACGAAGTTCATGAACAACGCCCCCAGCAAGAGCCCCGGGATGACGCTGGGGACCAGCTTCCACAGCAGGCGCCACGAGACGGTGCGGTAGCGGGCGATCGCGATCAGGTCGCCGACGATGAGCAGGAGCAGCACCGTCGCCGTCGATTCCTTGGCGGGCATGGCCAGCGCGAACACCGCCACCGAAATGGCGGCGATCCCACCGAAGGACGTCTTGGAGAAGCCGATGACCACGGACGCGGCAGCCATGGCCAGCAGCAGGGGCCAGCCGTACAGGGCGACGAGGTCGGGCACGTCCCGACCCTACTCAGCCCCGACCCGTGTCGCCCCTCGTTGCCAGCGGCTGCCACCGGAGGCCCATCCTCGCGTCGTGACGACGACCTCCGCGGCCCACCCAGAGGCCTCTGGCAAGCACCGTGACCTTGTCCAACCTCTAGGCCACGGCCCCGCGCACGCCTAGGCTCGGGGGTCACGGAAGGTCGCCCGGACGGGTCGGCCGGAGAGGAACCTGATGCACCACGACGAGAAGCAGGCCAAGCTCGACGAGCTCATCAAGGACCACGCGACGGTCATGTTCACGACCGTAGACCCGCACGGCGCCCTTGTGAGCCGACCCATGACCGTCCAGGAGGTGAAGGGCTCCGTGCTCACGTTCGTCACGCAGGCGGACAACGACGTCGCGCGCGACGGTGGCGGCAAGTCGGTGAACCTCTCGCTGGCCGACGGCGGCACCTACGTGTCACTGGCCGGCACCGGTCGCGTCGACACGGACCTGGCCAAGAAGCGGGAGCTCTGGAACCGGATCAACGAGGCGTACGCGGGCGACGCCGAGGACCCCAACAACGTCCTCCTCGAGGTCACCGTCGAGGGCGGAGAGTACTGGGACTCCGGCAACGCCGTCGCCCAGCTGGTCGGCATCGCCAAGGCCGCCGTCACCGGTGAGGCCCCCACCGGCAAGCACGGAGACGTGACCGCCTGATCTTCGTCCCGACAAGACACACGAGCGTCCGGCGGCCGAGAGGCCGCCGGACCTTTGTGCTGAAGCCGCCAATTGCCCCGCGACAAGCACGAACACCCCATCGGGGGTTGTGTCGGGCCCGTGGGGAACTTAGGCTCCGGACATGAGAGCACTCACGTGGCAAGGGCTGGAGAAGGTCGCCGTCCAAGACGTCCCGGATCCCGTCATCCAACAACAGACGGACGCGATCGTGCGGGTGACGTCGACCGCGATCTGCGGATCCGACCTGCACCTGTACGGGGTGCTCGCGCCCTATCTGCACCCCGGCGACGTGCTCGGCCACGAGTTCATGGGCGTCGTCGAGCAGGTCGGCGCCGCGGTGGAGAACTTGGCGGTGGGCGACCGGGTTGTGGTGCCGTTCACCATCTCGTGCGGGCACTGCTTTGCCTGTGACCGGGGCCTGTTCGCCCAGTGCGAGACCACCCGTGACCATGAGCAGGACACCGGCGCGGCGCTCTTCGGCTACACCAGCCTCTACGGACGTGTCCCCGGAGGCCAGGCCGAGCTGGTACGAGTCCCCCACGCGGACTTCGGTCCCGTGAAGGTGCCGGACGGGTTCGAGGACGAACGATTCCTGTACCTGTCCGACATCCTGCCCACGGCGTGGCAGGGGGTGGCGTACGCCGACGTCCCCGACGGAGGCACCTTGGCGGTCCTCGGTCTCGGCCCGGTCGGCCAGCTGGCGGTCCGGTCCGCGTTCCAACGCGGCGTCCAGCGCGTGCTCGCGGTCGACCTCGTCGACGAGCGGCTCGAACTCGCCGCCGCGGCCGGTGCGGAGGTGATCGACCTGCGCGAGGTGAAGGACGTGGTCGCGGCCCTGAAGGAGCGCACGGACGGACGCGGGCCGGAGTCGGTGCTGGAGGCCGTGGGCATGGAGGCGCACGGAAACCCCGTGGCGGAGAAGGTCATAGCGGCCACCGCGCGGTTGCCGAAGCCTCTGGCCCGCAAGGCGATCGAGACGGTCGGCATCGATCGTCTCGACGCCTTGCACACCGCGCTCGGTGCCGTCCAGCGGGGTGGGACGGTCTCCCTGTCCGGCGTCTACGGCGGCATGGCTGACCCGATGCCGATGATGGCGATGTTCGACAAGGGGATCACCCTGCGCATGGGGCAGTGCCATGTCCGCCGGTGGACCGACGAGCTCGTGGGCATCGTCGAGAAGGAGGGGGACGTCCTGGGGTTGGAGCAACTCGCCACCCACCGCATCCCGCTCGAGGACGCCCCCGAGGCCTACCGGATGTTCCAGGAGAAGAGCGACGGGTGCATCAAGGTGGTGCTGAAGCCGTGACCGATGAGGTCGGCACCCCGCGCACGTCCAGGACGGCCTCGTCCCACGGGATGCTGAGTGCTGGGCGGCTGGGCTGACGTCACGGGTCCGTCCTGCCAGCCGGCCGCGGGCTCAGCGCCCAGCTCCACGGCCCGGCAGGGGCTTGCGGAAGTTCACCTGCTTCTTGATGCCGGTGAACCCGAGGCGCTGGTAGAAGGCGTGGGCGTCCGCACGCGTCTCGCCCGAGACCAACCGCAGGCCGGACGCCCCGCGCTCGCACGCCCAGGCCTCCACGTCCGCCATCAGCGCCGCCCCAGCGCCGAGCCGACGGGCAGTCCCGCTGACGGCGATGCCCATCACGTTGACCAAGGGTGGCTCGTACAGCAGCCGGTACTCCTCACCGTGCACGTACCCGACCACCCGTCCCCCCGACTCCGCGACCCGCACGAGATCGCGGGGGCTCGCCAGCGCGTCACGCAGGGCGGCCCGGGTCGCGGCCACGGGGTGGAAGAAGCCGAGGTCGTCCCGGTTGAGGACGGCGATGGCGGACGCGTCATCGAGCGTGGCCGGCCGCGTGGTGACCGCCATGTCAGGCCCGGACCTGCTCGGGCACGATCGAGGGAGGGACGAGGTCCAGCGGGCGCGGCTCGAGGGCGGTGGCATCCACCTCGATGATGGTCGGCCCGCCCTTCTTGAGAGCCTTCTTCAACGCCTTGTCGAAAGACTCCACGTCACCGATCCGGCGGTGCCGCAGCCCGAGGGCGTCGGCCAGCTTCCCGAAGTCGGGGGTGGCCAGGTCCACGGCGCGGCCGGGCTTGCCGGCGGCGTGCTGGAGGTTGCGCAGCACCCCGTAGCCTCCGTCGTTGAACAGCACGACCACGAGGTCGGGACGCTCGGCCGCCAGCACGGCCAGCTCGCCGAGGTGCACCTGGACGCCGCCGTCGCCGACGATCGCCAGCACCGGCACGTCCGGTCGAGCGACGGCCGCCCCGATCGACATGGCCAGCCCCTGGCCGATGCCGCCACCCGCGGCGTACACGTTGTCCGTCGGGTGGTACACGGCCAGGAGGCGGTTGCCCCACGAGCTGCCCGGAATGGTCACGTCGCGCACGATGGGGGAGCGGCGCGGCAGTCTCTTGCGGATCGCGTCGCAGAGGTGGGCGTGTGCGCCGATGTCCGCCCGGTGCCTCCGGCGGGTGGACGCCGCGGCCTCGGCCACGCAGATGCCCCAGTCGCCCTCGGTCGCGACGTCGCCGAGCGCCTCGACCAGCGCGGGGACCGCGGCGACGGCGTCCGCCTGCAGCCCCACCTCGACCTCGAAGTTGCGGCCCAGCGCGTCCGTGTCGAGGTCGACCTGGACGTGATTGGCCGGCAGGGGCAGCTCGAAGTTCAGCGTCTCGTTGCCCCGCAGGTGGCTGCCCACGGTGAGCAGGCAGTCGGCGGACTCGATCAGGGCGACCACGTCGGGGTCGGACGCGAAGTTGCCGATGGCGAGCCGGTGGTCCTCGGCGACGGAGCCGCGGCCGTTGGCCCCGGTGAGGACGCCGGCGCCCCACGCCTCGGCCAGCGCGGTGAGGGACGGCCCGACCCTGCGGGCGCCGCCGCCGGCCCAGATGAGCGGACGCCGCGCGGCGCGCATGAGGCTCGCCGCCCGCTCGATGTCGCGCCGGTTGCCGGTGTGGGTGCGCGGCTCGCGGTCGTCGACCCTGTTCTGGTCGTGGGGGTCGGCCAGGTACTGCAGGTCGATAGGCCAGTCGACGCTCACCGGCCCGTGCGGGGGCGTTCCGAGCAGCCGGACCGCCTCGGTGAGTACGGGCAAGGCCTGCTTGGGCGTCCCGATGCGCAGCGCGTGCTGCGAGATCGCCGTGAGCATGGCCAGTTGGCGCGGCACCTCGTGGTAGGCGCCCTTGTGCTCGCCGATCAGCTCGGCGTTGATGTTGCCCGTGACGTGCAGGACGCGGCTCTGCGCCGTGAGCGCCTCCAGCATTGAGCCCGCGGCGTTGCCCGCGCCGGTGCCGGTGGACGTGATGGCCACGCCGATCCGGCCGGACGCCCGCGCGTAACCGTCCGCGGCGTTGATGGCCGCGGCCTCGTGCCGGACGGGCACGAAGCGCAGATCGCGGTCGATGGCCTCGACCAGCGGCAGGTTGTGGATGCTGACCACGCCGAAAGCGACTTCGACACCGGCTTCCCGCATGACCTGGACGAGTAGGTCGCCGCCGTTGGGTCCGATCGCCCGCAAGTGGCTCGCCGGGACGGTGTGGGCCTCGGTGGAGGTGTGCTCGGTTTCGTCGGACGGGGTGGTCATCGGGCTCTCTCCCTGGGTCGGGTGCGGCATCAGGCGCTGGGGAGGATGAGGCCCGGGACCGGGGCCATCCCGTGCTGGTATCCCCACGCGACGGCCTGGCTTCGGCGCTCGACGCCGATCTTGCGGTAGGCCGTCCGGATGTAGCGCTTCAGCGTGTTGGGGCTCAGGTACAGCTGGCGGGCGATCTCCTCGTTGGTCTTGCCCTGGGTGATCAGGCCGAGCACCTCCGCCTCGCGCGAGGACAACCCGTGGGCCCGCCCCGGCCAAGCGTGGGGGTCGGCCGGGGTGTCGCGGACACCGTGGTCGTCCAAGGGCGCGACCACGACCTCGCCGGCGTGGACGCGGAGCAGAGCATGGGCGAGCGCCTCGCCGGAGAGCCCCTTGGAGAGGTGTCCGCGGGCGCCGGCGGCCAGGTCGCGTGCGACGCGCTGCTCGTCCTGCTCCCACGTGTAGACGACCAGGTGCCCGACGTTGGGGAGTGCGTTCATGCGGGCCACCTTCTCGGCCCCAGGCTGGGCGGCGAAGGTGTCCAACAGGACGAGGTCGACGGGCAGCGCCGGGTCGACGAGGCAGTCCAGTTCCACCACCTCGAGGGGCGGACGGTCGGCGAGGAGGCGCTCCAGACCGCGCACGACGATCTCGTAGTCGTTGACGATGGCGACGCGGACCGGACGTGAGTCATTCACGTCCCGAGCCTAGCCATTTCGACGGGCGGTAGTGGTCGGAACCCGCTGCACCTGGGGCCCAACTCCCAGGTGAGGGAGAACGTGCAGGGGGAGGTGGGGCGTGCTCAGGTGCGCTGGGTCGTCGTCAACGTGAGACCCAACGTGGTCAGCATGCGTACCAGCACGTGGAGCGGTTGCTGCAGGGGGTCGATGATGGCCGCGCGGACGGCGTTCTCGTCCATGCCGAGGTGCGTGGCCAGCTCCTTGACCGTGATGGACCGGCTGGACATGACCTCGTGCATCCCTTCCACGAGGGCTCGGCAGACGTGGTCGGCGTGGATGGCCTGGCTCACGTCGGGGTCGGCGATCCAGTCGCGGGAGAGTGTGGCGGTGTCGAGGGGCATGCCACGACCGTACGGAAGCTGTTGGGACCTCCACATCACCCCTGGGGGTGCCCGGGGGGCTTGGCCGACGCGCCATACTGGAATTGCAGTCATCGCGACCAGTGCACGCGCGGGCGTGGTGGTCATGACCCTCACGGAAGGCAGGGAGCATGCAACGTCAGCGCGTCGTCATCATCGGGTCCGGGTTCGGCGGGCTGTTCGCGGCCAAGGAGCTGCGCGGCGCAGACGTGGACGTGACGCTGGTCTCCAAGACGAGCCACCACCTCTTCCAGCCGCTGCTCTACCAGGTGGCCACCGGCATCCTGTCGGAGGGATCCATCGCCCCGGCCACCCGCGAGATCCTGCGCCGACACCGCAACGCCACCGTGGTCACCGGGCTGGTCACCGACATCGACACGACGGCCAGGACCATCACCCACCGCTACCACGACGCCGAGACGGTGACCCCGTACGACCACCTCGTCGTGGCGGCCGGGGCCGGCCAGAGCTACTTCGGCAACGACCACTTCGCCACCTTCGCCCCCGGCATGAAGACGATCGACGACGCCCTCGAGCTGCGGGCCCGCATCTTCTCCGCCTTCGAGACCGCCGAGGCGGCGGACTCCGCCAGCGAGAGGGAGAAGCTGCTCACCTTCGTCGTCGTTGGCGCCGGGCCGACCGGCGTCGAGATGGCGGGCCAGATCGCCGAACTGGCCCATGTGACCCTGCGCGGACAGTTCCGCCGGATCGACCCGTCCACGGCGCGCATCATCCTGATCGACGGTGCCGCCCAGGTGCTGCCCCCGTTCGGCCCCCGCCTGGGACGCAAGACGCAGCGCTCGCTGGAGCTCTCCGGCGTGGAGGTCGTCCTCGGCGCGATCGTCACCGACATGGACGCCGACTCGGTCACGTGGCGTACCGCCGACGGCCAGGTCACGCGCGTCCCGTCGGTGGCCAAGGTGTGGGCCGCCGGCGTCCGTGGCAGTGAGCTCGGCGCGCTCCTGGCCGAGCGGACGGGTGTCGCGCTCGACCGCAGCGGGCGCGTCGAGGTGGACGAGCACCTGGCCATCCCGGGGCACCCCGAGGTCACGGTCGTCGGCGACCTCGCCGCCGTCCCCGGAGTCCCCGGCGTGGCCCAGGGGGCCATCCAGGGCGCTCGCTACGTCGCCAGGAGGATCGCCGACGCGGCCGCCGGTCGGCAGCCCGACACGGCCCCCTTCCGCTACACGGACAAGGGCTCGATGGCCACGATCGCCAAGTTCTCCGCCGTGGTGAAGATCGGACGCCTCGAGCTCACGGGGATCATCGCCTGGGCGGCCTGGCTCTTCCTGCACCTGCTCTACATCGCGGGGTTCAAGTCGCGCGTGACCACGCTGTTGCACTGGGCGATCAGCTTCCTGGGCACGGGACGGACCGAGCGCGTGATCACCAACCAGCAGCTCGTCGGACGCCTCGCGCTCGAGCAGCTGGGCCAGCGCGTCACCGGCCGCCTGCTGCGCGGCGAACGCGACGTGCGCGGAGAGCACCCGCGGCGCGACGCGTAGCGGCCCTGCCTTGAGCGCGCAACGGACAGAACCCCCGGTCGAGACCGGGGGTTCTGTGTTGTGCGCGAGAGAGGACTTGAACCTCCACACCCTAGAACGGGTACTAGCACCTCAAGCTAGCGCGTCTGCCAATTCCGCCACCCGCGCAAGGTGTCGGCCGGGTCTCCCCGACAGCCCGGTAACTATAGCGCGCCCTTGCCGCCCCGGCCAAAACGAGCCTCGGCCACTGACAGTTCCGCGCCGCGAGTCCGGTCGCCCCGTGCCTGGGAAGCCGATCGTCCAGTGCAGCGTCACGGCGACCTGGCGCATCGCGTGGGGCGTGTCGGCGTCATCGTCTGCGCGGGATCGGCGTCAAGGGTGGTTCAGGTGGTGCGTGCCTCGTTGGGGCCGCCCGACACGTCGTCGAGAGCAGCGGCGATCTCCGGCGGTAGGGACATCGACTCCGCCTCGAGGTAGGGGGTGAACTGGGCGGCGGTCCGGGCGCCGAGCAGGGGAGCGGTCACGCCCGGGGCGTCCCGGACCCACAGCCACGCCACCTGCAGCGGCGACACCCCGAGTCCGTCGGCGGCCTTCGCCACCGCCTCGACCACGGCGCGCGAGCGGGCCTCGAGGTAGGGCTCGACGTACCACCCGAAGTGCGTCGTCGCCGCCCGCGAGTCGCGGGGCACCCCGCCGCGGTACTTGCCGGTGAGGACGCCGCGGCCCATGGGGGACCACGGGAAGAAGCCCATCTCGAAGTGGCGCAGGGCGGGCAGGACCTCGACCTCGGCTCGGCGGGCCAGCAGCGAGTACTCGACCTGGTTGCTCACCAGCCGCGCCCGCCCGGGGAACGCCGACTGCCACGTCGAAGCGGCTGCCGTCTGCCAACCGACGAAGTTCGACACGCCCGCGTAGCGCACGACGCCGGTCGACACCGCGTGGTCGAGGGCGGCGAGGGTCTCCTCGAGCGGGGCCTGCCCCCAGGCGTGCACCTGCCAGACGTCGATGTGGTCGGTGCCCAGCCGGCGCAGCGACTCGTGCAGGTCGTCCAGCAGGACGCGGCGGGAGGTGTCGACCACCCGCACGCCGTCGCGGAACGTGAACCCGGCCTTGGTGGCCAGCACCACGTCGTCGCGGTGGATCTCCGTGCGCAGCAGCTTGCCGATCATCCGCTCCGCCTCGCCGCGCGAGTAGGCGGGCGCGCTGTCGACCAGGTCGCCGCCTGCGGCGACGAAGGCGCGGAGCAGGGCGCGGGCGTCCTCGAAGCGCGTGTCGCGCCCCCAGGTCATGGTGCCCAACCCGGCCCGACCCACGGTCAGGCCGCTCGTGCCCACACTTCGCCGTTGCATGGCGGCCACCCTAGCGACCGGTCAGACGGGCGAGATCACGTTGGCGAGCAGCAGCCCACCGATGACGAGGCCGACGATCACGCGGTAGATGACGAACGCGGTGAAGTCGTTGGTGGCGACGAACTTGAGCAGCCACGCGATGGACGCGTACGCCACGACGAAGGACACGACGATGCCGATGATGGTCGCGACCCAGCCGATGCCGCCCGGCGCCGCGATGCTGGACGCCGACGTGGCGGCCTGGAACATGCCCGCGGCGACCAGCGTCGGGATGCCGAGGAAGAAGGACATGCGGGTCGCCGTGATCCGGTCGATGCCGAGGAAGAGCCCGCCGGTGATCGTCGCGCCCGAGCGGCTGACGCCCGGCACCAGGGAGAGGCATTGGATGAGGCCGAGGATGGCGCCGTCCTTCCAGGTGATGGAGTCCTCGCCGCGGTTCTGCTTGCCGACCCGGTCGCCGATGAACATGGGGACGCTCCACAGGAGAAGGCCGCCCACGACGAACCACAGCGACCGCAGGGGGCCCTCGACCAGGTCCCTCAGCAGCAGCGCGACCACGGCGGTCACGGTGAAGCCGGCGATGACGGCCCAGCCCAGCTGGAAGTCCGGGCCTCGCTTGGCCTTGTCGGCAAGGCCCGCGAACCACGCCCCCGCGATCCGGATGATGTCGGACCAGAAGTAGACGATCGAGGCGACCATCGCGCCGATCTGGATGATCGCGGTGTAGGCGGTCACGGACGGGTCGTTGATGGGCAGGCCCATCAACTTCTCGACGACGGTCAGGTGCCCGGTCGAGCTGATCGGGAGGAACTCGGTGACGCCTTCGACCACGCCGAGGATCACTGATTGCCACCACTCCAACATGCCTGCCCCATCCTTCGTCTCGGCACCATGGGCGGGCCCAGAGTAGCCCCCGGCGACCGGGTTAGGCTTGCCCCCGCGCGGCAGGGTGTCGTGCGGCTCGATCCGCGAGGAGTTCCATGAAGGCGTGGTCCCGCCCCGACGTCCCCACCCTCACGCCGGATCCGCGGCGTCCGCGTGTGCACGACACCGCCACCGGTCAGCTCGTCGAGGTCGGACCCCCGCCCGGGTCGGACGCACAGGCGCGCCTGTACGTCTGCGGCATCACGCCTTACGACGCGACCCACCTCGGCCATGCCAACACCTACGTCGCCTTCGACCTGCTGCACCGCACGTGGCTGGACGCCGGCCTGGACGTCCACTACACCCAGAACGTGACCGACGTGGACGACCCGCTCCTGGAGCGCGCCGAGGCCACCGGCATCGACTGGGTGGAGCTCGCCGCGGACCAGACCCAGTTGTTCCGCACCGACATGGAGGCCCTCCGGGTCATCCCGCCTCGCGATTACATCGGCGCCGTCGAGTCCATCCCGCTGGTGGTCGAGCTGATCCAGCGCCTCGTCCCGTCCGGCCTCGTCTACCAGGTCGACGACCCCGAGCACCCCGACTGGTACTTCGCCAGCAGCGCCGCCCCCGGCTTCGGCTCGGTCGGCAACCTCGACCGCGAGGCCGCCCTGGCCGTCTTCGGCGAGCGCGGCGGGGACCCCGACCGCCCCGGCAAGCGGGACGCCCTCGACTGCCTCGTCTGGCGTCTGGCCCGTGACGGCGAGCCCAGCTGGGACTCGGCGCTCGGCCACGGACGCCCGGGCTGGCACATCGAGTGCACCGCCATCGCGCTGGAGCACCTCGGCGAGGCCTTCGACGTGCAGGGCGGCGGCTCCGACCTCGTCTTCCCGCACCACGAGATGAGCGCCGCCGAGGGGACGGCGGCGACCGGCCAGCCGTTCGCCCGCGCCTACGTGCACGGCGGCATGGTCGGCTACGACGGCGAGAAGATGAGCAAGTCCAAGGGCAACCTCGTCCTCGTCTCGAAGCTGCGCGCCGCCGGCGTCGACCCGATGGCGATCCGCCTGGTGCTGCTCGACCACCACTACCGCTCCGACTGGGAGTACACCGACGCCGACCTGGCCCGCGCCACCGAGCGGCTGGCCGCGTGGCGCGCCATCGCCAACAACGCCACCGCCTTCCCCGCGACCGAGACGATCCAGGCCATCCGGGACGCCCTGCGCGACGACCTCGACGCCCCCGCCGCGCTGGCCGCCGTGGACGCCTGGGTGGCGGCCTCGGCGGCCGTCGAGTCGGACGAGACCGACGCCGTCGGCGACGTGCTGATGACGGTGGACGCCCTGCTGGGCGTTCGGGTCTGACGGGTAGGCTCGCGAGCCGTGAAGTCGTTCGAGGAGTTGTTCGCAGAGCTCAGCGAGAAGGCGGTCTCCCGACCGGAGGGGTCGGGCACCGTGCGTGAGCTGGACGCCGGCGTCCACTTCATCGGCAAGAAGGTGCTTGAGGAGGCCGCCGAGTCCTGGATGGCCGCCGAGTTCCAGTCGGACGCGGAGACGGCCGAGGAGATCAGCCAGCTGCTGTACCACACGCAGGTACTCATGATCGCCAAGGGGCTCACGCTCGACGACGTCTACCGCTACCTGTGAGGGGTCCTGAAGTGAACGACCGTCCGTTGCTCCGCATCGCCGTGCCCAACAAGGGGTCCCTGGCCGAGGCGACCCATGCCATGCTCACCGAGGCGGGCTACAAGCAGCGCGCCGACTCCAAGGACCTCGTGCTCCTCGACGAGGCCAACGGCGTCGAGTTCTACTACCTGCGCCCACGCGACATCGCCGTCTACGTGGGGGAGCGCACGCTCGACCTGGGCTTCACCGGCCGCGACATGCTGCTCGATTCCAGCGCCACCGCCAACGAGGTGCTCGCCCTGGGCTTCGGCGGAACGAAGTTCCGCTTCGCCGCCCCCGGCGGCTCCACGTGGACGCTGAGCGATCTTGACGGCAAGCGGATCGCCACCTCTTACCCGGGCCTTCTGGGGGCCTGGCTGGCCGAGCGCGGCATCAAGGCCCGCCTCATCAAGCTGGATGGCGCGGTCGAGTCCGCGGTCAAGCTCGGGGTGGCGGACGCCGTGGCCGACGTCGTCGAGACCGGCTCGACCCTCAAGCGCGCGGGCCTGGAGATGTTCGGCGAGCCGATCCTGATCTCCGAGGCCATCGTGATCCAGCCCAACGGCGTGGAGCGGCACCCGGGCCTCGACCTGCTCATGCGCCGCCTCGCCGGCGTCATGACGGCCCGCAACTACAAGATGGTCGACTACAACGTCGCCGCGGCGAATCTGGAGCGCGCCAGCGCCATCACCCCGGGCATCGACAGCCCGACGGTGTCGCACCTGGCCCGCGAGGGCTGGCTGGCCGTCCGCGCCATGATCCCGGCCAAGGACGCGCCGATGATCATGGACGAGCTGTGGAACGTCGGGGCCGAGGGCATCCTCGTCACCGACATCGCGGCTTGTAGGCTCTGAGCCCATGGCTGAGCAGAATTGGGAGTTTGAGGCACACCCGCACATGATCCGGCGCCAGGCGTCCATCTGGACCGTGGTGCTCGGCGGCGGTGCGCTCTTCGGCTGGTTCATGCTGCCGCTCAGCATCCGGGTGCTGTTCACCGAGTTCCAGATCGCGACCCTGGCGTTCTTCGTGCTCTTCATGCTCGGCATCGTCTGGTCCGTCGCCCTCGGCTACGTCAAGGCGGGCCCCCAGGGCCTGAAATTCCGCAACGGGCTCAACACCCGCGAGGTGCCCTGGTCGGAGGTGGCCTCCCTCCGCTACCGGCCCGCCGACCACTGGGCGTTCGTCGAGCTGACCGACGACTCCGACCGCGCCCTGCTGGGCATCCAGCGCTCCGACGGGCCGCTGGCCCAGCGCCAGGTCGAGGAGCTCCGAGCGGTCGCCGCGAAGTACATCCCCGCACACCGTTGAGGCGGCCGCGGCGTCAGTTGATGCCGCGCTTGCGGAGCAGCTCCGCGATCTCGTCGAACTCCGCGTCGCCACCGGACGCCTGAGGCCGCTGGGCGGCCGGACGAGCCGGGGCGGACGTGGGCTGCGCGGTCGGCCGGGACGCCACGGCCGGACGGGACCCGCCGGTGGCCTCCCTCTTGTCCCGGGCCGTCTTCGCCGCCGCGCGGCGGTCCTTGCGGGACTCCGACGGGATGAGCCGGGAGCCGAACATCAGCAGCGCCGAGAGCCCCGCCAGCGCGATGCCGGCCCAGACCATGGGGGTGAGCTGCAGGCCGGCGGCCCAGGCGCCGAGCGTCTGCCACGCGCCGGTCACCGCCGGGCCCAGACCCAGGAAGTACACCCCCAGCGGCAACAGGGTCAGCCCCAGCCACCAGAAGACGGTCTTCACCTGGGCGCGTGACCAGATCAGGGCGGTGATCACGACGAAGACGAGGGTCAGTACACCTGCGACGACCAGGTGGAGCACGTTGGGGTCCATCATGCCCACCAGCCTACGGGCAACCAGCGAAACCGGTTTGGGGGGTGGCCCCGGTTGTGGGACCGTGGAAACCATGAGGACGCTCGGACAGCCCAACGCCGTTTTCGCCGGTGACCACGGACACCCCGACCCCGAGTTGCGCGCGATCCTGGCCGAGGCGTACGCCGGCGGCACGAACTACCACCGCGCGATCGCCGCCCTGTGCACCGCGCGCCTCCTTCTACCCATCGTCGCTGCGGGCGACGAGGGGGAGCCCGGGTCCGGGCCGGACCCCGACCGCCACGCCGAGATGGCCGCCGTCCTGGTCCGGTCGGACGCCGGCGCCACGGCCGTCCCCGTCTTCACCGGCATCGACTCCCTCCAGGCGTGGAAGCCGGACGCCCGCCCCGTGCCCTGCACGCTCGACGACGTCGCTGCCACGGCGGTCGAGACGAAGTCCGCCGCCGTCCTCATCGACCTGCCCGGCCCGCACCCGGTGGTCATCGAGGCCGCTGTGATCGAGGAGCTGGCCAAGGGCCACCGCCTCGTGGAGTTGCCCGACGGCGGCTTTGGCTGGATGTTCCTCGACCGGACGGCCGACGCCGACCCGCCCGGACCGGCCGAGGGCGCCTGAGCCCCTGATTGGGCGAGGCGCGGCGCGTCCGCTATCATGGTCTGGTTCGACCGCCCGTCAGGGTGCGTCCGTGACAAGTGGAGTCGCCAAGCTCCCACCCGCCTCAGCACTGCTGATCGGGTCCAGGTGCCCCCGGCAACGGGGTGAGTGCCGTCGGCTTGGGCTTCCGCGTTGCGGAGGCCTTTTTCGTTCGGTCGGCCCACCCATCCACGAACCATGGAGGACCACATCAGCACCGAACCGCGCATCAACGACCGCATCCATGTGAACGAGGTCCGGCTCGTCGGCCCCAACGGCGAGCAGGTCGGCATCGTGCGCATCGAGGACGCCCTGCGCCTGGCTCGTGAGGCCGACCTCGACTTGGTCGAGGTCGCGGCCCAGGCCCGGCCGCCGGTCGCCAAGCTCATGGACTACGGCAAGTTCAAGTACGAGTCCGCGCAGAAGGCGCGTGAGAGCCGCAAGAACCAGGCGAACACCGTCATCAAGGAGATGAAGCTCCGCCCGAAGATCGACGGACACGACTACGAGACCAAGAAGGGTCACGTCGTGCGCTTCCTCAAGGGTGGCGACAAGGTGAAGATCACCATCATGTTCCGCGGTCGCGAGCAGAGCCGCCCCGAGCTCGGCTTCAACCTGCTGAAGAAGCTGGCCGAGGACGTCGCCGAGGACGGCACCGTCGAGAGCCAGCCGCGCCAGGACGGCCGCAACATGCTCATGGTGCTCGCCCCGACCCGCAAGAAGGCCGAGGCCCGTGCCGAGGGCGAGGCGGCCAAGGAGGCGCGCATGTCGCAGCGCAAGGCGGCCGCCGAGGAGGAGTCGCGCCAGCTCGCCGAGCACCGCGCCGCGGAGCAGGCTGCTGCCCAGCCGAAGAAGAAGCGGGGCCCGGCCGACAACCTGGACCCCGACATCGACCTGTAAGTCAGACCCGGCCCGAGCCGCGCACGCGGCTGGGCGCACGAACGCGAGTTCACGAGAAGAAAGAGAGCGGCGCCATGCCGAAGATGAAGACGCACTCCGGTGCGAAGAAGCGGATCCGGGTCACCGGCGGCGGCAAGCTGATGCGCCAGCGCGCCGGCAAGCGGCACCTCAACGAGCACAAGCCCACCAAGCGCACCCGCCGCCTGAGCAGCGACGTTCAGCTCAGCCCCGCCGACACCAAGACGGCGCGCCGTCTGCTCGGTCTCTGACCCGCAATCCCCAGAACTTCGTAAGACACAAGGAGATACATCATGGCTCGCGTCAAGCGCGCAGTGAACGCGGCGAAGAAGCGCCGCGAGGTGCTGGAGATTGCGTCCGGCTACCGGGGGCAGCGTTCGCGCCTCTACCGCAAGGCCAAGGAGCAGGTGCTCCACAGCTACACGTACAGCTACGCCCACCGCAAGGACAAGAAGGGCGACTTCCGCTCGCTCTGGATCCAGCGCATCAACGCGGCTGCCCGTGCCAACGGCATGACCTACAACCGGTTCATCTCGGGCCTCAAGGCCGCCGGCGTTGAGGTCGACCGCAAGATCCTGGCTGACCTGGCCGTCACCGACGAGAACGCGTTCGCGAAGCTCGTCGATCTGGCCAAGGCCAACCAGCCTGCGGCCGCCTGAGGTCGTTCCACTCCACGCCGAGCGGCAGCCCCCGGTCCACCACCGGGGGCTGCCGCTTCCGCGTCAGGGACGTGTGGCAAGGTGAACGTGCGCAAGAGTGAGGATGGAAGCGATGACCACTGACCGGATCGAGCTGGACGAACCGAGCCAGGCCGTGCTGCGCGAGGCGCGCCGGCTGCTGCGCCGCAAGGAGCGCAAGGAGATCGGTGAGTTCCTCGTCGAGGGCCGCCAGGCCGTCCGGGAGGCGCTCAAGGCGCCCGGCGTCGTGAAGTGGTTGTTCATCCGCTGGGCCAGCGCGCACGACAACGTCGACCTGGTCGAACTCGCGCGCGAGAGCGACGTCCCGGTCTACGCGGTGAGCGAGCAGAACCTCGCGACCATGTCCGACACGGTGACCCCCCAGGGCGTCATCGCGGTCGCCCGCAACATCGACGTGAGCCTGTCGGAGGTGCTGGGCACCAAGCGCAAGGACCCGTCGAAGGAGAAGAAGAAGCACCGTCGCAAGGACGTGGGCCTCATCGTCATCTGCGCCCAGATCCGTGACCCCGGCAACGCGGGGACCGTCATCCGATGCGCTGACGCCTTCGGTGCGGACGCGGTGATCCTCTCCACCGACTCGGTCGAGGTCTACAACCCGAAGACCGTGCGGGCCAGCGTGGGCAGCATCTTCCACCTGCCGATCGTCACCGGCGTCGACCTGGAGCAGGCGATCGATGCCTGCCGCGCCGCCGGGCTGCAGGTGTTCGCGACCGACGGCGAGGCCGGGGTCGACCTGAGCGACCTCGACGCCGAGCTGTCCCGGCCCACCGCGTGGGTGATGGGCAACGAGGCCTGGGGCCTGCCCAGCGAGCACCTGGCGCTGGCCGACAACACGGTAGCGGTGCCGATCTACGGCCACGCCGAGTCCCTCAACCTGGCCACCGCCGCAGCGATCTGCCTGTACGCCTCGGCGTCCGCGCAGCGCGCCTCGAACTGACCGCCCAGGGCTCCGGCCCGGCCGAGGAAGCACGAACGAAATCGACAAGGAGGGCCCATGTCGGGGCCGAACGACAACTACGACCCGAAGCAGGTGGCCGCGCTGAGCGCCGAGTCCCTGGACGCCATCGTCGCGGACGCCCTCGCGGCGTTCTCCGCGGCGTCCAGCAGCGCCGCGCTCAAGGAGGCCCGCCTGGCCCACGCCGGCGAGAAGTCGCCGATCGCGCTGGCCAACCGCGAGATCGGCGCGCTCCCGCCGGCCGCACGCAAGGATGCCGGCCAGCGGATGGGCGCTGCCCGAGGCCGCATCAACGCCGCCCTGGCCGAGCGTCAGGCGGCCGTCGAGGCCGCCGAGCTCGAGCAGGCGCTGGCGTCCGAGGCCGTTGACGTGACGCTGCCGGTCGCGCTCGCCCCCCAGGGCGCGATCCACCCGATCACCGGCCTGATCGACCTGATGAGCGACGTGTTCGTCGCCATGGGCTGGGAGATCGCCGAGGGCCCCGAGGCCGAGGCCGAGTGGCTCAACTTCGACGCCCTCAACATCAGCGCCGACCACCCGGCGCGCGGAGAGTCCGACACGCTGTTCGTCGCGTCGGCCGACGGCGAGGGCGACAGCCACGTCGTCATGCGCACGCACACCTCGCCGGTGCAGATCCGGTCGCTGCTCGACCGCGAGTTGCCCGTCTACGTGGTGTGCCCGGGCAAGGTCTACCGCGCCGACGAGTTCGACGCCACGCACGTGCCGGTCTTCCACCAGATCGAGGGCCTGTGCGTCGACAAGGGCATCACCATGGCCCACCTCAAGGGCACCCTCGACCACCTGGCCAAGGAGATGTTCGGCGACATCCGGACGCGCTTCCGCCCCAACTACTTCCCGTTCACCGAGCCGAGCGCCGAGTACGACCTCGAGTGCTTCGTTTGCCACGGTGCCTCGGTGGGCAACCCGGACGCCCCCTGCAAGACCTGCCGCAGCGAGGGCTGGATCGAGTGGGGCGGCTGCGGTGTGGTCAACCCGCGGGTGCTGAAGGCCGCCGGCGTCGACTCGAGCGAGTACTCGGGGTTCGCGTTCGGCATGGGCATCGAGCGCACGCTGATGTTCCGCAACAACGCCGAGGACATGCGCGACATGGTCGAGGGAGACGTCCGGTTCGCCCGGATGCTGAAGGGAGAGGCCCGATGAGGGCGACGAAGAGCTGGATCGCCGAGTACGCCGACCTGCCCGCCGGGCTGTCCGCGTGGCAGCTGGCGGACGCCCTGGTCAGCGTCGGGCTGGAGGTCGAGCAGGTCGAGGCCATCGGCGGCGACGTGTCCGGCCCGGTCGTCATCGGCCGCGTCGTCGACTTCGTCGAGGAGCCGCAGAAGAACGGCAAAACCATCCGCTGGTGCCACGTCGACGTCGGCCCCGAGCATGCCCCGAAGTCCCCGCCCGCCCCGCTCGTCAAGGGCGGCGAGGTCCCTGAGCTGCGCCCTTCGAGGCTCGCTGACGCTCGCACCTCAGGATCCGCAGAGGGTCCCGGCGCCTACTGGCCCCGCGGCGTGATCTGCGGCGCGCTGAACTTCGCCCCCGGTGACCACGTCGTGGTCGCGCTTCCCGGCGCCACGCTGCCCGGCCCGTTCCCGATCGGCTCGCGCAAGACCTACGGCCACGTCTCCGACGGCATGATCTGCGCCGAGGACGAGCTGGGCCTGGGCGACGACCACGCCGGCATCATCGTGCTCGGCGAGGTCGACGACGAGGGCAACCCCTGGACCATCGGCGCCCCGGCACTGGAGGCCATGGGCGTCTCCGACGACGTCCTCGACATGCCGGTCACGCCCGACATGGGCCACTGCCTGAGCGTGCGCGGCCTGGCCCGCGAGGCGTCCCAGGCCCTCCACGTCGCCTACCGCGACGTCATCGCCCACGCCACGCCGGCCCCGAGTCAGGGCGGCCACCCGGTCGTGCTGGAGTCGGAGGCCTGCCCGCTGTTCGTGGCGCTGACCGTCGAGGGCTTCGACCCCGCCGCCGAGTCGCCGGCTTGGATGAAGCAGCGCCTATCGGCCTGCGGCATGCGCTCGATCTCGTTGAGCGTCGACATCTCCAACTACGTGATGCTCGAGACCGGCCAGCCGAACCACTGCTATGACGCCGACACCCTCCAGGGCGCGATCGTGGTGCGCCAGGCGAAGCCGGGGGAGAGGATCACCACCCTCGACGACGTCGTGCGCACGCTGGACGAGGCCGACCTCGTCATCACCGACGACCGCGGCCCCATCGGTATCGCCGGCGTCATGGGCGGCGAGGACACCGAGCTGCGCGACACCACGACCCGCATCGTGATCGAGGCCGCCAACTTCGACCCGGTCTCGATCGCGCGCACCTCGCGCCGGCACAAGCTGGGTTCGGAGGCCTCGCGCCGCTTCGAGCGCTCGGTCGACCCGGGGGCCGCCTACGGCGCCGCCCGCCGTGTGGCCGACCTGCTCATCGAGCTCGGTGGCGGACGCCTCGCGGCCGAGACGGTCGCCGGTGAGGTCCCGGCCATGCCGGTGCAGACCATCGACGCGGGCCTGCCCGAGCGGATCCTCGGCATGCCGGTGGCCGCCGACCGCGTCGTCGAGATCCTGACCGCCTCCGGGGTGGAGGTCGCCCGCGACGGGGACACGCTCACCCTGACGCCGCCGTCGTGGCGCGCCGACCTGGTCGACCCCTACGACTACGTCGAGGAGGTCGGCATCAAGGTCGGCTACGAGCACCTGCCCTCCGTCGTCCCGGCCGCGCCCGTCGGGCGAGGCTACACGACCGAGCAGAAGCTCCGCCGGGCCATCGGGCGGGCGCTCGCGGCGTCAGGCTTCGTCGAGGTGCTCACCTTCCCGTGGGCCTCGGCCGCCGACGCGGACGCGCTGGGCCTGGACGCCGACGATCCGCGCCGCCGCACGGTCGCGCTGACGAACCCGCTGGCAGAGACCGCACCGCTGCTGCGTACGACGATCCTGCCCGGCCTCTTCGGGGCCGTGGCGCGGAACGCGTCCCGCGGCGCCGACGATCTGGCCCTGTTCGAGGCCGGCCGCGTCTTCTTCGCCTCCGAGACCGGCGAGGCGGCCCCGCTGCCCAGCGTGGACGGCCGCCCGTCGGACGAGGAGCTCGAGGCCATCGAGCGCGCCATCCCGTGGCAGCCGCGGAACCTCGCGGCGGTCCTGACCGGCGCGTGGATGCCCGCAGGCTGGCAGGGTGCCGCGACCCTGGCGTCCTGGACCCAGGCCATCGCGTTCGCCGAGATCGCCGCCGCGGTGGTCGGCGTCCGCCTCGAGCGCCGCAGCGCCCAGCAGGCGCCGTGGCACCCCGGGCGGTGCGCCGAGCTCGTAGTCGGCGAGGAGGTCATCGGCTACGCCGGCGAGCTGCACCCCAGCGTCGTCAAGGCGTTCGACCTGCCGACGCGCACCGCGGCGGTCGAGATCGACCTCGACCTGCTGGTCAGCCTGTTCGACGGCGCGGGCGTCCTCACCCCGGTTTCGTCGCAGCCCGTCGCCAAGGAGGACATCGCGCTGATCGTCGACGAGTCCGTCCCGGTCGCCGACCTGCAGGAGGCCGTCGTCGCGGGCGGGGGAGAGCTGCTGGAGTCCGTCCGGCTGTTCGACATCTACCGCGGCGCGCCCGTACCTGAGGGCAAGAAGTCGGTGGCGTTCGCGCTGCGCCTGCGCGCGTCCGACCGCACGCTGACCGACGCGGATGCCGCAGGCGTGCGCGAGGCGTCCGTCGCGGTCGCCGTCGAGCGCTTCGGGGCGGAGCTGCGCGCCTGACACGCCGGGCGGTGTGGAAGGATGGGGAGGCCATGTCGCTGCTCCCCTTCCTCCCGCCCGACGGCACCGCCGACCCCGACGATCTCGAGGCGGGCTTCGCGGCCTGGACCAGCGCGAGCGGCCTGAGCCTCTACCCGCACCAGGAGGAGGCGCTGCTGGAGCTGCTGACCGGCTCCAACGTCATCGTCACCACGCCGACGGGCTCCGGGAAGTCCCTGATCGCGGCCGCGGCGCACTTCACGGCGCTCGCGCAGGGCCGGCGCACGTACTACACGGCCCCGATCAAGGCCTTGGTCAGCGAGAAGTTCTTCGCGCTGGTCGACACGTTCGGCGCCGAGAACGTCGGCATGGTCACGGGCGACGCCTCGGTGAACGCGGACGCCCCGGTCGTGTGTTGCACCGCCGAGATCCTGGCCAACATCGCCCTGCGCGAGGGCCGGGACGCCGACGTCGGCCAGGTGGTGATGGACGAGTTCCACTTCGTCGCCGACCCGGACCGCGGCTGGGCGTGGCACGTTCCGCTCGTGGAGCTCCCGCAGGCCCAGTTCCTCATCATGTCCGCCACGCTCGGGGACGTGTCCCTGCTCGCCACCCAGCTGGAGCGCACCACGGGGCGCGACACTGCGGTGATCGGCGGCGTCACGCGTCCGGTGCCGTTGAACTACACGTGGTCACTCGACCCGATCCACGAGACGATCGGGAACCTGGTCGCGACGCACCAAGCCCCGGTGTACGTCGTCCACGGCACCCAAGCTGCCGCGGTGGAGCGCGCCCAGGCCCTGCTCAGCCAGGGTGTCCTGGACCCCGACCGCCGGGCCACCCTCGCCGAAGAGTTGAAGGGCTTCGGCTTCGCCCCGGGCTTCGGCCAGACGCTGGCCAAGCTGCTGCGCGCGGGCATCGCCGTCCACCACGCCGGCATGCTGCCGCGCTACCGCCGGCTCGTCGAGCGGCTGGCCCAGCGCGGCCTGCTCGCGGTGATCTGCGGGACGGACACCCTCGGCGTGGGCATCAACGTGCCGATCCGCACCGTGCTGTTCAGTGCGCTGACCAAGTTCGACGGGCGGCGCCAGCGCGTCCTGAGGAGCCGCGAGTTCCACCAGATCGCCGGGCGGGCCGGACGCGCGGGCTTCGACACGGTCGGGTACGTGGTGGCCCAGGCCCCCGAGCACGAGGTCGAGAACGCCCGCATCGTCGCCAAGTTCGCCGACGACCCGAAGAAGCTCCGCTCGGTGCGCCGCAAGCAGCCGCCCGAGGGGTTCATCAACTACACCGAGGCGACATTCACCAAGCTCATCGATTCCCAGCCGGAGGAACTCCACCCGCGGCTCTCCCTGAGCCACGCCATGCTGCTCAACCTCCTCCAGCGCGACGAGGACACCGGCGCCGCCGTCGTCCGCCTCATCGACTCCGTCAACCCGGACGCCGCGACCCGGCGCCGGCTCATCAAGCGGGCCGCGCAGCTGGGCCGCTCGCTCGTCCGCGCCGGTGTGGTCGAGCGCCTCGACCGCCCGACCTCCGGCGGACGCCGCTACGCCCTCGACGTCGACCTGCAGCGCGACTTCGCGCTCAACCAACCCCTCTCGGCCTTTGCATTGGCGGTCATCGAAACCCTGGACGTCGAATCGCCGGAGTACGCCCTCGACGTGGTCAGCGTCATCGAGGCCACACTGGAGAACCCCATGGTGATCCTGCTCCAGCAGCAGTTCATCGCCCGTGGCCAGGCCGTCCAGGAGATGAAGGCGGACGGGCTCGACTACGACGAGCGCATGGACGCCCTCGACGATGTCACCTACCCCCAGCCGCTCGCCGAACTCCTGGAACACGCGCACGCCGTGTACGCCGGTGGGCACCCGTGGCTGGCGGAGACGCCGGTGAAGCCCAAGTCGGTCGTGCGTGACATGTACTCCCGGGGCATGACCTTCGGGCAGTTCGTCGCGCACTACAAGGTCCAGCGCTCGGAGGGCCTGTTGCTGCGCTACCTGTCGGACGCCTTCCGGGCACTCCGCCAGACCGTGCCGGAGTCGGCCCGCACCGAGGAACTCGCCGACATCATCGCCTGGCTGGGCGAGGTCAACCGCCTCACCGACTCCTCGCTCATCGACGAGTGGAACAAGCTGGCCAGCCTCACCGGTGGGGAGGTCGTTGCGCTGGACGAGGCCCCGCCGCCCAGCCGGCCGGTGACCGGCAACGAGCGGGCGTTCCGGGTGCTGGTCCGCAACGCGATGTGGCGCCGGGTCGAACTGATGGCCGACGACGACCTGGACGCCCTTGCTTCTCTGGAGACAGGGCAGTCGGTGGTGATGACCCGCAGGCACTGGGACGATGCCCTGGGCGACTACTGGCACGAGCACGACCAGATCGGCACGGACGCCGACGCGCGTGGCCCGAGGTTCTTCGACGTCACGCCGAAAGGACGGACGTGGCAGGTGCGCCAGATCATCGCCGACCCCGAGGGCAACCACGACTGGGCCCTGCACGCGTGGGTCGACCTCGACGAGTGCGACGAGGCCGGCGACCTCATCGTGCACACCACGGACTTCAGCCGGCAGGACTGACCCCGCCGGGCGCCCGACGAAGTCAGTCGTCGAGCAGCGCGCGGCGGGGGATCGCGTCCAGGGCGAACGTCCCGTCCTGGTCGACGGGCTCGGCCGCCGCGGCCAGCGCCGTCTGCCCTGCCTGGTCGCCGAGGAGGTGGGCGATGAGGGCCGCGGTGGGGCGGTCCCCGGGTTCCTTGGCCAGGCAGGCCGTGATGATCGACTCCAGGTCGGGCGGGGTGCCCTCGGGCAGGGGCGGCGGCTCCTCGCGGACGTGCGCCAGCGCGGTAGCGATCGGGGTGCCCTTGTCGAACGGCTTGCTGGCCGACAACATCTCGTGGGCCAGGACGCCGAGACCGTAGACGTCGGTGGCCGGGCCGACAGTCTGGCCCAGGGCCTGCTCAGGGCTGAGGTAGTGCGCCGTGCCGAGCACCTGCCCGGTCAGCGTGCGCGCCTCGGCGTCGATCGAGCGGGCAATCCCGAAGTCCATCAGCTGGGCCTGGTCGCCGTTGACAAGGATGTTGGCCGGCTTGATGTCGCGGTGGATGATGCCCGCGTCGTGGGCCACCGACAGCGCGGACGCCAGCTGGCCCAGCAGGCGGCGGACGTCCGCCGGCGGCAGCGGCCCGGCGGCCAGCACGCCGCCCAGCGTCGGGCCGTCCACGTACTCCATCACCAGGAAGACGAGGCCGTCATCCTCGCCGAAGTCATGGATCGTGACGGTGTTGGGGTGGGAGAGCTGCGCGGCGAAACGGGCCTCGTCACGGAAACGTTCGACCAGGGCGAACTCGTCCTGCGTGTGCGGGTGCATGATCTTGAGGGCGACGGTTCGCTCCAGCGTCTCGTCCACGGCCTCCCACACCTGGCCCATTCCTCCGGAGGCCACATGCCTTACCATCCGGTAACGGCCAGCCAGGACCACTCCGGGATGCAGTCGCTGCATGCCCACCTCCACTCGCGCCGAGAATCGTCCCCAACGCGATCCGGTCGTTGACAAGCATACTTGCCGGTGTCCGATCCGATACCAACGGATGGCAACCTTCGACAATGACCTCAGAGTGGGCGGCACACCCCGTCCGCCTCGGCGGCGGCCCGGGCTGCGGCCGCGACCGCCGGTGCCACACGCTGGTCGAACGCCGAGGGGATGATGTACTGCGGGTGCAGTTCGTCGGCGACGACCTCCGCGATCGCGTGCGCGGCCGCCAGCTTCATGCTCTCGGTGATCTTCCGCGCGCGTGCGTCCAGTGCCCCCCGGAACATGCCGGGGAACGCGAGCACGTTGTTGATCTGGTTCGGGAAGTCGCTGCGCCCGGTGGCGATGACCGCCGCGATGTCCTTGATCAGCTCCGGACGGATCTCCGGGTCGGGGTTGGCCATCGCGAACACGATCGGGTCGGGCGCCATCGAGCGGACGTCCTCGACGGTCAGGACGTTGGGTGCCGACAGGCCGACGAACACGTCGGCCCCGCCGATCACGTCGGAGATCGTCCCCTGCAGGTTCTCGGGGTTGGTCTGCTCGGCGAACCAGCGCTTGCTGGAGTCCAGGTCGTCCCGGCCCTCGTGGACGACGCCCGCATGGTCGACGCCGACGATGTGGGTGGCCCCGAGCGCCATCACCATCTTCATCACGGCGATGCCGGCCGCGCCGACGCCCGCGGTGACGAGCTTGATGTCGGCGATGTCCTTGCCGACGATCTTCAGCGCGCTGATCAGCGCCGCGACGACGACGATCGCGGTGCCGTGCTGGTCGTCGTGGAACACCGGGATGTCCATCGAGTTCGCCAGCCGCTCCTCGATGTCGAAGGCCTGGGGGGCGGCGATGTCCTCGAGGTTGATCCCGCCGAAGGTGGGCTCCAGCTTCTGCACCAGCGAGACGATCTCGTCCGGGTCGGTGGTGTCGATGCAGATCGGGAAGGCGTCCACCCCGCCGAAGTGCTTGAACAGCTGTGCCTTGCCCTCCATCACCGGCATGGCCGCGTGCGGGCCGATGTTGCCCAGGCCGAGCACGGCGGTGCCGTCGGAGACGATCGCGACCGTGTTCTTGCGGATGGTGTGGGTGAAGGAGCGGTCGCGGTCTGCGGCGATCGCGCGGCACTCGCGGGCCACCCCCGGGGTGTACAGCATCGCCAGGTCGTCCATGTCGGCGAGCACGGACTTTGAGACCACCTCGATCTTCCCGCCCTCGTGCAGGCTGTGGACGCGGTCGTCCCAGGCGACGATTTCGACCCCGTCGAGCGCCTCGATCGCCGCGCGCACCTCCTCCTGGTGCGCCACCGAGCTGCAGTAGATGGTGATGTCGTCCTCGAGGTAGGCCCCCTTCACCACGAAGCCCTCGAGCGCGACGATGTTGGCCCCCACGCCGCCGATGGCGACGGCGACGGTGCCGAGCGTGCCGGGCTCGTTCACCATGCGCAGGCGGAGGCGGACCGAATAGGCGGGCGACGGAGTCTGTCGAGTCACGCCGTGAGGGTATCGGGATTGGGTGCACCCGGTCGCACGTGACCGCCCGCGCGTCAGCCGGCGCGTTCTGCGGAGATCGTGGGGTCGTGCGGCGCTGCGTCGAAGGCGTCCGGGATTCCGTCGGCGTCGGCGTCCCGTCGCTCGGCCTCGGTCGCCCGGCGGTAGCGGCGGTTGCGGGGCACCAGCACCAGCGAGGCGAGGAGGGCCGCCAGCACGGACGCGAGCAGGATGCCGACCTTGGCGGCGTCCCCGGCGTCACTGCCCAGCCCGAAGCTGAGCTCGCCCACCAGGAGCGAGACGGTGAAGCCGATGCCCGCCAGGAGGCCCACGCCGGCCAGGTCGATCCACCGGATGGTGGGGTCGAGGTTCGCCCGCGTCAGCCGCGTGAGCAGGAACGTGGACGTGACGATGCCAAGGGGCTTGCCCAGCACGAGCCCGCCGATGATGCCCAGGGCGACCGGCGAGCTGACGGCGTCCACCAGGCCGTCCCAGCCGCCGACGGCCACGCCGGCGGAGAAGAAGGCGAACACCGGCACCGCGAACCCGGTCGACAGGGGGCGGTAGTTGTGCTCGAACGTCATGGCCAGGCCCTTGCCGGGGCCGGACGCCGGGTCCTTGCGTCGGACGGGGGTGGCGAAGCCGAGCAGGACGCCGGCGATCGTGGCGTGGATGCCAGAGGCGTGCAGGAGGGCCCACGCGACGAAGGCCAGCGGCAGGAGGATGGCCCACGGGGCCCACCGGTTCTCGGCGAACCAGCGCGGGAACCGCTGCACCAGCACCGTGTAGACGGCCGCCGGCACCAGGAACAGGCCGAGCGCGGCCAGGTTGAGCTCGGCGGTGTAGACCACGGCGATGATGACGATGGCGATCAGGTCGTCCACGACGGCCAGGGTGAGCAGGAACAGGCGCAGCGCGCTGGGAAGGTGCGTGCCGACGATGGCGAGGACGGCCACGGCGAAGGCGATGTCGGTGGCGGCCGGGATCGCCCAGCCGCGCAGGGTCTCCGGTGCGCCCAGGTTGGCCAGCATGTAGATCAGGGCAGGCACCGCCACGCCGGCAGCGGCCGCGACCATCGGCACCATTGCCGTGCGGGGGTCGCGCAGGTCGCCGGCCACGAACTCGTTCTTGAGCTCGAGGCCCACGAGGAAGAAGAAGACGGCGAGCAGCCCGTCGGCAGCCCAGGCGCCGAGGCTCAGGTCCAGGTGCAGCGATTCGGGGCCGACCCGCAGGTCGCGCAGGGCGAAGTAGCTGTCGGCGGCGGGAGAGTTCGCCCAGACGATGGCGATCGCAGCAGCCGCCATCAGGAGCAGGCCGCCTGTGGTCTCGAGGCGCAGCAGGGCGCCGACGCGCAGGTGCTCGGCGTAGCTGCCGACCGACAGGATGCGGCGCGGGGATCGGTTCGTCATGGGGCTCCTAGGGGTCGCGTCGAAGAGGACGCCGACCAGACTTCCCGGCACACCGAGGCGCCACTCTACAGGGGTGGGCCGTCCCGTTCACCAGCGGGATCCCCGCCCATCGGGACGGGCGCCCTCGCTAGTCTGCCCCCATGGCCCTCTCCCTTCCCGCCGTGCTGGACGCCGCCCTCGGCCTCCTGGACGCCGACGGGCTGGAGGGCCTGAGCATGCGCCGCGTGGCCGGCGCCCTCGGCGTCCAACCGGGCGCGCTCTACCATCACGTCCCCGACAAGCAGACGCTGCTGGCCGGCCTGGCAGACCAGATCCTGGCCGACGTCGAGGAGCCGATCGGCCTGTGGCGCGACGCCGTCGAGGCGTGGGCGGACAGCCTGCGCGCGGTGCTCCTGCGACACCGTGACTCCGCCGAGCTCGTGTCGACCGCGCGTGGGTTCCGGCTCTCGCGTCATGACACGACGCGCCATCCGGCCACCCTGCTCGCGACCGCCGGGCTCGACCCGGACGCCGCCCGCGGCGCGGCGTCCGCCCTCGTGCACTTCGTGCTGGGCCACGCCGCCGAGGAGCAGGCACGCCTCGACTGGGAGCGGTTCCACCCGGCCGACCCGTCCGCCGCGCCCGACGATGCGGCAACCTTCGCCCTCGGCGTCCGCCTGCTGCTGGACGGGGTAGAGGCTCGCGTGGCGTCCGCTCCCTGAGCCAAAGTGGCATAGTTATTCCGAACGCGGCATACTCATGCGCATGATGACAAGGATTGCGGTCGCGGGCTGCACGGGATACGCCGGGGGAGAGATCCTGCGGCTCCTGCTCGGGCGCGACGACATCGAAGTCGGTGCGCTCACGGCGAAGTCATCGGCCGGGAGCCGACTGGGAGAGCACCAGCAGCACCTCACGCCCCTGCACGACCGCGTCGTTCTGGACACGACGGCAGAGAACCTCGCCGGCCACGACGTCGTCTTCCTCGCGCTCCCGCACGGTGCGTCCGCGGAGGTGGCCGCGCAGTTGGGTGACGACGTGCTCGTCATCGACGCGGGCGCGGACTTCCGGCTCGAGTCGGCCGAGGAGTGGCAGCGGTTCTACGGCACCGAGCACGCCGGCACGTGGCCCTACGGCCTGCCCGAGCTGCCCGGACAGCGCGACGTGCTGGCGGGCACGAAGCGGATCGCCGTTCCCGGCTGCTTCCCGACCACGGTCACCCTGGCGCTGGCCCCGGCGCTGCAGGCCGGTCTGGTGGACGGCGACGACGTCGTCGTCGTGGCGCCGACCGGCCCGTCCGGCGCCGGCAAGTCCCTCAAGGCGCACCTGCTGGGCAGTGAGCTGATGGGGTCGGCGTCCGCCTACGGCGTGGGCGGCGTCCACCGGCACGTGCCGGAGATGCTGCAGAACTTCCGCAAGCTCGGGGCGTCCGCGCCGACTGTGTCGTTCACGCCGGTGCTCGTGCCGATGTCGCGCGGCATCCTCGCCACGGTGACCGCGCCGCTCGCGGGTCCGACGACGGCCGAGGCCGTCCGCGCCGCTTACGCGGCGGCCTGGGCCGACGAGCCGTTCGTCCACCTGCTGCCCGAGGGCCTGTGGCCCCAGACGCAGTCGGTGGTGGGCTCCAACCACGTCCACGTGCAGGTCGCCGTGGACGCCGCCGCGAACCGTCTCGTCGCCGTCGCGGCCCTCGACAACCTCACCAAGGGCACCGCCGGCGGAGCCGTCCAGTCCATGAATCTCGCCCTGGGGCTGTCCGAGACCCTCGGCCTGACCACGTTGGGAGTCGCGCCGTGAGCGTCACCGCAGCACAGGGCTTCACCGCCGCCGGCGTCCGGGCCGGCATCAAGGCGTCCGGCAACCACGACCTCGCGCTGGTGCGCAACGACGGCCCCAGGAAGGTCGCGTCCGGTGTCTTCACGTCGAACCGCTTCCAGGCCGCGCCGGTCGTCTGGTCGATCGATGCCCTGGCCGACGGCAGCCTCGACGCCGTCGTCCTGAACTCGGGCGGGGCGAACGCCTGCACCGGAGCCGACGGTCTGGCCGACGCGCGTGCGATGGCCGAGACCACGGCGTCCGCGTTGGGGACGACCGCCCAGCAGATCGCGGTCTGCTCGACCGGCCTCATCGGCGTCCGCCTCCCCATGGACGCCGTGCGCGGCGGCATCGCCGAGGCGGCCGCGGCCTTGTCGTCCGAGGGAGGCGCGGACGCCGCGGTGGCGATCATGACCACCGACACCGTGAGCAAGCAGGCGAGCACCACGAGCGAATCAGGCTGGACCGTGGGCGGCATGGCCAAGGGCGCCGGCATGCTCGCCCCCGCCCTGGCCACCATGCTCGTCGTCATCACCACCGACGCCGATCTCACCCCCGCCGAGGCGGACACCGCCCTGCGCGCTGCGACACGCCTGACGTTCGACCGCACGGACTCCGACGGCTGCATGTCGACCAACGACACCGTCCTGCTCCTGTCGAACGGGGCCTCGGGCGTAGCGCCCGACCTCGAGGAGTTCACGCACGCGCTCACCGGGGTGTGTGCCTCCCTGGCCCGCCAACTGCTCGCTGATGCGGAGGGGGCGAGCCACGACATCGCGGTCACGGTGGTGAACGCCGTGACCGAGGACGAGGCCCTCGACGTGGCACGCTGCGTCACCCGGTCGAACCTCTTCAAGACCGCCATCTTCGGCAACGACCCCAACTGGGGGCGCGTGCTGGCCTCGGCGGGCACCTCCAAGGCGACGTTCGACCCCGACCAGGTGAGCGTGTCGTTCAACGGTGTCACGGTGTTCGACACCGGCGCCCTGGGGGAGGACCGCTCACTGGTGGACCTCACGCCGCGCGAGGTGCGGGTCGAGATCGACCTGGCCGCGGGCCCGGCGTCCGCCACCGTCTGGACGAACGACCTGACGTACGACTACGTCAAGGAGAACGCGGAGTACAGCTCATGACCTTCACCACACGCACCGCGCAGGTGCAGGACGAGGTGTACGCCAAGGCCGGCACGCTGGTCGAGGCCCTGCCTTGGCTGACGAAGTACGCCGGCGCCACGATGGTGGTCAAGTACGGCGGCAACGCCATGGTCAGCGACGAGCTCAAGAAGGCCTTCGTCGAGGACATCGTGTTCCTGCGCCGCTGCGGCATCAAACCTGTCGTCGTGCACGGCGGCGGCCCCCAGATCAACCAGATGCTGGACCGCCTCGGCATCGCCAGCGAGTTCAAGGGCGGCCTGCGCGTCACCACGCCCGAAGCCATGGAGGTCGTCCGCATGGTGCTCGTGGGCCAGGTCGGGCGGGAGCTCGTCGGCCTGCTGAACGCGCACGGCCCGCTCGCGGTCGGCATGTCCGGCGAGGACGGGGGCTTGTTCACCGCGCGCCGCCGCGGCACCGTCGTGGACGGCGAGGAGGTCGACCTCGGCCTCGTCGGCGAGGTCGCCTCGGTCAACACCGACGCCATCTCCGACCTCATCGAGGCCGGCCGCATCCCCGTGGTCGCCTCGGTCTCCCCGGACGGCTCCGGTGCGGTCCACAACCTCAACGCCGACACGGCCGCCGCCGCCCTGGCCGCCGCGCTGGGCGCGGACCGTCTCATCATGCTCACCGACGTCGAAGGCCTGTACGCCGACTGGCCCAACAAGGACCAGATCATCGCCGCCATCACCACGACCGAGCTGCGCGCCCTGCTGCCGAGCCTGGCCAGCGGCATGATCCCCAAGATGGAAGCCTGCCTGGCCGCCGTCGAGGACGGTGTCCCGCTCGCCACGATCGTGGACGGCCGCAAGCCGCACTCGATCCTGCTGGAGATCTTCACCGACGAGGGCGTCGGCACGATGGTGGTGGCATGAGCAACGGGGACGTCCTGGCGCGCTACGAGGGCGCCCTCATGCAGACCTTCGGGGTGCCCCCGCGCGTGCTCGTGCGCGGCGAGGGCCCGTGGGTGTGGGACGCCGACGGCGTCCGCTACCTCGACCTCCTCGCCGGCATCGCGGTCAACTCCTTGGGCCACGCCCACCCGCGGCTGGTCTCCGCCATCGCCGAGCAGGCGGGCACCCTCATGCACATCTCCAACCTGTTCGCCTCCGAGCCGCAGGTGGCGCTGGCCGAGAAGCTGGACGCCCTCGTCGCGGGGGAGTCGGGCCGGGTGGCGCGGACGTTCTTGACCAACTCGGGCACCGAGGCCAACGAGGCCGCCCTCAAGGTCACCCGCCTGACCGGACGCCCGCGCCTGGTCGCGATGGAGGGTTGCTTCCACGGCCGGACGATGGGGGCCCTGTCGGTCACCGCGACCGCCGCCTACCGGGAGCCGTTCGCGCCGCTGCCCGACAACGTCACCTGGGTGCCGTTCGGCGACCTCGACGCGCTCGCCGCCGCGATGGGCGCCGACGTGGCCGCCGTGGTCGTCGAGCCCATCCAGGGCGAGAGCGGAGCCGTCGAGCCGCCCGCCGGGTGGCTCGCGGGCGTCCGCGCCCTGTGTGACGAGCACGGCGCGCTGCTGTGGCTGGATGAGGTCCAGACCGGCATCGGACGCTGCGGCGACTGGCTGGCCAGTCGGGCCGAGGGGGTGGTCGGCGACGTCGTGACCCTGGCCAAGGGCCTGGGTGGCGGGTTCCCCATCGGCGCCTGCGTCGCGACCGGGGACGCCGCCGCGCTGCTGCAGACGGGCCACCACGGCTCGACCTTCGGCGGCAACCCGCTCGCCTCGCGCGCGGCGCTGACTGTGCTCGAGATCATCGAGGACGAGGGGCTCGTGGAGCACGCCCGCGCCACCGGGGACTGGCTCGCCGGGGCCATCGAGGCACTGGGGCTGCCCGAGGTCAGCCACGTGCGGGGCCGAGGCTTGCTGCGCGGGATCGTCCTCAACCAGCCCAACGCGAAGGCCTTCGGGTCGGCCGCGCTGGAGGCGGGCTTCCTCGTCAACGCGCCGCGGCCCGACGTCATCCGCCTCGCCCCGCCGCTCATCATCACGCGCAGCGACCTGCAGGGCTTCCTGGACGCGCTACCCGGGCTGGTGTCGGCGTCGTGACCGACCGCGCCGTCGGCTCGTCGAAGGCGGCCCGGCAGGGGCGCATCGTCGAACTGCTCACCCGCACGACCATCCGCTCCCAGACCGAGCTGGCCGATCTTCTTGCCGGCGAGGGGTTCGCCGTCACGCAGGGCACGCTGAGCCGGGACCTGGTCGACGTCGGGGCCGTCCGGCTGCGCTCGGCCGCCGGCGAACTGACCTACGCGATCCGCGACATCGAGGCCGCCGACCTGGGCCGCGCCCAGGCGAAGCTGGTCCGACTCGCGTCCGAGCTGCTGCTGTCGGCCGAGGCGTCCGCCAACCTGGTGGTGGTGAAGACGCCGCCGGGCGCGGCGCAGTTCCTGGCCTCGGCCATCGACAAGGCCGGCCTGGACGCCGTGCTCGGTACCATCGCCGGGGACGATTCGATCCTCATCGTCAGCCGGGCCCCCGACGGGGGAGCCGCGCTGGCCGAACACCTCCTCGCCCTGGGCGCGGACGACAAGGAAGGCGCGGCATGAGCGAGGCCGAGGGCAGGCTGTGGGGCGGACGGTTCTCCGGCGGCCCCGCCGAGGCGATGTTCGCGCTGAGCAAGTCGACCCAGTTCGACTGGCGGCTGGCCCCCTACGACCTCGCGGGCTCGCGGGCGCACGCCCGCGCCCTGAACAGGGCCGGTTTGCTCACCGACGACGAGCTGGCCGCCATGGTCGCCGCCATCGACCGGCTGGACTCCGACGTCACCTCGGGCGCGTTCGTCGCAGCCCCCTCCGACGAGGACGTGCACGGGGCCCTCGAGCGCGGCCTGATGGAGCGCGTCGGCCCCGAGCTGGGCGGACGCTTGCGCGCAGGCCGCTCGCGCAACGACCAGATCGCCACGCTCATCCGCCTGTACCTGCGCGACGAGCTGCGCGTCGTCGCCGCCGGCGTGCAGGAGGTCGTCGTCGCGCTGCACGACCAGGCGCGGGAGCACCTCGGCGTCCCGATGCCCGGGCGCACGCACCTGCAGTCGGCACAGCCTGTGCTGCTGTCCCACCACCTCCTGGCGCACGCCTGGCCGCTGCTGCGCGACGTCGAGCGCATCCGCGACCTCGACCGGCGCCTGGCCGTCTCGCCCTACGGGTCGGCCGCGCTGGCCGGTACGTCGCTGGGCCTCGACCCCGAGTTCGTGGCCGCCGAGCTGGGCTTCTCCGGCTCGGTGCCCAACTCGATCGACGGCACCGCCGCCCGCGACCTGGTCGCCGAGGCCGCCTTCGTCCTGGCGATGATCGGCGTCGACCTGTCCCGGATCTCCGAGGAAGTCATCCTCTGGTCGACCGTCGAGTTCGGCTTCGCGACGCTGGATGACGCCTGGTCGACGGGGTCGAGCATCATGCCGCAGAAGAAGAACCCCGACGTGGCAGAGTTGGCCCGCGGCAAGGCCGGACGCCTCGTCGGCAACCTCGCCGGGCTCCTCACGACGCTGAAGGGCCTCCCGCTCGCCTACAACCGGGACCTGCAGGAGGACAAGGAGCCCATCTTCGACGGGCTCGACCAACTGCGCGTGCTGCTGCCCGCGATGGCCGGGATGATCGGCACGCTGCGGTTCCAGCCCGAGCGGATGGCGGCCCGCGCACCCGAGGGCTTCTCGCTGGCCACCGATGTGGCCGACTGGCTCGTCCGCCAGCGCGTCCCGTTCGCGCAGGCGCACCACGTGGCCGGCGCGGCCGTCCGGTACTGCGAGGAGCGGGGCATCGAGCTGACCGGACTCACGGCGTCCGACCTGCCCGCCATCGACGAGCGACTCACTTCCGAGGTGCTCTCGGTGCTCACGGTGGAGGGCTCCATCAACGCCCGTGACGGACGCGGCGGCACTGCCGCGGCCAGGGTGGGGGAGCAACTCAACGAGGTCGCCGACGCGGTCCAGGCGATCAACGACTGGCTCGCCCCGGTGGAGCCGCAGCCCGACCAACCGGAGACTGTGGCCGACCTCGGTTGGCACGCGGAACCGCCCACGGCCGACTGAGCTCCGGGTGGCTGAGCCTGTCGAGGCCCACTGCCGGATCTCGTCTAGGGTGGTTCCTCGTGAACGCAGTGATCGATGAACTCTCCTGGCGTGGGCTGATCGCCCACTCGACCGACCTGGACGCCCTGGGCGCCCACCTCGACGAGGGTCCGATCACGGCGTACGTGGGCTTCGACCCGACCGCCCCCTCCATCCACATGGGCAACCTCGTCCAGGTGATGGTGCACCGCGCCCTGCAGAAGGCCGGCCACCGCCCTATGTTCCTGGTGGGTGGTTCCACCGGCCTGATCGGCGACCCCAAGCAGGCCGGCGAGCGGGTCATGAACGACGTCGACGTCGTGGCCGGCTGGGTGGAGCGCATCCGCGCCCAGGTCGGTCGACTGATCGACCTCGAGGGCCCGAACGCCGGCACGCTGGTCAACAACCTCGACTGGACGGCGCGACTGTCCACCCTCGACTTCCTGCGCGACGTGGGCAAGCACTTCTCCGTCAACCGCATGCTCGACCGTGAGGTCGTCAAGAGCCGCCTGGACACGGGCATCAGCTACACCGAGTTCAGCTACGTGCTGCTGCAGTCGCTCGACTTCCGGGAGCTGTACCGCACCCACGGGGTCACCATGCAGACAGGCGGCTCGGACCAGTGGGGCAACCTCACTGCCGGAGTCGACCTCATCCGCCGCTCCGACGGCGCGCGCGTGCACGCGCTGGCGACGCCCCTGCTGACCAAGGCGGACGGCACCAAGTTCGGCAAGACCGAGTCGGGCACCGTGTGGCTCGACCCGGAGATGACCTCGCCGTACGCCTTCCACCAGTACTTCCTGAACGCCGAGGATGCCATGGTCGTGGCGTACCTCAAGGTGTTCAGCGAGCGCTCCCGCGAGGAGATCGAGGACATTGCCGCCCAGCAGGAGGACAAGCCGTACCTCCGCATCGCCCAGCGCGCGCTCGCCGACGACATCACCGACCTCGTGCACGGCGAGCCCGAGCGCCGCTCGGCGAAGGCCGCTGCAGCCGCACTCTTCGGCCGCTCGGAGCTGGGCGAGCTCGACGAACGCACCCTGGCCGCTGTCTCGCGCGAGCTGGGGGCGGCCCGCGTCGAGGTGGGCCAGGGGCTCCCGTCGGTGGTGGACGCTCTGACGGCGTCCGGCGTGGTGCCCAGCAAGTCAGCCGCTCGCCGCGCGATCGAGGAGGGCGGCGCCTACCTGAACAACCAGAAGGTGATCGATCCGGACGCCGTCCTCACCGACTCCGATCTGCTGGCCGGCCGGTGGGCCATCGTGCGCCGTGGGAAGAAGACCGTGGGGGCTGTGGAGGTCCTCCGCGGCTGAAACCGCGTCTGACAGCGGGCGATGGAGAGGGCGTCACCTCGATTTTGTTTCCGCGACCATGACGTGTAATGTTTACCAAGCGCTCGGGGAGCGGACGGAGGGGCCAAGCCTCACCGATCAAGTCCCGGGAGCCGAACCCAAACCAATGATGCAACTCCCTCGGGAGTGGCGTCAGCGTGAGGTTCGAGGGAGTGGGAAACACCGGATTTGACTTCGGTGAAATCGACTCCCTAAAGTAGATCGAGTGCCCCGCCGGGGATCGCTTCAAGGAATTGGGCGGTTTGTGTGGTGTGTGTCGGAAGTTTGAGAACTCAACAGCGTGCTTAGGTCAATGCCAGTGGCCAGCTGGATTGCTCTTTCGGGGGTGTTTGGTTGGCTAT
>NZ_SDMQ01000009.1 GCF_004324755.1 Propioniciclava sinopodophylli
GCGCAACCAAGGACCCCCAGTGGAGAAGCCGGACAGACCGGCAGGACCACCACGCCCACACCCGAAACGCCGTCAACAACGACGCGAACCATCCCCAAGAATCACAGTCGGTGGATCAGGGCTGATGCGTAGCACCAACCCTGTCTTCACGCGCAGCGAGCAGTTCTCGCACGCTTCCCCCGCACCGCAGTACGACCAGCAGCAGTACGGGCGGCAGTACGGTGCGCCGCAGTACTCCCAGCCCGGCGCACCCGCGCCGTATCAGACCCAGCCCGGTCCCCACGGCGTCATGACGATCGACGACGTCATCACGAAGACCGCCATCACCATGGGCGCTCTCATCGTGGCGGCGGCGCTGACGTTCCTCTTCCTGCCGCCGCAGCTCATGCTGCCGGCCCTGATCGGCTCCGGCATCGTCGGCTTTGTGACGGTGATGCTGGTGGCGTTCCGTCGCACCATCAGCCCGGCCATGGTGCTCGTGTACGCGGCCATCGAGGGCGTGTTCATCGGCGCGTTCAGCCTGATGTTCGAGCTCTTGTACCCCGGCATCGTGGTGCAGGCCGTCGTCGGCACGTTCATCGCCGCCGGCGCAACGCTGGCCGCCTACAAGTTCCTCCGGATCAAGGTCACCAGCCGCTTCCGCAAGATCGTCACCATCGCGACCTTCGCCCTCGCCGGCACCCTGCTGGTGAACTTCGTCCTCGCGCTGTTCGGCACCAACCTCGGCCTGCGCTCCTTCGAGTTCACGCCGCTGGCCGGCATCATCTCGGCCATCGCGGTCGTCCTGGCCGTGGCCAGCCTCATCATGGACTTCGACTTCGTCGAGCAGGGCATCCGCAACCGCCTGCCTGCCACCGAGTCGTGGCGCGCGGCCTTCGGCTTGACCGTCACCATGGTGTGGCTCTACACCGAGATCCTGCGCATCCTGAGCTACTTCCGCTCGAACTGACGCACGAGTCGAAACGCCCCCGTCCGGATCATCCGGGCGGGGCGTTCGTCGTTCGGACGCCGAAGACAAGCCCTCGGCGGGTGGGAGGCAAGCCCTCGGCGGGTGGGAGGCAAGCCCTCGACGGGTGGGAGGCAAGCCCTCGGCGTACCTCCCACTTCGTCGCGGCGGGGTCAGGCGGTGCGGCGCCGGCTGAAGGTGCGCAGGACGTCGTGGCTGTGCTTGCCCAGCAGCGCGCGCGAGCCGTTGATCCAGGCCACGTCGCGGATGCGGTCGGCCGAGACCCACTGGCTGGCGGCCGTGGTGCCGCCGACGTCGTGGACGACCGGGTCCCGCGGTTGGTCGCAGCGGGCGGCGTAGATGAGCCGGACGGCGTGGAAGTCCTCGACGACGCCGGAGGGCGAGTGGCCGATCCAGTGGTCGGACTGCACGTCGAGGAACTGCGTGATCTCGATCTCCTGGCCGGTCTCCTCGAACACCTCGCGCTGGACGGTGGAGGCCGGGTTCTCGCCCGGGTCGATGCCGCCGCCGGGCAGTCCCCACATGCCGGGGACTGCCGTGCGGTCGGAGAACTCGGTCGCCAGCACCCCGCGCTCGGAGACAACCAGCGCGTACGCGGCCAGCCGCTGGCGCACGACGGGGCGCCCGACCATTTCGCCGGGGCGCAGGGTGGTGCGGACCCGCTGCGGGCCGCGCGGCGTCACGGGACGGCGGTGCGGGAGGACTTGGAGCGTGACCGTGAGGTCCTCGACGGTGCCGGCGGCGGACAGGGGCCGCAGGACGCGGTAGCCGCTCTCCCACGCCACCTGGTACGGGTCCTCGCCGTGGCCGAGCGTGAAGGAGAGCACGGGCGTCCCGCCCGGCAGCTCAACCCCCAAGATCTCCACCCGCCCATCTTGGCCTCCCCACCAAAATGAGCCAAGCCGCCTCTCCGGTGAACCCCGGGGTCGGCCACCATGTGCGGCCCGCCCCCGTCCAGCTATGCTCAACGCAGTTCCGGCCAGCGACGATGGAGGCGCGACGTGCAGTACAACCCGGGGGCCCAGCTCGATCCGTCCCAGATGGGGGGAGGCGGCAGGGGCCGTGGCGGCAGCATCGCCGTCGGTGGCGGCGCCAGCATCATCCTCGTCATCCTCGCCCTGCTGTTCGGGTTCGACCCGGGCGCCATCCTCGGTGGCGGCGTAGCCGCCCCCCAGCAGGACGCGGGCACCAACCAGTACGCGCACTGCCAGACCGGCGCCGACATCGAGAAGGACCCGGAGTGCCGTTTCGTGGCCTACACGAACTCGATCCAGGAGTACTGGCAGCAGGCGCTGCCCGGCTACCAGCAGACGAAGACCAACATCTTCAGCGGCTCGGTCAGCACCGCCTGTGGCCAGGCGACCTCCGACGTCGGCCCGTTCTACTGCCCGGCCGACCAGGGCATCTACTTCGACACCGCCTTCTTCCAGCAGATGCTGCCGCAGCTCGGCGCCGACGGCGGCGACGCCGCCGAGGCGTACGTCATCGCCCACGAGTACGGCCACCACATCTCGAACTTGACCGGCATCATGGAGCAGGTCCAGCGCCAGGGCCAGACCGCCGGCCCCAACTCGCCGGCCGTCCGCCTCGAGCTCCAGGCCGACTGCTACGCCGGCGTCTGGCTGCGCTACGCCGCCGGTGACGCCGACAACATCATCAGCGAGGTCACCCAGGACGACCTGGACCGCGCGGTGAACGCCGCCGAGGTCGTCGGTGACGACCACATCCAACGCATGCAGGCGGGCCGCATCAACCCCGACCAGTGGACACACGGCTCCTCGCAGATGCGCAAGGAGTGGCTCGCCAGGGGCTTCAACTCCGGCGACCCGAACCAGTGCAACACGTTCGCGGCGGGCTCCTTGGCCTGACCTTCCCGGACACCGGACGCGGCGGCCGCGTCGTCGAGGCTCACTCGACGGCGCGGCCGTCGAGGTCCGTGGTGAAGGTCTCGTCGCCGATGGTGAAGTACATGCGCGGGACGCCGAGTGCGGCCCGGTCGTCGACGATGCAGCTCCACGTCCGGTCGAGCGAGAAGTCGCCGGACTCCTTGAGCCGCTCCAGCACGCCCCACACGGCGTCCGGGTCGACCAGCGACGCGTCGAACGGGCGAAGGGCTGTTCCCTCGGTGCGGGCGGTCACGATCACGGGCGTCCGCGCGGTGCGCTGCCGCCGCTGGGACGTCCCGTCCGGGCCCTGCAGGCCGTCGAGGTGGACGCCGATCGCCGACCCGAAGCCGATGGCCGTGGCGACCCGGCGGTCACCCACGGCGTCCGCGTAGCCCTGCCGCAGGCCCCACGCGCTGGTGAAGTCGAGGGTGGGCAGCAGGGTGCCGTCCGGCTTGAAGAAGACGGGGCGGGACTCGGGCACCGTCGAGACCGACATCGACACCAGGCCGGCGGAGTAGTCGACGATCTGCAGCGACTGGCCGCGTCGCGAACCCGAGACGGCCTCGGCGGACCGGAACAGGGCGCCCACGTCGCCCAGCTCGAAGTCGTCGGGGTCGAACATGCGCTGCGCCACGTAGGTGATGTCGGAGGGGACCTGCTGCACCCGCTCGTCCCGCCACGCCCACGTCTGGGCCTGGCCGTCGCGCACGACCGTCACCGAGGCGTCCGACGCCGTCACCGTGACCATGATCGCCTGCAGAGCGTTGGCGGCGTCCATGAGTTCGTCGACCAGCCGCTCCGCCTCGCCGGGGAGAGTCAGGTCGAGCGGGGCCGGGGCCGGCGTGGCGGACGCCGTGGGTGGCGGCGCGGCCGTCGGTGTGGCTGTGGCCGGCGGGACCGGAGCGGTCGGCGGGGGAGCCAGGGCGCAGCCCGCCGTGACCGTCGCCACCAGCGCGAGGGCGGCGGCGCGGCTGGCGGTCTTCACCCTCGCGAGACTACCCGGACCGCTCGTCGTCGCGCACGGGGAGGTGGCGGCCCCACCAGTCGAGGATGGCCTCGAAGCGCTGGCGCCGGTGCCACGGGGTTCCCGAGCGGGACAGCTCGTGGTTCTCACCGGGGAAGACGAGCAACTCGGTGTCCACGCCGGCGGCCTTGAGGGCCGTGTAATAGCGCAGCGCCTGGCCGAGCGGGCAGCGCAGGTCGAGTTCGGAGTGCACGACGAAGGTGGGCGTGGTGACCTGGTCCGCGAGCAGCGTCGGCGACTGGCGGTCCTGCTCGGCGCGGTCGGTGCCGTTGTAGGCGGGCATGAAGAACCAACCGATGTCGGACGCCCCGAGGAACGACGCCGGGTCGAGGAACCCGCGCTCGACGATGGCGCCGGCGAAGCGGTGGTCGTGGGCGATCGTCCACGCCGTCAGGTAGCCGCCGTAGCTGCCGCCCATGATGCCGACGCGGTCGGCGTCCAACCCCGCAACGGTCGTCGTTGCGTGGTCGAGGAAGGCGAGCACGTCGGCCATGTCGAGGTTGCCGAAGTCGTGCCGGATCGCGGCGCCGTGGGCCTGTCCGTAGGAGCCGGAGCCGCGCGGGTTGCAGTAGACGACCGCGTAGCCCGCCTCGGCATAGACCTGGAACTCGTCGAAGAAGTCGCCGGTGTAGTGCGCGTAGGGGCCGCCGTGGATGTTGAGCAGGACGGGGTGCGGGCCCTCGCCGTCGGGCAGCACGACCCAGCCGTGCACGGGCGTCCCGTCGGGGGAGGTCGCGGTGAGCTCGGTCGGCGTCCGGACGGTGGTGGCCTCGCGGAGCTTCGCGCCGAAGTCGGTCAGCGCGGTCATCGTGCCGTCGCGCAGGACCGCCAGCTCGCCGGGGGAGTCGACGGTGACCACCGTGGCGACCACGCCGCCGTCGGGCAGTGCGGCGACGGCGTCCGCGGTGGGCTGGCCGGAGTGCAGGGTGTCTACGGTGCCGTCCGCGACGACGCGGAGCACCTCGGCCGAACCGCGGTGGTTTCGGACGGCCAGGACGGCGTCCGTGCCGCTGGGCACCAAACGGTGCGTGAGTTCGATGGTCTCGTTGTCGGTGAGTCGGACGGGGGCGCCGCCGTCGCGCCCCACCACGAACAAGGCGGCGTTGGTCGCGACGAAGCTGCGGCCGTCCTCGCCGAGGTCGGAGCCGAGCAGGAACAGCCAGCCGTCGCCGACCGGGCAGGCGGTGGAGAAGGAGAGGCGGGGGTCGGCGGCGACCGGAGTCACCTGGCCGGACTCAAGGCACACGCGGTGGATCGCCGTGCGGAGGTGCTCGTCAGCGTCCTCGCCGGAGGGGGCGGTGACGAGGACGGCGTCGCCGTGGGGGGTGAAGACCGGCTCGCCCACGTCGTGGGGGCCGTCGGTGAGCTGGCGTGCCGCCGGCACGTTCCAGGCCGGGGCGTCGGGGTCGGCGTCGCGGCCCGCCCGGCCGATCGGCTTGACCGAAGGCTCGGCGTGCGGGTCGGGGGCGTCGACGACGAACAGCTGGGCGGGGCGGTCGGTGGACCAGCCCAGGCCGTTGGACTGGATCTTGTAGCCGGTGAAGTGGCGGGGGTCCTCCTGGGCGGCGTCGACGCCCTCCAGGGTGCCGTAGCGGCCGTCGGCGGGGACGCGGGACGTGAACGCCAGGCGCGTCGAATCCGGCGACCAGCAGAACGCGCCGACGCCCGTCTTCTGGTCGGTGACCTGGGCCGCCTCGCCGCCGCTGGCGGGGGCGACATGGAGCTGCGCTCGCCCACCCGGCTCGCGGCGGAGGAATGCCACCAGGCGCCCGTCGGGGCTGATGCGGGGGCTGGAGTCGGCGAAGCCGCGGGTCTGGCGGACGGGCCGCCCACCGTCGAGCGGCACGCGCCACAGCTGACCGACGTAGCTGTCCGCCTCGAAGGAGGGGCGCGACGTGGCGACGAGGGCGAAGGAGCCGTCAGGGGCGACGGTGGGCGCGCCGACCGTGGTCAGCAGCGGCAGGTGTTCCGGGCGCATGTCCAGACCCTAGCGCCCGCCGAGAGTCCGGCCCGCGCGCGGGTCAGCGCACCAGGAGCGCGGTGATCTCCTCTGCGACGCGGCCGGGGACAGACAGTGGAATGCCGTGGTCCTCGCCCTCGAGGGCGACCTCCTTCACCTCGCCGCCGGCGGCCCGGTAGGCGTCCAGCACCGCACGGGTCTGCTGCACCATCGGCTGCGGCGGGAGCACATCGGCGCCCGGCCAGCCCGGCACGGCGCCCAACTGGCCCAGCGTCGCGAGGTCGAACAGGGAGCCGTCGGCGACGACCTTGTCCTCGCCGCCGTGGATCCAGGTGACGGCGGGCTTGCGCGGGAGGTCGACGATGCCGGACGCGTCGTAGTACTTGGGGCTCATGGTGTTCAGGACGCCCCGGTCACCGGTCGCCAGGCCCGGCCAGGTCTCCGACGGCACCGCGGTGCCGGGGTAGAAGTCGTCGCCCGTGCGGGTCTTGACCATCTCGCCGGTCAGGAAGTCCTCGTCGATGTTGGCGGCGTTGGCGCCGCCGCCGTAGAACGTCCGCATGATCACGCGCGGGCTGGTCTGAGGGTCGGCGTCCGTGGTGTCGCCGGCCGCCAGGCGCCGCACGAACGCCGGGTTGGCGCCCGCCGCACCGCAGGCCGCGGCGTCCGGGGTGGCGTGCTCGCCGCTCGCACCCTTGGTGCCGCCGAAGCCGTAGGGCGACAGCGGCGCGATGAGGGTGACCGAGGCGAGGTCGGCCGGGTGCTCGAGCATCAGCTGCTGCAGGACGCCCGCGCCCATCGACCAGCCGGCCGCGTTGACCTTCCGCCGGCCAGCCAGGCCGAGGGTCTCCAGCAGCGCGTGGACGTCGTCGACCATGTCGCCCAGGCCGCGCGTGGCATCGATGGGCTCGGCGTCGGTGTCGCCGTAGCCGCGCAGGTCGGGCGCGATGACACGGACGTCCTCGCCCAGGGCGTCCGCCACGTACTTCCAGAAGCCGCCGCTGGACAGGTTGCCGTGCACCAGCAGCAGCGGGACGCCGTCGTCGGGGCCGGAGGTCCACACGTTCTGGGTCAGGCGGCTGGTCTCGATGCGCTGAGGCGCGAACTCGGTCATGGGGCTCCTCGGATGGTCGGGTCGAGCCAATCCTGATGGGTGATTCAGGTTTCTGTAAAGGGCGGTCCCCGCCCTCCGCGTCCCGACCCCCCACAGGCACTAGGTTGACGGCCATGGACGCCACGACCGCGCGCAGGAACCGGTGGAGCTTCGCCGTCGGGACGGTGGGCCGCGACATGGTCTACTCGATGATGGCGCTGTTCCTCATCGTGTACCTCACTGAGGTGCTCGACCTGGACGACGCGACGCTGTGGTGGGTCAACGGCATCCTGCTCGCCGCGCGCATCTTCGACGCGTTCACCGACATCGTCATGGGCGGCATCATCGACAACACCCGGACGCGGTGGGGCCAGTTCAAGCCGTGGATCGTCGCCGGGATGATGTCGGTGGCCCTCATCACGATCCTGCTGTTCACCGACCTCGGCCTGCGCGGGCCGGGCTACGTGGCGCTGTTCGCCGTCGTGTACATCGCGTGGGGCCTGGCGTGGACCATGAACGACATCGGCTACTGGTCGATGCTGCCGGCCCTCACCTTCGACCAGCGCGAACGCGAACGGCTCGGCGCGCTGGCCAAGGTCTTCGCCACGATCGGGCTCTTCACGATCGTGGTGGCGATCATCCCCGTCACGGGGATGCTCGGCGGGGACGCCCGCGCCTGGCAGCTGTTCACCATCGGCGCCGCGGCGATCATGGTCCTGGGGCAGCTGGTGACGCTCGTGGGCGTCCGCGAGCCGCAACGGACGGGGGCGGTCGAGCACACCACGGTGCGCGACGTGGCCCGGGCGATCGGGCTCAACGATCAGCTCCTGTGGACGGCCCTGGCCATGGTGCTGTTCCTCGTGGGCTACAACACCACGACCTCGTTCGGGGTCTACTTCTTCAAGTACGCCTACCGCGACGAGAACATGTTCTCGCCCTTCGCGGCGATCCTCGGGGTGGCGCAGCTGCTGGGGTTCGCACTGTTCCCGCTGCTGCGCAAGCGGTTCAGCCGCAAGCGCCTGTTCTCGATCGCGATGGGCCTGGTCGGGCTCGGCTACCTCGTGTTCTTCTTCTCGCCGATGGACATCGTCCCCATCGGCATCGCGGGACTGCTGCTGTTCGTCGGGGCGTCCTTCGTGATCGTGCTGATGACCGTGTTCCTCACCGACTGCATCGAGTACGGCCAGTGGAAGCTCGGACACCGCAACGGCGCCGTGACCTTCGCCCTGCAGCCGTTCATCAACAAGATCGGCGGCGCGGTCGGCACCGCGATCGTCGGTGCGACGCTGATCCTGACCGGCATCAACGCCGCCCGGACGCCCGACGACGTCACCGAGGCCGGTCTGCTCGGCATGCGTCTGATGATGATGGGCTTCCCGATGGTGCTGATGCTCGCGAGCTACCTCATCTACCTGCGCTTCTACCGCATCGACGAGGCGTTCCACGCCGAGATCGTGGCCGACCTTCGCGCACGGGGGCAGCTGGCGGACGCGTGAGGCCGGGGCTGTCGGCGGACGATGCCGGGGCTGTCGGCGCGCAAACCCGGGGCTCTCGGCGGAAGGGGGGTCAGGCCAGCGGCCAGAGGGCGAAGCAGAGGAGCAGCAGGGAGCTCATGCCGATCTCCAGGAAGCCGATGTGCTTGGGGGACCACGTGCGTCCGGGGATGTGCCAGGCCCGCAGCGTGGCGAGTAGGAAGAACGGCGTCCACCACCAGGGGACCAGGCCGTTCCCGGCCAAGGCCGCCGCGATGATCGCGCACACGCCGTGGTAGGCGATGGACGCCACGAGCCACGGCTTGGATCCGCGCTCGCGGATGTTCGTCTTGACGTACAGGACCGTCCCGAAGAAGTACGCGAACACCAGGCCGGTGAGCAGCCACGTGGGCAGGGTGCCGGGGCCCACGGCGTCCGCGACCCACGGGTGGCGGGCGATCGGGATCATCAGGGACGCCGCCGCGATGGTGAGCGCCCCGCCGATCGTGGCGCGCTCGTTGCGTTGGGCGGCCAGCCACAGCGCCGGCAGCAGCAGCGGGACGAACGCGGGCGCCCAGGCGGCGATCTGCCAGCCGCCCACGAGCAGCGTCAGGACGCCCGCTACGCCCGAGATCGCCCCGTAGGTGACCAGCGGCCCCACCCAGCCCTGCTTGCGCTGCCGGGGCGCCTTCAGCCAGCCGGACGCCGCGTGGAACGCGAAGTAGCCCACCATCCAGCACACGAACAGCGGCGCGAGGAACCAGCCGGAGCCGGACGCCCGGCCGGCGGCCAGGTCGGTGAGCCGCAGGGACACCCCCAGCAGGAACGGCAGGACGAGCATCGCCCAGGCGCCGTGCTGGTTGGGGATCCAGCCCGCATGGCGCTTCTTCTTCTTCGGGCGGGGGCGTACTGCGGCGGTCACAGCTGCGGCGCCTTCAGGGCGCGGGCCACGATGTAGTGGCGGTCCTGCGCCTCGATGGTGGTGTTGCCGACGTGGCGTCGCAGGGCGCCCAGGTAGGGCAGGTGCCCGTTGAACACGATCCACAGCTCGCCCCCGGGGCGGAGCACCTGGCCGGCCTCCCGGATCATGGCCAGCGTGGGGGAGGAGTCCTTCGCCGCACCGATGTGGAACGGCGGGTTGCTGACCAGGAGGTCGACGGAGTCGGGCCCCGTGCCGGCGAGCATGTCGGCGTGGCGGACGCGCACGCTGACGTTGTTGGCGCGAGCGGTCAGCCGGGTGGACGCGACCGCGAAGGCCGACACGTCGGTGGCGGTGGTCTCCCAGCCGCGCTGGGCCAGCCAGGCGGCGATGATGCCGGAACCGCAGCCGACGTCGAGGGCTACGCCGCGGAAGGCACGCGGATCCACCACCGGGTCGCCGGCCGTGCGGGCCAGGGTGCGCAGCAGCAGGTGGGTGCCGTCGTCGAGGCGGTTGGTGTTGAACACCGTGCCGTGGGCGATGGCGGTGATCCCGACCTCGGGCAGGTGGCGACGCAGGGGCCACCGCACAGCCGCGGGGCGCGCACCCGTCGCGTGCAGCACCCGCGACTTCTGGCGGCCGAGGCTGGCCGAGACCTGCTCGAACTGGCGCCCCAGCGCGGCGTTCTGGTTCGGGGTCATGTGCTTCGTGCGCCCGCCGGCCACGACCCGGGTGGCGGGGTCCACATGCGCGGCGAGTTGTTCGGCGTAGTCCTCGACGCCCGACAACGACTTCGGGAGGCGCCAGAGCACCAGCTGGGGCGTCCAGTCGGTCAAGGGCGCCACGAGGCGCTGCGCCGGCGGCACATGGGCGACGTCGCGCAGGTCGTCGCACCAGGTGCGCACGTCGGAGCCGGCGTCCACCGCGGCGCGGGTGAGCGCGCCGCCCACGTCGTCCACGACGAGGACGCGGTCCGGGAGGGGCCCGGCCTCGTCGAGCATCAGGGCCGCGACGGGGTCGAGTGTCATGCGGGCCATCGTATCGGCGTCCATGACGCGGATCGGCTTGAAAGGCTCGGCTGTTGCGCCGCGGACCCACTACGGTGGGTGCTGGACATTCCGGGCGGACCTCCGCCGTCCGGTGGCCCTGGGGGCCAGCACGTCGACGTGTACGGAGCACTTGAAGGAGAAGCCTTTTCATGAACCAGACGAAGTACGTCTACGACCTCAACGAGGGTGACGCGTCGCTGAAGCCGCTGCTGGGTGGCAAGGGTGCCAACCTCGCCGAGATGAATCGCATCGGCGTCCCCGTACCCGACGCCTTCACCGTGACCACGCAGGCCTGCGTCGACACGATGAACAACAACTCCGAGTGGCCCGAGGGCCTCCGCGAGCAGGTCGAGGCCGGCCTCGCCCGCCTCGAGGAGCGCACCGGCAAGACGCTGGGCTCGGTGGAGAACCCGCTGCTCGTCTCGATTCGCTCCGGCGCCGTCTTCTCGATGCCCGGCATGATGGACACCATCCTCAACCTCGGCATCTCGGACGAGACCGTGGGCCAGGTGGCCAAGCTGGCCGACGGCAACGAGCGCTTCGCCTGGGACTGCTACCGCCGCTTCGTCCAGATGTACGGCGAGGTCGTCGAGGGCATCGAGCCCCACGTGTTCGAGGACGCGCTGACCGAGGCCAAGGAGGCCAAGGGCGTCGACAACGACACCGACCTGGACGCCGAGGACCTCAAGGCACTCACCCAGAAGTTCAAGGACCTCGCCAACGAGGCCCTCGGTGGCCACTGGACCACCGACCCCAAGGAGCAGCTCATGCGCGCGATCAACGCCGTGTTCAAGAGCTGGCTGAACCCGCGCGCCGAGGTGTACCGCAAGAGCCAGGGCATTTCCCGCAACCTGGGCACCGCCGTGAACGTGCAGCAGATGGTGTTCGGCAACCGCGGCGAGACCTCGGCGACCGGCGTGTGCTTCTCCCGCAACCCGTCCACCGGTGAGAAGGAGCTCTACGGCGAGTTCCTGACCAACGCCCAGGGCGAGGACGTCGTCGCCGGAATCCGCACCCCGCGCGACCTGGCGGAGATGGAGGCCGAGCTCCCCGAGGCCTTCCATGAGCTGCTGGCCACGATGGACAAGCTCGAGCTCCACAACAAGGACATGCAGGACATGGAGTTCACGATCGAGGATCGCAAGCTCTACATGCTGCAGACCCGCAACGGCAAGCGCACCGCCGCCGCCGCCGTGAAGACCGCCGTCGACATGGTCAGCGAGGGCCTCATCACCAAGGAGGAGGCGCTGCTGCGCATCAACCCCTCCGACCTGGACGCCCTCCTCCACGACGCCATCGACCCGCACGAGACCGCGACCGCGATCGTCAAGGGCCTGCCCGCCTCACCGGGCGCGGCCGTCGGCACGCTCTCCTTCACCGCCGACGACGCCGCCGAGCGCGGCAAGGCCGGCGAGAAGGTCATCCTCGTCCGCTACGAGACCACCCCCGACGACATCCACGGCGTGATGGTGGCCCAGGGCGTCCTGACCGCCCACGGCGGCATGACCTCGCACGCGGCCGTCGTCGCGCGCGGCATGGGCATCACGTGTGTCGCGGGCGCCCCCGGCATCAAGATCGACCCGAAGGCCGAGACGGTCACCATCGGCGGCCAGGAGTACGGCAAGGGCGACACCCTGACGCTGAACGGCTCCACCGGTGAGGTGTTCTCCGGCGCGCTGGCGCTGGTGCCGCCGAAGCTGGACGAGAACTTCCAGCAGGTCGGCGAGTGGGCGGACGCCGTCCGTCGCCTCGGCGTCCGTGCGAACGCGGAGAACTTCGAGGACGCGTCCAAGGCCCGCGAGCTGGGTGCCGAGGGCATCGGCCTGGCACGCACCGAGCACATGTTCATGGCCGCCGACCGCCTGCCGGCCGTCCGCAAGATGATCCTCGCTGAGAACGAGGAGCAGCGCGCGGCGGCCCTGGCCGAGATCCTGCCGATGCAGCAGGCCGACTTCGAGGGCATCTTCACCGCCATGAAGGGCCTGCCGGTCACCGTGCGCCTGCTCGACCCGCCGCTGCACGAGTTCCTTCCGAACATCGTCGACCAGTCGGTGCTCGTGAAGGAGTTGGAGCTGACGGGGGCGTCCGAGGACGTGCTCGCCAAGGAGCGCGAGACCCTTGCGCAGGTCAAGCGCCTGCACGAGCAGAACCCGATGCTCGGCACCCGCGGCTGCCGCCTGGCGATGCTGTACCCGTCGATCCCCGACATGCAGGCCCGCGCCATCGTCAAGGCGGCCCTGGCCGTCCAGGAGCGCGAGGGCGAGACCGTCGGGGTGGAGATCATGATCCCTCTGGTCGCCATCGCCAAGGAGCTGGAGGTGCAGCGCGACATCGTCGTGAAGGCCGTCGAGGAGGAGCTGGCCGCGGCCGGCAAGTCGCTCGACTACACGGTCGGTACCATGATCGAGATCCCGCGCGCGGCGCTCACCGCGAACGAGATCGCCGAGCACGCCGACTTCTTCTCCTTCGGCACCAACGACCTCACCCAGACCGGCATCGGCATCTCGCGTGACGACGCCGAGGCGGGCTTCCTCGGCCACTACGTCGAGGACGAGGTCATCGCGAAGAACCCGTTCGAGTCGATCGACCAGGAGGGCGTCGGCCAGCTGGTGCAGATCGGCGTCGAGAAGGGTCGCTCCACCAAGGCTGAGCTCAAGACGGGTGTCTGTGGCGAGCACGGTGGCGATCCGGACTCGATCGAGTTCTTCCACAAGGTGGGCCTGAACTACGTGTCCTGCTCCCCGTTCCGTGTGCCGATCGCCCGCCTGGCCGCCGCTCGGGCGACCCTGCAGCACGGCTGAGCCAACCAATACACCGACGGCCCCGGGTTCCGACCCGGGGCCGTCGGCCGTTCCCGGACGCCGTCGGCGCCGGATGGCAGCCACCCGGCCCGGGCGCTACCCTGCGCTCGAAGGGGGAGTGCAGTGCCGGACTACCGCATCGAGCCGCCGCGTCAAACGCGGGGAGAGCAGTTCGCCTCGGCGTGGGACGCCGTGAGCGAGCACCTGATCAGCCTGAAGGGGTTGTGGCCGACGCCGGCCGACTACGCGCAGCTGCCGCACACGTGGCGCCGCGACCTCATGGCCGGGCTCACCGTGGGCATCGTCGCCCTGCCGCTGGCGCTCGGCTTCGGGGTGGCCTCCGGCGTGGGGGCGACCGCCGGGCTGGTCACCGCGATCGTCGCGGGCATCGTCGCCGCGGTGTTCGGCGGCAGCCACCTGCAGGTGTCGGGCCCGACCGGTGCCATGACCGTCGTCCTGCTCCCGGTCATCGCGGCCTACGGGGTCGAGAACGTCCCGACCCTGGCGATCCTGGCCGGGATCATGGTGATCCTGATGGGCATGACGTCCCTCGGCCGGACCGTCGACCTCATCCCGCTACCCGTGGTCGAGGGGTTCACCGCCGGCATCGGCGTGATCATCTTCCTGCAGCAGCTGCCCCTCGTGCTGGGCTCGGAGAAGGGTGAGGGTGAGTCCTCGCTGGTGTCGGCGTGGAACACCATCGCCGGCACCGACTGGGCCGCGGCGATCGCGCCGCTGGCGATCGTCGCGCTGGTCGTCGTGCTCCACCTGGTGGGCGAGAGGGTGGCCCGCGGCGTCCCGTTGTCGCTGGTGGCGATCATCGTGGCGACGGTCGTGGCCGAGTTGATGTCGCTCGACGTGGCGCGGATCGGCGCGCTCCCGACCTCCCTGCCCGCGCCCAGCCTGCCCAGCTTCGACTGGCGCACGATCCAGGGCCTGGCCGCCCCCGCCCTGGCCGTGGCCGCGCTCGCGGCCCTGGAGTCGCTGCTGTCGGCGCGCGTCGCCGACGGCATGGTGCCCGAGGTGACCCGCACCAAGCCCGACCGCGAGCTGGTCGGCCAAGGGCTGGCCAACGTGGCCTCGGGCCTGTTCGGCGGCCTGCCCGCGACGGGCGCGATCGCCCGCACCGCGGTCAACGCCCGCACCGGCGGACGCACCCGGCTGGCGGTGGTGTTCCACGCGGTCGTGCTGCTGGGCGTGATGGCGTTCGCCTCCCCGGTCGTGGCCCGCATCCCCATGGCGGCCCTCGGCGGGGTGCTCGTGATGACCGCGCTGCGCATGGTCGACATCAAGGCGCTGCGCCCGGTCATGGCCGCGACGCGCGCCGACCGCAACACCCTGCTGCTCACCTTCGCCGCGACCGTCGTGCTCGACCTGGTCATGGCGGTGCTGCTCGGCTTCGCGATGGCCGCCGTCATGAGCCTGCGGCACATGGCGTCGTACTCGGCGGTGTTCCGCCAGCACCTGCCCGCCGACACCCGCGAGGGCTGGATCGACCTACTGCCCGAGCAGGAGTCGATGCGGCACCGCATCGCCATCTACCGCGTCGACGGGGCCCTGTTCTACGGTGACGCCCGCAGCTTCGTTGAGGAGGTCGAGGCGGTCGAGGCCGGTGTGGACGCCGTCATCGTGCGCTGCCACCGGATGAACGTGTTCGACGCCTCGGGCGCCGAGGCGCTGGCTGACGTGGCCCGGGCCCTCGCACGCCGTGGCGTCGGCCTGGTCGTGCAGGGCATGACGCCCAGCCAGGTGCAGACCGCGCTCCTCATGGTGGGCCTCCCGGCCGACCGGTACGTCCGCGAGCTGTCCCGGGCCCTCGACATCGCGGTGGGCGACGTCCGCGCGCGGGACGCCGACCCGGCCGGCGGCCGGGCCTAGCCTTCGCCGAGGATGACGTCGACCGGGTCGAACTCCTCGCCGCTGGGTCGGTAGCTCGTGCTGGAGCCGTCGACCCGGCGCACGTGCAGCGACACGTACAGGTTCATGATGTCCCAGGACAGGGACGCCGACTCCGTCTCGGCGGAGTCAATCGCCGCGGCCAGGGCCGCGGCGTCGATGTCGGCCAAGGGGATGTCCTTGCCCGGGTTCGTGTTGCAGGTGGTCTCCCACAGCACGGGGCTGAGCTGCCACGGGCACTGCTCGCCGTTGACGAGCGGGGCGGAGGGCTGGCTGACCGCGATCGAGGGGAACTCCCCCACCCCGACATACGAGACCGCCTCCGCGCCGGCCGCCTGGGCCTGGTCGAGCAGCCAGAGGAGCATGTCGCCCGATGCGGGGTCGGCGGGCAGTTCGACCGCTTGGCCGCCGACCCGCCGGTGCTCGGGGCCCTCGGCCATGATGCCGCACTGCAGCGTGCTCATGCCCGACCCGCGGTGGTTCACCTGCCAGAGGAAGACCGGCTCGGCGCACTCGCCCATGGCTTCGCGGGCGGCGAACCAGTCCGCGGCGGCGGCGTCCACTGCCTCGCGGGCGGGAAGCGCAGGCCGGGTGGTGTAGGCGACGCTCTCGTCTTCGTACACGAAGTTCCCGCCCGGGGAGTCGAGGCCGAGCGTCGGGGAGACCTGGATCGTCTTCTGGGTGGGGCCCTCCGGGTGCCCCTTGATCCCGGCGATGCCGGAGGGACCGAGGTCGTCGCCCTGCTGGGTCACCACCGACTCCTTCAGCTGGATGGAGATCTCGCTCACGCGGTCAGCGTCGGTACCCTCCAGCGACGCCCAGAGCTCGTCGGCCAAGGACTGGGGAGTGTCGGGGATCGCTCGGGTTGACGAGTCCGCCGGGCGGCCGCACCCTGACAGGGCGACGGCTGCGATGAGGGCGGGCAGCAGCAGCTTCTTCACGGGGGTCTGCTTTCGATGGGGGGGGGGAACCGTCGGTGTGGGAGTTGCCGGGGAGGCGGCCGGGGTCAGTAGCCCTCGGACGTCCCCCCGTCGAGCACCGCGCGGGTGCCGGAGAGGCCCAGGCGGGTGGCGCCGGCGGCAACCATGGCCTGCGCGGCGTCCCAGTCGCGGATGCCACCGGACGCCTTGACGCCGAGGCGCCCGCCGACGGTTTGCGCCATGAGCGCGACCGCGTGCTCGGAGGCGCCACCGGAGGGGTGGAAGCCGGTGGAGGTCTTCACGAAGTCGGCGCCGGCGGCCTCGGCGCCCGTGCAGGCGGCCACGATCTCGTCGTCGGTCAGGGCCGCCGACTCGATGATGACCTTCAGGATGCCCGGGGCGGGGACGGCGTCGCGCACGGCGCGGATCTCGTCCTCCGTGTGGGTGGCGTCGCCGGACTTCAGCGCCCCGATGTCGATGACCATGTCGACCTCGTCGGCGCCGTTGCGGACGGCCTCGGCGGCCTCGAACGCCTTCGTCTCGGGGGTGTGCTTGCCCGAGGGGAAGCCGACCACCGTGGCGACCTTCACGCGCGGCGAGAACGGCAGCGGCAGCATGGAGGGGGAGACGCAGATGGAGTAGGTGCCCAGGTCGGCGGCCTCGGCGGCGAGGGCCTCCACGTCGGCGGCCGTGGCCGTCGGGGACAGCAGGGTGTGGTCGACGAGGCGGGCGAGTTCGGTCCGTTCGAGCATGGGCGCCAGCCTAGCGCTACGCCCAGCCGCGCTCGCGGGCGACGCGGGCCGCCTCGTGCCGGGTGGCCGCGTGCAGCTTGCCCATGGCCGAGCTGAGGTAGTTGCGCACGGTGCCCGGGGACAGGTGGAGGCGCGCGGCGATCTCCTCGACGGGCGCCCCGTCGCCGGCGGCCGCCAGCACGTCGGCCTCGCGAGCGGTGAGCGGGGAGTCGCCGGCCGCGATGGCGTCGGCGGCCAGTTCCGGGTCGACGTGGCGCCCGCCCGCGTGCACGGTGCGGATCACGGCGGCCAGGCCCGACCCCGAGATCGTCTTCGGCACGAACCCGCGCACGCCGACCGCGAGCGCCTGCTTCAGGTGCCCGGGCAGCCCGTGCGAGGTGACGATCACGCAGGCGCACCCCGACAGCTCGGACGCCAGCGCCGCGGCCACCTCGGTCCCCGAGAGCCCCGGCATCTGCAGGTCGAGCACGGCGACGTCGGGTGCGTGCTTGCGGGCGACGGCCAGCGCCTCGTCGCCCGAGGCGGCCTGCGCGACGACCTCGAGGTCGTCCTCGAGGCCCAGCAACGACACCAGCGCCTCGCGGATGAGGTGCTCGTCGTCGGCAACGACGATACGGATCACGCGCCCTCCTCGGCGACCTCCAGACGGGCCAGGGTGGCGGCGTCCACGGTCGCGGTGAGCACGAAGCTACCGTCCCGCTGCTCGGCGTGCAGCGACCCACCGACCTCGGCGAGGCGTTCGGCCAGGCCCGCCAGGCCCGAGCCCGCGGCGTCCGGACGCCTCGGCCTGGCGTGCCCCGAGTTCGGCCTTGAGCGCGACCGCGGAGAGGGTGCGGCCGAAGACGTCGTGCAGGTCGCGGCTGAAGCGCAGGCGCTCCTCGGTGACGGCCAGGCGGGCGCCGTCGACGCGGGCGCGTTCGAGCTCACGGGTGGTGGCCAGCACGTTGAGGAACATCTGGGCGAAGCCCACGACCACGGCCGCGGCGAACCCCACCCAGTAGGCGGCGGTGATCTGGGTGACCCGCTGCTCGGGGTCCGAGGAGGCGAGGGTGCCCCAGAGGGCGGCCTCGGCCAGCACGATCGCGACCAGGCCGACCAGCACGGGGCGGACCGTACGTCCCGAGGCGCGTGGCAGGGCCAGCAGGGGCAGGGCGAGGGCGCCGCCCAGGTAGCCGGGGACCGTGATCGCGCTGAACAGGTCCCGCCAGCCTGGCGTCCCGGCCAGCAGGACGGTGGACACCGACGCCACCGCCCAGACCGCCACCACCGGGGTCAGGCGGCCGACGCGTACGGCGTCCCAGCCGCTGGGTGGGAGCAGGTCGGCGTCGCGCAGTGCCGTGTGCAGCACCGACAGCCCCGCGAGGGAGGCCACCACCGTGGCGGCGACGAACGCGATGCGGATCGCCACCGGCCAGGGCCCGAAGGCCGTGGACAGGGCGAGGATCGGCGCGAGCGGGAAGGCCCAGTGCAGGCTGTTGTAGACGTAGCTCTCGGTGCGCTTCACGCCCTGACTGACGGTGCTCATGGTCACTCCTCTCCTCGCGGCTGCGAGCCTAGCCGCGCGGGTCCCAGCGGAAGCCGCGCAGGCCGGCGTAGAGAGCCAGGGCGGTCCACAGCAGCATCGGCAAGATCATGCCGGTCGTCGCGCCCACCAGGGCGCCGCCGGCCAGCGCCTCCCCCGAGGTACCGGTGCCGAGGTGGGCCAGGTTGATGAGGTCGATCACCGGCGTCATGGGCAGCCAGTGGGCGAAGCGCTGCACCACGTCCGGCAGGATCGTGAGCGGCAGCGAGAAGCCCGACAGCAGCATCGCGACGAGGATCAGCGGCATCGTCGTCAGCTGGGCCGACTCGACGGTGCGCGTCCAGGTGGCGCTCCAGATGGCCAGGGCCGTCCAGGTGGCGGCGCCGCCGACGACGGCGAGGACCAGCGCCCACGGGTGGGCGAACGGGGTGCCGAGGGCGACGGCGCCCCCGATGGCGAGCCCGGACTGGACGAGGAACAACACCAGCAGGGGGACGGCGGGGGCCAGCAGGATCTCCAGTGGCGTGGGCTCGCCGGCCACCAAGCGCTTCAGCACGAGCTGCTCGCGGCGCGCCACCAGCGAGGTGACCATCGTGAAGTACAGGACGAACATCAGTGCGCTGCCGACCAACGTCATGGTCAGGACGACGCCGAGGGCGGCGCGGTCCATCGACAGCCCCGAGAACGCGAAGGCAATCAGCGGCGGCATGGCGACCGCGGTGAGCAGGGCCGTCCGGTTGCGGACGAGGATGCGGCTCTCGGCGGCGACCAGCGCGCCGAAGCGGCGCCAGAAGCTGCCGCGGGCGGCCGGGGCGGAAGTCGCGGCGTCAGGTCGGGTGGTGGCGGTGGTGATGGTCATCGTGGGTCTCCTTGTCGGGGTGGGGTCAGGCGTTGGTGAGCGGCCGGTCGGCGACGGCGAGGAACACCTGCTCCAGCGAGGCGACACGGGCGTTCAGCGAGCCCAGCGGCTCGTCGCCGGCCCAGGCCAGCACACGGGCGAGGGTGTCCTGCAGGGTGGGGGTCTCGATCACGATCTCGTCGGTGACGTGGACGCGGGCGCCGGGGGTCTCGAGTCGGGCCAGGTCGAGGTGCTCTGGCCGGGTGAACGTGATGCGCGAGGGCGTGTCGGCGACGATCTCGGCGAGCGTGCCCTCGCGGGCGATGACGCCGGCGTGCATGATCGCGATCCGGTCGGCGAGCTGCTCGGCCTCCTCGAGGTAGTGCGTGGTGAGCAGGACGGCGCTGCCGCGCTCGACCAGGCCGGTGACCAGCCCCCAGATGGTGCGGCGGCTCTCGGGGTCCAGGCCGGTGGTGGGTTCGTCGAGGATGAGCACCTCAGGGTCGGCCATCAGCGCCAGTGCGACGTCGAGGCGACGGCGCTCGCCGCCCGAGAGCTTGTTGGTCTCCACGTCGGCGCGGCCCGCGAGGTCGACCGCTTCGAGCATGGCGTCGACCGGCAGCGGGCGGGTCAGGGTGCCGTGCCACAGGCGCGCCATCTCGGCGACGGTCAGGGCGGAGGGGAAGCCCGAGCTCTGCAGGACGACGCCCGTGCGGAAACGGACGCGCCCGCGCTCGGCCACCGGGTCGTGGCCCAGCACCCGGATCTCACCGGCGGACGGCCTGGCCAGCCCCTCGATGAGCTCGACCGTCGAGGTCTTGCCCGCCCCGTTCGTGCCGAGCAGCGCGAACAGCTCGCCGCGGCGCACGCTCAGGTCGACGCCCCGGACGGCCTCGAAGGACGCGGTCGGAACCCGGCGACCGGACAGGAGGTTGAGGCGGGACGCCGTCGTGTAGCTGCGGCGGACGCCGGACAGGACGATCGCCTCGTCGGTGCGGGTGGCGCCGGCGGCGGTGGGCATGTGGGCTGTCGTGGTCATGCGTCCAGACTCGCCCCGGATCGCGCCCGCCCCCAGTGCTGCACTTCACCACTTCACCATGACAAACCTCACATCACACCGCCGAGGGCCTGGGTCGCCCTCGGGAATCACGGCGTGTGCCTGCGGGTGGCCAGCACGATGCCCATCGGAGCCGTGATGGCCCGGGATCGTGCCTAGGCTGGTGGCATGACCGCGACCCGCTCCGACGCCGCACTCCTGCTCCCGGACGCCACGGCGCGCCGCCTGCTGCCCCTGGCCCGCGCGACCTCGGGCGAGACGGACGCCACGGCGTCCCCGCTCGACGGCAGCCACCTGGCCGACGTCCCCCAGTCGACGCTGGACGACGTGGATGCCGCGTTCGCGTCCGCCCGCGCCGCGCAACCCGCCTGGGCCGAGCTGGGGGCGTCCGAACGTGGACGCCGCCTGCTGGCGTTCCACGACTTGCTGCTCGCCGCGCAGGCCGAGCTGGCCGACGTGATCGTCGCCGAGTCCGGCAAGGCGCGCAAGGACGCCGTCGAGGAGGTCTTCCACCTCGCGATGACGGCCCGCTACTACGGGCAGTACGCGGCCGGCTTCCTGCGGCCGCAGCGCCGTCGGGGCGTGTTCTTGGGGCTGACGCGCATCGACGTGCACCACCACCCCAAGGGCGTGGTGTCAGTCATCTCGCCGTGGAACTACCCGCTCACCATGGCGATGGCCGACGGACTCGCCGCGCTGGCGGCGGGCAACGCGGTGGTGGCCAAGCCGGACGCCCAGACCGTCCTGACCGCGCTGGCCGGGTTGGAGCTGCTGCGGCGCGCGGGCGTCCCGGACGACGTGTGGCAGGTGGTGACCGGGCCCGGCGGCGAGATCGGCACGGCGCTGGTCGAGCGCGGCGACCACGTCTGCTTCACCGGCTCCACGGCCACGGGCCGCAAGGTCGGGGTCGGGGCGGCCGAGCGGCTGGTCGCCTCCAGCCTGGAACTGGGCGGCAAGAACCCCATGGTCGTGTGCGCGGACGCCGACCTGGACGCGGCGGTCGACGGGGCGCTCCGCGGCTGCTTCTCCAACGCGGGCCAGCTGTGCGCCAGCTTCGAGCGGTTGTACGTCGCCCGAGCGGTGTACGCGGACTTCCGCGACCGGTTCGTCGCGGCCGTCGCTGCCCTCGAACTGCGCCCCGGCTTGGACTGGACCGGCGAGGTCGGCACCCTCACCTCGGCGGCCCAACTCGACAAGGTGCAGGCGCACGTCGAGGACGCCCGCGCGAAGGGCGCGACCGTGCTCGTCGGCGGACACCACCGCCCCGACCTCGCGCCGTGGAGTTTCGAGCCGACGGTGCTGGAGGGCGTCAGCGAGGACATGGAGTGCTTCCGCGACGAGACGTTCGGCCCCGTGGTCTCCCTTTACCCGTTCGACACCGAGGAGGAGGCCCTCGCACTGGCCAACGATTCCACCTACGGACTGAACGCGGCCGTCTGGAGCCGCGATCACGCGCGAGCCCGGGCGCTGGCGTCCCGGATCAGGTGCGGAACGGTCAACGTGAACGAGGCCATCGCGGCCAGCTTTGGGTCGCTGTCGGCCCCGATGGGCGGCATGGGGCAGTCGGGCTTGGGGCGACGCCAGGGGCCCGAGGGTCTGCTGCGCTTCACGCAGGTGCAGGCCGTCGCGACCCAGCGCGGGATGGGTCTGGGTGCGCCCACGGGTGCGTCGCGGGAGAAGTTCGCCGAGGTGATGACGGGAGCGCTCAAGGTGATGCGGGCGCTGCGCCTGTGATCAGGCCAGCTTGCGCACGGTGAGGGAAATCGCGTCGGCGTCCGCCGGGGTCGGCACCTCGGAGCCCGGCTTGAGCACGGTCGCCGTCCCGTAGGCGACGGCGCGGTCGAGGCACAGCGCCGGGTCCTGCGTGCGCGTGCTGATGAGCAGACAGCCGGCCAACGCGGCGTCCCCCGCCCCCATCACCGACACCGGCTGGACCGGGTCGGGCTCGGCGTGCCACAGGCCGTCCTCGCAGGAGAGCAGGGCGCCCTGGGGGCCCAGCGTGGCCAGCACGCGCGGGACCCCCCGGTTGTGCAGTTCCTGCACGGCATCGATCGCGGGCTGGAGGTCGCCCGCCTTGACCGCCTTCCGGATGGAGCGTCCGGTCGCCTTCTGCAGCTCGGCCACGTTGGGGGAGAGGAGGTCGGGCGGGGTTGCGTGCGCGTGGCTGATCACGGCGTCCAGGGCGGGACCGTCGGCGTCAACGGCCACCCGGACGCCGACGGAGTGGGCCATCTCGGTGAGCTTCACGTACCAGTCGACGGGGGCGCCCGGCGGCAGGCTGCCGCACAGCGCCAGCCACGAGGCCCCCGGCAGGGAGGCGAGCAGGGTGCTCACCAGTGCCGTCTGGTTCTCCGGCGTCAGCGGCTCGCCGGGCTCGATGAAGCGGGTGGTGCTGCCGTCGGGGTGGGTGATCGAGAGGTTGGTGCGCGCACGGTGTCCGACCGGGACCATGCGGCTCGGGACGCCGCGTCTGCGCAGCGCCTCGGCCAGCGGGTCGCTGGTGTCCACCGGGACGATGGCGAGGGTGGGGTGGCCGGCGGCGTGCACGGCCGCGCTCACGTTGACCCCCTTGCCGGAGGCGAGTCGGTAGACCTGCCCGAGCCGGTTCAGCCGGGCGACGCGCAGGTCGCGGGCCAGCGGTGCGCTCCGATCGAGGCTCGGGTTCGCCGTGAAGGTGATGATCACCATACGAGGTTATCCCGGGGGACGCGTCCCCCGGGCGCTGCGCCACGCTACGGTCGGTTCGCGTACGGCGGTCCGTCGGCGTCCGCGCGGGGGAGGCGCACCGTGAACGCGGTGAGGCCCGGCCGCGAGGCGACCTCGACGCGCCCGTGGTGGGCGCCCACCACGGCGGCGACGATGGCCAGCCCGAGCCCGGTCGACTGGCCACCGGCGCCCGACCGGACGCGGCTGGCGTCCGCGCGGGTGAACCGCTCAAAGACACGGTCGAGCAGCTCGCGCGGGATGCCCGGGCCGTCGTCGGTGACCGTGACCACGGCGTCCGGCCCGTCGGCGGCCACCGAGGTGTGGACGCGGGTGCCGGCCGGCGTGTGCGTCCGGGCGTTGGCGAGCAGGTTGGCCACGACCTGGGTGAGCCGGTAGGGGTCGCCCTGGGCGAGGACGTCGGCGTCCGGCAGGTCGAGGGTCCAGATGTGGTCGGGGCCCGCCGCGCGGGCGTCCGACACGGCGTTGGCGACTACCTGGTTCAGCGAGGTGGGTAGCAGGGCCAGCTCGGGGCCGGAGTCGAGGCGGGCGAGCAGGAGGAGGTCCTCGACGAGGCGCGACATGCGCTCGGACTCGGACTCGATGCGTCCCAACGCGTGCGCGGTGGTGTCGGGCAGGTGGGCGCGCTCGCGGCGGGTGAGCTCCGCGTAGCCGCGGATGGACGCCAGTGGGTTGCGGAGCTCGTGGCTGGCGTCCGCGACGAACTGGCGCACCTTGGTCTCCGAGCGCTGGCGCGCGGCCAGGGCTCCTTCGACGTTGTCGAGCATGTGGTTGAACGCCAGCCCTACCTGCCCGACCTCGCTGCGGGGGTCGACGTCGGCGTCCGGGACGCGGACGGGCACGGCGACCTCACCGGAGTGCAGCGGCATGCGGGAGACGTGGTTCGCCGTCGCTGTGAGCCGGGCCAGGGGGCGCAGACTGCGCTCGACGACGGTCCGGGCGGCGATGAAGGCGATCGCGATGGCCAGCAGGGTGAGCACGGTGGCCGCCACCAGCAGGGACGTCATCGACGTCTTCAAGAAATCAGTGGACTGGCCGGTGATCAGCACGAACGTGCCCCGGACGCCGTTGGCGGTGCCCGTGACGGTCGACGCGTACAGGCGGTAGTCGCCCAACTCGGGCAGGTTGAGGGTGACGAGCTGGTCGGACGGCGTGAGGGTGTCGAGCTGGGCCGTCACGTCGGCCGAGAGCCGTTCGCGCTCGCGTCCGACCTGGACGATGCCGTCGAAGCCCTGCAGGTAGTACAGCAGCCCCTGCTGCTGCCCGGCCCCGCCCGGCTGGCCTAACGCGCCGCCGCGGTCGCCTGCGTCCCCGCGGAAGCGGCTGGCGGAGTTGATGATCTGCGCGTCGATCTGTCCCTCGAGGATGCGGTGCATCGACAGCGCGGTCAGCCCCGACAGCAGGATCGCGATCACGGCGACCAGCGCCGTGGTGGCCAGGATCAGCTGGCGGCTGAGCGTCCCCTTGCCCAACACCTCCGCTCCGCCGAGGGCTTGGGTTGGATCCGCCGAGGGCTTGTGTTCCGCCATCAGCCAGCCGGCTTCAGGACGTACCCGGCACCCCGCAGCGTGTGGATCATCGGCTCGCGCCCCGCGTCGATCTTCTTGCGGAGGTAGGAGATGTAGAGCTCGACGACGTTGGCTTGGCCACCGAAGTCGTAGTTCCACACGCGGTCGAGGATCTGCGCCTTGCTCAGCACGCGGCGCGGGTTGCGCATCAGGTAGCGCAGCAGCTCGAACTCGGTCGCGGTCAGCTGGATCTCCTCGCCCGCGCGGGTCACCTCGTGAGAGTCCTCGTCGAGGGCGAGGTCGCCGACCACGAGCTGCGAGCCCGGCTTGACCAACGTCGCGCCCGAGCGGCGCAGCAGGCCGCGCAGGCGGGCGACGAGTTCCTCGAGGGAGAAGGGCTTGGTGACGTAGTCGTCCCCGCCGGCCGTCAGCCCGTGGATTCGGTCGTCCACGGCGTCCCGGGCGGTGAGAAAGATGACAGGGACGTCCGGCTGCTCGGTGCGCACGCGGCGCATCACCTCGAGCCCGTCGAAGTCGGGAAGCATCATGTCGAGCACGAGCACGTCCGGCCGCGTTTCGCGCGCGGCCTGCACGGCCGTCGTGCCGGAGTGGGCGGTGGTGACGTCCCACCCCTCGTAGCGCAGGGCCATGCTGAGCAGTTCGGTGATCGCCGGCTCGTCGTCCACGGTGAGTACGCGGATGGGCGTCCCATCCGCCCGGGTGAGCTGCTCGCGTTCGGTCATGGGTCCACTCTCCCAGCCCGGCATGGCCGGACGCCATGAGTTGGCTGTGCGTTCCCTGTGAGAGCCCTCGGCGGAGCGGACCCAAGCCCTCGGCGGATCGGACCCAAGCCCTCGGCGGATCGGACCCAAGCCCTCGGCGGTCAGCGCATGTCGAAACCGCTGGTGGACGCCTCGGGTGCGCGCCGGTCGACCAGGAAGCCGGTGACGCGGCCCGGGCGTCCGGACGCCTTGGGTGACGTGAGCAGTTCGACCATGGCGTCCACATCCTCGGGGAGGCCCTGGACGTCCACCTCCACCTGACCGTCCCACAGGTTCTCGGCGTACCCGGACAGCCCGAGGCGTCCGGCCTGCCGGGAGACCCACCACCGGAAGCCGACGCCCTGGACGTGCCCGTCGACCCGGACGAGCGCGCGGGCCAGGCCCGCGGCGTCCCAGCTCACGTGTGGAGGTAGCCGAGCAGGTGGTTGCGCTCGTCGGTGAGCTGGTCGATGCGGTACTTGACCACGTCGCCGATGGAGACGATCGCGGCGAGTTCCCCGTCGACCTCGATCGGGATGTGGCGCACGCGCTTGTGGGTCATGGTGTGGGCGGTGTCCTCGATGCGGTCCTCGAGGTGGCCCACCACCACGTCCCCGGTCATCAGGTCCGCGACCGTCGACTCCAGCAGGCCGTGCCCGGCGCCTGCGAGGCCGCGCACGACGTCGCGCTCGCTGATGATGCCGGAGATGTGGCGCCCGTCGGAGGAGACGACGACGGCGCCGATGTTGCTGTCCGCCATGAGGGAGACGAGCTCAGCCACGGTGGCGGTGGGGGAGATGGTCACGACGGAGTTGCCCTTGCTGCGGATCACGTCTTCGAGCTTCATGGCGGGACGGTACCCGGAACGGGCGGGCCACGCCAGAGACCCGGCCGTATGATCGGTCGCACACCAGTGGAAAGGGGCTCGTCCAGTGGAGCGAACCATGCGCACGGCGGCCGTGCGTGCCGGCATCGACACGGACGCCGCCGAGGGAGCGGTCGTCCCGCCGCTGTACCTGTCGACGACCTACCGCTTCGAGGGGCTCCGGACGCCGCGGGCGTTCGACTACTCCCGGTCCGGCAACCCGACCCGCTCGCTGCTTGCGGACGCCCTGGCCGAGCTCGACGGCGCGGCGGGTGCCGTGGTCACGGCGTCCGGGATGGGCGCGATCTCGACGGTCCTGCTCGGCCTCGTGGCGGCCGGCGACGTCGTCGTCGCCCCGCACGACGCCTACGGCGGCACGTGGCGCCTGCTTGACGCACTGGCCAGGCGGGTGGGCTTCGACCTGCAGCTGCTTGACCTGACGGCGCCGGACGCCCCCGCTCGCGTCACCTCGCTCGCGCCGCGGCTGCTGTGGGTGGAGACGCCGTCCAACCCGCTGTTGGGCATCTCGGATCTTGCGGCCCTGGGCGAGGCCGCCCACGCCTGCGGCGGCCTCATGGCCGTCGACAACACCTTCTGCTCGCCGGTGCTGCAGCGGCCCATCGAGCTCGGTGCCGACCTCGTGGTGCAGTCGTCGACCAAGTACCTCAACGGGCACTCCGACGTCATCGGTGGCGTCGTGGCCTCGGCGACCGTGCAACTGGCCGAGCAGATGGCGTGGTGGGCCAACTGCCTGGGAGTCACGGGCGGGGCGTTCGACTCCTACCAGACCATGCGGGGGCTGCGGACCCTCGGCGTCCGGATGGCCGCCCACCAGGCCAACGCGGCCTCCGTCGTGGACGCCCTGGCCGGTCACGCCGCCGTTGCGCGCGTGTACTACCCGGGGCTGCCCGACCACCCCGGCCACGCACTGGCCGCCCGGCAGATGGCTGGCTTCGGAGGCATCGTGTCGTTCGACCTCGCCGGGGGGGAGGACGCCGTGGCCGCCTTCGTGGACGGCCTCGACCACTTCTCGCTGGCCGAGTCGCTGGGCGGCGTCGAGTCGCTGGTGTGCCACCCCGGCTCGATGACGCACGCGGCGATGCCGCCCGACGTGCAGGCCGCCGCCGGTCTGGGGCCCGGTCTCGTCCGGCTCTCGGTCGGCATCGAGGACCCCGACGACCTCGTGGCCGACATCACCGCCGGGCTCGCCCGGGCCGCCGGCGCTCTTTCTTGAGACGCGCGGTGCCCCCGTCCCGAGGGGACGGGGGCACTCGTGACGGGGGTCAGGCGCGCGGGAACTCCGCCCTGGCCTGGTCGCCGATGCGCTTCATCATCGCCAGGTCGATGCCGGCGCCGAAGACGCCCCCGGCGATCGGGACGAGCTTGCCGACGCGCGCGAACAGGCGCTCGCCGACAGAGCGGAGGATGCGGAAGCCCACGGCCTTCTGGATGACCATCAGCGCCGACTTCGGCAGGTTCTTGCCGGCGACGTTCAGCGCCGCCGAGGTGCCGACGCTCACGCCCGCCTTGGCCAGGATGTCCGACGAGTCCGAGCCGACCAGCGACAGCAGGACGGCGGTGCGGATGCGCGGGTCGGCGAGGTCGTGGCCGCGCAGGTGCGCGACGGCCGCGGTCATGCGGGTCGCCTGCACGTAGAACTCGAAGACGTTGGCGGGGATCGCCACCACCATGGTCAGGAAGCCGCCCAGCGAGGTCAGGAAGCCGCCCGCGGCACCGCCCACCAGGTGCTGGCGGACGACCGCGTCGACGGCGGCCTCGACGTCGCCGTTGCTCTTGGCGAGCGCCTTGTCGGCCACCGCCCTCGCGCCCGGGAAACCGATCACGCCCTCGATGCCCACCCCGGTGAGCTGCTTGATCAGGTTGGTGATCGCATCGTCGTTGCCGGTGGGATCGTTCGCCTCGTCCAACGCGGAACGCGTGATGGCGATCTCCTCGTCGCGGCGGAACATGTCGAACAGGCCCATGGGGTCTCCTTGCCATCGGGGCCGCGCCCGTGCGCGGCTGACAGGTCGACTTTTCCGCACCCGGTCGCCCAGATCAAGGCGCGGCTAGGCAATTCAGGGTCAGCTCCGGGAGACCAACGCCCGCCCCAGCAGGGCCAGGTTGGCGGGCTTCTCCGCCAGCCGGCGCATGTAGTAGCCGTACCAGTCGACGCCGTAGGGGACGTAGACGCGGACGCGGTGCCCCTCGCGCGCGAGGCGCAGCTGCTCGTCGGGGCGTACCCCGTACAGCATCTGGAACTCGTAGCTGTCGACACTGCGACCGGCGACCAGGAGCTGGCCGAGGGCGGCCGTGATCATCGCCGGGTCGTGGGTCGCGATCATCGGGTAGCCCTCTCCGGCCACCAGCACCGCCAGGCAGCGCTGGAACGCGGCGCGGACGTCGGCCGGGGACTGGTGGGCCACGGACGCCGGCTCGGCGTAGGCGCCCTTGCACAGACGGACCCGCGACCCCGGGCCGGCGAAGCGGGCGGCGTCCGCCTCGGTGCGGAACAGCATCGCCTGCAGCACGGTGCCGGTGCCGGCGAACTCGTGGCGCAGCGCGTCCACGAGGGCGTGGGTGGCGTCGGTGGTCGTGTGGTCCTCGGCGTCCAACGTGACGGTGGTGCCGGCCTCCGCGGCGGCGGACGCGATGCGCTGGGCGTTCTCCAGCGCCAGCTCGGCGCCGCCGGGGAGCGCCTGGCCCAGCGCGCTCGCCTTCAGGGAGACCTCGGCAACGTCGGTGAGGCCCGCGTCAGCCAGGCTCCGGACGAGGGTGATGTTGGCCTGGGTGGCGGCGCTGGCGGCCGCCGTGGTGGTGGTGTCCTCGCCGAGCGTGTCGATGGTGGCGAGGCGGCCGGACGCCTTGATCTCGCGGACCGCGCGCAGTGCATCCTCCACGCCCTCGCCGGGGACGAAGCGGTCGACGGTGCGACGGACGACGGGGAGCCGGGTGGCCAGATCACGCACGGTGTGGTTGCGCGAGGCGGCCAACAGCAGGTTCTTCACTGGGTCCTCCTGTGGAGATCAGTCCTCGTGGTCGGCCCCCTCCAGGGCGTCCGGGTTCTCCAGGGCGCGCCGGTAGGCCGCCGTGTCGAGCTTCGCCTGGCCCTGCAGGCGGTCGCGCGACTCGAACCACTGGGGGTTCTGGTCGACGTACCGGTCGTGCGTGGCGTGCGCCTCGTCGAGGAGGTCGAGGAGCTCCTGCTCGCGGAAGATCTCGTGCTTGTACTTCTCGGGCAGCGCCAGCAGCGCGGCCTCCTCGTTCAGCAGATTGCGGTACAGCTTCTCGCGCTGGACGGGGTCCGCCTCGAAGCCCGTGTCCAGGTACTGCTTGGCGTGGCGGCGGGTGTTCTTGATGGTGGTGAGCGCCTTGCCCTTGGGGGAGACCAGCGAGAAGAAGATGACCACGATCAGCGTGGCGATGATGACGCCGAGGCTCAGCTCGGTGCTGACCTCGAACACCGGCACGTGCTCGCCGCCGTTGATGAACGGCAGGTTGTTCTCGTGGAGGGCGTGCAGGATGAGCTTCACGCCGATGAAGGCGAGGATGATCGCCAAGCCGTACTTGAGGTAGATCAGGCGGTCGAGCAGGCCGTCGATGAGGAAGTACAGCTGGCGCAGGCCCAGCAGCGAGAACGCGACGGCGGTGAAGACGATGTAGGTCTCCTGCGTCAGGCCGAAGATGGCCGGGATCGAGTCGAGCGCGAACATGACGTCGGTGCCACCGATGGCGATCATGACCAGCAGCAGCGGGGTCATGGCCTTCTTGCCGTTCTCGACCGTGAACAGCTTGTCGCCGTCGTAGTGGTCGGTGGTGTGCATGAAACGCTTGGCGAGGCGGATGATGAAGTTGTTGGCCTCCGACGACTCCTCATCCTCGCCGTCCTTCTCCGGCTTGATGAGGTTGCCGGCGGTGAGCAGCAGGATCAGGCCGAAGATGTAGAACACCCAGGCGAAGCTGTTGATCAGGGCGGCGCCCAGGAAGATGAAGCCGGTGCGGAAGATCAGCGACACCACGATGCCGAACATCAGCACCGCCTGCTGGTTCTGCCGCGGCACCTTGAAGCTCGCCATGATGATGAGGAAGACGAACAGGTTGTCGACCGACAGGCTCAGCTCGGTGATGTAGCCGGCGAAGTACTCCACGCCCCACTGCTGTCCGTACGCGATCCACATGTAGACGCCGAAGGCGATGGCGATCGACACGTAGATCGACGTCCACTTGGCTGCCTCACCGATCGTGGGGATGTGCGACTTCCGGACGTGGAAGAAGAAGTCGAAGGCCAGCAGCGCGATGATGCCGACGATCGTCGCGATCCAGACCGGTGTGGAAACCACTAAGGGAATGAGCACGGTGGGCGCCTTTCGAGATTACGTGCCGTTCGGTCCCGCCAGGCAGTGCGTCGCGCAGGCGGACAACCTCGTTGTCCATGTGACCCGCTCGGGCCTACCCGGGGGATTCTATGCGAACTGCACCGGGGCGGGCTGCAGGTTGCCACCACGTGCAGCCCGCCCCGAGGGCAGGGGCGAGGCGGACCGTCAGAGGCGGGCCTGCCACTTGTCGGCCCACACGAGGTCGTTGGGCGTGCCCCGGAACTCCGACTTCCCCTCGAGCTTGTCCAGGGTCGCCCGGACGTTCTCCTCGTTGGGGTGGTAGGCGTTCACGTAGCACTTGACCATCGTCGCGTCGTGCAGGTGGGTGGTGAAGTTGTGGCTGACCATGAAGGTCGGCACCTCCCAGACGTACCAGGGGCACTCGTTGCTCATCGCCGTCTTCCACTGGATGCGGTAGTTGTTCTGCGCCCCGTAGCCGATCACCTCGGCGAGGATCAGGGCGGCGTCCACCTCGTCGCGGTACTTCAGGGTCGGTCCCTTCACCCGGGTGGTGCCGTCGTTCACCTCGACCTCGTAGCCGCGCTCTTCGAGCAGCTTCACGTAGGTGTTCAGCATGACGGGGTCGCCGCCGCCGGTGATACCGCCGACCTCGCCGGTCAGGTGGTAGATCCTGATCCGCCTGTGGTCGTTCGGGTTCAGCGGCAGCTGGTCGAGGGTGTTCTTGACCAGCGTGATGCCCTTGTCCGCGGCGTCCGCCCGCATGGCCAGGTGCTCCTCGCAGCCCACGACGTCCAGGTCGGACGCGGTGCGCAACAGCGTGCCCTGGGCCTGGGCCCGGTGCAGGTTGAGCTTGGCCTTGAGGCCGAGCACGCGGCGGTTGGCGTCGTCGAGGCGCTCCTTGGTGATGACGCCGTTCTCGACGCCGGCCTTCATGAACCCGAAGTCCTCCTCCAGGTTGTTGAAGAACAGGAACGCGTCGCAGCCGGCGGCGATGGACAGCGGGACGTAGTCCTCGCGCCTCATGGCCGAGGTCATGCCCAGCATGTGCGAGGCGTCCGTGATGATCGCGCCGTTGAAGCCCAGCTCGGTCTTGAGCAGGCCGTTCAGCAGTTCGTCGGCCAGGGTCGCGGGCAGGATCTCCTCGTCCTTGAGCTCGGGGTTGAGCTTCTGCTGGTAGTACGGCAGCGCGATGTGGCCGGCCATGATCATCTCGACGCCGTTCTCGATGTGAGCCCGGTAGACCTTGCCGAACGAGGCGTCCCACTCGTCGGGCTGCAGCTCGTTCACGCCCAGGATGAGGTGCTGGTCGCGCTCCTCGGTGCCGTCGCCGGGCCAGTGCTTGACGCAGGTCAGGATGCCGGACTCGCGCTGGCCCTCGACGAACGGGATCGTGTACTTGATGACGTCGTCGGCGTTCGTGCCGTACGCGCGGGTGTTCACGATCGTGTTGCGCCAGTTGAACAGGATGTCCACGCACGGGTCGAAGTTGAGGTTGGCGCCGATGGCGCGCATCTCGCGTCCGGACACATAGCCGGCGTTGCGGGCGACCTCCACCGAGCCGGTCGCCTCCGTCTGGGCGCCAGAGGCGATGTAGGTGCCGTCCGACATGGCGCCGTTGCCGCCCGAGTCGCAGTTGGCCGCGATCAGCAGCGGCACCTTGGACGCCTTCTGCAGGCGGTTGAGCAGCCCCTGCACCTTCTCGGCGGTGCCGCCGTGGTAGCGGGCGATGCCGATGTGGAACTTCTCGATGATGTCCTCGGCGGTGTACGGGTTGCCGGAGAAGCTGTCCTCACCGAAGAAGAACAGGTTGGTGAACAGCTGCCCCACCTGCTCGTCCAGGCTCATGCCGGCGAGGGTCTCCTCGACCCAGGCGACCTGGTCGTCGTCGAGGTTGTACGGGCTGGCCTTCAGGTCGACGAGTTTCGGCATCGGTCACTTCACCTCCGGCATCGTGACGGTGCGGTTGCCGGAGATGGTCTCCCACGGCACCTGGTCGGGCAGCTTGGCGTTGAACTCGTCGATCAGCATCTGCTGGTACTCGCCGGCGAACGTGCCGTCGAGGAACCTGCCCAGCGCCTCGGTCTTGAACCGGTTCCAGGACCGCTTCTCCTCGCCGGGCAGGATCGGGTAGTAGAGACAGCCGACCTTCGCGGCGGCGTCCCGGTCGCCCGGGGCGTCCCCGATCAGCATGATCTTGTCGTCGGCGTACTTGCCCTTGGCCGCGTACTGGACGTGCTCGGCCTTCGAGCCCATCTCCTGTCCGGCGATGACCTTCATGAACTGCGCCAGCCCGTGGGCGTTCCACTCGTACTCGAGCGCGTGGACGGGGGTCGCGGAGACGGTCATCTGGTCAATGCCCACCTCCTCCATGGCCTGCATCGACTCGCGGACGCCCACGAACGGGCCCGCGTTGTGCACCATGTCGGCGATGCGCGCGTTGACGTCGTCGCCCCACCGGATCGCGCGGGCGATGGTTTCGGACGGGTGGTCCTCGTAGTACTGGGCGATGCCCTTGTCGGAGAGCGGGTAGCCCGGGGCGTTCACGAACTCGGTGAGCTCGGGGTACTCGGGGATCGTTACGCCACGCTCGGCCACCTCGACGCGGTCGCGGAGGAGGTCGAGGAGCTGCTTGAGGGCCAGCCAACGGTTGAGGCCGCGCGTCACCGAACCCAGGTTGACGAAGAGCGCCGTCTCGCGGGCGAGGGTGGACACCGGCTGCAGGTCCCAGGCCTTGATGTAGGCGGGGGTGAAGCATTCGAGGTGCTTGATGTCCATGGCGTCCATGGCGCACCCGTCCGAGTCGATGCCCACGAAGTACTCGCTCGTGGGGACGAAGTCGACGAGCACCTGAGCGGCTTGGGGATGCTGGATCACTGGGCGCTGCTCCTTTGTTGGCGGATTGCCTCATTCTCGCGGGGGCGGCCCGGCCCCGCTGGGGTTCCGACAAGTTGCCACGGCTGGTTGGATGGCGTCATGGAGAGCCGCTTGCAGGCCGTGGTGTTCGACATGGACGGCACGTTGACCGACTCCGAACAGGAGTGGGACGTGGTGCGTCGGGGGTTGGCCGAGGCCGACCGGCTGGCGTGGCCGGAGGAGGCCACCAAGGCGATGATGGGCATGAGCACGCCCGAGTGGTCGGCCTACCTCGTCGAGACGGTGGGGTTGTTCGGGTCGGCCGAGGAGGTCGCACGGCGGACGATCGACGCGATGGCGGACGCCTACCGCGAGGGTCGGATCCCGGTGCTGCACGGGGCGGTGGACGCCGTGAACCGGATGGCGGAGATAGCCCCGTTGGCTGTGGCGTCCAGCTCGCCGCGGGTGTTGATCGAGGCCGGCCTGGGGCTCTTGGGCGTCCGGGACAAGGTGGCGGTCGTGGTCTCGACCGAGGAGGTCGCGCGCGGCAAGCCCCACCCCGACGGTTTCCTGGCCGCCTGCGACGCGCTGCGTGTGGATCCGGCGGCGACGCTGGCGATCGAGGACTCCACCAACGGGCTCAAGTCGGCCCTGGCGGCCGGCATGAGGGTCGTGGCCGTCCCGCCGCGGTTCCACCCTCCCGCCCCGGACGTCCTCGCCCGCGCCCACGCGGTCATCGACGACCTGGACGCCCTCACCGTCGACCTCGTCCAGTCCCTCTTCACCTGACCCCCAACCGCCGAGAGCCCCGGTGTTGTGTGCCGAGAGCCCCGGGTTAGTGTGCCGACGGCCCCGGTGTTGTGTGCCGACGGCCCCTACGGCATCAGGGGAGGCGCCAGTCGATCGGATCCGCGCCCTGTTCGGCCAGGGCCTCGTTGGCACGGCTGAAGGGGCGTGACCCGAAGAACCCGTACCGAGCGGCCATGGGGGAGGGGTGGGCCGACCCGATGAGCGGGACGTCGCCGAGCCGCGGGCCCAAGGCTTGGGCGTCCTTGCCCCAGAGGATGGCGACGAGAGGCCCGCCGCGCTCGACGAGGGCGTCGATGGCGGCGTCCGTCACGACCTCCCAGCCCTTCCCGCGGTGGGACGCCGGCGCCCCGGGGCGAACGGTCAGGCTACGGTTCAGCAGCAGGACGCCACGCTCGAACCAGGCACTCAGGTCGCCGTGTTCGGCGGGCGGGATGCCGAGGTCGGAGTGCAGTTCGGCATAGATGTTCTGGAGCGACCGGGGGATGGGGCGGACGTCCCGGGCGACCGAGAACGACAGGCCGACAGCGTGGCCCGGGGTGGGGTAGGGGTCCTGGCCGACGATCAGCACGCGGACGTCCGCGAGTGGTCGGGTGAAGGCACGCAAGACGTTTTCACCGGCGGGCAGGTAGGACCGCCCGGCGGCGACTTCCTCGCGCAGGAACGCACCCATCGCTGCCACGTGTTCAGCGACGGGGGCGAGGGCGTCCGCCCAGTCGGGTGTGATCAACTCGTTCAGCGGGCGTGCGGTCACGGGGTCAGGCTAGCGGGGCTGTCGGCGGACGGTGGCGGGGCTGTCGGCCCACAGAGCCGGGGCTGTCGGCAGATACGCTGTCGAGCGGAAAGAAGGAGTGCCCCGTGTCCTTGATGCCTGTCCTGCGCCGCCTGCTCGGCCCTGAACCCCGCCCCGCCGAGCCGATCATCGTCCAGGTGCCCGTACCGGCCGAGCCCGCCGAGCCGAAGGCCTCGCTGGAACCCGACATCCCGCGCGGCGTGACCGTAGCGGCCGGCTACGCCTGGAGGCTCATCTTCATCGGAGTCGCCGTCTATGCGGTCTACCGCGTCCTGTCCTTCTTCTCGCAGATCACCGTGCCGGTCGGCATGGCGATCCTGCTGGCGGCCATGCTCTTCCCGGTCACCACCCAGCTCAAGAAGTGGAAGTGGCCCCCCGCGCTCGCGGCGATTGTGTCGTTGCTCGGCCTGGTCATCATCGTGCTCGGGCTGCTGGGCTTCGTCGGACAACAGGTCGCCGCCGAGTGGCCCGAACTCCTCGACCAGTCCCGCGAGGGCTTCCAGGCCCTGGTCGCCTGGCTGGGCACCCTGCCGTTCGGCATCGACGACGCCCGCCTCAACGAGTGGATCGCCCAGGGCACCGCTTGGCTGCAGGGCCAGGCGTCCTCGCTTGCCAGCGCCGCCGCGTCCTTCGGCGCGGCGTTCGGCAGCTTCTTCGCCGGCCTGGCCACCGCCCTGGTCGCCGCCTTCTTCTTCGCCTACCAGGGACGCCGCATCTTCGCCGGCTCCGTCGAGGTGCTCGTGCCCAAGCACTACCGCGCCCCGGTAGACCGCGCCGCCCTCCGCGGCTGGACGTCGCTGGTCGCCTACATGCGTTCGGCCGTCATCGTCGCCCTGGTGGACGCCGCGGGCGTCGCTCTCGCCGCGCTGCTCCTGCAGGTACCGCTCGTGGCGGCGCTGTTCGCGCTCACCTTCTTCCTGTCGTTCATCCCGATCGTCGGCGCCACTGTGGCCGGCGCAGTCGCGGTCGTGCTGGCTCTCGTCACCCACGGTTGGGTCTCCGCGCTCATCATGCTGGCCGCGGTCATCGGCGTCATGCAGGTAGAGAGCACCTTCCTCCAGCCGTTGGTCATGGGGTCGGCCGTCGACCTGCACCCGCTGGCCGTCCTGCTGGGCATCACGGCCGGCGGCATCATCTCCGGCATCCTCGGCGCGCTGGTGGCGATCCCCGTGCTGGCGTTCGGTGTCGCCTTTCTGCGGGCGTTGCGGACGCCGGAGCCGACGGTCTCCGTCTGAGGGCAAGCCCTCGGCGGGCTGAACTCAAGCCCTCGGCGGGCTGAACCCAAGCCCTCGGCGGCCTGGACCCAAGCCCTCGGCGGGCTGAACCCAAGCCCTCGGCGGCCTGGACCCAAGCCCTCGGCGGATCAGGGTGGCGTCAGGGAGGTGAAAGGTTTCGGGAATGGCAAGGCTGGCTTACCATTTGTGTCATGAGTGACCCCGACCTCACCAAGATCCTCGCCGACCTCGCCGCCGGCACCATCGACGCCGCCGAGGCGGCCCGCCGTATCGAGGCTGCCCGTGCGGGTGCCGCCGCCGGTGAACCCGACCCCGTTGGCGAGCCCGACGGGCCCACCGGCGTCAAGGGCACCGATCGCGTCACCATCCGCGCGCTGGGCCGCCGCGTCACCATCGTCGGCGACCCGGCCGTGGCCACGGCGTCCGTCACCGGCGAGCATGTCCTGCGCCGCCAGGGCGAGGTGCTCGAGATCTCCGCCGACGGCGAGGTCGGCCCCAAGCTGGAGGGCTTCAGCGTCCTCAACCCGCCGAAGAGCCTGGACGACCTGCGCGGCCTCACCTTCGCCCGCGGCCTCACGGTGCGGGTCAATCCCGCCATCGAGGTCGACGTCGAGCTCACCGCCGGCAGCCTGGCCGTCACCGGGGTCCCGTTCCTCGGCCGCGTGCGCGTCACCGCCGGCGGCGCGGACATCAAGGGCGTCCGCCGCATCGCGGACGCCCTCGTCCAGGCCGGCTCCGGCTCGGTTGAGGGCCCCATCAATGTGGGCCGCTCGCGGGTCAAGATCGAGTCGGGCGCCCTCACCGTGACGCTGGCGCCCCGGGCGTCGGTGACCGTCAGGTCCAGCACGCAGCTGGGCCGGGTCGTCTGGCCCGACGACGGCGGTGCCCCCGATGAGGTCGTCTTCGGCAACGGCATCGCCCGCCTGGACCTCGAGGTCGTCATGGGCTCGGCGACGGTGAAGAGGGCGGACGCGTGAGCCACCTCCACCGCGCCCTGTCCGACTGCCCGGTCTGCGGGGCCGATCTGGTCACCACGCGCCTGGGCTGCAGCGGGTGCGGCACCGAGCTGGTGGGCCAGTTCGCGCCGTGTGCCTACTGCGCCCTCGACGACGCCGACCACGAGCTGCTCAAAGTGTTCCTGACTTCGCGCGGCAACCTGAAGGAGCTACAGGCCCATCTCGGGGTCTCCTACCCGACCGCGCGCGCCCGCTTCAACGACGTGCTCGACCGGCTGGGCTGGCTGGCGGAGGCGTCGGCGGATGAGTCGGGCGACGAGCCCGACGTGAGCGGCGCAGGCGGCGACGCGCCGGGGCCACGGGCAACGCCCGAGCCGCAGCCCACGGCGTCCGAACCCCGTGCGGCGACGAGCGACGCCGTCTGTGACCAGGTGCTGGCGCAGGTGGCGGCGGGGCAACTGTCCCCGGCCGTGGCCGCGGACCTGCTGGACAACCTGCGCTGAGCGCGGGCAGGGACTCGCAGCTCGGGGATCTGCCCAGCGCCCGTCAGCCGGTGTAGACCGCGTAGTCCAGGACGGTGACCTCGATGGTCTTGCCGGTGGGAGCCTCGTAGGAGACCGTCTCGCCCTTCTTGGCGCCGACGACCGCGGCGCCGAGCGGCGACTGGGGGCTGAAGACCTCGACCTCGGTGTCCGTCACGCCCATGAGCTCGCGCGAGCCCAACAGGAACGTGTCGGTGTCGTCGGTGTCGCCGTCGTAGCAGATGGTCACGGTCATGCCCGGCGTGACCTCCTTGGCCGACGCGGGGGCCTCGCCGATCTGGGCGTCCCGGAGCATCGCCTCGAGCTGGCGGATGCGGGCCTCCTGCTGGCCCTGCTCCTCCCGGGCAGCGTGGTAGCCGCCGTTCTCGGAGAGGTCGCCCTCGTCTCGGGCCTGGGCGATCTTGGCCGACACAGCGCGGCGGCCCTCGCCCTTGAGTTGTTCGAGCTCAGCGGAGAGCTTGTCGAACGCCTCCTGGGTGAGCCACACGGTGGAGTGAGCTGCTTCAGACATTCGACCAGCCTATCAGCGGGGCGCGCAGGCGAGGATCTTGACCGAGGTGGGTCGCTTGAATGTGCGGATCACGATGTCGTGGTCCTCCAGCTCCTGCGTCCCGGTGCCGAGCTCGATGTCGTACTGGCCGACGGTCTCGTAGGACTCGGCCTGCGCGGCCACGGTGCAGACGGCCGGACGGGTGGGGTCGGGGCGCTGGGTGGTGACGCGCACGTCCATCGTCTGGTCGGACGTGACCGTCCACGACACGATCTTCGCGCTGATCGGCGGGTTCGCCCCCGCGAACGCCGACCACAGCAACCACGTGCCGCCGATGCCAGCCATGAGGACCGCCACCGCGATCCAGAGCCACTTCGGCGTCCGGCTGGGCGGGTAGCGGCGCGCGATGCGCTGGGCGTCGGTCTCGGATGCGGTCATGGCTGCCATTGTGCCCGTGGTTCAATGGCGCGCATGTCCCAGATTTCCCGTCGCGTGGACGCCGCGGGCGAACCACTGCGCCTCATGGCCGTGCACGCGCACCCCGACGACGAGTCGAGCAAGGGCGCCGCGACGGTGGCCAAGTACGTGGCCGAGGGCGTCCGGGTGCTCGTCGTCACCTGCACCGGCGGAGAGCGCGGCGACATCCTCAACCCGAACATGGACACCCCCGAGAACTGGGCCAACATCACCGCGCTGCGCTCGGCCGAGATGGACGCCGCCCGTGCGATCCTCGGCGTCGAGCAGCGTTGGCTGGGCTACGTCGACTCGGGCCTGCCGCAGGGCGACCCGCTCCCGCCGCTTCCGGACGGCTGCTTCGCGCTGGCCGACGTGGACGAGGCCGGCGCCGCGCTGGCCGCGATCATGCGCGACTTCCGCCCCCACGTCGTGACCACCTACGACGAGAACGGCGGCTACCCGCACCCCGACCACATCCAGAACCACAAGGTGACGATGCGCGCGGTCGACCTGGCCGCCGACGCGGACGCCGACGTCGAGGGCACCCCGTGGCCGGTCGCGAAGGTCTACTACCACATGACCTTCCACCGCGAGCGGGCTGTGGCCCTGGACGCCGCCATGCACGAGCACGGGTTGGAGTCGCCCTACCGCGAGCGCCTCGCCGACTGGCCCGAGGACCCTTCCCAGGCCGAGCGCCTCACCACCTTCGTGCCGTGCAGCGACTATTACCCCCTCCGCGACGACGCCCTGCGCGCCCACGCCACCCAGGTGGACCCGGACGGCTTCTGGTTCGCGGTGCCGCTGTCGGTGCAGCAGAAGGCCTGGCCGACCGAGGACTACCAGCTCGCGAAGTCGCGCGTGGCGACGTCCCTGCCCGAGGAGGACCTTTTCGCAGGGCTCGATGCGCATTCCCCGGATAGGGTGGACGCGTGGTTCTATTCGATCTAGGGCGCGAGCTCGCGCCCAGCTGGGCGCCTCTCGGTGCGGCCGTCATCTTGTTGGTGCTGCTGACCATCCTGTGGTTCTCGATGCGGCGCCACCTCAAGCGCGCTGCGCGGTTCTCGGAGGAGGAGGGCGTGGACATCCACGCCCCCCGCATCGACGACCGCCCGACGACCTGATGGCGAACCGCCTCGCCGAACAGACCAGCCCGTACCTGCTGCAGCACGCGGCCAACCCGGTCGACTGGTGGCCGTGGGGCGCCGAGGCCTTCGCCGAGGCACGCCGCCGCAACGTGCCGGTGCTCGTCTCGGTCGGCTACTCCGCCTGCCATTGGTGCCACGTCATGGCGCACGAGTCGTTCGAGGACCCGGCGGCGGCGGCCCTGGTGAACGAGCACTTCGTCGCGATCAAGGTCGACCGCGAGGAGCGTCCCGACGTCGACGCCGTCCACATGCGGGTCACCCAGGCGCTGACCGGGCACGGGGGCTGGCCGATGACCGTCTTCGTCACGCCCGAGGGCCAGCCCTTCTTCGCGGGCACCTACTACCCGCCGGAGCCCACGCCGGGCCTCCCGTCCTTCACCCAGGTCGTCACCGCGCTCGGCGAGGCCTGGCGCGACCGGCAGGACGAGGTGCTGGCCTCGGCGTCCGCGATCGTGGAGCAACTGGAGCAGATCAACACCCTGCCCACGGCGTCCGCCGCGCCCGTGGTGTGGGACCTGCTGGACGCCGTCAGCGCCGACTTCGACCTCCTGCACGGCGGGTTCGGCGGCGCGCCGAAGTTCCCCGCGCCGATGCTCGTGGACGCGCTGCTGGTCAAGGGCGAGGCGGGCACGCTCGACCTCGCGCAGCGCACCCTGGAGGCGATGGCGCGCGGCGGCATTCACGACCAGGTCGGTGGCGGCTTCCACCGGTACGCCGTCGACGCCGGCTGGGTCGTGCCGCACTTCGAGAAGATGCTGTACGACAACGCGCTGCTGCTGGGCTCCTACGTCCGCGGCTGGCGCCGGACGCCGCAACATGAGGCCGGCCTGCGCTGGCTCTTCGAGCGGGTCGTCCGCGGCATCGTCGGCTGGCTGGAGCGCGAGATGGTCGTCGAGGGCGGCGGCTTCGCCGCGTCGCTGGACGCCGACTCCGCCGACATCCGTGGCATGGCCCACGAGGGCATCTACTACGTGTGGAACCCCTCCCTGCTCGTCGACGCGCTCGGCGAGGAGGATGCCGACTGGGCGGGCACGGTCTTCCACGTCACCAAGGACGGCACCTTCGAGCACGGGCTGTCCACCCTGCAGCTGCGCGGGGCGCCGGACGTCGAGCGCCTCGAATCCGTCTCCCGCCGCCTGCTCGAGGTGCGCGCCAGCCGCTTCGAGCCGCCGCGCGACGGCAAGGTCGTCGCAGCCTGGAACGGCTGGGCGATCGAGTCGCTGCTGTGGGCCGGCATGGTCTTCGGCGAGCGGGAATGGATCGCGCTGGCCGAGCGGGCCGCGGACTACCTGTGGTCGACCCACTGGGTGGACGGCGCGCTGCGGCGCACCTCCCTCGACGGGGTGGTCGGGGACGCCGCGGGCGTCGCCGAGGACCACGGCGCCGTCGCGCACGCCTTCGGGCTGCTCGCGGGCGTGCTCGGTGAGCCGGTCTGGCTCGAGCGGGCGGTCGCGGTGCTGGACGCCGCGGTGGCGGCCTTCGCCGCCGACGACGGCGGCTTCTACGACGCCTCGGGTGAGGGACTCTTCACCCGCCCGCGCGACGTGCAGGACAATCCGACCCCCTCGGGCACGATGGCGCTGGTCACCGCCCTGCGCAGCGTCGGCCTGTTGGCCGGCCGCACCGACTTCACCTCGCGCGCCGACGCGGCCGCCCGGACCACGTGGGGCACGGTCGCCGCGTCGCCGCGCCACGCGTCCGCCGCGTTGACGGACCTGCTCGCTGCCGACGAGGCCCGCAAGGGTCTGCGCCCGGCCGTCGCCGTGGTGCTGGACGAGGCCGGCGATCCGCTGAACGACGCTGCCCGCGCCGCGTGGCGGATGGCCCCGGCCGGCACCGTGGTGCTGTCGGGGCGTCCGGGCACGACCGGGTTCGGCCGCTGGTTCGAGGTGGACGGCGCGGCACCGAGCGCACCGGCGACCGAGTCCAAGCTCACGCACGCGCGCATCGGTGGGTCGGGGCAGGTCGAAGTGGAGTCGGACGAGTACGACGAGCACGAGGTCGTACCGCTCGCCCAGGTCGTCCACGTGCGGCGCGGCGGGGTGTCGTTCCCGCCGGCGTCCACCGTGCAGGAGCTGCGCGCCGCGCTGTGGTCGCGCGCGTGAGGCGTCCGGCCCTCAGCGCAGGGTGATGATCGCGATCGCCGCGAAGTGGCACAGCGCCGCGACGACGGTGGCCACGTGGAACACCTCGTGGTACCCGAACCAGGCCGGGGCGGGGTCGGGGCGTTTGCGCGCGTAGACGACCGCGCCCGCGGAGTAGATCAGGCCGCCCGCGATGATCAGCGCCACGATGAGCGGGCCGCCGGCGTTCCAGAACGGGATCAGCCAGCCGACCGCCACCCAGCCCATCGCGATGTAGAGGCCGGTGTAGAGCCAGCGGGGAGCGCCCATCCAGCCGAGCTTGAACGCGATGCCGAAGGCGGCGATGGCCCAGATGAGTGTCAGCAGCACGGTGGCGTGGCCGGCGTCGAGGAGCAGCAGCGCCAGGGGAGTGTAGGTGCCGGCGATGAAGACGAAGATGTTGGCGTGGTCGAGGCGGCGCAGGAACCCGCCCATGCGCGGCGACCAGGTGCCCCGGTGGTAGATGGCCGAGGTGGCGAACAGCAGGGTGGCGCCCACGAGGTAGATCGCGATGCTGATGCGCGCGATGAGGCTGGGCGCGACCACGATCAGGATGAGGCTCGCCAGTTGCACGACCGGGGCCATGCCGAGGTGGAACCACCCGCGGAGGCGCGGCTTGGGGGGCACGTCATTCACAGTCGCCTCCTTACTTGACGAAGCGTAAGTTACGGTCACGTAGGTAAGGCTAACCCACGCTGTGGTGCGGCACAACTCACGCTCGCAGCCCCGGGGTCCGGGGTGCCGTCACGGGGTAGTTTGGGACCCGTGAAGATCCTCGCCACCACGAACGCCCCCTTCGAGTTCGAGCCCCCGGACGGGGTCGAGGTCGTCCCCGTCGACGAGCGCGAGCCCGTCCCCGCCGAGCACCTGGACGCCGACGCGGCGATCCTCGTCGGCGGCCGGACCCGGGTGGCCGACCACCTGGCCGCCGAGGCGTCCGGGCTGCGCTGGGTGCAGACGCTGGCCGCGGGGCCGGACGGGGTGCTTGCCGCCGGGTTCGGGCCCGGAGTCACCATCACCAACGGGCGCGGCCTGCACACGTACACGGTCGCCGAGACCGCGCTGGCCCTGACCCTCGCGGGGATCCTGCGCCTGCCCGGCATGCTCGCAGCCCAGCGGGAGCGCCACTGGGCCTACGAGGAGTACGGCACCTGGCGCGAGCTCCACCCGACCGGACGCCTGGGTTCGCTCATCGACACCGACGTCCTCGTGTGGGGCTTCGGGGCGATCGGCGAGCAGGTTGCCCGCCTGTTCACGGCCGTCGGCGCCCGGGTGCGCGGCATCGCGACCACGGCGGGGGAGCGTGGCGGCTTCGAAGTCTTCACCGACGCCGACCTGCCGCGCCTGCTGACGGGGACCGACGTCCTGGTGATGGTCCTGCCCCACGACGACAGCACCCATCACGCGCTCGATGCCGACCGCATGGCCCTTCTCCCGAACCACGCCTGGGTGGTCAACGTGGGCCGCGGCACCACGGTCGACAACGACGCCCTGGCCGCGGCGCTCAACGCCGGCGAGCTCGGCGGCGCGGCCCTCGACGTGGCCGATCCCGAGCCCTACCCGGCCGACGGACCCCTGTGGGGCGCCCGCAACTGCATCCTCGTCCCGCACGTCGCCGGGGGCGTCGCGCACGGAAGCGACGAGCTGATCAACGACAACCTGGCCCGGCTGGGGTCAGGCCAACCGCTGCGCAACGTCGTCCCCCGATAGGCTCGCACCCATGTCCTGGGTCGAACGAGCCCGCGAGGTGGCCGACCGGCTGCACCCCGCCGGGCTGCTCTACTCCACCTACGAGCAGCGGCTGCTCGCCGAGCTGGACCGGGACCGCCTGCCCCGCCATGTGGCCGTCCTCGCCGACGGCAACCGCCGCTGGGCCCGGCTGAACGCCCCGGGCCAGCCCTACGAAGTCGGCTACCAGGCAGGTGCCGACAAGCTGAAGCAGTTCGTCGAGTGGTGCGACGAGGTGGGCCTCGGCGTGGTGACGCTGTGGGTGCTCTCCACCGAGAACCTCGCCCGCAACGAGGACGACGTCGTCACTCTCCTCGGCGTCATCGAACGCCTGTTCGTCGACCTGGCCGAGACGGGCCGGTGGCGCCTGAAGCTGGTCGGCGACGCCACGCTCCTCCCCGAGACCATGACGGACGCCCTCCGCGCCGCCGAGTTCGACACGGCCTCGGTGGGCGGGCTCCAGATCAACGTCGCCATCGCCTACGGCGGGCGCCACGAGCTGCGGGACGCCGTGCGCAAGCTCCTGGCCGAGGAGGCGCGACGCGGCGCCAGCATCGAGGACGTCGCGGCCAGCCTCGACATCGACGACATCGCCGAGCACCTCTACACCGCGGGCGACCCGGACCCCGACCTCATCATCCGCACCTCGGGTGAGCAGCGGATGTCGGGGTTCCTGATGTGGCAGTCCGCGCACAGTGAGTTCTACTTCTGCGAGGCACTGTGGCCCGATTTCCGGCGCGTCGATTTCCTCCGCGCCCTGCGTGACTACGCCTCCCGCGAGCGCCGCTACGGGCGCTGACCCCCCTCGAGGCGGACGCCGAGGCCCCGCAGCAGGACCCGGATGTGCGCCTGCAGGCTGGCCGCCGTGTCGGGCGCACCGCGTCCGACCACCAGCTCACGTCGACCGGGGGGACCTATCCGCCCGAGCTGCTGCCGCCGTTCTTCGCGTGGATCGGCCACCTCATGCCGATGACCTACACCATCGACGCGTTCCGGATCGCCATCTCCGGCGGACCGCTCGACCGGTTGGTGGCCGACCTGGCCCTCATGGGCGTGTTGTTCGCCTCAAGTCTCGGCCTGCTCGTGGCCGTGATCCACCGCCGCCGCCGCTTCCGTCCGAGCGACCTACGGCCCGGGCTCGGCTGACGTCGACGACGCCTCGGCGGCGAGGTCGGCCAACAGCAGCTCGCCCACGACGTCCCTGATGTCGTCTGCGATCGGGAGGCTCGCCAGCCCCGCCACGCGGGCCACCCGGCCGGGGTTGGCCTCGAGGAACTCCCACAGGGCGTGCTTGTCGATGTAGCCCACCTGCAGGTCGTGGACGAGCGCGAACAATCGTTCGTCCAGGCGCTGGTCGGACGCCGAGCGGAGCGCGAGGTCGAAGGACGCCCCGACGGCCGGGTCCACGACGCCCAGGTCGACGGTCACGGTGCCGGTCGCGTTGTCGTAGGTGGTCCTCGCCTCCGACGCCGCGCCTGTGCCGGAGGGGGCCAGGCCCGTCACCGACACCCGCCAGCGGCGGAGGTCCGGCAGCACCGAGGCGTCGCCCACCACAGGGTCGATCGCGAACGTCCCGTCGGCCTGGTTCCACGACAGCCGCGTGCGGCAGGCGGCGGGCTCGCCGCCGTCGTCGTCCTCGTAGAGCACGAACTCGCCGTCGGCGCCGGCGAACACCCGGACGTGCAGGGCGGCGGGGTTGGCCACCGACAGGTCGTCGCCGTCGACGAGCGGCACGATCGTGCCCGATCGGGCCAGCACCGGGTAGGTCTCCAGGGGCCGGCGGAACGTGACGAAGCGGCCGCCGGTGTAGCGCAGCCCCGAGTACCAGTCGTGCCAGGTGCCCTCGGGCAGCCACGTCGTGACCGAGGCCCGCCGCGTCCGCCGGTCGGCCGGGGTCGTCAGGGGAGCCACCAGCAGGCCGGTGCCGAACAGGAACGCGCCCGAGCCCGGCAGCACCGACTCCGGCCGCGGGTCGGCGTGGTAGACGGGCCGCACGAGCGGCTCGGCGAGGCGATGGGCGCGCTCGTTCATCGTGTGCAGGTACGGCAGGAGGCGGTGCCGCAGGCGGAGCGCGTCCGCCATGACGGCCCGGGCCTCGGCTCCGAACTTCCACGGCTCCTTGCCCTGGAACGGGCTGGAGGTGGAGTGCAGCCGGTTGATCGGCGACCACGTGCCCAACTGGAACCAGCGGGCGACCATCTCGTCGTCCCGCTCGCCGAACATGTGCCCGCCGATGTCGTGGCTCCACCAGCCGTAGCCGATGTTGGCCGCTGTCGCGGTGAACCACGGCTGGAAGTGCAGCGACTCCCACGTGGTGACCGTGTCGCCGGAGAAGCCGATGGGGTAGCGGTGCGACCCCGGTCCGGCGTACCGGCTGAACGTGATCGGACGCCGCCCGTCGCGTCCGCTGTCCAGGAAGTGCAGGTGGTTGAGCAGCCACAGGGGGTCCAGGCCGGGGATCGACGAGGCGCCGCCCTGCTGCCAGTCGACCCACCAGAAGTCGACGCCCTGGGCCTCCAGCGGGTGCAGGACCTCCTCGAAGTAGGCCTGCATGAAGGTTGGGGAGGCCACGTCGAAGCGGATCGGCTCGCCGGCGTCGGGGTCGAGTCCCAGGCGGCGCGCGAGGCGCGGGTAGGCGTCCTCGAACGAGCGGACTCCGTCGGCTGGGTGGAGGTTGAGCGAGACCGTGAGGCCGCGGGCGTGCAGGGCGGCCAGGAACGCCTCCGGGTCGCCGATGAGGTCGGTGTTCCAGGAGAAGCCGGTCCAGCCCGAGCCGTGGCGTGGGTCGATGTCGACCCAGTGCCAGTCCATGTCGATGACCGCGACGGAGAACGGCAGGCCCTCGTCGGCGAACCGGTCCATGAGGGCGACGTACTCGCCGGAGGTGTAGGGGTGGTAGCGCGACCACCAGTTGCCCAGCGCCCAGCGGGGCAGCAGCGGCGTGGGGCCGGTGAGGGCGTGGAAGTCGCGCAGCGCGGCGGGCGCGTCGTAGCCGTGCACGAACAGGTAGAGGTCGACCTCGCCCTCGCGCGGGGTGGGCCAGCCGTCGTCGTCCAGCGCGAGCGAGCCGGAGTCGTCCAGGGTCGCGAACCCGAAGGCGCTGACCAACCCCTTCTCCAGCGGGACGGCGCCGTCGGCCTCGTCGAGGGTGCGGGCCGTGCCGCCGAGGTTGCCGACGTGCCAGCCGGCCTCGCGCTCCTGCACGGTCTCGGGGTCGCCGTAGTGCCACACGCTGCGCCAGTCGCGGACGCCGGGCTGGCGGACCTGCAGGCCGCCGGGGGAGAAGCGCCGGCCGTCCCAGGACAGCTGCAGGCCCCGCGTGGACAGCTGGAGCGCGTCGCCGTCGTGGGACACCTCGTACGGCACCGCGGGGAGGTCGCGGTTCCACACCACCTGGGTCGCCCGGTCCTCGAACTGGCCGTCATCGGACCACTCCAGCCGCAGCAGCCGTTCGGTGAGCACCGTGATGCGCCAGGTGGGGCCGACCAGCACCTGGGCCGGGTCGGTGAAGGGCGTGGTGGTCGGGCGGAAGCGCTCGGGCAGGGCCATGGCCCCACGGTAGCCGTCGTTCTTTGGTACGACGTCTCTTGGCCGGAGCGCCTCGACTTTCGACGGAACCTGCCCCGCGCCCGTTCCGCGCCGGGCGCCGCTGTCCCTAACCTGAGCTCGTCCCTACCCCCCAACAACAGGAGACACCATGAAGGGAAGCACCATCCGCACAGGAGCGGCCATCGCCGCCGCGACCGCCATCCTCGCCGGCGGCGCGGCCGCCGGCGCCCAAGCAGCCACCGCCACCGTGGGTGGCGGCACGTGGAGCTACGGCTCCTACCTGCAGATCTGGCCGCCGAAGACCTGCTACTCCGACTACAAGCACAACTCGGCCTACCACTCCTCGACGGCCATGATCTCCCGCGCGTACGACACCGACTACGCGAATGCCGGGTACTGGTCGCGCGCCTCCTCGTGGGCAGGTGCCGCGTACACCTGCTACACGTACTGGAACAAGCCCTGATCCCGTCCGCGACCGCCCCCCGCTGCCCGGCACCCCCGTCGTGCCGGGCAGCGGGTCGCCCGGCGAGGGAGGATGACGTGGACGGAAGCAGCCGATGAGGGCGGCGCTCGCCCTCCTGTTGGTGTTCGTCTTCTGCGGTGTGCCGCTGTCGCAGGTGGCCGACGCGGTTCCCGCGCGGGTCCAGCGCGACATCGCCGCCGCACGGGCGCTCGGGGCCGCGTTCGAGTGGCCCTCCGACGAGCGGGCCGCCGATCCGACGTTCGCCGTGGAGGTGCTCGCCGAGGCTGCTCAAGCGGTCGGGGCGTCCGTGCTGCGCACGTCCGTGTCCACCGGCACCGACGGCCGCTCGCGCATCACGCACTATGTGCTGAGCACGGGCGGGACGTCCCTGTACCGGACCCTGCCGCTGGTGGAGGGCCGCTGGCCGACCGACGCGGAGAGCAGGCACCTCGGCGTCGTCGTCTCCACCGAGGACACCACCTCGGCTCGCATCGGACGGCTGCAGGTGCTGGCCGATGGGTACGCGCTGACGGTCGCACCGATGGCACAGGCGTACGAGTCGCTGCCGGTCGCCGGCACCTACGTCCTGGAGGGGGCCGATCGGGCCACCCTCGACGGGTTCCTCGCACGGGTCGGGGAGAGGCTCGCGTCCCGGGGGGCACCCCCGGCCGTGCCGACCGAGCGGGCGTCGTCGGGTGCCGCCGATGGGTCGGGGTCGTTGCTCCGCTTCCTGCCCGTGCCCCTGCTCCTCATCGCCGTGGTCGTGTCGGCCGCCGTCCTGCTCAGGGCGGGCAAGCGCATCGGCGTCCTGCGCCTGCTCGGATTCTCCGGTGCTCGGGTGTGGTTCCGCGTGGTCGGTGCCGTCCAGGCCGTCGCGACCCTCGTCGGGGTCGTTGCGGCCGCCGCCCTGATCGGCCTCACCCCCGGGGTCGACGCGGAGTTCGTCCGTGCCGTCGTCCAGGCCCTGCTCGTCACGGTCGCCGTCAGCCTGACCACCAGTCTCGCCGTGGGTGCGGTGGTCATCGACCGCGTCCGCATCACCGACCTCGTCAAGGGAGGACTCTCGTGACCACCTTCGCCCCGCCGCGCCCCGCGGCCGTCCGCCCCCCGCGCCAGCGACGCGGGCTCGCCCTGCTGTCCGTCCTGGCCAAGGGCCTGTGTGGGGCGGTTCTCGCACTCCTGCTGGTGGTGGCCTGGCACCAACTCGAGGAGGGGCGCGCCCGGGAGGCTCGGGCCGCTCGGTGGGCCGATGCCACCACCTACGCCGTGTTCTACCCGCAGCAGGTCGGCCTCGACGAGCAGGAGGTCTCGGGCGGCGGCCACGCCACGAAGATCGCTGAGGCGCGCGACCTGTACCCCGTTCTGGACGAGGCCGGTGCGCTCTTCGTCGACGCGCAGAACCACGAGCCGGGCATCCCGGACGACCCGCCGGTACCCGTGTGGCCCATGCGGGTGAACGACAACTACCTGGAGCGGTACCCGATCCTCGACGTGGCCGGGCAACCGGTCCGGGTCGGGGACGACGAGGCCGACTGGGTCGTCCTGGTCCCGGAGACCCATCGGGGGGACGAGGCGTCCATCACGGAGTTCTTCACCCGGTCGCGCGTGGGTGGCCCCGACTTCCAGGGGGCCGTCCAGGGCCAGGAGATGATGCTGCGCGAGCCCGTTCCCGACGGACTGCGCGCCCAGTCCGTCCGCATCGTCTGGACCCGGGCGGGTCAGGACGTCTTCACGTTCAACAGCCAGGTCAACGCGGACGGTGGCAACACGGTGCGGGACCCGATCATCGAGGTGCTCACGCCGGCCAACAGCTTGACCATCGACCGGATGAACGCCATCCGCGGCCACCTCAACTCGCCCCTGAAGGTGCGTGTCGACGGCGATCCTGCAGGCACGCTGGCCCGACTCCAGCCACTCCTGCGGCAGTTGCACCTCGATGACAACCTGCAGAACCTCGTGACGGGCAACGAGGCCATGCTCATGGAACTGGACGAGTTGCGGCGCATGACGACGACCACGCTGCTCGCTGCCGCGGCGGCCCTCGGTGTGATGCTGGCCTTCAGCGCGGCCCTCGTCCTTGTGCTGGGGGACGCACTGCGCCAGCGCATCACCGTGCGACGGCTGCACGGGTTCTCCTTCGTCCGCACGTATCGCGAACTCCTCGCGGCCATGGCGGCGACGTGGCTCGGCCAACTCGCCCTGGCGGGCCTGCTGATGGGAGCGGCCCTGGCCCTGCCCCGCGCCACCTTCGCCCCACCTCCCCCTCCCCTCCTCGAGGAGCTCGGACGCCTGGTGGCCATCATGGGAATTGTCGCAGCCGTGGAGGTCGCCTTCGTGGCGGCCGTGGTCATCCTCAACGAACGACGCAACACCGCCACCCGACTGAAGGAGCTCCAGGCATGACCGTCCACTGTGAACTGCGCGGGGTGTCGAAGTCGTTCGGCGCCAAGGAGGTCCTGCGGGACCTTGACCTGGCCGTGGCGGCAGGGGAGATGGTGGCCATCACCGGGCCCAGTGGGTCCGGCAAGACCACCATCCTCAATCTCCTGGGACTGCTCGAGGCCCCGGACGCCGGCGAGGTGCGCCTGCTGGGGGCACCGGCACCCCAGCCGCGGAGCCGGGGGGCGCAGCAGTACCTGCGCCACCACCTCGGCTACCTGTTCCAGAACTTCGCCCTGGTCGATGCCGACACGGTGCAGCAGAATCTCGACCTGGCGCTGACCTACGCCCCGCGCGCGGGGGACCGATCCGCGCAGGTGGACGCCGCCCTGCGCTTCGTGGGGCTGAACGGGGCCCAGGGACGCCGCGTGGCCACCCTGTCAGGAGGGGAGCAGCAGCGCGTGGCGATCGCCCGCCTGCTGCTCAAGCCGTGCGAGATCGTCCTGGCCGACGAGCCGACGGGTTCCCTGGACGCCGACAACCGTGACATCGTGCTCACCCTGCTGCGGGACATGAACAGGGCGGGCAAGACGATCGTGGTGGTCACCCACGACCCCGTCGTCGTCGCCGCGTGTGACCGGGCCGTGACCCTGTCGGCGCCCGCCACGCTCGCCGGGGTCTGATCGGCAGGCGTCAGCCGAGCGGGTGGACCTCCACGACGTGCAGGACGCCGCGAGCCACCCGGAACCGCACGTTCAGCCCGGCGAACTCCACCCCGTGGACGCGCTCGGGGTCACGCCCGACCGCCGGGCGGGGGTCCTGGGCCAGCACGCCGACCAGCGCGGCGAGCTTGTCGGCCGGCACCAGCACGGCCAGGGTGTCCGGCAGGTCGACCTCCACGCCGTAGTCGGCGTTGGTCGCCGTGAAGCCCAGCGTCGCGTCGGCGTGCACGTCGGCGGCGACGTAGGGCTTGATGTCGTAGATCGGCGTGCCGTCCATGAGGTCGGCGCCACCGACCAGCAGCTCGGGCGCACCCGCGGCGTCCGACTCGACCGCCAGCAACCGCACCGACGACAGGCCCAGCCCGTTCGGGCGGAACGGCGAGCGCGACGCGAACACGCCCACGCGGACGTCCCCGCCCAGCCGCGGCGGCCGGACGACCGGCGACCAGCCGTCGCGCTCCACGCCCGAGAACCCCCACACCAGCCACAGGTGGGAGAAGCCGTCGATGCCGCGGACGGCGTCCGGGGTGCGGAACTCCGGCACGAACACGATCCGGGCGACGAGCTCGGGCACCAGCCCCGCCTGCCGCGGGATGCCGAACTTCGCGGGGAAGTCCGTGCGCGCGTGCGCGACGGGGCGGATCTCGGTCATGTGAGGCATTCTGCCAAGCCAGCCTGGTGCCGCCACCAGGAAACGCCCGACCGCGGGGGCCGGGGTGAACATTGCCTGAACTCTCGCGTGTCAGCGCCGATCCGCGCGGCGTCCGACCTAGATTCGGGCTCAGGACACCTCCGCAGGTGCCCTCGAGAGGACTCCAATGAGACTTCTTCCCCTTTCACGGGACGCCCTCGGCTGAACCACCACGGACAGGCCGGGTGAGCTTCATTCGGCCCTGACGCAAAGGACCGACGTGACCGACCTCGCCACCGACGCCCAGACCGGCACCCCGAGCAGCACCGCGACGAGCACGCCCACCCAGCTCCGGACCTACGTCATCGACACCTCGGTGCTCTTGTCCGACCCGAACGCCCTGTTGTTCTTCGCCGAACACGAGGTCGTCGTGCCGCTGGTGGTCGTCACCGAGCTGGAGGGCAAGCGCCACCACCCCGAGCTGGGCTTCTTCGCCCGCAAGGCGCTCCGGTTCCTGGACGACCTGCGCGTCACCTACGGGCGCCTGGATGCCCCCGTCCGCGTCAACGACCACGGCGGTGTCGTGCACGTCGAACTGAACCACACCGACGTCGAACGGCTGCCCGCGGGCTTCCGGCTCGGCGACAACGACTCCCGCATCCTCGCCGTGGCGGTGAACTTCGCCCACGGGGGCCGCGACGTCGTGCTCGTCACCAAGGACCTGCCGCTGCGCGTCAAGGCCGCCGCCGTCGGGTTGGCCGCCGAGGAGTACCGCCACGAGCTGCCGCCCGATTCGGGCTGGACGGGCATGGGCTCGCTCGAACTCGCCCCCGAGCAGATGGACGAGCTGTACGACCAGGGCCACACCAGCGCCGTCGAAGCGGTCGACCTGCCGATCCACACCGGCGTGGTCGTCCGCGGAGGCGGCTCAACGGCGCTCGCGCGCGTCCACCCGGACAAGACGCTGCACCTGGTCAAGACCGACCGGGACGCCTTCGGTCTCCACGGCCGCTCCGCCGAGCAGCGCATCGCGCTCGACCTGCTGCTCGACCCGAGCGTCGGCATCGTCAGCCTCGGCGGCAAGGCCGGCACCGGCAAGTCGGCCCTCGCGCTGGCGTCCGGTCTGGAGGCCGTCATGGAGCGGCGGCAGCACGACCGCGTCATCGTCTTTCGGCCGCTGTACGCCGTGGGCGGCCAGGAGCTCGGCTTCCTGCCCGGCACCGAGCACGAGAAGATGTCGCCCTGGGGCCAGGCGGTTTACGACACGCTCGGCTCGGTCGTCCACAAGAACGTGATGGACGAGATCGTGGCGCGGGACGTCATCGAGGTGCTGCCGTTGACCCACATCCGCGGACGCAGCCTGCACAACGCATTCGTGATCGTCGACGAGGCGCAGAGCCTCGAGCGCAACGTGCTGCTGACCGTGCTGAGCCGGATCGGTCAGAACTCCAAGGTCGTCCTGACCCACGACGTCGCCCAGCGCGACAACCTGCGGGTCGGACGCCACGACGGCATCGCGGCGGTCGTGGAGAAGCTCAAGGGCAATCCGCTGTTCGGCCACGTGACCCTCACGCGGTCGGAGCGCTCGCCCATCGCCGCTCTCGTCACCGACATGCTGGAGGACATCAGCTTCTGAGGCATGGGATGATGGCACGCATGGCTTCCTCCACCACGGCGCGACGCAATGCCACGGTCCTGCACATGTTGGTGGCGATGGCGGTGCTGTTCATCCCCGTCATCCTGATCACCCAGCTGTTCACGCGGAACCCCGAGCCGCCGGTCACGGCCATCGACTGGCAGCCCGTCGCGCAGCAGGCGGCGTCCGAGAGCGAGTACGAAGTGCTCGCCCCGGCCAGCCTGCCCGCGGGGTGGATCGCCACGCGTGCCCGCTTCATCCCGACCGGCCAGCCGGTGTTCGGCGGCGACCCGGCGGTGGGGGACACCTTCCAGCTCGGCTTCCTCAGCCCCGAGCAGCGCTACGTCGGCCTCGACCAGCGCGACGTCGCCCCCGAGCAGCTCGTCGCGACGGTGACCCGCAACGGGCGCCCCGACGGCACCATCGAGGCCCAGGGCCGCACTTGGGAGCGGATGGTCTCCGACGACGGCCGGACGCGGTCGCTCGTCTCCACGCGGGAGGGCGCCGTCACGATCGTGTCCGGTGACCTGCCCTACGAGGCGCTGGGCGCCTTCGCCACGACCCTGGAGCCCGTCGGTTGACCCATCCCCGCGCCCGCCGGGGGTTGTGCAGCGGTCCGCAGACGTGACACAGTGGCTGGGGTGTTTGATGTGAAGCGCCTCCACGTGCTGGCGGCCCTGGCGGCCGAGGGCACGATGACGGCTGCCGCGGCGCGCCTGCACCTGTCCACCTCGGCGGTCAGCCAGCAGGTGGCCCAGTTGGAGCGCGAGGCCGGGTTGCCGCTGCTGGAGCGGGTCGGCCGGCGCGTCCGGCTCACCGAGGCGGGGCGCACGCTGGTGGAGCACCACCGGCACATCGCCGCCGCGCTGGAGGAGGCCGAGACCAGCCTGGCCCGGTTCCACACCGACGTGCACGGCACCGTGACGATCAGCACGTTCCCCAGCTTCTGCAGCACGATCCTGCCCCGGGCGCTGATGGCGCTGCGTGCCAGCTACCCGCAACTCACCACGATCGTGCGCGACCGCGAACCGGTCGAGAGCGTCGCGCAACTGCGGTCGGGCGAGATCGACGTCGCCGTCGTCGACGACCTCCACGCGGTGTCGTTCGAGGGGATCGTCAGCACCGTGCTGGCCAGCGACGAGATCGTGCTGTGCCTGCCCGCCGACTACCGGCCCGTGCCCGGCGACCAGGTCGACCTGGCCACCGTCGCGGGCGAACGGTGGATCCTCGAGACCGAGGGCAGCGCCTTCGAGGTGTTCACCCGACGGTTGTGCACCGAGGCGGGCTTCGAGCCCGACGTGGTCGCGCACTGCGGCAACCTGGTCGCGCTGCTGGGGTTGGTGCGCGCCGGGTTCGGGCTCACGTTCATCAGCGAGCTCAACCTGGGCCGGGCGACCGAGGACCTGATGGTCCGCCGCCTGGAGCCCACGCCGCGCCGCGAGGTGTTGTTGCTCACCCGGCAGAGCGCGCTCAGCCCCGCCGTGCGCGCGGTCGCCAAGGAACTGCGGGCCGCGACGCGCGCCCGGTATGCGGGTGTGGGCCGCAACCCGATCGGGCACTGACACCGCCCGCCGTGGGTCCTTAAGCGGAACTGAACAGGGCGTGGAGTTTCTCGCGATGGACGCGGGGGCTGCTGGCGGCTTACCGTAAAGGTGTCACACAAGGTCTGTGGTCGCCGCACCAAGGAAGGTGCCGCCCCACCAGATCCCACCCGCGAAGGAGCCGATGGCGGGAACCCCGCCGAGAGGTGATGTTGTCATGCCCTTGAGCGCACTGGACCTGTTCTCGATCGGGATCGGGCCGTCGTCGTCCCACACGGTGGGGCCGATGCGCGCCGCCCGCCTTTTCCTCGACGAGCTGCGGGACGCCGACGTGTTCGACCGCGTCGAGCGCATCGTGTCCGAACTCTTCGGGTCGCTGGCGCTCACCGGGCGCGGGCACGGCTCCGACAAGGCCGTCATCCTCGGCCTGCTCGGCTGCGACCCCGAGACGGTGGACACCGACACCGCCGACGCCCGCGTGGACGCGGCCTGCCGCACCGGGCGGCTGCAGCTGGACGGCGTACGCGAGATCGGGTTCGACCGGGCCGCGGACCTGCTCATGCACATGCGCCGCTCCCTGCCGGCCCACCCCAACGGCATGACCTTCACCGCTTTGGACGCCGACGGCACCGTCGTGGCCGAGCGCAGCTTCTACTCGGTGGGCGGCGGCTTCGTCGTCGACGAGGACGCCATGGGCCGCGACGCCGACGACACCGGCGCGCCGGTCGCGTTGGCCCACCCGTTCGACACCGGCGCCGAGCTGCTCGAGATCTGCGCCCGGGAGAACCTGTCGATCAGCGAGGTGATGCTCGCCAACGAGGCCGCCTGGCGTCCCGAGGCGGAGACCCGCGCGCGGCTGCTGGAGATCTGGCGCGTCATGCAGGAGTGCGTGCGCAACGGCAGCCACCGCACCGAGGAGGTGCTCCCCGGAGGCCTGAACGTGCGGCGTCGCGCCCCCGAGATGCTGCGCAGGCTCCAGGCAACCTCCGATGCCGCCGACCCGCTGCTGGCCATGGACTGGGTGAACCTGTTCGCGCTCGCCGTCAACGAGGAGAACGCCTCCGGTGGGCGCGTGGTGACCGCCCCCACCAACGGGGCCGCCGGCATCATCCCGGCGGTGCTGCACTACTACACCCGGTTCGTCCCGGGCGCCGACGAGGACGGCGTCGTCCGGTTCCTGCTCACCGCCGCCGCCATCGGCATCCTGTTCAAGAAGAACGCCTCGCTGTCCGGGGCCGAGGTCGGCTGCCAGGGCGAGGTCGGGTCGGCGTGCTCCATGGCCGCCGGCGGGCTGTGCGAGGTGCTCGGCGGCACGCCGGCGCAGGTCGAGAACGCCGCCGAGATCGGCATCGAGCACAACCTGGGCCTGACCTGCGACCCGGTGGGTGGCCTGGTGCAGGTGCCGTGCATCGAGCGCAACGCGCTGGCCAGCATGAAGGCCATCAACGCGGCGCGCATGAGCCTCCACGGCGACGGCGAGCACCGGATCTCGCTGGACGCCGCCATCCTCAGCATGCGCTTGACCGGCGCCGACATGAAGAGCGCCTACAAGGAAACGTCCCAGGGCGGGCTGGCGGTCAGCTACACCGAGTGCTGACCACGACGACTCCCACCGACACAACGAAGTGAATGCCCAACCAGAAACGGAGCACGAGGTGTCCGCCTCAACGACCATGCACGACCTCACCCCCGAACAACCCACGATGAAGTGGCGCCGCTTCGACAGCGGCTGGATGATCAGCCTCTTCGGCACCGCCATCGGCGCCGGCATCCTCTTCCTGCCCATCAACGCCGGGGCGGGTGGCCTGTGGCCGCTGCTCATCGTCACGGTGCTCATCGGGCCCATGACCTACTTCGCGCACCGGGCGCTGGCCCGCATGGTGTGCGTGTCGCGGCGTCCCGGTGACGACATTACCGTCGTGGTGCGCGATTTCTTCGGCGAGGGTGCGGGCAAGCTCGTCACGGTGCTGTACTTCGCCGCGATCTACCCGATCGTGCTGATCTACGGCATCGGCATCACCAACACCGTCGACAGCCTGCTGGTCAACCAGCTCGGCCTGGCGTCCCCGCCGCGGTGGTTGCTGTCGTTCGTGCTGATCGCCGTGCTCATGCTGGTGATGGTGGCCGGCCAGAAGGTGATGATCGCCGTCACCGAGTGGCTGGTGTACCCGCTCATCCTGATCCTGTTCGCCGTCACGTTGTACCTCATCCCCAGCTGGAAGTTCGACGCCGCCCTGCTCGCCGTGCCCGCCGCACCCGAGCTGGCCATGTCGGTGTGGATGGTCATCCCCGTGCTGGTGTTCGCGTTCAACCACTCCCCGGCCATCTCGCAGTTCTCGCTGGCGATGAAGCGCGAGTACGGTGCCATCGCGCCGGACAAGGCGTCCCAGATCCTCAAGCGCACCACGATGCTGCTGGTGATCTTCGCGATGGGCTTCGTCTGGTCCAGCGTCCTGAGCCTCGGCCCCGCCGGCCTGGACGCCGCCCGCGAGGCGAACCTGCCCGTGCTGTCGTACGTGGCCAACGTGATGGACAACCCGTTCATCAGCTACCTGGGCCCGGCCGTGGCCATCACCGCCATCGCGTCGTCGTTCTTCGGCCACTACCTGGGGGCCGCCGAGGGCCTGGCCGGCATCGTGCGCGGCTTCTTCGACCGCGAGGGACGCATCGGCAACCGCACGCTGACCATCGCGATCGCCGGGTTCATGTTCCTCACCACGTGGGCGGCCGCCATCGCCAACCCCAGCATCCTGTCGCTCATCGAGTCGCTGGCCGGCCCGGTCATCGCCGCGGTGCTTTACCTGATGCCGATGTACGCGATCCGCAAGGTGCCCGCCCTGGAGCAGTACCGCGGCCGGATCTCCAACGTGTTCGTCACCATCGCCGGCATCGTGGCGGTGGGCGGCATCCTGATCAGCTTCTTCCGCTGATCCCCGGTATCGGGACCCACCTCCGGCTCGACACCCAGTCGCTGCCCGGAGGGCCCAGACGCTGACCGTCGCCGGTCAGTGCCTGGGCCCTCCGGGCAGCGTCGAGTTTGCGGGACGGTGCCTCAGTCGCGCACCGAGATGTGGACGTGGTCGTAGTGGTTCGCGGTCGCGGACCCACGGTCCTCCATCCAGCGCCAACCGCGCTCGGGGTAGGAGGCGTTCCAGATCTGCTGGCGCCAGATGATGTACGTGATCTCGTACTTGGCGGCGTTGGCCTGGAAGTCGCGGGCGATCGTCCAGCCATAGTCGATGCTCGACTGCTGCGACCAGTTCGACACCATGACGTCGATGGCGCGCCCGTTGGGGTGGTCGGAGGAGTAGCTGCTCGAGGCCCGGTAGCCGCCGATGGTGCGGATCAGCGGGTAGGTGTCCAGGACGTGCCCGACGGCGCGCTTGGCGTTGGCGTTCAGGCGGTCGTAGCCGGGCAGTGACACCGAGGTGCTGGGCGCCGGGGTGCTGCTGGGGGGCGTGGTGCTCGTGTAGGGCTTGTAGACCCAGCGGGCCACGCCGTTGTGGATGATCTGGATGCGCGAGTTCTGCTCGACGCCGGTGGTCTGCAGCGCGTTGCCGCGGTGGACCGTGCCCACGATCACGCCGTCGGACGCCGACGTGGCGCGCACGTTGAGGGTGCTCACGGTCACGTACGCCGTCCCCGTGGCCCCGGGGGCCGGGGCGGGCGCGGGGGCGGTGCTCGTGAGGGCCGAGGTGTAGCGCGTGGCGATCCAACGGTTCTGGCCCGCGTGGAGGATCTCGGTGTACTCCGACGTGGTCCGGCCCGTGGTGTCGACCACCGAGTTGGCCGGCAGGACGCCGGTGTACGAGTAGGCGGTGCTGCCGCCGGTGCGCAGGTACAGGTTCGCCGTGGTGCGCACCTGGCCGGCCGGCCGGCTGGTCGATGGCGTCCCGGTGGTCAGGTAGTTGGTGGAGATCCAGCGGGCCTGCCCGGAGAAGACCACCTCGGTCCACCCGCCCGACGTCTTCCCCGTCGTCGGGAGGGTGGACCCCTTGGCGGCCACGCCGACCACGGCGTAGCTCGTCCCGGGACCCGACCGCACGTTCACGGCGGCCGTGGTGGTGGCCTGGCTGGTCGTCACCGGCGCGGATTCGGTGGGGGCCGACGGCGCGGGGGCGGACTCGGAGGCCTTGAGGTAGTTCTGGTAGACCCAGCCGGTGAGGCCCTTGGCGGTGGTGACCTGGTACCAGCCGCCGCTCACCGTGCCGGAAGCGGTCACGGACTCCGACGGCGACAGCACGGCCACGACCCCGTTGGACGTGCTGGGGCCCGAACGCATGTTCACCCACGTCGTGGCCGTCATGGTGGTCGTGGCGTTGGCGACGCCTGCGACGACCAGCCCTGTGGTGCCCAGCATCGCCAAGGCGATGCAACCGCCCACGACTGCGTTCGTCAACCTGCCTGCACGCTTCACGGTGTCCCCCATGTCTTCGGTGTGCTGCACGGCGCCAACGCGTCCGGTGCCGGGGACAGTAGACGCCTGCGAACCGGCTTGTCGCAAGCGGTTTCTGTGGTTTTACTCAGGGATGTCCAGCCGACACGCCGGTGAGCTGTTGGACATTGCAGCGGTGTGATTCAGGCCGCCCTCGCGGGTGAATGCCCTTGTCGGCGCCGATTGCGCGCGGCGGGGGTGGCCGACCGGGGGAGGTCTGCACCCGGTCAAGGCAGCCCCTGAGCCATCCCTGAGAAACCTGAAGGAAAGGTTGAGACTCCTGACGAAGGGTGGGCCCACAGGGGATCGAACCCTGAACCCGCGGATTAAAAGTCCGCTGCTCTGCCAGTTGAGCTATAGGCCCGCGACGGACCACTCTACCGCCGCCTGGGGTGAGGACATGAACCCTCCGTCGTGGGGCATCCCCGTGCTGCTCGTGGCCCGCGTGCTCGTCATGACGGCCCTGCTCGGGGCGCGCGGCCCGGAGCCCACGATCCCCGGCGGGGTCGATCCCGACGGTGGTGGCGCCGTCGTCGCTCGTCGAGACGGTGCGGGCGCTCGCCCCGAAGGGCGCGAGGGTGATCTCGGACAACCAGGAGCCCCAGTGGACCGACCACGAGGGACAACGGCTCGACGCGCTGGCCACCCTGCACTGAACCGGCCCGTGGACCCCGCAGGGGGTAGGCGCTAGAAGCCGAGGCCCTCGGACATGGCCCGGATGTGCTCCGCGCTGGCGCGCAGCTGCGCCAGCTCGTCGTCCGAGACCGGCAGCTCGAGCTGCGTGCCCGCCCCGTCGCGGCCCACCACGGTCGGCACCGCCATGCACACGCCGGAGATGCCGTGCCAGCCCGCCAGCATCCGCGACACCGGCAGCACCCGCCGCTCGTCCCGCAGCACCGACTCGATGATCCGGGTGGCCGCCAACCCGATGGCGTAGTTGGTGGCTCCCTTGCCCTCGATCACCTCGTAGGCGGCGTTCACCACCCGGTGCGCGATGGCGTCGCGCTCCGCCTGGCCCAGCCGCCCCGTCGTGCGCTCCCACTCCGTCAGCGGCACGCCGCCGATGGTGGCGGTGCTCCACAGCGGGGTCTCCGTGTCACCGTGCTCCCCGCACACGTAGGCGTGCACGTTCCCCACGGCCACGTCGCAGGTGGTGGCGATCAGCTGCCGCAGCCGCGACGAGTCAAGCACCGTGCCGGAGCCGAACAGTCGGTTCGACGGCAGCCCGCTGATCTTCAGGGCGGCCTGCGTGGTGACGTCGACGGGGTTGGTCACCATGATGAACGTGGCGTCCGGCGAGTGCTCCACCAGCGGAGGGATCACCTTCTGCATGAGCGCCACCGTCGAGCCGGCGAGGTCCATCCGCGTCTGCCCCGGCTTCTGCTTTGCGCCGGCGGTGACGACGACGACGTCGGAGCCGCGCGTGATGGCCACGTCGTCGGAGCCCTCGATCACCGCCTCGGGGAGGAATTGGCCGCCGTGGGCGAGGTCGAGCGCCTCGGCGCGCACCTTGGGGCCGTTGACGTCGTACAGGACGACGCGGCGTGCGACTCCGCGGATGAGGGCCGCGTAGGCCAGCGAGGATCCGACGGCGCCGGCGCCGACGATGGCCAGCTTGGCGCCTTCGCGGTATTGGGTTGTTGACATGGGGCCAGTCTCTCAGTCTCGGACGATCCTGGCGAGGCCGCGGAGGCAGGCAACTCGACGGTGAACCCGCCCAGGTCGTCCCCCCCACCTTGCACCTCCGCAGCGACGCCCAGGATGTAATAGGCGCCGCGCTCGATCCAGCGGGTGTCGCCGCTGCTGATCAGGCCCGTGACCGCGTCGCGCTCGAGTGGCAGGGCGCCGACGAGGTCCCAGCCGGACAGTGCCAACACCCCCTGGCTGCCGGACTCCGCGCGCGGCTCCGCCCGATCGTGGGTGAGTGACCTGGACGACTCGTGGATCGACGCCCCGGGCGCGACAATGGGCGCATGAGCCTGCACCCGAACCTCGAGCCCCTGGCGCCCCTGGTCGGTACGTGGCGAGGATCGGCGCGGGGCGAGTACCCGACGATCACGTCGTTCACCTACACCGACGCGTGGCAGTTCATCGACGTCGGCAAGCCGTTCCTGTTGTTCGTCGAGCGCACCTGGAACGCCGAGGGCGCGCCGATGCACACCGAGACCGGCTACGTTCGCTCCCCGGGCGGCGGGGTGGTGGAGATCGTCGCGGCAATCCCGACCGGACAGTCCGAGCTTGGCGTCGGCACCGTCGCCACCGAGGGCGCGGTCACCACGGTCGCCACGGACGCCGAGGTGCGCTGCACCCCGAGCGCCAAGCAGGTCGACCGCATCGTCCGCCGCTTCGTGGTCGAGGGCGACGCGCTGGCCTACACCATGGAGATGGCGGCCGTCGGGCAGGGCGTCACCCTGCACCTCACCTCCGCCCTCACGCGGCAGGGCTAGTCAGCCGTCGATCCGGTCGGCGACCCAGCCGGACGGCGTCCGCACCACGTTGCGCGCCAGCGGGATCTGGTGCGACGCGCTCTCCAGGATGTGCATGAGGTAGCCGGCGGTGTTCGGCAGCGCGATGACGTCGCCGGCCCGCACCCCGCGCGGAAACCGCATGCGCCTGAGCAGGATGAGCTCGTCCTCGATGCAGTAGGCGCCCACGAGGAACGCCTCGACCGGACGCCCCGGCTCGCCCCGGCGCACCAGCAGCGGGTCGACGAGGAAGTCGTCGGAGGTCGAGCGGCACTGCGTCCGGTTCATCTCCAGCCCGACCAGGTCGACGCCGTCGCTGCGCTGCTTGGTGAACGCCACCCGCGCCAGCGTGGCGCCGCAGCCGTCCAGCAGCGAGCGCCCGGGCTCCAGGTGCAGCCGCAGCCCGCGGCGGCTCAGCCCGTCCGCGGCCGTCCCGCCGTCGGGGAGTTCGCCCCCCAGCACGTCGGCCAGCCAGCCGCCCCGCACCGGCGCCTGGTGGTACGGGTAGGTATTCGCCAGCGGGTGCGCCTTCCACGTGAACGGGTCGCTGTCGCCCCGCACCATCGCCTCGCGCGCCGACTGGAACGCGGCCCACTGCTCGCCGTCGTCCAGGTAGCTCATCGGGACGCCGCCGCCCAGGTCCACGAAGGCGGGCGCGTGGCCGGCCCCGACCAGGGCGTCGACCAGCTCCAGCGCCTCGCCCAACGCCGTGCGCCGGTCGGCCGCGGCGTACCCGTGCAGGTGCACGTGGACGCCCGCGTACTCCACCCGGGGACGCGTCGTGCGCAGCGCCGCCCGCCACGTCGCGAGCCGCTCGCCGAAGCGGGTCGGCGGCAGGGTCGCGGGGTCGGGCGCCAGCCGCGGCGCCACCCGGACGCCGTCGGTGCCGGCCAGCGCGGCCAGCCGGTCGAGCTCGGCCACCGAGTCCACCGAGACGGTCACGCCGGCCTCGACGGCGAGGCGCAGGAGGGCGTCCGGCTTCACCGCGGCGCTCAGGATGACCCGCTCGCCCGGGACGCCGGCGTCCAGCACCTGGCGCAGCTCGCGCTCGCTGGCGACGTCGACCCCGTGGCCTGCCGCGGCGAGGGCGTCCACGAACGCGAGGGCCTTGTTGGCCTTGCGGGCGAAGAACACCCGGACGTCCACGCCCGCAGCGCGGCCGGCGTCGACCAGCTCGGCGGCGTTGCGCAGGGCAGGCGTCGGGTCGAGAACGTTGACCGGCGACCCGTGCTCGACCAGGAGGCGGTCGCAGGCGTCCGGGTCGGCGAGCAGCCCGGTGAGCCACGGCTCGAGGCGGGCGGTGAGCGGGGGCGTCCCGTGCACGTCGGGCTCGTCGTCGGCCGGGCGGGCACGGGCGATGACCCGCTGCGCCCAGCGTTCCACCACGTCGTGCAGGGTGCGCGAGAGAGTGTCGTTGCCGAGGGTGACGTCCTCGGTGTCGCGCCCGACCACGGCCAGGTGGGGCGCGCCCACGGCCGACCCGTCGCGGGCGATGCGGACGCCGCGCCCCGCCGTGCCGGTCTGCAGGACGCCGTCGGCGACCAGGTCGCCGACGAGGGTGCCCGGCACGACGCCCGGCGGCGCGATGACGGCGTCCACGACCACGTCGGCCTCGGCGAGTTCCGATCCCGCGCGCGGGGCGTCCACGACGCCGGCGTCCAGCAGCGCGAGCAGCTTGGCGGCGTTCACGGGCGGCGGGCCGAACGCGACGCGTTCGAGCGTGTGCGCGAGGTCGCCGAAGCCGGGCAGCGTGGCGCGCCCCTCGAAGGAGGCCCGCGCCACGATGGCGGGGTACAGCTTCCGCCACGCCTCGCCGACCGCCCACGCGGCCGACGGGGGCCGGACGCCGACCGCGACCTCCCACGACTCCCGCAGCTCGGCCACCGGGTCGCCCGTGGCGTCCGCGCCGCTGAGCACTCCGCGGATCGCCGCGTCCTCGAGTTCCCGTCCGGCCGCGCGCCCGAAGGCGGACGCGGTGTCGGCGAGGGCCTCGGTGAGGGCCGCGAGGTCGGACGCCGCCGCCACCTGGGCGGAGCCATCGGCAATCGCGTCCGCCAGGTCGACCGAGGCCAGGGCCCCGCCCGGCTCGGGCTTGACCGCCATGAAGCGCCCCGACCGGCTGGTGGGCCGGATCACGGTGGGTTCCTGACCGGACCGCACGTAGCGGACGCCGGCGCCGTCAGGTTCGAACCGCCCGTCGCGCCCCTCGGTGAGGGCGAGCGCGACGTCGATGAAGGTGAGGGCCGCCCCGCGGCAGGCCACGGTGGCGCCCGGGGGCACGGCCTCGGCCGAGAGCCCCTCCGGGGTGGTGGGGGTGAGTCGGCCCGGGCCGGACCAGTCGCTGGCGAGGGCACCGGGCCAGGCGGCTGCGTGGCCGGTGGCCAGCAGCACCTCGTCGTAGGGGGCGCCGTCCACGAGCCAGGCGCCGCCCTCGCGGTGCACATCGCCGGCGCGCCGGGGCACGTGCACCAGGCAGCCGCCCGCGGGCACGCGGGCCACGAGCCCCGCCCACGACTCGGCCAGGAAGGTACCCACGAGCGCCCGGGGCGGGAAGGCGTCCAGCGGCTCGGACTCGCCGCGGGCGCGGCGCCAGTCGTCCAGCGACCCGAGGGCTGAGCCGACGATCGCGGAGGTGACGTTCAGACGCCAGGACTGTGGCTGGTCGCGCCGGTAGCCGGACCCCTCGCCGAGGGGCCGGTCGTCCCACACGTCGACGTCGACCCGGGCGCCGGTGGCGGCCGCCAGATCCAGCAGCCGCTCGGCCGCCCACAGCCCCCGCGGGCCACCCCCGATGATCGCGACCCTCATGGCGTCCCTTCCCCCAGATCGAGTGCGGCGTCGGCGTCCTCGCCGAGCGTTTCGCGCACCCAGTCGTCGTCGTAGACCGTGTCCAGGTAGGCCTGGCCGGTGTCGTGCAGCACCAGCACCACGTCCGAGCCCGGCGGCAGCGCGTCGGCGCGCTCCAGCAGGGCGGCCACCACCGCTCCGCCGGACGCCCCGGCGAGAATGCCCTCGCGGCGGGCCATCAGCCGGCAGCCGCGGATGGAGGCGGCGTCCCGCACGCGGGCGACCTCGGTGGGGGAGGCGCCCAGCGCCAGGTCGGGGACGATGCCCGCACCGAACCCCGTCAGCGTGCGCGGGCCGACCTCGCCGCCGAACAGGACCGAGCCGAGGGCGTCCACCGCGACGGTGTGGGTGGGGGCACCGAGCCGGTCGAGGTGGCGCAGGCAGCCGCCGATCGTCCCGGTGGTGCTGACCGCGACGAACAGCCAGTCGGGCGGCGCGCCGAGTTCCTCGACGATCTCGGCCATCGTGCCGTGGTCGTGGGCGTCGAGGGCCGCCGGGTTGCCGTACTGGTCCAGCGAGATCGCGCCGGGCAGCTCGGCCAGCAGCTCGCCCACGCGTGCGATGCGGGCAGGCAGCCACTCGCCGGTGTCGGCGTCCGGATCGGTGACGGGGTGGATGATGCCGCCCAGCGCCTTGATGGCAGCGACGGTGAGTCGGTTGGCTCGTGGGTCGGTGACGCAGTGGAAGGTCCAGCCGTGCCAGGCGGCGAGGCGGGCCAGCCCGATGCCGAGGTTGCCCGAGCTCGACTCCACCAGCGTGCCGTGCCCGGGGCGCAGGAGACCGCCGCGGAGCGCGGCGTCGACCAGGGCGGACGCCGTGCGGTCCTTGGCGCTGCCGCCCGGGTTGGCCCCCTCGAGCTTGGCCCACACCGACACGTTGGCGCGGCCGAGGAGCCGCTCGAGTCGCACCAGCGGGGTGTGGCCCACCGTTCCGAGCAGCCCGGAGATCCGCGCGCGCGGTGACCCAGGTGGCATGAAGCCGACTTTACTCCTCGCTGACAAGGGGTGGAGCCGTTCGTCAGCTCTGCATGGAGGAGGCGTTCACCAGCGCGGCGACGGGCCGCTTGAGCAGGTGCGGCAGGAACGCCTGGTAGGTGTCCATCACACCCCAGAAGTTCACGTCCATCACGCGCTCGGCGTCGGCCACGTTCACCTCGTGCGTGCGCCGGTGACGACGAACGTCCTGTTGCTGGTGTCCATCACGCGCCCCCGATCTGTCCACTTCAGACCACTGCAATCGCGGCGGGGGCGCCCCGGTGGGGGAATGGTGGGTCAGCCCGGCCCCTGCATCTCGAACGGGTTCGGCAGCGGCTTGGTGGCGTCCGCGACGATCAGCCGGTCTCCCACCCCGACGCCGTCCAGCACCTCGGCGGCGGCGTCCCCGACGCTGCCGAGCTTGACCGGCGTCTCGACGACGTCGTTGCCGGCCAGCACCCGCACCGTGCCGTCGGTGCCGACCCGGGTCACCGCCGACAGCGGCACCACCACGACGTCGGTCGCGCTGCTGACCTCGATCTCGACGGTGGCCTTGGTGCCTGCCGCGAACTGCTCGGCGTTGGAGCCGCTGGCCACCAGCGTCACCGGGTAGGAGCCGCTGTCCCCGGGCACGAGCGCCTTGGTCAGCACCTCCGCGGACGCCTCGATGCCGCCCGACCCGCGCAGGGTCGCCACCTGGCCGGGGCGGACCGACAGGAACGAGGAGGCCGGGATGCTCATGGTCACCCGCACCGCGCCGGTGGGGGAGACCACGACGGCGCTCTCCGACGCGGTGGTCGCCTCGCCGGCCTTGAACGGCAGCGCGGAGAGGACGCCGTCCATCGGCGCGGTCAGGGTGGCGGCGTCGAGGTCGTCCTCGGCGGACGCCAGGGCGCGGCGGGCCTTGGCGAGGGCCACCTCGGCCGACACGATGCCGGACCGGTTCGCGTCCATACCGGGCTGACCGCCGGGCATGTCCGGCATGTCGCCGGGGTCGGGCATCCCGGGCATCCCGCCTGGCGGCATGGTGGGCGGTTGCGCAGGCGGGGCCTGCAGCAGCGACTGCACGAATGCCATCACGTCCTGCGCCCAGGCCTTCAGCTGCGCAACCGACTGCTCGAGGCCCGCCCTGCCCTGCCGCAGCAGGGACAGCCCCGCGTGGTTGGCCGCGGACAGCTCAGCCTGCACATCGGCCAGCGCCCTCTGGGCGTCGACCACGGCCCGGAGCGCGTCGGTACAGGCCTTCGGGTCGACCGGCTCGGGCTTCACCGTCGGCTCGGGATCCGCCGAGGGCTTGGGTTCGGGCGTGGCGGACGCCGTGGGCTCCGGCTCCGGGGTCGGGTCCGGTGTGGCGGACGCCGAGGGCTCCGGCTCGGGGGTCGGTTCCGGTGTGGCGGACGCCGAGGGCTCCGGGGTCGCGGAAGCGGTCGGCTCCGGCGTGGCCGGCGGCGTCGGGTCCGCCGAGGGCTCGGGTTCGGGGGTCGGGGTGGGCGTCGGGTCCGCCGAGGGCTTGGGCTCGGGCTTCGAGGGCGCCGGGCAGGCCTGCCCGATACGGGCCATGGCCGCATCGAGGGACGCTTGGAGCTCGGCCACCCGGGCGGCCGCGGCGTCCGCCTCGGCGAGGGCCGCGTCGATTGGCTCGAGATCGATCGCGACGGGCGGCATCGCGGGCAGTTCGGTCGCGAGGGAGGGCGCCGGGGGAGCCGTGTGCGTGGCGCCCTGGACGGCACCGCCGCCGGACGCGGCGCCCGCCGTCGCGGATGCACCAGAACCAGTCGCGCCCAGCGACGAGGCCGAGCCCATCCCGGATGCGGCCGACCCCGACCTCGCCTGCACCAACGCCAGGTTGGCGGCGTCCGCCTCGGCGCGGGCCTGCAGCACCTTGGCCCGCAGGCCGGTGTCGTCGAGGACCGCCAGCACGTCGCCGCGCTTGACGGTGTCGCCGACGGCCGCGTGCACCTCGGTCACGGTGCCGGCGGCCGGGAAGCGCACCGCCATCTGGTCGACCTTCGTGACGTTGCCGCTGCCGGTGAGCCGCTGGGTGACGTCGCCCCGGCTGGCCTGGACGGTCGTGTAGCGATTCGCACCGGCAGCCGGGTTCTGGGACATCGCGACGGCCCAGCCGCTCGCGCCGATGAGGGCGAGGACGAGGCCGGCGACGACGACGTTGCGGCGGCGGTGGTCGCGCTTCTGGCGCGCGCCCTCGGGGGCGCGCGGCGCCAGCCGGGCGGGCGGCAGCGGCGGCATCGCGGGCTGGGCGGGCGGGACGGGGGGAACGGGATCGGTCATGGCTGACTCCTCCTCACTCGCGCCGGAGCGCGTCGATGGGGGCGAGACGGGAGGCCCGGGAGGCGGGGTAGCTGCCCGCGACCAGGCCGATGGCGGCTGAGACGCCGAGGGCGAGCAGGACGGTCGGCAGCGACACCGGCACCGGGAACTCCGCCAGCGTGGTCACGAGCCAGGCCACACCGGCGCTGAGCGCCAGCCCGAGCGCGCCGCCGACGAGGGCGAGCATCGCAGCCTCGGTGAGGAACTGGGCCAGGATCGTCCGGCGCCGGGCCCCCAGGGCCTTGCGCAGCCCGATCTCGCGGACGCGCTCCTGCACCGACACGAGCATGATGTTCATGACGCCGATGCCGCCGACGACCAGCGAGATGGCGGCGATGCCGCCCAGCAGCAGGGTGAGCACGTTGGTGACCTGCTCCATCGCCTGCACCAGCGACTGCTGCGACACGATCATGATGCCGGCCTCCTCGGAGGTCGCGGCGCCACGGCGTCCGGCCAGCAGAGCCGCGGCCTCCTGGTGGGCCTGGGTGAGCCGGTCGGCGGAGGTGGCCTGCAGGTAGATCGCGCCGATGGGCTCCTCGCCCCACGACAGGCGGTCGCGGTAGGTGGTCAGCGGGATCACGGCCAGGTCGTCGGTCGACATCATGCCGCCGGACTGCTCGAGCACCCCGATCACCAGCAGGCTGGTGCTGTTCGCGGTGACGGTCTGGCCGACAGCCGCGCCGGGGTCACCGAAGAGCTGGCTGGCGGAGTTGCTGCCCAGGACGACGACCGCCGCGCCGTCGTCGTACTGCTCGGGGGTGAAGAACTCGCCCACCGCCAGGGTCCGCGACTGGACGGCCAGCCACGCCGGCGTGGTCGCCTCCGCCTGCGTGCCGATCGAGGTGTCGCGGGCGGCCAGCTCGAAGCCGGACTGGATGGCTGGCGCCGCAGCCGCGATGTCGGGGGCGATGGTGGGGTCGGAGAGCGCCTCGGCGTCCTCCATCGACAGCGTCGGCATCGTGGACGGGTCCATCGGCTGGCCGCCGTCGTGGGAGAAGTACCCCGCCTGGACGGTCAGCAGGTTCGAGCCCAGGCTGCCGATCTCGGAGCTGATACTCGCGGTGGCGCCCTGGGCCATGCCCACGGACAGGGTGACCGCGGCGATGCCGATCGTGATGCCCAGCGTCGTCAGGATCGACCGGACGCGGTGCGCCACGATCGCGTCCAGCGCCAGCCGGAGGGTCTCCCACCACGTCATCATGGCGTCGCCGCCTTCTCGTCGATGCCGGCGATGCCGCCGTCGAACACGTGCACGACGCGCTGGGCGCGGGCCGCCACCTCCGCCTCGTGGGTGATCAGGACGATGGTGCGCCCGGCGGCGTGCAGCTCGTCCAGCAGGCCGAGCACGTCGGCGGTCGAGATCGAGTCGAGGTTGCCGGTGGGCTCGTCGGCGAGGATGAGTGCCGGGTCGGTCACCAGCGCGCGGGCGATCGCGACGCGCTGCTGCTGGCCGCCGGACAGCTCGCCCGGCTTGTGGTGGGCCCGCTCGGCGAGGCCGACGCGGGCGAGGGCGTCCAGTGCCCGCTGCTTGCGCTCGGACGCCTTCACCCGGGCGTACCACAGGGGCAGCTCGACGTTGCGCCACGCCGACTGGGTCGGCAGCAGGTTGAACTGCTGGAAGACGAAGCCGATCCGCTGGTTGCGGATGTCGGCCAGGGCGTTGTCGGAGAGGTGGGCGACGTCCTCGCCGTCCAGCACGTACTGGCCGGCGGTCGGCACGTCGAGGCAGCCGATGACGTTCATCAGGGTCGACTTGCCCGAGCCGGAGGGGCCCATGATCGCCACGTACTCGCCGGCGTGCACGTCGAGGTCGACGCCGCGCAGGGCGTGCACGTGGACGGTGCCGGTGGAGTAGGTCTTCCAGATGCCGCGCAGCTGCAGCACGGGCAGGGCCTCGGACGCCCCGGGCCCGGCAGCCAGGTCGGGGGTGGTCGCGGTCATCGCTTCGGCTCCTCGGACGGCTGGGCGGCCACGACTCCCGGCCCGACCGCGCCACCGGGCCCGCCGGTCATCGGGAAGAAGACCACGACGTCGCCCTCGTTCAGGCCGGCGGTGACCTCGATCATGCCGTTGGACTCCGACCCGAGCGTGACGTCGGTGGGGGTCGGTTCGGTGCCCCGGCGCACCAGCACCATGCCCTTGGTCTCGGAGTCGCGCATCATCAACGCCTCGACGGGGATCGCGAGGGCCGGCTCGGCACCGGCGTCGGCGAGCACCTCGATGGTGGCCGGGGAGCCGGCGAACACGTCGGTCGGCTGGCCCTCGAGGGTGACGACGAGCGGGAAGGACGCCGCGCTCGGCTTGCCCTCCTCGGCGGTCGCCTCGGCGACGACGCCCAGGGCGGTCACGGTGCCGCGCAGCGGCTCCTTGGCCGAGGACGAGGTCACGACGGCCTCCATGCCCTTGGCCAGCCGCGTCCGTTCGGCCCCACCGACGGACGCCTTCACCTGGAACGCGCGGGAGATCACCACGACGTCGGCCGCGCCCGGGTCCTGGCCCGGCGACGCGCCCGGCTCGCCGGCGAGCTGGCCGCGCTGGACGTTCACGGCGGCCACGACGCCGTCGATGGTGGAGGTCAGCTTCGCCTTCTCGAGCGCCTGCTCGGCGTCCTTCAGGGCTTGAGCCTTGACGGCGTGGGCCGAGCGCATGGCGCTGATGGCGGCCGACTGGCCGGAGCGGCGGGCGTCCTGGTAGTCCTTCCACGCCGCGTCGGTCTCGGCGCGGGCGTCCGTCACGGCCGCACGCAGGTCGGTGTCGTCGATGGTCGCCAGCACGGTGCCGGGGGTGACGTTGTCGCCGACGTTGACGGCGACGAGGGTGACCTCGCCGGGGCTGGCGAACGACAGGTCGAGCCGCTGGGTCGGCTCGATGGTGCCGGGCAGCGTGACGCCCTGGGCGAGGGTGACCCGCTCGACGCGGTACTCGGCCTCGCCGGGCCCGCTGCCCGGGCCGCCGCCCATGAGCGCGTTCATCACCAAGGGCAGGATGAGCACCAGCGCCAGCAGGAGGATGACGGGGATCGCGGCGCCCAGCAGCATCCACTGCCAGGGCCTGATGGGCCGGCGCTGCTTCTTCGGCCGGGGCGGCACCGCCACGGGGTCGCTGGGCGGGGGGTCGTGCGGGGGTGGGACGGACGCGGTCACGTGGCTCTCCTGGGGAATCTCCGGCTTGCACCCTACTCTGCCGGTCGGAGCCGCCCCATGCCTGTGACTCGGGTCGATCCCCGATCATCCTCAGGTATGACCCTGAGCCCTGAGGGCATCCGCGCGGGTCGCCCCCACGTGCGTGAACGGGCCCCGTGCGGGACGATGGGCCCGAACACGGCCCTCGACGCGGCCGACCACGACGGGGAGGTCTTGGGGAGAGATGGAACGGATGGAACGGTTCATGCTGGCCGGGCACAACCTCGGCCTTGACCTGATGCGCGCGACCGAGGCGGCCGCGCTCGCGGCCGGCCGGTGGGCCGGACGCGGCGAGAAGGAACTGGGCGACAAGGCGGCCGTGGACGCCATGCGTGCGATCCTCAACCAGGTGCGGATGGACGGCACGATCGTCATCGGCGAGGGCGAGAAGGACGAGGCCCCGATGCTCGCCAACGGCGAGAAGGTCGGCACCGGCGAGGGCGACAAGATCGACATCGCGGTGGACCCGGTGGACGGCACCCGACTGCTGGCCTGGGGCATGCGCAACTCGATCGCGGTGCTCGCCGCGGCCGAGGGCGGCACGATGTACGACCCGCACATGTGCTTCTACATGGAAAAGCTCGTGGTCAGCCACAACGCCGCCGACGTCATCGACCTCGACGCCCCGATCGCCGACAACATCCGCAAGGCCGCCAAGGCTGAGGGCAAGGACGTCTCCGAGTTCGTGGTCGGCGTCCTGAATCGCGAGCGCCACAACGACTTGGTCAAGGAGATCCGCGCCGCCGGCGCCGCGACCCGCATGTTCACCGACGGCGACGTCGCCGCGGCCGTGGCCGCCGCGACCCCCGGCGTCAAGATCGACATGCTCGCCGGCATCGGCGGCAGCCCCGAGGGTGTCGTCACCGCGTGCGCGATGAAGTGTCTCGGCGGCCGCATCCTGGCCCGCCTGCACCCGACCACCGACGAGGAGCGCCGTCGCACGGCCGAGGCAGGCTTCGACGTGGACCGCGTGCTCGACACCAACGACCTGGTGGGCTCGGACAAGACGCTGTTCGTCGCGACGGGCATCACCGACGGCGACCTGGTCGACGGCGTCCGCTACCTGCCCGGCGGCGACGCTCGCACCCACTCGGTCGTCATGCGGTCCGAGTCCGGCACCGTCCGCTGGGTCGAGGCGCAGCACCACCTCGACAAGGTCAACGCCTGGCGTGAGTCGCACGGCAGCTGATCCCACCCGTACCAGCCGCGAAGTGAAGGATCGAACGGGAATGTGAGGTTCGGGCGTAGATTTTCGCGTGGATTGCTCTGTATCGTCACGGAATGGTTGAAACACTCTCGCCCGCCACGATCGCGCCCGACCAAGTCTTCGCGAGCCTCGGTCGCCACATCCTCGTCGACGGCATGCCCCTGGTCCTGGACCTGCGGAACTCCCGGGGCACCACGTTGGTGGACGAGGCGACCGGGGACGAGTTCCTCGACATGTTCACCTTCTTCGCCTCCAACGCGCTCGGCATGAACCACCCCGGACTCACCGAGGACGACGAGTTCCGCGCCGAGCTGGTCGAGGCGGCGCTCAACAAGCCGTCCAACTCCGACATCTACACCGTCGCCATGGCGCGCTTCGTCGACACCTTCGCCCGCGTCATGGGCGACGACGCGATGCCCCACTACTTCTTCATCGAGGGCGGCAGCCTCGCCGTCGAGAACGCCCTCAAGACCGCGTTCGACTGGAAGTCGCGCCACAACGAGGCGCACGGCCGCAGCCCCGAGCTGGGCACGAAGATCATGCACCTCAAGGAGGCCTTCCACGGCCGCTCGGGCTACACCTTGAGCCTCACCAACACCGACCCCAACAAGGTTGCCCGCTTCCCGAAGTTCGACTGGCCGCGCCTGTCCACCCCGTACTGGGCCGCCGAGCGCGACATGGACGCCGTCGAGGCGGCCACCCTCGCCGAGGCGGAGGCGGCCTTCGCCGCGAACCCGCACGACATCGCGGCGTTCATCATGGAGCCGATCCAGGGCGAGGGCGGCGACCACCGCTTCCGGCAGGGCTTCCTGGAGCAGATGAAGACCCTGTGCCACGAGCACGACGCCCTGTTCATCTTCGACGAGGTGCAGACCGGCGGCGGCATGACCGGGACGCCGTGGGCCTGGCAGCACTACGGCGTGGCCCCCGACGTGATGAGCTTCGGCAAGAAGCTCCAGGTCTGCGGCATCACCGCCGGCGGACGCCTCGGCGAGGTCGAGCAGAACGTGTTCAAGGTGTCCAGCCGCATCAACTCCACGTGGGGCGGCAACCTGGCCGACATGGTCCGCTCGCGCCGCATCCTCGAGGTCATCGAGTCCGACAACCTCATGGAGCGCGCCCGCACCGAGGGCGCCCACCTCCTGGAGCGTCTCGAGGACGTCCAGTCCCGCCACGGCATCGTCACCAACGCCCGCGGCCTCGGCCTCATGTGCGCCATCTCCCTGCCGGACACCGCGACCCGCAACGAGGCCATCCGCCGCCTGCAGGACGACGAGAAGGTGCTCATGCTGGGCTGCGGCCAGCGCTCGCTGCGCGTCCGCCCGCCCCTGACCGTCGAGCGCGCCGCGATCGACAAGGCCGTGGACGCCATCGACCGCGTGCTCACCGCGATGGAGGGCTGACATGCAGGACACCCACGCCCTGCGCGCGGCGTTCGCGCGCTCGTTGTCGGCGATGTACGGCAGCGAGGTGCCGGCCTACAACACGCTCGTGGACGTCTCCACGGCCGTGAACGCCGACCACCTGGCCGCCCACCCCGACACGGCCGAACGCCTCGGCCGCATCGACCGCGTGACGGCCGAGCGGCACGGCGCCATCCGCGTCGGCACCGCCCGCGAGCTCGCCCGCGTCGCGCAGGTCTTCGCCGCGCTCGGCATGGAGCCCGTCGGCTTCTACGACCTGCGGGGGGACGCCGCCACGTCGCTCCCGATCGTGTCGACGGCCTTCCGACCGACGACCAAGGAGGCGCTGGCGATCAACCCGTTCCGGGTGTTCTGCTCGGTGCTGGTCACCGACGACCGCCGCTACTTCGACGAGGCCCTGCAGGCCGAGCTGGACGCCTTCCTCGCCGACCGCGAGCTGTTCGGCGACGACGTCGTGGCCCTGGCCGAGAAGGCCGAGCGCGAGGGTGGGCTGGAGGACGCCGAAGCCACGGAGTTTCTCGCCCTCGCCACCGCCTGCTTCGAGCTCTCCGACGAGCCCGTCGACCGGGCGTGGTACGAGCGCCTCTCCACGATCTCCGGCGTCGCGGCCGACATCGGCGGCGTCCGGGCCACGCACATCAACCACCTGACCCCGCGCGTGCTCGACATCGACGACCTCTACCGCCGGATGACGGATCGGGGCATCGCCATGATCGACGAGATCCAGGGCCCGCCAGCGTGGGAGGGCCCGGACGTCCTGCTCCGCCAGACGTCGTTCAAGGCGCTGGCCGAGCGTCGCCGGTTCCGCGAGGTGGACGGCTCGGTCGTCGACGGCACCCTGTCGGTGCGCTTCGGCGAGGTGGAGCAGCGTGGCATCGCGCTGACCCCGAAGGGACGCGACCTGTACGACCGCCTCATCGTCGAGATCGACGAGCGCTCGGCCGGGATGACGGCCGACGAGCGCAACCAGGTCAAGCTCGACGTCTGGCGCGCGAACTGGCCCGTCGACGAGGATGGCCTGGCCGAGGCCGGCCTGGCGTTCTTCGAGTGGGTCGACGGCGTCCGGACGCCCATCGTCTACGAGGACTTCCTGCCGCGCTCGGCGGCGGGCATCTTCGCCTCGAACCTCGCTCATGCGGGCAGCCGCGATGTCACGCTGGAGGGGTCGCACCGCGACGAGGCGTGGCTGGCCGAGGCGATGGGCCGCACGGTCCACGACCCGATGGAGTTGTACGCGGCACAGGAGAAGGCGTCGCGCGACGCCATGGAGGAGACCCGATGAAGACCACCGCCGAATTCCGCGCGCGCGCCGAGGCCGCCCTCGCCGCACTCGGCGTCGACCATGACGCCTGGTGCGTCGACGATGGCGCCGTCCGCGCCCGCTCGCCGCTGACCGGCGAGGAGCTGTGCGGCGTCCGCACGCACACCGCGGCCGAGGTGGCGGACGCCGTGGCGGCGGCGTCCGAGGCCTTCCTCACCTGGCGGGAGGTGCCCGCCCCCGTGCGCGGCGCGCTGGTGAAGCGCCTCGGCGAGCTGATCGGCGAGCACAAGGAGGACCTCGCCGCCCTCGTCACCATCGAGGCCGGCAAGATCCACACCGAGGCCTTGGGCGAGGTCCAGGAGATGATCGACATCTGCGACTTCGCCGTCGGCCTCTCCCGCCAGCTGTACGGGCGGACCATGCCCAGCGAGCGCGTCGGGCACCGCCTGCAGGAGACCTGGCAGCCGCTCGGCGTCGTCGGGGTCATCTCGGCGTTCAACTTCCCGGTCGCCGTCTGGTCGTGGAACACCGCGATCGCGCTGGTGTGCGGCGACCCCGTGGTGTGGAAGCCGTCCGAGCTCACCCCGCTGTGCGCGCTGGGCTGCGACGCCCTGCTGCGCCGAGCGATGGCAGAGGTCGGCGCCCCCGAGGGCCTGCACGCGGTCGTCATCGGCGACCGGGCCATCGGAGAGGCGCTCGTCGACGACCCGCGCGTGGCGCTGGTGTCGGCGACCGGTTCCACCCGGATGGGCCGCGAGGTCGGGCCGCGCGTGGCTGCCCGCTTCGGCCGCTCGCTGCTCGAGCTCGGCGGCAACAACGCCGTGATCGTCACCCCGAGCGCGAACCTCGACCAGGCCGTCAGCTCGATCGTGTTCGGCGCGGCCGGCACGGCGGGGCAGCGGTGCACCTCGACCCGGCGACTGCTGGTGCACGAGTCCGTCGCCGACGAGGTCGTCGGGCGCGTCGCCCGGGCCTTCGAGTCGCTGCAGGCCGGTGACCCGTTCGCCGACGGCGTCCTGCTCGGCCCGCTGGTGAACGAGGCTGCGTTCGACGCGATGCAGGCCTCGCTGGAGAAGGCGCGGGCCCAAGGCGGCGAGGTCGTCTCCGGCGGCGAGCGAGCCGACGTGGATGCCGACGGCTTCTGGGTGCGCCCCGCCCTGGTGCGGATGCCCGCCCAGGAGGGCGTGGTGCTCACCGAGACCTTCGCGCCGATCCTGTACGTGCTCACCTGGTCGGACTTCGACGAGGCGATCGCCCTGCACAACGCGGTCCCGCAGGGCCTGTCCAGCGGTCTGTTCAGCAACGACGTGCTGGAGGCCGAGCGCTACCTCGGGGCGTCCGGCGCCGACACCGGCATCGCCAACGTCAACGCCGGCACCTCCGGTGCCGAGATCGGCGGGGCGTTCGGCGGCGAGAAGGAGACCGGCGGCGGCCGCGAGTCCGGCTCGGACGCCTGGCGCGCCTACATGCGGCGGGCGACCAACACGATCAACTACTCGGGGTCGGTCCAACTCGCCCAGGGCGTGGACTTCGGCTGACCGGGGCTGTGTGACATCGGACGTCCGGCTAGGCTGGCCGGATGGGGGAGTGGGGACGCCTGCGCGGCCGTTGGGCCGTCCTGGCCGTGGCTGCGGCCATGGCCGGCTGCGTCGCCCCCTCCGCCTTCCAGAAGGGATCGGCCCCCGCGCCCTCCGACGTGGCGCCCATGGCGTCCGCCGCCGTCGAGTCGACGGCGGTCGAGGTGGCGGGTGCGCCCAGCCCGGCCGCGACCCCGACCCCCGCCGCGCCCGCGCCGCAGGGCGCGACGCTGCCCACGCCGTCCGCCTCGCCGGTCGAGCTGGCCGAGTGGCGCGACGGGGAGGGTCTGCCCGGGTTCGACGTGTCCCGCTACCAGCAGACCGTCGACTGGGCCGGACTGGCCTCCGCCGGCCACGCCTTCGTCTACGTGAAGGCCACCGAGGGCACCGCCCACCGCAGCCCCACCCACGACGAGCAGAGCAAGGCGGCCCGCGACGCCGGGCTCATCCAGGGCGCCTACCACTACGCGCGCCCCAACCAGTCCTCGGGCACGCTGCAGGCACGCTTCTTCAACAGCAGCGGCGGGTCGTGGACGGCCGACGGCCACACGCTGCCGGGCGCCCTCGACCTCGAGTTCGCCGAGGACGGACCCGAGTGTCACGGCCTCAGCCAGGCCGAGATGCGCACCTGGGTGCGCGAGTTCTCCGACGAGTACCGTCGGTTGTCCGGGCGCATCCCGGTGATCTACACCAAGACCGAGGTGTGGGACCAGTGCACTGGCGGCGACACCTCCTTCGCGGACCACCCGCTCTGGCTGTACGACCACGCGGACGCCCCGGGCCGGCTCCCAGCGGGTTGGGACAGGCCCACGCTGTGGCAGCGCGCGATCGTGAACGACCTCGACCGGAGCGTCTTCTTCGGCTCACGCGACCAGCTCGTGGCGTGGGCGTCCGCGCCGCTGCGCTAGGATTCGCACAGAACACACACGTGCTCCGGGGTCGGTGAAACTCCGAACCGGCGGTTACAGTCCGCGACCCAGCGGCCCTCGGGCCCCTGGCTGACCCGGTGGAAGTCCGGGACCGACGGTCAAAGTCCGGATGGGAGGAAGCACGGGCGGTCTTCGGCGTACGCGCGCATCCCGTCGCGCGGCAGGGAGGTCGCCGCCGTCCTCCCGACCCATGCCCCGGCGCCCAGGCGAGGGGAGGACGATGACCAGCAGCGAACCGCGCGAGCGCCGCGTGCGGCCCACCGGGCTGCTCGCCGCCGCGCCGTGGCTGTTCGCCGTCCTCCTGCTGGCCGGCTGGGCGTTCACCGTGCTGCTGGCTGCACCGCCGCCGTACATGCTGCCCTCCCCGCTGGCCGTGCTCGACCGGCTGGTCACGGCGTTTTTCAGCCCCCGCTTCTGGTCGGCCGTGCAGGAGACCTTCACCGAGGCGGTCGGCGGCAGCGCCCTCGGCGCCGCCGTGGCGCTGCCCCTGTCGATCGGCATCCACCGCAGCCGGCTGCTGAACGCCGCAGTGGCCCCCTTCCTCGGGGCGACCCAGGCGATCCCCGCCATCGCCGTGGCGCCCCTGCTGGCGATCTGGGTCGGCTACGGGCTGGGCCCCATCGTCCTGCTTTGCGCGCTGATGGTGTTCTTTCCGATCCTGATCTCCTCAGTCGTCGGCCTGCGCCACATCGATCACCATGTCGTGGACGCCGCCCGGATGGACGGCGCCGACAGCTTCGCCCTGCTGCGGCACATCGAGCTGCCGCTGGCGCTGCCGAACATCCTGGCCGGGCTCCGCAACGGCTTCGCCCTGTCCGTCACCGGCGCCGTCGTCGGCGAGATGGTCATGGGCGGCTCGGGGCTCGGCCAGCTGCTCACCGCCCAGCGCGACTCGGTCGACACCGCCGGCATGTTCGCCACGATCCTCGTCCTGTGCGCCATGGCGTCCGGGCTCTACGGACTCATCCACCTCGTCGAGCGGCGCTCACACACCGTTGCGTCGCTGCTCCCCTGATCCCCGCGAAAGGAACCACACCATGGCACGCCTGACCCGCGTCGCGCTGGCTCTGCTGGCCGCGCTCGCCCTCGTGCTGACCGGCTGCGCCCGGACGCCCACGCCCACGCCCACCGCCCCGTCGGCCCCCTCCGGCCCGGCGAAGGTCACCATCGGGCTGACCTACATCCCCGACATCCAGTTCGCGCCCTTCTACGTTGCGGCCGAGGACGGCATCTTCACCGAGAACGGGCTGGACGCCACCCTGCGCCACCACGGCGCCCAGGAAGGGCTGTTCACCGCGCTCGTGGCCGGCCAGGAGCAGTACGTGATCGCGGGCGGCGACGAGCTCGTCCAGGCGCGCGCCGAGGGCATGGACCTGGTGGCGATCGGCCAGTACTACCACGCCTATCCGGTCGTCCTGATCGTCCCGGATGCCTCGGCCGTGCAGTCGGCGGCCGACCTGGCCGGGCTGCGCGTCGGCATCCCCGGCCGCTTCGGCGAGAGCTGGTTCGGCCTCAAGGCCGCGCTCCACGAGGCGGGGCTCACCGAGTCCGACGTCGAGGTCGTCGAGATCGGCTACACCGCCCAGGCCGCGCTGACCACGTCCCAGGTGGACGCCGTCGTCGGCTTTGCCAACAACGACCTGGTGCAGTTCGGCCTGGCCGGCATCCCGACGCGTGCCGTGCCGCTGGCCGCCGGTGACGTGCCGCTGGTTTCCATCGTGCTGGCCACCACGAAGGCCAACCTGGATGCCAACCCCGAGACCGCCCGCAAGGTCGCCCGCTCGATGGTCGCCGGCATCGAGAAGGTCGTCGCCGAGCCGGCGAGCGCCATCGAGGCGGGCCGCGACCACATCCCGACCCTCGACGAGGCCGGGGCGGCGGCGTCCGCGAAGGCCACCCTGGAGGCCACCTTGCCGCTGTGGCGGGCGTCCGGCCGGCCCACCGGAGAGATGGACGAGCAGGCTTGGGCGGACATGGTCGCGTTCATGCGCTCGGCCGGGCTGATCACCGCCGACGTCGCCGCCGGCGATGCGATGACCAACGACGCCGTGGGGTGAGGGATGCGTGACGTGAGCGAAGGCGTCCCCGCCGTGCCCGGCTGGGACGACTACTTCCTGGGGATAGCCGAAGCGGTCGCGCGCCGGGCCAAGTGCACGCGGCGCAGGGTCGGTGCGGTGCTCGTCCACGAGAGGCGCATCATCGCGACCGGCTACAACGGGGCAGCACCCGGGCGTCCGGACTGCCTGGAGGGCGCCTGCCCCCGCGGACGCCTCGGCTACCACGAGGTGCCGGGGCTGGGCGACTACGACCGGCCCGGGACGCCGGGATTCTGCATCGCCATCCACGCCGAGGTGAACGCCCTGCTCTTCGCCACCCGCGACACCAAGGGCGCGACGGCCTACATCACAGACCCGCCCTGCCCGGGGTGCCGCAAGGCGCTCGCGGCGGCCGGCATCGTCCGGGCCGTGTGGCCCGAGGGCAGCCACGACGTCGACGGGCTCGTCGACTGGGAGGCCTGAGCGCCTACAGGCCGCGCAGGAAGTCGGGGTCGTCGTCGGGCGCGATCGGAGGGTGACGCGTCGGCGTGGGTGGGCGCCCGATGGCGAACCACCCCACAGGGCCGAGCACCGGCAGCGCGACGATCGCGACGAACCACAGCCAGCGCGGCATCGCACGGACGCGGGACGGGTGCGCCTGGGCGGCCTCGACCAGCGCGTACACCGTGACGGCGATAATGGCGATGATCAGCAGGACGCGAGGCATACGCTCCAATCTACCCGTCGGCCCGCGTGCGAGGATGGTCGGGGCCGAGCGGCGGCCGCGACGGTGGCCGGGCTGACCGGCGGGAGGAGGCAGTGGGCGTGGCGACAGTGGCCGAGTGGGTCGAGGGGGCGCGCGTCCGCACCCTCCCGGCGGCGGTGGCGCCCGTCCTCGTCGGCACGGCGGTGTCCCTGCACGTGGGCCGGCCGGACGCCGTGCGTGCGGTCCTCGCCGCGGTGGTCGCCCTGGCGCTCCAGCTCGCGGTCAACTTCGCCAACGACTACTCCGACGGCATCCGCGGCACCGACGACGACCGGGTCGGGCCCATGCGCCTCGTGGGCTCGGGCGCCGCCACACCCGCCCAGGTCAAGGGAGCCGCGTTCGCCTGCTTCGCGCTCGCCGCGCTGGCCGGGCTGGCGCTGGTCGTGCTGACCGGCCAGTGGTGGCTCATCGCGGTCGGCGTCGCCTGCATCCTCGCCGGCTGGTACTACACCGGCGGCGACCGCCCCTACGGGTACGTCGGGCTGGGGGAGCTGTTCGTCTTCGTGTTCTTCGGGCTGGTCGCCACGGTGGGCACCACCTACGTCCAGACCCTCGACGTCGCGTGGCCCGCCGTCGCCGGTGGCGTGGCGACCGGCGCGCTGGCGTCCGCCATCCTCGTGGCCAACAACCTGCGCGACCGGGCCGGCGACGCCACTTCCGGCAAACGCACGCTCGCCGTCCGGCTCGGTGACCGCGGGACGCGCCTGTTCTACCTCGCCCTCGTCGTCCTCGCCGCCCTGGCCGTCGTGGCGCTGGCCGCCGCCACCACGTGGTGGGCGCTGCTGGGCCTGCTGGGCTTTGCCGCCCTGGTCGGCCCCGTCGGCCGCGTGCTCGGCGGCGCCACCGGACCGGCGCTGATCCGGGTGCTGAAGCTGACCGGCATCGCCGAGGTCCTCGTGGCCCTCGGCGTCCTGGCCGGCGTGGTCGTGGGGGCGCTGACCTGATGGACCCGGTCTCCGCCCGCTCCTTCTCCGGGCCCATGACGGTGGTGACCTGGCTGGTCGCCGTCGGCTGGTTCGTGCTCGGCCTGCTGTCGCTCCTCGGTCTGCCGTTCCCGGCCGGCATCGTGCTCGGCGTCCTGGGCATCGCGGGCGGCCTCGTCACGGCGTGGCTGGCGCTGTCGCTGCGCATCGCCCACGACGAGCGTGGCATCGAGCTGCCCAAGGTCGGCCACGTTCCGTGGGAGCGGGTGCACGCCGTCGAGATCCAGCCCGGCCTCGTGTCGGTGCCCTACGTCGTCATCCGGCACGGGAGGGCGCTCACCGACGTGCCGCTGGACGGGCTGGCGTGGTTCGGCGGGCCGGACGGGTACGCCCGCGGGCTGGCCGAGCAGGTCGCCCGGGCCGCCGACGTCGAGACCGTCACTGTCCGCGGCCAGCGCGGGGGACGTGGGCGCCGGGTCGCGTAGTCAACCCTGGTCGCGCAGCCACCGGCGCAGGTGCCAGGTGGCGCGTACGTCGTCCTCGTTGTACTCCAGCACCCGCCCGCGGGCCCGCTCGCGGACGCCCTCGTCCGGGTCACCCACCGCGTCCGCGAACCAGGTCTGGGAGTTGAGACCGCCCGGGTCCTCGTCGCGCCACGCAAAGCCGGTGACGGCGGCGGTGACGACCTTGAGTCCCAGCCCGTTGGCCCCGAAGAAGTTCTCCCGCACGACCCCGAACAGGTCGACGAAGTGGTCGGACGCCCACTCCTGCGCCCAGCCGCCCACAGCGCCGAGCCGGGGCGCCAGCTTGTGCAGCCGGATCACCTCGTAGTCGGAGTAGTGGTAGACGGCCGCGTCGCGCCCGGCCACCACCTGCTGCAGCCAGCCCAGCGCGCGGGCGGCGAGGTCGGCCTCGGCAGCGTCGTCCAGGTCGGTGAACGCGGCGAACTGGCGGCCGTAGGGCTCCCCGCGGGCGGGGTCGTCCACCCAGAAGCCCCACAGGTAGACGCGGTCGTCGGCCGACGTCTCGATGTCGACGTCGATCTCGAGGTCGTGCCGGGGCAGGTCCAGCGGACCCTGGGTCTGCCGCTCCAGCTCGACGCCGGAGTGCATCAGCTGGGCGCGCCGGTGGGCGCGGCGCAGCCGCTGCTCGCCGCCGATGCGGTGGCTGGCCCGTGGCAGGTAGGCCGCCAGCAGCTCGTCGAGGTCGGCTCGCGCGAGCTCGGCCACCGTGCTGATGCCGAGGTGCCGCAGCGTCCGCACCTCGTGGACGTCCAGGGGGGTTTTGGTGATGCGCAGGCTCAGGTCGTCGGCGTCCAGCTGCGCCTGGCAGTGCTCCTGCCACACGCACCCCCGGCACTCGCTGGACATGATCGGTGTCAGCAGCGTGTCCTGGCCCGCGGAGGCCAGCGCCGCCTCGGCGAGCTCGATGCGGTAGCGGTGCTCGGCGTCGTAGCGGGCCAGCGTGGAGAGGGGGTCGGCGTCCCCGGGGCGCTCCAGGGTGCGGGGGTTGGGGGCGACGACCTCCTCGGACAGGTCGAGCCAGGTGATCACCTGCTCCACCTTGGCCGGCCGCGCCTCGGGGTCGAGGTTGAGCTGGTCGACCCCGACCAGCCCCGCCCACGGCTCCTGCGCCGCGTAGCCGGTGGCCTCCAGCAGCCGCCAGTAGTGCGCGACCTGGAGGGCGGCGTTCAGTCGGGTCCCCCAGCGGAAGCGGCGGCCAGGCAGGCCCACCACGCTCGCGGGGGCGTCCAGGCGGGAGACGAGCAGCGGCGGCGCGTCGGGGCTCGCCGACTCCAGCACGCGGTGGAACTTCACGTGGACGGGGTGGTAGCCGCCCTCCGGCGAGCGCACCAGCAGGCTCGGACGCCCCGTGCGGTGGTTCTCCTCGTCCAGCGGCAGCAGGCCGCCGATCACGACGTCGGCGCCGGACGCCAGCGCCGCGAGGCAGGCCTGCTCGGCGCTGGCGCGCGGGGCGTGCCGGAGCGGGCGGAGGTCCTCGATGCGGCCCGGTCCGGCGAGGAGCGCGCCGAACACGGCCGCCTCGATTGCGGCGGAGTCGCGGAAGAAGGGCGGGTCGGGGCGCTCCAGGCTGGGAGTGACCAGGTGGGGGGTGAAGGAGTTGACCGTCTTCAGCGGGCAACTCCGGGCCGCGTAGGCGTCGAGGACGAAGGTCATGGCGCTGCCGCTACGCCACCGCCCGGTGCAGGGCCACGATGCCGCCCGAGAGGTTCTTCCACTCGACATCGCGCCAGCCCGCCTCGCGGATGAGGCCAGCCAGCGTCTCCTGGTCTGGCCACGCGTTGATCGACTCGGCCAGGTAGCTGTAGGCCGGGTTGTTGGTGGACAGCACGCGGGCGAGCGCCGGTAGCACGCGCGGGATGTACTCGCGGTAGAGGGTGCGGAACGGCCCCCACGTCGGCGTGGAGAACTCGGCCACCACGAGGGTGCCGCCGGGCGCGGTCACGCGGTGCATCTCGACCAGGGCGGCCAGGGTGTCCTCGATGTTGCGCAGACCGTAGCTGATGGTGACCGCGTCGAAGGTGGCGTCGGCGAACGGCAGTTCGAGCGCGTCGGCGTTGACGAAGCCGAGGTCGGGCTGGCGCTTCTTGCCCTCGGTCACCATGCCCAGGCTGAGGTCGGCGGGCACGACGAGGGCGCCCGCGTCGGCGAAGGTGCGCGAGGAGGTGCCGGTACCGGCTGCGAGGTCGAGAATGCGCTGGCCGGGGCGCGGGTCGACGGCCCGCAGCGTCTCGGCTCGCCACGCGCGCACCAGCCCGCCGGTCATCGCGTCGTTCATCAGGTCATAGCGCCCGGCCACGCCGTCGAACATGGCGGCCACGTCGGCGCGGCGCTTGGCGAGGGAGGCGCGGGCATCGAACTTCTGCACCTGATGATCCTGCCATGCTTGGGGACATGGCGTCCCGTGCTCCCGTCCTCACCGCGACCGACCTCACCAAGTCGTACGGCCCTTCCCGCATCGTCGAGGGGTTCTCGCTGACGGTGTCACCCGGCGAGGCCGTGGCGCTCACCGGACGCAACGGCGCGGGCAAGTCGACGATCCTCCGCATGCTCGTGGGTGCGGTGCGCCCCGACGAAGGCCGCGTCGAGTTCGAGGGCCTGCGGATGAGCGAGACGAACCCCGAGATCCGCAAGGGGATGGCCTCTGTCATCGACGACCTCGACTTCTTCCCCGACCTGTCCGTGGTGGAGCACCTCGACCTGCTCGCACGCGCCCACGGCGTCCCCGACCCGGAGGCGATCGTCGACGAGGTGCTCGCCGAGGTCCAGCTCGTGCCGCAGTCGGGCCAACTGCCCGGCACCCTGTCCTCGGGCCAGCGGCGCCGCCTCGCGCTGGGCACGGCGTTCGTCCGCCCTCGCCGCCTGCTGGTGCTGGACGAGCCCGAGCAGCGCCTCGACGTCGAGGGCGTCGCCTGGCTCGCTGCCCGCCTGAAGGCCGAGCGTGCCCGCGGGCTGGCGATCGTGCTCGCCTCCCACGAGCCCTATCTGGTCAAGGAGGTCGCCACGCGGATCGTGGCGGTCCACCCGCCCGCCGGCGCCGAGGCGGTCGCCGACGCGGTCGCCGACGGGGGAGCGGCCTGATGGCGCGCGCCCGACGCAAGCGCGGTAACCAGCACGCGGAACCGAAGCAGATTTCCCCGGAGCAGTTCGTCGTCGAGGTCCCGGACGACCCCTACGCCGAGTACGAGGGCCGGGAGTGGGACTTCGCCTGGCTCCCCGAGGACGAGACCGAGGTGGTCGACGAGGGCGCGCTGCACGCGCTGGTGAAGTCGTGGCGGCACGGCCGCGCCACCCGCAGCATCGGCGACGTGCTGTCGGACGCCTACATCGCGCTGTTCAGCGTGCTGATGATCGGCGCGATGATCGTGAACGTCATCATCGGCAGCCAGGCCAGCTCCGCGGCGTGCGACACCGCGGCCTGCCTCAACGGTCGGCTGCTGGTGCCCTGGGGCATGTTCTTCGCCCTCGGGGCCCTGACCCTCTCCTTCGCGCGGCTGTTCGGGCCCGTGCTGGCCTCGGCGGCCGAGGGGTTCTGGCTGATGGAGGCGCCGATCGGGCGCGGCCGGATCCTGCGCGGGCGCCTGTGGGCGATCATCGTGGGCGCCGCCGTGGTATCGGCCGCCGTCTCCGCCGCGGTGGCGGCGGTCGCCGGCGAGCCCTTCGGGGTCGTGGGTGCGTGGGCCGCGGCGTCCGGCCTGGTGGCGTCCGGGCTGGTGGCCTGGGCCGCCTGGGAGCAGAGCTACGGGCGCGTCCGGCCCCTGCGTGCGGTGCAGGCACTGTTCACCACCCTGGCCGCCGTCGTCCTCACCACGATGGTCGCGGTGGCCGCCGGGTGGCTGCACGTGGAGCCCCCGGCCTGGCTGGGGCAGGTGCCCTGGTTCTTCGCGGCCGTCGGGGGAGCGGCGTCCGTCGCCTTCGGCGCGTGGGCACACCGCCGCTTGGAACACTTCGCCCGCGGGCGCCTCACCAGCGGCGGTTCGCTGGTCTCCGGGCTGCAGGGGGCCATGTTCGGCCTCGACCTGGGCCTGGCCCGCGACATCCTCGTCGACCGCGAGGCGATCGAGCGCGGGCACGTCCGGCCCACCGCCGGGCGCTGGACGGGTGCCGGCGCGCTGGTGTGGCGCGACCTGCAGCGGCTCGCCCGGTTCCCCCGTCCCCTGCTCGGGCTGGCGGGGGCGATCCTCGTGCCCTACGCGAGCGACGCGATCGGGCTGTCGCTGCTGACCCCGCTCCTGTCCGCCGTCGCGCTCATGTTCGCGCTCGTCCCCACGCTGGGGGCGCTCCGCGTGCTGTCCCGCTCGACCGGCCTGGCCCGGATGATGCCCTTCTCGACCGCCGAGTTGCGCACCGCCAGCTTCGTGGTGCCCGCCCTGCTGGCGCTGGTGTGGGGGAGCGCAACGCTGCCGGCGTTCCTCGGGGTGACCGGTGGCGTCCCCCGCGACCCAGCCGTCGCGCCCGTGGTCGCCGTGGCGTGCGCGCTCGGCGGCCTGCTGGCCGCCGTCCGGTGGCAGACCGCCAAGCCGGTGAACTTCGCGGTGCCGATGATGGCCACCACCGCCGGCGCCGTGCCGCCCACGCTGGTCTTCAACCTCGTCCGCGGCTTCGACGTGGCCGCCCTGGTCACCGCACCGATCCTGCTGAACGTCTCCCCGCTGTGGTCGCTGGGCATCGCGGGGGTGCTGCTGATGATCCTGCGCGTGGGGTTCAACATGGAGGAGATGCAGGAGCAGGCCAAGGAGCAGCAGAAGCTGCTGGACGCCGAGCGCGCCCGCTCCGGCCGCTGAGACGCCGCGACCGGGGTCACTCTGCCGCCGGCGCAGCACCCAATTACGCTATGCAGGCGTTGCCGAATCCCAGCGCCCAAAAGGCGTGTGGCAAGGGAGTTCACGTGCGTGGGACCAAAATGGCGCTTGTCGGGATGGTTCCCTAGACTGACCCGGTGATGGGCGCCGCCTGGTGCCGGTGAGGGGTGTGATTCGATGGCCGAGGAGCGCGCGGCGCAGCCGGTGGTCGAATCGGACGTCATCGTCGTCGGCGCGGGCCCGGGCGGTTCGACCACCGCCAAGTGGCTGGCTGACAAGGGCCTGACGGTCACCCTGCTCGAGAAGTCCACGTTCCCCCGCGACAAGGTGTGCGGTGACGGCCTCACCCCGCGCGCCACCAAGCAGCTGATCCGCCTCGGCGTCGACGTCAGCGAGGAGGCGGGCTGGATCCACAACCGCGGCCTGCGCACCTACGGTGGCCGCAAGGAGCCCTTCGAGTTCCTCTGGCCCGAGCTCGCCCAGTTCCCCAACTACGGCCTCACCCGCCCGCGCTCCGAGTTCGACCACATGCTCGCCCAGCTGGCCCAGGCGGCGGGCGCCGAGTTGGTGCAGGGCGCGAACGTGTCCGAGCCGATCATCGACGCCTCGACCGACCGCATCGTCGGCGTCCGCACCAAGGACGGGGGCGAGTACCGCGCCCCGATCACCGTTGCCGCCGACGGCAACTCCAGCCGCCTCGCTCTCGCGATGGGCCTGGAGAAGAACCGGAAGCGGCCCATGGGCGTCGCCGCCCGCGCGTACTTCAACAGCCCCGCCCGCACCCACGACCCGCTCATGGAGAGCTGGCTGGAGCTGTGGGACGGGAAGCCGGGGGAGTCCAACCTCCTGCCCGGCTACGGCTGGATCTTCGCGATGGGCGACGGCACGGTCAACGTCGGCCTCGGAACCGTCAGCAGCTCCGCGTCGTCGCAGAAGATGAACTTCCGCGACCTGATGTGGAAGTGGCTGGCGAACACGCCCGCCGAATGGGGCCTGACCCGCGAGAACATGGTCGGCACCATCGGCTCGGCCGCCCTGCCCATGAGCTTCAACCGCAAGCCCGCCTATCACCGGGGCCTGGTGCTGGTCGGGGACGCCGCCGGCATGGTCAGCCCCTTCAACGGCGAGGGCATCCCGTACGCGATGGAGGCCGCCGACATGGCCGCCGACGCGATCGCGGACGCCCGGGCCCGCGGCTTCGGCACGCCGGCGGCCGAGAAGGCGCTCGCCGGGTACCGCACGCGGCTGGAGGCGGAGTGGGGCGGCTACTTCCGCCTCGGCCAGGTCTTCGTGTCCCTCATCGAGCGTCCCGAGGTGATGCGCCTGTGCACGCGCTACGGTTTGCCGAGACCCACCCTGATGAAGTTCACGATGAAGCTCCTCGCCCACCTGTACGACACCACGGACGGTGATTGGATGGACAGGACCATCACGTCGTTGACGAAGGTGGTGCCGTCCGCATGACGCTCCACCAGAAGGGAAGGGTGCGATGAGCCCCTACGTTCCGATCCTCGGGGTGCTGTTCTTCTCAGCCATCCTGTTGGCGGTCATGATCGTGGCCTCACTGGTCATCGGCCCGAAGAAGTACAACCGGGTGAAGTACATGCCCTACGAGTGCGGCATCGACCCGACCCCCAAGGCCACCGGCGGCGGGCGGTTCCCGGTGAAGTACTACATCACCGCGATGATGTTCCTCGTCTTCGACATCGAGATCGCTTTCCTCTACCCCTGGGTGGTGGCGTTCGACCAACTGAGCATGTTCGCCGTGCTCTCCATGATCGTGTTCCTCCTGCTGCTGTGCATCGCGTACTTCTACGAGTACAAGCGCGGCGGCATGGAGTGGGACTGAGCCGGTAGGAAAGGGAATCTGAAATGGGTATCGAAGACGCACTCCCCGAGTCGGGAATCCTGACCACCACGATCGAGGGCATCGCCGGTTGGATGCGCCGCGCCTCGATCATGCCGGCCACCTTCGGCCTGGCCTGCTGCGCCATCGAGATGATGGCGTTCGGCTGCGCCCGCTACGACGCCGACCGCTGGGGCCAGGTCGCCTTCCGCGCCTCGCCCCGCCACGCCGACCTGCTGATCATCTCCGGCCGCGTGAGCCAGAAGATGGCCCCGGTCATGCGCCAGGTCTACGACCAGATGCCCGGCCCGAAGTGGGTCATGGCGATGGGCGTGTGCGCCAGCTCGGGCGGCATGTTCAACAACTACGCCATCGTCCAGGGTGGTGACCACATCGTCCCCGTCGACGTGTACGTGCCCGGCTGCCCGCCGCGCCCGGACATGTTCATCGACGGCATGTTCAAGCTGCGCGAGATCGTGCTCCGTGACCCGATGGGCGCCCACCGCGCCAAGGTCCTGGAGGACCTGGAGGAGCTCCAGCTCGCCGCGACCCCCACGCTCGAGATGAAGGGCCTCATGCGATGAGCGACGAGAAGCTCCCCGGCGAGGAGAAGACGATCGACGGCGACGTCGTCCCCAACACCGCCTCCGCCCCCGCGGCGGGCCTGGAGCGCGAGGACGTCGAGCCAAGCCCGCCGGTGACCCGCTCGGGCATGTGGTCCGAGGGATCGCCCGACACCTCCGGCTACGGCGGCATCGTGCGCGAGTACCTGCCCGTGCAGTCGTCCGCGCGCCCGCTGGACGACGCGAACGAGCGCGTCCTGGCCCGCCTGGAGAGCCTGGTCGACGGCGCGATCGCCCGCGTCCTGTACGACCGCAACGAGCTGACGATCTTCGTGCCGCGCGAGAAGCTGGCCGAGGTCGTCCGCGCGCTGCGCGACGACGCGCACCTGCGCTTCGAGGGCTGCATGAGCGTCTCCGGCGTGCACTACCCGACGGACGCCGGCGCCGAGCTGCACGTCGTCTACCACCTGCTCTCCTACACGCACAACCGCCGCGTGCGCCTCGAGGTGACCGCGCCGGACGCCGACCCGCACATCCCCAGCGTCGTCCCGACCTACCCGGCCGCGGACTGGCACGAGCGCGAGACGTGGGACATGTTCGGCGTCATCTTCGACGGGCACCCGGCCCTCACCCGCATCCTCATGCCGGATGACTGGGTCGGCCACCCGCAGCGGAAGGACTACCCCCTCGGCGGCATCCCCGTCGAGTACAAGGGCGCCGTTGTGCCGCCCCCGGACCAGCGGAGGGAATACCGGTGAGCCAGGACCACGACTACTACGCCCAGGGGTCCGAGCCGACCACGGGCACGGTCTACATGCCCATGGGCGGCGACTGGGTCGACATCGAGCAGGAGCAGGCCGAGCGCGGTGACGAGACCCTCGTCATCAACATGGGCCCGCAGCACCCGGCGACCCATGGCGTCCTCCGCCTGATCCTGGAGACCGAGGGCGAGACGGTGAAGAGCGTTCGCCCGGGCATCGGCTTCCTGCACACGGGCATCGAGAAGAACATGGAGTTTCGCAACTGGGCCCAGGGTTCGACGTTCGTGACCCGCATGGACTACGTCGCGCCGCTCTTCAACGAGGTGGCCTACTGTCTCTCGGTCGAGCGCCTGCTGGGCATCGAGGACCAGATCCCCGAGCGCGCCACGCAGATCCGCGTGCTCATGATGGAGCTCAACCGCATCAGCAACCACCTCGTCGCCATCGGCACCACCGGCAACGAGCTGGGTGCCACGTCGGTGATGATGGCGGGCTTCCGCGAGCGCGAGATGATCCTCGACTTCTTCGAGGCCGTCAGCGGCCTCCGCATGAACCACGCCTACGTCCGCCCCGGCGGCGTGGCCGTCGACCTCCCGGAGAACGGCATCAGCCAGCTGCGCGACCTCATCGCGTGGCTCGAGAAGCACCTGCCGGAGCTGGCGCTGCTCATCAAGGAGAACCCGATCTTCAAGGGCCGCACCGTCAACGTGGGCGTCCAGGACCTGTCGGCCTGCATGGCGATGGGTGTCACCGGGCCGATCCTGCGCTCGGCCGGCTACGCCTGGGACCTGCGCAAGACGCAGCCCTACTGCGGTTATGACACCTACGACTTCGACGTCCCGGTCGAGAACACAGCCGACTGCTACGGCCGCTACCTCGTGCGCTACAACGAGATGTGGGAGTCGCTGAAGATCGTCAAGCAGGTCGCCGACCGCCTCGAGCAGTCCATCGGCCAGCCCGTCATGTACACCGACGCCAAGATCAGCTCCCCGGCAGACCTCCGGGTGGGCCCCGATGGCCAGGGCAACAGCCACGAGCACATCAAGCACATCATGGGCGAGTCCATGGAGGCGCTGATCCACCACTTCAAGGTCGTCACCGAGGGCTTCCGCGTGCCGGTCGGCCAGGCGTACGTGCCCATCGAGAGCCCCAAGGGCGAGCTCGGCTGCCACGTCGTCTCCGACGGCGGCACCCGGCCCTACCGTGCCCACATGCGTGACCCAGGCTTCAACCACCTGCAGTCCGTGCCGTTGCAGTGCGAGGGCGGCATGATCTCCGACGTGATCATGGCGCTGGCTTCGATCGACCCCGTCATGGGAGGTGTTGACCGGTGAGCGGTCACGAGTTCCAGAGCTGGTTCCCCGACTCAGGGTCGGTCGACATGGCCGACCAGTCGAGCAACATCGACGAGCAGACCATCGCCGAGCTGCGCGAGCTCGCGGGCCGCTACCCGCAGGCCCGCTCGGCGCTGCTGCCGATGCTGCACCTCGTGCAGTCGGTGGACGGACGCGTGTCCCCGCGCGGTATCGAGGCGTGCGCGGACGTCCTGGGCATCACCACCGCCCAGGTCACCGGCGTCGCGACCTTCTACACGATGTACAAGCGGCGTCCGGCCGGCCGGCACCACGTCGGTGTCTGCACCACGGCCCTGTGCGCGGTCATGGGCGGTGACGCCCTGATCGAGCACGTCTCCGACAAGCTCGGCATCGCCGAGGGCGAGACGACCGCGGACGGCACGTTCAGCCTGGAGCGCATCGAGTGCAACGCGGCCTGCGACTTCGCGCCGGTCATGATGGTCAACTGGGAGTTCATGGACAACATGAGCCCCGAGAAGGCCGACCAGCTGCTCGACGACCTGGCCGCCGGCAAGCCGGTCTCCTCGACCCGCGGCGCCACGCTGACCAGCTGGAAGGAGGCCGAGCGCGTCCTCGCCGGCTTCCCCGACGGTCGCGCCGACGAGGGCCCCGCTGCTGCGGGTGCCTCGCTCGTGGGACTGAACATCGCGCGCGAGCGCGGCTGGGCGGCCCCCGACTCCGCCCCTGCCCCGGCGACACAGGAGGAGCAGAAGTGACCGACATGCTCACCCCGGTGCTCTCGGCCAACTGGGCCGACGACCGCCCCTGGAAGCTGACCAACTACGAGCGCCTCGGCGGCTACCAGGGCCTGCGCAAGGCCCTGACCATGGAACCGGACGCGATCATCGGGGAGGTCAAGGACTCCGGCCTTCGCGGACGCGGCGGCGCCGGCTTCCCGACCGGCATGAAGTGGAGCTTCGTCCCGCAGGACAACCCCAACCCCAAGTACCTCGTCGTCAACGCCGACGAGTCGGAGCCGGGCACCTGCAAGGACATCCCGCTCATGATGGCCAACCCCCACGTCCTGGTGGAGGGCGTGGCGATCAGCTCGTTCGCCATCCGCTCGAACTTCGCGTTCATCTACGTGCGCGGCGAGGTCCTGCACGTCATCCGCCGCCTCCAGCAGGCCGTGCGCGAGGCGTACTCGGCCGGTTACCTGGGCAAGAACATCCTCGGCACCGGCTACGACCTGGAGGTCGTCGTCCACGCCGGCGCCGGCGCCTACATCTGTGGCGAGGAGACCGCGCTGCTCGACTCGCTCGAGGGGCGCCGTGGCCAGCCCCGCCTGCGCCCGCCGTTCCCGGCCGTCGCGGGCCTGTACGCCAGCCCAACCGTCGTCAACAACGTCGAGTCGATCGCGTCGGTCCCCGGGATCATCGCCAAGGGCGCCAGCTGGTTCGCCTCGATGGGCACCGAGAAGAGCAAGGGCCACGGCATCTTCTCCCTCTCGGGCCACGTCGCGAACCCGGGCCAGTTCGAGGCCCCGATGGGCATCACGCTGCGCCAACTGATCGAGCTGGCCGGCGGTATGCGCGACGGCCACGAGCTCAAGTTCTTCACCCCGGGCGGCTCATCGACGCAGATCCTCACCAAGGACTCCCTCGACATGCCGCTCGACTTCGACTCGGTCGCCGCCGCGGGCTCGCTGCTGGGCACCCGCGCGCTGCAGATCTTCGACGAGACGACCTCGGTGGTCCGCACGACGCTGCGCTGGGTCGAGTTCTACAAGCACGAGTCGTGTGGCAAGTGCACCCCCTGCCGCGAGGGCAACTGGTGGCTGGTGCAGATGCTGCGCAAGTTCGAGGCGGGACAGGCCCAGGAGGGCGACATCGAGAAGATGCTCGACGTCGCCGACAACATCGGCGGACGGTCTTTCTGCGCGCTGGCCGACGGCGCGGTCGCCTGCGTCACCTCGGCGGTCAAGGAGTTCCGTTCCGAGTTCGAGGCCGGCTACCACACGCCGGCGTGGGAGCTGTTCCCCTACGGAAAGAGCGCCCTGTTCGGGGCCAAGCAGGCAGGAGGCCACGCATGAGCGTCGACGCCAAGGCCGGCGCCGTCGAGAAGTCGGACCTGATCTCGGTCTTCATCGACGGCACCGAGGTGCAGGTGCCCAAGGGCACCCTGGCCATCCGCGCTGCCGAGATGATCGGCATCAACATCCCGCGGTTCTGCGACCACCCGCTGCTCGACCCGGTCGGCGCCTGCCGCCAGTGCATGGTCGAGGTGCCGGACATGGGCAACGGGCGCGGCATGCCCAAGCCCCAGGCGTCCTGCACCCTCGAGGTGGCGCCGAACATGCAGATCACCACGCAGGTCAGTTCGCCCGTCGCCGACAAGGCGCAGAAGGGCATGCTCGAGTTCCTGCTCATCAACCACCCTCTCGACTGCCCGATCTGCGACAAGGGGGGCGAGTGCCCCCTGCAGAACCAGGCGATGAGCCACGGCTACGCGGAGTCCCGCTACGACGGCGTGAAGCGCACCTTCCCCAAGCCGGTGTCGGTGTCGGCCCAGATCCTGCTCGACCGTGAGCGCTGTGTGCTGTGTGCGCGCTGCACCCGCTTCTCCGAGCAGATCTCCGGTGACCCGTTCATCGCCCTGGTCGAGCGCGGTGCGCTGCAGCAGGTCGGCATCTACGCCGACGACCCGTACGACAGCTACTTCTCCGGCAACGTCGTCCAGATCTGCCCGGTGGGCGCGCTGACCAGCGCCGACTACCGCTTCCAGGCCCGTCCGTTCGACCTCGTGTCGACGCCGGTCACCTGTGAGATCTGCGCCGCCGGCTGCCAGCTGCGCTCCGACCACCGCCACTTCCAGGTCAAGCGTCGCCTCGCCGGCAACGCCCCCGAGGTGAACGAGGAGTGGAACTGCGACCGCGGTCGCTTCGCCTTCCGCTCCGGCCGCCAGGCCGACCGGGTCACGACCCCGCTGGTCCGCGACGGCGACGTCCTGCGCCCCGCGTCCTGGCCCGAGGCCATCGACGCCGCGGTGGCGGGCCTCAAGGCCGCCGGCAGCAGCGTCGGCGTCCTGACCGGTGGACGCCTCACGCTCGAGAACGCCTACGGTTACGCCAAGTTCGCCCGCGCCGTGCTCGGGACGAACAACGTGGACTTCCGGGCCCGCGAGCACTCCGTGGAGGAGGGCCAGTTCCTCGCCCACGCCGTGGCCGGCAAGCACCTCGGCGACGGCGTGACCTACGACGACCTGCAGAATGCCTCCCAGGTCATCTGCGTCTCCTTCGAGCCCGAGGAGGAGAGCCCGATCGTCTTCCTGCGGCTCCGCAAGGCCGTCCGCAAGAACAAGACCAAGGTCGTCACGGTGGCCCCGTACCTGTCCAACGGTGCCGCCAAGTTGGGTGCCCACCTCGTCGGAACCGTGCCCGGCACGGAGGCCGAGGTCGTCGCCAGGCTCGAGGCCGACGCCGACACGATCATCCTCGTCGGTGAGCGTGCCGCCGGCGCGCTGGGCACCCTGACCTCGGCCGCCAACCTCGCCGCCCGCACCGGTGCCCGCCTCGCGTGGGTCCCGCGCCGCGCCGGAGACCGCGGCGCCGTCGAGGCCGGCTGCCTGCCGAACCTGCTGCCCGGCGGCCGTCCCGTGTCGGACGCCACCGCGCGCGTCGACATGCAGGCCGCCTGGGGCGTCGCCAAGCTGCCCGCGCAGCCGGGGCTCGACACCGGTGCGATGCTGCACGCGGCGACCACCGGTGACCTGGCCGCCCTCGTGGTGGCCGGCGTCCAGCCGACCGACCTGCCCGATGCGGTGCTCGCCCGCGAGGCGTTCGAGAAGGTGGGCTTCCTGCTCAGCCTCGAGACCCGCATCAGCGAGGTGACCGAGCGCGCCGACGTGGTGCTCCCGGTCGACCTGATCGAGGACCAGGCCGGCACCTTCCTCAACTGGGAGCACCGCGAGGGGCGCGTGAACCGCGTCAACAGGCAGACCCCCAGCCCGATGACCGACCTCCGCGTGCTCGCGATGCTGGCGGACGCCCTGGGTTCCGACCTGGGCATCCGCACGGCCAAGAGCGCCAAGGCCGAGCTCGACGGGGTCGGCGTCTGGGAGGGTGGCCGATCCGGCGCGCCGAGCGAGGACATCCCGATGGCCCCGCGCGGCGAGGGCCTGCTGCTCGCCTCCTGGCGTCAGCTGATCGACGGCTCCGCAGGCAACGACGGCGCCCCGGCCCTGCTGGCCACCGCGAAGCCGGTCGTCGCCCGGGTGAGCCCGGCCACGGCGTCCGGCCTCGGCCTGACCGAGGGCGACACCGTGACCGTCGCGAGCGCCGGCGGTTCGGCCGAGCTCACGCTGTTCGTCGAGGATTCCATGGTCGACGGGGTCGTCTGGGTCCCCGGCAACCGGGGTGGTGAGGGGCTCGGCGAGCTCCGCGTCACCGCGGGCGAGTATGTCACTGTCACCGGAGGTGCGGCATGACCCCTGAACCCTTCGTCATGAACGATCCGTGGTGGATCGTTGCGATCAAGGCCATCGGCATCGTGCTGTTGGTGCTGACCTGGCAGATCATCAACGTGTGGTTCGAGCGCCGCGTGCTGGGCAAGATGCAGCAGCGCAAGGGCCCGATCATGAACGGCCCGTTCGGCCTGGGCCAGACCCTCGGTGACGGCCTGAAGTTCCTCCTCAAGGAGGACTTCGCCCCCGGCATGGTGGACAAGGTGCTCTACACCCTGGCCCCGCTCATCGCCGGCGTCTCGGCCTTCACCGCCTGGTCGGTGATCCCGCTGGGTGGCCAGGTGAACATGTTCGGGGTGGAGACCCGCCTGCAGGTCGCCGACCTGCCGGTCTCGGCGCTCGTGCTGCTCGCCGCGGCCTCCACCGCCGTCTACGGCTTCGTGCTGGCCGGCTACTCGTCGCAGTCGCCCTACTCGCTGCTCGGCTCGATGCGCTCCAGCGCGCAGATGATCAGCTACGAGATCTCGATGGGCCTGTCCTACGTGGCGGTCTTCCTCTACGCCGGCTCCATGTCGACCGGCCAGATCGTCGAGGCCCAAGGCCTGCCGCTGTTCGGCGCCAACCCACTCGGCCTGCAGCAGTGGTACTGGCTGCTCCTGCTGCCGTCCTTCGTGATCTACGTGATCTCGATGCTGGGCGAGTCCAACCGCGTGCCGTTCGACCTGCCCGAGTGCGAGTCCGAGCTGGTCTCGGGCCACATCACGGAGTACACCGGCTTCCGCTACGCGATCTTCTACCTCACCGAGTACATCAACATGACGACGCTGTCGGCGATCGTCACGACGCTGTTCCTCGGTGGCTACAAGGCCATCTGGCCGCTGGGCTTCATCTTCCCCGACACCGGGTACTGGGGCCTGCTCTGGTTCGTCATCAAGGTCCAGCTGTTCATCTTCTTCTTCGTCTGGGTGCGCGCCTCGCTGCCGCGCTTCCGGTACGACCAGTTCATGGGCCTGGGCTGGAAGTGGCTCATCCCGATCTCGCTCGGCTGGGTCATGGTCATCGCCCTCCTGCGCGCCCTGACCAACCACGGCCTGCTGCAGGGCCCGCTCCTGTGGATCCTCATCGGCGTGGTCGTCCTCGGCCTGATCGCGGTGACCTTCCTCGGCGGCGAGGAGGTGAAGGACGAACCGGTCGTCGACGACGGGCCGTTCGACGCCTTCGCCGGCGGTTACCCCGTCCCGCCGATGCCCGGGCAGACCCTGCCGGAGCTCGCCGACGTGGTCGCCGGCTCCAGCATCGACACCGACCATGCCGCAGCCGCGGCGTCCGACGACCACAGGAAGGACGCGTAACCATGGGACTCTTGGATCCCTGGGCCGGCTTCGGCGTCACCTTCCGGACGATGTTCCGGAGGACCTTCACGCAGGGCTACCCCGAGAAGGGGCAGGAGAAGATCACGGCTCCGCGCTTCCACGGCCGCCACCAGCTGAACCGCTGGCCGGACGGGCTGGAGAAGTGCGTGGGCTGTGAGTTGTGCGCCTGGGCGTGCCCGGCCGACGCGATCTACGTGGAGGGCGCCTCCAACACGGAGGAGGCCCGCTACTCGCCGGGCGAGCGGTACGGCTCGGTGTACCAGATCAACTACCTGCGGTGCATCCTCTGCGGCATGTGCATCGAGGCGTGCCCCACGCGCGCCCTGACCATGACCAACGACTTCAAGCTCGCCGACACGTCCCGCGAGAAGATGATCTACACCAAGGACCGCCTGCTGGCCCCGCTGCTGCCGGGCATGGAGGAGCCGCCCCACCCGCGGCGCCTGGGCAACGACGAGAAGGACTACTTCCTCGGCCTGCCGCCCACCGGCGTCCCGGACACCCGCACCGGTCCCGCCGAGACCGAGGAGGTCGCCTCGTGAACACCCTGCTCCTTCCCCTCGTCACCGGGGCGGAGGTGACGTTCTGGGTGGTGGCCCCGCTCACCATCCTGGGTGCCCTCGGTCTCGTGCTGAGCAAGCGGGCCGTGTACGCCGCGCTGTCGGTGGCGGTCACGATGGTCGGCCTCGCAGCCCTCTACGCCTCGCTCGATGCGCCCTTCCTGGCGATGGTGCAGATCATCGTCTACACCGGCGCGGTGCTGATGATGTTCCTGTTCGTCCTCATGATGGTCGGCATCATCACCCCCGACTCCACGGTGGAGAGCCTCAAGGGCCAGCGCGTGATGGCGATCCTCGGTGGCATCGGCATCCTGGCCTTCCTCTTCTTCGCGATCGGCGGCTCGCTCTACAACGAGCCTGCGACGGTCACCGCGGCGAACGAGCAGTTCGGCGGCAACGTCGAGGGCCTGGCGAACCTGATGTTCGGCCGCTACGTCTTCGTGTTCGAGCTGTCCGCGGCCCTGCTGATCGTCGCCGCCGTCGGCGCGATGCTGCTGGCGCACAACGAGCGCGTCCGCGAGCGCAAGGGCCAGCCCGAGCTCGCGGCCGACCGCATGTACGCCTACAAGACCAAGGGCGAGCACCCCGGTTCCCTGCCGAACTCCGGCGTGTACGCGGGCAGCAACGCCATCGGCGTCGGTGCCCTGCTGCCGGACGGCACGGTGTCGGAGAAGTCGATCAGCCAGACGCTCGCCCTGCGCGGCGCCACGATCGACCCCGCCCCGCTGACGCAGGTCACCGGCAGCACCTTCGCGGCCATCGAGGCCGTGCGCGACGAGGACGAGGACTGATCACCGTGATGAACCCGGAGAACTACCTCATCCTGGCCGCCATCCTGTTCGTCATCGGCGCCCTCGGCGTGATGCTGCGCCGCAACGCGCTCATCGCGTTCCTCTGCGTGGAGCTGATGCTGAACGCCTGCAACCTGGCGTTCGTGGCGGGCTCCCACATCACCGGAACCCTCGACGGGCAGACCACGGCGTTCTTCGTCATGGTGGTCGCCGCCGCCGAGGTCGTGGTGGGCCTGGCCATCATCGTCTCGATCTACAAGACGCGCCGCTCGACCTCGGTCGACGACGCCAACCTGCTGAAGCTCTGAGGTGGGCGACGTGATCCTTCTCGAAACCATCGCCGAACCGGTCGCCGCGACCGGGATGTTCACGTGGGCGTGGACGATGATCGCCGTCCCGGCGGTCGTGGCGGGCCTGCTCCTGGTGGCCGGCAAGCTGTCGGACGCCTGGGGCCACCTGCTGGCCACCGCCGCGGTCTTCTGGTCGTTCGCGATCGCCGTCTGCCTCTTCGCCGAGCAACTCCTGGCCCCGGCCACCGAGCGCGCCGTGTCGGCGAACCTCTACACCTGGTTCACCGTGGGGCAGTGGGACTTCCAGGTCGGCCTGCTGGTTGACCAGCTGTCGATCCTCTTCGCGATGCTGATCACCGGCGTGGGTGGCCTCATCCACGTCTACTCGATCGGCTACATGAGCCACGACCCGCGCCGCCGCCGCTTCTTCGCGTACCTGAACCTGTTCATCGCCGCGATGCTGCTGCTGGTGCTGGCCGACAACTACCTCGTGCTGTTCGTCGGCTGGGAGGGCGTGGGCCTCGCCTCGTACCTGTTGATCTCCTTCTGGCAACACCGCCCCGCCGCGGCCGCCGCCGGCACCAAGGCGTTCGTCATGAACCGCGTCGGTGACCTCGGCATGCTGATGGCGATCTCGACCATGCTGGCCATGTTCGGCAGCTCCAAGTTCACCGAGGTGAACGCGGGCGCCGCCGGCACCGAGCCGATGTGGGCGACCCTGATCGGCCTGTTCCTCCTGCTCGGCGCGTGCGGCAAGTCCGCGCAGGTCCCGCTGCAGGCCTGGCTGCTGGACGCCATGGAGGGCCCGACCCCGGTGTCGGCGCTCATCCACGCCGCGACCATGGTCACCGCGGGCGTCTACCTGGTCGTGCGCAGCCACGCCCTGTTCGAGGCCGCCCCGATAGCCCAGCTCGCCGTGGTGATCGTCGCCACCGTGACGCTGCTCGCCGGCGCCTGGATCGGCACGAGCCAGGACGACATCAAGAAGGTCCTCGCGGGCTCGACGATGTCGCAGATCGGCTACATGATGCTCGCCGCGGGCATCGGCCCGGCCGGCTACGCGTTCGCGATCTTCCACCTCATCACGCACGGCTTCTTCAAGGCCAACATGTTCCTCGGCGCCGGTTCGGTCATGCACGGCATGAACGACGACGTGAACATGCGCCACTACGGCGGCCTGAGCAAGGCCATGAAGGTGACGTTCCTGACGTTCGCAATGGGCTACCTCGCGATCATCGGCTTCCCGTTCTTCTCGGGCTACTTCTCCAAGGACCACATCATCGAGGCCGCCTTCGCCGACAACACGTTCATCGGCATCTGCGCGCTCATCGGTGCCGGCATCACCGCGTTCTACATGACGCGCCTGATGCTCATGACGTTCTTCGGCGAGGAGCGCTGGCTGCCGGGCGTCCACCCGCACGAGTCCCCGAAGGTGATGACGATCCCGCTCATCGTCCTCGCCGTGTTCTCGGTCGGCATCGGCGCCGTGATGAACTTCTGGATCCAGACGTGGCTCGAGCCGGCCCTGGGCATCCACGCGCACGAGCTCAGCCTGGTCCCGACCCCGGTCGGCTGGATGACGATGGCCGTCGTGGCCCTCGGCGTCGTGGCCGCGTGGCTCGTGTTCGGTCGCTCGTCCATCCCGGTCGTGGCCCCGGCCACCAACAACCCGGTCACGCTGGCGGGCCGCAACGTCCTGTTCGGCGACCAGGTCAACGACTTCCTGTTCGTGACCCCGGCCGTTGCGCTGGCGAGCGCCGTCGACACCACCGACGCCAAGGGCATCGACACGGCCGTCGACGGATTGGGCCGGGCCTTCCTGGGCCTGTCCACCCAGCTGCGCCGCCTGCAAACCGGGTACGCCCGCAGCTACGCCCTCACCATGGTGGTCGGCGTGCTGCTCGTGGGTGCCGTTCTGATCCTCAACCTGGTGGGTTGAGGGAGGAGTTGACATGACATTCCCCTGGTTGACCTTCCTCGGCCTCCTGCCGTTGGTCGGCGGCTTGCTGCTCCTGTTGCCGATGGGCAAGGGTGCGGCGCGCACGCTCGGCCTCGTGTTCTCGATCGCGACGCTGGCCGTCGCCGCGGGCGTCACCGTCCTGCACGTCACCGGCGCGGACCTCGCCGTGCAAGTGCCGTGGATCCGGGCCTTCGGTGCCTGGTGGGCGCTCGACGTCGACGGCATGGGCCTTGCCATGGTCCTCATGACCGCGATCCTGACCCCGCTCGTCCTGCTGGCCGAGTGGGAGCCCCCCGCCAACCGCTGGGGCGCGCAGGCGTTCTTCGCGCTCGTGCTGATCCTCGAGGGCCTGTCGCTGTTCGTCTTCATGGCGAACGACGTCCTGCTGTTCTACCTCTTCTTCGAGGCGACGCTGATCCCGACGTACTTCCTGATCGTCGGCTTCGGCGGCGCGCGTCGCGGGTACGCAGCGGTCAAGTTCCTGCTGTTCAGCCTCGCGGGCGGCCTCATCATGCTGGCCTCGGTCGTCGGCGTGTACGTCGTCGGTGCCTCGCAGGGGGCGCCTTCCTACCTCCTGCAGGACCTCGCCTCGGTGCGCTTCGACGGCGACCTCGGCCGCTGGTTGATGCTCGGCTTCCTGATCGCCTTCATCGTGAAGGCGCCCATGGTGCCGTTGCACACCTGGCTGCCGGACGCCGCCGAGAACTCGACCCCCGGCACCGCGACCCTCCTCGTCGGCGTGCTGGACAAGATCGGCACCTTCGGCATGATCAAGTTCTGCCTCGGCCTGTTTCCCGAGGCGTCCCTGTGGATCACGCCGTTCATGGTGTGGTTCGCCGTCGTCTCGATCATCTGGGGTGCGCTGGGTGCCATCGGCAGCCGCAACCTGATGCGCCTGGTCTCCTACACCTCGGTGAGCCACTTCGGCTTCATGGTGCTGGGCATCTACGCGTTCACCACCACATCGATGACCGGGTCGATCTTCTACATGCTGAACCACGGCTTCTCGACCGCCGCCATGTTCCTCGTCGTCGGCTACCTCGCCAAGCGCACCGGCAGCTACGACATCGAGGCCTACGGGGGCGTCCAGAAGGTGGCCCCGGTCGCCGCGGGCGTCCTGCTGGTCTCCGGCCTGGCGACCCTGTCGCTGCCGGGCCTGGCGCCGTTCGTCAGCGAGTTCATGGTCATCGCGGGCACGTGGAGCCGCTACCCGATCGTGACCGCGGTCTCGCTGCTCGGCGTGGTGCTGGCCGCCGTCTACATCCTGCGGATGTACCAGCGGACGATGACCGGCCCGGTCACCGACCACACCGCGGCCCACTTCACGGGTCGCGACCTCACCGGCCTGGAGAAGGCGATCATGGTGCCGATCATCGGGGTCCTGCTGTTCCTCGGTTTCGTCCCGCAGCCCGCAGTCCAGCTTGTTGAGCCCACCGCACAGGCGACCCTGGCCTACGTCGGCACCACCGACCCGGCCCCGGTCGTGAAGGGAGCCAAGTGATGTCGTCCATCCTCCTGCCGGCCCTGGAGATGGCGGCGCCCACGCTCGAATGGCGCGCCCTGGCCCCGGTCCTGCTCGTGTTCGCGGCTGCCTGCCTGGGCATCCTGCTGGACGCGGTGTTGCCCCGGGCCTACCGCTTCCTTGCACAGATGACGCTGGTCTTCGCGAGCGTCGCGCTGTCCTTCGGCTTCCTGGTGATGAACTGGCGCGCCATGCGCCAGGGCCGCCTCGCCATGGGGTCGATCATGCTGGACGGGCCCACGTACTTCATGTGGGCCTCCCTGCTGGTGTTCGGCACGCTCGCCTTCATGATCTTCTCCGAGCGCCAGCTCAACGGGGGAGCGAGCGCCTTCGCCGCGTCCGCCGCCTCCGTGCCGGGCTCGCTCGAGGAGGCTGACGCGTCGGCCGCCCGACGCGAGCACACCGAGGTCTTCCCCCTCGGCCTGTTCGCCCTCGGCGGCATGATGGTCTTCCTGGCCAGCGCCGACCTGATCGTGATGTTCGTGGCCCTCGAGGTCTTCTCGCTGCCGCTGTACCTGCTCTCGGGCATGGCGCGCCGCCGCCGCCTGCTGAGCCAGGAGGCCGCGTTGAAGTACTTCCTGCTCGGCGCGTTCAGCTCCGGCTTCTTCCTCTTCGGCGTCGCCATGCTGTACGTGTTCAGCGGCTCGTTCGACCTGCATGCGATCCACGAGGCCGTCGCCGGCAACGCGTTCAGCAGCAGCAACGGCCTGCTCTACGTCGGCCTGGGCTTCCTCGCGATCGGCCTGCTGTTCAAGGTCGGCGTCGTGCCGTTCCACAGCTGGACGCCGGACGTCTACATGGGCGCCCCGACCCCGGTCACCGCGTTCATGGCCATCTGCACCAAGCTGGCAGCCGTCGGCGCCCTGCTGCGCGTGTTCTACGTCGCTCTCGACGGCGAGCGCTGGAACTGGCAGCCCCTGTTCGCGGTGCTGGCCGTCATCACGATGGTCGTCGGCATCATCGGAGCCCTCACCCAGACCGACGTCAAGCGCCTGCTGGCCTACTCGTCGATCGCCCACGCGGGCTTCCTGATGACCGCCGTCGTCGGCGCCACCCAGGTCGTCCCCGCCGGGCAGGGCACCTCGGCGTCCGCCATCATGTTCTACCTCGCCGCCTACGGCTTCGCGACCATCGGGGCCTTCGGCCTCGTCACGCTGGTGCGCAACGCTGCCGGTGAGGACAACACGATCGCGAGCTGGGCGGGCCTGGCGCGCAAGAGCCCGTGGGTGGCCGGCCTGATGTCGCTGTTCATGCTGAGCTTCGCCGGCATCCCGCTGACCGCCGGGTTCATCGGCAAGTGGGCCGTGTTCACCGCCGCGTGGCGAGGCGGCTACGGCTGGCTCGTCGTGGTGGCCGTGCTGGCCAGCCTCGTGGCGGTCTACCTCTACCTGCGCCTCATCGTGGTCATGTTCGCCGGGGAGCCCGCCAAGGGCACCTACGTCGGCAACGCCAGCGGATGGACGTGGATCCCGGTCGTCATCGGCGCCGTGGCCACCCTGTGGCTCGGCATCATCCCCGACCAGGTGATGCAGTTGGCGACGTTCGCGGGTGGCTTCCTTCGGTGACCTCCCTCGCTCAGCCCGCCGCTGACCCGGCTTTCGAGGCGCTCGTTCGCGAGCGTCTCGATGCCGTCGAGGCGCGACTCAAGACCACCGCGGCCGCCCAGACCGCCTTCACCACCGACGCCGCGCAGCACCTCCTGTCGGCCGGCGGCAAGCGGTTCCGGCCGCTGCTCGTCGTGCTGGCGTCCCAGCTCTACCCGGGGGCCGACCCGTCCCTGGTCGACCGTGCCGCCGTCGTCATGGAGCTCACCCACGTGGCGAGCCTCTACCACGACGACGTCATGGACGAGGCCGAGGTGCGCCGCGGCGTCCCCTCGGCCAACAGCCGCTGGGACAACACGGTCGCCATCATGGTCGGCGACTTCCTGTTCGCCCGGGCGTCCTCCACGGTGGCCACCATGGGCACCGACTACGTCCTCCTGCAGGCCGAGACGTTCGCGCGTCTCGTGCAGGGCCAGATCGCCGAGACCCGCGGCCCGGACGCCGAGGCTGACCCGCTCGACCACTACCTCGACGTGGTGGGCGACAAGACCGGGTCGCTGATCGCCGCCTCGACGGTGTTCGGCGGCATGGTCTGCGGGGCGCCCCAGGAGGTGCTCGACTCGCTCGCCCAGTACGGCGAGGAGATCGGGGTGGTGTTCCAGCTGTCCGACGACCTGATCGACATCGCCTCCGACACCTCGGGCAAGACCCCCGGCACGGACCTGCGCGAGGGCGTGGCGACGCTGCCCGTCCTCATGCTGCGCGCCAGCGCCGGCCCCGAGGACACGCGCCTGCTCGACCTCACCTCCCGACCGCTGACGGACGAGGCCGAGGTCGCCGAGGCGCTGGCCAGGCTGCGCGCCCACCCGGTGCTGGAGCAGGCCCGCGCCGAGGTCGTCCGCCGGGCCGAGGTGGCCCGCAGCTACCTCTCCCGCCTGCCCGAGGGCCCGGCCCGCGACGCGCTGTCGGCCCTCTGCGACCAGGTGGTCTCCCGCTCCAGCTAGGGGAGGGGTCGCGCTACCGTGACCCCATGAGCATCGACCCGCTGGCGTCCGCCCTCGAGATCGCGCGACGCGTGCGCGCGGGGGAGTGGTCCGCCGTCGAGGTGGCCCGCGCGTCCCTCGAAGCGGCCGCCCGGGTGGATCCCGTCCTCGGCGCCTTCGCAGCCCTCACTCCCGAGCGGGCGCTCGCGCAGGCGTCCGCCGTGGACGCCGCGGTGGCGCGCGGGGAGGACCCGGGCCCGCTCGCCGGCGTCCCCCTGCCGATCAAGGAGCTCACCGAGGTCGAAGGCCTGCCCTTCGAGGCCGGCAGCGCGGCGCTCGTCGGCAACGTCGGGGTCCGGACCGCGGCCGTCGCCCAGCGCCTGTTCGACGCCGGCAGCGTCACCATCGGCATGACGTCCGCGCCCGAGTTCGGCTTCCCCGCCTACACCGAGCCGGCGGGGCGCCTGCCCGCCGTCACCCCCTGGGACACCCGCCGCGGCGCGGGCGGCTCCTCGGGCGGCGCGGCCGCGGCCGTGGCGTCCGGGGTGGTGGCGATCGCCCACGCCTCCGACGGCGGCGGGTCGATCCGCATCCCCGCCTCGGCGTGCGGGGTGGTGGGGCACAAGGCCTCGCGCGGACTGGTGTCGGTGCTGCCCACGGGCGTCCCCGGGCCGGGCCTGGTCAGCGAGGGGGTCATTACCCGCACCGTCGCCGACACCGCGCTCGGGCTGGACGTGCTGGCGCCGGGGAACGGGTTCGGTGACGCGCTGGCGTCCGGGCCGGGACGCCTGCGCATCGGCGTGTCCACGACGCCGGTCATCTCCGACACCGCCGCGGTCCACCCTGCCTGCACGGACGCCGTGGCCACGGTCGCCGGCTGGCTCGCCGAGCTGGGGCACGAGATGGTCGAGGCGCCGCGCGCTTTCGCTGCCGAGCGATGGGCGGCGTTCGACGCCGTCTGGACGACCGGGGCGGCGTCCATCCCGCTGCCGCCCGAAGTGGAGGACGAGCTCACCCCCATGACGTCCTGGCTGCGCGTGCGGGGACGCCAGGTGAGCGGGGTGGCGTACGCGCGGGCGCTGGCGGCGATTCAGTTGCTGGAATGGGAGGTCGCCCAGGCGTGGGCCGGCCTCGACGCCGTGCTGACGCCGACACTGGCCTCACCACCGGCCTTCGTCGGGGCGATCCGCAACGACTCCGACCCGGCGGCCGACTTCGCCGCCCAGATCGACCACACGCCTTGGACGTCAGTGGCGAACCTCACCGGACGCCCGTCGATCAGCCTCCCGCTCGTGCGGGCCGGGCTCGAAGGTGTGGAACTGCCCATCGGCGTCATGCTGACCGGACGCCTCGGCCACGACGCGGTGCTGCTGCAGGTGGCCGGACAAGTCGAAGCCGCCCACCCGTGGCCGTTGGTGGCCCCGGGTGGACGGCTCGATGCTCAGGCGACGTAGCGCTCGTACGCCGGCAGGGTGAGGAAGTCCGGGTACTCGTCGGCGAGCGCGACCTGCTGGAACAGCTCGCGTGCGTCGTCGTACCGGTCGCCGTCGAAGCGCTCCAGGGAACCGAAGACCTCGTCGAACACTTCGCCCAGCCACTCCGTGGTGACCTCGTTGCCCTCGACCGTCGTGACGCAGGCGTTGCGCCACTGCCAGATCTGCGAGCGCGAGATCTCCGCCGTCGCGGCGTCCTCCATCAGGTCGTGGATGGCCACCGCGCCGTTGCCCCGCAACCAGGCCTCGATGTAGCGGATGCCCACGTCGATGTTGGTGCGGACGCCGGCATCCGTGACGGTCGAACCCGGGATCTCCAGCGAGATCAGGGCCTTGTCGTCGGGCACGACGTCCTCGCGGAGGCGGTCGATCTGGTTCGGCCGGTCGCCCAGCGCCGCGTCGAACACCTCACGGCAGAGCGGGACGAGGTCCGGGTGCGCCACCCAGGATCCGTCGAAGCCGTCGCCGGCCTCGCGCGTCTTGTCCTCGCGCACCTTGGCCAGCGCGTTCTCCGTGACCTCCGGCTTGCGCCGGTTCGGGATGAACGCCGCCATGCCGCCCATCGCGCTGACTCCACGGCGGTGGCAGGCGCGGACGAGCTGCAGGGCGTAGGACCGCATGAACGGCACCGCCATCGTGACCTGCGCCCGGTCGGGGAGGACGAACTCCGGCCCCCGGTCGCGGTAGTTCTTGATGATGCTGAACAGGTAGTCCCAGCGGCCGGCGTTGAGGCCGGAGCTGTGCGTGCGCAGCTCGTAGAGGATCTCCTCCATCTCGAACGCGGCCGTGATGGTCTCGATGAGCACCGTCGCGCGGATGGTGCCGCGCGGGATGCCCAGGAGGTCCTGGGCGCGGACGAAGATGTCGTTCCAGAGACGTGCCTCCAGGTGGCTCTCGGTCTTCGGCAGGTAGAAGTACGGCCCCACGCCGCGACGCAGCAGGGCGCGAGCGTTGTGGAAGAAGTACAACCCGAAGTCGACGACGCCGGCCACCATCGGCTTGCCGTCCACGAAGAGGTGCTTCTCGTCGTAGTGCCAGCCGCGGGGGCGGACGATGATCGTCGGGGTCTTCTCCGCCGTGACCTTGTACTCCTTGCCCTCGGGGGAGGTGAAGGAGATCGTGCCGCGGATCGCCTCGTACAGGTTGAGCTGGCCCCCGATCACGTTCTCCCAGGCCGGCTGGTTGGCGTCCTCGAGGTCGGCGAGCCAGGTCGCGGCGCCGGAGTTGAGCGCGTTGATGGTCATCTTGCGCTCGGTCGGGCCGGTGATCTCGACCCGACGGTCCTCCAGGCCCGGCGCGAGGGGTGCACCGCGCCAGGTGTCGTCGGCCCGGATGTGGGCCGTCTCCGGCAGGAAGGTCGGGTCCTCACCGCGGGAGATCGCTGCGCGGCGCTCCCGGCGGGCGGCCAGCAGCTCGTCGCGACGCTCGGTTGCGAGGTCGTTGAGCGTGACGATGAAGTCGATGGCCTTGGGGGTGAGGATCAGGTCCTCGCCCGGGGCCGTGCTGGGCGCTTGCTGTGAGAAACGGGGGTTGGTGGTGTCCGTCATGGAATCCTCCAGTTGGTGGGAGCGTCTGTCAGTGGAACTGCGCGGACTCGGTCGAGCCGGCGAGCGCAGTGGTGGAGCTCTCCGGGTTGACGATCGTGGCGACCGCGTCGAAGTAGCCGGTGCCGACCTCGCGCTGGTGCTTGGTGGCGGTGTAGCCGCGGGACTCCGAGGCGAACTCCTCCTCCTGCAGCTTCACGTAGGCGGTCATGCCCTCGCGGGCGTAGCCGTGAGCCAGGTCGAACATCGAGTAGTTGAGCGCGTGGAAGCCGGCCAGCGTGATGAACTGGAAGGCGTAGCCCATGGCGCCCAGCTCGCGCTGGAACTTGGCGATCGTCGCGTCGTCGAGGTGCTTCTTCCAGTTGAACGACGGCGAGCAGTTGTAGGCGAGCAGCTGGTCGGGGTGCTCGGCCTTGACGGCCTCGGCGAACTGGCGGGCGTACTCGAGGTCGGGCGTGCCCGTCTCCATCCAGATCATGTCGGCGTACTCGGCGTAGGCCTTCGCGCGGGCGATCGACGGCTCGATGCCGTTCTTCACCTTGTAGAAGCCCTCGGAGGTGCGCTCGCCGGTGAGGAACTCGCGATCGCGCTCGTCCACGTCGGACGTGATGAGGGTCGCGGCCTCGGCGTCCGTGCGGGCGATGATGACCGACGGGACGCCGGACACGTCGGCCGCGAGGCGGGCGGCGTTCAGGGTGCGCTCATGCTGCTTGGTGGGGATGAGCACCTTGCCGCCGAGGTGGCCGCACTTCTTCTCCGAGGCGAGCTGGTCCTCCCAGTGCACGCCCGCGGCGCCTGCGGCGATCATGCCCTTCATGAGCTCGTAGGCGTTGAGCGGGCCGCCGAAGCCGGCCTCGGCGTCCGCCACGATCGGGACGAGCCAGTTGTCGACCGTCGAGATGCCTTCAAGGTGCTCGATCTGGTCGGCTCGCATGAGCGCGTTGTTGATGCGGCGCACCACGGCGGGCACCGAGTTGGCCGGGTAGAGGCTCTGGTCGGGGTAGGTCTGGCCCGACAGGTTGGCGTCACCGGCGACCTGCCAGCCGGACAGGTAGATGGCGCGCAGCCCGGCTTTGACCTGCTGGACGGCCATGTTGCCGGTGAGGGCGCCCAGGGCGTTGATGTAGTGGCCGTCGCCCTGGGTGATCTCGCCCCACAGGATTTCCGCACCGCGCTTGGCGAGGGTGAACTCCTCCTGAACCTTGCCGCGCAGGCTCATCACGTCGGCGGGCGTGTAGTCGCGACGGACGGTCGCCCAGCGGGGGTTGTCCTGCCAGTCCTGCGCGAGTGTCTCGGCGGTGATCTCAGCCATGTCGTTCCTCCATTGCAACGAGTCTCGGGTACGGGATGTCCGTGCCTCGATGCGTTCATCCTCTCGACGTCGAGATACACCCGAGAAGGGGTTCGTCGTGTCAATTTCTGAAGAACTTCACTAGAGTGAATTTCGTGACCTCGTCCTCTTGGCAGCGTCGTCAGGCCCTCCCGGAGCCCGAACGGGGCGAAGACGCCTTCACCCTCGGGCGGCGCCTCAACGCCCTGCGCAAGGCCCGCCACCTCACGCTCGCCGCGGTGGCGGACGCCGTCGGCGTGGCCCCCTCGCAGCTGTCCCTGATCGAGAACGGCAAGCGCGAGGCCAAGCTGGCGACGGTGCAGGCGCTGGCCCGCCACTACGGCGTCTCCCTTGAGGAGCTGCTCGCCGGGCCCACCAGCCGGCGCACCCAGCTCGAGATCGAGCTGGAGGCGTACATGCGCTCGCCGCTGGCCACCTCGCGTGGGCTGCCGCCCATCCGGGTGGGCCCGCGGACCCCGACCGAGGTGCTCGAGTCGATGGTGGCGCTGCATCGCGAGGTGCTGCGCCTGTCGGAGCAGCACGTAGCCACGCCGGAGGAGGCGCGGAGGGCCAACACGGTGCTGCGTGGCCAGATGCGCGACCGGGGCAACTACTACGGCGAACTGGAGGCCAAGGCGTCCGAGCTGCTGGCCGGGATCCGGCACGACGGCGGCCCGGCCGGCACCAAGGAGGTCAACGCGCTGGTCCGCCACCTTGGCTTCACCATCCGCCACGTCGACGACCTGCCGCACTCGACCCGTTCGGTCATCGACCTGCGCAACCGCCGGATCTACCTTGCGCGCCAGGCGTCCACCGTCGGCCACGACCAGCGCTCGGTCCTGCTGCAGGCGCTCGGCCACCATGTGCTGGGGCACACGCCGCCCGCCGACTACGCCGAGTTCCTCGCCCAGCGCGTCGAGACCAACTACCTGGCCGGCGCTATCACGCTGCCTGAGTCCGGCGTGGTCGACCTGCTGCGGGCCGGTGCCGCCGAGCGCGACCTTGCTGTGGACACGATCAAGGAGGCCTACCACGTCTCGTGGGAGACGGCGGCCCACCGGGTCACCAACCTGGCCACGAAGCACCTGGGCATCCCGGTGCACTTCGCGAAGGTGCACGACACCGGCACCGTCTACAAGGCCTACGAGAACGACGGAACGCTGTTCCCCATGGACCCCACCGGCGCCATCGAGGGCCAGCCCGTGTGCCGCCAGTGGGCGTCGCGGCAGGTGTTCGAGCGGGGCGTCCCCGACGAGCCGTTCCACCAGTACACCGACACCCCGGCCGGCACCTACTGGGACACCGTCCGCGTCGAGCGCGCCCCCGGTGGCCGCTACTCGCTGTCGCTGGGCACCGACTTCGTCAACGCGAAGTGGTTCCGGGGCCGCGACACCCGGGTCCGGGCGAAGTCCACCTGCCCTGACGAGGCCTGCTGCCGGCGTCCGCCCGCCGACCTGCTGGCCGCGTGGGGCGGGCACGTCTGGCCCAGCGCCCGCGCGCGCACCCACATGATGGCGGCCCTGCCCCCCGGTGCGTTCCCGGGCGTCGATGAGACGGAGGTCTACACGTTCCTGCAGGCGCACGAGGCCGAGGCGTGAGAGGTCCCGTGATGTGCCGCCCGGGTCCGGACGCCACGGCTGCTGCGCCGCGACGACGGATACGCTGGCCCGCGTGAAGTACGTCTCCACCCGTGACGCCGGCCGGACGGCGCTGCCGTTCTGCGACATCCTCCTTGAGGGGCTCGCGCCCGACGGAGGGCTGTACCTGCCCGAGTCCTACCCGCAGGTGGACGCCGCGACGCTGGCGTCCTGGCGGGAGCTGTTGGGCGCCGAAGGGTACCCCGCCCTGGCCGCGGCCGTGCTGGGGCTGTACATCGACGACATCGGTGCCGATGACCTCCGCGGCATCTGCGAGCGCGCCTACACGGCCGAGAAGTTCTCCTCGGACGGCATCGTCGGGCTCACCGACCTGGGCGACGGCGTCCTGCTCGGACACCTGAGCAACGGCCCGACCGCCGCGTTCAAGGACATGGCGATGCAGCTGCTCGGGGAGCTGTTCGAGTACGAGCTGGAGCGCCGCGACCAGACGCTCACCATCCTCGGGGCCACCTCGGGAGACACGGGTTCGGCGGCCGAGTACGCGATGCTCGGCAAGGACCGCGTCCGCGTGTTCATGCTGACCCCGGCCGGGCGGATGAGCCCGTTCCAGCAGGCGCAGATGTTCAGCATCGACGACCCGGCCATCGTGAACATCGCCCTCGACGGCGTGTTCGACGACTGCCAGGACCTCGTCAAGGAGGTCAACGCCGACCTGGCCTTCAAGGCCGAGCACGCGATAGGCGCGGTCAACTCGATCAACTGGGCCCGGCTCGTCGCGCAGGTCGTGTACTACGTGGCGCTGTACCTGCACGCGACCACGGCGGACGACCAGCGGGTCACCTTCGCGGTCCCGTCCGGCAACTTCGGGAACATCTGCGCCGGCCACATCGCCCGCGAGATGGGGATCCCGATCGACACGCTCGTGCTGGCCACCAACGAGAACGATGTGCTGGCGGAGTTCTTCGACACCGGTGTCTACCGCGTGCGGGGGACCGCTGAGACGCACGAGACGTCCTCGCCGAGCATGGACATCTCCAAGGCGTCCAACTTCGAGCGGTTCATCTTCGACCTGCTGGGCCGGGACGCCGACCAGACCCGTCGCCTGTTCGGGGAGGAGGTGCCGACCACCGGGTCGTTCGTCCTGACCGACACGCCGGAGTTCGCCGGCCTCCGGGAGCGGTTCGGGTTCGTGGCCGGGTCGAGCACGCACGCCGACCGGGTCGCGACGATCGCCGCCGAGGCCGGACGCCATGGCTACGTGGTCGACCCGCACACCGCGGACGGGCTGAAGGTGGCTCGTGAGCTGTTGGAGCGGGAGTCGCTGACCCAGCCGGTCATCGTGCTCGAGACGGCGCTGCCGGTGAAGTTCTCCGCGACGATCGTCGAGGCGCTCGGCCACGACGTACCGCGTCCGGACCGGTTCGCCGGCATCGAGGATCTCCCGCGCCGCGTGCTGGCGCTGCCCAACGACGCGGATGCCCTGAAGCGCCTGATCGCCACGCACTGACGCGCCGCCTCGTTCGCCGCGCGGCTCCCGTGGGTGTGCTGCATCTTGTGTGGACGAAGTTGGTCATCACCGGGGTATTGCGTTGACACAAAATGCAGCACGATGGAGCCCGTGATCCCCGACACCCTCACCTGGACCCACCTCACCCCTGACACGGTGCAGCAGTGGGCAGCGCTGACGAACCTGCTCGCCGAGGTCGACGGAACCGAGGAGTTCTACTCCGTGGAGGAACTCGACGAGCACGGCTTCGACCCCGAGCGTGACTCCTGGGCCGTCTGGGACGGACCGACGATGGTGGCCTTCGGGCAGCTCCGGGTCGGTCTCACGCTGGACCACGAGGGCCGAGTGCGCTGCAACTTGGACGGGGGCGTCCACCCGGAGCACCGCGGACGCGGCATCGGACGCGCGCTCATGGACCGCATGGAGGCGCGCGCGACGGAACTGGCCGGCGAGCGGCACCCAGGGCAGCCGGCGATCTGGCGCGGCCCCGGCGGACTCGAGGGGGCGTTGGCCCGCGCCCTGTTCCTGCACCGGGGCTATGAGGTGGTGCGGTACTTCAACCTGCTGGGTCGCCCCCTGTCGGGCGACATCCCGCGGGTGGACTCCGACGCCCCGCTGCTGTCGCCCGGGCCCGAGCACGAGGAGGCGACCCGCCTCGCGCACAACGCGGCGTTCGCCGACCACTGGGGATCGGCGCCCGCCAGCCCCGAGCGGTGGCGCGACACGTGGACGGCGCGTTCGAACCGGATGGACGTCTCGACGGTGGCCGTCGACCCGGCCGATCCGACCCGCGTCCTCGCGTACGTGCTGGCCGCGCAGTGGGTCCCCCGCGAGCTCTACGTGAACCTCGTCGGCACCGTGCCGGACGCCCGGGGTCGGGGCCTGGCTGCTGCCGCGCTGGCACGCACGATGGCGCTGGCCGCCGAGACCGGCGAGTACGACGTCATCGAACTCGACGTCGACTCCGACAGCCCCACCGGCGCGACGCGCCTCTACGACCGGCTCGGCTTCGCGCACAAGAAGACTTGGGCGACGATGCAGCGCGCCGCGCGCTGAGGGTTACGCCCCGGCGATGGCCCTCTCGATGGTGGCCACGTCGATCTTTTGCATCGGCATCATCGCCGCGAGGGCGCGTTCGGCCACGCCCGGCTCGTCCGACATCATCGCCTCCGACAGCACCCGCGGGGTGATCTGCCAAGAGAGGCCCCAGCGGTCCTTGCACCAGCCGCACTGGCTCTCCTGGCCGCCGTTCCCGACGATGGCGTCCCAGTAGCGGTCGGTCTCGGCCTGGTCCTCGGTCAGGATCTGGAACGAGAACGCCTCGCTGTGCCGGAACTGTGGACCGCCGTTGAGCCCGATGCACGGGATCCCGCACACCGTGAACTCGACCGTCAGCACGTCGCCCTGCTTGCCGTCGGGGAAGTCGGTGGGGGCGGTGCGCACGGCGTCCACCCGGCTGTCGGGGAACACCGAGGCGTAGAACCGTGCCGCGTCCTCGGCGTCCTTGTCGTACCACAGGCAGATCGTGTTCTTGGCCAGTGCCATCGCCGTCTCCTTCGTTCGACCCGTCCACGCCAATCCCGACGATTCCTCCAGAACAAGCATGGTCGCGGCCCATCCTGCGTGGTAGGTATGGGGTGCATGAGCACGCCCATCGAGGACTACGCCCTGCTCGCCGACCTGATGACGGGGCCGCTGGTCTCGCGCGACGGGTCGATCGACTGGCTCTGCTTCCCGCGGTTCGACTCCGGCGCGATCTTCACCGCGATCCTCGGCACCCCGGACGATGGACGCTGGAAGCTCTCCATCGCCGGCGGACAGGTCCTCGAACGCCGCTACCTCGACCACTCGTTCGTCCTGGAGACGCTGTGGCGCTCCGACACCGGGCTGGCGCGGGTCGTCGACTTCCTGCCGCCCAGCAGTGACCACGCCGACATCGTCCGGCACGTGGAGTGCCTCGAGGGCAGCGTCGTCGTCGAGCACGACCTCATCATCCGCTTCGAGTACGGCGCCCGGACGCCGTGGGTCCGGCAGGTCGACTCGTTCGGTGGGAAGGCCCTCTACGCGGTGGCGGGACCCAACGCCGTCCAGCTGACGGGCCCCGCGCTGTCCCCGGCGGCCGAGGCGGACTCCCACGCCGGGCACCACAGCGGTGCCCCGGCCGACCACCTGGTGGGTCGCTTCCCCCTCCAGGAGGGGGACAAGGCCGACTGGGTGATGACCTGGTCGCACTCGTACCACAAGGCCCCGGAGCCGGTGGATCCCGCCCGGGCGCTCACCGACGCGCTCCAGTTCTGGGGCGACTGGTCGTCCAACCTGGAACCCGAGGCGTCCGGCTGCCCGCCGCAGTACCGCCACCTGGTCATGCGGTCGCTGCTGGTCCTGCGGGCCCTGACGCACACCGAGACGGGCGGCATCGTGGCCGCACCCACGGCGTCCCTGCCGGAGGAGTTCGGGGGGTCTCGCAACTGGGACTACCGCTTCACCTGGTTGCGCGATGCGGCGTTCACGATCGAGGCGATGATCGCCCACGACTTCCTCGACGGCGCGCGGCTGTGGCGGTCGTGGTTGTTGCGCGCCATCGCCGGCGAACCGGAGGAGATCCGGATCATGTACGGCCTGGGCGGGGAGAAGCAGTTGCCCGAGATGGAACTGGACCACCTGGCCGGGTACGAGGGCTCGCGCCCGGTCCGGATCGGGAACGGGGCGGCCGACCAGTACCAGGCCGACGTCGCGGGCGAGGTGATGATCGCGCTGGCCAAGCTGCGCGACGCGGGTCAGGCCGAGACCCACTACAGCTGGGGGATGCAGCGCAACCTCATCCAGTACTGCATCAAGAACTTCGACCGCCCCGACCACGGCATCTGGGAGATGCGCGGCGACCTCCACTTCTTCACCCACGGGCGGGCGATGATGTGGGCGGCGTTCGACCTGGGCATCAAGGCGGTCCGGGAGCACAGCCTCGAAGGGGACGTCGACACATGGTGCGCGTACCGCGACCGGCTGGAGAAGGAGATCTGGGAACGCGGCTTCGACGCCGAGCGCAACACCTTCACCCAGACCTACGACGGCACCGAGGTGGACGCCTCCCTGCTGCAGCTCACGCACGCTGGCTTCATCGCGCCCGACCACCCCGCCATGCTGGGCACCGTCGCCGCCATCGAGCGGGACCTCCAGGACCCGTCCGGCCTCATCCGCCGCTACCGGACCGAGACCGGCACCGACGGCCTCGCCGGCCACGAGTACCCGTTCCTGATCTGCTCGTTCTGGCTGGTGGAGCAGTACGCGCTGTCCGGACGCCGCGAGGACGCCGAACGCCTCATGGACACCCTCGTCGGCTGCGCCAACGACCTGGGGCTGCTCGCTGAGGAGTACGACCCGCAGTCGCGGCGCCTGGCGGGGAACTTCCCGCAGGCCTTCAGCCACCTCGGCCTCATCCGCGCCGCGGACGCGCTGTCGGGGCAGAGCCAGGACGAGTCCGTGGGCAGCTCGGGTCCGAAACCCCGGGCCGGCCGCTCCGACGCGGGGCCCCAGGCCGGCAGTGAGCCGGCCACCCAGGCCAGGGCGGAGGAGCCGACGCGTCAGACCGGTCCGGACGAGCCGGCCGGGTAGTCCAGCAGCGGCTGGTCGGCCCAGGCGGCGAGGACCTCCTCGGTGATCCGCCAGCCCTCCTCGACGCCGTCCCCGCGGACGGTGAAGGTGGGGTCCCCCTCGAGGATCCAGCGGATGACCGACCCGTACGCCGTGAGGGCGGGATCCGGCATGGACGAACTGACCGTCACGCGTGAGCGTCCGCGGCTGTCGAACGGGCCGCCGACGTTGAGGCCGAACTGCAGGTGCTCGTCCTCGAAACCCATGCACACCGTGTTCGGTGGCAGGTCGCGCGACAGGCCCGCGTAGGTGTGCGGTGGCTGCCTGAAGGTGACGAGGATCTCCTGGCGCGGGTCGCCGATGCCCCCAAGTGGGAGCGGCACGACCTCGCCGACGACGAGTGGTGGAACGCGCGAGAGCCCCTCCTCTACGGACCCGAGCGCGTGCATGATCTCCGCGACGTCTTCCGGGCGCTCCTCGACCAGCGACCGGAGCAAGCTGCACAACTCCGGCTCTCGCGTCCGGATGGACCCCTGGCTTTGACGCATTCACGTCGAGGTGTTGAGTGCCGCTACGACGCAATCTACGCGTCGCCCGAATTCGGCGTCGTGGACGTTCAACATCTCTGGGGGGAAGCCATCGAAGCGGGCAGCGATCACGCGATCGTGGTGGCTGACCTCGCCGTTCCAAGCCGCTGACAAACGTCATCCCCGCCCATGTGCCGAATCACGTCCGGATCACCCACCACGATCAGTCGATCGGTGGCGCGAGACAAGCCCACGTACAGCCGCTCGGCGGCGCGGTCACGGCGTCCGGACTCGTTCACGCACAGCACTACCGCACGGCGCTCCATGCCCTTGAAGCCCAGGACGTGCCCGTAGAAGATGTCGTCGGATTCCCAGAACTGCTTCCAGTAGTCCTTCTGGCCGAGAGTCTCCTGCCGCTCGGTCTGCACGGGGTGGCGCTGGCCGAGGGTGATCAGGGCGATGTCGGCGGCGGACCATCCCTCGTCGAACAGCACCTCCACCTGGTCGTCGGCCACGCCGAGTGCATCCTCGGAGGAACAGGCCACGAAGGTGACCTCCGGCCCGTCCTCGCCGCGGATCTCCATGCCGGTCGGCGCGAGCGGGACGAAGGTCTCGGCGATCTGGCGAGTGTTGCGCAGGTTGTGGTCCAGCACGAGCGGGACGAGCTGCACCGGCGGACGCCCGAACCGGGCGAACACGCGCTGGCGCTCGTCTGAGTAGGCATACAGGCCGCTGCTCTCCTCGTCGCGGAGCGCGCCGAGCAGGGGGAGCCACCAGTCGTCGGCGAAGTCCTGCGCCTCGTCGACGATGATCGCGTCGAACTTCTGCTCCGGCGTCAGCTGGGTGGCCTTCTCCGCCATCTGGCGGGGGAGTTCGACCTCCCAGAAGTCGGAGTCGTCGCGTCCGCCGAAGTCGGTGATGCCCCAGCGCCGGCCGAGGTCCTCGAACGTGCCGACGAACCGCGGACGCTTGCCGCGCGAGCCCACCATCAGCGACCGCTCGAGGTAGGTGGCCAGCCCGTAGGAGTAGCAGACCACGGCCACGTTCTTGCGTTCGCCGAGCAGGCGTCCGGACGCCAGGTCGCAGGCCTGCTGCATCGCCAGGACCGTCTTGCCGCTGCCTGCCGCGCCGCGGATCTCGAGGCGGTTGAGGAGCCGCGTGACCTTGAGCAGTTGCGCTTGTTCGGCGGTGAGGCGTTGGACGCGTTCCTCGCGGTCCTCGGCGAGCGCGATGGTGTCGCGTGCGGGCAGGAAGCGTCCGTGCAGGATGTCGAGGATCACGTTCACGTCTTCCAGCGTGGGCGGACGGGCGTCCTTCTGGTACCGCCACGTGGTGTCCCAGAGGCGGGCACCGACCTCGTCCAGGTCGTTACGCCCGCTGACCTGCCAACGGGGGAGGTCCGGCATGGCGAACTTGTCGTCAAGATCGGTGTGGGCCAGTACGACGTGGTGGCTCCACCGGACGCGCGTCCGGCTGCCCCAACGCGGGTCGGCCTCGACGTACTTGCGGAGCGCGTACTGGGCGTCCCGGGCCTGGTCGACGGGGTAGATCCGCTCCCGGTCCTCTCGCTGGATGTACCACGCGCCGTCCTCCACCCACACGTGGCTGCCCTTGACCTCGACGGCCACGATCCCGGAGCCGGGCATGAGGACGAGCAGGTCCACCTCGTGGTCCTTGTGCTCATCGGCGATGTGCAGGTTGGGCACGACCGTGCACTCGGGTCCGAGCTGTCGTGTCACCTTCTGCCAGACGTCTCGTTCGGACGCCGTGGTGAAGATCGGTGCTTCGGGCGGGGTGAAGCCCGTCATGGTTTGGCTCCTGTCTTCAGCGACTGGGGTTCAGGAATGCTATCCCGTAGTACTTCGCCGGGCCTGATCACCTGATTGCACTACAGTCGCGAGCGTGACTGGCCGGCCGCGAACCGAAGCACGATGAGTCCGTCCGGACCACAGTGACCGTAGTGTGCGCAGTGCGAGCCGCATCGGGGAGAAAGTGTCAGGGGCGCCGGTTAGCGTGGCGGGCAGGAACACGAAGGAGTGAGTGAAGTGGACGAAGAGGGGCACCGCGTTGTGGTGTGGTCGCAGGTCTTTCCCTGGGCCGCAGTGGCTGACGAGGAGCGCAGCGACTGGTGGGACGAGCCTGTTGGCGACGGGAGCGATGCGGACCGCGAGGCACGTCTCAGCGTGATCGCCCAGCTGGCCCATTCCCTCACCCGGGTGCGCTTGGCTGCCCTGTTCCCTGGTCTGGATCCCCAGGCAAACCTCCTCTGGATGGGCCTCCCGATACGCGCGCGCAATGTCTTCAACCGTGAGCGCATGCACACGTGGCGGGACTTGGGCGACAAGACCCTTGACGACGTCCTGGATTGGCGCAACATGGGCGTGGGCACGGTCGACGCGTTGCTCGAGTTCTTGGCGGCTGAATCGCTCGCGGCGGCCTTGCGGGAGCCGGGCCTGGGCTTCGAGGACGCGAACGAATGGGACGCCAGCGACCCCGAGGTGGTGGGAGGCACTGCGATTCAGGTCCCGACTAAGGTCTCCGCCCCGTGGTCAGAGGCGGTCCACCGCGCGGTCGAACCGCTCGCGCGGTGGAATGCCCTCGTCGGCCACCCGAACGCCCCGCTCCTGCGCGTGTCGGCTCCTGTCGGTGGCCCGGATGTGGTGGCCGGAGTCGCGGGACGCGGCTTGCTCACCGCGGCTCAGCTCCTGGGCGATGACGCCGTCGACATCGCCGACCTGCTGGAGGATCAGCTCGGCCTGTTGGAGCCGCGGGAAATGGTCATCCTCAAGGAGCGGATGTTGGCGGACGATCCCGTCACCCTCGACCAGTTGGGCCAACGCTTCGACGTCACCCGCGAGCGGATCCGGCAGATCGAGACCCGGCTGCGCTCAAAGCTGCTGGACTTCGTTCAGCAGGACCAGGCACTCCGCACCCTCTTCGCAGTCTTGGACTCCCTCGTCGGCGAGGTGACGGCCCTGGAGGACGTCCTCCAAGTGATGCCGGCGCTGGGCCGGACTCTAGCCACGGTCAACCAGCCCGTGTGGCGGCTTCTCGACCGGTTGGGCGATTCGTTCGAGGTCCGTGGCGGTTGGTGTGTGCGACGCACGTACGAGGAGGCGGTTGGCCGGACGAAGGTCCGGCTGGAGGAGGCGGCCGACGGCAACGGTCTCGTCCCGCTCACAGGCCTTCGGTTCGTCCAGACGATCGACCCGGCTCGTCAGGCACGCCTTGATGAGGAGTGGATCGCCGCGTGTGGCTATCCCATCGCGGCGGGCCATGTGCTGGTCCGCGCCCGCAGCCTGGGGGACTGGGGCGTCGCCGTCCTGGCCCTGGAGGGTGAGCCTCTGGAGGCGGAGGCGATCCTGGCCCGCATCGGAGTGGAGCGCAGCTTGGGCTCGCTGCGCAATGCTCTGGCACTCGAGCCACGCGTGATCCGCGTCGACCGTGACGTCTTCGCCCTCGCCGACTGGGGGCTTGAGGAGTACGGCGGCATCCGCCAGATGATCAAGGACCAGGTCGATGCCGGTGGCGGACATGTCCTCTTGACCGACCTGCTCGAGCATGCGGAGCGCTATGCGGTGGCGCGCTCAAGCGTCATTGCGTACGCCAGCGCCCACCCCTTCGTGTGCACCAGCGGGGTCGTCCAGTACATGCCGCGCGCTGCGGCGGGCAACGGACGTGAGCCAGCCCGGACGAAGCGGCTCTTCCGCGGGGACGCGGAGTGGCGTCTCCGCATCACCGTGACCAACGATCACCTGCGGGGTAGTGGATTCCCGATCCCCAGTGCCGCGGCCTCGCTGGTGGGGTTGCAGCCGGGGCAAACGCAGCTCCTGTCGGCCACGTTCGGCGAGCAGGCGGTTCGGTGGACGGGGCTGCAGCCCTCCCTGGGATCAATCCGAGCGCGGCTGCTCGAGATGGGCGTCGGTTTGGGGGAGGACGTGTTCCTCGTCCTCCAGGACGACAGGGTCTTCGACATCCGACGCGCAGAGCGACCCACCGGGCGCCCACTTCTCGACGCGGCACGACTGACCGGCTCCCGCCTGCAACGGGATTCCTCTGACCATGAGATCACGTTCCACCTTGCCCAAGCGGTGCAGGCGGAAGGCGCGCTCGGCATGGAGGCCCTTCGGGGGGTCTACTTCCAGCGGGGGGACGAGGACGTCGCAGCCCTGCTTCTCGATGCGCAGGAGCACCAGGAGCGGGACACGTGCGAGCCGACGGACGGCTCCCAGAAGGAACTGTCGCTGGCGGTGACGGCTCTCAACGGCGAGTGAGCCATCATCCGGGCGTCTTCAGCCATCCTGAAGTTGCAGCGCGACGTGGTCCAGCGCCTCCGAGATTCTCCCCGGCGACCCCGACAGCGGCACTCGGATGGTGTCCAGTCTGGTTGCGACGTTGCGGACCTGAACACGACGGGCGGGCAGCTCAGTTCCCTCTCCCGCATCGCAGTAGACCAAGACGCCGCGCGGGAGGCCCAGGGCGGTGCAGTAGGCCAGCAGTTGGTAGTAGTCGGCGCTGCGGCCGCGTCCGTCCGTGGTGAGCTTGTACTTGCTGTCGGCGACCAGCTTGGCCTTGCCGGAGGCGTCCCGGAACAGCAGGTCGGGCTCCCCGGGGAGCTGGCCCTGAGCTCCCAGCGGGACCACCTGTTGCCGGGTCACGGTCCAGGTGCCGCGGAGACGGTGGCGAAGACTGGCGAACACGAAGTCCTCGAAGACCGCGTTCATGTCCACCAGGAAGGCCGACACCCGTGCGGTGCCGATCCCCTGAGCATGGCCGGCGCCGCCGAGGATGAGTCTTGCCAAGCCGACAGCCGGTTCATAGTGCTCGTTGAGGCGAGTGATGAGTGGGCCCGGATGGGCCAGGTCGTCCCACGCAGCGGGCCCACGCCCGGGAGGAGCTTCAGCAGGCGGCGGAGGGTGAAGGTCGGCTGTGCGGGCACCACGGGGTTGCGGAGCAGGGCCAGGGCGGCAGCTGAGACGATCCGGTTGACGCGGGTGTCGATCGACCACTCGTCATAGCGGCAGCTGATGGGGGTGGGAAGTGCCACGGCGTTCGCCTGGGCCGGCCAGTCGATCCGGCCCCGCAGCGCGACCAGCCGGTCGGACTCCTCGTCGTAGGCATGGTCGACCCCCAGGACGAGCGCCCGTTCCAGCATCCGCGCGTACCAGGCGGCGACCGCCGCCGTCAGGCTCTGGGACGCGTGCGTGGCCAGCTGATGGTCGAACGCGATCCTGTGGGTGCTCCAGGTGAGCAGGTGCACCACGTTGTCCACCGGGACCTTGGGGACGACATGGACCACCAGCCCTGGAATGGTGACCGAGCCCACATGCGACGTCGCCCGCACCGAGTACCCGGCGGCGCTCGGGCTCACCGTGAGGCGAGAACCGGCCGCGACTTGGAGCATCCGGGCTTGCCGGTCACTGATCGGGAGCTCGGCTTGCTTGTGTTCGAGGATCTCGACGGTGACGGTGTCCGAGTCGGGTCGACGTCCGGTCATCGGGCCGCCGCTGGGTCGGAGGCTTGGGTCCCGTCCTCCTCCTGGGCGTGGGCAGGGTGCAGACGCAGTTCGGTGGCGTAACGGTCCCGGACCTCGGGCCACCTCCAGCGGACCAGCTCCTCCGTCCTGCCCCACAGCAGCTCTTCGAGGGTGGGGTAGATGTTGTACTCCCAGATGCGCTGGAGTGCCTGCTCGGAGAGGTCCTCCTTCATGAAATGACTCGGGCCTATGACGAGGTGGTCGCCCACTTCGACCCGAAGTTCATCGTTGATCGCGTCGAGCATGTCCGCGACGGCCGTGCTGCGGCTGTGGTCGGTGAGCCAGCGGCGAAGTAGGCCCTTCATGGCGCCCAGGTGCGGGAAGAACGGGATGAAGTGAAAACGCCGGCGCAGGGCGGCGTCCACCAAGGCCACCGACCGGTCAGCGGTGTTCATCGTGGCGATGAAGAACAAGTTCGGGGGAAGGATGAACTTCTCCTGCGGGCGATACAAGGTGGCGACAGACACGTCGCGGTACTCCAGGAGGAACAACAGCTCACCGAACACCTTGGGCAGGTTGGCCCGGTTGAGCTCGTCGATGACCATGACGTGGGGCCGGTCGGGGTCATCGATTGCGGCCTTGGCAAGGAGTGACAGCGGTCCCCGTCGCAACTCGTAGGCGACTGTGCCGCCGTCAAGGGTGGGGCGCAGACCCTCGAAGAAGTCCTCGTAGGTCGTTGCCGGGTGGAACTGCACCACGGTCGTCCGTGCAGGGTCCTCCTCGACCAGGGCAGCCGCCAGCCGCTTGGCCAGGTAAGTCTTGCCGGTTCCCGGGGGGCAGTAGAGGACCACTTGGCCCTTGTCCTCCAGGAGGGTGACGATCTCGTCGAGGACCGTTCGATCCACGTGGAGGTCCTCGGCGGCCTCGGCGATGAAGTCGCGGGTCAGGACAGGCTCGGGGTCGTCCTCCGCTTCGGTCGGCTCGGGCTCGTCGTCAGGGTCAACCAGAACGCCGTCCTGGAACGCCAGGAACAGTTGCCACTCCTTCTCGGTCCACGCCTCGGGGCGCTTGTCCAGGGACGTGAGGGTCCACAGGGCGCCCTGCGCGTCCAGCCGGTCACGCAGGGGTTGCTCCCAACCTGCCGAGTCGCGGACGAGTTCGTCGAAGAACGCGTAGGCGCGCGTGACGAAGCCGCCCGGCGTGGCGCTCTGGGGCTCGTTGCCCCAGCCCGCGAGTCGCCAAGCCTTCCGGGTCTTCTCGACCTTCACGGGCGGGTGGACTTCGGGATCGTCGGCCATCAACAGCACTGACGCCAGCTTCACGGCGGGCCCCATCGTGGTGAGCCCCGCGGGACGGATCAAGGAGGCGAATTGGTCGACGCGCTCACTCTCTGAACGGGAGTCATTCCCCCACAGGGACTCCACCGCTCGGCGGGCATCCTCGGGGTTCGCCTTCGCCCACGCATCGAAGGTGGCGCGGGACCGCCACCCCATCAGGTTGTTGTTGGGGTCGAACAACCCCTTCCTCAGGGACTCGTACCACTCGACCACCCCGACCGGGTCGTTGTGCCGCCTGGCCTTGAGTTGGCGCGAGAAGTCCAGCTTGTAGTTCCGCTCCTCGGCGTCGAGGTCCATGGTCGTCCAGATGCGCTGGACCCACCGCACCACGCTCGTCCACGCCCTGTCCTTGTTCCACAGGTGCGGCAGGGGGTCGGTTTCGGCCGCGTAGTAGTCGAAGCATGGGCCGTAGGTTGAACTCAGCGCCTGCCTGATCTGCAGGAGGGCGCGGTCCATGTCTGTTTCGTCGCGTACGTGCCCGTTGAACCGGCTGAGGATCAGCTGCTTGTGCCGAGGCGAAACCGTGTGTTCGAAGGTGTCCGGGAACAGGAGATGGAGGAGCCCGAGCTTGGCCGCGTCGGCGGAGGAGTCGGGGGTGGCCACCACGACATCGCGGAACTGGAAGGGGTCGCGCAACAGCTCGGCGTAGCGGTCCGGGCTCTGGGACTTGAGCGCCATCGCGACGTGGACCAGGCAGGTGAGCTGGACGTCCCGTCGCGTGTTCGCCCACTGGCCGGGATGGGCGATACCGGGGCTCAGGGAGGCGTCGACCTCGGCGGGGATGGTCGGGCGATCAGGGTGCCAGGAGAGGATCGCATTGAGGTCGGCTCGCTTCTTCGGGGCAGAGATCGCGCCTTCCCAGACCCACCAGAAGAAGAGAAGGTGGAGCTCTGCCATCAACTGGATCGCGGCGGGGGAGGCGTCGCTCAACTGCTCGTGGAGCTTGGCGAGGAACTTCTTGTCCCCGGTCTCGTCGGGCCTCTCGACGAACTTCACCTGGAGCTCGTCGAAGTTCTGCACCGTCCAGATCCGAGATCCTGGAGTGAGGATTGAGTCACCGTTGGGCAGGACATCAGTGGCCCAGCGCCAGGCGAGCCGGTAGATGCGGTCCATGGCCTCCTGCTCACCCTCGGTGCTTCTCATGGTGTCGATTCCCTTCCCGCTGGAGACGCATCCTCGTCGGGATCATCCAGTGCGTGCAACAGCTCCAACAGATCCTTCAGATCGTCCCATCGCCTCTCCCGTACCGCATGCGCTTCGGTCACGAGGTCAATGCAGTGCGATGTCGAGTAGTACGTGGGCCCCTTGCGCATGAGCCGCAGGTTCAGGGTCATCATCGCTTCCTGCACCACTTGCTCGGTGAGGATCGCCAGCGCCAGGGGCAACGGTGCGACAAGTTGGAACCGGTCGCCGCCCCCTGGCTTCCAGTAGTGATCTGTCACCATGAAGGCGCCTCCGAAGGTGTCCCGCCAGCCGGGCCCCCACTCTCGCTCGAGCGGGCTCTTGGCGAGATGGAAGTAAGCGATCAGCAGGCCGCCGTCGTCTCTCAAGGTCAGTACTTCCTGCATGTTGATGTTGACGCGTGAGCACACCCCCGGCTGAGGGAGGCAAGACATCGACCAGAAGGTGAGTTCCGTTCGGTTGGGGAAGGGGATCGCCATGGTCAGATACAGGCCGAGGATCCACAGGGCGTCCTCTGCGTTTGGCTGCTTCATGAACGTGGTGAAGCGGCGCCTGAACCGGCGACGGAGATCCTCGTCCACTGGGCGCGGGTCAGGATCGGATCCAACCTCTTCCCACACCGTCAGCCAGTGCTCCTGCTCCTCCGGGGTGACCAACTTGTCGAACTGGCGCTCGCCATGGACGACGCTCATCTCGGCCAAATTTCTGAGGCGCAGCCCCTTTGACTCAAGAGTATGGATGCAGTGGCGCTCCTCGTCCGCGATGCTCTGGGTTCCTTCGACGGGTACGACCTGCGCTTCTTCGATGACCCGGCGGACATGCGCGCTGAGCTGTTGCGTTTGGACGCCGAGGTCGGGCTCGCTCGGCTGGTCGCCGGTTTCGCGTGGCCTTGGGTGAGCAAGTCCGACAAGGGCGCGTTCGACATCACCGTCGACAGGTTGGCGCTGCGCTGGAACGCCACCGACAAGGACTGGATCAACGCGCCCGGGTCCGTGCTCGAGGTCGGCTCCATCCACACCGTGCAGGGCTATGACCTCAACTACGCGGGCGTCATCATCGGGCCGGACCTCCGCTACGACGAGGCGTCCGCACGCATCGTGGTCGACCGTGCGAACTACCACGACAAGAAGGGCAAGGAGAACAACCCCAAGCTGGGGCGCCAGGTCACCGACGACGACCTGTTGACGTACATCACGAACATCTATGCCGTCCTGCTCACGCGCGGCATGCGGGGCACCTTCGTGTACGTCTGCGATCCCGCTCTGCGGGAGCATCTCCGTCCGTTCTTCAGCGCGAACTCGGGCAAGGCTGGATAGGCCGGCGGCGGCCGCACCGAGTTCCCTGGGCGCACAATGGGCATCTGGGGTCCCGCCTGCCACCGGCAGGCGACCCTACGACGGATGGGACGTCCCGTCCGCGGCCTGCAGCAACTGAGCGAGAACGTCGTCGACCTGCTTGGAGATCCCCTTGAGCTGCCGTGACCGCTCGCGTCCGGTGTAGGCACCCATGACCAAGGAGCGCTTCTTCTCCAACCCGCTCAGCTGCGCACGCAGGGAGTCGCGCTGGGCGTACCCGACATCACCCGGCTCCAACATGTCAACGTGGGCACGAACGGCGGCGATCTTGGCAGCGAGCCGCGCGTCGGCCGTCCGCGGCTTTGTGGCGGCCGCGAGTCGCTCCAGCAACTGCTTCGCCTGCTCGGCGCGTGCCGGATCCTGCAGAAGCTCCATCACCTTCGGCGTGATGATCGTGGCGAGGGTGGCCAGCAGGGCCTTGCCCTTCGACACATCCGGCAGCTTCACCATGCGGGACCTCCTTGGCTGGGTCGGGCGTCAGCGCGATGCTACGCGGTCACCAAGCCTGACGGCGGCCCATGAGCACGGCGAGGCGGTCGTAGCACGAGGTGATCTCCTCGGCCACCCAGACCTGGTTGCGGCGTCCGACGGATGCCTTGACCAGAATGCCCGCATCCACGAGCGCGGCGATGGCATTGCGTGTCGCCGCCGCGGACACGCCGTTGCGCGTGGCGGCAAGTTCGGCCGTGACCGCGGGATGGCCGACGAGTTGGTCGGCGATGCGCCACGCGACCGAGTCGCGCCGTGCAGCGAGCCGCTCTTCCCATGTCCCCCTGATGTCTCGGAGCTCGGCAAGAAGTTCACGACCGACGGCAGCGGCGTCGAGCGCAGCTCGCGCGAACTCGCCCACGATCGGTAAGGGGTCACCGCTTCGGTACGCGGTGAGCGCGCGTACGTAGCCGGCCGTGTCTGCGAGTAGTCCTGCGGAGATCGGCACGGTCACGTGGCTGGTGAGGCGTCGCTGGCGCAGGTAGCTGTGCACGATCGCTCGACCCACCCGCCCGTTCCCGTCGACGAAGGGGTGGATCGTTTCGAACTGGGCATGGCCCACGGCCACGTGGGCGAGGGGGAGGCGGGCGTCCTGGGTCAGGAACTGCCACAGGTCGGTCAGGTTCGCCTGGACGCGATCGTGGTGGGGCGGAACGAAGGCGGCGCCGATCGGGCTTGACCCGGACGTTCCGATCCAGACCTGTTCGTGACGGACGCCGACGTGCAACCCGGTCTCGCCGAGGAGGTCGCGCTGCATGGCCACGACGGTCTCGGTGCTGAACTCCCCAGTGGTGACGGCGCTTTCCATGGCGGCGACGTTGGCGCGGACGAGCCGCGCGTTGACACTCTTCGACTCGCCGAGTTCGGCGAGCGCGAGTTGCTTGGCCGATGCCGTGAGGTGCTCGATCTGTGACGACGACGACGCCTCCGAACGCAGGAGGACGGTGTCGATGGTGCCCAATTCGAGGGGTCCGAACTGCTCGGTCATCTCCGCGTCGAACGCGGTGATCGACTGTTGCGCGGCGCCGACGCGGGCGGCCGTCCCGGGGTCGAGCGAGGACTCGACCTCCAATCCAGCGATGGCAGGGACGACGGCGGCCTCGTACGTACGCCACGAGTCGCGCCAATCCAAAGTTTCAACCCCCACGCTTGGCCAGCCCATACCCCTCAGATCCTTTCGCAGATCGATCCATACGCAAGGATACGCGGTTATCCGTTTCCATGGCAGCCCGAGGCGAAACTGTCGGCGTGAACCCGCGAACACTCCGAGCTGCCGCTGACCTGGCAGGGGACTTCACCGGCGCGCACGGCGTCCGCCCCTACACTGCCCCCATGGCCGGACGAACGGGGAGCGCGGTCACGGCGCAGAGGGCCAGCCAGTCCGCCGGACTCAAGTTGCTGCGCGCCGACCTCATGCCGGCGATGGTCGCGATCTTCTCGGGCCGCTTCGCCGACCACCGCATCCTCACCTACGCCGAGTTCGTCGCGGGCGTCGCCGACGACCTCGACGAGCTGCGCGACGCGGGCTTCGCTCTCCCGCAGACCGCCCAGCAGTACGTTGCCGCGTGGATCCGCGACGGCATCCTCATCCGGCGTCCGACCGAGAGCCGCGAGGAGACCGTCGAGCTCTCCCGGGACGCCGCCGACGCAGTCCGGTTCGTCACGGCGGTCGAACAACCGCAGTCGGCGGTCACGTCGTCGCGGCTGAGCAATCTCGCAGACCTCCTCTCCGGGCTCGCGCGCGACTCCGACCCCGAGCCCACGAGCCGCCTCGACTCGCTGCGCGCCGAGCGCGACCGCCTCGACGCCGAGATCGCCCGCGTCGAGTCCGGCGAGTTCGAGCCCATGAGCGACATCGAGGCGACCGAACGCCTCCGCGAGATCCTGCGCCTGGCGGGCGAGGTGCCCGGCGACTTCGCCAAGGTCGCCGACGACCTCGACCGCCTCAACCAAGGCCTGCGCGAGCAGATCATCACCAACGACGGGTCGCGCGGGTCCGTGCTCGCGCGGGTGTTCGCCGGCGTCGACGTCATCGAGGAGTCGGACGCCGGCCGCACCTTCGCCGCCTTCCACCGCCTGCTGCTCGACCCGGCCCTCACCGATGCGTTCGACGAGGCCGTGGACGCCGTCCTGCAGCGCTCGTTCACCCAAGCCCTCGCGGGGTCGGACGCCGCTTTCCTGCGGCAGTTCCTCACCACCTTGCAGCAGGAGAGCGCCCAGGTGCGCCAGACCCTGACGAGCTTTTCCCGCAGCCTGCGCCGCTTCGTCGAGACCCAGGAGTATCGCGAGCACAAGCGCCTCGCGGACGCCCTTGAGCGCGCCGAGCAGGCCGCCTACGCAGCACTGCAGCGCCTCTCGCCGATCAAGGAGGTCGGGCGCAGCCTCGACCTCACGTCCGTGCCGATCTCGTCCATCGGAGCGTGGGCGCTGCACAACCCCGCGGACCTCCGCACCCAGACCGAGGTGGTCGAGCACCCCACCACGCCGCTGGACATCGAACACCTCCGGGCGCTCGTCCGCCTCACGGAGATCGACTTCCCCGAGCTGCAGCGCCACATCGCGGCCACGCTGGCCGACACACCGACGGCGACGGCCGGCGAGGTGTTGGCCCGGTTCCCGGCGACGCAGGGGTTGGCGTCCATCGTCGGCATGTTGCTCCTGGCTACGGACCATGCCATCGCCACACCCGAGCACGAGACGTGGTCGTGGACGTCGCCGAGTGGCCGCACGAAGAATGTCAGTGCGCCCCGCTACGTTTTCAGTCAGGTACCCCAGCACTGGAGTGAAGCATGACGATGCAGCCCGTCCCGCGTCGCGCGGCCGACACCCCCGACGAGTTCGACGACGTCGTGGCCGACGAGGTCGTCGACCACGGTGAGCTGTCCCCGGCCACCCGGCGCGTGCTGCTGCAGTTGATCCGGGGGCCGTACCTGCGCGGCTCCGAGGGGGAGGGCCGGCTGTGGTCGGCGTTGGTTCGCGATGAGCAGCTGGTCCGCGCCCGGTTGGCCGACCTGTACCTCGACCTGGTCGTCGACACCGACGCCGGCATCGCCTTCGTCCGCAACCTCGCGGTCGAGGACGCCCCCCGCGTGGTCCGCAGCCACCCGCTGACGTTGCTCGACACGGCACTGGTCCTGTTCCTGCGCCGGCGCCTGCTCGCCGGGCAGGGCACCGCAGCGCGTACGTTCGTGGGCCGCGACGAGATCGAAGACCAGCTGCGCAGCTACCGCCCGGCCGAGTTGAGCGACAAGAAGGGGTTCGACGACCGCATCGGCGCGTCGATCAACAAGATGAAGAAGAACTCCGTGCTGCTCCCGACCGACGACGAGGAGCGGTGGGAGATCTCGCCGATCCTCGCGTTGGTGTTCGGCGCCGACGAGGTGGCCGTCATCACCCACGACCTGGCGCGGTTGGTGGAGGCGTGATGGGCCAGCACCGCCTCAGCCGCGTCCAGCTCGTCAACTGGGGCACGTTCGACGGCGCGCGGTCCTTCGCCGTCCCCCGCCGCGGACTGCTGCTCACGGGTCCGTCGGGGGCCGGCAAGTCGTCGATCCTCGACGCGATGGCCGCGTTGATGGTGCGGCCCGCCAAGCTCAAGTTCAACGCGGCCGCCCAGGGTACCGAGACCGGTGACCGCGAGCGCAACCTGGTCACCTACATCCTCGGCGCCTACAAGCGCGAGACCGACGAGGCGACCGGCGAGGTGGGCACCGCCTTCCTGCGCAAGGGGCCCAACTGGAGCGGCGTCGCGCTGACCTTCGACGACGGGCACGGCACCCGCACCACGCTCATCCGGCTGTTCCACCTGCGAGCGGGGTCGACCAACCCGGCCGACGTGCGGTCGATGTTCATCATGGCGCCAGAGGCCGTCGAGTTGCTGTCGCTGCAGTCCTACGCGAAGGACGGCATCGAGAACCGACGCGTGCAGCAGGCCTTCCCGCACTGGGAGATCTTCAGCCAAGACGCCTACACCGGCTTCTCGGCAAAGTTCCGCAAGCGCATGGGTCTCGGCAGCGAGCAGGCCCAGCTGTTGCTGCACAAGACCCAGTCGGCGAAGAACCTGACGAACCTCGACTCGTTGTTCCGCGACTTCATGCTCGATGAGCCCGACACCTTCCAGCTCAGCTCCGAGACGGTCGAGCAGTTCGAGGAGCTCACTCTGGCGCACACCTCGGTGGTGGACGCCCGCCGCCAGGTCGAGGTGCTCACCCCGTTGCGCGGCCTCGCCGACCACCACGCGGACGCCGAGAGCGCGCTGGCCCAATTGGCCGAGGAGGAGGCCCACCTGGTCACGTGGTTGACCGCCCGGGCCAAGTCGGACGCCGAGGCCTCACTCGCTCGCGAACGGCCACGACTCGTCGGGCTGGAGGCGGAACTGGAGCGCGCCGAGGGTCGGCTGTCGGAGCTGCAGGGCGTCCGCACAGAGGCGCAGCGGGCCCTGGACGGCTCGGCAGGAGCCGAGTTGGGCACGCTGGAGCAACTGGTCGAGTCGATCCAGGGCCAACTCGGGCGCGCGCAGGCGCGGGTCGATGAGCTGGCGCGCAGCGCGTCCGTGGTGGGGCTGGAGTGGCCCACCGGCCCCGACGCGGTGGGCGCGTTCGAGACGGGTGTCCAAGCTGCGGCGGAGCGGTTCGAGGCCGAGGAGCGCGAGCGCAAGGACGCCGAACTGGACGCCGCCATGCGTCGCCGCAGTGCTCGCGAGAAGCGTGACGGGATCGAGACCGCGCTCGCAGCCCTGCGCCGGCACGGCTCGAACCTCGACGAGAAGCTGTTGGAGGCCCGGCAACTGCTGGCCGAGCGGCTGCAGGTGCCGACGTCGCTGCTGCCGTTCGTGGGCGAGCTGGTGGAGGTTCGGGCTGCTGAGGCCGGGTGGCGCGGCGCCATCGAGCGCGTCCTGGGGTCGTTCGCGCGCACGCTCGTGGTGCCGGAGGCCCACTACCTGGCGGCGTCCGAGGTGGTCGACGCGTCGTTCCTCGGCACGCGGCTGGTGTACGAGCGGGTGGGCGAGGGTGTGGCGCCGGGCTCCGACGTCGAGCCCGATGAGGTGTCCCTGCTCGCCAAGCTGGAGTTGGCGGAAGGCCCGCACGCCGGGTGGCTCGCCGACCGACTGCGGCGCCGCTTCGACTACGCCTGCGTGGAGCACCCGCATGACTTCCGCCACCACGACCGCGCGGTCACCCGCGCGGGTCAGGTGAAGCACTCGCTCAGCCTCCACGAGAAGGACGACCGGCGCCACGTCGACGATCGCAGCCGCTGGGTGCTCGGCTTCTCGACGGAGGCGAAGGAGGCCGAGCTCGAGGCCCACCTCGCCGAGGCGACGCGAGCGGTGGCCGAGGCCGAACGGGCGGTCGAAGAGCTGGGCCGGGGCGACGAGCGACGCAAGGCCCTGCGCTCGGCCCTCGCCCGGCTCGAAGGCATCGACTGGGATGACCTCGACGTGGCCGCCCTGAACGCCCAGCTCGCCACCACCCGCGACAGGATCGACCGCCTGCGGCTCGAACACGCCGACCTGCCCGACCTCGAGCGGGCGCTCGCGCGGGCCGACGAGGCTGTCGCGCAGGCCGAGGAGGCGCGCCGCACGCTGGCGTCCCGCCGCGACCGTGTGGAGGGCGAGGTGCGCCGCCTGGAAACGAGGTTGGACGACTTGGACGCCACACTCGCCGCCGCTGAGCCCGTGCCGGAGGTCATCGCCGACCAGTTGGCCGAGCGCGCCCGTCAGCTCGACGCTCCTGCCGACCGACTCGAGGTGCTCCTGCGCCAGCAACTCAGCGACCGCACGATCACGCTGGAACGTGAGCGGGCCACCCTCACCCGCAGGATCACCCGCCAGATGGCCGGCTACCGGGACGGGTGGCCGTCGCAGTCGGCCGACTGGGCCGACGAGATCGGCTACCTGCCCGAGTACCTCGAGCGGCTCACGGTGCTCGAACGCGACGGGTTGCCGACGTTCGAGCAGAGGTTCTTCGACCTGCTGCAGAGCCAGGCGCGCAACAACATCAGCCAGCTGTCAACGAAGATCAAGGGCGCGCGACGGGCGATCCGGCTGCGGGTCGACGAGGTGAACCGTTCGCTGCGGCTCACCGAATTCACCCCCGGCGGGCACCTGCAGATCGAGGTGAAGGACAGGGCGCTGCCCGACGTCGACACCTTCCTGTCCACCCTCAACGAGATCATCTCGGGGTCGGCGAGTGCGGTGTTCGCCTCCAACGGGGGTGAGGAGCGCGTGGTGGCCGAGCGGCGGTTCACGCTGATGAAGGGCATCCTCGACCGGCTGGGCTCCTCCGACCCGGCGGATCGGGCGTGGCGCGAGCGCTGCCTCGACACGCGCCAGCACGTCCACTTCCAGGCCCGCGTGGTGGGTGAATCCGGTGAGCAACTCGACGTCTTCACCGGGTCCGGTGGGCGTTCGGGAGGCGAGCGGCAGAAGCTCGTCACGTTCTGCCTCGCGGCGGCCCTGCGGTTCCAGCTCGCGCCCAGCGGGCAGTCCGAGCCGACCTACGCGCTGGTCGTGATCGACGAAGCCTTCGACAAGGCCGACCACACGTTCACCCAGGCGGGCCTGGAGGTGTTCAAGAAGTTCGGGTTCCAGCTGCTGTTGGCCACGCCCATGAAGATGCTGCAGACCATCGACGACTACGTTGGCGGTGTGGTCATGGTGACGAACGACTCCGGACGACGATCGCAGGTGCAGGAACTGCCCTTCGAGGCCGACGACGAGGCCTTCACGCAGGACCAGCAGGATCTGCAGGAGGCGTTGCTGTGAGGTCGGTCGCGGACTTCCGCGGCTGGGCCGCGCAGCAGTGGCGCGCGCACTGGCCGGCGTGGCTGGCGGCGTCCGTCACCGACGCGGACGCGGAAGCGGGGGCCGTGCGCTGGCGTCCGTTGCACCCACCCACGGAGTCGGTCATGGCAAGCGACCCGGACGCCGTGGCCGCCTGGGTGCAGGCGTGGCAGCGCTTCGAGCGGACCGACGGCATCCACGTCGAGTGGTCGACGCGAGCGTGGACCAACTTCGGCACCCAACGGCTCCCCGTACGCGCCACAGGCACGCCGGCGGCCTTGGCACGGCTCTCCGGACAGTCCGAAACGTGGCAGCGCGGGCTCGAGGGGGTCGCCCGCTTGCGCGAGGTCTGGCCGGACGCCGACCTGACCGACGCGATCCGCGCCCAGGCCCGCAGGCTGGGCGCCCTCGATGAAGCCGATGTCGTCCGGCTCCTCGCCGTGGTGGCGTGGATCGTGGCCAACCCCTCCACGGGCTTGTGGGAGCGCGAGCTGCCGGTCGTCGGCGTCCACACCAAGTGGCTGGAGCGGCACCGCGCGCTCGTGGAAGCCCTTGTCAGCGGTATCGCCGGCGAGGAGGGCACCGGGCTGCGCCGCGTGGCGGTGCGGTTCCGGGTCAGGGCGCTCGACCCGACCCTGCTGCCGGGGCCTCCGGACTTCTCCGTCGACCTGGCTGGTCTGCGGGCCCTCGACGTCGAACCCGCTCGGGTGCTCATCTGCGAGAACGCCACCACGCTCGGCACGCTGCCCGAACTCCCGCGCACCGTGGCCCTGCACGGCATGGGCTTCGCCGCCCCCGTGCTCGCCGAGGTGCCGTGGGTAGCCCGAGCTGACGTTGCGTACTGGGGCGACCTCGACACCTACGGCTTCCAGATCCTGGGCCAGTTGCGCCAAGCGCTGCCGCGCGTCGAGTCCGTCCTGATGGACGCCGGGACGTGGCGCACGCATGAGCATCTCGCCGTCGATGAGCCGCGACCCTTCCGCGGGGTGATCGGCCACCTCACAGTGGCGGAGCTCGACGCGCTGGCCCTGGTACGGCAGGGTGATCGGCGCCTGGAGCAGGAGCGCATTCCGCGGGCCCCCGCTGCCGCGGAGCTCGCGAGCGCATGGACGGCACGGTGAGTCTCCACGCCTGACGAGTCACCAACGCAGCCGCGGGGCACCCCACGTGCACGCGCTGTCGATCGGCGGCGCCGTTTGAGTGCGGCGTCAGCGTGATGCGACGCGGTTCTTCTTCAGCAGCTTCACACGGATGCCGCGCGTCACGACCGCCGCGGTTCCGTCTTCGGGGTGGCGCCTCGCGACCGCCCTGGGCGGCCCGTTGACGGCCGAGGTCCACCGCCGACGTCACGGCGGACGCCGACGCCCACCCCGTGATCGTGGCCGCCAGTCCGGTGCTCGTCCCGCCGGCCCCCGACTGGCCGGCGAACGCCGTCCAGACGGGCTGGTGGGCGCCCACGGCGTCCGTCTTCGCACCGGACCCCGCCTTCGACGACTGGCTCCAGGGCGAGCCGCCGGTCCACGTCGGCTACGGCTCCTTCACCGGGTTCGCCACGGACGACGACCTCGAGGTGATTGTCCGCGCGGCGAAGGCGTCCGGGCGGCGCGTGGTGACGCCAACCCTTCGGGGTCACACCCCGGGACAGCTCAACGACCAGGTCTGTGCGATCCCACCCACGCCCCACGCCTGGCTGTTCCCGAGGATGGCGGGCGTCGTCCACCACGGCGGTGCCGGCACGACCCACGCCGCGCTGGCGGCAGGCGTGCCCCAGGCGATGGTCCCGTTCGGCGTCGACCAGCCCTACCACGCGTGGCGGGTGCACCGGTTGGGGCTCGGCCCGGAGCCGGTCAGCGTCCACCGCCTCACAGTCGGACGCCTGGGCCGGCTCATCCGCCTGCTCACCACGGACGCCGACGCCGCGCCCAGGAGGTCGGTGAGGTCGTCCGCGGCGAGGACGGCGTCGGCGCGACCCTGGCCCGGATGCAGCGATGGGGCTGGCTCCGAGAGAGCCAGCCCCACCCGCCGGTGTGATCAGACGATCGTCCAGGTGTCCGGACCGGCGATCAGCCGCTGCAGGGCGGCCTCGCGGTCGGCCGGCATCGAGACCTGGTTGCGGGCCTCGTCGTCGAACACCGGACGCGCCACGTCACGGAAGACCCCGATCGGGGACGCCGACAGGTCCTGGGTGTCGGTGAGCTGGGACAGCTCGAACGCCAGGGTGGCGTCCTTGGCCTGCGCGTCGTGCACGATCAGGTCGGACGCCGCCACGTCGGAGACCGGCTTGACCGCGAGGCGCCCGTCGGCGCCGCGGACGACGCCGAGCTGGCCGCCAGCGAACGTGATCGGCTCGCCGTGCACCAGCGGGATCACCGCAGGGGAGTCGACCTCCTTGAGGCCGGCGAACGCGTCGTCGTTGAAGATCGGGCAGTTCTGGTAGATCTCCACCAGGGACGCACCGCGGTGCTCGATCGCGGCCCGCAGCACCGAGGTCAGGTGCTTGCGGTCGGAATCGATCGTGCGGGCCACGAAGGACGCCTCGGCGCCCAGCGCGAGCGTCACCGGGTTGAACGGGTGGTCCACCGACCCGGCGGGCGATGACTTCGTCACCTTCCCAGCCTCCGACGTCGGGGAGAACTGACCCTTGGTGAGACCGTAGATGCGGTTGTTGAACAGCATGATCGTGATGTTCACGTTGCGGCGCAGCGCGTGGATCAGGTGGTTGCCGCCGATGGAGAGCGCGTCGCCGTCGCCGGTCATCACCCACACGGCCAGGTCGGGCCGCGCGATGGCCACGCCGGTCGCGATCGACGGCGCACGGCCGTGGATCGAGTGCATGCCGTAGGTGTCCACGTAGTAGGGGAACCGCGACGAGCAGCCGATGCCCGAGATGATCACGGTGTTCTCGCGCTTGATGCCCAGCTCGGGCATGAGGCCCTGGAAGGCCGCCAGCACGGCGTAGTCCCCGCAGCCGGGGCACCAGCGCACCTCCTGGTCGGAGACGAACTCCTTGCGGTTGAGCGGCTCGAGGGCCAGCGGGATGCCGGCGAGGCCGGAGCTCATCGGGCGTCCTTTCCGTCGATGACGTCGACCAGATGGGGTGCCAGTTCGGCGGGGCTGATCGGCAACCCCCGCACGCGGCTGTACGACTGGACGTCGACCAGGTACTTGGCCCGCAGGATCATCGCGAGCTGGCCGAGGTTCATCTCGGGCACGACCACGCGATCGTAGGCCCGCAGAACGTCGCCCGTGTTGGCCGGCAGCGGGTTGAGGTGGCGGATGTGGGTCACGGCCACGTTGCGGCCGGCGTCGCGGACGCGCTTGGCGGCGGCCGAGATGGGGCCCCACGTCGAGCCCCAGCCGAGCACCAGCACGGATGCCTCGCCGCTGGGGTCGTCCACGACCAGGTCGGGGATGTCCGCGACGATGCCGTCCACCTTGGCCTGCCGCAGGGCGATCATGCGCTCGTGGTTGTCGGGCGCGTAGGAGATGTTGCCCGTGCCGTCGGCCTTCTCGATGCCGCCGACGCGGTGCTCCAGCCCGGGCGTCCCGGGGATCGCCAGCGGGCGGGCGAGGCGGTCGTCGCGCAGGTAGGGCAGGAAGGTGCCGTCCGGGCCGTTCGGTTCGGTCGCGAAGGCCGGGTCGATGGCGTCCATCGAGGCCAGGTCGGGGATGAGCCACGGCTCGGCGCCGTTGGCCAGGTAGCCGTCCGACAGCACGATCACCGGGGTGCGGTAGCGCAGCGCGATGCGGACGCCCTCGACGGCGGTCGCGAAGCAGTCCGCGGGGGACTGGGCGGCCAGCACCGGCAGCGGGGCCTCACCGTGGCGTCCGTACAGCGACTGCAGCAGGTCAGCCTGCTCGGTCTTGGTCGGCATGCCCGTTGAGGGCCCGGCGCGCTGGATGTCGCACACCACGAGCGGCTGCTCCAGCATCACGGCCAGCGAGATGGTCTCCGACTTCAGGGCCATGCCGGGGCCGGACGTGGTGGTCACGCCGAGGTGGCCGGCGTAGGACGCCCCGAGCGCGGCGCCGGCGGCGGCGATCTCGTCCTCGGCCTGGAAGGTGGTGACGCCGTGGTCCTTGGCGCGGCTGAGCTCGTGCAGCACGTCGGAGGCCGGCGTGATGGGGTAGGCGCCCAGGAACAGCGGCAGGTTGGCCTTGGCCGCGCCGGCCATCAGGCCCAGCGCGAGCGCCTTGTTGCCGGTGATCTGGCGGTAGGTGCCCGGCGGCACGGGGGCCGCGACGACCTCGTAGCGCACCGCGAACGTCTCGGTGGTCTCGCCGTACGCGTGGCCGGCCAGGAACGCCGCCTTGTTCGAGTCGCGGATGCTGGCGTCGCGCCCGAACTTCTTGTCGAGGAACTCCAAGGTGTTCTCGGCCGGGCGGGTGTAGAGCCACGTCAGCAGGCCCAGGGAGAACATGTTCTTGGCGCGGCTGGCCTCCTTTCGGCCGAGCTTGAACTGCTCGACGGAGGTGACCGTCAGCGCGGTCAGGTCGATCGCGTGCAGCTGGTAGTCGACCAGCGAGCCGTCCTCCAGCGGGTTCGTGGCGTACCCGACCTTGGCCAGGTTGCGCTTGGTGAACTCGTTGCTGTCGGCGATGATCAGGCCGCCACGCTTGAGGTCGGCGAGGTTGGCCTTCAATGCGGCCGGGTTCATCGCCACCAGTACGTCGGGCTTGTCGCCGGGGGTCTTGATGTCGGCGTTCGCGAAGTGGAGCTGGAAGCTCGACACGCCCGCGATCGTGCCCTGCGGCGCGCGGATCTCGGCGGGGAAGTTCGGCAGCGTCGCGAAGTCGTTGCCGAGGGTCGCCGAGTCGGAGGTGAACCGGTCGCCGGTGAGCTGCATGCCGTCGCCGGAGTCACCGGCGAACCGGATCACGACGCGGTCGAGTGTTTGGACGTCAGTCACGGCACTTCTTTCTCAGGTGAAGACTCAAGGGTCAACAGTAGTCGTTGGTCGAACCGGGTGGCAGAGAGGAACCGCCCGGTGATCGAGGCGGCCACGTCCGCGTGATCACCCAGGGGTTCCGCCACCCGGACGCCGAGGCCGGCGATCCGCTCTCCCCACAGTCCCGGGGCCAGCGTGTAGGGCAGCACCAGGACGTCGGTTCCCTGAGCTTGTCGAAGGGCCACCGCATCCGCCACCGACGGCTCGGACAGGTAGATGTTGCCCACCTCGACCGGCACCCCCAGGGCGGCGGCCAGCAGGGAGGCCACGGCGTCCACCTCGGCCAGGGCGGCGGCGCTCTTCGACCCGGCCGCCGCCAGCACCACCGCGTCGCCCGGCCCGCCGGCCTCGGCCACGCGGTCCAGCAGGGCGCGGTGCAGGGAGCCACCGAGATGCGGCGTCACAAGCACCTCGTGGGTGACGGACGCCGCCGCCTGCGGTACGTCGTGGGTCACGTGGTAGCCGCTGGCCAGGAAGCACGGTACGACCGTGCAGGAACCCACCCGAGCCAGCGTCTCGGGCAGCAGCTCGGGTTCGATGTCGACCCACGCGGTGTGGACCCTCACGCCCGGGAGCAGGTCGGCGACACGGGCTGTGATCCGCGCGATGAGGGCCTTGCCGGCCGGGTTGCGGGAGCCGTGCCAGGCCAGCACGAGGGTGTCGGTGGGGCTCAAATCGACCACTCCGCCTCGGCGGCCTCGCGCAGGGCCAGGGTGAGGCGACGGTTGCGTTCGTGCCGCCAGGCGGTCCAGGCGGTCAGGCCCAGCCAGACCGCCGCGAACAGGGTGAACCCGACGGTGACCTGCTCGCCGGTGAGCTGCGTGGCGTCGAACAGGGCCTTCAGGTTCGTCATGATGATCAGGCCACCGACGGCCACGCCCATGATGCGGGCGGGGATGCGGGAGACGAGCCACGCGGCCAGCGGGGCGGCCAGCAGCCCCCCGGCGAGGAGCGCCACGACGATGCCCCAGTCGATGCCGAGCAGGCCCAGGTTCAGCACGAAGCCGAGCGAGGCGGCGAAGGACACCAGGAATTCGGAGGTGTCGACCGACCCGATCACGGTCCGCGGGGCCGTCCTGCCGGCGCTGAGCAGCGACGTCGTCGAGACGGGTCCCCAGCCGCCGCCACCGGTGGCGTCCACGAACCCACCGGCCAGGCCGAGCGGGACGAGGAAGCGCGCGGTGTGCGGCGAGCGGCGGGCCTGGGCGACTTCGGGCGGGCGGAACGCGTAGCGCAACAGGATGTACATGCCCAGCCCGCCCAGGATCGCGGCCATGAGCGGCTTGGCCAGCGCGGTCGAGACGTGCGACAGGAAGGTCGCGCCGGCGAACGCGCCCAGCGCGCCGGGCACGCCCAGGCGCAGGACGAGCCGCCAGTCGACGTTGCCCAGCCGCCAGTGGGAGACGCCCGAGGCCACGTTGGTGCCCAGCTCGGCCAGGTGCACCGATGCTGATGCCAGCGCCGGGGACAGCCCGGCGATCAGCAGCAGCGACGTGGACGTGACGCCGTACCCCATGCCGAGTGCGCCGTCGACGAGTTGGGCGCCGAACCCGACGACGGCCAGCAGCAGCAGCTTCTGCATCAGATGGACCAACTCACGGTGGCCGCCTGCTCGGCGGCCTCGTCGAAGGCCCCGAAGCCGCGCACCATGCCCGCCGCGAGCGTCCCCCCGGTCTGGGGGTCGATCAGCAGGAACGAACCCGTCCGCCGCGACACCGTGTAGTCGTCGGGCGCCACGGGCGCGGCCAGGCGCAACGTGACCCGGCCGATGTCGTTCAGCTCCAGCGTGTCGGTCGGGATGGGTGCGAGCGCGTCGAGGTCCAGCCTCCCGGTGATCTCACGGACGATCCCCTGGACGGTCCGCGTCCCGTGCTTGACCAGCACGCGCGCCCCGACCCGGAGCGGCTTCTCCGCCAGCCAGGCGACCAGCCCGCTGAGGTCCTGGGTGGGCTCAGGGGCATCGGACGCCGCGGCGATCAGGTCCCCGCGCGTTGTGTCGATCGGGTCGGCCAGCCGCAGGGTCACCGACTGGGGGGCGAATGCCTCGGTCAGGGGCCCGTCCGCGGTGTCGATGGCCGTGACCGTCGTACGACGGCCGGCGGGGAGGACGACCACGGGGTCGCCCACACGGACGACGCCGGTGGCGACCTGGCCCGCGTAGCCGCGGTACTCGCGGAACTCAGGGGCGGCGTCCTGGGGACGGATCGACAACTGCACAGGGAGCCGGAAGGGCAGGTCGGCGAACTCTGTACCCGCGGGTGCGTTTTCCAGAAACTCCAGCAGGGAGGGTCCCTCGTACCACGGCGTGCGGTCCGACCTCTCGACGATGTTGTCGCCCTCCAGCGCGGACACCGGGATCGTATGGACGGCGTCGGCGCCCAACTCGGAGGCCACGGCGCGCACCTCGGTGGAGACCCGGTTGAAGGTGGCCTGGTCGAAGTCGACGAGGTCCATCTTGTTCACCGCGACGACGATCGTCGGCACGCGGAGCAGTTGGCCCACGGCGAGGTGGCGGCGGGTCTGCTCCTGCACCCCGTTGCGGGCGTCGACCAGCAGCACGAGCACGTCGGCGGTCGAACTGCCGGTGACGGTGTTGCGCGTGTACTGCACGTGGCCCGGGCAGTCGGCGAGGATGAACGTCCGGTTCGCCGTGGCGAAGTAGCGGTAGGCGACGTCGATGGTGATGCCCTGCTCCCGCTCGGCGCGCAGGCCGTCGGTGAGCAGCGCGAGGTCGACGTGGCCCAGGCCCTTGGCGCGGGAGACCCGCTCGACGGCGTCCAGTTGGTCGGTCAGCACCGACTTGGAGTCGTACAGCAGGCGCCCCACGAGCGTGGACTTGCCGTCGTCGACCGAGCCGGCGGTGGCCAGGCGCAACAGGGTGGCTGGGCTTGTCGCGGTGGTGGCTGAGCTTGTTGAAGCCATCAGAAGTACCCTTCCTTCTTGCGATCCTCCATGGCCGCTTCGGTGAGGCGGTCATCGGCGCGAGTGGCACCGCGTTCGGTGATGCGGGTGGCGGCGACCTCGGTGATGACGTCGGCGATGGTGGCGGCGTCGGATTCGACGGCGCCGGTGCAACTCATGTCGCCGACCGTGCGGTAGCGGACGCGGCGGGTCTCGACCCGCTCGCCCTCGCGCGGTTCGACGACGGGGCCGGTGGCCAGCCACATGCCGTCGCGAGCGAAGACCTCGCGGTCGTGGGCGTAGTAGAGGTCGGGCAACTCGATGCCCTCGGCCTCGATGTAGCGCCACACGTCGAGCTCGGTCCAGTTCGACAGCGGGAACACGCGCACGTGCTCGCCCGGCCGGTGCCGCGGGTTGTAGAGCGTCCACAGCTCGGGGCGCTGGTTGCGGGGGTCCCACTGGCCGAACTCGTCGCGCAGGCTGACGACACGTTCCTTGGCGCGGGCCTTCTCCTCGTCCCGGCGTCCGCCGCCGAAGACGGCGTCGAAGCGGTGCTCGGCGATGGCGTCCAACAAGGGCTGGGTCTGCAGCGGGTTGCGCGTGCCGTCGGCGCGCTCGAGCAGCCGGCCGTCGTCGATGTAGTCCTGCACCGAGGAGACGACCAGGCGCAGGCCGTATTTCTCCACGATGCGGTCGCGGTAGGCGATCACCTCGGGGAAGTTGTGGCCGGTGTCGACGTGCATCACCGGAAAGGGCACGCGTCCGGGCCAGAACGCCTTGAGTGCCAGGTGCAACATGACGACGGAGTCCTTGCCGCCGGAGAACAGCAGCACGGGGCGCTCCAGCTCGCTGACGGCCTCGCGGATGATGTGGATGCCCTCGGACTCCAGCTCACGCAGGTGGCTGAGCTGGCGGGTCGGGGCGGGGGCGTCAGCGGCGGGGGTCGGGTCGGTGTCGATGCTCACTGGTCCTCCTCGGGGTGGGTCTTCGTGACGTGCAGGCCGCACTCGGTCTTGGCCAGGCCGGCCCAGCGACCGGCGCGCGGGTCCTCGCCGGGAGCGACCGGGCGGGTGCAGGGGGCGCAGCCGATCGAGGGGTAGCCCTCGGTCAGCAACAGGTTGATGGGGACGCCGTGGGTGCCGGCGTAGGCGACCTGCTCGTCGAAGGTCCAGGCGGCGATCGGGTTGATCTTGACCATCTGGTGCGCGGTGTCCCACTCCACGAGAGGAGTGTCGGCACGCAGCGGGGAGTCCTCGCGGCGCAGCCCGGTCACCCAGGCCTCGTAGCTGGCCAGCTCGCGGTTGATCGGCTCGACCTTGCGCAGCCCGCAGCACTGGCGGGGGTCGCGGTCGTGCAGCTGTTCGCCGAAGGTCGCGTCCTGCTGGGCCACGGTCTGCACCGGCCACACGTCGACGATGGTGACGTCGGTGGTGGCCTCGAGGGCGTCTCGGGTGCCGATCGTCTCGGGGAAGTGGTAGCCGGTCTGCAGGAACAGCACGTCCACACCGGGCCGGTGGCGGGCCGCCAGGTGGGGGACCACCGTGTCGCCGGCCATCGAGCAGGCCACGACCAAGCAGTCACCGAACGTCTCGGACGCCCACGCCAACACCTCCTCAGCGCTCGCGTCAGCGAACCGCACGGACGCCTCGTGGGCCAGGGACTCCAGTTCGGCGGCCGAGCGTCGGCGGCCGGGCCCGTGGGGAGCGGGCACCACCCCGAGGCCAGCCACGTCGAGGCTCATCGCAGGGCCTCCTCGTCGGCGCGGTGGGCCCACGTGGCGAACGATTCGCCTGGCCCGCGCTCGGCGGCGAACCGGCGGGTGACGCGCTCGACGTAGTTCGGCATCTCCTCGGCGGTGATCTTCAGCCCGCGCAGGGTGCGGCCCAGGCCGGCCTCCTCGCGGTCGGCCGAGGCCAGCCCGCCGCCCAGGTGCACCTGGAACGCGAACTCGTCGGCACCCTCAGGGGACTTGGCGATCTGGCCCTTCAGCCCGATGTCGGCGGTCTGGATGCGCGCGCAACTGTTGGGGCAGCCGTTCACGTTGAGCGTGATCGGCACGTCGAGCCCGAGGTCGGCCAGCCGGTTGTCGAGCACCTCGACGGCCGCGGTGGCGGTGTCCTTGGTGTCGACGAAGGCGAGCTTGCAGAACTCGATGCCGGTGCAGGCCATCGTGTTGCGTCGGAATGCGCCGGGGTTGGCGGTCAGGCCGAGTACCTCGGTGGCGGCGACGAAGGCGTCCACACGCCCGGGGTCGACGTCGAGCACGACGACCTTCTGGTGCGGGGTGAACGCGATGCGGCCCGAACCTGCCGCCTCGGCCGCGTCGGCAAGCGCGAGCAGGGTGGTGCCCGACGAGCGGCCCACGACGGGAGCCAGGCCGACGTAGCGGCGTCCGTCCTTCTGCTCGTGGACGCCCACGTGGTCGGCGGTCCCACCCGAGGCCTCGGCGGCCGGGCCGTCGGGCAGGGCGTACCCGAGGTACTCGGTCTCGAGCACGTGGCGGAACTTCTCCGGCCCCCACTCGGCCAGCAGGAACTTCAGCCGGGCCTTGTTGCGCAAGCGGCGGTAGCCGTAGTCCCGGAAGATCCGCACCACGCCGTGCCATGCGTCGGCGGCCTTGTCGGGGGCGACCCACACGCCCAGCCGCTCGGCCAGGCGCGGGGCGGTCGACAGCCCGCCGCCCACCCACAGGTCGTAACCGGGCCCGAACTCGGGGTGGACCACGCCGACCAGGGAGACGTCGTTGATCTCGTGCACCACATCGAGGCTGGGGTGCCCGGTGATCGCCGACTTGAACTTGCGCGGGAGGTTGGTCAGCTCGGGGTCACCGATGAACCGCTCGACGATCTCGGCGATGGCGGGCGTCGGGTCGATGATCTCCTCGGCGGCGATGCCGGCCACCGGCGAGCCCAGGATCACGCGCGGGGTGTCGCCGCACGCGGTCGTTGTCTGCAACCCGACCGACTCCAGGCGCCGCCAGATCTCGGGGACATCCTCGACCCGGATCCAGTGGTACTGGATGTTCTGTCGGTCGGAGATGTCGGCGGTGTTGCGCGCGAAGTCGACGCTGATCTGGGCCACGACCCGCAACTGGTCGAGCGTGAGCGCGCCGCCGTCGATGCGCACCCGCAGCATGAAGTACTCATCGGACAGCTCATCGGCCGACAGGGTTCCGGTGCGGCCGCCGTCGATGCCCTGCTTGCGCTGGGTGTACAGGCCCCACCAGCGCATGCGGCCGTGCAGGTCATCGTCGGGGATGGAGGCAAAGCCCTCGCGGGCGTAGATCGTCTCGATGCGTTCGCGCACGTTCAGCCCGTTGTCGGCTGCCTTGAACACCTCGTTCGGGTTGAGGGGGTCGTGGCCGTCGACGAGCCATTGGCCGTTGCTGCGGCCCTCACGGGGCGGGCGGACCTTCGCCCCGGGTAGCGCAGCGGAGTGGGGAGTGGTGTTGGTGCTCATGGTGGGGTTCCTCGGGTTGAGGCCCCGCTGACCGGACGTACGCACAGGCGTCAACCTGCCCGTGGCAGAAGAAAGGCGAGTCCGGGCAACGCGGCCCGGCGGTCAGGAGAGGCGGGCGCGTCAGCAGCCGCAACAACACTGCGAGGAACGGACGCGCGCGAAGTCCACGTGGGCGCGGCCCACGAGGTTCGGTTCGGTCCAGATCGTCACGTCAGGAACGTTAGCCGATCCCTCCATCAATCGAAAAATGTTGTCCCACGATGTGGGCCACACGTCAGGTGAGCTCCTCCACCAGCCCCGACGCGGACGCCGCGGGTGCGGGCAGCTCGTCGCTCCAGGCCAGGGCGTCGAAAGGGCATTCTTCGACGCAGATGCCGCAGTACAGGCACAGCGACCAGTCGATCGAGAACGCGTCGAGGATGTTGTGGGTGCGCTGCCGCGGACCCGGCGGCGATCCCGGGATCGGCTCGGAGTGGCTCGACAGGGCGATGCACCACGCGGGGCACTCACGCACGCAGATCATGCAGGAGGTGCAGTTCTCGTAGACGAGCCGGATCGAGCGGTGCCCGGTCATCGCCGCCTCCGCACCCGGCCGCCCTGCACGGACGCCGCGACCTCCTCGGGGCTCGCGGGGTCACCCTCGCGCTCACCCCACACGTCCGGGTTGGGGACGCCCGGGGGCACCATGCGCCGGCGTCCGGCCGCGACGGTCTCGCCCGGCTCCTTCGCGCCCGGCCACGGCCGGACCACCCGGGCGGCGAGCACGGCGTCCCTGCGCAGGGGGTGGCCCACGGCGCCCTCCCGCAGCAGCAGGGGGCGCTCGTCGCCGCCGGTGAACCCGACGCCGAAGAAGTCACGCACCTCCCGCTCGTGCCAAGCCGCCCCGGTCACCACGTCCGCGACGGACGCCAGCGCGCTACCGTCGCGCGGCACCAGCGTCTCCAGCCGGACGCCGTCGGCGTCGGGGGAGGCGGCCAGGCGGATCGTGACGCGGATCGCGTCGGCGCGGCCGATCTCGTCCACGCCGCCCAGCCAGTCGAACCAGGCCAGGCCGGACGCCACCGCCGCGGCCACGGCGTCGTGCCAGCCGTCGGCCTCGACACGACGCACCTCATCAGCCATGGCGGTACTCCTGCTCCAGCAGGGCAGCCAGCGCGGCCGGGGTGGGCGGGCACCCGGGCAGGTAGTGGTCGACGGGCACCAGCTGGTCGACGCCCTTGGTGACGACGGGGGAGTCCCAGTACGGGCCGCCGGCGCTCGCGCAGGCCCCGAAGGACACCACGGACGCCCCCGGGTGCGCCGCGACGGTGGCGGCGACGAGGGGGGCGACGGCGTCCGTCACGGTGCCGGCGACGGCCAGGACAACGCGCGCACCGTCCGGCACCCCCGTCAGCTCGGGGCGTCCGGCGGTGGCGGCTTCGGTCTCCACGACGCAGCAGGCCAGCCCGATGGCGCCCACGACGAGCGAGCCGTCGGAGAACCAGTCGTAGTACCGCACGGAGCAAGACTGCCACAGAGGGCGCCACCACTAGGCTGGGGGCTCGATGGGGCCCGCGCACCCGCCCGGCCCGCACACACCAACCTCGAGGGGAGGCGGCAGTGTTCCGCGCTGTGGGTGGACCGCTGGCCGCGCGGTGGGCAGACCTGCTCGCCGCGATCCGGCTGCGCCCGGTGCAGCTCGGCCTCCTCGGTTCGGCGCTGCTGGCGCTGGGCTCGCTGTCGCCGGCCTACCTGCCGCAGGCGTCCCCCTACTGGCCCCTCATGCGGGAGCTGGGCCTGGACTCGTGGCTGGCCCGCGCGCTGGCCACCGTCATGATCATCGGCGCGGTCGCCCTGCTGCTGATCGCCTGGTACCGCCTGCGCCCCGCCGTGTACCGCGACGTCAAGCACTGGGCGGTGCTGGCCTGGTGGGCGCTCCCTCTGCTGGTGGCCCCGCCGATCTTCAGCCATGACGCCTACAGCTACGCCGCGCACGGTTGGCTGCTGCACAACGGCCTGAACCCGTACGAGGTCTCGCCGTCCGTCCTGCCCGGCACGTTCGCCGACCAGGTCGCCTGGCTGTGGCGCTACACGCCGGCGCCGTACGGACCGTTGTCGCTCACGATCTCGCACGGGCTGGTCGACCTGGCCGGGCTCAACCCTTACTACTCCGCGGTGGCCCAACGACTTCCCGCCCTGGTCGGGGTCGGGCTGATCGTGCACCTGATGCCGCGGATCGCCCGCCAGATGGGTCTCGACCCCCGCCGGACGGCGTGGTTCGCCACCATCAACCCCCTCCTGGTCATCGACCTGATCGGCGGCGCGCACAACGACGCCCTCATGCTCGGCCTCGTCGTGCTGGCCATCTTCTGCGCCTACCGGGGTTGGTTCTGGGTGGCGATCCTGGCCGTGGGCGTGGCCATGTCGGTGAAGCAGCCGGCGCTGCTCGCGGCGCTGCCGATCGCGGTGATCGGGTCGGGCTGGGCGTCGTGGCACGGACGCGACGTGCTGCGGTTCCTGCCCCGGCTGCTGCTGGTGCTGGGTGGCGTTCTCGGGGTGTTCGCGGGCGTCTCCATGCTCACGGGGCTGGGGTTCGGCTGGCTGGGGGCCGTCGGCGTCCCCGGCATGATCGTCACGATGGCCCCGTTCAGCCTCGCCGGCTGGGCGCTGCAGCGAGCCTTCGAGGCGCTCGGCCTGGCCGAGGCCGCCCGCATCACGCCCGCCTTCGCCACGACCGTGTCGTTCGTGGCGGCGTTCGGCCTGATGGCGTTCGTCGGCCTGCGCTACCTCCGGACGCGGCCCATCACCTTCTTGGCCTGGGCCTACCTGGCGTACGCGATCTTCGGCCCCGCGCTGCACAGCTGGTACCTGCTGTGGGGCGCCGTCTTCCTGCCCCTGGCCCGCACCAGCGCTCGCACGTTGCGCACCGCCGCGATCGTGACGTCGGTGCTGCTGGTCTACGGCGCTGGCAACCTGGCCTGGCGCAACGATGCCGTCGCCCTGGCGCTCGCCGCGGTGGCCGCGGCCCTCGTCTGGCTGGTGCTGCGCCGCTTCAGCCGCCGCGCGCCCGAGGGCGCCCGGCTCGACTCCACCGTGCCCGTGGGCTCGCCCCACGAGGCCGCCACCGTCCCGCAAGCCGGTCGACAGGAGACAGCATGACCATCACCGAACTCATCGTCGAGGCACGCGACGGCGTGGGACACCTCGTCCTCAACCGGCCGCGCGCCATCAACGCGCTCACGCCCGGCATGCTGTCCGGCATCCACGCCGCCCTCGACGACTGGGCCTCCGATGGTGCGACGGTGCGCGTCGAGATCTCCGGGGCGGGAGAGCGCGGCCTGTGCTCCGGCGCCGACGTGCGGGCCCTGCGCGAGCACGTGCTCGCCGGCGGCGACTTCATGGAGTTCTTCGAGGTCGAGTACGCGATGAACTCCGCCATCAAGTCCTTCCCCAAGCCCTACGTCGCGCACATGCGCGGCGTCACGATGGGCGGCGGCCTCGGCGTCTCGGCGCACGGCTCGCGCCGCATCGCCTACCCCGACTCCGTGCTCGCCATGCCGGAGACCATCATCGGCTTCACCCCCGACGTCGGCATCCTCTGGTACCTCGCCCAGGCGCCCGGGCAGCTCGGCACCCACGTCGCCCTCACCGGAAACCCGATCAACGCCGCGGACGCCGTCCTCGTCGGCCTGGCCGACGAGGTCGACGAGACCGAGGGGGAGGCCCCGGGCTCCGTCCTGGCCGGCTGGCAGGGCTGGATCGACGCCTGCTACGCCTCCGACGACCCGGCCGCGATCGTGCAGGCGCTCGAGGCCCACGACGACCCGGACGCCCGCGCCACGGCCGCCGACCTCCGCAAGCGCTGCCCGCTGTCGGTGGCCGCGACGCTGGAGGCGATCCGCCGCGCGAAGGCGATGTCCGGCGTCGACGAGGTGCTCGCCCAGGACATGGTCCTGGCCCGCCACCTGATCCCGCGCCCCGACTTCGCCGAGGGCGTCCGCGCGCAGCTGGTCGACAAGGACCGCAACCCCACCTGGCAGCACGCCCGCATCGAGGACGTCACCCGCGACGAGGTCCTGGCCTGCTTCGAGCCCTGATCCGCCGAGAGCCCCGGGTTTGAACGCCGAGAGCCCCGGGTTTGAACGCCGAGAGCCCCAGGTTTGCACGGCGAGAGCCCCAGGTTTGCACGCCGAGAGCCCCGGGTTTGAACGCCGAGAGCCCCGGGTTTGAACGCCGACAGCCCCTCAGTAGGCGTAGTCGACGACCACCGGGGCGTGGTCGCTGACGCGTTCGGCCGACGATTCCTCGCGGTCGGTCCCGCCCGCCACGGCGGTGCGGGCCAGGCCGGGGGAGGCCAAGTGGTAGTCGATCCGCCAGCCCGAGTCGCGCTCGAAAGCGCCCGGCATCCACGACCACCAGGAGTAGGGGCCCTCGGCGTTGGGGTGCAGGCGCCGCACGACGTCCACCAGCGTCCGCTCCGACAGCAGCGAGCCGAACCACTCCCGCTCCTCGGGCAGGAAACCCTCCTTCTGCCCTGCGCCGCGCCAGTTCTTCAGGTCGGAGCGCTCGTGCGCGACGTTGAAGTCGCCCATGACGAGGAACTGACGCCCCTCGCGCCGGGCGGTGCGCCTTGCCCCGACCAGGTAGGCCCGGAACGACGCCATGAACCGCATCTTGCGCCGGTACCGGGCCAAGTCGGCGTCCGGGCCGACCTTGGGCGAGCCCTTCGTCAGGTACAGCGACCCCACCGTCAGTGGCGGGCGGCCGGGCAGGTCCAGGTCCACCTCGAGGTAGCGCCCCTCGTGGTCGAACACGCGGCTCCCGAACCCCTGCCGCACGGCCGTCGGCGCGACCCGCGAGAGCACGGCGACCCCGTTGCGGCCCGGCAGGCTCCCCGGGTGGTAGGCGTGGTGATAGTCACCGAACACCCCTTCCGGCACCAGCTCCGGTGGGCAGCGCATCTCCTGGATCGCCACCACGTCCGGACGCCGGCGCTCCAGCCAGCACTCGAAGCCCCGCCGCTGGGCGGCGCGGATGCCGTTGACGTTGTAGGAGGCGACGCGGAGCACCGCGTCAGGCTACCCACCCTCAGCCGGCCGCACCCCTGACCGGCCCTCGCCCGGCAGCGGCAGCGCTGACACCGCGCCGAGCACGCCGAGCCCGAGCGCGGGCAGCGCGTGCGCGAACCGGGCGCCCCGGGCGCGGCGCCGCTCGCCGAAGGCGAAGATGGCCTTCTCGCCGGCGACGGACAGGGCCACGGTGAGCGCGACGACCGCCCCGCCGACACCCAGGGCCTTCACCGGCTCCGCGTTCACCGCGGCGAGCACGTCGTCGTAGACGTCGGGGCCGGACTGCAGCCCGGAGCGTGGGCGACGCTGCAGCACCCAGGCGGTGCCACCGGCGGCGAGCAGCCCGGTCTTCACGACGGCGCGGGCGGGCCGGGAGCGCACCGCGTCCGGCAGCGCGTACCACGCGAGGGTGGTGACGCCCATGGTCACGGCCTGGGGGATGTTCACGCTGGTCGGGCTCATGCCCCCAGCCTGCCAGACGCCCCGGACGGATCAGGACGACATCGTGGCGTCGAGCCACTCCACGACCGGACGCGCTGCGCGCCAGTCCGTGCGGACCAGGTCGACCAGTTCGCCGGTGTGGATCACCGGTGCGAAGCCGTGGTCGCGCCTGAGCGTGAGGGTCTTGTGCCGCAGCAGCCCGATGCGGGGGTGGTCGCGCTCGTACCCCCGCGGCGTGGTCTTCAGGGTGTCCCCACCCAACTCCAGGCCGGACGCCGCGGCCGTCCGCAGCAGCCCCTCGAGCACGTCCCCGGCCGGGCCCGCCACCGCCGACCGAAACGCTGCCAGCCGCTCGGGCGAGGCCCGGTAGAAGCCGGCCCCGGCCTCCACGCCCGAGGACGACACCTGCACGTAGTAGCCCAGCGCCTCGCCGACCCGCACGAAGGCGCCCTGGTGGGTCTTGTAGGGCGACTTGTCCGCCCGGAACCGGACGTCGCGGTGGGGCCGGAAGATCTTGGCCGCGCCGAACTCGGCGGCCAGGTCGTCGGCCAGCGCCTGCATGGGCGCGCGCACGGCGTCCTCGTAGGTGCCCTTGGCCGACGCCCAGAACTCGCGCGTGTTCTCCAGCTCGAGCCGGTCGTAGAACGTGAGCGCCGCCTCGGGGAACCCGCCGAACGCCATCAGCCGTTCTCGACCCCGATGGACAGCGTCCGCTCGCCGTCGACCATGTAGTTCCAGGCGAAGGTGTCGCCGTTGGCGCAGTTCTCGTACTTCACCACCGCGGTGCGGCCCGCCCCGACGGCGCCGTCGGCAGACGCCCCGGAGACGACCTGGGCGCTGCAGGCGAACGCCACGTCGTCGGCGATGCGTGCCCCGCGCGCCAGCCCGATGCGGACGCCGGCCACTGCCGCGGTGAGGGTGACGATCGCGTCGTCCCCTTCGTGGGTGAACCGGGCCTCGCCCACGCCGGGAAGCTCGACGGTCGAGTCCCACGTGGTCATCGACGGCGTGATCCCGACCGGCAGCGTCGCCACCGGAGCGCCGGGCGCCGGGGGAGGGGTCGAGGGAGTCCGGGTGGGACCGGCGCAGCCGGTCAGCGCGACGGCCAGCGCCGCGAGCAGGAGGGTGGGGGTGCGCACGTCAGCGGTAGTTGGTGAACTGCACCGCGAAGTCGTGGTCGGCTTCCTTGATGAGGTGCTGGACGGCTTGCAGGTCGTCGCGCGACTTGCTGGAGACGCGCATCTCGTCGCCCTGGATCTGCGTCTTGACGCCCTTGGGGCCCTCGTCGCGGATGAGCTTGGCCAGCTTCTTGGCGTTCTCCTGTGAGATGCCCGACTTCATCGACGACGTGATCTTCCACATCTTCCCGGACAGCCGTGGCTCGCCGGCGTCCAGCGCCTTCAGCGAGATGCCGCGCTTGATGAGCTTGCCCTGGAACACGTCGAGGACCGCCTTGGCCCGCTCCTCGCCGCTGGACTCGATCTCGATCAGCTCCCCGGACTTGCGGATCGACGAGTCGGTGCCCTTGAAGTCGAAGCGCTGCCCGACCTCCTTGGCCGCCATGTTGATCGCGTTCTCGACCTCCTGGGCGTCGTACTTGCTGACGACGTCGAACGAGCTGTCGGATGCCATGCTTCACCTCTCGATTTGGTCCGTCGGCCACAGGGCTTGCTAGAGTAGCTACCCGCTGAGCGATCAGCACGGCAGGTTGCCCGAGCGGCCAAAGGGAGCGGTCTGTAAAACCGTCGGCAATGCCTACGTAGGTTCGAACCCTACACCTGCCACCACGACCCGGCTCAGGCCGGGTCGTTCGGTTTCCGGTCCACGTCGCGCCCCTCGCCAAGGGGTGCGGCACCGGTGGCCGGAGCGGCGTCGATCGATTTGGGAATCACCCCCCGCGTCCTGTAGGTTGTACGACGCTGTCTTGCCCCTGTAGCTCAGTTGGCAGAGCGCGTCCTTGGTAAGGACGAGGTCTGCGGTTCAAATCCGCATGGGGGCTCTGGTCGCCGGTTCGCCGGCGGCTGCGGCGGGGTAGCTCAGGTGGTAGAGCAAGCGGCTCATAATCGCTGTGTCACGGGTTCAAGTCCCGTCTCCGCTACCGATCGTTCGACCACACGAGTTCAAGGAGGGCTGTCATGGCCAAGAAGTCCGGCGACATCCGCCCGAAGATCACGCTTGCCTGCACCGAGTGCAAGGAGCGCAACTACATCACCAAGAAGAACAAGCGGAACGATCCCGACCGCCTGGAGCTGAAGAAGTTCTGCTTCAAGTGCAAGACGCACACGGCGCACCGCGAGACCCGCTGACCCCACTGCGATGAACGGGCCGTCCCTGCTGGGGCGGCCCGTTCGCGTCCTCAGGCCCGGTGGGCCGCCGCGATGCGCTCGTAGGCGTCCCCGAGGCGGACGCCGATGTCGTGCCACGCGAACCGGCGGGCGTGCACGCGGGCGATGACCCCCATGCGCGCGCGCAGCGGCTCGTTGGCCAGCAGGCCGGACAGGTGTCGCCCCCAGCGCGCCGGGTCGCGGTCGGGCAAGAGGTAGCCGGTCTCCTCGTGCACGACGACCTCGCGCAGCCCCCCAGTGGAGGACGCCAGCACAGGCACCCCGGACGCCGCCCCCTCCAGGGCGACGAGCCCGAACGTCTCCGAGTGTGACGGCACCAGCAGCGCCTGGCTGTGCCGCATCAGCGCGGCCAGCTGCTCGCGCGACTGAGCGCCCACGAAGTGCACGTGGCTCCGGATGCCGAGGGTGTCGATGAGGGCCTCCACCTCGTCGCGGTAGTCGGCGAAGTCGTGGCTGACGTCCCCGGCGATGACCAGGTCGGGTCGGACGGACGCCGGGAGCTCGGCCATCGCGCGGATCGCGAGGTCGCCGCCCTTGAGCGGCTGCAGTCGGGCCGCCATGAGCACGTAGCCGGCCCGCGACCCGCACCACGGGCAGGCCGGACGCCGTTCGGACGCCGAGGCGGGGCGAAACGTCCTCAGGTCCACGCCGGGCGGGATCACACCGACCCGCGCCGGGTCCGCGCCGCACCGCTCGACGATCGTCCGCGCCTCCGCGGTCGACACGGCGATGATGGCGTCCGACTCGCGCGCGATCAGCGCCTCGCCCGCGACCCGGGCGTCCGACTCGGGCGGCTCGCCCTCCGACAGCGGCGAGCCCGGGTGGGCGGCGACCGAGTGGTAGCTCTGGACGTGCGCGACGCCCCACCGGCGGGCGACGGGCAGCGCGGCCACCCCGCTCATCCAGTGATGGGACTGCACGAGGTCGTACGGCTCCAGCCGCGCCAACCCGGCGCTGAACTGGCCGATGTGGGCGTCGATGGCGCTCTTGGCCAGGTCGCTGGCCGGGCCGCCGTCCACGTGCAGCAGGCGGACGCCCCCGCCCAGGTCGGTCACGTCCTCCTGCTCCGGTGAGGAGCGCCGCGTGGCGATGTCCACCTGGTGTCCGAGCTCCGCGAGGGCCTGCGCCTGGTGCAGCTCGACGACGTTCATGCCCCCCGCGTCGCCCGCCCCCGGCGAGGAGGCGGGGGAGGTGTGCATCGAGACGAACAGCAGGCGCAGGCTCACGGCGCGACCCTATCCGCAGGCGGTAGCCTGCGACCATGCCGATCACCGACGCACACGTGGGCCGGACGTACCCGGCCACGGCGCCCTATCCGGTCACCGCCGGCAAGATCGCCGAGTTCGCGGACGCCCTGGGCGACGACAGCCCCGCCTACCGCGGTCCGGACGCCGTCGCACCGCCGACCTTCGCGATCGTGGTCGCCCTCGCCGCCTGGGACGGACTGTTCGCCGACCCCGAACTCGACATCAAGCTGTCGCGCCTCATCCACGGCGATCAGCGCTTCGACTACGCCCGCCCCCTGCGCGCGGGCGACGAGGTGGTCTCCACCCTGAGCATCGACAAGGTCCGCGCCCGCGGCAACAGCGCCTTCATCACGGTGTCGGCCAGCGTCGACACCACGGCCGGCGAGCACGTCTGCACGTCCACGTCCACCCTGGTGCACACCTGGCCCGAGGAGGCGTCCGCATGAGCGTCGAGGTCGGCCTCGAGCTCCCGTCGCTGGAGCTCACGTTCACCCGCACCGACCTGGTGCGCTACGCCGGGGCGTCCGGCGACTTCAACCCGATCCACCACTCCGACCACGCCGCCCGCGCCATCGGGCTGGACGGCGTCCTGGCCCACGGGATGCTCACGATGGGGCGCGCGCTGCGCGTCGTCACCGACTGGGCGGGGGACCCCGCCAAGGTCGTGTCGTACGGCGTCCGGTTCACCAGGCCGGTGCCGGTGCCCGACGACGGCGTGGGCACCGTCGTGACGGTCAACGGCCGCGTCACCAGGGTCTCCGACGGGGTGGCCACCGTGTCCATCGAGGCGCTGTGTGACGGGGCCAAGGTGCTCGGGTCCGCGACCGCCGAGGTGCGCGTTGACTGAGCTGCTCGCCGACCACACCACCCTGCGCGTCGGCGGCCCGGCCGCGCGCTGGATCGAGGCCACCACCACCGAGGCGCTGGTCGCCGCCATCGCGGACGCGGACGCCGCGGGGGAGCCCGTCCTCGTGCTGTCGGGCGGCTCGAACGTCCTCGTCGCTGACGCTGGCTTTGACGGGGTCGTCGTCCACGTCGCCACGTCCGGCGTCAGCACCGACGGAGGCACGTTCTGCGAGATCGACGCGGATGCCGTGGGCCCGACCGGCGACGGGGCCAGTTGCGGCGGCATCCTCGTCGAGGTGCAGGCCGGCGAGAACTGGGACGACTTCGTCGCCTGGACCGTTGCCCAGGGCTACATCGGCGTCGAGGCGCTGTCGGGCATCCCGGGCGCGGTGGGGTCGACCCCGATCCAGAACGTCGGCGCGTACGGGCAGGAGGTCGCCCAGACCATCTGGAGCGTCCGCACCTGGGACCGCCGTGACCGCACCTACCGCACCTTCGCCAACGCCGACTGCGACTTCTCCTACCGGCACAGCCGCTTCAAGGCCGAACCCGGCCGCTACGTGGTGGTCTCGGTGACCTTCCAGTTCCTGCAGGGGTCCCTCGGCGCCCCGATCCGATTCGGCGAGCTCGCCCGCCGACTCGAGGTCGAGGCGGGCGGGCGCGCCCCGCTGGTCGACGTCCGGGACACCGTGCTCGCGCTGCGCCGAGGCAAGGGCATGGTGCTGGACGCCGACGACCACGACACCTGGAGTGCCGGCTCGTTCTTCACCAACCCGATCGTGGACGCCGAGGTCGCCGCCCTGCTGCCGCAGGATGCCCCGCGGTTCCCGACCGAGGATGGCCGGGTCAAGTCCAGCGCGGCGTGGCTCATCGAGCACGCCGGCTTCGCCAAGGGCCACGGGACGCCCCCGGCCACCCTGTCCAGCAAACACACGCTGGCGCTGACCAACCGCGGGGGAGCGACGGCGGCCGACATCGTGGCGCTGGCGCGGGAGGTGCGCGACGGCGTCCGGGAGCGGTTCGGCGTCACGTTGGTGCCCGAGCCGGTGTTCGTGGGCGTGGAGCTGGACCCCGCTCCCTGAGCCCACCCGGTTCCCTGAGCTTGTCGAAGGGTCGGTTCGACGTCCGGGGCCAAAACCCGTACACTTTCGACCTTGGTGGAACCAACCAGTACTGGGGCATGCCTTGGCATGCTCGGTACGGTGGGTCACTGAAGGGCAATAGCTCAATTGGCAGAGCAGCGGTCTCCAAAACCGCAGGTTGGGGGTTCGAGTCCCTCTTGCCCTGCTGGGTCCATCGGGGCCTGGAAGGCGACGATCGGCAGATGTGAGGTTTGTGCAGTGGCACCCAACGAAGACTCGAACGAGTCCTTGGCGTCCCCTGACGACCGCGATGACCTGCCGGGCGAACTGCTCGGCGAGGATCTTGTCGAGCCCGAGCCCTACCTGCTGTCGGCCGACGAGACCGAGGCCGAGGAACTGGACGCCACGGCGCCGGTGACCCCGACCGAGGGCGACGCCGTCGCGGTGGACGACCCCGCCCAGCTGGCAGCGGCCGAGACCGTCGCCCAGCGCGCCCGCAGCTCGCGTCCGGTCCGCCGGACAGCCGAGGTCGGGGCGACGATGGCGAAGGGCACGGCCACCCGGGCCCGCAAGCGGGGTGGGGCCCAGGCCGTCGCCGCACGGCCGACCGGTCCGGTCCAGTTCGTGGGCGAATCGGTTGAGGAGCTCAAGAAGGTCGTCTGGCCGACGTGGAGCCAGGTCCAGCAGTACTTCTGGGCCGTGCTCGTGTTCGTGTTGATCGTCATCGCGTACGTCGGTCTGCTCGACCTCGGTTTCGGCTGGCTGCTGCTGAAGCTGTTCGGCTGAAACTGAAGCAACGGAAGGTAGACACAAGGCAATGGCTGACGACGTGAACGACGACGTGACCCTGGACGAGGTCGAGATCGACCTCGGGCCGGCGGACGTCACGGCCGAGGACGTCGAGCTCAACCTCGACTTCGGTGACGACAACGAGGCGGACGACGAGATCGTCCTCAACCTGGGCGACGACGACGAGGACGAGGCGGAGGCTGACGACGAGTCGGGCGACGCCGACGACGAGGCCGTGGTCGCGGCTCTGCGCGAGAAGCTCGCCTCCCAGTTCGGCGACTGGTACGTCATCCACACGTACTCCGGCATGGAGAACCGTGTGAAGCAGAACCTGGACGCGCGCATCACCACGCTCGGCATGGAGGACTTCATCTTCGAGTCCGTCGTGCCGACCGAGGAGGTCGTCGAGACCCGCCAGGGGACGCGCAAGACCGTCACCCGCACCGTCCTGCCCGGCTACGTGCTGGTCCGCATGGAGCTGACGGACGCCTCGTGGTCGGCCGTGCGCCAGACGCCGTCCGTCACGGGCTTCGTCGCCCACGCGAGCCACCCCGTCCCGCTGTCGCTGGACGAGGTCACCAAGATGCTGGCGCCCGCCGCCATCGCCAAGGCGAACGCCGAGGCGTCCGGCCCGGCCACGCCCAAGAAGCGCAAGGTCGAGGTCGCCGACTTCAAGGTGGGCGACTCCGTCATGGTCGTGCAAGGCCCCTTCTCGGGCGTGCATGCCACCATCACCGAGATCAATGCGAACCACCAGCGGCTCAAGGCCCTGGTCGAGATCCTGGGGCGGGAGACCCCCGTGGACCTCACCTTCGCCCAGGTCCAGAAGGACGTCTGAGCGATCGGTTCGCACCGGCCCCGAACCCTTGGGGTCAGCAACACCACCACGGTGCGGCGTCCCGGCCGTGCCACCAAGTAGCAAGGACCCAACATGCCTCCCAAGAAGAAGGTGGCGGCTCTCGTCAAGGTTGCCTTGAACGCGGGCGCGGCTACCCCTGCCCCTCCGGTCGGTACCGCCCTCGGTCCGCACGGCGTCAACATCATGGAGTTCTGCAAGGCGTACAACGCCCAGACCGAATCCATGCGCGGCAACGTCATCCCCGTCGAGATCACGATCTACGAGGACCGGACGTTCACCTTCATCACGAAGACGCCGCCGGCCGCCGAGCTGATCAAGAAGGCCGCCGGCCTCAAGTCGGGTTCGGCCAAGCCGAACAAGGAGAAGGTCGGCAAGATCACCAAGGACCAGGTCCGCGAGATCGCCACCACCAAGCTCCCCGACCTCAACGCCAACGATGTGGACGCCGCGATGAAGATCGTCGAGGGCACCGCTCGTTCCATGGGCGTGACCGTCGAGGGCTGATCCCCTCCCCACGTGGCAGGGCCGGCGCGGCCCACACCACACCTGGTAACAGCCCCCGGGCTGGATGAAAGGAACCAGACATGAAGCGCAGCAAGGCTTACCGCGCAGCAGCCGAGACCATCGACGCGGCGCAGCTCTACACCCCGGAGGAGGCGCTCGCCCTGGCCAAGGCCGGTGCGTCCGCCAAGTTCGACGAGACGATCGAGGTCGCCATGCGCCTCGGCGTCGATCCCCGCAAGGCGGACCAGATGGTCCGTGGCACGGTGAACCTCCCCAACGGCACTGGCAAGACGGCACGGGTCCTCGTCTTCGCCACCGGTGAGAAGGCCGCCGCGGCCACCGAGGCAGGTGCCGACGAGGTCGGCGCCGACGAGCTGATCGAGAAGGTGGCCGGCGGCTACCTCGACTTCGACGCCGTCGTCGCCACCCCGGACCTGATGGGCAAGGTCGGCAAGCTCGGCCGCGTCCTGGGTCCGCGTGGTCTCATGCCGAACCCGAAGACGGGCACCGTCACGATGGACGTGGCCAAGGCCGTCACCGACATCAAGGGCGGCAAGATCGAGTTCCGCGTCGACCGCCACGCCAACCTCCACTTCATCGTGGGCAAGGCGTCTTTCGACGAGGCCAAGCTGGCGGAGAACTACTTCTCCGCCCTCGACGAGGTCATGCGCCTCAAGCCGTCCGCGGCCAAGGGCAAGTACCTGAGGAAGATCACCATCGCCTCGACGATGGGTCCCGGCGTCCCCGTGGACACGGCGCGTCTCAAGCCCAGCACCCCTGAGGCCTGAGCCGTACCGGCACAGCACCAAGGGCCCCCGTCCGGTTGGACGGGGGCCCTCGCTGTTGCCCGAGACGGCGCCTGAGGTCACTCTGACAAGGCCGGACGCCGTGGCCGCCACCCCGATTTGACCTCCCTGGCAAAGGCGCGTAATGTTTACCAAGCCTTCGGGGGACGGAACGAGTCACTCGAGCCGACACGGAGGCCGATTCCTACTCGATGACGAACCCAGTGAACTGGGCGACATCGGCGACTGGAGTCGAGGGGGCAAGAACCGCCGATTTGACTCGGCAGGACGAACTCCCTAAAGTAGATCGAGTGCCCCGCGGGGATCGCTTCAAGGAATTGGGCGGTTTGTGTGGTGTGTGTCGGAAGTTTGAGAACTCAACAGCGTGCTTAGGTCAATGCCAGTGGCCAGCTGGATTGCTCTTTCGGGGGTGTTTGGTTGGCTAT